>NZ_JACVAG010000010.1:0-16483 GCF_014851695.1 Pseudoxanthomonas sp. PXM04
GGGCGACAACATCAAGATGACCGTGCAGCTCATCAACCCGGTGGCGATGGACGAAGGTCTGCGTTTCGCCATTCGCGAAGGCGGTCGTACCGTCGGCGCCGGCGTCGTGGCCAAGATCATCAAGTAAGCTGCTGTTCCGGCGAATCGCTTCGCCGGACCTCGCGAACGGCGGGCCGGAACCTCGGTCCGCCTTCGCCGTCTAAGGGAAACCTTTAGCAAATCGATACGCCAGTAGCTCAATTGGCAGAGCAGCGGTCTCCAAAACCGCAGGTTGGGGGTTCGAGTCCCTCCTGGCGTGCCACACCGGCGGAGTCTTCCGCACAGGGCCGGCATGCATGGCCGGCCCCTTAGAGCAAAGAGCGACACTGACTTGAACAGCAAGGTCGAACAATCCAAAGGCGGCGCATCCGCCGGCGACATCGCCAAGTACGTGCTGGCCGCTGCCCTCGTGGTCGCGGGCCTGGTGGCGTGGTGGTGGTTCAATGGCCAGTGGGCCACGCCGCTGCGTTCGCTGGCGGTCGCGGCCGGCCTGGTCCTGGGCACGGTCGTGTTCCTGACCACCGGCAAGGGCCGGGACACCCGGGAATTCCTGTCCGAATCGCGGTTCGAGTTGCGCAAGGTGGTCTGGCCGACCCGCCAGGAAGCGACCCGCATGACCTGGGTGGTGGCGATCGTCGTCATCATCCTGAGCCTGCTGCTGGCAGGCTTCGATTTCGCCATCAAATGGGCGATCGAGTTGTTCCTGGACTACGGCCGCTGAGGAGGATGTCGCAGTGAAGCGTTGGTACGTGGTTCACGCCTATTCGGGCTTCGAGAAGTCGGTTGCACAGGCGCTGCGGGATCGCATCGTCCGCAACGACATGCAGGAAAAGTTCGGCGACGTCCTGGTTCCGACCGAGGAAGTGGTCGAGATGCGCTCCGGCCAGAAGCGCCGTTCCGAGCGCAAGTTCTTCCCGGGCTATGTCCTGGTCCAGATCGAGACCCATGACGAGGCGGGCATCCCGCGCATGGACAACGAGAGCTGGCATCTGGTCAAGGAAACCAGCAAGGTGCTGGGCTTCATCGGCGGCACCGCCGATCGCCCGCTGCCGATCCGTGACGAGGAGGCCGCCGCCATCCTGGACCGCGTTCAGGAAGGTGTGGAAAAGCCCCGTCCCAAGGTGCTGTTCGAGCCGGGCGAGATGGTCCGGGTCATCGACGGCCCGTTCAACGACTTCAACGGCGTGGTCGAGGAAGTCAACTACGAAAAGAGCCGCCTGCGCGTGGCGGTGCTCATTTTCGGCCGCTCCACCCCCGTGGAGCTGGAATTCGGCCAGGTCGAGAAGGCCTGACCCCCTCCCGGCGTGCCCCCGGCACGGCCAGGAAAACCCTGATATACTGCGCGGCTCCCTGTCCAAAGGAGCCGGGCAGGGCACCCGCCGCCGCAAGGCGGCTTCCGTGCGTCTACAACGCGAAGCCGGGACGCGTGATTTTCCCGGTCCGATGGGGAGCCTGCAAAACAGGCGCTAGCACCCGGAGAGAACTCAAATGGCTAAGAAAGTTGTTGGTTACATCAAGCTGCAGGTGAAGGCCGGCCAGGCCAACCCCTCGCCGCCGGTCGGTCCGGCCCTGGGCCAGCGCGGCCTGAACATCATGGAATTCTGCAAGGCGTTCAACGCCGCCACGCAGAAGCTGGAACCGGGTCTGCCGATTCCGGTGGTCATCACCGCCTATTCCGATCGTACGTTCACCTTCATCACCAAGACGCCGCCGGCGACCATCCTGCTGAAGAAGGCCGTGGGCATCCAGTCCGGCTCCAAGCGCCCGAACACCGAGAAGGTGGGCAAGGTGACCCGCAAGCAGCTGGAAGAGATCGCCAAGGCGAAGGAACCCGACCTGACCGCGGCCGACCTGGACGCAGCAGTTCGCACGATCGCGGGTTCGGCCCGCTCCATGGGCCTGACGGTGGAGGGTTAAGAGATGGCACAGACCAAGCGACAGAAGGCCATCCTGGCCGCAGTGACCCCGGGCAAGGCATATGCCATCGACGAGGCGCTGAAGATCATCAAGTCCGCCACCAAGGCCAAGTTCGTCGAGTCCGTCGACGTCGCCGTGCGCCTGGGCGTGGACGCCAAGAAGTCCGACCAGCAGGTTCGCGGTTCGACCGTGCTGCCGGCCGGTACCGGCAAGTCAGTGCGCGTGGCGGTGTTCGCCCCGGCCGGCGCCAAGGCTGACGAAGCGGCCGCCGCCGGCGCCGAAGCCGTCGGCATGGACGACCTGGCCGAGAAGATGCTGGCCGGCGACATCAACTACGACGTGGTCATCGCCACGCCGGACGCGATGCGCGTGGTCGGCAAGCTGGGCACCGTGCTGGGCCCGCGCGGCCTGATGCCGAACCCGAAGGTCGGCACCGTGTCCCCGAACCCGGCCGAAGCCGTGAAGAACGCCAAGTCGGGTCAGGTGCGCTACCGCACCGACAAGGCCGGCATCATCCACTGCACCATCGGCAAGGCCAGCTTCGAGGACGAAGCGCTGAAGAACAACCTGCAGGCCCTGCTGGCCGATCTGGTCAAGGCCAAGCCGGCCACCGCCAAGGGTCAGTACCTGCAGAAGATCTCGGTCAGCTCGACCATGGGTCCCGGCGTCACCGTCGACCAGTCGTCGCTCAACCTGAAGTGATGAACCGGCCCGCGCGCCTGGCGCGCGGGCCTGCCGGTTCGTCATCCCTGCGAAAGCAGGAATCCATTGGAATCTTGAAGATTCCTGGATCCGGCCCACGCAAGGAAATGCAACAAGGCAGCGTTCGCGAGGACGTTGCCGAACATTTGAGGGCAATCGCAACGGAATCCGTTCCCGAGCGATAGCCGTCAAAGACCGCAGGTGCGGTCCGCGCGCATCGACGACGGGCACGGAAGCTCGTGTTGGCAGGGAATCGCCGTCGATGGAAGCGGGATCGCTTAATCCGGACCCGAAAGGGGACGCGCCTGCGCAGATGGTGCCGCCTTCTGGAAATTTCCTGGTGCAGATTCATGCCAGTCAGAAAGGCCACCGCCGGGGCTCGCGCCCCCGGTACCCAGGATGGGTGCCGTCCAGGACCGCAAGCGGCAGGAGCCGCGAGCGGAATCAACAAGTGAGGAGTGTATGGCTCTCAATCTGTCCCAGAAGCAAGAAGTAGTCGCCGAACTGGCAGACGTCGCCGCCAAGGCGCACTCCCTGGTCGCCGCCGAATACGCAGGCATCACGGTCACCCAGATGACCGCGATGCGCAAGAAGGCGCGTGAGACCGGCGTGTTCCTGAAAGTTGTCAAGAACACCCTGGCTTCCCGTGCCGTCGAAGGTACCGAATACGAGTGCGTCAAGGAAAAGCTCGTCGGTCCGCTGCTGTATGCGTTTTCGACGGAAGAACCCGGCGCTGCCGGGCGTCTGATCAAGGAATTCGCCAAGGGCAACGACAAGCTGCAGGCCAAGGTGGTCTCGGTGGGCGGTCAGCTGTATCCGGCCAGCCACGTTGACGTGCTGGCGTCGCTGCCGACCCGTGATCAGGCCCTGGCCATGCTGGCCCGCGTCCTGGCCGAACCGGCCGCGATGTTCGCCCGTGCCGTCAAGGCCGTGGGCGACAAGCAGGGTGGCGGCGAAGCCGTCGCCGAAGCTGCGGCCGAAGCCTGAGTTCGACGTCTTAACGGTTCACTGAACCCTTTCCCAAGATAAATTTCCAAAAGGTAAACACAATGTCCCTTTCCAACGAACAGATCGTCGACGCCATTGCCGGCAAGACCCTGATGGAAGTGATGGAGCTGGTCAAGGCCATCGAAGAGAAGTTCGGCGTCTCCGCCGCCGCCCCGGTCGTCGCTGCTGCCGGTCCGGCCGCCGCCGCCCCGGCCGAAGAGCAGACCGAGTTCACCGTCACCCTGAAGACCGCCGGCGACAAGAAGGTCGAAGTCATCAAGGCCGTCCGCGCCATCACCGGCCTGGGCCTGAAGGAAGCCAAGGACCTCGCCGAGGCCGGTGGCGTCCTGAAGGAAGCCGCTTCGAAGGAAGACGCCGAGAAGATGAAGAAGGACCTCGAGGCCGTCGGCGCCACCGTCGAAGTGAAGTAAGCAACATCCGTCGCCACGCAACATCGGCGGCAAACCGAGGCCGGGGGCGCAAGCCCCTGGCCTTCGGTCGTTGTTTGAAAGGCCGGGATTGGTGATTCGGGAGTAGGGATTGGAAGAGCAAAACAGCGCTGTTCCGAATCCCGAATCCCCAATCCCGAATCCCCGCCTCCAATCGAGTTTGTAGTTGGAAGCAGCAGCAGAAGGCGTGCTGGTGCCGGCAATACCAGCGGCTTCCAACTGAAAATTCTCCCGTTCGAAAGAATGTTCCCCCGGGGTCGCGGACGCGCGGCCCCCGATGCCAAAGGCACTCCCATGACGACATACTCGTTCACCGAGAAGAAGCGCATCCGCAAGGACTTCGGCAAACAGCGTTCGATCCTCGAAGTCCCCTTCCTGCTTGCCATCCAGGTCGACTCCTACCGCGAATTCCTGCAGGAATTCACCGAGCCGTCCAAGCGCGAGGATCGCGGCCTGCACGCCGCCCTCAAATCGGTGTTCCCGATCTCCAGCTACAGCGGCAATGCCGCGCTGGAATACGTTGGCTACAAGCTGGGCGAACCGGTGTTCGACGAGCGCGAGTGCCGCAACCGTGGCTTGAGCTACGGTGCCCCGCTGCGCGTCACCGTGCGCCTGGTCATCTATGACCGCGAATCGTCCACCAAGGCGATCAAGTACGTGAAGGAGCAGGAGGTCTATCTGGGCGAAATCCCGCTGATGACCGAGAACGGCACCTTCATCGTCAACGGCACCGAGCGCGTCATCGTTTCCCAGCTGCACCGCTCGCCGGGCGTGTTCTTCGACCACGACCGCGGCAAGACCCACAGCTCGGGCAAGCTGCTGTACAGCGCCCGCATCATCCCTTACCGCGGCTCCTGGCTGGACTTCGAGTTCGATCCCAAGGACGCGCTGTTCACCCGTATCGATCGTCGCCGCAAGCTGCCGGTGACCATCCTGCTGCGCGCGCTGGGCTACTCCAACGAGGAGATGCTCAACGAGTTCTTCGACATCAACACTTTCCACATCCTGCCCGAAGGCGTGCAGCTGGAACTGGTGTCCGAGCGCCTGCGTGGTGAAACCCTCAACTTCGACCTGGCTGACGGCGACAAGGTCATCGTCGAAGCCGGCAAGCGCATCACCGCGCGCCACGTGAAGCAGCTGGAGCAGTCCGGCATCTCCGCGCTGGCGGTGCCCGACGAGTACCTGGTCGGCCGCATCCTGTCGCACGACGTGATCGACGGCAACACCGGCGAACTGCTGGCCAACGCCAACGACGAGATCACCGAAGAGCAACTGGTCAAGTTCCGCAAGGCCGGCGTCGACGCGGTCGGCACCCTGTGGGTGAACGATCTGGATCGTGGTCCGTACCTGTCCAACACCCTGCGCATCGATCCGAGCCGCACCCAGCTGGAAGCGCTGGTCGAGATCTACCGGATGATGCGTCCGGGCGAGCCGCCGACCAAGGACGCCGCGCAGAACCTGTTCCACAACCTGTTCTTCACCTTCGAGCGCTACGACCTGTCCAACGTCGGCCGGATGAAGTTCAACCGCCGTGTCGGCCGCAAGGAAGTCACCGGCGAGGCCGTGCTGTACGACAAGAAGTACTTCGGTTCGCGCACCGACGAAGAGGCCAAGCGCCTGGTCGCCGAACTGGGCGATACCTCGGACATCCTGGACGTGATCAAGGTCCTGACCGAGATCCGCAATGGCCGCGGCACCGTCGACGACATCGACCACCTGGGCAACCGCCGCGTGCGTTCGGTCGGTGAAATGGCCGAGAACGTGTTCCGCGTGGGCCTGGTCCGCGTCGAGCGCGCGGTCAAGGAGCGCCTGTCGATGGCCGAGTCCGAGGGGCTGACCCCGCAGGAGCTGATCAACGCCAAGCCGGTGGCCGCCGCGATCAAGGAGTTCTTCGGCTCCTCGCAGCTGTCCCAGTTCATGGATCAGAACAACCCGCTGTCGGAAGTGACCCACAAGCGCCGCGTCTCGGCGCTGGGCCCGGGCGGTCTGACCCGCGAGCGCGCCGGCTTCGAAGTGCGCGACGTGCACCCGACCCACTACGGCCGCGTCTGCACCATCGAGACTCCGGAAGGCCCGAACATCGGCCTGATCAACTCGCTGGCCGTGTACGCCCGCACCAACAATTACGGCTTCCTGGAAACCCCGTACCGCAAGGTCGTGGACGGTACCATCACCGACGAGATCGAGTACCTGTCGGCGATCGAGGAAAACGAGTACGTCATCGCCCAGGCCAATGCGCTGCATGACGCCAAGGGCCACCTGACCGAGCAGTTCGTGCCTTGCCGCTACCAGGGCGAGTCGCTGCTGAAGCCGCCGAGCGAAGTGGACTACATGGACGTCTCGCCGATGCAGACCGTGTCGGTCGCGGCGGCGCTGGTGCCGTTCCTGGAGCACGACGACGCCAACCGCGCGCTGATGGGCGCCAACATGCAGCGCCAGGCCGTGCCGACGCTGCGTGCGCAGAAGCCGCTGGTCGGTACCGGCATCGAGCGCGCCGTGGCGCGCGACTCGGGCGTGACCGTCAACGCGCGTCGCGGTGGCGTGGTCGAGCAGATCGACGCGGCCCGCATCGTGGTCAAGGTCAACGAGAGCGAGATCTCCGGCGAGCACGATGCCGGCGTGGATATCTACACGCTGATCAAGTACACCCGCTCCAACCAGAACACCTGCATCAACCAGCGTCCGCTGGTGAACGTGGGCGACGTGGTGGCGCGCGGCGACGTGCTGGCCGACGGTCCCTCGACCGACATCGGCGAACTGGCCCTGGGCCAGAACATGCTGATCGCGTTCATGCCGTGGAACGGCTACAACTTCGAAGACTCCATCCTGCTTTCCGAGCGCGTGGTGGAAGAGGATCGCTACACCACGATCCACATCGAAGAGCTGACCTGCGTCGCGCGCGACACCAAGCTGGGTCCGGAGGAAATCTCGGCCGACATCCCGAACGTCTCCGAGCAGGCGCTGAACCGCCTGGACGAGAGCGGCGTGGTGTACATCGGCGCCGAAGTGCGCGCCGGCGACATCATGGTCGGCAAGGTCACCCCGAAGGGCGAGAGCCAGCTGACTCCGGAAGAGAAGCTGTTGCGCGCGATCTTCGGCGAGAAGGCGTCCGACGTTAAGGACAGCTCGCTGCGCGTGCCGCCCGGCATGGACGGCACCGTCATCGACGTGCAGGTCTTCACCCGAGACGGCATCGAGAAGGACAAGCGCGCGCGCCAGATCGAGGAAAGCGAGATCAAGCGCGTCAAGAAGGACTTCGACGACCAGTTCCGCATCCTGGAAAGCGCCATCTATGCCCGCCTGCGTTCGCAGCTGGTCGGCAAGGTCGCCAACGGTGGTCCGGGCCTGAAGAAGGGCGACACCGTCAATGACGTCTACCTGGACGGCCTGAAGAAGGCCGACTGGTTCGCCATCCGCATGAAGGACGACGACGCCTCCGACGCCATCGAACGCGCCCAGAAGCAGATCCAGGCGCACGAGAAGGAGTTCGAGCGCCGCTTCGCCGACAAGCGCGGCAAGATCACCGCCGGCGACGACCTCGCCCCGGGCGTGCTGAAGATGGTCAAGGTCTACCTGGCCGTGAAGCGCCGCATCCAGCCGGGCGACAAGATGGCCGGCCGTCACGGCAACAAGGGCGTGGTGTCGACCATCGTGCCGGTCGAGGACATGCCGTACATGGCCACCGGCGAGACCGTGGACATCGTGCTGAATCCGCTGGGCGTGCCGTCGCGTATGAACATCGGCCAGGTGCTGGAAGTCCACCTGGGCTGGGCCGCCAAGGGACTGGGCCGGAAGATCCAGGCCATGCTGGAAGCCCAGGCCAAGGTCGCCGACCTGCGCAAGTTCCTGGACCAGATCTACAACCACGAAAAGAAGCTGGGCGAAGATCGCGTCGACCTGTCGCAATTCAGCGACGAGGAACTGATCAACCTCGCGCGCAACCTGACCGACGGCGTGCCGATGGCCACCCCGGTGTTCGACGGCGCGGCGGAAGCGGAAATCAAGCACATGCTGGAACTGGCGGATCTGCCGATCAGCGGCCAGACCCAGCTGTTCGATGGCCGCACCGGCGAAGCGTTCGATCGCCACACCACGGTCGGCTACATGCACATGCTGAAGCTGAACCACCTGGTGGACGACAAGATGCACGCCCGCTCGACCGGCCCGTACTCGCTGGTCACCCAGCAGCCGCTGGGCGGCAAGGCGCAGTTCGGCGGCCAGCGTTTCGGCGAAATGGAAGTCTGGGCGCTGGAAGCCTACGGCGCGGCGCACACCCTGCAGGAAATGCTGACGGTCAAGTCGGACGACGTGCAGGGCCGCAACCAGATGTACAAGAACATTGTCGACGGCGAACACGAGATGGTCGCGGGCATGCCGGAATCCTTCAACGTGCTGGTGAAGGAAATCCGCTCCCTGGCCATCAACATGGAACTGGAAGACAACTGAGGTTCGGGATTGGTGATACGGGATTCGGGATTGGCAAGCGATTGCCTCCCGAATCTCCCGGATCCCCGCTCTGACGAATCCCCAATCTCGAATTCCGAATCCCGGAGAAAACCATGAAAGATTTGCTCAACCTCTTCAACCAGCAGCGCCAGACGCTGGATTTCGACGCGATCAAGATCGCGCTGGCTTCGCCGGACCTGATCCGTTCCTGGTCCTACGGTGAAGTGAAGAAGCCGGAAACGATCAACTACCGTACCTTCAAGCCGGAGCGCGATGGCCTGTTCTGCGCCGCCATCTTCGGCCCGATCAAGGACTACGAGTGCCTGTGCGGCAAGTACAAGCGCATGAAGCACCGCGGCGTGGTCTGCGAGAAGTGCGGTACCGAAGTCACCCTGGCCAAGGTGCGCCGCGAGCGCATGGGCCACATCGACCTGGCCTCACCGGTCGCGCACATCTGGTTCCTCAAGTCGCTGCCCTCGCGCATCGGCCTGATGCTGGACATGACCCTGCGCGACATCGAGCGCGTGCTGTACTTCGAAGCCTACGTGGTCACCGAACCCGGCCTGACCACCCTGGAACGCCGCCAGCTGCTCACCGAAGAGCAGTACATGCAGGCGCGCCAGGAGCACGGCGACGACTTCGACGCCGCGATGGGCGCCGAGGCGGTCTATGACCTGCTGCGCACCATCGACCTGCAGGCCGAGATGGTCAACCTGCGCGAGGAAATCGCCAGCACCAACTCCGAGACCAAGCTCAAGCGCCTGACCAAGCGCATCAAGCTGATCGAGGCGTTCCTGGAGTCGGGCAACCGTCCGGAATGGATGGTCATGACCGTCCTGCCGGTGCTGCCGCCGGATCTGCGACCGCTGGTGCCGCTGGATGGTGGTCGCTTCGCGACCTCCGACCTGAACGACCTGTACCGCCGCGTCATCAACCGCAACAACCGCCTGCGTCGCCTGCTGGAGCTGAACGCCCCGGACATCATCGTGCGCAACGAAAAGCGCATGCTGCAGGAATCGGTCGACGCGCTGATGGACAACGGCCGCCGCGGCCGCGCCATCACCGGCACCAACAAGCGCCCGCTCAAGTCGCTGGCCGACATGATCAAGGGCAAGCAGGGCCGCTTCCGCCAGAACCTGCTCGGCAAGCGCGTTGACTACTCCGGCCGTTCGGTCATCGTGGTCGGCCCGTACCTCAAGCTGCACCAGTGCGGCCTGCCGAAGAAGATGGCGCTGGAGCTGTTCAAGCCGTTCGTGTTCGCCAAGCTGCAGCGTCGCGGCCTGGCCACCACCATCAAGGCCGCCAAGAAGCTGGTCGAGCGTGAAGAAGCCGAAGTCTGGGACATCCTGGAAGAGGTCATCCGCGAACACCCGGTGCTGCTGAACCGTGCGCCGACCCTGCACCGCCTGGGCATCCAGGCGTTCGAGCCGGTGCTGATCGAAGGCAAGGCGATCCAGCTGCATCCGCTGGTCTGCACCGCGTTCAATGCCGACTTCGACGGTGACCAGATGGCCGTGCACGTCCCGCTGTCGCTGGAAGCGCAGCTGGAAGCCCGCGCGCTGATGATGTCGACCAACAACATCCTGTCGCCCGCCAACGGCGAGCCGATCATCGTGCCGTCGCAGGACGTCGTGCTCGGCCTGTACTACATGACCCGCGCCCTGGAGAACAAGAAGGGCGAAGGCATGGCGTTCGCCAACATCTCCGAGGTCAAGCGCGCCTACGACAACCGCGTGGTCGAGCTGCACGCCAAGGTCAAGGTCCGCATCACCGAGGTGGTGACCGACGAGGACGGCAGCAAGCAGCGCAAGTCGTCGATCGTGGACACCACGATCGGCCGCGCGCTGCTGGCCGACATCCTGCCGGAAGGCCTGCCGTTCGCGCTGGCCAACACCGAGTTGAACAAGAAGGCCATCAGCCGCCTGATCAACTCCAGCTACCGCATGCTGGGCCTGAAGGACACGGTCGTGTTCGCCGACAAGCTGATGTACACCGGCTTCGCCTACGCGACCCGCGCCGGCGTCTCCATCGGCATCGACGACATGCTGATCCCGGCCGAGAAGAAGGGCATCCTGGGCGAAGCCGAGCAGGAAGTGCTGGAAATCCAGGAGCAGTACCAGTCGGGCCTGGTCACCGCCGGCGAGCGCTACAACAAGGTGGTCGACATCTGGTCGCGCACCAACGAGCGCATCGCCAAGGCGATGATGGACACGATCGGTACCGACAAGGTGCAGAACGCCAAGGGCGAGACCATCAACGAAAAGTCGATGAACTCGCTGTACATCATGGCCGACTCCGGCGCGCGTGGTAGCCAGGCGCAGATCCGCCAGCTGGCCGGCATGCGCGGCCTGATGGCGCGCCCCGATGGTTCGATCATCGAGACGCCCATCAAGGCGAACTTCCGCGAAGGCCTGAACGTGCAGGAGTACTTCAACTCCACCCACGGTGCCCGAAAGGGTCTGGCCGATACCGCGTTGAAGACGGCGAACTCGGGTTACCTGACCCGCCGCCTGGTCGACGTGGCGCAGGACGTGGTGATCACCGAAGTGGACTGCGGCACCAGCGAAGGCCTGACCATGACTCCGATCGTGGAAGGCGGCGACGTGGTCGAGCCGCTGCGCGATCGCGTGCTGGGTCGTGTCGTGGCCGAGGACGTGTTCCTGCCGGGCAACGACGAGGATCCGATCGTCACCCGCAACACCCTGCTGGACGAAGCCTGGGTGCAGAAGCTGGAAGACGCCAGCGTGCAGTCCATCAAGGTGCGTTCCACCATCACCTGCGAATCCGAGTTCGGCGTGTGCGCGCACTGCTACGGTCGTGACCTGGCCCGCGGCCACATCGTCAACATCGGTGAAGCGGTCGGCGTCATCGCCGCCCAGTCGATCGGCGAGCCCGGCACCCAGCTGACCATGCGTACGTTCCACATCGGTGGTGCGGCTTCGCGTGCGGCGGCGGTGGACAACATCACCGTCAAGACCACCGGCTCGATCAAGTTCAACAACCTGAAGTACGTCGAGCACGCCAACAGCAGCCTGGTCGCGGTCTCGCGTTCGGGCGAACTGTCGGTGCTGGACGGCCACGGTCGCGAGCGCGAGCGCTACAAGCTGCCCTACGGCGCCACCATCAACGTCAAGGACGGCGACCAGATCACCGCCGGCCAGGCCGTGGCGAACTGGGATCCGCACAACCACCCGATCGTCTCGGAAGTGGCCGGTTTCGTCCGCTTCGTGGACTTCGTCGATGGCGTCACCGTCATCGAGAAGACCGACGAGCTGACCGGCCTGGCCTCGCGCGAGATCACCGATCCGAAGCGCCGCGGTTCGCAGGGCAAGGATCTGCGCCCGATCGTCCGCATCGTCGACAAGGACGGCAAGGACCTGAACATCCCGGGCACCGATCTGCCGGCGCAGTACCTGCTGCCGCCGCGCTCGATCGTCAACCTGCAGGACGGCGCCCCGGTGGGCGTGGGCGACGTGGTCGCCAAGATCCCGCAGGAAGCCTCGAAGACCCGCGACATCACCGGTGGTCTGCCGCGCGTGGCCGACCTGTTCGAAGCGCGCAAGCCGAAGGATCCGGCGATCCTGGCCGAGCGCTCCGGCGTGATCAGCTTCGGCAAGGACACCAAGGGCAAGCAGCGTCTGATCATCAAGGACACCGATGGTTCGGAGCACGAGGAGCTGATTCCGAAGTTCCGCCAGATCATCGTGTTCGAAGGCGAGCACGTGACCAAGGGCGAAACCATCGTGGACGGCGAGCCGAGCCCGCAGGACATCCTGCGCCTGCTGGGCGTGGAACCGCTGGCGGCCTATCTGGTGAAGGAAATCCAGGACGTGTACCGCCTGCAGGGCGTGAAGATCAACGACAAGCACATCGAGGTGATCACCCGCCAGATGCTGCGCAAGGTCGAGATCACCGATACCGGCAACAGCAAGTTCCTGTCCGGCGAGCAGGTCGAGAAGCAGCGCCTGATCGAGGAGAACGTCAAGCTGGCCGCCCGCAACGAACTGCCGGCCAAGTACGACCCGGTCCTGCTGGGCATCACCAAGGCCTCGCTGGCGACCGAATCGTTCATCTCGGCGGCTTCGTTCCAGGAGACCACCCGCGTGCTGACCGAGGCGGCCGTTCGCGGTACCCGCGACAGCCTGCGCGGCCTGAAGGAAAACGTGATCGTCGGCCGCCTGATCCCGGCCGGTACCGGCTTGGCCTACCACAACCAGCGTCGCCGCAACGCCTCCGGTCTGACCGAGGCGGAAGTGGATGCGCTGGCCGGCAGCCCGGCCGAAGCTTCGACCCCGGCCCCCGCGGCCGAGGAAGCCGGCGAGGAGTCCAGCGCCAGCTAAAAACGGCAAGATGGCGGCCTCTCAGGGCCGCCCCAGACCACGAAATGAGGGGCAGGGAGCCCCTCGTTTTCGGCCCAGGAAGGGCGGGATCGCAAACCTGTAGAGGCCCCCGGCATACACCGCATTGACGGTGTCGCCGGGTGCCAGCTATACTTTTCCGTCTCGGTGGGCCGGTTCGCGGCCTGCCGTCGTTTTCACGCAACAAGGCTCCGGCCTTCACCCAAAGAATCCAAACATGGCAACCATCAACCAGCTGGTCCGCAAGCCGCGGCAGGCAACCACTTACAAGAGCGCCTCGCCGGCGCTGGACAAGTGCCCGCAGCGTCGCGGCGTGTGCACGCGCGTCTACACCACCACCCCGAAGAAGCCGAACTCGGCGCTTCGCAAGGTGGCCAAGGTGCGCCTGACCAACCAGGAAGAAGTCATCAGCTACATCGGTGGCGAAGGTCACAACCTGCAGGAGCACTCCGTGGTGCTCGTGCGTGGCGGTCGTGTGAAGGACCTGCCGGGCGTGCGTTACCACACCGTCCGCGGTTCGCTCGACGCCTCCGGCGTCGCCAAGCGTCGCCAGGGCCGTTCCAAGTACGGCGCCAAGCGCCCGAAGGCTTAAGGTTAAGGAAGAAGAACTATGTCGCGTAAAGGCTCAGCTCCCCAGCGTGAAGTCCTGCCGGATCCCAAGCACGGCAGCCAGACGATCGCCCGTTTCATCAACATGGTCATGCTCAGCGGCAAGAAGTCCGTCGCCGAGAAGATCGTCTATGGCGCCATGGATGTCATCGGCGAAAAGAACCCGAATGCCCTGGAACTGGTCGAGAAGGCGCTGGACAACGTCGCCCCGACCGTCGAGGTGAAGTCCCGCCGCGTCGGCGGTGCGACCTACCAGGTGCCGGTCGAAGTGCGTTCCAGCCGCCGTCTGGCGCTGGCGATGCGCTGGTTGATCGAATCCGCCCGCAAGCGCGGCGAGAACTCGATGCCGCGCAAGCTGGCCGCCGAACTGCTGGACGCCTCGGAAAACCGCGGTGGCGCCATCAAGAAGCGTGAAGAGACCCACCGCATGGCGGAAGCGAACAAGGCGTTCGCCCACTACCGCTGGTAACAAGCCAGGCCCCCTTGCAACCGGGGGCCATCGGCACCATCTAGGTGCCCCAAGCGGCCTGTCCGCAGAACCCGAAGGCCGCCGCAAGGCGGCATTCGGCCATATAGAAGATCGCCCTCCACGGAGGACCGGATTCCCGTCGGTTCTCCCATCAGAAAAGAGAGACTGTCGTGGCTCGCACCACTCCCATCGAGCGTTACCGCAACTTCGGCATCATGGCCCACATCGACGCGGGCAAGACCACCACGTCCGAGCGCATCCTGTTCTACACCGGCAAGAGCCACAAGATCGGTGAAGTGCACGAAGGTGCCGCCACGATGGACTGGATGGAGCAGGAGCAGGAGCGCGGTATCACCATCACTTCCGCCGCCACCACGGCGTTCTGGAAGGGTATGGACGGCTCGTTCCAGGAACACCGCTTCAACATCATCGACACCCCCGGGCACGTCGACTTCACCATCGAAGTCGAGCGTTCGCTGCGCGTGCTCGACGGCGCGGTGTTCGTGCTGTGCTCGGTCGGTGGCGTGCAGCCGCAGTCCGAGACGGTGTGGCGCCAGGCCAACAAGTACTCCGTGCCGCGCATGGCGTTCGTCAACAAGATGGACCGCACCGGTGCCAACTTCGACAAGGTCGTCGGCCAGCTGAAGTCGCGCCTGGGCGCGTACGCCGTGCCGATGCAGGTGCCGATCGGTGCCGAGGACGGCTTCGAGGGCGTGGTCGACCTGCTGAAGATGAAGGCCATCCACTGGGATGTCGCCTCGCAGGGCACCAAGTTCGAATACCGCGACATCCCGGCCGAGCTGAAGGAAAAGGCCGAGGCGGCGCGCGCGTTCATGATCGAAGCCGCGGCCGAAGCCTCGGAAGCGCTGATGGACAAGTACCTCAACGACGGCGAGCTGTCGGAAGCCGACATCATCGCCGGTCTGCGCGAGCGCACCCTGAAGGTGGAAATCGTGCCGGTGTTCTGCGGTTCGGCGTTCAAGAACAAGGGCGTGCAGGCCATGCTGGACGGCGTGGTCAACCTGCTGCCGTCGCCGGCGGATCGTCCGCCGGTGCAGGGCATCGACGAGAACGAGAAGGAAGACAGCCGCAAGGCGTCCGACACCGAGCCGTTCTCGGCGCTGGCGTTCAAGATCATGACCGACCCGTTCGTCGGCTCGCTGACCTTCTTCCGCGTCTACTCGGGCGTGCTGAATTCGGGCGACCAGGTGTACAACCCGGTCAAGTCGAAGAAGGAGCGCGTGGGCCGCATCCTGCAGATGCACTCCAACCAGCGTGATGAAATCAAGGAAGTGCGCGCGGGCGACATCGCCGCGGCGGTGGGCCTGAAGGACGTCACCACCGGCGACACCCTGTGCGCGCAGGATCACATCATCACCCTGGAGCGCATGGTGTTCCCGGAGCCGGTGATCTCGATGGCGGTCGAACCGAAGACCAAGTCGGACCAGGAAAAGATGGGCATCGCGCTGGGTCGCCTGGCCCAGGAAGATCCCTCGTTCCGCGTGCGCACCGACGAAGAGTCCGGCCAGACCATCATCTCCGGCATGGGCGAGCTGCACCTGGACATCATCGTCGACCGCATGAAGCGCGAGTTCAACGTTGAAGCCAACGTCGGCAAGCCGCAGGTGGCCTACCGCGAAACCATCCGCAAGAAGGTCAAGCAGGAAGGCAAGTTCGTGCGCCAGTCGGGCGGTCGCGGCCAGTACGGCCACATCGTCATCGAGATGGAACCGCAGGAACGCGGCGTCGGCTTCTCCTACGAGAGCGCGATCGTCGGCGGCGTGGTGCCGAAGGAATACGTCACCGCCGCGGGCAAGGGCATCGAGGAAGCGATGAAGAACGGCGTGCTCGCCGGCTTCCCGGTGGTCGACGTCAAGATCGTCGCGGTCGATGGCTCGTTCCACGACGTGGACTCCAACGAAATGGCGTTCAAGGTCGCCGGCTCGATGGCGTTCAAGGAAGCCTTCAGCAAGGCCAGCCCGGTCCTGCTCGAGCCGATGATGAAGGTCGAAATCGTCACTCCGGAGGAATACCTGGGTGACGTGATGGGCGACGTGAGCCGTCGTCGCGGCATCCTGCAGGGCCAGGACGACAGTCCGTCCGGCAAGGTGATCAACGCGATGGTGCCGCTGGGCGAAATGTTCGGCTACGCCACCACGCTGCGCTCGATGTCGCAGGGTCGCGCCACCTTCACGATGGAGTTCGACCACTACGCCGAAGCGCCGGCCAACATCGCCGACGCGGTCGTCAAGAAGAATTAATGCAGGGAAACGGGATTCGGGATTCGAGATTCGCAAGAGCATGAATCCCGTTTTTCCCCAATCCCCCGTCTCAAATCCCCAATATCGGAGTTTTCAAAATGGCAAAGGGTAAGTTCGAGCGCACCAAGCCGCACGTGAACGTGGGCACGATTGGTCACGTTGACCACGGCAAGACGACGCTGACGGCGGCGCTGACGAAGGTGGGTGCCGAGCGCTTTGGCGGCGAGTTCAAGGCGTACGACGCGA
>NZ_JACVAG010000011.1:0-5903 GCF_014851695.1 Pseudoxanthomonas sp. PXM04
CAGGTGCCGGACTTCCGCCGCGCCCAGGACCAGCTGGCCGCGCTCAACCGCACCGCGCGCCGGCAGGTGGTGCCGCTGGTCAAGCCCGGGGCCACGGAGGGGACCATGGACGTGGACCTGAAGGTGGAAGACACCGCGCCGTGGCGGGCCAGCCTGACGGTCAACAACGACCACAGCGTGGACACCACCCGGCTGCGCAGCATCCTGAGCGTGGGCCACGACAATTTGTGGCAGCGCGAGCACAGCGCCTCGCTGACCTGGTTCGCCGCCCCGGAGGACGTGGACGAGGCCAGCGTGTGGTCCGGGTCCTACCGGCTGCCGCTGGGCGGGCCGGACTGGCAGCTGGAAGCGGCCGGCTACCGCTCCGACAGTAACGTGGTCTCCAGCGGCACCACCCAGGTCACCGGCAAGGGGCATTCGGTGGGCCTCAAGCTCAGCCACACCCTGCCGCAGGCCGGGGCCTGGTGGCACCAGTGGACGCTGGGGGTGGACTTCAAGGACATGGACGAGGCGGTGGCCCTGACCGGGATGGCCAGCGACTTCGCGCCGCTGAAGTACGCGCCGGTGACCCTGGCCTACAGCGGGTTCCGCCAGGGCGAGCGGCACCAGCTCGCGCTGGGCCTGCAGGCGGTGTTCGGCGCGCGCAGCGTGCTGGGCTACGGCAGCGGGGCGGACGCGTTCGACTGGAAGCGCGCCTATGCCGATGCCAGCTTCTTCGTGCTCAAGGCCGATGTCAGCGACACCTACAGCCTCGCCAGCGGGGCGCAGTGGTACGCGCGGGTGTCGGCGCAGCTGACCGACCAGCCGCTGGTGTCCGGCGAGCAGTTCGCCGCCGGCGGCATGTACACCACCCGCGGCTACCGCTCGGCCGAGGCCATCGGCGACTACGGGGCGATGTTCACCCTGGAGTGGCGCAGCGCGCCGCTGACCCGCTGGGGCCTGCGCGAGTGGCGCTTCCACGGCTACCTGGACGGGGCCTGGCTGGGCCTGCGCCGGCCGCTGCCCGAACAGGAAGCCGAGGCCTCGCTGGCGTCGCTGGGGTTCGGGACCAGCTTCCGGGTGGGCGAGCACTTCGACGTGCGCCTGGACTACGGCCACAGCCTGCTGGACGGGCCCACCACCACCCGCGGCGCGGACCGGCTGCACGTCAGCGTCGGCGCCAGCTACTGACCCTCATTTCTTTTTCTGGAGATTTTTCCATGCAACGCGTCCTTCTCCTGTTGTTGATGCTGCTGGGCCTGTCGCTGCAGGCCAGCGCCCGGGCCCAGGAACCCGGTCCGGCCTGGTGGCAGGCCGACTGGAAGTACCGCAAGCCGCTGACGGTGGACGCCGGCCCGCAGGGCGCGGGCCTGGCCACCGGCCCGGGCCGGCTGCCGGTGCTGGTGCGCCTGCACGCGGGCAACTTCGCCTTCGACGGGGTGGGCGAGGGCGGCCGGGACCTGCGCTTTATCGCCGCCGACGGGCACACCGTGCTCAACCACCAGGTCGAGCGCTACGACGCGGCCGCGGCCATGGCCCTGGTCTGGGTCGACGTGCCGGCGGTGGCCCCGGGCGCGGCGCAGACCGTGTGGATGTACTACGGCAACCCGCAGGCCCCGGCCGCGGGCAACGGCCAGCTGGTGTTCGACCCGGACTACACCGCCGTCTACCACTTCGCCGGCACCACCGCCCAGGTCCAGGACACCACCGCCTACGGCAACCACGCCAGCGGCCCGTTGACCGCGCTGGAGGCGGCCCTCATCGGCCGCGGCGCGCAACTAGGCACCGCGCCCTTCCAGCTGCCGGCCTCGGCCTCGCTGGCGGTGCCGGCCGGCGGGACGATGAGCTTCTCGGCCTGGGTCAAGCCCGAGGCGGCCGGTCCGGGCCAGAGCGTGTACCTGCGCCGGGACGGGGAGCACCTGCTGTGGCTGGGCGTGGACAACGGGGTGCCGTTCGTGCAGGTGGACCAGGCGCGCAGCGCGCCGGTGGCCGCATTGCCAAGCGGGCAGTGGAGCCATCTGGCCTTCACCGCCGACGCCGGGGCGGTGGTGCTGTACGTGGGCGGGCGCGAGGTGGCGCGGGTGGCCACGCCGCTGCCGGCGCTGGCCGGTCCGGCCTGGGTCGGCGGCGAAGGCACCCCGGCCCCGGCCGGGGCGGTGGCCGCCGCGCCGTTCACCGGCGCGCTGGACGAGGTGCGCCTGTCCAAGGTGGCCCGGCCGGCGGCCGCGCTGCTGGCCGAGGTGGCCTCGCAGGGCCCGGCCGCGCGGCTGGTGCGCCTGGGCGAGGACGAACAGAACGCCGGGGTGAGCCATTTCGGGTTCATTTTGAAGTCCATGCCGGTGGACGCCTGGGTGGTGGTCATCGTGCTGGGGCTGATGCTGCTGCTGTCCTGGGCCATCATGCTGGCCAAGGGGCGGTATTTCGGGCGGGTCAGCCGGGCCAACGCGGCCTTCGCCGTGCAGTACCAGCAGGTGGCCGGCCTGCCGGCGGCCAGCCTGCAGGAACGCGCCCGCCAGGGCACCCTGGACGCGGACATCCGCGAGCACGCCAGCCTGTGGCGGCTGTACGCCATCGCCATGGACGAACTCAAGGGCCGCCAGGCCCATGCCCACGGCCTGAGCGCGGCCGCGCTGGCGGCCATCCGCGCCGCCATGGACGCCGAGGTCATCCGCGAAGGCGAGCGCATGAGCCGGCGCATGAACTGGCTGTCCACCACCATTGAAGGCGCCCCCTACGTGGGCCTGTTCGGCACCGTCATCGGCATCATGCTGGTGTTCGCGGTGGCGGCCATGGCCGGGGCGGTGGACATCAACTCGGTGGCCCCGGGCATGGCCGCGGCGCTGCTGTGCACGGCCGCCGGCCTGGGCGTGGCCATCCCGGCCCTGTTTGGCTACAACTGGCTGGCCGCCCGCGCCGAGGCCATCGGCGCGGACATGGCCGTGTTCGTGGACGAGTTCAGCGCCCGCCTGGCCGAGGAGTTCGACGCCGCCGGTCCGGTGCCGTCGGTGCTGCACTCGGTGCGGGCCTGAGGACCGCGCCATGGCCGCCAAGCGATTGGGTGTCAAAAAACGCGAGAAGGGCATCAACGTCACCCCCTTCGTGGACGTGCTGCTGGTGGTGCTGGTCATTTTCATTTTGACCAGCAACGCCACCATCCCCGGCATTGAGGTCAACCTGCCCAAGGCCAGCAGCAGCCAGGCCCTGGAGAAGCCGCAGACCAAGGCCATCACGGTGGACAACGCCGGGCAGATTTTCCTGGACGCCTACCCGGTGAGCCTGGCCGAGCTGGAACAGCGCCTGCGCACCGAACAGGCCATCACCCCGGACTTCCCGGTCATCGTGCGTGGTGACGCCCAGGTGCAGTACGCCCGGGTGGTGGAAGTGCTGGACCTGCTGCGGCGCATCGAGCTGACCCAGGTCGGCCTGGTCACCGGCAAGGCGCAGGGGTGAGGCCATGACTGCGCCCGACCCCCGTCCCGGCCGCGGCCTGCGCGCGGGCTGGCCGGCCCTGCTCGGGGCGCTGCTGCTGGCCGCGCTGCTGGTGGGCCTGGTCGGCTACCTGCTGCTCAAGGACCCGGCCAGCACCCGCCGGCCGGTGGCCGCCGTGCCGGTGCTGACCCTGCCGCCACCCCCGCCGCCGCCGCCCGAACCCGAGCCCGAACCCGAGCCGGAAGTGGAACCGGAGGAGGTCATGCCCGAGCCCGAGCCGCTGGAGGACATGCCCAAGCCGACCGAGGAGGCGCCCACCCCGGACACCGCCGACCCGGTGACCATGAACGCCGACGCCCAGGCCGGCACCGACAATTTCGGCATCCAGTCCGGCCGCGGCGGCGGCATGAGCGGGGTCGGCGCCGGCGGCGCCGGCAACGCCTCCTACGGCCGCTACCTGGGCTACGTCCTGCAGCAGGCCATCGCCCGCGACGAACGCCTGCGCCCGCTGGCCTTCCAGCTGACCCTGCACGTCTGGCTCGGCCCCGGCGGGGAACTGAGCCGGGTCGAACTGGCCCGCGGCAGCGGCAACCCCGACACCGACCAGGCCGTGCTGGAAGCCGTGCGCGCCCTGGGCCGGGTGGACGAACGCCCGCCGGCCTCGCTGACCTTCCCGGCCCGGGTGCTGGTGCAGGGCCGCCGGCCCGCCGGCTGACCCGGACCGCCCCGTGCCGACCACTGCCCCCCTTTCCGCCCCTTTTTCCTGCCTTGTGAGTTGCCCATGACCCGTCTTCCCCTTTCCCGCCTGCGCCACCTGGCCGCCGGCATCGGCCTGGCCCTGGTCCTGTCCACCGCCGCCCAGGCCCAGGACGCCCCGGCCGCCGAGAGCACCCTGGTCAAGCTCATCCGCGGCCTCATCGACAGCGGCGCGCTCACCCCCCAGGTGGGCCAGGCCCTGCTGGAGGAAGCCCGCCGCGAGGCCGCCGCCCGCCCGGCCGCCAGCACCGCCGGCCCGGCCCTGGAACCGGGCGAGGTGCGCGTGCCCTACATCCCCGAGTCCGTGCGCGAAGGCATCCGCGAGGAGGTCAAGGCCGAGGTGCTGGCCCAGGCCAAGGCCGAACGCTGGGCCGCCCCGGAGGCGGTGCCGGAGTGGACCCAGCGCGTGCAGGTCACCGGCGATGTGCGCGTGCGCAACGAGTCGCGCCTGTTCTCCGAACGCAACAGCACCATCGAGACCGACTGGGCCCGCATCAACGCCGGCGATGGCTACGACATCAACCCCAACACCAACCTGGACCTGCCGCCACTGCGCAACACCCGCCAGGACCGCAACAACTCCTGGCGCATCCGCGCCCGCCTGGGCGTGCTGGCCCAACTGGGCGACCACACCCGCGCCGGCGTGCGCCTGGCCACCGGCAACGACGACGGCCCGGTCTCCACCACCCAGACCCTGGGCGGCGGCCTGGCCAAGAAGGACGCCTGGCTGGACCAGGCCTGGCTGGCCTGGTCACCGCTGCCGGGCCTGGAGTTCACCGGCGGACGCTTCGCCAACCCCTACTGGTCCACCGACATCCTGTTCTCCAACGACCTCAACTTCGACGGCCTGGCGGTCAAGTACGAACGGGCCGTGGGCCAGGGCCTGGACCTGTTCGCCACCCTGGGCCTGAGCCCGCTGGAATACTCGGCCGACAACTTCCCGGCCACCAGCCAGGACAAGCAGGCCAGCCGCGACAAGTGGCTCAACGGCCTGCAAGTGGGCGCGAACTGGCGTTTCGGGCAGGACCAGACCCTGCGCGCGGCGCTGGCCTACTACCAGTTCCGCAACATCTCCGGCGAGTACTCGGCCCCTTGCGCGCTGTACGCCGGCGCCCAGGTCTGCAGCACCGACGGCACCCGCCCGGCGTTCATGCAGAAGGGCAACACCCTCATGCTCCTGCGCAACCTCGCCCTGGACCCGCTGGACCCGGCCAACACCCCGCTGCCGCAGTACGTGGGCCTGGCGGCCAATTTCAGGTTGGTGGACGTGAATCTGAGCTGGGAGACCCCGGCCCTGGCCGGCACCCGCCTGCGCCTGGACGCCCACGGGGTCAAGAACACCGCCTACGACCCGCAGCGGATGTGGACCCGCGCCCACGGCGGGCTGGTCACCAACCTGGCCACCCCGGCCGGCGCCACCCCCACCGTGGCCGACCTGGACAGCGGCGACACCGCCTACCTGGTCCAGGCCACCTTCGGCGACCTGGCCCTGGCCCAGGCCGGCGACTGGAACGCCTGGCTGGGCTACAAGCGCATCGACCCGGACGCGCTGCCGGACGGGTTCAACGACTCCAATTTCCATCTCGGCGGCACCAACGCCAAGGGCTACTACCTGGGCGCCTCCTACGCCTTCGACCGCAAGGTCTGGCTGACCGGCCGCTGGATGGCCGCCAAGGAAGTCAGCGGCGCCCCGCTGTCCATCGACGTCTTCCAGCTGGAGGTCAATGCCGGGTTCTGAC
>NZ_JACVAG010000012.1:0-948 GCF_014851695.1 Pseudoxanthomonas sp. PXM04
TGCCCGGGTCACGCGGACTACGTGAAGAACATGATTACCGGTGCGGCGCAGATGGACGGCGCGATTCTGGTGTGCTCGGCCGCGGACGGCCCGATGCCGCAGACGCGCGAGCACATCCTGCTGTCGCGCCAGGTGGGCGTGCCGTACATCGTGGTGTTCCTGAACAAGGCGGACATGGTGGACGACGCCGAGCTGCTGGAACTGGTGGAAATGGAAGTTCGCGAGCTGCTGACCAAGTACGAGTTCCCGGGCGACGACACCCCCATCATCCACGGTTCGGCGCGCCTGGCGCTGGAAGGCGACCAGTCGGAGATTGGCGTGCCGGCCATCCTGAAGCTGGTGGAAGCGCTGGACACGTTCATTCCGGAGCCGCAGCGTGACGTGGACAAGCCGTTCCTGATGCCGGTGGAAGACGTGTTCTCGATTTCGGGCCGTGGCACGGTGGTGACCGGTCGTATCGAGCGCGGGATCATCAAGGTGGGCGACGAAATCGAAATCGTCGGTATCCGTCCGACCCAGAAGACCACGGTCACGGGCGTGGAAATGTTCCGCAAGCTGCTGGACCAGGGCCAGGCGGGTGACAACGCGGGCCTGCTGCTGCGCGGCACCAAGCGTGACGACGTGGAGCGTGGCCAGGTGCTGGCCAAGCCGGGTTCCATCACCCCGCACACCGAGTTCGAGGCCGAGGTGTACGTGCTGTCGAAGGACGAGGGTGGCCGTCACACGCCGTTCTTCAAGGGTTACCGCCCGCAGTTCTACTTCCGGACCACGGACATCACCGGTGCGGTGACGCTGCCGGAAGGCACCGAGATGGTGATGCCGGGCGACAACATCAAGATGACCGTGCAGCTCATCAACCCGGTGGCGATGGACGAAGGTCTGCGTTTCGCCATTCGCGAAGGCGGTCGTACCGTCGGCGCCGGCGTCGTGGCCAAGATCATCAAGTAA
>NZ_JACVAG010000013.1:0-879 GCF_014851695.1 Pseudoxanthomonas sp. PXM04
AGAAGAGGAGGAGGAAGAGGAAGAGGGGGAGAAGAGAAAGGAAGAAGAGGAAGAGAAGGAAAAGGAGGGAAAGGGAGAAAGAAGAGGAGAAGGAGGGGAAGAAAGAGAGGAAAAAAAAGAAGGAAAGAAGGGGGGAAAAAGAAGAGGGAAAAGGAGAGAAAAAGGGGAAAAGGAAGGAGAAGGAGGGAAGAAAAGGGAAAAAGGAAAAGGAAGGAAGGGGGGAAAGAAGAGAGAGAAAGAGAGGAGGGGGAAAAGGGAGAAGAGGAAAAGGAGAGAGAAAGGAAGAGGAGGAGGGGGAAGGGAGGAAGGGGAGAAAGGGAGAAGGAAAAAAAGGAGGGAGGGGGAAGGGGAAGGGGGGGGAAAAAGGAGAAAAGGGAGGGGAGGGGGGAGGGAAGAGAAAAAGGAAAAAGGAGGAGAGGAAGGGGAAGGAGGGGAAAAGAAAAGAAGGGGAGAAGGGGAGAGAGGGGAAGGGAAAAAGGAGGGAAAGAGAGAAAGGGAGAAAAAGGGGAGGAAAAAAAGAGGAGGGAGGAGGGGAAAAGAGAGAAAGAGAGAAGAGAGGAAGATGGAAGTGAAGAGGGAAATAAAAGAGGTGAAAGGAGAGAAGAGAGATGAGATGGGAAGGAGAAAAGGGGGGGAAGGAAGAAAAAGAAAAAAAGGAGAGGAAGAAAGAGAAAAAGGAGGGGCAGGAACAAAGGGGAAGAGAAGAGGAGGAGAAAGGGAGAGGGGAGGAAAAGAAAAGGGAGAAGAAGGAGACGAGAAGCCGTTCACCGGCGTGACCGGGCCCTGGGATCCGGACACGCGATCCGTAGACATCGACCGGGGGGAAAGCATCAAGGGG
This sequence comes from Pseudoxanthomonas sp. PXM04, assembly GCF_014851695.1. Taxonomy (NCBI): domain Bacteria; kingdom Pseudomonadati; phylum Pseudomonadota; class Gammaproteobacteria; order Lysobacterales; family Lysobacteraceae; genus Pseudoxanthomonas; species Pseudoxanthomonas sp. PXM04. The sequence goes on from NZ_JACVAG010000013.1 coordinate 839, forward strand.
CCGCAGGGCACGCTGTTCGGCGAGGGCTCGATGGGCGGCAC
>NZ_JACVAG010000014.1:0-690 GCF_014851695.1 Pseudoxanthomonas sp. PXM04
ACCCTTTTTGGCTTCCTCTCTCCTGCTCCCCGCTTCTTCTCCTCTCTTTCCTCCTTCCCTCCCTTCCTCCCCTCTCTCTTCTTCCTCCTCCCCTCTCTTTCTTCTCTTTTCTCTTTCCTTTCCTCTCTCTCCTCCCTTCCTCCTCTCTCCTTCCTCTCCTTCTCTTCCCCCTCTTCTTCTTTCTTCTTCCTCTTCTTTCTCTCCCTTTCCCTTTCTTCCTTTTCTCTTCTCTTCTCCTTCTCTTTTTCCTCTCCTCTCCTCCTCCTCTTTTTTCCTTTTTCCTCTCTTCTTTTCTTTCCTTCTTTTCTCCTTTCTCTCTTCTTCTTCTCTCTCCTTCCTTCCCTTCCTTTCTTTCTTTCTTCCCCCCTCTTCCTTCCTCCCTCCTTCCTCCTTCCTCTTCTCTTCTCCTTCTCCCTCCTCTTCTCTCCTCCCTCCTTCTCTCCTTCCTCTTCTCCTTCCTCCCTTCTCTTTTTTCTTTCCTTCCCCTTTCTCCCTCTCCCCTTCTTTCTCTCCTCTTCCTTTTCCTTCTCTCTCCTCTTTCTTCCCCTCCTCCCCCTCCTTCCCTTCTTCCTCTCCTTTTTCTTCCTCTCTTTTCCCCCCTCTCCCTCCTCTCTCCTCTCCTCCTCTCTCCCCCCTTCCTCTCTCCTCCCCTTCCTTCTCCTTTTCCCTTCCCCTCTCTTCCTCTCCCCC
>NZ_JACVAG010000015.1:0-633 GCF_014851695.1 Pseudoxanthomonas sp. PXM04
GATCGGCTGTGCTCTGCTGCTGCAGGAACACACGGTGCATGGAGGCGACGAAGCGCAGAAGAGAAAGAAAAAAGAAGAAAAGAGAGAAGAAAAGAGGAAAGAAGAAGAGGGAAGAGAAAGAGAGAGGAAGAAAGGGGAAGGGAGGGAGGAAAGAAGAAGAAGAAAGAAAGGGGGGAGAGGAGGAAGGAAGGGAGAGGGAAAAAGAGGAAAAGGAAGAAGAAAGGAGGAGGGAAAGGGAAAAGGAAAAGGAGAGGAAGGAGAAGGAAGAGAAGAGGAGAAAGGAAAAGAGAGAAAGGAAAGAGAAAGAGAGAAAGAAGGAGGAAGAGAGAAAGAAGAGGAGGGAAAAGAAGAAGGAGGAGGAAGAGAGAGAAAAGAAGAGGGAAGAAAGGAGAAAAGGGGAGAAGAAGGAGAGGGAAGAAGGAGAAGGAGGAGGAAAGAAGAAAGGGAAAGGGGGGGGAGGAAAAGGAAGGAGAAGGGGGGAAGAAAGGAAGAAGGAGAAAGGGAAGGAGAAGAGAGGAAGAGAAGAGGAAAGGGGAGAAGGAGAGGAAGGAGGAAGGAGAGGAAAGAGAAAGGGGGAAGAAGAGGGAGGAGGGAGAGAAGGGCGTGGAGGGGCGGCGGGCCACGCAGCAGGAG
>NZ_JACVAG010000016.1:0-499 GCF_014851695.1 Pseudoxanthomonas sp. PXM04
GTCGGGGGAGGAGAGAGAGGGGCGGGGAAGGGAAGGAAGGAAAGAGAAGAAGGAGAAAAGGGGAAGGGAGAAAGAGGGGGAGGAGGAGAAGAAGGGAGGAGAGGGAAGAGAAGAGAGGAGAGAAAGGAGAGAGAGGGAGGAAGGGAGGAGAAAAAGAAGGGAAGAGGGGAAGAGGGGGGAAAGAGAAGGAGAGAAGGAGGAAGGAAGAGGAAAAGGGGAGAGAGAGAAGAAGAAGGGGAAGAAAGGAAAGGAGAAAAAGAAGGGAAAAGAGGAAGGAAAAGAAGGGGGAGAAGAGAAAAGGAGGGAAGGAGGAGAGGACGAAGAGGGGAGGGGGGAGGAGGAAGAAAGGGAAAGGAGGAGGAGAGAAGGAAGGAGAGAGAAAAAGAAAGGGAGAGAGAGAGAGAGGGAAGGAGGAGAGAGAAAAGAAGAGGGAAAGAGAAGAAGGGGAAGAAGGAGGGAGAAAGAAGCACGACACGAAAGGGTCAGCGAGATATGCATG
>NZ_JACVAG010000017.1:0-497 GCF_014851695.1 Pseudoxanthomonas sp. PXM04
CCCATTGGGCGCACCTGCCGTACGACTTGTTGGGCGTTGTTTCACACAGTATTATCCATGAGTTGCGCGGCTTTTCTCGTGTCGTTTATGACATCAGTTTGAAACCGCCCGCCACCATCGATTTTGCTTCCCCCTCTCCCTCCCCTTCCTCCTCTCCTCCCTCTCCTCCCCTTTCTTCTCCTCTCTTTCTCCCTTCCCTCCTTTTTCTCCCCTCCCTCTCTCTCCCGCGTTGCAGAACCTTTCTCTTCCTTTGCGCGAATCTATCACCTTCTCCTTTTCGTTCAGCCTTTCCACCTTCCATCCTTTCCCCTTCCCTTCCTCTCTTTCTCCCCTTTTCCTCTTTTCCCCTTCTATCTCCCTCTCCTTCTCTTCCTTCTCCTTTTTCCTTTCCTTTCCCTTTTCTTCTCTTCCTTCTTCTCTTCTCCCTCCTTTTCCTCTCCCTCCCCCCCCTTCCCTCTCTTCCTTTCCCCCCTCTTCCTCCCTCCCCCCTCCCCCCT
>NZ_JACVAG010000018.1:0-460 GCF_014851695.1 Pseudoxanthomonas sp. PXM04
GGTTGGGCACCTGCGCGTCCAGATCGCCGATGTCGCGGCCCTTCCTCTTGTCCCGGCTCTCGGCAGTGACCTCGGTGCCCGCCCCCGGCCCGTCCTGCCGGGTTTCCTCGCGCTTGCGCTCTGTCCCCTTTCCCTCCTCCCTTTTTTTCTCCCTTCTTTCCTCCTTTCCTCTTTCTTTCCCCTTTTCCTTCTCTCCCTCTCCTTTTTCCTCCTCCCTCCCCCCTTTTCCTCTCTCCCTTCTCCCCTTCTTCCTCTTCCTTTCTCTCCCCTCCTCCCTTTCCTTCTTTCTTCTTCCTCCTTTCCTTTCTCTTCTTTTTCCCCTTTCCTTTCTTCCCTTTTCTCCTCTCCCCCTTCCCTTTCTCTTTCTTTCCTCCTTCCCCTTCTTTCTCTCTTTTTCCCCCTTTCCTTCTTTCTTCCTCTTCTCTTCCTTCTTCTTCTTTTCTCTTTCTCCTCTTTTCCC
>NZ_JACVAG010000019.1:0-291 GCF_014851695.1 Pseudoxanthomonas sp. PXM04
GCGGCTACCAGTCCGTGTACGTGGACCTGCCCGAGCAGCAGGTCAGCGGCGGGGTGGTGGTGCTGCAGGTGACCCAGACCCGGGTGGGGACGGTGAACGTGGTCGGGGCCCGGCACCACGACCCGGCGCGGCTGCGCGCGGCGGTGCCGGCGCTGGCCACCGGCCAGGTGCCGGACTTCCGCCGCGCCCAGGACCAGCTGGCCGCGCTCAACCGCACCGCGCGCCGGCAGGTGGTGCCGCTGGTCAAGCCCGGGGCCACGGAGGGGACCATGGACGTGGACCTGAAGGTGG
>NZ_JACVAG010000001.1:0-1279574 GCF_014851695.1 Pseudoxanthomonas sp. PXM04
CTGGGCGCCTCCTACGCCTTCGACCGCAAGGTCTGGCTGACCGGCCGCTGGATGGCCGCCAAGGAAGTCAGCGGCGCCCCGCTGTCCATCGACGTCTTCCAGCTGGAGGTCAATGCCGGGTTCTGACCGGACCTTGGCGACGTGTCCTGGCGACGCGTCCTGATGCCGGGTCGCGAGGCATGCGAAATGTGGCGGGCCGGATCACGACACCGGCCCGCCGGGAGGACTGGTAGGCTGTGTCCTCCTTCCGTGATCGTGTGGCTGGACCATGACATCGCCGCGGCGCGCGACGCGCTTCCGGATCACCGCATGCTTGCTGCTATCGGCCGCCCTGGCCGCCTGCACGCATGCGCCCGCGGACAGCGGCGCGGATGCGGGCAGCGGAAACAGCGGAAACAGCGGAAACAGCGGAAACAGCGGAAACACCACGAGCGCGGCCACGACGGCGAGTACGGGACAGGCACCGCTGCCGGATTGGCTGCGCGCGAGAATCGCCGACTACGAACGACTGCCCGCAAGCGGCGCGCCCGGTTCGATCTGGCGGATCACCCATCAGGGATCGCCGGCGTTCTACCTGGTGTCGCCCTGCTGCGATCAGTTCAACCCGCTGCTCGATGCGCGTGGCAAGGAGATCTGCAGTCCGTCCGGCGGTTTCACCGGCGCCGGGGACGGCAAGTGTCCCAAGCCGATGGATGCGGGTACCGAGGCGATCCGGGTCTGGGTGCATCCCGGCCAAGCCGAGCAGAACCCGCCGCCCCCCGAACTGTAGGGCGATAGCGCAAGCTGCGCACGGGTTCCCCCAACGACGACGGGACCTGATGAGGTCCCGTCGGGAGACACTTCAGCGAAGTGCAGGAATCTTCATGAGCATTCGAACAGATCCTCATGATAGTTGTTGGTGACCACGCCCCAGGTCGTCGGTGGGCCTTGGCAGGGAATGACCTCCCAGCCGACGACGCTGCCGTTCTCGTCAAAATACGTGGTATGACTTGCGTACTGGCGCCCGCTGATGGCCGGAAAGCTGGCCACCAGAAGCAGCAAGGAAGACAGGGCAAGCAGGTTGCGGGTTTTCATGTGCAAACTCCATTTGACGTTGGCCACCCGTGTGGCATGGAGACCATAGGTGGCGTTTCCCCGCGAAAACGAGGCGTGTTTCACAACCTGTGCGCGTCCAGGACAGATCTTCATGCGCCCGGGGCACGCCGCCCCTGCTGGGCGGGACCAAGCTAAGATAGCCGCGGCCTTTCCACGCATTCCGGTCCATTTGCCATGGTCTACGCGTTCCTGGCTTCCGTCCTGATTTTCGCAGCCGTGGTGATGCTGCATGTCCAGCACAGCCGGGTGGGCGATCGCCTGCTGCAACGCTCCTTCGAGGGACTGCGGTTTCCAGCCGGGACCGGTACCTTGCGGGTGGATGAAATCACCGTGGTCAAGCGGGTGACCCATGAGGTTTCGCGGCACAGCGACCACGCACCGCTGGCGGCGTTCTGGTACTGCGTGGGTCCGGGACCGAACTACTACGTCGCCGTCGCCGAGTACCAGCGCAACGGCTGGCGCAGCGGGCGCTACCAGTGGGTGGTGCGCCCGATCGACGAGGAGCGCATGCGCGGCGCGTTGGGCGGCGATCCGGACGCGCTGCACGCGGCGTTCGGCGATCACGTGGAAGGCGTGCTGCGCGCCTGAACCGGCGCGGCGGTCAGGCCGCCTTGGCTTCGCGGTGCTTGAGCACGTGATCGATCAGGCCCCACTCCCTGGCTTCCTCCGCGCTCATGTAGTGATCGCGATCGAGCGTTCGTTCGACTTCCGCGCAACTGCGTCCGCAATGCTCGGCGTACAGGCGGATGACGCGCTCCTTGGTTTTCCGCATTTCCTCGGCGTGGATGAAGATGTCCGAGGCCTGCCCCTGGAAACCGCCCAGCGGCTGGTGCACGTGCAGGCTGGCATTGGCCAGCGCCTTGCGCTCGCCCGGTTCGCCCGCCATCAGCAGGAACGAACCCATCGAACGGGCGGTTCCCATGCACAGCGTGTGCACCGGCGCCTTGATGTATTGCATGGTGTCGTACATCGCCAGGCCGGCAGTGATCAATCCGCCAGGTGAATTGATGTAGAGATGGATGGGCTTGTCCGGATTCTCCGCCTCCAGGAACAGCAACTGCGCGCACACCAGCGCCGAGACGGTGTCGTTGACCTCGCCGTTGAGGAAGATGATCCGTTCGCGCAGCAACCGCGAATAGATATCGAAGGAACGTTCCCCCCGGCTCGATTGTTCGAGCACCATGGGGACGAGTTGCATCGTTTCGCGCATGCGCGAACTCCCGGTTTCCAGAAAGTGGCGAGGGGCGCGCGGTATCAGGCTGCGCGCATGAGGAGGGGGGCGTCGTCGTTGGCGGCCGGCACGGCGGAGGTCAGCCGCGGATCCGGCGGCGCATGGATGATCCGCAGCGTGCTGCCGCCGCCTTCGTTGGGACGTATCCGGAAGGTCACGACGCTTTCGAGGAAGGGTGGTTCGTCATCGCGCACCCGATAGCGGATTTCCTCGCCGCCCACGGTGGATACCGGCGTGGCGTCGGCCAAGGCGCCGTCGGGCAGCCACTGTTCGCGGAATTCCGGGATGCTGATGGCGCGCCAGACCTGGGCCGGTGGCGCGTCCAGATCGTATTCGAGCACCAGATCGCCATCGTCGGCCTGCGTTTCGATCGCGGAGTCGTTCATTGGTCCATGTCCTTCAACAGCGCCTTCAGGGCGTCGATCCGGGCAGGCCAGTAGGCGCGGTACTTCGCCAGCCAGCGCGCGATGAGCGCCAGGCCGTCCGGATCGACTTCGTAATTCACGAACCGGCCCTCGCGTTCCTCGCGCACCAGTCCCGCGCCGCGCAGCACGGCCAGGTGCTGGGACATCGCCGGCTGGCTGATGTCCAGGCCCGTGCGCAGGGCGCTGGCGTTCATCCGTCCCGCCGCCAGCTTCTCGAAGATCGCGCGGCGGGTGGGATCGGCCAGGGCCTTGAAGATGTCGTTTTCGACCATGCGCAACACATTAGCGATTACTTATGTGTTGCGCAAGTGCCTCCCGGGGAAGCGTGACCGCGCGGCTAGAAAGTGACTTTTACCGACGATGCGCTGCGCTTGGCCTCGCCGTGATAGACCGCCTCGATGTTGTTGCCGTCCGGATCCAGCGCGAACGCGCCGTAGTAGCCCGGGTGATAGGCGCGTTCGCCGGGCGGGCCGTTGTCGCGACCGCCGTTGGCGAGCGCGGCGCGATGGAAGGCCTCCACCATCGCGCGGTCCTGCGCCTGGAACGCCAGGTGATGGCGGCCGGTGAGTTCGCCCTGCGCGGCCTCGCTGCTGGCGGTGGACACGAACAGTTCGTCGGCCCAGAAATAATCGTCGCCGCTGCCGCTCATCGGAATCTGCAAGGCATCGAAGACGGCTTGATAGAAACGGCGGCTGGCCTCCAGATCGCGCACCACCAGTTGCAGGTGATCGATCAGGCGACCGCGGTGGAGTTCGTTGGTATCCATGGACGAAGTTCCCGAGATGGCGTGGATTCGTCTTATAGCATCGGCGCGTGGCGCGCCGCTTCACGATTTCTTCAAGCCGGAACAGCATTGTTTCAAGACGACGTCGGAGATGGCGATGGCGCGCGCAGGTATCCGATGGCCGGTTGCTGCCGAGCAGGTGCGACGGATCAGGGTGAGCGCAGCAATGCCTCGATGCGCGCGCGCAGGTCCGCCTGCATGTCCGCGCTGAAATCATGGGCGATGCCGGGATACGGGGTGAGCGCGGCATCGAAACCGCGCTCGCGCAAGGTCTCCACCCCCGCCCGGGTCGGGCCGATCGGCACCGTGGCGTCGTCTTCCCCGTGCAGCGCATGCAGCGACGGGCAGTCCGCCGCGCACGCCGGACGCGCGGGCAGCCACTCCGGCAACAACCGCGCCGCCACCGGGAACGCCGCACGGAACTGAGCGGGATGATCCAGTGCCAGCAGGAACGCCAGATCGCCGCCATAGGAAACGCCGGTGACGATCGCCTTGCCGCTTCCCGGATACCGCGCTTCCACCGCGCCGATGACCTCAAGCAACCGGCGTTCGCTTTCGCGTGTCAGCGCCGCCTGTTCGATGTCGGGACGCTGGCCATACCCCTGCGGGAACCATGACTTTCCCTGTGGACGCGGGTGCGGGCCTTCCGGCAGCACCACCCGCGCCGGCACCTGCAGGCCGGTGAAGGCGTCGACCAGCACCTCCGGATGGGCGCCGGAATAATGAAGGGCGACGATCAGCGGCAGCGCATCGGCGGGTCCGGCAGTGCCGGTTTCGTACACCAGGTATCGCGATCCGGCGGCCAGTTCCTCGCGCGGCGGCGACGTTTGCGCCAGGACGCCCGACGCAGGGACCAGGCAGGCCACCATCAGCAGGTACATGAACAGGCGCATGGCGGAGTCGGACCGAGGAGGGACCGCCACGCTAGCGCCGGAGCGGGCGCGCCGCAATGAACGCGCTGCAATGAATCCGGGATTTGACCGGATCCTCACCCGGAATGGGGCAACCTGCGCTGCACGGTCGACCCGCGCGCCGGCCCGGAGAAACAGGATGAAAAGCGCGACACGCCACATGCTGCTGCTGGCCGGCATGTTGTGCCTCTGGGCCAGCGCCTATTCGCTGGGACGGGATGCCGCGCACGAGCGTGCCGGAGCGCCCGGACAGGCCATGTCGTCCAATTCGCCTGATGCGATTCCGATCCCCGCACGTCAACCCGCTGGTGCCACTCCGGCTCGATTGCCGCGCGTCGCCAGCGCGGCGGCGATCGCGGCGCCGATGCTCGGACCCGAGACCGAGGCGGCCGCGAGGCTCGTGGTGCGCCATCCTCCCAGGCCGTAGCCACGCGCCGCGTCCCGCGGCGCGCGACCACTTCGCCCTTACGCCGCTTGCAACTGTTCGACCTGCGCCATCGCCTGGCGCATCGCCACATCGGCGCGCTCGGGACTGATGCGCACCCCTTCCGCGCTGACCACGTCCAGGCGGGTCACGCCGAGGAAACCGAAAAACGCGCGCAGGTGACTTTCCTGGTGTTCCAGCGCGGCCATCGGGCTTTCGGGGCCATAGAAGCCGCCGCGCGCCGACGCGACGATGACCCGTTTTTCGCCGAGCAATCCTTCCACGCCCTGTTCGCTGTAGCGAAAGGTCCGGCCCGGGATGGCCAGCGCGTCGAGCCACGACTTGAGCTGGCTGGGCACGCCGAAGTTGTACATCGGCGCGCCGATGACGATGACGTCGGCCGCCAGCACCTCCTCCAGCGCGACGGCCAGTTCGCCAGTCGACGCCGGTGCGGGATCGGCAACGAATGCGTCCGTCGAGAATTGCGGCAAGGGCGCGGCGGCGACGTCGCGGTAGGTCACCTGCGCGTGCGGCTGGTGCTTGCGCAGGTGGGTTACGATGGCGGCCGAAAGCGAACGGGTGACCGACTGATCGCCCTGGATGCTGGAATCGATGTGCAGGATGTTCATGCGCGATTGCTCGTGTGGGGCGCATGAAACTATTGGCGTATCGCGCTTCCTTCAAGAAGGATGCTTTTCAATACCTAGTATGCAAAACCATACCGAACCCTGCGAAGGCAGCTACGAGGAAGTGGCTCCACGGCATGACCAGATTCGTGCCGCGATGCAATCGATCGGCGGAAAATGGAAGCTGGAGATCCTTTGGCTGCTCAGCCACAGGATGCATCGCTTCAACGAACTGCGTCGCGCGATTCCGGGCGTCACCCAGCACATGCTGACCCAGCAGTTGCGCGAGCTGGAAAGCGACGGGCTGATCAGCCGCACCATCTATCCCGAAGTACCGCCGCGCGTGGAATACGCAATCGCCGAGCCCGCGCGCCGCCTGCGCCCGGTGTTCGAAGCCCTTTTCGCCTGGATGGCCGAGGGCCGCAACGCCACGGAACCGGTGATGGCGGAAGCCGCGTCCGGCGCCACGCCCCTCGCGGGAGCGAGGTAAGCGGCGTCCGCCCACCGTTGCTCCGTGGGCGCTACTGGGCCAGGCCGATCTGCTTCATCAGCGCCTGGTTGTCCCAGTAGAGGTATTCCTCCTTCATCACCCCGTTTTCCCATACACCCACCGTCAGCATCGGCAATTTGAACGGCTTTGTTTGGCGTCACGGCCAGGCAAACGGAAATTCCGGCGCGGTGGTGCCTGCGTCCAACCATCCTTGTGGGAGCGACGTAAGTCGCGACCGCGCGCTCGACTCCAACCAAATCCCGGTAATTCCGTCAATCGAAACCCGTCCTAAGCGCCTCGCGCCGCCAACGCGCCCAGATGGAGACCCAACTGGAACGCCGCCTCCGGATCACGATGGCGCACGCTGCCCGCCTGGCTTTCGGGCAACGAATCCAGATCCAGCTGGAATCTTGGGTCGCCGCGCTTGCCCGCGTCATAACCCAATTGATAGGCACAGCCTGCGCAACGATGGCGCCCCGGCCCACCCTGGTCGAGGGCAACGATTCGAAGCGTTCGTCGTAACGGTGCTCCTGCTTGCAGATGTTCATGCGATCTTCCTTGTGTCGTGTGGCGCCGGGAGCCAGTGCGCGTGGACCATATTGCCTCACTCCCAAGCCGAAATCCGCAGCCGCACCTTGCCGCGGATGCCCGGCACGCTGGGCCGGCGGCTGCCGTCGGCGGCGACCGTATGGCTGTCGAAGGGAATGGCGATCTCGACTTCCTCGCCGCTGATCTTCTTCGCGTCGATTTCGGTATGCGCCGCCGCCACGCCGGCGTCCTGCCAGGCATAGCTGATCTTCCACTTGCCGCCAGCCTGCAATGGCGGGGTCAGATCCAGGATCAACGAATTGCGGAACAGGTAGCCGCCCTCGTAGTGCTCGTTGATCCACAGCTTGCGCTCAATCTCGTAGTCAGGCACCCGCACACCCAGGGTCATGCTGTAGGACAGCGAGCGGCGATCCGGATTGACCCGGGCACGGTTGGCGAGGAACACGCTGGACAGGTAGTGCGACTTCTGCTGCTTCCATTCGGCGTGCGAGAAGCACGACACCGAGTCCTCCTCCGACATGCGCCGGGTCAGGTACCACAGCTTGCCGCGTGGCGCCGCCAGCGCTTCGACCTGGTACAGCGCGTCGATCTGGCGGCCCTGGTCGGCGGCCTTCTGCACCGGTTCGGGCAGGCGTATCTCGTCCACGTCCAGCCACACGTCCACGCGCACGTCGCCGAACAGGAAGCGGGCGAGGTTCTGGAACGCCTCCTCGCTGTTGACGATGCCGAAAAAGCCCGAGTGCGCGCGGTAGGCGAACGCCTTGGCGCAATACGCGCCGATGGAGCCGTCCGCATTCAGCCCGCGCAGGGTCGCGTTCTTGATCAGCACCAGCCCATCGCTGCCGTGTCCGACGAAGGTGCGCGACAGGCCGGCGGCGGTGGCGTAGTCCATCCGGTTGGTGCCGACCATGCAGAATACCCGCCGCGACGGGAAGCGATCCTCGGGCAGCAGGTCCACGCGCTTGTGCTGCTTGAATGCCGTCTTGAGGTCCAGGTATTCCGGCATCCGCTTGTCGCGGTCGAAATTGTTGATGTCGAAGGCGGACAACCACTGCGGCACGTTGACCCCGGCCACGTCGATGCCATTGTGCGGAGTCGCGTAGGTGAACAGTTTGTCCACGTACTTGCGCGCCTGCTTGGGATCCAGAACCGGGTTCTGCAGGAATGCGCGGCAGACCAGCCCGCCCATCGAATGGGCGACCAGATAGCAGCGGAAATTGGCCGGACTCACCCCGTTGTCGGGATTGCCGCAGATGAGGTCGCGGGTCTTGACGATCAGATCGCCAAGCTCGCGCGCGAACGTCTCTATCTTCGGCGTGTTGCCGGTGCCGAACAGGCCCGACGCGTTGTCGTAGTAGCGATGGATGATGATGGAGCGGCTGCCGAGCCGGTTGCGGGTGGGCTGGCCCTCCGCATCGGTTTCCCATTCCGGATCCAGGATGTCGCGCCCGTCCTCGTACACGTCCGAATAGCCGAATTCGGACATCAACCGCACGATCGGCGATTCGAACACGTACTTGCGCGGTTTGCGCGAGGGATCCGAGACCGCGCGATACACGGTGGAGCCCAGGTTGAATCCGCAGAACGGGTCCGCGGTGGTCTCGTCGATTTCGCCGCGGGTCATCGCGTAGCCGCGGACGTAGATGATCGGGTAGTAGGGCGCTTCCATCTTGGCCATCGTGAACTCCTGTCGGCGGGGGAACCGTATGCGCGGGACAGCTTAGTCCCAGACATGGCTACGGATTTGGACGCCGGTCACGGCCAATGCCTTCAGCCCGGTGCCGCCTCGTCGGCCAGGCGCCGGCAGAACGCGGCGGTGGCGTCGTCCATGGGAAAGCAGCATTCGATGCGCAGTTCGTCCAGGGTGACGTCGCGAGGCGCGGCGAACACCGTGATGCTGGAGAAGAACTGCAGGCGCCGGCCATCGCGCTCGAAGATCGTGGTCAGCAGCGGCGAGGTCCGCTGTCCCGGATCGCGCTGGCGCCAGCGCTGCGGCACGCCGGGATGGGCCAGGATTTCCTCCAGCAAGCGGCGCGGAACCGGATCGGAAGGATGCGCGGCGATCTCGGCGTGCAGGTGATGGACGAGATCGCCGGCGACTTCCTCCCAGTTGACCAGCGCGGCGCGCAGGTCGTTCGGATCGAATACGTGCCGCAGCATGTTGGCGTGCGGACTGGCACGCCCGGCCAGCAGGAAGCCGTTGACCCGCAGGGCGGCGGCATTGGCGCGCAGGATGTTCCAGTGCCGGTCCAGGACGAAGGCGGGATACGGTTCCTGCTGGGCGATGATGAAGTCGATGGCGCGCTGGATGCGCGCGAGTTCGGGCGCGTCCAGCGGTGTTTCCGGGTATTGCGCGACGTAGCCGGCGGCCTGGAGCAGGGCATTGCGTTCGCGCAGCGGCAACGCCAGCGCGTCGGCCAGTCGCACCACCATCTCGCGGCTGGGCTGCGACTTGCCGGTTTCCACATAGCTGAGATGGCGCGCGGAGATGTCCGCGGCCAACGCCAGATCGAGCTGGCTGAAACGACGCGCCGCGCGCCATTCGCGCAGCAGCGGACCCGGACCCGGGACGGAAGCGATGGCGTTGATCATGGCGCCGAGCATAGCGGCCGCCCGGTCATCGCCGCCATGACCTCCGAGGTAATTGAGCGTGGATGCCGGGACGCCCATCCTGCCGCCACCCAACGCGGATTACGGAGAACGGAAATGCAGCGCAGAGACATATTGAAGCTGGGACTGGGCATGGCGGCGGTGGCCTGGGCCGGCGGTGCGGGGCGGACGTGGGCGGCGGCATCGGGCGGTTCCGTCGCGGCCGGTGCGGACACCCTGGACGCGGCGGCCTGGAACGCCGCGCGCCAGTGGACGCGTACGGCGTTCGGGCGCATCGCCCACGTCGAGCGCGGCGGCGGTCCCGCGGCGTTGTTCCTGCATGGCTTCCCGCTCAATGGTTTCCAGTGGCGCGGCGCGCTGGAACGGTTGTCCGCGCACCGCCGCTGCATCGCGCCGGACATGCTGGGATTGGGATACACCGAAGTGGCCGAAGGCCAGGGCGTGACGCCGGCGGATCAGGTGCGGATGCTGGCGGACCTGCTGGATCGGCTGGGCGTGGAAAACGTGGATCTGGTCGCCAACGACAGTGGCGGCGCGGTGGCGCAGTTGTTCGCGGTGGCGCATCCGGCCCGCGTGCGCAGCCTGCTGCTGACCAACTGCGACGCGGAGATCGACTGCCCGCCGCCGGCGCTGAAGCCCGTCATCGACCTGGCGCGCGAAGGGCGGTTCGTCAGCGAATGGCTGGCCCCCTGGCAGGCGGACCACGCGCTGGCGCGCTCGCCGCAGGGCCTGGGGGGCATGACCTTCACCCATCCGCACAATCCCAGCGACGAGGCCATCGACATGTACCTGCGCCCGCTGGTCGACAACGCCGCGCGCACCCACGCCTATGCGATCGGCCTGGACAGCAATGTGCTGGCCGGCGTGGAAGCCGCGTTGAAGCAGGGCCGTTACCCCACCCGCATCCTGTGGGGCACCGGCGACGACATCTTTTCCAAGGCAAGCCCGGACTACCTGGCCGGGGTGTTTGGCGATTCGCGCGGCGTGCGCCGGATCGATGGCGCCAAACTGTTCTGGCCGGAAGAGTTCCCGGATCTGGTGGCCGAGGAGGCACGCCGCCTGTGGGGTGTGTGATAACCCCATCCCTGTAGGAGCGACATAAGTCGCAACCGTAAATCCGAGCCACCCATCGCGGCTCACGCCGCTCCCACAGGAAATCCCCACCCTGTGGGAGCGACGTCAGTCGCGATACCGTAAGTCCGGAACCACCGGTCGCGGCTTACGCCGCTCCTGCCGCTATCGGTTCCCGACGCAACGCGTTGTAGGATCCCCGGCGACACGGCAGGAACATGAAGCATGTACGGCAAGGTCCTGGTGACGGGCAGCTCGGGGCATCTGGGCGAAGCCCTGGTCTCCACATTGCAGGCGCGCGGGCACGCGGTGGTGGGCGTCGATCTGCTGCCTGGCGCGCACACGCACCGGGTCGGCACGATCGCCGATCGCGCCTTCGTGCGCGAGGCGATGGCGGGCGTGGACGTGGTGTTGCACCCCGCCACCCTGCACAAGCCGCACGTGGCGACCCATTCGCGGCAGGAATTCATCGACACCAACCTGACCGGCACGCTCAATCTGCTGGAGGAAGCGGTGGCCGGCGGGGTGCGCGCGTTCGTCTACACCAGCACCACCAGCGTGTTCGGCGATGCGCTGGTGCCGCCGCCGGGCGAGCCGGCGGCCTGGATCACCGAGGACGTGCGGCCGGAACCGAAGAACATCTACGGCGTCACCAAGGCCGCCGCCGAGGATCTGTGCCAGCTGTTCCAGCGTAACCAGAAGCTGCCGTGCATCGTCCTGCGCACGTCACGCTTCTTCGCCGAGGAAGACGACGATCGGCGGGCGCGGGAAAGCTTCAGCGACGCCAACCTGAAAGCCAACGAATTCCTGTACCGGCGGGTGGACATCGAGGACGTGGTGGACGCGCACCTGCGCGCGATCGAACGTGCGCCCATGCTGGGCTTCGGCCGCTACATCGTCAGCGCCACCACGCCCTTCGCGCAGGCGGACATGGCGCGGTTGCGTGCCGACATGGCGGGCGTGCTGCGCGATCGCGTGCCGGGATTCGAACCGGAATACGCGCGGCGCGGCTGGCATCTGCCGGCCGGCATCGATCGCGTCTACGTCAACGCGCGGGCGCGCGAGGAACTGGGTTGGCGGCCGCGGCATGATTTCGCCGACGTGCTGGCGCGTCTCCGGTCGGGAGGCACGGTATTGAGCCCGTTGGCTGAACGCATCGGCGCCAAGGGTTACCACGCCGAATCCTTCGCGGATGGACCCTATCCGGTCGAAAGCCACTGAAGCGAAGCGACCGTGGGCGAAGCCTGCGTCCGTATCGGTACTGAGTGACGGACGATAACCGTGCCGTCCATTCCACGGTGTCCGCACCCCCTCTCCCGCGGGCGGAAGAGGGGGGCGCCGGCGTCATCAGCCGAACAGCTTGTTCGCCACTTCCGCGATATGGCGGCCCTGGAAGCGCGCGCCTTCCAGCTCGTTGTCGCTGGGCTGGCGAGAGCCATCGCCGCCGGTGATGGTGGACGCGCCGTACGGGCTGGTGCCGGTGACTTCGTCCAGGCGCATCTGGCCCTGGAAACTGTAGGGCAGGCCGACCGTGACCAGGCCGAAATGCAGCAGGTTGGTCAGGATCGAGAACAGGGTCATTTCCTGCCCGCCATGCTGGGTGGCGGTGGAGGTGAAGGCGCCGCCGACCTTGCCGTTGAGCGCGCCCTTGGCCCACAGGCCGCCGGCCTGGTCCAGGAAGTTGGCCATCTGCGAGGCCATCCGGCCGAAGCGGGTACCGGTGCCGACGATGATCGCGTCGTAGTTGGCGAGGTCGTCGATCTTGGCGATCGGCGCGGCCTGATCGAGCTTGTAGTGCGAAGCCTTGGCGACGTCTTCGGGCACCAGTTCGGGCACGCGCTTGATGTCGACGGTGGCGCCGGTGGAACGCGCGCCTTCGGCGACGGCTTCGGCCATCTTCTCGATATGGCCGTAGGCGGAGTAGTAGAGGACGAGGATCTTGGACATGGAAATCTCCACGGGTGGCAGGAGGGGGAGCGGGTCGTACTGCGGCAGCGCGGTGACTATAGGCCAGCCCCCCGCGCCGGATTGAGGCCCTTGGGGGAATTGGATTGTTCCATCCGTGCAGCTGACAGGACCCGGTCAGCGCGGTTGTTGGTGCATCCGCAACAACTGGATCGGCGGTGGCACAGGCCACTTAGACGTTAGCGGTGTTACATTTCGAAACACCCCGATGGAGCAGCGGCGGGCGCGCGAACGATCCGCGTGCAGGCGTCCGGTGGCGGCTTCAGCGTGGCATCCCGTCCATGGAAGAACGAATGCCTATGCCCGCAGCCGATGCACCGGTCAGTCCCGAAGATCGCCATCACCTCATCGACGCGCTGCGCGGATTCGCGCTTGCCGGCGTGCTGCTCGCCAACCTGGGTTATCTCAGCCTCTACAACCTGCTGACCGAACCGGCGCGCGCCGCG
This sequence comes from Pseudoxanthomonas sp. PXM04, assembly GCF_014851695.1. Taxonomy (NCBI): domain Bacteria; kingdom Pseudomonadati; phylum Pseudomonadota; class Gammaproteobacteria; order Lysobacterales; family Lysobacteraceae; genus Pseudoxanthomonas; species Pseudoxanthomonas sp. PXM04. Next base: position 12,628 of record NZ_JACVAG010000001.1, read on the forward strand.
CTGCCCACCGCGGGCTTCGACGCAATGGCGATCGGAGTCATCGAATGGCTGGTCAGCGCCAAGGCCATCACGGTGTTCTCGCTGTTGTTCGGACTGGGCTTCGCCATCCAGATCGAGCGCGCACAGGCGCGCGGCGCAGGGCTGTCGCGGTTCGTCAGGCGCCTGTGCTGGTTGCTGATCATCGGAGTGGTCCACAGCTACTTCGTCTGGTGGGGCGACATCCTGATGACCTACGCGGTGGTCGGCCTGCTGCTGGTGCTGTTCCGGCGCGCGCCCGATGGCGTGCTGCTCTGGGGCGGCCTGTTCGTCGCGCTGGTCCTGCCCACCTTGCTGGTGCCCTGGCTGGGAGGCGGATTTCCCGGCCTGCCGTCGCGCGCCGAGATCGACGCGATGACATTGCAGGCTTTCCGCACCGACAACTGGCAGCGCGTGTTCACCGCCAACGCGGCGATGGTGAACTGGACCCGCCTTTCCGGCGGCATGCTGCTGTGCTTCGTGCTGGGCCGTTTCCTGCTGGGTTACTGGGCCGGTCGCCGGCGATTGCTGCAACAGCCGCGAAACCACCGGGCGCTGTTCCACAAGTTGTTCTGGGGCAGCCTGGCGATCGCGGTCGCGGGTACCTTGCTCCAGTTGGCAAAAGCGCACCTGGGCTGGGGCGCGGAGTTCCTGCCGCGTTGGATCAACGGATTCCTGTTCAGGCTCGACTCCCTGGCGCTGGGCATCACCTGGGCGGCCGGCTTCACCCTCCTGTTCCTGCGTCCGCGCGGCGAGCGCCTGCTTGGCGTGCTCGCGCCGGTCGGGCGCATGGCCTTGACCCACTACCTCGCGCAGAGCGTGGTGGGCATCTTCGTGTTCTACGGCATCGGCCTGGGCGTGGGGCCGGAGACCGGAGCGGTCGGTTGGTTGCTGGCGTGGGTCAGCATTTTCGGCGCGCAGATCCTGTTCAGCCACTGGTGGCTCGCGCGTTTCCGCTACGGACCCTGCGAATGGCTGTGGCGCAGCCTGACCTACGGGGCGCCGCAGCCGATGCGCCTGCCGCATGCCGCCGTCGCTTCGTGACCGCCGCCACGGATCGCCACGCCAGGATCACGAATCGCTACGGTCTTTTTAACGCGCCGCGGAATAGTCTCGCTTGCCGTCGTCGAGAGGAGGCAAGCATGAATACCGATTACTTCTTCGCCCAGGACGATGCGGGCAACCGCTGCCGCGTCGATGTGCTGCGTGCCTGCGACATGAGGGAGCGGGAGGCGACGCTGCACGACAACGCGCCGGTCTACCTGCTGGAAGACGGCTCGCGCCTGCATCGGATCGATCGCGATACCTTCCGCGTGCTGGGCACCGGCGCCTACGTCACCGTGCTGCGCGATTGAGATCCCGAAGCCGAGCAAGCTCGGCTCTACATGAATGGTAGAGCGGAGCTTGCTCCGCTGATCGCGAACACCGGGCAACGGTGCCTTCGGGAACCCGAAGCCGAGCGAGCTCGGCTCTACGCGGGTGGACCGGCGGACCGGTTCGTGCCAAGGAACCGTCACGCAGTGCTGGCGGCCATGACCTTGCGGCGGGCATGCAGTCGCAATGCCTGGTAGCCCGCGCCGATCACGAACAGCACGAACACGACCGACACCAGGCCCAGCACCAGCGGTGACTGCGGTCCGTCGGCCAGCGGCTGCGATGGCGGCACGCGGCGCAGGGTCTCGTTGATGGCGGGAATGAACAGCAGCATGTAACTGAAGGACAGGCTGAGGTTCTGCAGATACTCGGCGCCAGCACCCAGCCAGGCATGGCGGCGCGCGGTGAAGCCCACGGCCAGCGCCAGCAGGGCGAGGACGCCCAGTGCGTGTGCCTCGTTGAAGCCGCCGGTGCTGGACAGTCCGAACGAAGTAAAGATCGAGATCAGCATGCCGGCCAGATACGCCTTGCCGATACGCGAGGTGGGTTCGATGCGGCCGTCGCGGATCAGCGCGATCGCGCCGAACACGACGGGCAGCAGGCTGAGGACGGTATGGACGATGCCGAGCGGCGAGAACGAGGGCGTCATGGTGCGTGTCCTTTCGAAGGGAGGAAAAGGAACTTCGACCTGCCGCACGGGATGCCCCCGGTCGTCGTGCCTTCCCCCTCCGGGACGGTCACCGCGCGTCCGCGCAGCCTATGCCGGACGCGACCGTGACGCCAGCCCCTCGATCAGGGCATGGCCGTCCAGCGCAATTCGGCCACCACCGGGAAGTGATCCGAAGGGTAACGGCCGTTCTCGTGGTCGGTCACCGTGGAGACCGGACCCACCTCGAAGCCACGCACCAGGATCCAGTCGATGCGGCGATCGGCCTTGCCGGAGAAGGCATGGAACGTCGCCTCCGGACCGCTGCGTTGCGTGCTGCGTTCCCAGGCATCGGCCAGAGCGGCGGTGAGCAGCGCATGCACGCGGCTTTCCGGACCGGTGTTGAAATCGCCGGTGACCACCACCGGCACCTCCGCCGGCAGCGCCGAGAGGCGCTTCAGCAGCAGCGCGGCGCCGCGCTCGCGGATGGGTTCGTCCTCGTCGCGATAGGGCAGGTGGGTGTTGAAGAAATAGAAGCGGCGGCCATCGGCGATGCGTTCGAACAGCGCCCAGGTGACCATGCGCGGATACAGGTTGCCCCAAGTGATGCTGCCGGCCACCTCCGGCGTGTCCGACAGCCAGAAATCGCCGGACTCGATCACCTTCAGTTCGTCGCGCAGGTAGAACACGCCCATGTGCTCGTCGCCGGCGCCTTCGGCGTCGCCGCGGCGGCCGACACCGAACCAGGCGTATTCCGGCAACTGCCGCACGATGTAATCGCCCTGCTCGGCGAACAGTTCCTGGGTCCCGAACACCACGGGACGCTGGTCGCGGATGGTGTCCACGAGGATGTCCTTGCGCGCCTGCCAGCGGTTGTCGCCATCGGCGTCGGTGGGCAGGCGGACGTTGAAGGCCATCACCTTCAAGGGAGCGATGGCGGCGTCGGCCGCCGAGGCGGCAAACCCCGTCAGGGCGGTGGACAGGACGAGCAGCAGGGCGGCGAGTCGGCGCATGGCTTCCGGGTTCGTGCGGGGGAGCGCCGGAGTGTAACCGTCGCCCACGAACCCCTCGTGACGTGGCGCAGCAACGATCGGAACCGGCGGAAGCTTGCCTGATATTGCATGATTGTGCATGTTTATGCACAATCATGGCGAATCCGCACCAGGTCATTCCCCCATGAACCGCCCGGAACCCGCTCCCGTGCCCGCCCAGGCACCGGCCATCGACGCCATCGTTTTCGATCTGGGCGGCGTGCTGGTCGACTGGAATCCCCGCTATCTCTACCGGCAATTGTTCGGCGAAGACGTCGCCGGCATGGAATGGTTTCTCGCCGAGGTGTGCAGTCCGGCCTGGAACGCCGCGCAGGATGCCGGCCGCAGCTGGGACGAGGCGGTGGACGAGGCGATCGCGCGGCATCCGGACCAGGCCGGGCGCATCCGCGCCTACCGTGACCGCTGGATTGAAACCCTGGGCGAGGCGCTGGCGCCGACCGTGCGGGTGCTGGACGAACTGCGCGGTGGCGACTGCCGGCTCTATGCGCTGACCAACTGGTCGCGCGAGACCTTCCCGCATGCGCTCGAACGCTATGACTTCCTCGGCTGGTTCGACGGCATCGTGGTGTCCGGCCAGGAGCGCCTGGCCAAGCCGGATCCGGCGATTTTCCGGTTGCTGATGGAGCGCCACGGCCTGCTCGCCGAGCGCACGGTGTTCATCGACGACATGGCCTACAACGCGGAGGCCGCCGCGCGCCTGGGCATGCATGCGATCCACTTCCGCGACGCCTCCCTGCTGCGCCACGAACTCGCGCGGCTGGGCGTGGCCATCAACTTGGCGGAGACGATGCCATGAGCCAGTCGACCGGCATCGATCTGCTGCCCGAGGAACGCCAGCAGCGCATCCTGCAGCGCCTGCACGCGCAGGGCCGGGTTCTGGCGGTGGAACTGGCGCAGGAATTCGCGGTGTCCGAGGACTCCATCCGCCGCGATCTGCGCGAACTGGCCGCACGCGGCCTGTGCCGGCGCATCTATGGCGGCGCGCTGCTGCATGCGCCGGAAGTGAAGCCGCTGCTGCAGCGCCAGGGCCAGGATTCGGAGCGCAAGCAGCTGCTCGCGCGCAAGGCGCTGGGCCTGCTGCGCAAGGGCCAGACGATCATCCTCGACGCCGGATCCACCAACAGCGCGATCGCCGACGCGCTGCCGCGCAACTTCGAGCTGACCGTGGTCACCAACGCGCCCGACATCGCCTTCCGGTTGATGGAACGCACGGACGTGGAAGTGCTGATCATCGGCGGGCGCATCGAACACCGGATCGGCGCGGCCATCGGCGCGCAGGCCGTGCAGGAGCTGCGGCGCGTGCGTGCGGATCTGTGCTTCCCCGGTACCTGCGCGGTCGACATCGACAGTGGCCTGTGGGGCAACGATGCCGAGGAATCGCTGTTCAAGCGTGCGATGATCGAGTGCAGCGGCGAGACCGCGGTGGTGGTGATGAACGAGAAGTTCGGCGCCGACGCGCGCTTCCAGTTCGCCTCGCTGCACCAGATCGACCACCTCATCGTCGAGCACGATGCGCTGGAAAGCCTGCGCAGATCCTTCGAGCAGCAGGAAATCGCCGTGCTCCGCGCCGATCGGCGCTGAACGCCGCTGCTCCGTTCCCGTCCCCCGCGAGAATCGTCCGATGTCCGTTGCCGCCTCCGATTCCCCCATCTCCCGTGTCGAGTACCGCGCCACCCGCCTGCTGTTCTTCGCCGCCGGCTGCGCCGTGGCGGTCTGGGCGGCGCTGGTGCCGTTCGCCAAGGCGCGCACCGCGCTGGATGAAGCCTCGCTCGGCGCGCTGCTGCTGTGCCTGGGCCTGGGCTCGCTGATCGCGATGCCGCTGGCCGGCGCCTGGACCACGCGACAGGGCTGCCGGGTGGTGCTGGTGCTGTGCACGGTCGTGTCCAGCCTGATGTTGCCGCTGCTGGCCTGGGTGCCGTCGGTGTACGCGCTGGGCGCGGTGCTGTTCGTGTTCGGCGCGGCGATTGGCGCGGCGGACTGCGCGTTCAACGTGCAGGCAGTGATCGTGGAGGAAGCGGCGGGCCGTCCGATGATGTCCGGCTTCCACGGCTTCTTCAGCCTGGGCGGTATCGTTGGCGCGGCCGGGGCGGCGGTGATGATGTCGCTGGGCGTGGCGCCGCTGGCGATGACCCTGTTCTGGTCGGCCTTCATCCTGCTGCTGCTGGCTTTCAACTGGCGTGGCCTGCTGCCCTATGGCAGTCCGCACGAGGGACCGCTGTTCGCGGTGCCGCACGGCTTCGTGATCCTGCTGGGCGTGTTGGGCTTCGTGGTGTTCCTGACCGAAGGCGCGATGCTCGACTGGAGCGCAGTGTTCCTGACCGAACAGCGGGGCATGGCGTCGGCGCAGGCCGGGTTCGGCTACGCCTGCTTCGCGCTGGCGATGACCGCCGGACGGTTTGCCGGCGATGCGATCGTCGCGCGGCTGGGACCCTCGCGGGTGGTGTGGCAGGGCGGCCTGCTGGCCGCCGCCGGCATCACCCTGTCGGCCTGCCTGCCTCAATGGCAGTGGTCGCTGGTCGGCTACACGCTGGTGGGCCTGGGCTGCTCCAACATCGTGCCGGTGCTGTTCACCGCCGCCGGCCGGCAGAAGGTCATGCCGCAGGCGCTGGCGGTGCCGGCGATGACCACGATCGCCTATGCCGGCGTGTTGACCGGTCCGGCCGGCATCGGCTTCGTCGCCCACCACAGCAGCCTGCCCATCGCGTTCCTGCTGCTGGCGGCGATGATGGTCGGTGTGGCGATGTGCGGGCGCGCGCTGCGCAACTGACGTCCGGAGGCTAGGGCAGCACCCACGCCCAAATCGAAGGGGCGGCCAGCAGGAGCAACACGATCGCCACGCCGATGGCGCCTGCCCATGCCAGCGGAAGGCGCTGATGCCGGTAGACCGAGGCGGCGGCCAGCAGGCTTCCCCATGCGACCGCGCTCCAGAACGCGGTGTTGGCGGAACCGATGCGGCCGAACCGCAGGCCCAGGCGGTCCAGCAGATGCGCCAATAGGGGAACCACCACCAGCCCCGCAGCGAAGGCCGTCACCACGTGGGCGAACCTGCGCTTGCGGGACGGCGCGCCGATGGGTGATTGCGGTGGTTGGTAAGGCGAGTTCATGAAGGATTGCTTTTGCGACGGACGAACGCATGTCTACGACACGGAGGCGCCAGTCGCAAGCGTGGCGTGGCGAAGACGCTCAACGCAGCAACGGCACCTCGATATGGCTACTGTCCCGCCAGCGGATTTCCAGCGGTGCGCCGGCGTCGGCGATGGTTTCTTCGCCGACCTCCTTGCCGCTGCCGTAGTTGACCTGCATGTCGCGCTGCTTGTTGACACCCAGCACCACCACCAGCCGGCTGCCGGGCTGCAACTGCCGGCTGACCAGGCGTTCGCTGCGGAAAGTGATCGATTGCGGCTTGCCGGGCGTCAGCAGTTCGCGACGGCCGCGGTCACGCGCGTGGCTGGCGCGACCGAGATGCCAGGACAGCAGCAGGTGGCGTCCGTCGGGTAGCTGTTCGTACAGGGCCAGGTTGAGGTCGAAGTCGCGCTTGTTGGTGATGAAGTCGAGCTGGCCCGAGAACAGGCCGGACAATTCGGCCGGGGCGGACAGCGGTGCGCTGCGGAACACCAGCGCAGCGTGCGGATCCAGCGCATCCAGCATCGACAGCGCCGGCGGATTCCAGTTGGCGTCGCTGCGGTCGGAAAGATCCACGGTCAGCAGACTCTCGGCGCGCTTGCCTGGCGCCTGTTCCGACAGCGCGCCCTCTGTGCCGCCGGACATGGCCGGTTGCAGGTACAGGCGCTGGCGCTGGTTGGCCATGGCATCGAGGGTTGCGGCGTGCTTCCACGTGTTGGCGCCCATCACCTGGTAGTTGATCCGGTCCTTCAGGACGTCCGGACGCGGCGCGCCGCGCAACACGTGGTCAAACCACTGGAAGCGCAACGCTGGCAGATCGATCAGCGCAACCGGATCCACCTCGTAGCCTTCCTGGACGCGCGCCGCGCCGGCCTGCATGGAGAAGTGGTTGTACGGTCCGATCAGCAGGGTGTGATTCGCGTTGGGGTTGTGCCGCGTGTGTTCGTCGAAGTAGTGCTGCACGCCCACGCGCGCGCCGTCGAAATAGCCGGTGACCGCGAGCACGGGGATGTCGATGGCGGCGAATTCGTCGCCCTGCGGGGTCATCGCCTGCCAGTAGGCGTCGTAGGTGGGGTGTTCCAGCCAGCGCGAGAAATAGGGATTCGGGTGGCCGTCGATGGCGGGCAGGTCGCGGTAGGCGCGACCGCTGCGGTACCAGTTCGCATCCAGTCGCCGCCAGCGTTCCTCGTCGCCGTAGCTGTCGGCGTCCAGGGTCGCGTTGGCGGCGGTCCACAGCGGCCACGGATACAGGAAATTGAGGAAGATGTTGCCCTGCATCGGGATATCGATGCCCGGCGCGGTCGAGGCCGAAGTCAGCATCGCCTTCAGCGCGGGCGGGCGGTGCTTGGCCGCGGACCATTGGGTGAAGCTGTTGTAGCTGTTGCCGTACATGCCCACGCGGCCGTCGCACCACGGTTGCCGGCTGATCCAGTCGATCGCGGCGGCGGCGTCTTCGCCGTCGTGTTCATAGGGTACGGGCTCACCCGGCGCGCCGGCCTTGCCGCGGCTGTAGACGAACATGCCCACATAGCCGTGTGCGGCCGCCGCCTTCGCATCGGCCAGCGACCAGCTGTCGTTGACGTAGATGGTGAAGCCCAGCAGCACCGGCTGCGGCGCGGCCATACTTCGTGGCCGCACCACCAGGCCGCGCAGGCTCGTCCCGTCCGCACCGGGGACGACCACGTCGCGTTCGATGACATAGCGCCTGGCCTCGTCCTCGGCCAACAGGTCCGGAAGCACCGGCAGCAGCGCCGCGTAGACCGTGTGGAACTGGTACAGCCGGATCAGTTCCAGCGCGTCGGTTTGCTCGATGCGCGTCTTGCCGCGCTGCTTTTCCAGCGCCGCGTCGAGATCGCGACGCGCGCGCGGCAGATCCGCGCCCATCACCGGCAGGGTGCGGGCGGCCTGGCGATCGTCCAGACGCGCGAACACGCGCCGGAACGCCGCGGCGGGATTGGCCTCGCCACGCAGTTGCGCGTCAGCGTCGATTTCGTACTGGACGAACAGCACGTCGGCCTGTTCCGGTGACGTCTTCCGGCGCACCTCGCGCAACGCGGCGATACTGGCCAGTGCGGCCTTGGGCTGACCGGCCACCCTCTGTAGGCGCACCCGGTTGATCAGCTCGCGTTCGCGATCCGGATCCTCGTAGCCGGCCAGCACTTTGCGGGCGAGCGCGGGCACCTGTCGTTCGAGCGCCGTGCCGGAGTCCTGTGGCTTGTCCGGCCAGGCCAGGGTCTGCGCGTGCAGGCCGAGGGGGGTGACGAACCATGCGAATACCAGCAGTGCCGCTTTCCATGGCGCCTGTCTCCGTGCCTGCCGGTTCCGCGTCCGCATGCGATGCTCCGTGGTGTCCGGCCGGTGGCCGGGACGTCGGCGGATGATGCCGGAAGCGCCGGTGTCACGCACCTGCCGCCCATCGGCGCAGCCGGTCGTCGCGATGGCGGTTACCGGCGCATGGGCACGCGCACGCCCATCACCAGCAACCACAGGCAGGTGCCGATCTCGCCCAGCGTCGCGGGCAGGGTGATATATCCCGCCACGGCGGTCTCCGCGAAGCCGGGCACCAGCAGGCGGGCGAATACATCGATCACGTAACCCAGGCAACCCAGCATCAGCAGGATGCCCAGCACGCGCGGCAACAGGCGCGAAGTGAACACCAGCCAGCCGAACGGCAGCAGCCACAGTCCCCAGAACAGCTTGGACACCAGGATGCCGTTGGCGTAGCCCTTGAGCGCCAGCATCACCTGCGCGTTGAGTACGTCGGGAGAAAACGCGCGCAGGTCGTCGGCGCCACCGAGCAGGCTCAACACGTCGAGCTTGTGCAGCAGGTTGAAGAACGACAGCGGCACGCTGGCCACCGCCAACGCCACCATCAGCGTGGCCGCGGTCCTGCCATGCGGTGCCAGCAGGCGGTACAGCGCCAGCGGCAGCAACAGGAACGCGAGATAGCAGACCAGCCCGGCGGCGATGCCGAGCCGGAACAGGCCTTCGTTCGCGGTGATCTTCGCGACGGTCGCGGCGGCGTCGCCCGCCACCTGCGTCTGCGAGGGCATGTAGGCAATGCTGAAGATGCCGGCCAACACCACGATCAGGTAAAGCAACCCGGCGATGCGGGCGGTAGTGCGCGGATGGTGCAGGGTGACGGCGGAATCCATGTTCATGGGCATGATGTCCGGGAGTGTCAGAGCGGTCGGCGCGGCCATTTCAGCGCGAAGCCGACGATGGCCAGGCACAGCAGGATCTCGACCACGCCGAGCAACTGGTAGAAACGCCAGGCGCCCGGCATGGTCATCACCATGATGACGGCATAGGCAAGGCCCAGCAGCGCGTTCATCCAACGGCTGATGGCCGGCTTCATCACCAGCGACAGGAACACCATCAATGCCGGTATCGCCATCATGATCGAGGTGCCGACCAGCACGTTCTGGGTCACCGCCCCGAGCGGACCCATCCGGCCGTCAATCATGTTGTCCAGCTTGCCCGGCACGTACAGGCCGAAATAGTCGCCGTACACGAAACACAGCATCAGGCTGGCCCACAGCGCGGACAGCTTGATCTTCACCGGGATCTTCGCGTCCTCCAGCGGAGGCGCGGCCTGCTTCATCGATGCCATGGATTCCCCTTGCCGGAACGCGTCGTGGAAACGGACAGCTGGAGCGTGGTGCGGAGCAGCGGCGGCCGGGGAAGCGAATGCGGGCCGGGAGAAACCAAGGAGCCGACAACGGGCAGGCCACGCGTCTCTCCTCGCCTGTCCACGCCCGTTGTGGCCGTGGGCGACGTTAGCACGGGCTCCATGCCGGGCCATATGCCGGATGGGCTAGTGCCTGTCGGCAGGGCGAAATCCGTTCCGCATGCCCCATGAAAGCGATGCAACCCTGGGCGGCCGGAAAAGCTCGCGACTCACGTCGCTCCCACAGTCAAGCATGATCTCCCTTGTGGGAGCGACGTGAGTCGCGACGCTCCTCAGGTGACGCCAACAAGAGCTAGCGGGACTCACGTCGCTCCTGCAAGGAGGGAAGAGGGAGGGGGCTAGTCCGGCGCGTAGGTACGCCAGTGCACCATGCGGCGGCCGTCGTGGCGCATCCCGACGAATTCAAACTTGGCAGACGAGGCGGGACAGGTGAAGAAGTTGTACTGCGAGGCAAGCGTCCCCTGCGAAGGCCACCAGGAACGTGCGAACCGAACTGGCAGCGTCTGCGCATAAGTGGCCGGGAGGCAGCCGTCGGGCAAGGGTATGCGCGTATCGCCGGGCAGGTCGAACGCCAGCGCACTGACGTTGGTGTCCAGGTTGTGCACTTCATGCAGCGCGGTCGCGCTCTCCGGCACCCAGGCGGGAATCCAGCCGCGGTCGATGGCGCCATCGGCGCGAGCCTCGGCCAGGTTGCCATAGGCCGCATCGAGGGTGTCCGACAGGCATCCGGCGAGCAGGCTCAGGCATGGCAGGATGATCAGGAGCCAGCCTGTGGGAGCGACGTGAGTCGCGAGCTTTTTTCCAATCGTCATCGCGGGCTGTCGCGACTTACGTCGCTCCTGCAGGGGGAATGGTGTTTGCGCTCAGAACGCCAGGACGGACCATAGCGGCGCCGGGTCGTTCCAGCGTTCGCGTGCGCCGAGGAATGCCAGTTCCACCAGTACCGCGGCGCCGACCACTTCGGCGCCCTGCTGGCGCGCCAGCGCCACCGCCGCGCGCAGGGTGCCGCCGGTGGCGAGGACGTCGTCGATCACCAGCACGCGCGCGCCGGCGGGCAGGGCGTCGGCGTGGATTTCCAGCCGGTCGCTGCCGTATTCCAGCGCGTAGTCCAGGGTCAGGGTGCGCGCGGGCAGCTTGCCGGGTTTGCGCACGGGCACGAAGCCGATGTCGAGTTCGCGCGCCAGCGCCGCGCCCAGGATGAAGCCGCGCGATTCCACGCCGATCACCGCGTCCAGCGCGGTGCCGCGCCAGGGTTCGGCCAGTTCGGCCATCGCCTCGGCGAAGCCGTCGGCGTCGGCCAGAACCGGGGTGATGTCCTTGAACACGATGCCCGGCTTGGGGAAATCGGGTACGTCGCGGATCAGATCGGACCAGTGGGACATCGGGAGGCTCGCCAGGGAACAAGGGGGAGGGCGATGCTACCGCGTCCCCGCACACGAACGAAAACCGCCGGACGGGCCGGCGGTTTTCCAGGCGCGACTTGCTGGGGGATCAGAAGTCGTAGCGGACCTGCAACTGCGCCAGATCCAGGTCCGCGTCCTCGATCTCGAAACGGCTGTATTCGCCGCGCAACGCCACCTTGTCGGTGAAGCGGTACTGCAGGCCCAGGCCGTAGGTGGCATCGGTGCCGCTGTCGTCGCGGGTGCGGGTGACTTCCGGCAACGCGCGATCCAGATCCCAGCGCTGGACGCCGGCCTTGGCATAGCCGGAGAACTTGTCGGTGAACGGCACGGTGGCGACCGCGGTCAGCGAAACGCTGCTGGCTTCCAGCGGACGGCCGAGGTTGCCGCGCGGTTCCAGCTTGCCGAGATCCGAATAGCCGGCTTCCAGGCCGAACCAGTGGTTGAACTGGTAGCCGCCGAACACCGAGAACGCAGTGTCCTCGTCGTCGTAGCGCTGTTCGTCCACGCTGGACTGGCCGGCGCCGACGCCGGCATAGAAGCCCTTGGGTTCGGCGGCCTGCGCGCCGAAGGCGATGCCGCCCAGCAGCACGGCGGAAAGAAGGGCACGGGACAGCTTGTTGTTGTTCTTCATGTCTGAAACTCCTGCATGCATCGCGCGGGGGAGGGAGTTGCGATGCGTGTGGCGACGGGTCCTGGCGGAGTGCCTGGGCAGCCGTCGTGCGAAGCAAAGATAGGGATGCGGACGCCGGAACAAACGGCGGCATCGGCGATGCAGTTTCCCGTCGATGGAACGAAGGAATGACGCATCGGCACTGGACTTCCGCGATGGATTGCGCGCAACGCGCGCCCGTTCCTTGACGCGGGGGATGCGGACGCAGCACGCGATTCGGGATGGACTCTCCCGCCGGGAAGGACTAATCACCGCCATCGGACTTGTCTAAGCTGCGCGCTTCCCTGTCCCGAGCCGCCGCCATGAGCGAATCGCTGTCGATGTACCAGGCCTCCGTTCCCGTGCTGATCCGCGCCCTGCGCAACTTCAAGCACATCCTCGCCAAGGGCCAGGCGCATGCGCTGGCGCAGGGCTACGACCCGGCGGTGCTGCTGCAATCGCGCCTGTATCCGGACATGTTGCCGCTGCTGCGGCAGGTGCAGATCGCCACCGATACCGCCAAGTTCGCGCCGGCGCGGCTGGCCGGCATGGACTCGCCGCGCTTCGAGGACAATGAAACCAGTTTCGATGAGTTGCAGGCGCGGCTGGATCGCGCGCTGGAGTTCCTCGGCAGCTTCACGCCGGCGCAGGTCGACGGCAGCGAGGGCAGGGACGTGGTGCTGCCGCGTCGCAGCGGCGACCAGCATTTCAGCGGCCGCGACTATCTGCTGGGCTTCGTGCTGCCCAACCTGCTGTTCCATGTCGGCATCGCCTACGCCATCCTGCGCCACAACGGCGTGCCGCTGGGCAAGATGGATTACCTGGGCGAAGCCTGACGCTTTTTCCCGCGCGCGGGCGGATTCGCCGGCGTCGTCGCGGCGCCGGCGATCTCCCGCTGCCGCGCGCGACTCAGCGTGGCCAGCGCCGCCTGGTACGACCAGCGGATCAGCGATTGCAGTTCCTCATCGGGCATCGCGCGCACGTCCACCACGGTGATCCAGCGGTAGCGGCCCAGCCAGCGTGCCGGTTTGATGCCCGGTTGATCGGTCAGTTCCAGGAAGCGCTCCGGCGCGACCTTGAAACTGAAGCGCCAGCGCTCCGGCGCGCTGGTCTTGAAGTGGGCGAAGCGCTTGCCGCCGACGAAGTAGGCCAACAGGTTGGCCGGCTCGCCCCATTCGGTGACGGTGGCGCCGGGAAGGCCGGCGCAGAAGCGTTGGGTCTGTTGGAGGTCCATGGCTGCGGGTGGGGGGACAAGCTGGCATGATGCCACCGGGGCCCCTCGAGTCGTCGTCATGCTGCGTCGCCATCCCGTGGTGCTGTTCCTGCTGCTGACCGTTCTTTTCAGCCTGCCGTTCTATCTGTTGCTCAACCTGTCCTTCGCCAACGCCGAAGGGCGGCGCCTGTACGTCACCGGGCTGATGTGGAGTCCGGGCCTGGCCGCCGTGGCCGCCTGCCTGCTGGCGCGGATACCGCTGGCGAACCTGGGCTGGCGCTGGCCCGGCGGACGCCTGGCCCGGTTGAGCTATCTGATTCCGATTGGTTACGGCTTGTTCGCCTACGGGATCATCTGGGCGACCGGCCTGGGGCGGCTCTCCACCGAGATCTACCTGCCGTACGCGCGTCGCGTGATCGGCCTGCCCGATGCCTCCGACGGCGAAGTCATCGCGATGATGCTGGCCCTGCAACTGGGCATGGGCTTCATCCTCAACGTGGCGATGGCGCTGGGCGAGGAAATCGGCTGGCGCGGCTTGCTGGGGCCGCGGCTGGCGCGGCGATTCGGGTTCGGTGCGGGCGCCCTGTCCACCGGCCTGATCTGGGCGGCCTGGCACTACCCGGTGCTGTTCTGGCTGAACTTTCCCGGCGATCCGCCCAAGCCCTTCGCGATGGCGTGCTTCACCGTCATGGTGACCGGCCTGAGTTTCGTCTATGCCTGGCTGCGTGAAAGCACCGGCAGCGTCTGGACGGCCGCGATCCTGCATGGCAGCCACAACGCGGTGATCACGCCGGTGTTCACCCTGCTGACGGTCGAGACGGGCCTGGTCACCGTGTACGCGGTGGACGAGTTCGGTTTCATGCTGGCGATCACCAGCGTGCTGATGGCGTTGTGGTGCTGGCGCCATCGTGCCCGCCAGGCCGGCGCGCGGGCGTTGGCGGAGGCCGCGGCATCCTGACCGACGTGCGACATTTCGTCGCACGCCCGCCGGATCAGGCACTTGCGCGGCTGGCCTGGCGCGCACGGGGCGTCGCCGATGACTAGAATCCCGGTCGTGATCCGGAACCCCGCCTTTTCCCGCCCGATGGCCCGGCTGGCGCTCTGCGCCATGCTGCTGCTGGCGTTCGCGCCCGCGCTGAGCCGGGTGCTGGCCGCGAGTGCTTCCGGCGCGATGGCCGGCTGGGTCGAACTGTGCACCGCCAGCGGTCTGAAGTGGGTGGACACGGCCGCGCCGGCCGGAGACGCCACGCCCAAGCATCCGGCCATGCCGGCCGGCGCGGATTGCGCCTATTGCCCGCTGGCGTCGTCGTTGCCGCCGATGCCGCTGTCGCTGATTGCGCAGGTGCCGTTGCCGCCGTCGCCGCGACTGGCGATGCCCGGACGTCATCCCGTGCCGCACGTGCCGATCCGCCTGCGCGGGCTCGGTGGGCAGGGGCCGCCGTCGATTTTCTGAACCACGAGTACCGAGCTGTTACCGCGGTCGTGTGGCCGCGCCCGTGCTTTGGAGAATGCCGATGTCCGTTCACCCGCCGACGCGCCGGAGCGCGTCGCCGTTTGCCGTCCGCGGGAGCCGTCGTGCTCCCGCCGTTGCCGTTTCCACCTTGCTGCGCGTGGGCGCGCTGGGCCTGCTCGGCCTGCTGGCCGCCTGCGGTGAGCGCGAACGCATGGAGCCGGAAACCGAGCGCGCGGCATCCGCGCCGGCGCAACCCGCGCCCGCCCGGGTGCGCGAGTGGAGCCTGCCCGCGCCCGTCGGCGCCGCGCAGCCGGATCTGGTAATCGCGCCGGATGGCCGACGCCTGCTGAGCTGGGTGGAACCGGCGACCGGCGATGCGCATCGCCTGCGCCTGGCGTGGGCCGACCAGGAGAACTGGCAGGCGCCGATCACGATCGCCGAAGGCAACGACTGGTTCCTCAACTGGGCCGACACGCCGCATGTGCAGGCGCTGCCCGATGGCTCGCTGTGGGCGCACTGGCTGCGCAGCACCGGGCCTTCGCGGATGGACTACGGCATCGATCTGGTGCGTTCCGGCGATGGTGGACGCAGCTGGAGCGCGCCGCAGCTGGTGCATCCGGCGGGTACCCGTGGCGATCATGGCTTCGTGACCTTCTGGGCACAGGCGCAGGACCAGCTCGGCATCGCCTGGCTGGACAGCCGCCAGAAGGCGGCCGCCGGCGTCGATCGTTCCGCCGATGCCGCGCACGATGGTGGCCATCACGGCGGTGGCGGCGCGATGATGCTGCGCGCGGCGCTGTACGGCGCGCAGGCGCGGCAACTGGCCGAATGGCCGCTCGATGCGTCCACCTGCGATTGCTGCACCACCGCGTCGGCGATCACCGAACGCGGCGTTGTGGTGGTGTATCGCGGACGCACCGCGGGCGAGATTCGCGACACCCGCATCGTCCGCTTCGACGGGCAGGCGTGGACCGCGCCGCGCGATGTGCATACCGATGGCTGGCACATGCCCGCATGCCCGGTGAATGGTCCGGTGGTGGCCGCGCGCGGCAACGATGTCTGGGTGGCGTGGTACACCGAGGCCGACGGTACGCCGGAACTGCGTGCGGCCCACTCCGGCGACGCGGGCGATCATTTCGACGCACCGGTCACGCTCGCGCGCGGCGGACAGGTGCTGGGCCGGCTGGGCCTGGCGCTGGGTGATGGCCGCCTGCTGGCCAGCTGGCTGGAGGAAACCGGTACCGGCGGCCAGCGCATCGTGCTGGGCAGCTACGATCCGCGCTGGCAATCCGCCACCCGCGTGGAGGTCGCCACCCTGGCCGCGCGCGGACGCGCCAGCGGGATGCCGCGCCTGCGCTGGGCCGATGGCGCCGCCTGGCTGGTGTGGACCGATGTGGATGACGGCAAACCGCGGTTGAAAGGCGCGTCGGTGCGCTGAGGGAGCACGCGGATGCGTCCCGGAATTCCGTTCGCGCGGACGGCGACGCGGCTGGCGTTGCTGGCCGCGCTGCTGCTCGTGTTCGCGCCGTCGATCAGTCGCGTGCTCGCCAGCCGCGGCGGCGACGTGCTGGCCGGATGGGTCGAACTGTGCACGCCCGTCGGATTGAAGTGGGTGGATGCCCGCGCGAACGCGGCACGGGAAAAAGCGCCGGCCGCGCCGACGTCTAGTTGGCCGGACGAGGGCGACGCCTGTCCGCAATGTCCGCTGGCCGCCGCGCTGCCGCCGCCACCGGAGGCGTTCGACTGGGCGGCGTCGCCGTGCCCGCCCGCGCCTGGGCGTGGATTTGAAACATCATTGACGCGAAAAGCATTCCGGCCGGTGGGAGCGGGTTGCCGGGGACCACCAGCGGCGTAGCGCAACGCCATCACCGCCCCTGTTCCCCACGGCGCCGCATGCGCCGCTTCCGGAGTCTTACGTTCATGTCGATGCATCATCGCGGCGCGCTTCGCGCGTCCCGCCTTTCACTGGCCGTGCTCGCGGCCCTGTCTTCCGTTCTCACGTCCGCGATGGCGCGCGCCGCCGATGCGGATTCGCCACCCGCCGATGCGCAGGCCACCACCCTCGACGCCGTCCGCGTCGAAGGCCGGCGCGCCGCGCTGGATGCGCCGGCCGGAACCGGCACCCGGCTCGGGTTGAGCGTGCGCGAGACGCCAGCCTCGATCACCATCATCGATCGCGACACGCTCGATGCGCGCGGCGTGCGTACCACCCAGGAGGCGCTGTCCGGCATTCCCGGCCTGACCGTGGCTTCGCCGCCGGGCAACGGCAACGCGGTGACCCTGCGCGGTTTTTCCGGCAGCCAGATCACCCAGCTGTTCAATGGCATCGACGTGCAGTACGCCTCGATCGCCGCGCGCCCGGTCGACGCCTGGCAGTACGAACGGGTGGAAGCGATCGGCGGCCCGTCGAGTTTCCTGTACGGCGCCGGCGCGGTCGGCGGCACCATCAACTACGTCACCCGGCTGGCGAACCTCGAACGCGACGACGCGCAATGGCAGGCCGGCATTGGCTCCTTCCGTGATCGCAGCGTGGCGATGGGCGCCAACCTGCGCCTGGGCGGCGACGCCGCGCGCCAGGCGCTGCGGCTGGATGTCAGCACGCGCGATGCCGAGAGCGCCATCGATGGCCAGCGGCGCCAGGCGACCACCGTCGCCGCGTCGTGGCTGGCGCAATGGACGCCCACGCTGCGCCACACGCTGGCGCTGGAGCATCAGCGGGAAGACAACGACCGTCCCTACTGGGGCACGCCGGTGCGCCAGCCGGCCGGCGGGCGCCTGGCGGTGCTGCCGGAAACGGTGGGTCGCAACTACAACGTGTCCGATGGCTACTACGGGCAGGACGTGCTGTGGGCGCGCTCGATCCTGGAGTGGTCTCCGGGCGCGGCGGACACCGTGCGCAACACGATCTACCACTACGACGCCCTGCGCGATTACCGCAATGTCGAAAGTTATCGCCTGAGCGCCGACAACCGTAGCGTGATCCGCTCGGGCGCGCTGCTGCAGCGCCACGATCAGCAGGTCTACGGCAACCGGCTGGAGTGGTCCCACGACGGAGCCCTGGGCCGGTTGCCTTCGCGCTGGAACGCGGGACTGGACATCAGCTACAACCGCCAGACCCGCTTCCCGCAATCGCTGCCGGCGGTGATCGACACCGTGCCGCTGGATGCGGTCACCCCGGGCGATTTCCTCGACGTGCCCGGCGCGCAACTCGCCTACCGGCCGGATCGCACCAATCGACTGCATACCCAGGCCCTGTTCGTCGAAAACCTGACCGAACTGACCCCGTCGCTGTCACTGCTGACCGGCCTGCGCCGGGATCGCATCCGCCTGGACGTGGTCAATCATCGCGCCGCCAGCGCGAGCAATCCGGCACGGTTCGAACGCGAGTACACGCCCACCACCGGCCGCGCCGCGCTGAACTGGGCGATCACGCCGCAGGCCAGCGTGTACGTGCAGTACAGCACCGCCGCCGATCCGCCTGCCGGCATCCTCAGCACGGCCAGCTTCGCCAACGTGCGCGACTTCGATCTGACCACCGGCCGCCAGGGCGAACTGGGCGCGAAATTCCAGTCGCGCGATGGCCGCCACTTCGCGACATTGGCGGCGTACCGGATCGTGCGCCACAACCTGGCCATCAGCGATCCGGCCAATCCTGGCCAGACCCTGCCGATCGGCAGGCAATCGGCGCGCGGCGTCGAAGCCACCTTCGGCTGGCAACCGCTGGAGGGACTGGATGTGCAGGGCAATCTGGCCTGGGTGGACGCGAGCCTTGATGATTTCTTCGAGAACGTCGGCGGCGTGCCGGTGTCGCGCGCGGGCAACCGGCCGGCCAACACGCCCGCGCGGGTCGGCAACCTGTGGGTGGACTACGCCTTCGACGATCGCTGGTCGGCCGGCGTGGACCTTCGTGGCGTGTCCTCGCGTCATGCGAACGCGGCCAACACGCTGTCCACCGCCGGCTACGCGCTGTGGGGCGCGCACGTGAGCTGGCAATGGAGTCCGCACACGTGGCTCACCCTGCGCGGTCGCAACCTCGGCGACCGCACCCACGTCGTGTACGCGCTGAACGACAGCATGGTCTACCTGGGTGATCCGCGCAGCTGGGAGTTGGTGCTGCGGCAGTCGTTCTGATCGCGATGCGCCTGCGCGCGGGTCAGGCGGGCTTGTCCAGTACGTCGCGCAGGGCGTCTTCCAATTGCGGAAAGCGGAAGCGGAAGCCTTCCACCAGCGCGTGCATGGGCATGACGCGCTGGCCGGTCAGCATCAACTGCGCGCCTTCGCCAAAGGCCAGCCGCAACAGCGGCGAGGGCGTCGGCAGCAATGCCGGACGATGCAGTACCCGCCCGAGGGTGCGCGCGAACTCGCGGTTGCGCACGGGTTCGGGGGCGGTGCCGTTGTAGGCGCCGCCCGCGGATTCGAATTCGAGCAGCCACTGGATCAGGCCGATCAGATCCTCGCGGTGGATCCAGCTCATCCATTGGCGGCCGTGGCCGATCGGGCCGCCCATGCCCCAGCGGAACGGCGGCAGCATCTTCCCCAGCGCGCCGCCGTCGGCGCCGAGCACGATGCCGGTGCGCAGGCGGCACACCCGCAGGCCCAGATCCTCGGCCTGCATGGCGGCGTGTTCCCAGTCGCGGCACAGGACGGCGGCGAAATCGTCGCCGGCCGGGGTGGATTCATCCAGCAGGGCGTCTCCGTGCGCGCCGTAGTAGCCAATCGCCGAGCCGGAGACCAGTACATGCGGACGGCGCAGGCGCGGGGCCATCCAGCGCACCAGCTGGGCGGTGGTGTTCAGGCGCGAATCGCGGATGGCCTGCTTCTGCCGGGCGCTCCATCGGCGTCCCACCAGCGGTTCGCCGGCCAGGTTGACCACCGCCTCTATCTCGCCCGCCTCGGCCAGATCCTCGATGACCGCCACGCCGGGCAGGCGCTGGCGGGCCAGGGCGGGGCGGCGGGACCATACGGTCAGGCGATGGCCGCCGGCCAGGAGCCGGGTACACAGGGCGCGGCCGATGAAGCCGGTGCCGCCGGTGAGCAGGATGCGCATTCAGGAGGGGCGTCGTGGGGCCTTTCAGGGTACGCCCAGGCGCGTGTTCCGCCCGTGGAAAGCATCGTGCGCTCGGCTTCGGGGCGCGGGGCGACTAAAATTCGCGGATGCCCGTTTCTTCCCCGCGCCCGTCCCTCCTGCTGCTCCCCGGCCTGCTGTGCGATGCACGGCTGTGGCGGGACCAGGTGGAGGGCCTGGCCGACCTGGCCGACATCACCGTCCCCGACCTGACCCTGGACGACAGCGTCGGCGCGATGGCCGCGCGCGTGCTGGCGCGGGCGCCGGCGCGGTTCGCGCTGGGCGCGCTGTCGATGGGCGGCTACGTGGCGTTCGAGATCCTGCGCCAGGCGCCGCAGCGGGTGGAGCGGCTGGCGCTGCTGTCGACCAGCGCGCGTGCCGATCCGCCCAAGCGCGCGGCGGTGCGCCGGGCCAGCCTGGCGCTGGCCGAGCGCGGCCGCTTCGCCGGGGTCACCCGCAAGCTGCTGCCGCAACTGGTGCATGCCAGCCGGGTCGACACGCCGGTCGGCGAGGAGGTGATGGCGATGGCCGAGCGGGTGGGCCGCGACGCCTTCCTGCGCCAGCAGCGCGCGATCCTGGAACGCCCCGATTCGCAGCCGCTGCTGCCCACCCTGTCGATGCCGACCGTGGTCGGCGTGGGCGACGACGACCGCATGACCGCGCCGGAGGAATCCAGGATCCTCCAGACCGGCATCGCCGGCGCGCGATTGCACGTGTTCACCCATTGCGGCCATCTTCCGCCGATGGAAAAGCCGCGCGAAACCAACGACCTGCTGCGGGCCTGGCTGGCCGCCTGAGCCACGCGATTTCCCCCTCCACTCACTTCCCCCGAACTCAGGAGCATTTATGGAACTGGCAATGATCGGCTTGGGCCGCATGGGCGCCAACATGGCCGAACGCCTCACCCGCGGCGGACACCGCGTGCACGGCTACGACCCCGGCGAACCCGCGCGCAAGCAGGCGGCCGAGCGCGGCATCGCCATTGCCGATTCCCTGCAGGCGGTGGTGGCCGCGCTGCCGTCGCCGCGCATTGTCTGGGTGATGGTGCCGGCGGGCGTGGTCGACGACACCCTGGATACGCTGCTGCCGCTGCTGTCGGCCGGCGACACCGTCGTCGACGGCGGCAATTCCAACTACAAGGAAACCATGCGCCGCGGCGCGCGCCTGGCCGAGGCCGGCGTGCACTACGTCGACAGCGGCACCAGCGGCGGCGTGTGGGGCCTGGCCGAAGGCTACAGCCTGATGATCGGCGGCGATAAGCAGGCGGTGGAAGCGCTGCGGCCGGTGTTCGAAACCCTCGCGCCGGCGGCCGATCGCGGCTGGGGCCATGTCGGTCCCTCCGGCGCGGGCCATTTCACCAAGATGATCCACAACGGCATCGAGTACGGAATGATGCAGGCGTTCGCGGAAGGCTTCGCCATCCTGGAGCGCAAGGAAGCCTTCGGCATCGATCTGCAGCAGGTCGCGGAAATCTGGCGCCATGGCAGCGTCGTGCGTTCCTGGCTGCTGGACCTGACCTCCGATGCACTGAAGAAGAATCCGACCCTGGCCGGCATCGCGCCGTACGTCGAGGATTCGGGCGAAGGCCGCTGGACGGTGGCCGAGGCCATCGATCTGGACGTGTCGGCACCGGTCATCACCATGTCGCTGCTGGAGCGCCTGCGTTCGCGCGAGGACGATTCCTTCGCCGACAAGCTGCTGGCGGCGATGCGCAACGAATTCGGCGGGCATCGCATCAAGCAGGGCTGATCCGGAAAGTTGACAGGGCGGTGACGGTAACGCGATCGCCACGGGATCGTTACCTGCCTTTAGCGGTTGCGCTGCTAGCGTCGCCACTTCCCCGATGTTCCCGCATGGAGCCGGATCATGAAGATCCTGATGGTGTTGACCTCGCACGATCGCCTGGGCGAAACCGGCCACAAGACCGGTTTCTGGCTGGAGGAGTTCGCCGCGCCGTACTACGTGTTCAAGGATGCGGGCGCGGAGATCGTGCTCGCCTCGCCGCGCGGCGGCCAGCCGCCGCTGGATCCGAAGAGCGACGCCGCCGACGCGCAGACGCCGGCGACGCTGCGCTTCAACAACGACACCGTCGCGATCGCCGAACTGGCGCAGACGCGGCCGCTGGCGGACGTGCTCGACGAGGACGTGGACGCGGTGTTCTATCCCGGCGGGCATGGCCCGCTGTGGGATCTGTCCGAGGATGCGGATTCGATCCGCCTGATCGAATCCCGTTTCGCCGCCGGCAAGCCGGTGGCGGCGGTCTGCCATGGACCGGCGGTGCTGCGCCACGCGCAGGGAACGCTCAGCCAGCCGCTGGTGAAGGACAAGCGGGTCACCGGCTTCACCAATGCCGAGGAAGCGGCGGTGGAGCTCACCGACATCGTGCCGTTCCTGCTGGAGGATGAGCTGAAGGCCAAGGGCGCGCGCTTCGAGGCCGCTCCGCCGTTCCAGCCGCACGTGGTGGTGGATGGCAAGCTGGTCACCGGGCAGAACCCCGCCTCGTCCGAACCGGCGGCGCGCGCGCTGCTCGAGCTGATCGCCTGACGGTCCGCCACCTTCACGGGTGCTTATCGTCGCGGCGCTAGAGTGGAATCGTCCCTCCCTGGAGCGGCGGCCATGATCGAAGTTCCGCAGACGCTGTACACGCGGCAGGCCGACATCGAACGGCTCGAGGCGATGGTGCGGGCGCTGCCCGACGAGGCGGTGGTGGAACTGCGCCTCACCGATGGCGGCACGCTGACCGGCACCGTCTCCACCCGCCCGAGCGTGCAGGTGTTCCGCGACGCCGACGGCGTGGAAGGCTTCAACGCGGTGGTCCGCCTGGACGACCAGCGCGATCCCGCACGCGCGCACTATCTGTGGATGGATAGCATCCGCGAGATCGTGCAGCTCGGTTCCGCCTGAGCCGGCATCGACCCATGCCGCAACTGCCTTCCGCCGATATCGACTGCCCTTACTGCGGTGAAGCGATCACGCTGTTCGTCGACGATACGGCCGGGGATCAGGACTATGTCGAGGATTGCCAGGTCTGCTGCCGGCCCATCGAAATCCGTGTGCGGATGGACGAGGACGGCGTGCCGGCGGTGTCGGTGCAACGCCAGGACGACGCCTGAGCTGGTCTTGACACGGCGTTCGCCCTCGGAGGGCCAGCATGAATCGTCCTTCTCGAGGAGCGCGGCCATGGGCATGCGGAAGATCCTGGGAGGAGGGCTGGCGCTGCTGATCACCGCATGCGCCCCCTCCGTTGCGCAACAGGCCAGCGAAACCGGGCCGCGGCCGGAACTGCCGGCTCCGCAGAAGCGCTGGATTCCCACGGTCAACATTGCTCCCGCGGTCGGCTGGCCGGAGGGCGCGGCGCCAACCGCCGCCGAAGGACTGGCGGTGCAGGCGTTCGCCCGCGATCTGGATCATCCGCGCTGGTTGTACGTGCTGCCGAATGGCGACGTGCTGGTGGCGGAAACCAACGCGCCACCCAAGCCCGGCGAGAAGGGGGGACTGCGCAGTTGGTTCATGAAGCGCACGATGGCCAAGGCCGGGGCCGGCGTACCCAGCGCCAACCGGATCACCTTGTTGCGCGACGCGGACGGGGATGGCGTCGCCGAGACCCGCCACGTGTTGCTGTCGGATCTGTTCTCGCCGTTCGGCATGGCGCTGGTCGGCGACCAGCTCTACATCGCCAACGCCGACGCGGTGGTGCGGGTGCCGTACCGCGCCGGCCAGACCCGCATCGACGCCACGCCGGTGAAGCTCGCCGATCTGCCCGGCGGGCCGATCAACCACCACTGGACCAAGAGCCTGCTGGCCAGCGCCGACGGACGCCGGCTGTACGTCGGCGTGGGCTCCAACAGCAACATCGGCGAGAACGGGATGGCGCACGAGACCGACCGCGCCGCGGTGCTGGAAATCGACATCGCCAGCGGCCAGCGGCGCGTGTATGCCTCTGGCCTTCGCAATCCGGTCGGACTGGCATGGGAACCGGTCACCGGCGCGCTGTGGACGGTGGTGAACGAGCGCGACGAAATTGGCGATCAACTGGTGCCGGACTACCTGACCCGCGTGCGCGAGGGCGCTTTCTACGGCTGGCCCTACAGTTATTACGGCGCGCACGTGGACGCGCGGGTGCAGCCGCAGGATCCCGCGCGGGTCGCGCGCGCCATCGCCCCGGACTATGCGCTGGGCGCGCACGTGGCGGCGCTGGGATTGGCCTTCGCGCGCGGCGAACCGATGCCGGCGCGTTTCCGCGAAGGCGCGTTCATCGGCCTGCACGGCTCCTGGAACCGCTCCGAACCGGCGGGCTACAAGGTGGTGTTCGTGCCGTTCGCGCAGGGCCAGCCGACGGGATCGCCGATCGACGTGCTCACCGGCTTCCTCGATGCCGAAGGCAACGCGCGCGGTCGGCCGGTCGGCGTGGCGTTCGACCGCGGCGGCGCGTTGCTGGTGGCGGACGATGTGGGAAATGTTGTCTGGAGGCTCGCCCCGCGTTGAGGACGTAAGCGCAATGACAGTCCGCCGGGCGTATGCTCGCGCCGTCCGACAACCTGGGGAGGGAAGGGCATATGAACGGCACGATGGAGATTCCGCGTTCCAAGGGGTTCTGGCTGGTCGCCGTCCTCGCGCTGATCTGGAACCTGATCGGCGTGGCGATGTTCTGGATGCAGGTGAACATGAGCGCCGAAGCGCTGGCAGCGATGACCGAGCAGCAGCGCCAGGTCTACGAGGCGACGCCGATGTGGCTCAACGTGGCCTTCGCGATCGCGGTGTTCGGCGGCGTATTGGGTGCAATCGGCATGCTGATGGGGAAACGCTGGGCGGTGACGATGTTCTTCGTCTCCCTGCTCGCGCTGCTGGTGCAGATGATCGGCGCCTACCTGGTGACGCCGGCCTGGGATGCCTACGGCGTGGCGGGGCTGGTGATGCCGGCGGTGTTGATCGTCATCGCCCTGCTGTTCTGGCGCTACGCGCAGAAGTGCGTGGTGCGCGGATGGCTGGTGTAGGGAAGAGCAAATCCCCCTCACCTCAAGCGCTTCTCAACCGCCGAATGGCGGGCCAAGCGGGAGGCAAAAAACCGGAGCTCGCAATTGCCCCCTTTGAAAAAGGGGGCGGGCACCTGCGTAAGCAGGTGACGGGGGATTTGCTCTTGGCGCCAAAAGCAAATCCCCCTCAATCCCCCTTTTTCAAAGGGGGAGGCAAGAGCAGCATTTCCCGATTCCCGATTCCCGATTCCCGATTCCCGATTCCCGATTCCCGAATCCCGAATCCCGAATCCCCGCCGTCACCCCACCTCCGCCACATCCAATCCGATAAAACCACCGGACTGCCGACGCCACAGCGCCGCATACAGGCCGTCGCGCTGCAGCAGTTCGTCGTGGCTACCGGTTTCGATGATGCGGCCCTGGTCCATCACCACCAGGCGATCGAGCACGGCGATGGTGGACAGGCGGTGGGCGATGGCGATGACGGTCTTGCCTTCCATCAGCGCGTAGAGCTGTTCCTGGATCGCGGCCTCGACTTCCGAGTCCAGCGCCGAGGTTGCTTCGTCCAGCACCAGGATCGGGGCGTCCTTCAGCAGCACGCGCGCGATCGCCACGCGCTGGCGCTGGCCGCCGGACAGCTTCACGCCGCGCTCGCCGACATGGGTGTCGTAGCCGCTGCGGCCCTTGGCGTCGGTCAGGGTGCGGATGAACTCATCCGCGTGCGCGCGCCGGGAGGCTTCGACGATCTGCGCCTCGTCCGCGTCCGGCCGTCCGTAGCGGATGTTGTCGCGGATGGAACGGTGCAGCAGCGAGGTGTCCTGGGTGACCATGCCGATGTTGCGGCGCAGGGACTCCTGGCGGACCCGGGCGATGTCCTGCCCGTCGATCAGGATGCGCCCGCCCTCCAGGTCGTAGAAGCGCAGCAGCAGGTTGACCAGGGTCGATTTGCCGGCACCGGAGCGGCCGACGATGCCGACCTTTTCGCCCGGACGGATGACCAGCGACAGATCCTCGATGACCTTGGAGGTGCGGCCATATTGGAACTGCAGGTGCTCGAAGCGGATCTCGCCGCGGCTGACCTCCAGGTCGCGCGCGCCGTCGCCGTCGGTGATCGCCAGCGGCTGGGCGATGGTGTTCATGCCGTCCTCGACCGTGCCGATGTTCTCGAACAGGCTGGCGACTTCCCACAGGATCCAGTCCGACATCGAGCGGATGCGCATCACCAGGGCGATCGCGACCGCAATCGCGCCCAGCGAGATCGAACCCTGCAGCCACGCCATCACCGCCAGTCCGCCCACGCCGGCCAGCAGCAGCGCGTTGATGCTGTGCAGGCTGACGGTCAGCTGGGTGACCAGCCGCATCTGCCGGTGCACGGTGACCATGAACTCGTCCATCGCGTCGCGTGCGTAGTCCTGCTCGCGCATGGTGTGGGCGAACAGCTTGATGGTCTGGATGTTGGTGTAGCTGTCCACGATCCGGCCGGTCATCTGCGCGCGCGCGTCGGACTGGGCCATCGACACCCGCTGCAGGCGCGGGACGAACCAGAACAGGATGACCAGGTAGCCGACCAGCCACAGCGCCAGCGGCAGGATCAGGCGCAGGTCCGCGCGCCCGACCAGGATCACCGTGCCGACGAAATAGACGGCGACGTAGACGAACACGTCCATCAGCTTCATCACCGTCTCGCGGATCGCCAGCGCGGTCTGCATGACCTTCTGCGAGATGCGGCCGGCGAACTCGTCCTGGAAGAACGACACGCTCTGCCGCAGCAGGTAGCGGTGCGACAGCCAGCGCGCGATCATCGGGTAGTTGCCGAAGATGGTCTGGTGGATCACCAGCGACTGCACCAGCACCAGCAGCGGGTACACCACCACCACCAGCGTGCCCATCCACAGCAGGGTCGAACCGTGGGTGGACAGGAAGCTGGCGCGATCGGCGCTGCCGAGCCAGTCGACCAGATCGCCCATGAAATCGAAGAACAGGATTTCCAGCGCGGAGATGGCACCGGTCAGGACCGACATCAGCAGCAGCCACGGCAGCAGCGGCCGCGAGTAATGCAGCAGGAACGCGAACAGCTTGCGCGGCGGCGTGGCGGGTTCGCCGGCGGGATAGGGATCAATCCGCTTTTCGAAGAATCGGAACATCGGTCGGGTCTTCCATGTGCACGCGGCACGTCAGGGGGAATGCCGCCCCGCCATCTCCGGCGGCGGTGGGCCGTCATCGCGCGGGATAGGGCCAGGCCGCGCGCGCCTGGCGCAGGGCATGGCCCATCCAGGCCAACTGGTCGAGCATGGTGGAGGCGGCCTGCGCGCTGGCCGCCGCGTCGCGCGGCTGCCCATCGGCGCCGAAACGGTCCCACGCCATCGGGAACAGTACCGAATTGCGCACCGCGCAGGCGTGCAGTCCGGAGAACACCTGGCGCAGTTGCTCCACCGCGCGCGAACCGCCGCTGACGCCGCCATACGCGACGAACGCCACCGGCTTGGCCTGCCAATGCTCCTGGACCGAATCGATCAGGAACTTCAGCGCCGCGGGATAGCCGTAATTGTACTCCGGCACCACCAGCAGGAAGGCATCGGCGCGCCAGATCCGCTGCTGCAGGTTGACCAGATCGGCGGAGGGCGTCATGCCGTGCCGACGCGGCAGGTCCATCAGGGCGGGGTCGACCACGTCCACCGCGTAGTCGCGGCGCTGGTCTATCTGGCCGCGGATCCAGTTGGCGACCACGTCGCAGAAGCGGCCTTCACGGTTGCTGCCATAGATCAGGGCCAGGTCGAGGGGAGGAGTCATGACGCATCAAGGACTTGCAGGGAGAGGCTGCACAGGGTAAAACCTCAATCAATATTGAGGTCAAGCGAGTGTGGCCATGTCCGCGCAAGCCAAACCGGAAACGGCGAAGAAAAAGGCGAACGTCTGCATGGAATTGACCGTGGGCGAAGTGGCGGCGAGAGCGGGGGTGGCGGTCTCCACCCTGCATTTCTATGAAAGCAAGGGCCTGATACACAGCTGGCGCAATGCCGGCAACCAGCGCCGCTACCCGCGCGAGGTGCTGCGGCGGGTCGCGATCATCAAGGTGGCGCAGCGCACCGGCATTCCGCTCGCCGAGATCCGCGAGGCCCTGTCTTCGCTGCCGGAAGGGCGCACGCCCACCGCCGCCGACTGGCGCAAGCTTTCCGCGCGCTGGCAGGCGGATCTGGACGACCGCATCGAGCGGCTCACCCGCCTGCGCGATCACATGGACAGCTGCATCGGCTGCGGCTGCCTGTCGCTGAAGGTCTGCCCGCTGCGCAACCCGCTGGATGAACTGGCGGACGAAGGCCCCGGCCCCCGCCTGCTCGACCCATGACGTAGAGCCGAGCTCGCTCGGCTCCGGGGCGTCCGGAGAATAGAGAAACCTCCCCGCGCGCGGCACCAGCGGAGCAAGCTCCGCTCTACACGTAGAGCCGAGCTTGCTCGGCTCCGAGGCATCCGGAGAAAAGAGAAACCTCCCGTGCGCGGCACCAGCGGAGCAAGCTCCGCTCTACACGTAGAGCCGAGCTTGCTCGGCTTCGAGGTGCCCGGAGAAAAGAGAAACCTCCCGCGCGGCACCAGCGGAGCAAGCTCCGCTCTACACGTAGAGCCGAGCTTGCTCGGCTCCGAGATGTCCGGCGAAAAAGAAACCTCCCGCGCGCGGCACCTGCGGAGCAAGCTCCGCTCTACGCGTAGGGGATTTCGCGGCGTTCGTCGGCGCTGCGGATGCCCAGTTCGATCAGCCGCATCACCGCCAGCGCTTCCTCCGGGGTGACCGGCAGCGGCGCGCCGTCGACGATCGCCGCGCGCATCGCCGCGTAGTAGTGCCGGTAGTCGCCGGGCAGGCTGTCGACCGTATGCGTGGTCGGTACGCCGTCCTCGCCGGCCAGGACCAATTCGCCCGGGCGGGGATCCGCGCCCCAGCCGGTGTCGCCGGGCAGGCCGCCGGCGCGCAGCCGATCTTCCTGCGCGTCCAGTCCGTGCTTGAGGTAGCTGCCGCGATCCCCGTGCACGGCGTAGCGCAGGCCGTTGCCGGGCACCAGCGAACCCGCGTGCAGGTGCACCCGCACGCGCGGGTAGCGCAACTGGACGTGGAAGTAGTCCGGCGCGCGCGCGCCATGGCGCTGCTTCGCCAGATCCGCCTGCACCGCCAGCGGCGTGCCGAACAACTGCAGCGCCTGATCGGCCAGGTGCGGGCCCAGGTCGTACCACAGACCCGCACCGGGCACGTCGCTTTCGCGCCAGCGCTGCGCGACCTGCGGGCGATGGCGATCGAAATGGGAGTGGAACTCCGCCACCTCGCCGAGCACGCCATCGGCCAGCAATTGGCGCACGGTCAGGAAATCCGCATCCCAGCGCCGGTTCTGGAACACGCTGACAAGCCGATCGCTGGCACGCGCCTGTGCGATCACCCGCTCGGCTTCCGCCAGCGACAGGGTGAACGGCTTGTCCACCACCACGTGCTTGCCTTGCGCGAGCGCGGCGATGGCCAGCGGCGCGTGGGTGTCGTTGGGCGTGGCGATCACCACGACGTCGATCGCCGGATCCGCGAATGCCTCCGCCGGATCGGCCACCACCCGCGCATGCGGCAGGTCCGCATGCACCTTGCCGGCATCGCGCGACACCACGGTGTGCAGGATCCAGCCGGGCGTGCGGCCCAGCAGCGGCGCGTGGAACACCTTGCCGACGAAGCCATAACCGAGCAGGGCGACATTGAGGGAGGTGGTCATGCGCGGGTTCTCCGGACTCATCGTGCCGCGATCTTAACGTCTGCATGGCGCAACTGAATGGCGCACCTGCCGGAAGCGGCGCAAACCGCCGCTCTTCACGCCTGCTGTACGCCGGCGTGGGAAGACTGGCCACGGTTTCCGCAAAACAGGAGGAACCATGAACAGGTCAACTCCCCGTGTTTTCCGTCCGTTGCTGGCCGTGGCCTGCGCCACCGGCCTGTCGCTGATCTGCGCCGGCGCGCTCGCGCAGCAGCAGACCGAACCGGAAGAGCAGCGCGCGCAGTCCGCCTCGCAGGGCGATTCGAGCCAGCCGGTCAACGACACCTGGATCACCACCAAGGTGAAGACCGAACTGCTGGCCGCCGAGGACGTCTCCGGCCTCGACATCAAGGTCGAGACCACCAATGGCGTGGTCAAGCTCTCGGGCCGGGTCGACAACCAGGCCCAGGTCGACAAGGCCGTATCGGTGGCGCGTGGCGTCAAGGGCGTCGGCAAGGTCGACAGCAGCGGCCTGAGCGTCGGCGCGAAGTAACCGGAAACGACAAACGACATCAACGTGTGTGGCACGAAGCGGGCGCATCCCAACGCAGGATGCGCCCGTTTCTCTTTCCGCCGGCAATCGCATCCATCCCCATCGGCGGGCGCACGCCGATGCACGGATGCGCGATCACTCCTGCAACAGATCCAGCAGCGCCTGGCGC
The DNA here is from genome assembly GCF_014851695.1 of Pseudoxanthomonas sp. PXM04. Classification (NCBI taxonomy): domain Bacteria; kingdom Pseudomonadati; phylum Pseudomonadota; class Gammaproteobacteria; order Lysobacterales; family Lysobacteraceae; genus Pseudoxanthomonas; species Pseudoxanthomonas sp. PXM04. Next base: position 42,725 of record NZ_JACVAG010000001.1, read on the forward strand.
TTGCGTGGACTCAGCCGGCCCAACAGCTTCAACAGGCGGCGCTGTTCGCTGGCGAGCCGGTAATCCGCGCGCGATTCGGCGACGTGGCCGCGGCGCGGCTGCTGGCCTTCGCCGGTTTCCAGCCAGTACGCATCCACGCCGAGTACGTGGGCGAGCGAACCGATCTTCGAAGTGCTCTTGCTGACACCGCGTTCCAGCGCGGAATAACTCGGCTGGGTGATGCCGACCGCCTGTGCGATCTGTTCCTGTGACATGCCGATCGCGGCACGCGCTTGTGTGAGTCGCTGAGCGAGAGTGGGGCCTGACTTGACCATGCGCATACGCTAACGGTCGCGCCCGTCGGCAGGCAAACAGGCTTGCCTATCACGGGTGCATATGCAAGGCTCTCTAACCATCGTGATGTGCGTTTTTATAGTGTGGTTTTTCACGTTTTTCATCCGCGCGCACGATGCAAGGATCGCTGACAGGAGGACGACGATGCAGGCACGCGGAACGCCGGACGAAGATCCCGGTTACCACCTTCCGGAAGAAGCGCAACTGCAATTGCAGCAAGTGCGTGATCAACTGGAAATGATGGCGGCGCTGGTGATGCCGGCACATCGCCGCGACGATGCCGACGACGCGATCCGGCTCAAGCCTTCCGCGCTGGCCCGCTGCTTTCGCCAACTGGCCGACGAGATGACCCGCGCGCTCGGTACCACCCGCTGGCATGGCTGAAATAAGCGGGGCCGGGTCCACCCGACCCGGCCCCACGCCTTCCTTGGCGTCATCGGCTCCGCCGATAGCCTGTCCTGTACTTCTACTTCACTTCAGCGCTGCACCAGCGTCGTGTCGCTTTCGCCACGCGGCGCGGGATCACCGATCTCGCGCTTGACGCTGGCCAGCGCCGGATCCACGTCCGGTTCGCCCCAGCCGCCCAGCGACTTGTAGACCGCGACCACGCCGACGTTGACGCCGGCCTCGGCCTGCGCGAGCGCGTCGTCGGCGGCCAGTTGCGTGCGCTGTGCATCGAGCAGGGTGAGGAAGTCCGACGCGCCGGTCCGGTAGCGGGCCTCCGCCAGATCGGCGGCACGGCGGGCCGCGGTGGCCTGCTCGTTGACCCGCAGCAACTGGGTCTGCCGCTTGGCGTAACCCAGCAACGCGTTCTCGGTGTCTTCCAGCGCGCCCAGCACGGCCTTCTCGTACTCGGCCACCGCGCCGTCGTTCTGCGCCTGCACCGCGCGCAGGCGCGCACGCACGCTGCCCAGATCGAACGCCGCCCAGCTGATCGACGGCGTCACCGACCAGGCCTTGTTGTCGCCGTTGATCAGCCCGCTGAAATCACCGGCGAGGAAGCCGACGAAACCGCGGATGCTCACCCGCGGAAACAGATCCGCGGTGGCGACGCCGACCCGCGCGGTGGCGGCGGCGAGCCGACGCTCGGCCGCGCGCACGTCCGGACGCTGGCGCAGCAGGCTGCCGGTGTCGCCAATCGGCAGCACCTTCACCAGCGCCGGTGTTTCGCGCGGCGCCAGCACCGCGTCGAGCGTGCCCGGCCGGCGGCCGGTCAGCACTTCGATGCGATGGCGCGATTGCGCCTCGGCGGTTTCCAGCACCGGCAGGGTCGCCTCGATGGCCTTCATCCGCGCCAGGCTGCTCTGCACTTCCAGTTCGGTGCCCGCGCCGAGCTCCCAGCGCGACTCGGTCAGGCGCTGGGTCTCACCGAGATTGCCCAGGGTCTTGCGGGCCACGTCCAGGCGTTTCTGCGCGCCGCGCAGTTCGAAGTAGTTGCGCGCCACTTCCGCCGCCACGCTGACCTGCATCGCGGTCATGTCGTTGCGCTGGGCCTGCAGGTCCGCATGCGCGGCCTCGGCCGAACGGCGCAGCCGGCCGAACAGATCCAGTTCCCAGGCGGCGTCGAAACCGACGCTGTCGGTTTCGGTTTCCACCCGGCCCTGATCGGCCACCGGCTGCTTGCTGCGGGTCTGCTCCACGCCCAACTGCACGTGCGGGGCGAGATCCAGCCGACGCTCGCTGAACACCGCGCGCGCCTCCTGGACCCGGGCAGCGGCGATCCAAAGATCGGGATTGGCGGCGAGCGCGTCGGCGATCAGCTGGTCGAGGGTGGGATCCTCGAACTGCGACCACCAGTTGGCGACCGGCCGGGTGTCGTTGAACGCGGTCTCGCTGGCGCTGGGCAGCGTGGCCGGCGCCAGTTCCGGCGCACGGTAGTCCGGGCCGACGGTGGCGCAGGCGGCCAGCAGCGCGGAGGCGATGCCGACGACGAGGGAACGGATCACCATGGCAGCACCTCTCCCTGGTAGAAGAAGCCGCCCTGCGGACCGTTGTCGTCGATCAGCGCCAGGGCGACGCTGGTGCGGGCGCCGTCGGCGATTTCCAGTTCGCCTTCGCCGGCGTTCATGTCGGTCTTCACGTAGCCGGGATGGATGGTGTTGACCTTGATCCGGCTGTCGCGCAGTTCGTAGGCCAACTGCACCGTCCACGCGTTCACCGCGCTCTTGGAGACGTTGTAGGCCGGCACCTTGAAGTCATAGATGGGCGAGGACGGATCCGCGTTCAGCGCCACCGAGCCCAGGATGCTGGACACGTTGACGATGCGGCCGGACGAGGACTTGTGCAGCAGCGGCAGGAACGCCTGGGTCACCGCGATCAGGCCGAACACGTTGGTGTCGAAGGTCTTGCGCCAGGTCGCGGCGGTCTGCTCGGAGACCTTCTTGCCCATTTCGTCGACCAGGATGCCGGCGTTGTTGACCAGGATGTCGAGGCGGCCGTGGCGCGCCTCGACGGTGCCGACGGCCCCGGCGATGCTGGCATCGTCGGTGACGTCCAGCGTGATCGCTTCCACCGGCAGGCCTTCGGCCTGCAGCTTGAGCGCGGCCTCGACCGCCTTGGCACGATCGCGGCCGGCCAGCAGCGTGTGCACGCCGGCCTCGGCCAGTTGCCGCACGGTGTGCAGGCCGATGCCGCGGGTGGCGCCGGTGACGAGGGCGATGCGGGATGTGTCTTGCATGGGATTCTCCAGGGAGTGGGGGAGGGAGAAACGAACCAAAGGACGAAAGGGATGCTTACGGGTGTGCTTCACCGGTCGCGTGCGCCGGGGCGTGCGAGACCAGCGGGCGATGCGCGAGCTTGCGCAGCGCCACGTAGAACACCGGGGTCAGGAACAGGCCGAACAGGGTCACGCCCAGCATGCCGGCGAACACGGTGATGCCGGTGACCGAGCGGACTTCCGCGCCGGCGCCGGTCGACAGCACCAGCGGCACGGTACCGGCGATGAACGCCACCGAGGTCATGACGATGGGACGCAGGCGCAGGCGGCAGGCTTCCAGCGCCGACTCGACGATGCTCTTGCCTTGCAGTTCCAGCTCGCGGGCGAACTCGACGATCAGGATCGCGTTCTTGCACGCCAGGCCCATCAGCACCACCAGGCCCACCTGCACGAACACGTTGTTGTCGCCGTTGGTCAGCCACACGCCCAGCAGCGCCGACAGCAGCGTCATCGGCACGATCAGGATCACCGCCAGCGGCAGGGTCCAGCTTTCGTACAGCGCCGCCAGCACCAGGAAGGCCAGCATCACCGCCAGCGGGAACACCACCAGCGCGGCCTTGCCCTGGGTCGCCTGCTGGTAGCTCAGGTCGCTCCAGTCGATGCCCATGCCGGTCGGCAGGACCTTCTCGGCCAGCTCGGTGACCTTGGCCATCGCCTCACCGGACGACAGCACGCGCGGATCGGCTTCACCCAGCAGGTCGGCGGCCGGATAGCCGTTGAAGCGGATCACCGGATCCGGACCGTAGGTCTGCTTGATGTTGACCATGCTGCCGACCGGCACCATCTCGCCGTTGGCGTTGCGGGTGCGCAGGTTGGCGATGTCCTCGACGTTGTCGCGGAACTGGCCGTCGGCCTGGGCGATGACCTGCCAGGTGCGGCCGAACATGTTGAAGTCGTTGACGTAGGCCGAACCCAGGTAGGTCTGCAGGGTGTCGAACAACTCGGTCAGCGGCACGCCCTGCGCCTTGGCCTTGACGCGATCGACCTCGGCGTCCAGCTGCGGCACGTTGGCCTGGTAGCTGCTGATCGGGAAGCCCATGCCCGGCGTCTGCGACGCCGCGCCCTGGAACGCCTGCACCGCATTCTGCAGCTCGCCATAACCCAGGCGGGTGCGGTCCTCGATGAACAGCGACCAGCCCGAACCGTTGCCCAGGCCCTGGATGGGCGGCGGCATCAGCGCGAAGGTGAAGCCTTCCTGGATGGTGGAGAACTTCTGGTTCAGCTCGGCGGTGATCTGCTCGGCGCTGTTCTTGCGGTCACCGAACGGCTTGAGGTTGAAGAACACCACGCCGCTGTTGGGGGTATTGGTGAACTGCAGCGGGTTCAGGCCGGGGAACGCGATCTCGTCCTGCACGCCTTCCACTTCCATCGCCATCTTGGCCATCTTCTTCAGCACCGCATCGGTGCGTTCGATCGAGGCGCCTTCCGGCATCTTCACGCCGGCGATGATGTACAGCTTGTCCTGCAGCGGGATGAAGCCCGCCGGCACGGCCTTGAACATCACGCCCGCGCCCAGCAGCAGCAGCGCGTACACCGCGAACACCGCGCCGCGACGGCCCAACGCGCGCGAGACCGCGCCCTCATAGCGCTCGGAGCTGCGCTTGAAGAACCGGTTGAACGGGCGGAACAGCCAGCCGAACAGGCGGTCGATGATGCGCGCCGGGGCGTCCTTGGGCGCGCCGTGCGGCTTCAGCAGCTTGGCGGCCAGCGCCGGCGACAGGGTCAGCGAGTTGATCGCGGAGATCACCGTGGAGATGGCGATGGTGACCGCGAACTGCTTGTAGAACTGGCCGGTCACGCCGGTCAGGAACGCCATCGGCACGAACACCGCGCACAGCACAAGCGCGATCGCGATGATCGGGCCTGACACTTCCTTCATCGCCAGGTGCGCCGCTTCCAGCGGGGTGGCGCCTTCCTCGATGTGGCGTTCGACGTTCTCCACCACCACGATGGCGTCGTCGACCACGATGCCGATCGCCAGCACCAGTCCGAACAGGGTCAGGGTGTTGATGGAATAGCCCAGCAGGTACAGCACCGCGAAGGTACCGACCACCGACACCGGCACCGCCAGCAGCGGGATGATCGAGGCGCGCCAGGTCTGCAGGAACAGGATCACCACCAGCACCACCAGCAGGGTGGCTTCCAGCAGCGTCGTGATCACCGACTTGATCGAATCGCGCACGAACACCGTGGTGTCGTACACCGAGGTGATTTCCACGCCCGGCGGCAGCTTCTTGCGGATTTCCGCCATCTTGGCGACGACCGCGTCGCGGATTTCCAGCGCGTTGGCGCCGGGTGCCTGGAAGATGCCCAGCGCGGCGGCGTTCATGCCGTTCAGGCGGGCGCGCAGGGTGTAGTCGCCGGCGGCCAGTTCGATCCGGGCCACGTCCGACAGGCGCACGATTTCGCCCTCGCTGCCGCTCTTGAGCACGATGTCGCCGAATTCCTCGGCGCTTTCCAGGCGGCCCTTGGCGTTGATCGGCAGCAGGAAGTCGCTGCCGTTGGGCATCGGCTCGGCGCCGAGCTGGCCGGCCGAGACCTGCACGTTCTGCTCGCGCACCGAGCGCAGCACGTCGCTGGCGGTCAGGCCGCGCGCGGCGACCTTGTCCGGATCCAGCCAGATGCGCATCGCGTAGTCGCCGCCACCGAAGGCCTGGGCATCGCCCACGCCGGTGATGCGCGCCATCTCGTCCTTGACGTGCAGGCGCATGTAGTTGCGCAGGTACAGCGAGTCGTACTTGCCGTCCTTGGAGACCAGATGGACGACCATCAGGAACACGGGGGACTGCTTCTGCGTGGTCACGCCCTGGCGGCGCACGTCCTCGGGCAGGCGCGCCTGCGCCTGGGCGACGCGGTTCTGCACGCGCACCGCGGCCTCGTCCGGATCGGTGCCCGGCTTGAAGGTCACGGTCAGCTGCAGCACGCCGTCGGAACCGGCGACGGACTTGATGTACATCATGTCCTCGACGCCGTTGATGGCTTCTTCCAGCGGCGTGGCGACGGTTTCGGCGATGACCTTGGGATTGGCGCCGGGATAGACCGTGCGCACGACCACCGAGGGCGGCACCACTTCGGGGTATTCGCCGATCGGCAGCATCGGGATCGAGATCAGGCCGGCGGCGAAGATCACGATCGACAACACCGCGGCGAAGATCGGCCGGTCGATGAAGAACTTTGAGAAGTCCATGGGTGGATTTCCTGGAAAATGGGAAAGCAGAGGACTCGCCCCTCCCACGACGTGGGGGAGGTGGGGAGGGACGGCTCAGTCAATGCGTTGCCCGCCTCCGGCGGGCGCGGCGGGGCTTACTTCATGGCGACGGCGTCGCGCGCGGGGGCCTTGTCTTCCGGCTTGGCATCCATCGCGACCACCTTGGCGTTCACCGGCATGCCGGGGAAGAACACCTTCTGCACGCCGCTGATGATCACGCGGTCACCGGCGACCAGGCCCTGTTCGACGATCCGCAGGCCCTGCACCATCCGGCCCAGCTTGACGTCGCGGCGCTGCGCCTTGCCTTCCTTGTCGACCACGTAGACGTAGCGGCGGTCCTGATCGGTGAGCACGGCCTTGTCGTCGATCAGCGCGGCCTTGAATTCGCCGCTGCCCAGCAGGCGCACGCGGGCGTACAGCCCCGGCGTGAACAGGCGATCCTTGTTGTCCAGCACCGCGCGGGCGCGGATGGTGCCGGTGCTGCGATCGACCTGGTTGTCGAGGAAATCGACCGTGCCGTTGTAGGGGAAGCCCTGGTCGTCAGCCAGCGCGACCTGCACCGGCACCTTGCCGTCGCGTTCGCTCGGGCGTTCACCCTTGCGGGCCATCTCGGCGTAACGCAGGAACGCGCGCTCGTCGGCGTCGAAGTGCACGTGCACCTTGTCCAGCGACACCAGCGTGGTCAGCACGCTGGCGCTGTCGCCGGCGGTGACCAGGTTGCCGGCGGTCACCAGCGCGCGCCCGGCGCGGCCGTCGATCGGCGCGCGCACCTGGGTCCATTCCAGGTTGAGGCGGGCCGAGTCCACCGCGGCCTGGGCGGCGGCGACGTTCGCCTGCGCCTGGGCGGCGGCGGAACGGCGCTGCTCGTATTCCTCGGTGGAGATGGCCTGCAGCTCGGACAGCTTGCGCGCACGCTCGGCCTCGCTGCGGCCCAGTTCGGCCTGGGTGCGGGCACGCGCCAGTTCGGCCTGCGCGCGCGCCAGTTCGGCGCGGTAGCTGCGCGCGTCGATGGTGAAGAGGACTTCGCCCTTCTTCACTTCCTGGCCTTCGGTGTAGTTGACGCGATCGATGTAGCCGGACACGCGCGGACGCAGTTCGACGTTCTCGATGGCCTCGATGCGGCCGCTGAATTCGTCCCACTGGCTGACCGGCTTGATCAGCACCGGGGCGACGCTGACCGAAGGCGGCGGCGGGGCGCCGGTTTCGCTGGCCTGGCCGCCGCTGCAGCCGGCCAGGATGGCCAGCGACAGCACGCTGGCCGCGCCCAGGGCAAGGAATCGTCGCGTACGCGGAGCGATGTCGATGTACTTGTTCATGGAAGTCTCGTGGTGGGTGGGGGAGGAACAACGGGCGTGAAGCCTAAGACCTGAACTTAAGTTGAGGTCAAGCGGGGGCGGCATCGCCCCAGCGGGAAGCGGGAAAATCGGAGAACAGCGTCCGGGTCGGTGCCGCCGCCAACTCCTTCGAATAGGAGACGATTGGCAGTGGCTTGCCGTGACGGCTCAGCAACGACACCGCATTGCGTCCCACCGCCAGCGCGTTGGGCCATTCGGCGCAGGCGTTGCCGGCGTTGGCCGGCGTGCAGATCGGCTTGTCCACCGACAGCAACTGCACGCGCACGCCCAGTGCGTGCGCTTCCTCGTGCAGCACCTGCGCCATCATCCGCATGGTGGCGCCGGTCACCGAAGCATGTCCGTAGCCGGACCATCCGCGTTCGGCGAACGGGCCGCCGACCAGGATGTAGTGCGTGGTGCCACCCGACTCGGCCAGCAGCGGCAGCAGGTGCCGGGCCGCGGCCAGGTGCGGGATGACGTCCATTTCCAGTTTGTGGCGAAGCACGTCGGCGGGCTTGTCCAGCAGGCGCCCGGATTCGAGCGGGCTGGTCAGGCTGGCGAACACCGCGCGCAGCGGCCGGCCGCGCGCACGGATGTCCCGGGCCAGCCGCGCCGCATCGTCATCGCTGAAGATGCAGCCGCTGTGCATGAACTCCAGGCCGGGCTCGTCGGTGAAGCGATCGGCCAGCGCCTGCATGCGCGGGCCTTCGCGTCCAACCGCCAGCACCGGGCTGCCGACTTCCAGCAGCGCGCCGACCACACCGGCGCCGACCGTGCCGGCGGCACCCAGCACCAGCGCCTGCGGATGCGCGGCGGTGCCTTTCATGGCCGGCTCCGGCGGGAACCCGCGCCGGTCAACAGCGCGCGCTGGCCGAACGCGCGGGCGCGCAGCACGGTCGCGGCGCCCGACTGCATCCGGCGCGGCACGGTGAATTCCCGGAAACCCGCCACCGGCGGCCGCGGGGACAGACGCGCACGCGACGGTTCGGTCGACGTGTCGGCGGACTGTCCCCGTGACCAACGGCGCCACCACCTGGCCAGCAGGCCGGACACGCCGCCAGGCGCTTGGGGGAGGGAGGCGGCGGCATTGTCCGGGGCGGTGGCTTTCACCGCGTCGGCGGGGGAGGGTTCCGACGTGGGGGAAAGTGTGGGGCGGGCGGACGGGAAAGCGATATCCGGATCCTGCGGCGTGATTGCACGATCCTGCGATGCGGAACCGGAACGCACGGTCGCGGCCAGGTTCAGGCGCAGCGCCGGGGACGGCGACGCCGCCTGGCCGGAGAAAGAAGAAGCAAGTATCCCGCTCATGGGATGTTTACTCCCGCATTCGGGATAATTATCGGGAACAGCCAGGGAGCGGTCGCCGACGGGGTGCTGCCTTGACCCACCTCCACCGTTTCGGCCGCGCGGCGCGGACGCAGGCGGATCTCCACGCCAGGCGCGCGATGGGCCAGCGCAAACGACCGCATGACCGGTGTTTCGGACAGACGGCGGACGGCCAGGGGAAGGCGGTTGGGCAGGGAAAGCGACATGGGGAGGTCATCGCCAGCGGAACAGGCGGCTACCTTATGCCTTCAATGGGGACTTGATTAGTCCGGATTTAGGGGAATAATCATCCCGCTGGCGGTCCAATCCGGATCCGCCTCCCCGGAGTCTCCCCCATGAGCCACGATCTCAACGACACGCTGATCTTCGTCAAGGTGGTCGAACAGGGCAGTTTCATCGCCGCCGCCAAGACGCTCGGCCTGCCCAAGACCACGGTCAGCCGCAAGGTGCAGGAACTGGAAACGCGCCTGGGCGCGCAGTTGCTGCATCGGACCACCCGCAAGCTGGGCCTCACCGAAGCGGGCAACATCTACTACGAACACTGCCAGCGCATCGCGCGTGAACTGAGCGAGGCCGAAAGCGCGGTCAACCAGTTGCAGGGTGGCCCGCGCGGCTGGCTGCGCTTCACCACGCCCTACTCGATCGGCATCGACAAGATTGCCCCGCTGCTGGGCGAATTCCATGCGCAGTTTCCGGAGATCCGGGTGGAAATGCTGCTCAGCAACGAACCGCTGGATCTGATCGGCGGCGAGATCGACGTGGCGCTGCGGCTGGGCAACCTGCCCGATTCCAATCTGGTCGCGCGCCGGCTGGGCGTGCTGCGCACCCAGGTCTACGCCAGCAAGAGCTACCTGGCCCGCTACGGCGAACCGTTGGGCCCGGACGATCTCCAGCACCATCGCGCGCTGGCGATGCCCAAGCACCGGCGCGGCGGCGGCAGCTTCTGCTGGACCCTCAACGACGGCAACCAGGACAAGGACTTCGCGATCAACCCGATCCTGGTCGCCAACGATCCGGCCGCGCTGAAGGGCGCGCTGCTGTGCGGCGAGGGCCTGATGGTGGCGGCCGACGTGATGGTCAAACCCTACCTGGAACAGGGCTACGTGCAGCGTGTGCTGGCCGGATGGACCGGCCCGGAATTCGAGTTCAACGCGGTGTTTCCGCGTGGCCGCATGATGTCGCCGAAGGTGCGCGCGTTCGTCGATTTCCTGGTCGAGCGGCTGAAGTTCGACATGGACTACATGATGGAACACTGCCCGGTGTACCTGAAGCAGCAGGCCGAGGCGTGCGCGAGCGCGCTGGCCGAATCGGCGCGCCGCGAAACCGAAGCGGAGGAGGCGGTGGAGATCGCCACCGGCCGCCGCGTGCTGGCGGAAGTCGTGGAGTGACACGCTTCCCGCGTCGCCGCCACGGAACCGGCTAACATGCCGCCGTGGCGCGACGCGCGCGCCTTTGCCGGAGGCGAACAATGAAAGCATGGATTCCCGTGGCCGCGATGCTGCTGCTGGCCGCCTGCAAACCCGCCGCGGAACCGCAACCCGCAGCCGCTCCCGAACCCGCTGCCGTCCCGGCCGAAGCCGCGGCCCCGGCGGCGGACGCGCCGGCGTCTTCCACGCCCGAACCGATTGCGCAGACCCATGGCGGCGCGGCCGCGCCGACGCCCGCCGCGGCCGGTGAAGCCGACGATCACACCGAGGTCAACCAGCGCATCGGCCAGCTGCTGGGCGACGCCGCGCGCTATGAAACCGCAATCCTGGCGTTCCAGCAGGCGGTCGCGCAGAAGGACGCCGCCACGGTGGCGGCGATGATCGACTTCCCGTTCAAGACCACGGTCGACGGCAAGGCCACGACCATCCGGAATGCGCCGGAATTCATCGCCCAGTACGGCCGCATCGTCACGCCGGCGATGGCCGACGCGATCGTCCGCCAGCGCTACTCGGAACTGTTCGTCAACTACAAGGGCGTGATGTTCGGCAGTGGCGAGGCATGGCTCAACGGCATCTGCGTGGACAAGGCCTGCAATTCCTTCAACGTGCGCGTGGTGGCGCTGCAGCCGACCCGGTGAGTCCCTGACCTGTGGGAGCGACGTAAGTCGCGAGGCTCTTACGGGACCGCATCCGTCGAAGATCGGCGCATCGCGACTTACGTCGCTCCCACAAGATGGGGTATCCACAACAAACAGGGCGGCCATGGGCCGCCCTGTCTGATTGCGCCGACGAATGCCGGTTCGCGCTATTCCACCTTCACTTCCACCCGCCGCGCCTCGTCGGCGTTGCCGTTGCCCTCGGTCTGCATCGGCTTGTCCAGTTCGATGCGCTCGGCGGCGATGCCATTGACCACCAGCCACTGCTGGATGGCCTGCGCGCGCTGCTTGGCCAGCTCCTGGTTGGTCGCCAGATCACCGCTGGCGTCGTGGAAGCCGGACACCCGCGCCTTGCTGTCGGATTTGGCGTGCAGGCTGCCGAGCACGCTGGCCAGCCGCGCGCTGGCATCGGCCGGAACCACCGCCGAGCCGACATCGAAGTACACCTTGGCCAGGCGGGCGTCGGTCATCTCCGCGACGTGCATGGATTCGGCCGAATGGGCGCCGCCCGCCGCCGCGCTGGCGCCGCCCTTGAACCAACCGTCCACCGGCAGCAGCGGCACCAGCAGCAGGGCGACGATGTTGATGATCTTGATCAGCGGATTGATGGCCGGGCCGGCGGTGTCCTTGTACGGATCGCCGACGGTGTCGCCGGTGACCGCGGCCTTGTGCGCATCCGAACCCTTGCCGCCGTGATGGCCTTCCTCGATGTACTTCTTGGCGTTGTCCCAGGCGCCGCCGCCGGTGCACATCGAGATGGCGACGAACAGGCCGGTGACGATCGTGCCCATCAGCAGGCCGCCCAGCGCGGCCGGGCCGAGCAGCAGGCCGACGATGATCGGGATGATCAGCGGCAGCAGCGACGGCACGATCATTTCGCGGATCGCCGACCTGGTCAGCAGGTCCACCGCCTTGTCGTACTCCGGCTTGCCGGTGCCTTCCATGATGCCCTTGATCTCGCGGAACTGGCGGCGCACTTCCTCCACCACCGCGCCGGCCGAACGGCCCACCGCCTGCATCGCGAAGGCGCCGAACAGGTACGGAATCAGGCCGCCGATCAGCAGGCCGACCACCACCTTGGGATCGTTGATGGCGAAACTGACCGCGCCCTCGCCGAACTTCTCGCCCAGCTTGTGCGCGTAGTCGGCGAACAGCACCAGTGCCGCCAGCGCGGCCGAACCGATCGCATAGCCCTTGGTCACCGCCTTGGTGGTGTTGCCGACCGCGTCCAGGGCATCGGTGATCTTGCGGATGTCCGGGCCCAGCTCGCTCATTTCGGCGATGCCACCGGCGTTGTCGGTGATCGGGCCGTAGGCATCCAGCGCGACCACCATGCCGGCCATCGACAGCATCGCGGTGGCGGCGACGGCGACGCCGTACAGGCCGCCCACCCAGAAGCTGGCCAGGATGGCGATCGCCACCGCGATCACCGGCAGCGCGGTCGACTTCATCGACACCGCCAGGCCGGCGATGATGTTGGTGGCGTGGCCGGTTTCGGACGCCTTGGCGACCTGCTGCACCGGCGCGTACTCGGTGGCGGTGTAGTACTCGGTGATTACCACCATCGCCGCGGTCAGCACCAGGCCGATCAGCGCGCAGCCGAATAGCGGCATCAACAGTTCCGGCGCGAACATCGACTTGGTGACGAAGAAGAACGCGATGGCGGCCAGCACGCCGGAAACCGCGAGTCCGCGGTACAGCGCGTTCATGATCTTGCCGCCTTCACGCGCCTTGACGAAGAAGGTGCCGATGACCGAAGCCAGGATCGACACCGCGCCCAGCACCAGCGGATAGACCACGCCGGCCCAGCCGTAGGTGGCGAAGGAGATGCCGGCGATCAGCATCGCCGCGATTACCGTCACCGCATAGGTCTCGAACAGGTCGGCGGCCATGCCGGCGCAGTCGCCGACGTTGTCGCCGACGTTGTCGGCGATCACCGCCGGGTTGCGCGGGTCGTCCTCGGGGATGCCCGCTTCGACCTTGCCGACCAGATCCGCGCCGACATCGGCGCCCTTGGTGAAGATGCCGCCGCCCAGGCGCGCGAAGATCGAGATCAGCGAGGCACCGAAGGCCAGCCCGACCATCGGCTGCAACGCGGCCTTGATCGCGGCCTCGGTGGGCTGGCCGTTCCAGACCACGATGAAATAGCCGGCCACGCCCAGCAGGCCCAGGCCGACCACCAGCAAGCCGGTGACCGCGCCGCCGGTGAAACTGATCTTCAACGCCTGGTTCAGGCCGTGGGTGGCGGCCTCGGCCGTGCGCACGTTGGCGCGTACCGAGACGAACATGCCGATGAAACCGGCCACGCCCGACAGCGCCGCGCCGATGGCGAAACCGATGGCGGTGGGCCAGCCCAGCGCGGGCACGAAGCCGATGATCAGGAACAGGATGACGCCGACGATCGCGATGGTGGTGTATTGCCGGCGCAGGTAGGCGCTTGCGCCTTCCTGCACCGCCGCCGCGATTTCCTGCATGCGCGGATTGCCGGCAGGCCGGGACAGAATCCAGCGTGCCGAGAATATTCCGTAAAGAATTGCCACCGCGGCGCAGACCAGCGACAGCGTCAAACCGTGTTGTTCCAGCATGACCCCTCCCAAGGTAGATGGATGACGTCCGGCGAGTGCATGACCGGTCGAAAATCCGGGTGGGGCGGTGATCCCGATGGAGCCTGTCGAACGGGATACAGCCACTGCGGCGAGGGGCCGCGCGGATACCGACGTGTTCAGACAATCCCTGGAGCGCCCCGAGTATGACCCGAGCCCGGCCCGCCCGCCAACCACGAGCCGGGGTTCAGGCAGGCCGTGCCAGCCTTGCGCGGTCGTGTTCCCGAGGTTGCCCGATGCGTCCGATTTCCTCCCTCGTCCTCACCGCCACCCTGGCCGCCGCCGTTGTCCTGCCGGCGTTTGCGGCCGAACCGCAGCCGGAGATCAAGCGGCCCGGCGCCGCCACCGCGCAGGCGGTGGGCGCGGTCCATACCATCCGCCAGATTCCGGAGGCGTGCGCCCGTTTCGAGGGCATGTTCACCGGCGATGCGGCGCAGCCCTACCGTTTCAGCGTGGTCCGCACCAGCGCGCAGTGCCAGCCGCGCGCGCGCCTGCTGGACGCGGCCAAGGCCAAGCCGGACACGGCGTCGGGCTGGCTGCTCAACGACGTGATCCGCATTCCGAGCGCGGCCTGCGCCTCGCAGCAGGCGGTCGTCCGCATCTGGCGCAAGCCGGTGGCGGTCAGCACGCCGGACAAGGATGGCCAGGGCCAGGCCCGCATCTACCTGGAAGACGCCAAGCAGGACATCGCCGCCGGCAAGATCGCGCAGGCGAAGATTCCGCTGTTCGCCGCCGGGATGAAGGTCGAGGGCAAGTGTCCCTAGGGTGGGGACCTGCCTGACGGCCATCGTCGTTGCTCGACGATGGTCGAGCAATCCGTTCCAATCACGCCGCGTCATTCCCACCATGCGTGCAATGACCACACGCGGCGCACGCGGGCCCAGCCGCGCGTGCGCCGGTGGATGAAACTCAGTTCTTCAACGGCTTGGACGGCTTGAGCTTGCCGGACATGGCGTCGAACGCGGCCTGATCCGACGGCGACAGGTTCGGCCGGCCCGCCAGGAAGCCCATGGTGATGCCGCCGATCACGTAGTAGGTCTCGCCGGCTTCCACTTCCAGGTTGAGCACGTCCTTGGCTTCCGAATGCACGGTGTAGGCGTGCGCGCCGGGTTCCACCGCGACGACGAAATAGCTGCCGCTGCTCAGCTTGCCCAGTTCGGTTTCGCCTTCGCGGACGATGTAGTTGACGGCGGCGCCGGCAAATTTCTTTTCACGGAAGAACACGATCTGGCCCTTGCCGGCCTCCGGAGCGGCGATGGCGATCGCGCCCTTGGACTGCGATGCCGGCGCGGGCGCGTCGGCGGCGGGGGCCGGCGCAGGTGCTGCTTGTTCCCGTGGCGCGGGCGAGGGGGCGGCATCGGCCGCTTCCGCCGGCGCCGCGGTGGCGGCTTCCTGGGCGGCGATGGCGAACGGGGCACACAGGACTGCGGCGATCACGAGGCGGGTCAGGCGGAAACGCATGGATGCTCTACTCCGTTGGTTGGGTGGTGGTGCGTGGGGATTCGGTTGGCGGCGTCCGCGCGATGGCGCAGGCCGGCGACGGCGATGCCGATGGCGGCAGCGCCTGCGCGAGCCGGGCCCGCGCGCGGGTGCCGGCGGGCAGTTCGATTTCCCTGCCCTTGAGGAAATAGGCGAAGGGACCGGCCACGACGGCCGTGCCGATCGCGGCACGCGAGCGATCCTGGCCGCTGCCGCCCAGCTTGAAACCGCTCAGTCGTATCTGCTCGCCCTGGTATTCGAGATACCGCGCCGCCAGCAGGATTTCGCCCGGCTTGCCGCCGCCGCGCGACGGCTCGGCATGCACGACTTCACCGACGCCGGCGGTGCCGGCGGGCAAGGTGCCGTCGGAAGTGATCACGGGCTCGACAAGCGTCAGGCGAAAGCGTTCGCCGCGTTGGGTGCGGGCGGAATTCAAGGTGTCCGCGAGTGCGAGTTCCAGCTCTGCGCCTTCCGATGGCGGGCAGGCCGGTACCGTGACGGGCGCCGAGGGTGGAACCGCGGGAATGGAGGGAATCGCCTGACCCGGCGTGACGGCGCCAGCGACGGCGGACGCGCACAGCAACGCCAGCGCCGGCAAGGCGCGAACCGTCGACATCGGGTTTCCCCTCCAGATTTCCCCGCGCGCAGGCTAGCGCAGGCGTGGGGAACTGCATAGGGGATATCACGCCGAAGTTTGGGGCGACGGTGGGACTTGGTCCCACCCGCGTCATTGAACGATGAACAAGGAAACGAGCAGGAAGACGGCGCCACGATGTTTCATCGCGGACGCCATCTCCCGCTCACCCCTCCCACTTCGGCAGCTTCTGCTTCACCGCCACGTTCTTCAGCGCGACGTACTTCGGCAGGCCGTCGCGGCCGAACTCGGGATAGGCCTCGCCGCGGATCAGCGGCTCCAGGTATTTGCGCGCGGCGGCGGTGATGCCGTAGCCGTCCTTGCGCAGGAAGCCGTTCGGCATCTTCTTTTCGTGGTTGGCGACTTTTTCCAGCGGCGCGGCTTCGATCTTCCAGCGGTACGGCGCGTCGGACGTGCGCACGATCACCGGCATCACCGCGTTCTGTCCCTTAAGCGCGTACTGGACCGCGGCCTTGCCGACCGCCTGGGCCTGTTCCCAGTCGGTCTTCGAGGCGATGTGGCGGGCCGAGCGCTGCAGATAGTCGGGCAGGGTCCAGTGGACCTTGAAGCCCAACTGGTCCTTGACCCGGCCGGCCAGATAGGACGCCACGCCGCCGAGCTGGGTGTGCCCGAACGAATCCTTGCCGCCGCCGGCGTCGGCGACGAAGCGGCCGTCGGCGTGCTGGATGCCCTCGCTGGCCACCACCACGCACCAGCCGACCTTGGCCACGACCTTCTTCACCTGGGCCAGGAACGCCGTCTCGTCGTAGGCGCGCTCCGGGAACAGGATGATCTGGGGCGCGTCGTCCGGCGACTGCCCGGCCAGGCCGGCGGCCGCGGCCAGCCAGCCTGCGTGGCGGCCCATGGCCTCGTACACGAACACCTTGGTGGAGGTCTCGGCCATCGCCGCCACGTCCAGCGCCGCCTCGCGCACGGATACCGCGGTGTACTTGGCGGCCGAACCGAAGCCCGGGCAGGTGTCGGTGACGGCCAGATCGTTGTCGACCGTCTTGGGCACGCCGATGCAGGTCAACGGGTAGTCGAAGGCCTTGGCCAACTGCGACACCTTGAGCGCGGTATCGGCCGAGTCGTTGCCGCCGTTGTAGAGGAACCAGCGCACGTCGTGGGCCTTGAATACCGCCAGCAGGCGTTCGTAGCGGGCGCGGTCGGCCTCCAGCGACTTCAGCTTGACCCGGCACGAGCCGAACGCGCCGCCGGGGGTCTGGGCCAGCGCGCGGATGGCCGCGGCGGACTCCTTGCTGGTGTCGATCAGCTCCTCGCGCAGGGCGCCGAGGATGCCGTTGCGGGCCGCCAAGACCTTGATTTTACGGGCGCGTGCCTCGCCGATGACGGCCGCGGCGGTGGCGTTGATGACGGCGGTGACACCGCCGGACTGCGCATAAAGTAGGGTGCCCTGGGACATGGGGGGTACGTTCCGGGTTGCTGGGATGCGGTAAGCTTCACACAGATGACGCGGTGCAGCGAGGCGCGGGGGATCCCGCCGCCCGGCACCGCCAGCAGGATTCTAGTTCGGGAGTTACACAATGCGATTGGTTCTACTGGGCCCCCCCGGGTCGGGCAAGGGCACTCAGGCGGCGCGTCTGAAGGAATATCTGCAGGTTCCCCACATTTCCACCGGTGATCTGCTCCGCGCGGAAGTCGCGGCGGGCACGCCGCTGGGCGTGCAGGCCAAGGAAATCATGGCGCGCGGCGATTTCGTCAGCGACGAGATCCTGCTGGGCATGCTGGAGGATCGGTTCGCCCGTCCGGACACCGCCAACGGTTTCATCCTCGACGGCTACCCGCGCAACCTGGTCCAGGCCGACGCCCTGGGCGTGCTGCTGGAGCGGATCCGCCAGCCGATGGATTTCGCGGTGCAGCTGGAAGTCCCCACCGATCTGCTGGTGGAACGCATCGCCGGCCGCGCCAAGGCCGAGGGCCGCGACGACGATTCCCCGGACGTGGTCCGCAACCGCCTGGACAAGTACACCAGCCAGACCGCGCCGGTCATCGAGTACTACCGCCAGCACGGCCAGCTCACCGTCGTCGATGGCGTCGGTTCGCTGGACGAGGTGTTCAGCCGCCTGATCGAAGCGTTGGCGCCGGCCAAGGAAGTCGGCTGAGGCCGGCTTCCGCACGGCTGCGGCCGCTGTGTGATTGCATGGCGGCCCACCGCGAGGCGGCGGAACGCCGCTGATAACGCGCTCCCTGTCTCGCTGGCCCGGGCCTCCCGCCCCGGTTGCATCGTCCGTGCGCCGGGCCGCACCGCCGCTGGCGCACCGGCGTGCCGAAAGGGAAGCACTGGGCTAAAGTCTCGTCGTTCACCACGGAAACGTCGTCTTGAAGATCCACATTCTGGGAATTGCCGGCACGTTCATGGGCGGCGTGGCCGCGCTCGCCCGCGAGCTGGGGCACGAGGTCGAAGGCAGCGACCAGGCAATCTACCCGCCGATGTCCACGCAGTTGGAGAACCTCGGCATCGCGCTGGCGCAGGGTTACCAGGCAAACAACATCTCGCCGGACTGCGAGGAGATCGTCATCGGCAACGCGCTCTCGCGCGGCAACGACGCGGTCGAGGCGGTGCTGGACGAGGGCCGCCGCTACACCTCCGGCGCGCAGTGGCTGTCCGAGCGCGTGCTGCCCGGCCGCGACACCCTTGCGGTGGCCGGCACCCACGGCAAGACCACCACCACCACCATCCTGACCTACCTGCTGGAAGCGGCCGGACGCTCGCCGGGTTTCCTGATTGGCGGCGTGGCGGAGGACTTCGGCGTGTCGGCGCGGGTGGGCCAGGGCCGCGAGTTCGTGGTGGAGGCGGACGAGTACGACACCGCGTTCTTCGACAAGCGCAGCAAGTTCGTCCACTACCGGCCGCTGGTGGCGATCCTCAACAACCTGGAATACGACCACGCCGACATCTTTCCCGACGTGGCCGCCATCCAGCGCCAGTTCCATCATCTGGTCCGCACGGTGCCGCGCCGCGGCCGCCTGATCGTCAACGGCGAGGATGCGCGCCTGGCCGAAGTGCTGGCGATGGGGTGCTGGACGCCGGTGGAACGATTCGGCTTCGATCCCGCGCTGGAATGGAGCGCGCGCTTGATCCGCGAGGACGGCAGCGTCTTCGCCGTGAGCCACCAGGGCCGCGAACTCGGTGAAGTGCGCTGGCCGCTGCTGGGCCGCCACAACGTGCTCAACGGACTGGCCGCGCTGGCCGCGGTGAACGCGGTCGGCGTGGACCCGGCGACGGTGATGCCGGCGCTGGCGCATTTCCGCAGCGTCAAGCGGCGGCTGGAAGTCATCGGCGAGGCGGACGGCATCACCCTGTACGACGATTTCGCCCACCATCCCACCGCCATCCACACGACCCTGCAAGGACTGCGGGCGAAGGTGGGCGACGCGCGCATCGTGGTGGCGATGGAGCCGCGCAGCAATTCGATGCGGTTGGGCGCGCACGCCGATGCGCTCGCGCCATCGCTGGCGCTGGCCGACGCGGTGGTGTTCCTGCACCGGCCGGAATTGCCGTGGGACGCCGGCAAGGTGGTCGACGCGATCCGCGGCGACGCGCGCACGGTGCCGGACGTGGAGGCGTTGATCGCCGCGCTGCGGTCGATCGCGCGCCCGGGCGACCACGTGGTGTTCATGTCCAACGGCGGCTTCGACGGCGCGCAGCGCCGCTTCCTGGCGGCGCTGCGGGAAACCGCGTAGGGTGGATCCCGCCCCACCACCGCCCAGTGTCGATGACTGTTCCGTGGATGGATTCCGATATGCCACCCTGGACCGTGGTTGACGGAGATCCGATGACCGAAATCCTGCCGTTGTTCCCCCTGCATGCCGTGTTGCTGCCCGGTGCGGGCCTGGGCTTGCGGGTATTCGAGCGGCGGTATCTGGACCTGGTGCGCGATTGCGGGCGATCCGGTCGTGGTTTCGGCATCTGCCTGATCCTGGAAGGCGAGGAAGCGGGGCAGCCCGCGGTGCCGGCCGCCTACGGCACCGAGGCCATGATCGAGGACTTCGATACCGGCCCCGACGGCCTGCTCGCCCTGCGCGTGCGCGGCGCGCGCCGGTTCCGGGTCATCCGCACCCGCGTGCGCGACAACGGCCTGGTGATGGGCGAAGTGCAGTGGTGCGAGCCCGAGCCCGACGACGAACTGCAACCCCAGCACGGCCTGCTGGCGACGCTGCTGCAGAGCCTGCTCGAACAGGCCGGCGCGGATCTGGCGCGGATCACCCCGGCGCAGATGGACAGCGCCGCGTGGGTGGGATGGCGGTTGGCGGAACTGCTTCCGCTCAGCGCGCAGCAGCGGGCGATGCTGCTGCAGGAAGACAATCCGCACGTGCGCCTGGATCGGCTGCTCGCGGCGATCGCCTGATCAGGCTCAAGGTTTCCTGGCGGCAGGTTCCGGCGGAGCGGTCGGCACGGCATCCGTGCGTACGCGCAGCACCGGCAGTTTCGATTGCGGGTGCGGTTCGATCCGGTGCTGCATCGGCGCGGTGGCGGCACTCACCGCGAGCAGTGCCGCATCGGCTTCGCGCAACGGGCGCCACACGCCCACCAGCCGGAACGCCTGCTGGTGCTTCAACACCTGCGCACTGCCGATCCACAGCGGGGTGTCGCCCGGTTGCAGCAGCGTGTTCGCCGGCCACAGCCGCAGCACGAAGCGCAGGCCGGGCTGGGCGCCGTCGCGCACCATCAGCAGGCTCTCGGCGCGGGTATCCAGGGTGGCCGGCAGCACCGGCTGCTCGGCCGGGGACAGATCGGTATCCAGCAGGTTGAGCGCGTCCTCCCAGCCGGCCTGCGGCTGCGCCCGCCAGCCGGCCGCTTCCAGTCGCGCCTGCAGCGGCGCCAGCGGCCCGGCCACCTGCACGTCCAGCGGCCAGCGCTGTTCGTCGTCGAACTCGTTGCGGCGCGCCGGCAGTCGTTGCCAGCCTTCCCGCCACCAGTCGTCCATCGCCATCGCCCGCACCATCACCGGGGTCTCGAACTGCGCCAGCATGCGATCCACGTTGCGCGGCGCGTGCCACAGCGCGGCGACGGCGAAGGCGCCGTAGAACAGCCAGCCCAACGGGGTGATCCAGAACGAGCGCACCATGCGCCGCCGGTAGGCGATGCCCAGCACCAGCAGCCAGACGATGCCGAACAGCATGCCGCCGATGATGTCGCTGAGCCAGTGCGCGCCCAGGTAGATGCGGGCGAAGCCGATCAGCGCCACCACTATTCCCGAGACCAGGTAGGGCCAGACCCGCTGGCGGCCCGGCAGTTCGCGCGCGATCAGCACCGCGAAGAAACCGAAGGTGATGGTCGCCATCGTCACCGCGATGGACGGGAAGCCGAAACCGCTGCTGACCGACGGCGGCTTGGGAATATCGACCGAGGCGCCGAGCCACGCGGTCAGCGCGAGGCCGAACGCCAGCGCGGCCAGCCAGTGCGCCGCCGCCATCCAGCGTCGGCGCCAGCACAGGTAGACCAGCACCAGCAGCGAGGCCGGCGCCAGCACCTGCTCGTCGCCGAGCGAGGCGATCGCGGCCAGCGGCTGGTCGGCCAGCGGATTGCGCAGCACCTGCATCAGTTCGTGCACGGCCAGATCGATGCCCAGCGGCTCGCCGTGGCCGATGACGATGACCAGGAAGGCGAACCACACCCAGACGATCGCCAGCAGCAGGATCGCCAGCAGCGCCAGCGGCACCGACTCGCGGCGCCCGGGATCGAACACCGCCGCCGAATAGCGGCCAATGACCGGATGCGCGTGCGACCAGGCCAGCGCGCGCGCCAGCAGCGCATCGGCATGGGCGGCGAACCAGCGGTAGCTGTACAGCACCAGCGCCCAGGCCAGGGCCAGCACCACCAGCAACAGGCCCAGCACCAGGCCCAGGCGGCCGGCGACCGCGGCCACCGCGTCGTAGGCGTGCCCGAATATCCAGCCCGGCAGCAGGAACAGGGCCGCCCACGAAACCGCCGCCAGCAGGCTGGCCGGCAGGTAGCGCTTCATCGGCATCCGCAGCATGCCGGCCACCGCCGGCACGAACGGCCGGATGGGACCGACGTAGCGGGCGATCAGGATGCTCTTGATGGCGTTGCGGCGGAACAGCACCTCGCCCCGGTCCAGCAACTGCGGATAGCGGCTGAAAGGCCAGTGACGGCGCAGTTGCGGCCCCCAGCGGTGGCCGACCCAGAAACTGGTGCCGTCGCCGGCCAGCGCGCCGATGGCGGCGCAGATCAGCGCATAGGGGCCGGAGATCTCGCCCAGGCCGATCAGCACGCCGACCGCGAACAGCAGCGGCAGCGCCGGCACGATGGCGCCCAGGATGATCACCGCGTCGCAGAAGGCGATCGCGAAGATCACCGCCCCCGCGGCCACCGGATGTGCGCTGATCCAGGCCAGCAGCGAGTCGAACCAGGACGGATTCATCGCCCGGATTATAGGCGGCCGTTCATGACTGGCATCCCGTCTGATGGGCGTGGACTTTCAACGTGAAACGTGGCTGGCGGCGTGCTCCCGGCCCCGTATCCGGACGCTTCGTCCCGCCGCCGCCGGCCCGCCGCCCGGCCGGGGTATCCTGAAAGGCATCCCATTTCCATCGGCGGACGCAGGACTTCCATGGCCAGCTTGCAGGGCAAGACTCTCTTCATCACCGGCGCCTCGCGCGGCATCGGCCTGGCGATCGCCCTGCGCGCGGCGCGCGACGGCGCCAACGTGGCGATCGCGGCCAAGTCCTCGGTCCCCAATCCGAAGCTGGCGGGCACCATCCACAGCGCGGCGCAGGCGGTCACCGAGGCGGGCGGGCAGGGCCTGGCGCTGAAATGCGACATCCGCGAGGAGGACGACGTGCGCGCGGCGGTGGCCGCGACCGTGGACGCCTTCGGCGGCATCGACATCCTGGTCAACAACGCCAGCGCCATCTGGCTGGCCGGCGTGCTGGACACGCCGATGAAGCGCTTCGACCTGATGAACCAGGTCAATGCGCGCGGCAGTTTCCTGTGCGCGCAGGCGTGCCTGCCGTACCTGCGCCAGGCGGCCAATCCGCACATCCTCACCCTGGCGCCGCCGCCGTCGCTGGATCCGCGCTGGTGGACACCGCACACCGGTTACACCCTGGCGAAGATGGGCATGAGCTTCGTGACCCTCGGCCTGGCCGGCGAGTTCGGTCCGCAGGGCGTGGCGGTCAACGCGCTGTGGCCGCGCACGATCATCGCCACCGACGCCCTGAACATGATTCCCGGCGTCGAGATTCCACGTTGCCGTACCCCGGCCATCGTCGCCGACGCCGCGCATGCCGTGCTCACCCGGCCGGCGGCGGGTTTCCACGGGCATTTCCTGATCGACGAGAACGTGCTGCGAGAAGCCGGCGTCGAGGATTTCTCCGGCTACGCCGTGGACCCTTCCCAGCCGCTGTTGCCGGACCTGTTCCTGGATCCCTGATGACGTGCATCTTCTGCGCCATCCTCGAAGGTCGGGCCGCGGCCAGCCGGGTGGCCGAGGATGCCGATGTGGTGGCGTTCCTGGATCTGCGCCAGCCGGTTCCGGGGCATGTGCTGGTGGTGCCGCGCGCGCATGTCGAGACGATCTACGAACTGGCGCCGGACACCGCCGCCGCGCTGATGCGGATGGCGGTGCGGGTCGCACAGGCGCTGCGGGCGGAATTCGATCCACCCGGCCTCAACCTGTGGCAGTCCAACGGCCACGCCGGCGGGCAGGAAGTCCCGCACGTGCATCTGCATGTGCAGCCGCGCCAGCATCGCGATGGCCTGTTCCGGCTGTATCCGCAGGGGCTGCCGGCACCGGCCGCGCGCACCGATCTGGATGGGCTGGCCGCGCGCCTGCGCCCGCACTGCCATATCGCTTCCTGAAGGTCCAGGCCACTTTTCCAGAACGTCTTTTCCACCGGAGCATCCCGATGACCGCCGACGCCGCCCCCTTCCGGCAAGGACTGACCCTGATCCGCTGCGTGCTGGCGGCGTTGCTCTTCATCCATGGCGCGGCCCGCCTGGGCGCGGGAGGCGTGGCACCGTTCGGGCAGTTCCTGGACGCGCAAGGGTTTCCCTTCGGCGCGGGTATCGCCTGGTTCATCACCGGGTTCGAACTCTCCGCTACCCTGCTGCTCGCCTGGGGGCGCTGGGTGACCCCGCTGGCGCTGGTGTTCGCCGTCATCTACGCCTGCGGCATCTGGCTGGTGCACGCGCAGGAAGGCTGGTTCGTGGTCGGCCTCGGCCGCAACGGCATGGAGTACAGCGTGCTGATCCTGGCCTGCCTGCTCGGCCTGGCCTGGGCCTGCCGGCCCCGGCGTTCCGCCATCCCCCATTGAACCGCAACAACGATTCACGAGAACGACATGAAATACCTGCACGCGATGATCCGCGTCCACGATCTGGACGCCACCAGCAAGTTCTTCACCGAGGGCCTGGGCCTGCGCGAGACGCGCCGCATGGACAACGAGGCCGGCAAATTCACCCTGGTCTACTTCGGCGCGCCGGCCAATCCCGAGTCGGAAATCGAACTGACCTACAACTGGGGTTCGGACGAGGACTACGGCAGCGCCCGCAACTTCGGCCACCTGGCCTTCGAGGTCGACGATATCTACGCCACCTGCGCGCACCTGCAGTCGCTGGGCATCACCATCAACCGCCCGCCGCGTGATGGCCGCATGGCGTTCGTGCGCACGCCCGATCTGATTTCCATCGAGCTGTTGCAGAAGGGCGCGGCATTGCCGCCGCAGGAGCCGTGGACGTCGATGGCAAACGTCGGCGTATGGTGAACGCGACCTCGATGATGGCGGTCGCGGGCGCGCGCGACGCACTTGGATTCGCCATCCAGATCGGGGAAGCTGTGCTCCCGCGATGACACGACGGATGCATGATGAGCCTGGCACTGCTGGTGATTGATGTGCAACGTGGATTGTTCGAGACCAGCCCGCCACCGGCCGACGCGGACGGCGTGATCGCCGGCATCAATGCGCTCGCCGGGCGCGCGCGCTCGCGCGGCGTGCCGGTGATCCACGTGCAGCACGAGCGCGCGGGCGGGATGGAGCCGGAATCGTCCGGCTGGCAACTGGATCCGCGGCTCGACGTCGTCGATGGCGATCGCCGCATCCGCAAGAGCACGCCGGATTCGTTCCTGCGTACCGGGCTGGACGAAGTGCTGGCTTTCCTGGGTGTGGAGGAACTGGTGATCTGCGGCTACGCCACCGAGTTCTGCGTCGATACCACCACCCGCAGCGCGGCCGCGCACGGCTATGCGGTGACGCTGGCGGCGGACGCGCACACCACCCATGACAAGGCGCACGCCAGCGCCGCGCAGATCCGCACGCACCACAACGCCACCCTGCCGGACATCACCAGTTTCGGACCGCGGATCCGGGCGGTGCCGGCCGACGCGATCGATTTCGCCTGATCCGCAACGTCCGTCCCGGCGCATCCCGGCGCGAACCTTGCCGACGCCGCCGGGGATGACGGCGCCGGCGGCCCGCGGGGACCGCCGATCGGGGGGAAATCAGCGACAATATCGCTCTTGTCCCGCCCGCCCGCCGACGCCATGACCGCCAGCCCCGCCTCCGAACTGCTCGCCAAGGGCAAGCAGTACTACCTGCCCATCTATCGCCAGCGCGAGCTGATCCTGGATCGTGGCCAGGGCGCGCGCATCTGGGACAGCGAAGGCCGCGAATACATCGATCTGTCCGCCGGTATCGCCGTGTGCGGCCTGGGCCACAACGATCCCGATCTGGTGGAGGCGCTGGTCGAGCAGGCCGGCAAGCTGTGGCACACCAGCAACGTCTTCCATAGCGAGCCGCCGTTGCGCCTAGCCGAGGAACTGGTGGCCTCGTCGCGCTTCGCCAGCCGCGTGTTCCTGTGCAATTCCGGCGCCGAGGCCAACGAGGCGGCGATCAAGCTGGTGCGCAAGTGGGCAGCCGGTCAGGGACGGGCGCCGGACAAGCGCGTCATCGTCACCTTCCGTGGCAGCTTCCATGGCCGCACGCTGGCGACGGTGACCGCGACCGCGCAGCCCAAGTACCAGGAAGGCTACGAACCGCTGCCCGGCGGTTTCCGCTATGTGGATTTCAATGACCTCACCCAGCTGGAAATCGCGATGGCGGCCGGTGATGTCGCCGCGGTGATGCTGGAACCGATCCAGGGCGAGGGCGGGGTGATGCCGGCCGCGCCCGGCTTCCTCAGCGCGGTGCGCGAGCTGTGCGATCACCACGGCGCGCTGCTGGTACTGGACGAGATCCAGTCCGGCATGGGCCGTACCGGCACCCTGTTCGCGCACTGGCAGGATGGCGTGACCCCGGACATCGTCACCCTGGCCAAGGCGCTGGGCGGCGGCTTCCCGATTGGCGCGATGCTGGCCGGCCCGAAGGTGGCCGAGGCGATGCAGTTCGGCGCGCACGGCACCACCTTTGGCGGCAATCCGCTGGCCGCGGCGGTGGCGCGGGTCGCGCTGCGCAAGCTGGCCGCGCCGGCCATCGCCAACAACGTCGCCCGCCAGTCGGCGGCGCTGCGCAAAGCGCTCGCCGAGATGGACGCCGAACTGGGCCTGTTCTCGCAGGTGCGCGGCCGTGGCCTGATGCTCGGCGCGGTGCTGAAGCCGGCCTTCGCCGGACGCGCCGGCGAAATCCTCGACCTGGCCGCCGCGCAGGGCGTGCTGCTGCTGCAGGCCGGCCCGGACGTGCTCCGTTTCGTGCCGGCGCTGAACATCCACGACGACGAGCTGGCCGAGGGCTGCAAGCGCCTGCATGCCGCGCTGCGCCAGTTTGTGGGGAAGTAGGCGCACAACCGATTGCTCCCCTTGTGGGAGCGACGTCAGTCGCGAAGCTTCTGCGCGTGTGCCGACAGCAGCTCGTTGGACGGCAATCGCGACTTACGTCGCTCCCACAACACAAGCCGGAATGCACGCTGGGTTTCAGGCCAACCGGTAACGCCTGAACACCTGCCGCAGGCTGGCGGCATCGGTGACGGTTTCCGCGTGCAGGCCCACGCTGCGGGCGCCCTGGACATTGGCGAACACATCGTCGACGAACAGCGTGCGCGCGGCGTCCCATCCCAGTTGCGCCAGCGCCAGCGTGTAGATGCGCGGCTCCGGCTTGCGCAGTTGCAGGGCGCCGCTGCAGATCACGCGGCCTTCCAGGCGCGGATGGATGGGCGCGACGATGCGCGGGATGGCCCGCGCCATCAGCAGGCCGTTGTTGGTGAGCACGCCCAGTTCCAGGCTGGCGTCGAGGGCCAGGATCTGGTCCAGTACCGCCGTGTCGGCGTGGCTGCCGGCCATCCGCGAGGCAATCCAGGTGTCTTCGTCGATCGCCCGGGCGATGCCTTCGCCCAGGCGCGACAGATACAGCTCCGTGCTGATCCGGCCACCGTCGTACTCGGTTTCCAGGCCGGAGGTGAACAGCACCTCGCGCACGCGTTCATGCTCCGCGCCGGCGTGGGCGGCCAGGTGGGCGATACGCTGTTCGTGATGGTAGTGCGCGAGCACGCCATCGAAGTCGAACAGCACCCGCTCGATCCGCGGCGGCACCATCATCCGGCGGCCACCACCTTGAATGCCTCGCGCGCGGCGGCGACGGTCTGCTCGATGATCGCGGCGTCGTGCGCGCTGGACATGAAGCCGGCCTCGAACGCCGAAGGCGCCAGGAACACGCCGCGTTCCAGCATCGCGTGGAAGAAGCGGTTGAACGCGCCGATGTCGCAGGCCACGGCCTGCGCGTAGGTGTCCACGTACTGGTCGGTGAAGAACATGCCGAACATCGCGCCGACGCGGGTGGTGGAGAACGGCACGCCGGCTTCGCGCGCGGCGGCCTCCAGGCCATCGCAGAGCGCATTCGTCGCGTCCGCCAGGCCGGCGTGGAAACCCGGCGCCTGGATCAGTTCCAGCATCGCCAGGCCGGCGGCCATCGCCACCGGATTGCCGCTGAGCGTGCCGGCCTGGTAGATGGGGCCGGCCGGGGCGATCTGCGAGAGCAGTTCGCGACGGCCGCCGTAGGCGCCCACCGGCATGCCGCCGCCGATGACCTTGCCGAAGGTGGTCAGGTCCGGGGTGATGCCGTAGTGCGCCTGCGCGCCGCCGAGGGCGACGCGGAAGCCGGTCATCACCTCGTCGAAGATCAGCAGCGCGCCGTGCCGCGTGCACAGCGCGCGCAGATGCTGGAGATAGCCTTCGCGCGGCGGCAGGCAGTTGGCATTGCCGACCACCGGCTCGATGATCAGGCAGGCGATTTCGCTGCCGTATTGCTCGAACAGCGCGGTCGCGCCCTCGAAGTCGTTGTAGCTCAGGGTCAGGGTCAGCTCGCTCAGGCCCGCGGGCACGCCGGGCGAAGTCGGCACGCCCAGGGTCAGCATGCCGCTGCCGGCCTTGACCAGGAACGAATCGCCATGGCCGTGGTAGCAGCCTTCGAACTTGACGATCCGGTTGCGGCCGGTGGCGCCGCGCGCCAGCCGGATCGCCGACAGCGTGGCCTCGGTGCCGGAGTTGACCATGCGCACCATTTCGCAGGACGGCACCAGGCGGGTGATGGTCTCGGCCATGGTGACCTCGGCCGGGCACGGCGCGCCGAACGACAGCCCGTTCTGGATGGCGGCCTGGACCGCTTCGCGCACGGCCGGATGGTTGTGGCCGACGATCATCGGTCCCCACGAACCCACGTAGTCGATGTAGCGGTTGCCGTCCACGTCATGCAGGAAGGCGCCGTCGGCGCGCTGCACGAAGAAGGGCTCGCCGCCGACCGACTTGAACGCGCGCACCGGCGAGTTGACGCCGCCGGGAAGCAGTTGCTGGGCGCGGGAGAACAGGGCGTGGGACTGATCGTGGTTCATCTGGATTCCAAACAGGCAGGAGGGCGTCCGGTGGGAGCGGCCTGGACCGCGAAGGAACGCCGGGGAAAGCTTCATCGCGACGGGCGTCGCTCCCACAGCAGGCCGCCGGTCAGGCGGCGAGGCTTCGCCGGTAGGCGCGCACCGCCCCGATGGGGTCGGTGGCCTCGAACACGCCGCCGATGACCGCCACCAGATCCGCTCCGGCGGCGACCAGGGCAGGTGTATTGTCCGGGGTTATGCCGCCTATCGCCACCCGCGGCACGCCCAGAACGGCGGCGTCGGCCAGCAGCGCGGGCGTGGCCCGGCGCGTGGTGGCCTTGCTGCGGGTGGGGAAGAACGCGCCGAACGCCACGTAGTTGGCGCCCGCGGCGACCGCGCGCCGGGCGCGATCGAGTTCGTCATAGCAGGATGCGCCGACGATGGCCGCCTCGCCCAGCAACGCGCGGGCGGCGGCGATGTCGCCGTCGTCCTCGCCCAGGTGCACGCCGGCCGCGTTCACCGCCAGCGCCAGCGCCGCGTCGTCGTTGATGATCAGCGGCACGCCGGCACGCGCGCACAGCGCCTGCAGCGCGCTCGCCTGCTGGCCGCGCAGCGCCGCGTCGGCGCCCTTGTGCCGGTATTGGAGCCAGGTGACACCTTCGGCGAGCAGCGGTTCCACCCGCGCCAGCAGCCGCGCGGTGTCGGCCTCGTCGGGGGTGATCAGGTACAGGCCGCGCGGCGCGGGGCCGCCGGCGGGCCAGGGGGAATTCATCGGCGAAACTTCCGGTGCGGGAACGGGAGTGGGACAATGGACGGCCCACCGACCCGCATTATCCGATGACCGACGCCACCGCCACCACCTACCGCACCTGGATGTGCGTGGTCTGCGGCTTCCTCTACGACGAGGCGGAGGGGCTGCCGGAGGAGGGCATTGCCCCCGGCACCCGCTGGGAGGACATTCCCGACACCTGGACCTGCCCGGACTGCGGCGTGACCAAGGACGACTTCGAGATGGTCGAGGTGCCGTAGCGCCGGGTTTGCCTGCCCTGGCGCGATGCCGGGAACGGGCGAGTCGGGGACGTGTGTCAACTCCAGGGCAGCGGAGCAAGCTCCGCTCTACATGACGCGCAAAGGAAGATCCTGCTCCGGGAGCCCCCTTTGCAAAAGGGGGGCGGGCGCCTGCGAAGCAGGTGACGGGGGATTGACCAGCCATTCGGCTGTTGAGGAGCGCTTGCTCTTCGCACCCAAAGCCAAATCCCCCTTAGTCCCCCTTTTTCAAAGGGGGAGAAAAGGCAAAAGCTTCGAATTCCGAATCCCGAATCCCGAATCCCGGCTTTCAACGGCCGCACGGCCGGTCATCCCGAATCCCGGCCCTCAATGCATCCTCGCCGGCGGCGTGGCATTCAGTTCCACCAGGCGTTCGCGCAGTTCGACCGCGTCGGTGGCTTCGGGAGCCAGTTGCAGGTAGCGCGCGAGGTCCTGGCGGGCCCCGCCGAGGTGTTCCATCTTCAGGTAGGCCATGCCGCGATCGCGCAGGGCGTCGGCCTGGTCGGGAATCAGCTTGAGCACGCGGTCGGCGCTGCGCGCGGCGCGATCCCATTCGTCGCGTTCGGCGTACACGCCGTGCAGATTGCGCAGCACGCGCACCAGGATGGCGCGATGGCTGGCCGGGTCCAGGATGCGCAGCAGCGCGTTGTCGTCGGGAATGTCGCCGCCCAGGTGCGGTCGGGCCCGCTCGCGCAGTTCGTCGGCGCCGAGCGGGCGGCCGCCGTTGAACGGATCCATCACCAGCAGGCCATCGTCCACCGGCAGGCGGACCAGGAAGTGACCGGGAAATGACACCCCGTCCAGCGGTACGCCGAGCCGGCGCGCGACTTCCATCTGCACCATCGCCAGCGAGATCGGATTGCCCAGGCGGCGTTCGAACACCTGGTTGAGATAGCTGTTGCGCGGGTCGTAGTACTGCTCGTGGTCGCCGCTGTAGCCGAGTTCGTCGAACAGGTGGCGGTTGATCGCGGCCATCTTCAGCGGCCATGCCGCGATGGCGTCGATTTCCGCGCGCAGGTGCGAGACGTGGCCCTGCACCATCGTGTCGTACGCATCCGCGTCGAGATCGGGGTACTCGTCGCGCGCGATCAGCAGCGCGGTTTCCAGCAGCGGCAGCGCCTCGTCGGCGCGGGTCGCCAGGCTGTTCCAATCCGGCAATGTGAGGCGATCCCCCATGACGCCAGACTGCGGCCAATTTCCGCCGCGATCAAGCCCTAGCGGGCGGGCGCGATGTCCTTGCCCAGATGCAGTTCAGCCCCGTCCTGCAGCTTCAGACGCTCGGCTTCGCCCGCATTCAGTTCCAGCACGTAGCGTGCCGGCGCGTTGCTCGGATAGGACGGGCAGGCGTCGCCGGCCGAGCAGGGCGGGGTGTCACGACGCTGGGCAACCAGCTTGCGTTCGTCGTCGAAATACAGGATGTCCAGCGGGATGCGGGTGTTCTTCATCCAGTACGCCTGCGGTTCCTCGCGGTCGTGGATGAACAGCATCCCGGTGCCGTCGGCCAGCACGTCGCGGAACATCAGCCCGCGCGCGCGCTCGGCGTCGTCGTCGGCGATTTCCACCTGGTAGCGCTGGCCGCCGATTTCCACCCAGCGGCCGTCGGCGCTGGCGCATCCGCTCAACGCCAGCGACGCGGCGACGGAAAGCAGGCCGGTGACGAGAATACGGTTGAGCATGCGGAGCCTCCTGCGGCGCGGGCGGAAAAGGGGATTACAGCACCTGCGGCGGCTCGCCGCCGATGATCACCACGTCCGCCGGGCGGCGCGCGAACAGGCCGACGCTGACCACGCCCGGGATCTGGTTGAGTTCGCGTTCCAGGCCGACCGGATCGACGATGGACAGGTTGTGCACGTCCAGGATCCAGTTGCCGTTGTCGGTGGTCACGCCGTCGCGCCAGACCGGCTGGCCGCCGGTCATCGCCAGGATCTCGCGCGCCACCAGGCTGCGCGCCATCGGCACGACCTCGACCGGCAGCGGGAACTTGCCCAGCACCGGCACCTGCTTGATCGGGTCGATGATGCAGACGAACTTGCGGCTGGCCTCGGCGATGATCTTCTCGCGGGTCAGCGCCGCGCCACCGCCCTTGATCAGGCGCTTGTGCGGATCGCACTCGTCGGCGCCATCCACGTACAGGGACAGGGTGCCGGTGGCGTTGAGATCCATGACTTCGATGCCATGCCGGCGCAGGCGCTCGGTGCTCTGCTCGGAACTGGACACCGCGCCGGCGATGCGATCCTTGATCCGCGCCAGCGCATCGATGAAGTAGGCCACGGTGGAACCGGTGCCGACGCCGACGATCATGCCGTCCTCGACGAAATCGATGGCCTTTTCGCCGGCCAGGCGCTTGTGTTCGTTCTGCGACACGACGGTCATTCCATGGAGAGGAGGTGTTTCCACTGCGCGGCGGTGACCGGCAGGACGGACAGGCGGTTGCCGCGGGCGATCAGGGCGAAGCCGTCGCCGAGGGCGTCGGCCTGCTGCTTGATCTCGTCCAGCGGGATGGTGCGCTTGAGCTTGCGTTCGAAGGCGACGTCGACCAGCACCCAGCGCGGTTCCTCGGGCTTGCTCTTGGGGTCGTAGTAGTCGCTCTTCCTGTCGAACTGGGTCGGATCCGGATAGGCCGCGCTGGCCACCTTGGCGACGCCGACGATGCCCGGCACCGGGCAGTTGGAGTGGTAGAACAGCACGCCGTCGCCCACCTGCATGCCGTCGCGCATGAAATTGCGCGCCTGGTAGTTGCGCACGCCGTTCCACGGTTCCACGCCCACCTTCCGCAAGTCGTCGATGGAGAAGGCATCCGGCTCGGACTTCATCAACCAGTAGCGCTTGCGTGCGGTCATGCGGGCATTCCGTGGGGGCTGCGGGACGGGAACAGGGTCTGGCTTTCGGTGCAGATGGCATCCACCTGCACATCCCAGGCAGCGGGCGCCAGGGTGTCGATGCGCTGGGCGGAGAAACCCACTCCGACCAACCAGGGCGGCGGGTTCGAGCGCTGGCGGAAAGCGAAACTGCGATCGTACCAGCCGCCTCCCATGCCCAGCCGGTGGCCCTCGCCATCGAAGCCCACCAACGGCATCAGCACCAGCGCCATTTCGGTCGGATCCAGCGCCGAGGCGGGCTCGACGTCGGGCTCGGGAATGCCGAAGCGGTTGGTGACCAGCGCATCGCCGGGACGCCAGGGCGCGAAGCCCAGGGTATTGTCCGCGCGCAACACCGGCAGGCAGTAGACCAGGCCCGCGGGCAGGCGCAACTGCCAGTTGTGCAGGCCGATTTCACCGTCCATGGCCCAGTAGCCGGCGGCATAGCCGGATGCGGGCAGGAAAGGCAGCGCGCGCAGCCGCTCGGCCAGCGCATCGGCGGCGGCGATGCGTTGCGCGGCGGGAATCGCCCGGCGGCGCTGGCGCAGTTCGCGCCGGAGCGCGTCGCGATCTGAACTCATGAGAGCGGGCGGGACGAATCCATGGCCCGGAATTTTAAGCCAAGCGGCCGGTTCCGGGTCGTTTGCCGGACGGTACCGTCATCGGGGGGGCGGGACATGCCGTCCGCGTGCGGAGCGGATGCCGCCAGGCCGAGACCGCCAGGACCCGTAAACGCGCGAACGGCGGGTGGCGCGGCGCGGGTGCCACGCGGGCATGACAGCACGGGAATGGCAGCAGCGCCGTCAGTCGCGGCCGCGGGAGGACGGTCCGGATACGACGGCTTCGTCGCGAAGCAATCCGGCAGAAGGTGGATGGCAAGACCGGCCGGGTCGCGACTGACGGCGCTGCTGCGCGGGAAAAAATACGTCCTCCGCCATGGCGATGCTCGCGAAACGACCTTGAACCCGGGGTTCAAGTGGGAAGGCTGGATATCCATCGGGCTTCCCGCTGCGAAGGCGGACCTGCACTCCCGGCTACCGTTGCCATCCCGTGGTCGTCATTAAGGGACAAGGCGAATGTTTGCGCGCGCTGTCGTTCACAGCAGAGGACGCGGCGCCAGTATAGCGGCCCGTCGGAAATTGCCTAGTCCGTTCGTCGGCACAATTCAGTCGCGGTTCGCGACACCGCGCGATCACCGCACTAACGCGGTGCGTCGAGTACTTCGTCCAGCCTGCGGTGCAGATCGTCGAGCGCGCGCGAGAATTCGCGATCGCGCGAATGGCGCTCGTCGCGCAATTGTTGCAATTCGTGTGCCAGGTTCAGCGCGGCCAGGACCGCGACCCGGTCCACCGCCGCCATCCGGTTGCTGCCGCGCACTTCGCGCATCTTGCTGTCCAGCAGCTTGGCGGCGGCCATCAGGCTGCTGCGTTCCTCCGGCTCCACGCCGACGGTGTACTCGCGATCGAGGATGTGGATGCTGACCGGCTCGTTGGCGCTCACGTGTGCTGCTCCAGGGACTTCAGGCGGCTGATCATCGCTTCCACCCGCGAGCGGGCCTGTTCGTTCTTGGCCAGCAGTTGCGAACGCTCGCCGACCAGTTGTTCCTGCTGGTGGCGCAGGCTGCGGTTCTCGTCGGCCAGTTGCTGGCAACGATCGGCCAGCGCCTGGATGCGCGCGGAGAGGCGTCGAATCTGTTCCAGCGGGTCGGCGTTGTCCATGGGCGGCACGATAGGGGCGGGGCCGGAGGCCGGTCAAGGGCGTCCGGCGGGCGCCCCGTTCAGGAGACCGCGCGGATGCCCGAACCGGGGTAGTACTCCTGGATGAACTGCAAACACTGTTCCGGTTCCAGCGCCCGCGAAACCCAGTGGCCCTGCACCTCGTCGCAGCCGTGATCGCGCAGGAATTCGAACTGGTCGTAGGTTTCAACGCCCTCGGCGATGACCTTCAGCGCCAGCGAACGGCCCATGGTGATGATGGTGCTGGTGATGGCGGCGTCGTCGCTGTCGTCGGGCAGATCGCCGATGAACTCGCGATCGATCTTCAGGGTGGTCAGCGGCAGCCGCTTCAGGTAGGCCAGCGAGGAATAGCCGGTGCCGAAATCGTCGATGGCCAGGGAAATGCCGAGCCGCCGGCAGGCGCGCAGGGTGTCGGCGTTCTGTTCCGGGTTGGCCATGACCACGCTCTCGGTGAGTTCCAGTTCCAGCCGATCGGCGGGAATGCCGGTCTCGGCCAGGATCCGCGCCAGCACCGCCGGCAGGTCGCCGCGCTGCAACTGCATCGCCGAGATGTTGACCGCCACGGTCAGTTCTTCCAGCCCGCGATCGTGCCAGCTGCGCATGATCCGGCAGGATTCGCGCAGGGCCCATGCGCCAATCTCCAGGATCAGGCCGGACTCCTCCGCCAGCGGGATGAACTGCGCCGGCGACACCATGCCGAACTCCGGGCTGTCCCATCGCATCAGCGCTTCCACCGCGGTGATCCGCTGCGGGGTGATCGCCAGCCGCGGCTGGAACACCAGCGACAGCTCGTTGCGCTCCAGCGCGCGCCGCAGCGCGCTGGCAAGGATGGCGCGATGGCGGGTCTTCTCGTCCATCGATTCCGAATACACCTGGTAGGTGTGCCGGCCCATGGCCTTGGCCTGGTACATCGCGGTGTCGGCGTGCTTGAGCAGTTCGGTCGGCACCTGCGCGTGCTGCGGGTACAGGCTGATGCCGATCGAAGGCGACACCGACATTTCCAGGCGTTCGCCGAAGTTCAGCGGAGTGCGGAAGGCTTCGATGATCTGCTGGGCGATCCGCTCGGCGTCCTGCAGCGAGTCGATGTCCTCCAGCACCACCGTGAACTCGTCGCCGCTCAGGCGCGCGACGGTGTGCTGGGCGCCGACGGTCTGCTGCACACGCGAGGCGGCCGCGCGAAGGATGCGGTCGCCGGTGGCATGGCCGAGCGAATCATTGATGTCCTTGAAGCGGTCCAGATCGATGAACAGCACCGCGACGTGACCCTGCTCGCGCCGCGCTCGGACAATCGCGCGCGACAGCCGCTCGGACAGCAGCGAGCGGTTCGGCAGGCTGGTCAGGGTGTCGTAGTTGGCCAGGTAGCGCAGTTCCTGCTCGGCGCGCTTCTGCTCGGTGATGTCGGTCAGCACCTGCACGTACAGCTGGCGTTCGCCGGACGCGTCGGGCACCACGTTGGTCTCGATCCGGCAGAGGATTTCCTCGCCGTCCTTGCGCACCTTCCACACTTCGCCGGACCAGTGGCCGGTATGCAGCAGCTCGGCGTTCATGCGCTCGAAGAACGTCTCGTCGTGCTGGTCGCTGTCCAGCATCCGCGCCGGCCGGTCGAGCACTTCGTCCTCGTTGTAGCCGGTGATGCGGGTGAAGGCGGGATTGATGGTGATGAAGTGGTGCGCCCAGTCCAGCACCGCCACCGCTTCGTTCATGCTGCGCATCACTTCGCCGGCGATGCGGTGTTCGTACTCGGCGTTGCGGCTGAGCGTGATGTCGCGGGCGGTGCCGGCGATGCGGACCGGGCGTCCTTCCGGATCGCGCTCGACCACGCGACCGCGCGCGCGCACCCAGATCCAGTTGCCGTTCTGGCCCATGTCCATGCGGTGCTCGGACATGAACAACGGCGCCTTGCCCTGCAGGTGCAGGCGCAGGCGTTCCATCACCAGCGGCATGTCGTCGGGATGGATCGGCGGCACTTCGCCATGGCGGGTGAACACGGTGATGTCGGAGGAATGCAGGGCGGTCTCGTCCGCGCGCATCCGGTACAGCTTGCGCTGGACCAGGTCGTAGTCCCAGAAGTGCTCGCCCGAGGCCCACAGCGCCAGCTTCAGGCGTTCGTCGCGGGTGCGGGTGGACTCGGTGCGCAGGGGTTCCGGCGGCGCGCGCCGGGCATCCAGCCACGGTCGCCAGTAGCGGCGGGTGGCGACCAGCGCGACCCCGGCCAGCACCAGCAGCGCCACCGCCAGCAGCGGCAGGCGCGCCGACAGCGGCCAGCTGGGATGCGTCACGGCGGCGAGTGCGCAGAGCATGAAGTCGCTGGGAGCCGTCCGGAGCCTGGAGATGGGCCAGTGTAGGGGCGGGTGAACAGGCACAACAAGCGGCCCGGGGGCAATTCATTGCTACACTTCGGGATCTGTCCGACTCCGTTCGCGGATTGCGTTAGTCCATGTCTCACCAGCCGTCCGATCTCCCTTCCTACGCCGAAATCGGCGAAGCCTCGCGCCGGGAACACCTGGCCGCCGACCCCGCCGAACTCCACGGCGCGCTGTGTGGCTGGCTCGCCGGCGGCGGCGCGGACGTGGCCGACTGGCCCGCGCGCGCGCTGGCGGATCCGCAGTTGCCGACCCCGCAGCCGGAAAGCGCGCTGGATCGCCTGCGCACGGCCAGCGTGGCGCAACTGGAAGATCGCAGCTTCGCCTTCGAACTGCTGCTGCCCGACGAGACCAGCACCGTGGATCGCGCCGACGCGCTGTTCGCGTGGTGCCGGGGCTTCCTGGGCAGCTTCGGTTTGGCCGCGGGCGCCCATCCGCCGTTGTCGGAAGAGGGTGCCGAGGCGCTGCAGGACCTGGCCCGGCTGGCCCAGGCCAGCCCGGAGGGCGGCGACGACCAGGAAGACGAGGATGCGCTGTCCGAGATCGAGGAATACGTGCGCATCGCGGTGCTGCTGCTGCATGGCGATTGCGTGATGGGGCCGCGTCACCGCAAGCGGCTGAACTGATGAAGGCCGAGACCGGCCTGGCCGCGGCCGAGTTCGCCCGCCGTCGCAGGCAGTTGATGCGGATGGCCGGCAACGACGCCATCCTGGTGCTGCCGGCCGCGCCCGAGCGCGTGCGCAGCCATGACACCCATTACCCCTACCGGCAGGATTCGGATTTCTGGTACCTGTGCGGTTTTCCGGAACCGGAAGCGGTGCTGGTGCTTGTGCCCGGCCGCCGCCATGGCGAAACGCTGCTGTTCTGCCGCGAGCGCGATCCGGAGCGCGAGAGCTGGGACGGCCCGCGCGCGGGGCAGGAAGGTGCGGTCGAGCACTACGGGATGGACGATGCCTATCCGATCGAGGATCTGGACGAAATCCTGCCTGGCCTGCTGGAAGGGCGCTCGCGGGTGTATTACCACTTCGGGCGCGACGCCGATTTCGATCTCAAGCTGATTGGCTGGGTCCGCCACGTACGCGCGCAGGTGCGCCAGGGCGCGCAGCCGCCGCACGAATTCCTCGAACTCGGCCACCTGTTGCACGACCTGCGCCTGTTCAAGTCGAAGGAAGAACTCAAGCTGATGCAGCGGGCCGCCGACATCAGCATCGAGGCGCACCGCGCGGCGATGCGCACGGTCCGGCCCGGCATCCACGAATACGAGCTGCAGGCGGACGTGGAGCGGGTGTTCCGCGCCAACGACGCCTGGCCGGCCTACGGCAGCATCGTCGGCGCCGGCGCCAATGCCTGCGTGCTGCACTATCGCGCCAACAACGGCGTCGCCCGGGACGGTGATCTGGTCCTGATCGACGCCGGCGCGGAGTTCCGCGGCTACGCCAGCGACATCACCCGCACCTTCCCGGTCAACGGTCGCTTCAGTCCGGCGCAGCGCGCGCTGCACGACCTGGTCGGGCAGGCCCAGCAGGCCGCGCTGGCGCAGGCGCAGCCGGGAGTGCCCTACGAAGCCGGCCATCTCGCCGCGGTCGAAGTGCTGACCGAGGGCCTGCTGCGGCTGGGCCTGCTGAAGGGATCGCTGGAGCGCAATATCGCCGAGGGCCACTACCGCCGCTTCTACCGGCACAAGACCGGCCACTGGCTGGGCCTGGACGTGCACGACGTCGGCGACTACCGCATCGAAGGCGAATCGCGGCTGCTGGAACCGGGCATGGTCTTCACCATCGAACCGGGTCTGTACGTATCGCAGGACGACACCAGTGTCGCGGAGAAGTGGCGCGGCATCGGCATCCGCACGGAAGACGACGTGGTCATCACCGCCGACGGCCACCGTGTGCTGACCGATGGCCTGGCACGCAGCGCCGAGGAAATCGAAGCGGCGATGGCCGGCTGAAACTCGTCCAGACTTCACCTGTGGTGTGGGAGCGACGTAAGTCGCGAATCCTTACCCGGAGGCAGGAAAAGCATCGCGACTTACGTCGCTCCCACAGGGGGAAAGGTCATCAATCCGCAGCGAAGGCCGGGCGGGTCAGGTTGAGCGGGTCGCCGTCGGTGCACAGGACTTCGTCCTCGATGCGAATGCCGCCGTAGGGACGGAACGCATCCACACGCGCCCAGTCGATGCTGTCGGCGTGGCCGTTCTTCTTCACTTCGTCCAGCAGCATGTCGATGAAGTAGATGCCCGGCTCGATGGTCACCACCATGCCCGGTTCCAGCACCCGGGTCATGCGCAGGTAGGGATGGCCTTCCGGACGCGGGATGCGGCCGCCGCGATCGCTTTCGGCAAAACCGGCCACATCGTGTACCTGCAGGCCGATCGGATGGCCCAGGCCGTGCGGGAAGAACGCGAAGCTGACGCCGCTGGCCAGCGCCGCCTCCGGCGACACCTTCAGCACGCCGAAATCCTTGAGGATGCCCATCAGGCGCAGGTGCGCGTCCAGGTGCAGCTGCTTGTAGTCCACGCCCGCGCGCACCGCCTGGCCCAGCGCGACCTGCACCTGGTCGACCGCGTCGATCAGGGCCTGGAATTCGCCGGCGGAATCGGCTGCGTAGGTGCGGGTGATGTCGCTGGCGTAACCGTGGAAGCTGGCGCCGGCGTCGATGAGGAAGCTGCGCGGGGCGGCGGGCGCCTGGCGATCCAGTTCCATGTAGTGCAGCACCGCGCCATGTTCGTTGAGCGCCACGATGTTGCCGTACGGCAGTTCGGCGGGATCCTGGCCGACCGCGGCGCAGTAGGCCATGTGGATGGTGAATTCGCTCTTGCCCTCGCGGAATGCCGCTTCCGCCGCGCGATGCCCGCGCACCGCCAACC
This sequence comes from Pseudoxanthomonas sp. PXM04, assembly GCF_014851695.1. Lineage (NCBI taxonomy): Bacteria > Pseudomonadati > Pseudomonadota > Gammaproteobacteria > Lysobacterales > Lysobacteraceae > Pseudoxanthomonas > Pseudoxanthomonas sp. PXM04. Next base: position 82,092 of record NZ_JACVAG010000001.1, read on the forward strand.
GCTGCGCCTCGCGCATCAGCGCGATTTCGTAAGCGGACTTGTACGAACGCTGGTACTCCAGGTAGTTGACCACCGCTTCCGGATTGTTGGGTTGGTAATCGCCCAGCGCGCTCTGCGGTTCGCCGAGGATGGCGCAGCGTGCCGCCGGGCCGGGCAGCAGCGCCAGCGCGTCGGCGGGCTTGCGGATGATCTGGATGTCGAAATGATCCACCCACCAGCCGGTCGGCGCGGCGGGTACCACGTGCCAGTAGTCGAAGGGCTGGTGGTAGATCACCTTCGGGCGCTGGCCGGGCGTGTACACCAGCCAGCTGTCCGGCACCCGCGTCAGCGGCAGCCAGGCCTTGAACTGCGGGTTGACCGCGTACGGATAGTCGCGATCGTCGAACACCTGGTAGTGCAGGCCGCCACTGGGCACGACCAGGTGATCGAAACCGCCACGCGCCAGCGCTTCCTCCGCGCGCCGCTTCATCAACGCCAGGTGTTCGGCGTACAGCGGGACGAGTTCGGTGGCCTGGGGGGCGGAGGCGTTCATGGCGGCGGCTCTTGCGGGCGAAACCCGCATTTTGCCGCATCCGCGCCCGCCTTTCCCGTGACGTTCGCTCAGGCCGTGCCGGGCGCGTTCACCCACGCGCGCAGGGTTTCCAGCGAAGCCGGTTCGATGGTCAGGAACCGCAGGCCGGCGAAACCCTGTCCGGGCGTGTTGGCCTCGGCCATCCAGAGCACGTGCGCGCCGACATCGATCGGCACTTCGCGACCGCCGCCCAGGCGAAGATGGAAACGCAGCTGGTAGATCGCGTCCTCCACCACCGGCGCGCTGGCGAGCAGCAGCATGCCCGATTCGGACACATTGCCCAGGCGGCCGACCAGCTGGTCGGTGAAGGTATCCATCACCGCGACCGGCTCGGGCACGTTGCGGCGGCGGGCACGGCGGAATTCCTGGATCATGCGCCGTTTCCTCCGATGTCCGCGGCCTTGCCCATTCCGGTGAGGCTGCGCAGCGCGCGCAGCGTGGCGTTCCAGGCGCGATCGATCAACCGGCCCTTGTCTTCGGTCACGACCTGCGCCTGGCCCTGGGCCATCAGCCGGGCCAGGCTGTCCAGCGTGTGCTCGCCGGTGCGCTGGCCGCGCTGGTTGACGAACAGCGCGTGGCCGGTGACCGGGCTGAACCATGACAGCCGCTGGCGCTGCACGTCGCCCTGCTGGTTGAGGGTGAATTCGAACCAGGTGCCGTAGGGCAGCGAGCGGAGCAGGTCGTAGCACTCCTGTTCCCGGGGCGAGCGCGGCTGGATCGGTTCGCGCCGGATCATGTTCTGCTCGCCCAGGCGCGCGCGCGCCTTCAGCTTGGCGGTCAGTTCGGTGCGCGAGGTGCCATCGTCCTCGCCGTCGGCGCTGGACAGGCGGCGGGCGATGGCCTGCGCCTCGTCCTCGTGGTAGCCGACCTGCAACAGCGCCTTCTCGATCCGCGCCGGCAATTGCGAGTCCTTGGGCGCGTCCGCCGGCGCGGTGGTGGCGGCGACGATCTGCAGGGTGGTCTGCAGTTGCTCGGTCCACTCGTCCGAGTTCTCGCCCTGGCGCAACTGGGTCAGGGTCAGCACGTCGGCCCAGGCCTGGTTGACCAGCGCCTGGACGAACCGCGGCGGCTGCTGATCGTTGAAGGCGGTCTCGATGGTTTCGCTCGCGCGCTGCTTGGCGATCTCCAGCCGTTCCTTGCCGCGTGCGGCCTCGATGTGCCGGCGCTCGGCCAGTTCGGCCTTGCGCGCCGCGGCTTCCAGATGCCGCTGCACCTCGGTGTTGGCCTGGGCGAATACCGCTTCGTCGCCCTGGTAGTGCTTGACCACGAAGTCCACCGACTGGTGCAACTGGTGCAGCAGGCGCGGATCCAGATCATCGTCGGTCTGCCAGGTGGCGCCGGATTCGGCCACCGCGTTGAGCAGTTCGCGGGCAGGGTGTTCCGGACGCAGGAAGAATTCGCGATCGCGCAAGGCGACCTGCGCCAGCGGCACCTGCAGGCGGGTCAGCAGATCGCTGGCCGGCGACTCCGGGCGCACCTCGCGCTCGACTTCGTTGTAAAGCAGGCCCAGCAGTTCGAAGGTGTCCGAGTCCGGCGCGGCCAGCGCGGCCTGGGCACCATGCTGTTGGCGCATCCGCGCGACCAGCGCCTGCTGGATGTCCTTCAGGCTCCGCTTGGGCTGGCCCTCGATGCGTGGCGCGGCCGTGCCCTGCAGGGCCTGCAGCGCGGACAGCACTTCCGGGGTCGGCACCAGCTTGCGGGTGCCGTCGGCGGTCGCGGCCGCCGGCATGGCCGGACCGGCGGTGTTTGCCGCCGGCGCGCCGGCGCCGCCGGTTTCCGCTCCGGCGAAGCGGGTGGCGGCCGGCTCGCTGAAGCGCGCGGTCGCCTGTCGCCGGACCGCCAGCAGTTGCTGCAGGAGTTCGAAACTGGGGCCGTCGCCAGCCGCTCCCCGGCCGCCCGGGGCATCCGGAAGCGGCGGCGGGGTGGCGCCGGGCGCGGGCGTGGGGATGGTCCAGGCCGAGGGCGTGGACGGGCCGTGCCAGCCGGTGAGCGGCCTGTTCGCGTCGGCGCGCCCGGCGGCGCGGGCCGCATCGGCGCCGGCGCGCGCGGGCGAGGTCGCATCCACCGCCCGGGTACGCCGGGGCAGGTAGATCAGGCCGGGCAGCACGCCTTCCTGCGACAGGTACTGGTTCAGTGTTTCCGCCCACTCCTGATAGTTGCCCATCACCTTGTGGTCGAAGGTGCGATAGAGGAGCAGGCGCTCCTCCAGATCCAGCTCCAGGGTGCGCGCGGCCAGCTTGAGCATCCGGCACAGGCCCTGCGGTCCGATCGGCAGGCGTTCGTTGTCGAAGGCGGGCGCGCCGCCGAGGGCGCCGAAGCGCTGGCCCAGCAGCAGCAGCGATTGGGACGCACGGACCTCGTGCCGGCGGGCGATGTCGCTGAGGACGATTTCCTCGTCCATCGCGGCGTCTTCCACCAGGGTCAGGGTGCGGAACTCGATGCCGGAGGGTGCCGCCGCGCGGGTGCGCGAGGGCGGCGTGCGGACAGCGGCCAGCTCGGCTTCCAGCGCGAACATGAAGTGCGGGACGAACTCGCCGCGGTTGCGCTGGAACGCGCGCAGGTTGCTGAAGAATTCAGCCTGGCGGTTGTCGCTGCGGGCCTGTTCGGCCTGCTTGAACAAGGCCTGCTCGTACTCCGGCAGCATCGCGTTGAGCGACTGGATGATGTCGCTGGAGATGTGATCGAAGAAGCCGCGGAGAAGCTTGCGCACGCGCGGCGGCAGCGATGCGCCGGCGAGGCTGCCTGCGGCGGCGCTGGGCGGTGGTGGTGGTATCGCGGTCACGGCGTGGTGGATCTCCCCTGAGGCGACAATTATCACAACATTTTGGAATCGTGACCGCCCCGGCGTGGGGGAGGGGTGATGGCGGGTCGTCAATCGGCCAGGAAGGCCGACACCACGTCGTTGGTGAAGCGCCTGCCCAGTTCGGTCGGGATGAACCGGTCCCCTTCGCGCCGCAGCCACCCGGCGGCCACGACCCGCGCCAGCGGCGCTTCCATGGCGGCCAGCGGAAGCCCGGTGCCATGTTCGAAATCGGCCACGCGGAATCCCTCGTGCAGGCGCAACAGGTTCAGCATGTACTCGAACGGACGCTGTTCCGGCGCGATGCGATCGTCGCCGCCCAGCGCCTGCGCGGTCCCGGCCGCGGCCAGGTAGGCGGTGGGATGCTTGACCTTCCAGCGGCGCAGGATCGCCTGCTCAGCGCCCAGGCTGATCTTGCCGTGCGCGCCGGCGCCAATGCCCAGGTAGTCGCCGAAGCGCCAGTAGTTCAGGTTGTGCGCGCACTGCCGGCCTTCGCGGGCATAGGCGCTGATCTCGTAGTGGCCGAACCCGGCTTCGGCCATCAGCGCCTGGCAATGCGCCTGCATCTCCCAGGCGCCATCGTCGTCGGGAATGCCCTGAGGCGGCCGGGCGAAGAAGATGGTGTTCGGTTCCAGGGTGAGCTGGTAGTGGGAGATGTGCGCCGGCTGCAGGGCGAAGGCGCGTTCCAGATCGCGCTCGGCCATCGCCAGGGTCTGGCCGGGCAGGGCGTACATCAGGTCCAGGTTGAAGTTGTCGAAACCCGCGTCCTGGGCCAGCTTCACCGCCGCTTCGGCCTCGTCGCTGTCGTGGATGCGGCCGAGCCGCTGCAGGCAGCCATCATCGAAACTCTGGATGCCGAAGCTGATGCGGTTGACCCCGGCGGCCAGGTAGCGGTCGAAGCGGCCGTGCTCGGCGGTGCCCGGATTGGTTTCCAGGGTGACCTCCAGGCCCGGCGCGAACCGCAGCCGCGCCGCGGCGGCCTGCAGGAAGCGGTCGATGGCCTCCGGCGGGAACAGGCTGGGCGTGCCGCCGCCGAAGAACACCGAATGAACGGTACGGCCCCAGACCAGCGGCAGGTCGAAATCCAGATCCCGGATCAGCGCGTCGACGTAGTCGTCGAACGGCAGCGGTCCCTTGCCCTGGTGCGAGTTGAAGTCGCAGTAGGGGCATTTGCGGACGCACCAGGGCAGGTGCACGTACAACGACAGCGGCGGCGGGATCAGCATGGCCGGCACATTGTCGCATCCCGCCGCCGGCGGGATGCCGGTTTGGCGATCAGGCGCGGGCCAGGCGCTCGCGCAGCGCGGCCAGGGCGCGCCCGCGGTGGCTGATGCGGTTCTTCAGCGCCACTTCCAGTTCCGCCGCCGAGCGGCCCAACTGCGGATCCAGGAACACCGGGTCGTAGCCGTGGCCGCCGGTGCCGCGGCGCTCGTGCAGGATGCGCCCGCGCCATTCGCCTTCGACGATCAGCGGCTGCGGATCGTCGGCATGGTGCAGCAGCACCAGCACGCAGTAGAAATGCGCGTCGCGCTGCGCGTCGGGAACGTCCCTGAGCGCGTCCAGCAGCTTGTCGATGTTGCGGCCGGCGTTGCCGTGCTCGCCGGCATAGCGGGCCGAATACAGGCCGGGCGCGCCATTGAGGGCATCGACGCAGATGCCGGAATCGTCGGCCAGCGCCGGCAAGCCGGTCAGGCGGGAAGCGTGGCGCGCCTTGATCAGCGCGTTCTCGACGAAGGTGGTGGCGGTTTCGTCGGCGTCGGTGACGCCGAGATCGGATTGGGCGATCAGCTCGATGTCGGTATCGGCCAGCAGGTGGCGCAGTTCCTCGAGCTTGCCGGCGTTGGAGGAGGCGAGTACCAGTTTCACGGGTGGGGATCCGTCAGGGGGATTCGGGGGGATCAGGATTTGAGCTGCAGCAGGTCCCAGCGGTTGCCGTAGAGATCGCGGAACACCGCGACCGTGCCATAGCTTTCCTCGCGCGGGGTTTCCAGGAATTCCACGCCTTGCGCCAGCATCCGCGCATGGTCGCGATGGAAGTCATCGGTCTCCAGGAAGAAACCGACCCGTCCACCGGTCTGGTCGCCGATGCGCGCGCGCTGGGCGTCGTTGCCGGCAACGGCCAGCAGCAGGCAGGTTTCCCGCGAGCCGGGCGGAGCGACCCGCACCCAGCGCTTGCCGCCGCCCTGGTCGGTGTCCTCGCGCAGCTCGAAGCCCAGCGCGCCGGTGTAATGGGCGATGGCCCGGTCGTAGTCGTCGACCACGACGGTGATCAGGCTGAGCGTCTGGCGCATCGGATTGAACCGGTGGAGGGAGGGAATGCTTGCGCGGGGCGTCAGCCCGCCAGCGCCGCGCGCTGGGCCGCGAACAGCTCGGCGGTGCCCTTCCCGCCCAGCGCCAGCAGCGCGTCCAGTTCGTCGCGGCGGAAGGCGTGTCCTTCGGCGGTGCCCTGCAACTCGATGAAGCCGCCGCCATCGTTCATGACGATGTTCATGTCGGTGTCGCAGTCGCTGTCCTCGGCGTAATCCAGGTCCAGCACCGGCGCGCCTCGGTAGATGCCCACCGAGACCGCGGCGACCGCGCCGAGCAGCACGTCGCGCTTGATTTCATTGCGCTGGCGCAGCCAGCCGATCGCATCGGCCAGCGCCACGTAGGCGCCGGTGATGGCGGCGGTGCGGGTGCCGCCGTCGGCCTGGATCACGTCGCAGTCCAGGGTGATGGTGCGTTCGCCCAGCGCGGCGCGATCCACGCAGGCGCGCAGGGCGCGGCCGATCAGGCGCTGGATTTCCAGCGTGCGACCGCCCTGCTTGCCGCGCGAGGCTTCGCGATCGCCACGGGTATGGGTGGCGCGCGGCAGCATGCCGTATTCGGCGGTGACCCAGCCCTCGCCCTTGCCGCGCAGGAACGAGGGCACCTTGTTCTCGACGCTGGCGGTGCACAGCACCCGGGTCTCGCCGAAGCGGATCAGCACCGAGCCTTCGGCGTGGCGCGTGTAGCCGCGCTCGATGCGGACCTCGCGCATCTGATCGGGAAGGCGGCCGCTGGGACGAAGGACGGACATGCAGGGAACTCGACTGGAGGAAGGAGCGGATGACCGCGTGGGCCGGATGGCCCGCCGATTCGGCCGACCGGGGCGCGCTAGGGTACCATTCGCGCTTTCGATCCGACCGGGTTTCCCATGATCCGCAGCATGACCGCCTTCGCCGCCGTCGAACGCGCCACTTCCGGTGGCACGCTGACCGGCGAACTGCGCGCGGTCAACCATCGTTTCCTGGAGCTGGGCACGCGCCTGCCCGAGGAACTGCGCGCGCTGGAACCGGCGCTGCGCGAACGCGTGTCCGCGCGGGTGTCGCGCGGCAAGCTGGACTTCACCCTGCGCCTGCGCGCGCCGGAAGGCGAGGGCGCGCTGCAGATCAATCCCGCGCTGGTCGCCCAGCTGTCCGAGCTGGCGCTGGACCTGCATGCGCGGTTCCCGGCCCTGCGCACGGAGTTCACCGATCTGCTGCAGTTCCCCGGCGTGGTGCAGAGCAAGGCGGTGGATCAGGCGATCCTGCAGGCCGAGGCGCTGGCGCTGGTGGACGCGGTGGTCGAGCAGTTCGTCGTCGCCCGCGAACGCGAGGGACAGAAGCTGGTCGCCGCCATCCTGGAGCGCGTCGACGCGATCGCCGCCCGCGCCGCCGATGTGCGCGAACTGTTGCCGATCATCCGCGCCGGCCAGCGGCAGAAGCTGGAAGCGCGGCTGGCCGAGCTGTCCCAGCCCGCCGATCCCGGCCGGCTGGAGCAGGAACTGGTGCTGTGGCTGCAGAAGCTGGACGTGGACGAGGAACTGGACCGGCTGGACAGCCACGTCAAGGAAATCCGCCGCGTCCTCAAGCAGGCCGAGCCGGTCGGCCGCCGGCTGGATTTCCTGTTGCAGGAATTCAACCGCGAGGCCAACACGCTGGGTTCGAAGTCGGTGGACACGCGCACCACCAACCTGGCGGTGGAACTGAAGGTCCTGATCGACCAGATCCGCGAACAAGTGCAGAACATCGAATGAGCCGCCGCGGCACCCTCTACATCGTTGCCGCGCCCTCGGGCGCCGGCAAGAGCAGCATCGTCAACGCCGTGCTGGCGCGGGATCCGGAAATCGCCCTGTCGATTTCCTTCACCTCGCGCGCGCCACGTCCGGGCGAGCGCCACGCCCAGCATTACCACTTCATCAACGCCGACGAGTTCCAGTCGATGATCCACGCCGGCGACTTCTTCGAATACGCGCTGGTCCACGGCGACTGGAAGGGCACCGCCCGGCAGTCGGTGGAACCGCAGCTGTGCGCCGGCAAGGACGTGCTGCTGGAAATCGACTGGCAGGGCGCGCGCCAGGTGCGCGAGAAGGTGCCCGACGCGGTCAGCGTGTTCATCCTGCCGCCTTCGCGCGATGCCCTGGAACAGCGCATGCGCGCACGCGGCCAGGACAGCGAGGAGGTCATCCAGCGCCGGCTGGCGGCGGCACGCGAGGAGATGTCGCACTACGACGAGTTCGACTACGTGATCGTCAACGACGTGTTCGACACCGCCTGCGACCAGATGCATGCCATCTTCACCGCCAGCCGCCTGCGCCGGGAAGCCCAGCAGCAGCGGCACGAGGCGCTGATCGGGGCGCTGCTGGCCGAGTAGGGGCCGCGTGGGCTGCTAACTGACTGATTTGTAAAGAAACGGTTGCCTCGGGCCAGCCGAGGCCGTACAATCGCCGCCCCTTTCCCTATTCATCGCGCGACCCCTGGGTCGCCGGGAGCCCGCATGGCCCGCATCACCGTCGAAGATTGCCTGGAAGTCGTCAACAACCGTTTCGAACTGGTCACGATGGCCGCCAAGCGCGCCCGCCAGCTCGCCAATGGCGTCGAGTCCACCATCGACAACAGCGAAACCGCCGACAAGCCCACCGTGCTGGCGCTGCGTGAAATCGCCGCCCGCAAGATCGACAACGATCTGATCGATCGCGTCGAGAAGGCCGAGCGCGAGCGCGCCGAGCGCGAAGCGCTGGAATGGGCCGCCGCCGAAGTGGTCGCCGACGACGACATGTCCAAGGGCGACGACTGACGCCGGACGCCGCCCGTCACCCGAGGGGCGGCACCGCCAGGTCACACTTGTCGGAAAGGCCCGCGCGAGCGGGCTTTTCGCGTTTTCCGGGTTTGCCGTGCCGCCACGTCTGCACTAGGCTGGCGGCATGAACCCAGGCCGTACCGCCAAGGCGCTCCGCACTCCCGCTTCATCGCGCAACGATGGCGTGCCGGACTATCTCGCCCAATTCGAAAAGACCGCCCGATACCTGCCCAAGGAACAGCTGCCGCTGCTGCGCCGTGCCTGGGAAGTCGGCGCCGCCGCGCATGAAGGCCAGACCCGCAAGTCGGGCGAGCCCTACATCACCCATCCCGTCGCGGTGGCCGGCGTGCTGGCCGAACTGGGCATGGACGCGGAGACCCTGATCGCCGCGATCCTGCACGACACCATCGAGGACACCCCGCTTACCCGCGAGGCCATCGCCGGCGAGTTCGGCGAGTCGGTGGCGGAACTGGTGGACGGCGTCACCAAGCTGGACAAGCTGAAGTTCCGCGACCGCCAGGAGGCTGCGGCCGAGAGTTTCCGCAAGATGCTGCTGGCGATGTCGCGGGATCTGCGCGTCATCATGATCAAGCTGGCCGACCGCCTGCACAACATGCGCACGCTGGGCGCGCAGAGCGCCGAGGCGCGCCAGCGCATCGCCCGCGAGACCCTGGAAATCTACGCGCCCATCGCCCAGCGGCTGGGCATGAACCTGGTCAAGTCGGAGCTGCAGGATCTCGGCTTCCGCGCGCTGCATCCGTGGCGGCACGCGGTGATCGACAAGCACATCCGCAGCCAGCCGGTCATGCGCCGCGAGTCGATGGCGCAGATCGAGGCGCATTTGTCCCAGCGACTTACCAAGGAGGGCATCGAACATCGCCTGGTGAGTCGCATCAAGACCCCGTGGAGCATCTACAACAAGATGCGCGCGGAGGGCAAAAGCTTCGACCAGGTGATGGATGTCTTCGGCTTCCGCGTGGTGGTCGATTCGGTGCCTTCCTGCTACCACGCCCTCGGCGCGGTGCACGCGCAGTACAAGCCGCTGGACGGCCGCTTCCGCGACTTCATCGCCATTCCCAAGGCCAACGGCTACCAGTCGCTGCACACGGTGCTGTTCGGCCCCTACGGTTCGCCGATCGAGGTGCAGATCCGCACCCAGGAGATGGATCTCATCGCCGAGCGCGGCATCGCCGCGCACTGGACCTACAAGTTCGGTACCGATTCGCCCAACAGCGCGCAGAACCGCGCGCACGCCTGGATCAGCGAACTGATCGACAACCAGCGCGCCGCCGGCTCGTCGCTGGAGTTCCTGGAGAACGTCAAGGTCGATCTGTTCCCGGACGAGGTCTACCTGTTCACGCCCAAGGGCAAGATCCTGTCCTTGCCGCGCAACTCCACCGCGCTGGACTTCGCCTACGCGGTGCACACCGATGTCGGCAACCAGGCGGTGGCCTCGCGCGTGGACAAGAAGCTGGTGCCGCTGCGCACCAAGCTGGCCAGCGGCCAGAGCGTGGAGATCATCACCGCCAAGTCCGCCGCGCCCAAGCCGCAGTGGCTGGAGTTCGTGGTCACCAGCAAGGCCCGCACCGCGATCCGCCACCAGCTCAAGCAACTGGAGCACGAGGACGCCGTGCAGCTGGGCCACCGCATGCTGGATCGCGCGCTGGAGGAACTGGACAGTTCGCTGGAGCGGTTGCCGCAACAGCGGCTGGACACCTTCCTGGCCGAGCACCGCTATCCGCGCCTGGAAGCCTTCCTGGCCGACATCGCGCTCGGCAACTGGATGCCGGGACAGGCCGCGCAGGCACTGACCGCGCACGCCGAACTGCGTGCCGGCGCGCACTCGCGCCACTCGCAGGAAAAGATCCTGATCAAGGGCACCGAGCGCGGCGTGGTCAGCTTCGCCAACTGCTGCCAGCCGATTCCCGGCGACGAGATCATGGGTTACCACACCGCCGGCAAGGGCATCGTGGTGCACCGGATGGACTGCCCCAACGTCACCGAATTCCGCAAGTCGCCCGAGCGCTGGGTGCCGATCGCCTGGGACGCCAACGTCACTGGCGACTACGACGCCTCGCTGCTGATCGACGTGGAAAACCGTCCGGGCGTCTTGGCCCAGGTCGCCGCCGCGGTGGCCAAGAGCCAGTCCAACATCGAGCGGGTGGAATATCTGGAGCGCGACATCAACGTGGCGGTGCTGCGCTTCTCCATCCAGGTGCGCGACCGCAACCACCTGGCCGAAGTGATGCGCCGCCTGCGCCGCCTCAACGTCGTCCACGGCGTCCGCCGCCAGTAGAGCGGAGCTCGCTCCGCTGCCTTTCCGGTGCCCGGATTTCGCCCTGTGGGAGCGACGTGAGTCGCGATTGCGGTCGCCCGGTACATCCCGTCGCGACTCACGTCGCTCCCACAAGGGGATGGCGTGTACCGTGCCGGATTGCTGCCTCGGTTAAAATCCCCGCCTTTCCCGTCAGGAGCGCCCCATGAGCAAGCAGATCATCCACACGGAACAGGCGCCCGCCGCCATCGGCCCGTATTCGCAGGCGGTGCGCGCCGGCAACACCGTGTATTTCTCCGGGCAGATTCCGCTGGATCCGGCCACCGGCAACCTGGTCGAGGGCGACATCGAGGCGCAGGCGCGCCGCGCGTTCGATAATCTCAAGGCGGTGGCCGAGGCGGCCGGCGGTTCGCTGGGCGACATCGTCCGCCTGGGCCTGTACCTGACCGACCTGGGCGAGTTCGCCAAGGTCAACGCGGTGATGCAGGACTACTTCCAGGCGCCGTTTCCGGCGCGCTCCACCATTGAGGTGGCCGGCCTGCCCAAGGGCGCGGCGTTCGAGGTTGACGCGGTGATGGTGGTCGGCTGACCGCCCGCCGTTGACCCCGGCGCGCGATCACACCATCCGATCGCGCGCCTCGCTGGGCGTGTGCCCGGTCCAGCGCTTGAATGCGCGGCGGAATTCGCGCACGTCGTTGAAGCCCAGCTGGGTGCCGATGTAGGCGATGGTCAGTTCGCGATCCTGCAACAATTCCAGTGCGCGATCGGTGCGTACCCGGTCGTGGATGTCGCTGAAGCGCTGGCCTTCGTCGGCCAATTGCCGCCGCAGGGTGCGCTCGCTGAGGTGCAGCGCGGTCGCGATCTCGGTCATCTGCGGGTTTTCGCGCAAGCGTGGTCGCAGCTGTCGTTCCACCGCCGCGGTCGCCTCGCCCGAGGTCGCCACCGCCGCCAACTGCGCGTGGCACAGCGCCAGCACCTGCTGCGAGCCGACCGGGTTGTAGCTGGTGAACGGCAGCGAGAACCAGCTGCGATCCACCAGCATCCGGTTCTGGCCCTGGCGGAACCGCACCTCGCATTCGAACATCCGGCTGTATTTGCTGGCATAGGCCGGAGCGGGGTAGGTCAGATCCAGCCGCACCGGATGAAATTCCGGGCCGGCCAGTTCCCGCGCCAGCATCAGCACGCTGGAAAACATCTCCTCGCACAGGAACGGCAGGATCTCCGGCAGATCCAGCGGCGTGGTCGCCACCACCGACACCACTTCGGGATCTTCCTGCAGCAACTGCAGGTCCATCAGCGGCCCCAGGTTGCGCTGGTAGGTCAGGCCGATGTTGACCGCCTCGCCGAAGTTCGGCGCCATCCGCATCGCCAGGCCCAGCAGGCCGAAGTTGGCGCCGTTCTGGTTGCCGCCCAGGGTCAGGCCCACGTCCTCGATGGGCAGGGTCGGCAGCGCGCGGCGGATGACCTCGGTCGCCTGCCGGTAGGAGACCCGTGCCAGCGGATCCTGGATCTCGCGCGGGGTCAGGCGGAGCCCGCTGAACCAGGACTCGCAGTTCACGCCCAACTCGCCCGCCAGCAGCACCAGGCTGCACAGCATGTTGGTCGGCAGGTTGGCGATGGACAGGCGATTGCCCCCGTCCAGGCCCAGTTTACGGCGCATCGAAGCCCCTCCAGCTTGTCCGCTTTGCCCCCCCAAGTATGCCGCTCCTGCCCTACTTCAGGGAAACCAGTGGGACAAGACTCTCAATTACTGAATTCGCACGCGTATGGTGGCCGCCGGCCGCCGCGCGAGGACCGGGGAGGGAACGCGATGCAGCGGACGATGTTGATGGCGGGTCTGGCACTGGCGCTGGCCGCCTGCCAGCCGAAGGGCGACGAACAGGCACCGAAGGCGGATGCGGCCAGCACGGACTTCGCCCGGAAACTCCACGAGCGGCTGCTCGACGCCAAGCCCGGCGAGGTCATCGAGATTCCCGCCGGCACCTATCATTTCGATCGCAGCCTGACCCTGCGCGCGGACGGCGTGACGATCCGCGGCGCCGGCATGGACAAGACCGTGCTCAGCTTCAAGGGCCAGAAGGCCGGCGCCGAGGGCCTGTTGGTCAACGGCGACGACTTCGCCATCGAGAACCTGACCATCCAGGACTCCAAGGGCGATGGCCTGAAGATCAGCGAATCGGAGAACATCACCATTCGCGGGGTGAAGGTCGAATGGACCGGCGGTCCCAGCACCAAGAACGGTGCCTACGGGCTGTATCCGGTGCTGACGAAGAACGTGCTGATCGAGGATTCGGTATCCATCGGTGCCTCGGATGCCGGCATCTACGTGGGCCAGTCCGACGGCGTCATCGTGCGTCGCAGCCGCGCCGAGAAGAACGTGGCGGGCATCGAGATCGAGAACACCATCAACGCCGACGTCCACGACAACGTCGCCACCGGCAACACCGGCGGCATCCTGGTGTTCAACATGCCCGGGCTGAAGCAGCAGGGTGGCAACATCCGCGTGTTCAACAACAAGGTCATCGCCAACAACCACGAGAACTTCGGCGCCAAGGGCACGCCGGTGGCGAGCGTGCCGGCCGGTTCCGGCATCGTGGTCAATTCCAACGACGACATCGAGATCTTCGGCAACGAGATCCGCGACAACGCGACCACCAACATCATCATCTCCAGTGTCTACTCCACCGGCTACAAGGATTCGAGCAAGTCGGAAACCTTCGATCCGTATCCGGAGCGCATCTATGTGCATGGCAACACCCTGTCCGGCGGCGGTGATTCGCCCGACGGTTTCGATCTGAAGGCGCTGAAGGTGGCGATGTACGGGTTGCGCGGCAACTTCCCGGACGTGCTGTGGGATGGCTATTTCAACAAGGACCGCAAGGTCGATGGCCAGGCGCGTGGACCGGAAATCTGCTTGCGCGACGTCAGCGGCGTGATCAACGCCGACGGCCCCGGCGGCTACAAGAGCCCGAGCAAGGACACCCGGTCCCATCAGTGCGAACTGCCGCGCCTGCCGGCGGTGGACCTGAAGCGGGGTTGATCACGATGCGGAAGTACCGGGCCGCATGGATGGCCATCGGCGCGCTGTTGGCCGCCGCGTTGATCACGAGCTGCAAGCGTCAGCAGGAAGTGACTTTCTTCGCCGAGGGCCAGCCGTCCAGCCTGGACGACTGGCACGTGCTGCGCATCGAGGACGGCCGGCTGCGCCTGAATGGCGGCGTCGTGCCCTACGATCTCAACACCCCGTTGTTCAGTGACTACGCGCACAAGCTGCGCACCATCTGGATGCCGAAGGGCAAGGCGGCGGCCTATCGGGCCGACGCCGCGTTCGACTTCCCGGTCGGCACCATCATCAGCAAGACCTTCTACTACCCGCTGCCGGAAGGACAGGCATGGGATGGCCGCTCGGTGGCGCGCACCCCGCCCTCGGCCAGCATGCTGAAGCAGGAGTCGCTGGACCTGTCGAAGGTGCGCCTGATCGAAACGCGCCTGCTGGTGCGGCGCGAATCGGGCTGGGTGGCGATGCCGTACGTCTGGAACGAAGCCCAGACCGAGGCCACGCTCAAGCGCACCGGTGATCTGATCTCGCTGGAACTGGTCGACGCTTCCGGCGAGCGCGAGGAAGCGTCCTACCAGGTACCCGACCAGAACCAGTGCGGCGGCTGCCACATGACCGACAACCGGTCGCGGCAACTGTCGCCGATCGGGCCGAAGGCGCGTCATCTGAACCGGGATTTCGACTATGGCGATGGTCGCGAGAACCAGCTCGCGCACCTGGCCCGGATCGGCTACCTGACCGGCGCGCCCGCACCTGCGCAGGCACCGCGCGATGCCGACTGGATGGACACGAACGCCGGCCTCGACGCGCGCGCGCGCGCCTACCTGGACGTCAACTGCGGGCATTGCCACAGCCCGACCGGACCGGCGATCACTTCCGGCCTGTGGCTGGATGCGGGCACCCGGGAACGCCTGAAGCTGGGTTTCTGCAAGCAGCCGATCGCCGCCGGCAAGGGCACTGGCGACCGACGCCACGACATCGAGCCGGGCAAGCCGGACGAATCGATTCTCAGCTTCCGCATGGACAGCGCCGATCCGGCGGTGATGATGCCGGAACTGGGACGCTCGGTGGTGCATCGCGAAGGCGTCGAACTGATTGATGCCTGGATTCGCGCGCAGCATGGCAGTTGCGATGGGGAGGCGCCGGGGGGAGAAGCGGTACCGGCGTCCATTTGAGGGAAACATCCGTAGGAACACAACGCTTCTGGGAGGGAGTGATGAAGTTGAATCAACGGTGTCTGGTGGTGGGGCTGCGGCGCGCCCTGTTCGGAAGCTGTGTGTTGCTGGGCGTGTCGGGTAGCGCATGGGGGCAGGCCGCCGCCGCGCCCGACGATGCGACCACGCTGGACACCATCAAGGTGACCGCGCAGAGCCGCGAGCAGGAACTGAAGGACGTGCCGATCGCGATCAACGTGCTCAACGGCGAGATGATCGACCAGGTCGCGGCCGCCGACATCGGCGACCTGGACATGTTCGTGCCCGGCCTGGAGGTCAGCGACGGCAGTCCGACCCAGCCGCGCTACGCCATCCGCGGCATTTCCACCGGCGACTTCGGCATCGGCACCGATCCGGCCGTGGGCGTCTATATCGACGGCGTTTATTCGGCCCGCACCGGCGGAGCGATGCTGGCGTTCAACGACATTGAGCGCATCGAAGTGCTGAAGGGGCCGCAGGGCACCCTGTTCGGCCGCAACAGCGCCGCCGGCGCGGTGTCCATCATCACCAACAAGCCGAGCAACGTGGCGGAAGGCAATGCCCGCATCCGGGTGGGCGAGGATGGTCGCCGCTATCTGTCCGGATTGTTCAACGTCCCCTTCGGGGAGCGTCACGCGCTGCGCTTCAGCGCACTGTCCAACCACAGCGACGGCTGGATGACCGATGCCGCGACCGGTGACCGGCTCAACCCCGAGGACACGATGGCGCTGCGCGCGGCCTGGCGTTCGGATCTGGGCGAGTCGACCACCCTCAACCTGTCCTGGGACTACGAGAACATCGACCAGCTGGCGCGTCCGGCGGTCGGCCTGGTGGCGCTGGACCCGTATCCGGCCCCGGCTCCGTATCCCGCCAATCCGCTGACCTATCGGAACCCGCTGAAGGCTCCGGTTTTCAACGACGTGGTCCACAACGAGGAATCACGCACCTTCAACGGCCTGACCCTGCAGATCGACCACGCCTTCCCTTGGGGCAGCCTGCAGTCGACCACCGCCGTGCGTGATTTCGACACCGTGAACCGCGAAGACGAGGACGGCACCAACCGCATCAACCTCTATTTCGACACCGCCAACATCGAGAGCAACCGCAGCTACTACCAGGAGTTCAAGTTCTCCGGCGTGTCCGGCAAGTTCGACTGGGTGGCCGGCGCCAGCTGGTTCAAGGAAGAGGCCGACCAGACCAGCGAGACCAACCTGTTCACCGACAGCGTGGGCACCGCGATGGGCAACCTTCCGGATTTCGGCGGGCTTAACGTCATCGCGTTGCTGGACCAGGTACTGGAAGGGGCGGGCCTGCCCCTGCGGTTCCAAGGCCATCCCTGGCGCGAGAGCATGGTCAACGAGGGCAAGGCCGAGGCGTACGCCGCGTTCGGTGACGTCATCTGGCACGTCAACGATCGGCTCAACCTGACCTTCGGCCTGCGTTTGACCCACGATCGCAAGGAATTCTCCTGGTTCAACGGCCCGCGCGAGGCCGCGACACTGGATGCCACCGTGGCGATGCTGGAGCAGCAGGGCTTTTTCGAGCTGCTTCAGCAGATGTTCCCCGAGTTTCCGATCACGCCTGATATGTTCCAGCGCGATTTCGTGTTCGCCTTCGGTGAACTGGATGGTGTGCGGAACAGCCGGAAGAAGTCGTGGACCGACCTCAGCCCGCGTTTCGTCGTCGACTACGCGGTCAACGACAACACCATGGTGTTCGGCTCGCTGGCCAAGGGCTACAAGGCCGGCGGTTTCAACAGCGTGCAGCCGCAGTCGCAGTTCGACAACGAGGATGTCTGGAACGCGGAGTTCGGCATCAAGACCGTATTCCCGGAACAGAAGCTGTCACTCAACGCGTCCAGCTATTACTACATCTACAAGGATCGCCAGGCCATCAGCCTGGACCTGAACACCGCCGGCTCCGGCGTGCCGCGCTATATCGTCGACACCAGCGACATGCAGGCCTGGGGCGTGGACGTGGACTTGCAGTGGCGGCCGGTCACCGGCCTGGACCTGACCTTCAACACCTCGTTCATCGACGCCACCTACAAGGATGGCCTGTCCACCAACGGCCGCGACATTTCCGGCGATCCGACCGGCGAGCCTTACCTGTCGGCGTCGTTCGGCGCCGGCTATACCTGGAACCTGGGCGACGGCGGCGACGTGCGTTTTTCGCTGCTGCACGCCTACCGCGGCAAGAGCCGCTGCAACGCCGAGTCCGAAACCCAGGGCACCTGCCAGGCCAGCCCGGCGTTCCGCACCGGCGAGGCGCAGAACCGCACCGACATGCGCGTGCAGTGGTCCTCGGCCGATGGCATGTGGGGCGTCGGCGTGTACGGCAACAACGTGTTCGACAAGCGCTACGTGACCGGGGTGAACAACATTTCCGCCTCGGTGCTGGGCACGCCGTTCGCCTCGATCTCGGCCCCGCGCCAGGTCGGCGTGGAGTTCAGCGCCCGGTTCTGATGCCGGCGGGCGGTTCCGGCCGTGCGCCGGAACCGCCGCGGACTGGCAATCGCACCGCGATACCCGGCATGCTTGCACCATGCCGCATGCCATTCCCGGGGCCGACGAGGTGGCCCGTCTTCCGATCGCGTCGCTGAAAGGCGTGGGCGCGCGCATCGCCGAAAAGCTGGCGGCGCGCGGCCTGCTGACCTTGCAGGATCTTTGGCTGCACCTGCCTCTGCGCTACGAGGATCGCACCGCGCTGACGCCGATCCGCGCGCTGCGCCCAGGCGTGCCCGCGCAGTTGGAGGGGCGGGTGGAGGCGGTCGAGCGCGGTTTCCGCTACCGGCCGGTGTTGCGGGTGGCGATCGGCGACGATTCGCATGCCACGGTGGTGCTGCGGTTCTTCCATTTCCGTGCGGCGCAGGTGGCGCAGTTCGCGCCGGGCACCCGGGTGCGCTGCTACGGCACGCCCAAGCCGGGCCAGCATGGCCTGGAGATCGTCCATCCCAGCTATCGCGTGCTCGACGCCGATGCCGAGATCGCCCTCGGCGAGGCGCTGGATCCCATCTATCCGGCCGTGGAAGGCGTGGGGCCGGCCAGCCTGCGCAAACTGGTCGGCCAGGCGCTGGATCGCCTGCCGGACGATGTCGCGCTGGAACTGCTGCCCACAGCCCTGCTGCGCGAATCCGGGCTACCGTCGCTGCGCGAGGCGCTGCTGGTCATGCACCGCCCGCCGCGCGACGCCGATCTGCAGGCCCTGTCGCTGGGGCGGCATCCGGCCCAGCGGCGGCTGGCGCTGGAGGAACTGCTGGCCCATCACGTCAGCCTGCGCCGCCAGCGCATCGCCCTGCAGCGCCATCACGCACCGGCGCTGACCGGGCGCGGCACCCTGGCCGCGCAACTGGCGAAATCGCTGCCGTTCCGCCTGACCGGCGCGCAGCAACGGGTGTTCAAGCAGATCCGCGAGGACCTGAAGCTGCCCTCGCCGATGCTGCGGCTGGTGCAGGGCGACGTCGGCAGCGGCAAGACCGTGGTCGCCGCGATGGCGGCGATGCTGGCGGTGGAAGCCGGCCGGCAGGCGGCGCTGGCCGCACCCACCGAACTGCTGGCCGAGCAGCATTTGGCCAACCTGCGGCAATGGCTGGAACCGTTGGGTATCCGGGTCGCGTGGCTGGCCGGCAAGGTCACCGGCAAGGCGCGCGCGCAGGTGCTGGACGAGGTCGCCACCGGCAAGGCCCAAGTGGTGGTGGGAACGCATGCACTGATGCAGGAAGCGGTGACCTTCAAGGACCTTGCCCTGGCCATCGTCGACGAGCAGCACCGCTTCGGCGTGCACCAGCGGCTGGCGCTGCGCGACAAGGGGGCCAGCGGGAAGTCGGTGCCGCATCAACTGGTCATGACCGCGACGCCCATCCCGCGCACGCTGGCGATGGCCGCCTACGCCGATCTCGATGTTTCGGCGATCGACGAACTGCCCCCCGGCCGCACGCCCGTGCATACCGTCGCCTTCAGCGCCGAGCGCCGTCCCGAACTGGTCGAGCGCATCCGCGCCGCCTGCGCCGAGGGGCGCCAGGCGTACTGGGTGTGCACATTGATCGACGACAGCGACGAGGTGATCGCGCAGGCCGCGCAGACCACCTACGAACAGCTCTCCGCCGCCCTGCCGGAACTGCGCATCGCGCTCGTCCACGGACGCATGAAGGCGGCGGAGAAACAGGCGGCGATGCGTGCGTTCAAGCAGGGCGAGAGCGATCTGCTGGTCGCGACCACCGTGATTGAGGTCGGCGTGGACGTACCCAACGCCTCGCTGATGATCATCGAGAACGCCGAGCGCCTCGGCCTGGCGCAGCTGCACCAGTTGCGCGGGCGGGTCGGGCGCGGCGCGGCCGCCTCGACCTGCGTGCTGATGTACCAGGCGCCGCTCTCGCAGATGGCCAAGCAACGCCTGGCGACCATGCGCGGGACCAACGACGGTTTCGTCATCGCCGAGAAGGATCTGGAACTGCGCGGCCCCGGCGAACTGCTGGGCACGCGGCAGACCGGCCTGGCGACGTTCCGGGTCGCGGATCTGGCGCGCGACGCGGCACTGCTGCCGCAGGTGCGCGAGATGGCCGATCGCCTGCTGGCCGAATCGCCGGCGCTGGCCGACCGCATCGTTCAGCGCTGGGTGGGCGGGGCGGTCCGCTACGCGGGCGCCTGAGCACTCGACTTTCGTTCGTCATCCATCGGTGCCAGACTCGCAGGCCAACCGACATGAATGAAAAAAGATGAGCGACAGGATTCCCCTGCTGATTGATACCGATCCCGGCGTCGATGACGCGCTGGCGCTGTTGATGGCGTTCAACGACGATCGCCACGACGTGATCGGCCTGACCATCGCCGCCGGCAACGTCGGCCTGAAACACACCGTGCGCAATGCGCTGAAGCTGTGCGAGATCAGTGGCCGCGCCGACATCCCGGTATTCGCGGGCGCACCCGAACCGCTGCTGCATCCGGCGCCGGACGCCGGCTACGTGCATGGCCAGGACGGTTTCGGCGACATCGGCTACGACGCACCGTCCAAGCAGGCCGAAGCCGAACATGCCGCGCTGGCCATCCTGCGCCTGTCGCACGAACACGCCGGCAAGCTGCTGCTGGTCGCGCTGGGACCGCTGACCAACATCGCGCTGGCGCTGAAGCTGGATCCGACCCTGCCGCAGCGTGTCGCGCGCTTCGTGGTGATGGGCGGCGCGGTAACCTGCCACGGCAACATCACCCCGGCGGCGGAGTTCAATTTCTACTTCGATCCGGAAGCGGCCCACCTGGTGTTCGAGGCGTTCGACCGCATCGAACTCGCGGACTGGGAGGCCACCATCGCCCATGGCCTCCACCACGACCGGGTCGTTGGCTGGCTGCGGGCCGATTCGGACCGGGCCAGGTTCTATGCCGGCATCTCGGAAAAGACCCGGCTGTGGTCGATCGACCGCCGGGGCGACTACTGGTACGCGGCCGACGCCTTGGCCATGGCCTTTGCGCTGGCCCCGGAAGGGACGCTGGAACGGGCCGAACGGCCGCTGGCCATCGAGCTGCAGGGCGCCCACAGCCGGGGCGCCAGCGTGGTGGACTGGCGCCGGGAAGGTGGCAAGCCGGACAAGGCCGACATCCTGCTCAAATACGACCAGGAGCGCTTCGAGGCCCTGATCCAGGCCGCCCTGGCCGCCCGCTGAGGCCGGGCAAGGGGCTGGGTTGCACCGGGACGGGAGGGCAGGCTACAATGCCGCTCTTCCCTATCCCGCAACACGGTGTGCCCGCCATGAAGGCCGACATCCATCCCGATTACCGCGAAGTCGTCTTCCACGACGTGACCTCCGATTTCAAGTTCCTGACCCGCTCGACCCTGGGCAGCAAGGAAACCACGAAGTGGGAAGACGGCAACGACTATCCGCTGATCAAGGTTGAAATTTCCTCCGCTTCGCATCCGTTCTACACGGGCAAGCACAAGGTCATCGACACCAGCGGCCGCATCGACAAGTTCCAGAAGCGCTACGCGCGCTGAGCGAACGGTCGGTTCGTCCTGCAACGGCCGCGCCAGGTGCGCGGCCGTTTGCATTTCCGTCTTTCGCGTAACGCGCGTTGCGCGGCGCCTTATGCTTTGGTCTGAGTTTGGTCTGGAACCGAGCGACGACTCCAAACCGCGTGTGCGATAATCGACGTTATCCGAGGAACCCCCTCCGGACTCCCGTCACACACCGCCCGTGCAAGCGGCCGGTGCTTCCCCACGAAGGAGCGCACACTGTGTCCGAACTCGACCAGGTCACGCTGACCGCCGGCGACAAATCCGTCAACCTGCCGGTCCTGAAACCCACGCTGGGCAACAACTGCGTGGACATCTCCAAGTTGACCAAGGAAACCGGTCTCTTCACCTACGACTCCGGTTTCACCGCCACCGCCAGCTGCAAGTCGGCCATCACCTACATCGACGGCGACAACGGCGTGCTGCTGTACCGCGGTTACCCGATCGAACAGCTGGCCAAGAATTCCAGCTTCCTGGAAGTGGCCTATCTGCTGATGAACGGCGAACTGCCGAGCAAGGCGGAGTTCGAGAAGTTCGATCACGAAGTCACGCATCACACGATGATGCACGAGTCGCTGAAGAACTTCCTGCACGGTTTCCATTACGACGCGCATCCGATGGCGATGCTGGCCGGCACGGTGGCCTCGCTGTCCGCGTTCTACCACGACACCCTGGACCTGGAAGATCCGGAACAGCGCCGCCTGGCCGCCATCCGCCTGATCGCCAAGGTGCCGACGATCGCCGCCGCCGCCTATCGTTATTCGATCGGCTGGCCGATCCGCTATCCGCGCAACAACCTGGACTACGTCAACCGCTTCCTGCACATGATGTTCGAAGTGCCGAGCGAGCCACTGGAACTGAGCCCGGTGGTGGCCAAGGCGCTGGATCTGCTGTTCATCCTGCACGCCGATCATGAGCAGAACGCCTCGACCTCGACCGTTCGCCTGGTCGGCTCCACCGGCGCCAACCCGTACGCTTCGGTCGCCGCGGGCATCACCGCGCTGTGGGGCCCCGCGCACGGCGGCGCCAACGAGGCGGTGCTGAAGATGCTGGAAGAGATCGGCACGCCGGACAAGGTGGACAGCGCCGTCGCCAAGGCCAAGGACAAGGAATCCGGCTTCCGCCTGATGGGCTTCGGCCATCGCGTCTACAAGAACTTCGATCCGCGCGCCAAGATCATCCGCGAGATGACCCACAAGGTGCTGGGCGAACTCGGCGTCAACGATCCGCTGCTGGAAGTGGCGCTGAAGCTGGAAGAGGCCGCGCTGAAGGACGATTATTTCATCCAGCGCAAGCTGTACCCGAACGTCGATTTCTACAGCGGCATCATCTACAAGGCGCTGAAGATCCCGACCGAGATGTTCACCGTCATGTTCGCCATCGGCCGCACCGCCGGCTGGGTTGCGCATTGGCTGGAACAGCAGGTCGACCCGGAAGCCAAGATCGGCCGTCCGCGCCAGATCTACACCGGCTACGACGTGCGCGACTACAAGGGCATCGACCAGCGCTGAGCAATCCGCCGCATCGATGACGCACCGAAACGCAGCGCCCCGCTTTCGCGGGGCGTTTGCTTTTTCAGCAAGGTGAATCGATCGCGTCCTGCCGGGGGGCGCATTGCGGCGGAAGCGGGAAGCAGGTGCTCGATGCCGCCCCCTGCCGCGCTCAGCCCTGCATGCCGGACTCGTAACCGGCGATTTCCTCTTCGGCCAGTATCTGCCGCAACTGTGTCGCGGAAGCGCGGCGCATCGGCTTTTCGTCGATGCCCGACAGCGGCGCCTGGCGCAGGGCGTCCAGCGGCAGCACGGTCACGTCGAAACTCAGTTCCTCCGCGCTGAACAGCCATACCGGCGCATCGAGGTTGCGCTCGCGATCCAGGCGCAGCCGGCGCGTGCGGGATTCGGTGGGCATGCGGTTCTCTTCGAGGAAGTGGGCCACGGCCTCCGGATCATCGCTGTGCACATGCAGTTGCACGGCGGCGTTGTTGTCGGACGTGCCATCCAGGACCGGCCCTACCAGCCGGGGCGAGAAGCCATTGAAGAATTCCAGCGCCCTCAGCGCGGCCTCGCGGCGGCGGCGTACGCCGAGCGTATGCGCCTCGCCGACGAACAGGCGCTGGTACTCGCGCAACGCGTCTTCGATCTCCCGGTTGCGGGGCAGCGAGGCGTCGTCGTGGATGCCGAGCCGGTTCGCGGCCTTGAGCTTGGCCTGGTGGAAGTCGCGGATGCCGCCTTCGGCCATCAGCCGGGCGGCTTCGTGGGCAAGCCGCCGGCGGCGTTCGCGGGTGCGGGTTTCGGCGTGCTGACGGGCGTGGTGCATGGCGAGCCTCCGCGTCGAAACTAGCGGCGACTGTACACCAAGGATTGTGAATGTAAATCGGTGGATCACCGGGTGATCCACCGATTCGGCCGCAAGCGGCGTCAGAAGATGTCGAAGGCTTCCTCGTCCGGCACCGCGTCTTCCGGACCGAAGTCGTCGAACTGCTCGATGCGTTCCAGGTCCTCGGCCTTCACCCATTCCGTCGCGCCGTTGGTGGTGACCTGGACCATGCCGGCCGGCGGGTCGTTCGCGGCGATCGGCTTGTCCTTCAACGCGACCCGCATGTAGTCGATCCAGATCGGCAGCGCGGCCTTGCCGCCATATTCGCGGTAACCCAGCGAGCGGAAGTCGTCGCGACCCACCCAGACGGTGGTGACGTAGGTGCCGCCGAAGCCGGAGAACCAGGCGTCGCGGTGGTCGTTGGTGGAGCCGGTCTTGCCGCCGACATCTTCGCGTCCCAGGGTCTTGGCCGCGGTGCCGGTGCCGCGCTGGACCACGTCGCGCATCATCGAGACCAGCTGGTAGGCCGTGCGCTCGTCGATGGCGCGCGGCGCGGCCACCGTGTCGGCCGTCTGGATCGGCGGTTTGGCGGGCGCGGGCGCGGCCGCGGCCGGCTTGGCCGGCGCGGGCTTGGGTGCAGACGCCTGCTGGGGACCGAAATTGAAACCGTCGACCACGTCGTTGGCGGGCGCGGCCGCGTTGCCCAGCGAGGTGCCGCCGCAGCCGCGGCAGGCGACCGCCGGCTTTTCCTTGAACAGCACGTTGCCTTCGCGGTCCTTGACCTCGTCGATGAACCAGGGCGTGACCCGCGAACCCCCGTTGGCGAACACCGCGTAGCCGCGCGCCACCGACATCGGCGTCAGCGAGGCGGTGCCCAGCGACATCGACAGGTTGGGCGGCAGTTCGGCTTCCTCGAAGCCGAACTGGCTGATGTACTTGCGCGCGAAGTCCACGCCGATGGCGTCGAGCAGGCGCACCGACACCAGGTTGCGCGATTGCACCAGCGCCTCGCGCAGGCGCATCGGGCCGCGGAATCCGCCGCCATCGTTCTGCGGGCGCCACATGTGGCCGCGGCGATCGCGGAACACCACCGGCGCGTCGAGCACGATCGAAGCCGGGTTGAAGCCCTTCTCGAAGGCCGCCGCGTACAGGAACGGCTTGAAGCTGGAACCCGGCTGGCGGCGTGCCTGGGTAGCGCGGTTGAACTTGTTGCCGGCGAAGCTGTAGCCGCCGATCAGCGCGCGCAGCGCGCCGGTGTCGGCGTCCAGCGATACCAGCGCGGCCTGCGCACGGGGCACTTGGTCGACGATATAGCTGCCTTCGGTCTTGCCGGCCTTCAGCCGGACCAAGTCGCCGCGCTTGAACAGCTTGCCGGGCGCCTTGCCGGTCCACTGGCTGGCCGACGGCGGCAACACCACTTCGCTGGCGTCGGACAGGACCACGGTGGCGCTGCCGTCGGCGGCGGTGGCGGCGACGATGGCCGGGCGCATGCCGCCCTGCGGCGGTATCCCGGACAGTTGCCCGGCCAGCGCCTTGGCATCGGCGTCGGCGGCGACATCGAAATGGCGCTCCACGCCGTTCCAGCCGTGGCGACGGTCGTACAACTGCAGGCCCTCGCGCACCGCCTGGTCGGCGGCGGCCTGCAGGGTCGCGTCGATGGTGGTGGTGACGTGATAGCCCTTGGTCAGGACGTCGCCGCCGAAGCGGGCGATCATTTCCTGGCGGACCATCTCGGCGACGTAGGGCGCGTAGACCTCCACCGGGCGTTCGTGCGGCGTCGCGTGCATCGGTTCGGCCTTGGCTTCCGCCGCCTGCGCCGGGGTGATGTAGCGGTCCTCGAGCATCCGGTTGATGACGTAAACGCTGCGCTGGTGATTGCGCACCGGGTTGCTGATCGGGTTGCCGCTGGAGGGAAACTTCAGCGCGCTGACCAGCGTCGCGGTCTCTGCCAGGGTCAACTGGTCAAGCGATTTTCCGTAGTAGTACTCGGCGGCCGCGGCCACGCCGTAGGAGCGGTTTCCGAAGAAGCTCTTGTTGAGATAGAGCTCGAGGATCTCGTCCTTGCTCAGCATCTTTTCGATGCGCATCGCCAGCATCATTTCGACGAGCTTGCGCGTGTAGCTGTATTCGGAGCTGAGGAACCACTGCCGGGCGACCTGCTGGGTGATGGTGCTGCCACCGGCGACGCGTCCTTCCTTGCGGCTGAGGATCTGCCAGACCGCGCGGCTGACGCCGGTCAGGTCCACGCCGTTGTGCTTGTAGAAATCCGAGTCCTCGGCCGCGATGAAGGCGCGCTTGACCGGCTCGGGGACATCCTTGATCGACACCGGATAGCGGCGGGTCTCGCCAAACAGGCCGATCAGCCGGCCATCGCTGGCATAGACGTAGAGGGGTTCCTGCAGCTCGACGCTGCGGAGGGACTGGATGTCCGGAACCTTGGCCGAAACCACGTAATAGAGGATGCCGATGGCGGCCAGGCCGGCGAGGGTCAGGGCCAGGCCGGCGAACAGGGCCCAGCGGAAGAGACGGCGGAAACGGGGCATCCAGAGGGATCCGATTGCAGAATTCTCAAGGGCAGAGTATAGATGACGGCTGGGGTTGCCACCGGCGATCCTAGGGGGAACAGTAACTTGGGTGACAACCTTCGTGAACCGTGACAAGCCGCACAGCCACGAAAACTCAGGTTGCCAAGCGTAAAGAGTTGGTTATTAATGTGGCCGGTAGAAGTACCGTCCAGTGCCCGTCGGAAGGGGAAAGACCGTGGGGCTAATCCCAAGAAGCCAGGCGCCGCTGGTCGGCGTCGATATCAGTTCGACCGCGGTCAAGCTCCTGCAGCTTTCCCGCGTGGGTAACCGTTACCGCGTGGAACACTACGCGGTCGAACCGTTGCCGCCCAATGCCGTGGTGGAGAAGAACATCGTCGAGGTCGAGGCCGTCGGCGAGGCCATCCGGCGCGCGGTGACGCGGGCGGGAACCAAGGTCAAGCACGCCGCCGCCGCGGTGGCCGGCTCGGCCGTCATCACCAAGATCATCCCGATGCCCGCCGACCTGGACGAGAGTGATCTCGAGGCCCAGGTCGAGCTGGAGGCGGTCAACTACATCCCGTACCCGATCGAGGAAGTGAACCTCGACTTCGAGGTGCTCGGCCCGATGCCCAACAATCCCGAGATGGTGCAGGTGCTGCTGGCGGCCTCGCGCTCGGAGAACGTCGAGCTTCGCCAGTCGGCGCTGGAACTCGGGGGGCTGACCGCCAGGGTGATGGACGTGGAGGCCTTCGCGGTCGAGAACGCCTTCGCGCTGATCGCCGACGAACTGCCGATTCCGCAGGACGGCGTGGTGGCGCTGGTCGACATCGGCGCGACCATGACCACCCTGAACGTCCTGCGTCGCGGCCGCAGCCTGTACAGCCGCGAACAGGTGTTCGGCGGCAAGCAGCTGACCGACGAGGTGATGCGCCGCTACGGACTCACCTACGAGGAAGCCGGCTTGGCCAAGCGCCAGGGTGGGCTCCCCGAAAGCTACGAAGTCGAAGTGCTGGAACCGTTCAAGGAAGCCACGGTGCAGCAGATCAGCCGTCTGTTGCAGTTCTTCTACGCCGGCAGCGAATTCAACCGGGTCGACCAGATCGTGCTGGCCGGCGGTTGCGCCGCGCTGTCCGGCCTGCCGGAAATGGTGGAAGAGCAACTCGGCGTGCCGACGGTGGTGGCCAATCCGCTCTCGCAGATGACCCTCGGGCCGCGTGTCCAGGCCCATGCGCTGGCCCAGGATGCTCCGGCGCTGATGATTGCCACCGGGTTGGCGCTGAGGAGCTTCGACTGATGGCAAGAATCAACCTACTCCCGTGGCGTGCCGAACGGCGCGCGCAGCGGCAGCGAGATTTCTACGCCATGCTGGGCCTCGCCGCGCTGGGCGGCGTGCTGCTGTCATTCCTGCTCTGGTTCCATTACGACCGCCAGATCAGCGGCCAGATGGTGCGCAATGATTTCCTGACCGGCGAGATCCAGAAGGTCGAATCCCAGATCAAGGAAATCGAGGCGCTGGACAAGCAGAAGGACCGCCTGCTGGCGCGCAAGAAGGTGATCGAGCAGCTGCAGGCCAACCGGTCGCAGATGGTCCACCTGTTCGATTCGCTGGTGCGCACCATCCCCGATGGCGTCGCGTTGTCGAACATCAAGCAGGAAGGCGAGGTCCTGACCCTGGAAGGACGCGCGCAGTCCAACGCCCGGGTCAGCGAATACATGCGCAACCTGGAAGGCTCCGGCTGGATGACCAAGCCCGACCTGGCGATCATCGAAGCCAAGGCGGAGGATGCCAAGGCGTTGACCGGCGGGATCAGCAGTTCGCTGCCCTACGTATTCAACCTGCAGGTGCGGCTGGCCAACCCGAATGCCCCGGAAGGCAAGGACGGCCAGACTGCGGAAAGCGCAGCGCTGTCCGAAGCCAGTGCGGTCGAAGCACCCTCCGCCGCCGCCGCGCCGGCCACCCCGGCGGCTCCCGGCGACGGGCAGGCACCGGCCGCCGCTCCCGCGCCCGCCTCGCAACCGGCGGCGCCAGCCACCACTCCGGCCGCTCCCTCGACTCCGGCCCAGACGCCCGCCAACAGCCCGGGGAATGCGTCATGAGCCAGAAAAAGACATCGCTCAAGAATCTCGACATCAACAACATCGGCGCCTGGCCGCAGAACGCCAAGATCGGTTTCTGCGTGATCGTCGGCCTGTTCATCGTGGTGATGGCCTATCTGCTGGTGATCAAGGGCAAGCGCCAGGATCTCGTGCAACTGGAACGCCAGGAGAGCACGCTGCGTAGTGACTTCGAGGACAAGCAGGGGCGTGCCGCCAACCTGGGCCCGCTGAAGCAGCAACTGGCGCAGATGGAGCAGGTGCTGCAGCAGATGCTGCGCCAGTTGCCCAGCAAGACCGAGATGCCGGACCTGATCATCGACATCTCGCAGACGGCGCTGTCCAGCGGCCTGTCCAACGAGCTGTTCCAGCCCGGACCGGAGACGCCTAAGGAGTTCTACGCCGAGAAGCCGATCGCCCTGCGCATGGTCGGCAGCTACCACCAGTTCGGTGCCTTCGTCAGCGGCGTGGCTTCGCTGCCGCGCGTGGTCATCCTGACCATGCACGACATCTCGCTCAAGCCCAAGGAGGGCAAGGGCGCCATCACCAGCCGCGGCGCGCTTGAACTGTCGGGTACGGTGAAAACCTATCGTTACCTCGACGAGAAGGAAATCGAGGACCAGGAGAAGGCCGCCGCCGATGCGGCAAAGGCTGGGAAGAAGTGAAGAACATGCACTCCGCTTTCCGCCCCTTGTTCCTGGCTTGCCTGATGGTGTTGCTGGCGGGCTGCGCGCGTGGCGTCACCAGTACGCCGGGTGATGCGCCCAACCTGGAGAAGTGGGTGGCGGACGTACGCGCCCGTCCCGCGCCTCCGCTGGATCCGCTGCCGGTCATGCAGCAGTTCGAAACCTTCGAATATGCCGCGCAGAGCCTGCGTGATCCATTCAGCAATGCCTGGAGCAACGTGGACAACGGGGGCCTGCGGCCCGACCCGAATCGCCGCAAGGAAACCCTCGAGCAGTATCCGCTGGACAGCCTGGACATGGTGGGGACCATCGGCAAAGGACCGGGCCTGATTGCCCTGGTAATGGCGCCGGACAAGGTGACTTACCGGATCCGGCCGGGCAATTACATGGGCCAGAGCGATGGTCGCGTCACCGCGGTACGCGAGGACGGCATCGAAATGGTCGAACTGGTGCCGGATGGCGCTGGCGGCTGGCTGGAACGGCCCGCTTCGGTTGCGCTTGAAGATCAATGATTGGGGGAAACACGATGACCGCTTCAAACGCTAATGGCCTGCGGCCGATCCGGCGCCTGGCTTCGCTCAGGATCCAGGGCCTGGGTTTCGCCATCGGCCTGCTGGTCGCCACGGGCGCTGCCGGCGCGGCCAATCCGGTACCCCAGGCGACCGCGCCAGCCACGGCACCGGCCGCCACGCCGGCAGCCGGGCAGGTCGCCATCACCAATATCGACTTCCGCCGCGGCGACGACGGCGCGGGCAGGCTGGTGGTCAAGTTCGACCGGGCCGGCGCGGCCCCCGACCTGCGCAACCTGGGCTCCTCGGTGGTGGTGGACGTCGGCAATGCCGAGATTCCCGCCACCTTGCAGCGCGGCCTGAACGTGGTCGACTTCGCCACCCCGGTGCAGCGGGTTGACGCCCGCCCGAGTGGCAAGGGTACCCAGCTGGTGCTCAGCACCCAGGGCGCCTTCGAATCACTGGCCTACCAGACCGGCAACGAATACGTGGTGGAAATCGCCCCGCGGGCGGACAAGCCGGCTATGGGAGCGCCCGGCGGTACGGCGGCGGGTACGGTCGCCAGCGCGGCGGCCAAGGTGGCGGCCACGCAGAACGCCCGCGCCTACGGGGGACGCCCGGTGACGTTCAATTTCCAGGATGTGCCGGTCCGCACGGTCCTGCAGCTGATCGCCGAGGAATCCAACCTCAACATCGTCGCTTCCGACACCGTGCAGGGCAATGTGACCCTGCGACTGGTCAACGTGCCCTGGGACCAGGCGCTGGACATCGTCCTGCGCGCCAAGGGCCTGGACAAGCGGCGCGATGGCGGCGTGATGTGGGTGGCCCCGCAGCCGGAACTGGCCAAGTTCGAGCAGGACAAGGAAGACGCGCGCATCGCGATCGAGAATCGCGAGGACCTGGTCACGGACTACATCCAGATCAACTACCACAACGCCGCGGCGATCTTCAAAGCCATCACCGAAGCCAAGGGCATCGGCAACAGCAGCGGTGGCTCCGGCGGCAGCGGCCCGGGCGGTCAACAGGAAAACAGCTTCCTGTCGCCGCGCGGGCGCATCGTTGCCGACGAGCGCACCAACACGCTGATGATCAACGACATCCCGAAGAAGATCGCGCAGATGCGCGAGCTCATCAGCGTGATCGACCGCCCGGTCGACCAGGTGCTGATCGAAGGCCGCATCGTGATCGCCACCGACAGCTTTGCCCGCGATCTGGGCGCGCGATTCGGCATCGGTGGACGCCGCAGCTACAACAACGGCGACAACACCGGCACGATCGGCAGCGGCTTGCCGGATGCGGGGACGTCGCCGGCCAATCGCGGCCTCAACGTCAACCTGCCGGCGAAGACCTATACCCTGGGGACGCCCGCGTCCATCGCCTACACGCTGCTGGGCCGCAATTTCAACCTGGACATCGAACTGCAGGCGCTGCAGGAAGAGGGCCGTGGCGAAGTGATTTCGAACCCCCGCCTGGTCACGACCAACCAGCGTGAAGCGGTCATCAAGCAGGGCCGCGAGGTCGGCTACCTGACCGTCACCGGCGGCGGCACCGGCGTGCTGACGCCCACCGTGCAGTTCAAGGAAGCCGTGCTGGAACTGAAGGTCGTGCCGACCATCACCAGCGACAATCGCGTGTTCCTGTCGCTGAACGTGAAGAAGGACGAAGTGCTGCGGTTCATCGAGATGGGCGACTTCGGTTCGGTGCCGGAAATCGCCAAGCGCGAGATCAACACCGCGGTGCTGGTCGACGATGGCCAGACCGTTGTCATCGGCGGCGTCTACGAGTTCACCGATCGCACCAGCATCGCCAAGGTGCCGTTCCTGGGCGACATCCCTTTCCTGGGCAACCTGTTCAAGAAGAAGGGACGCAACAAGGAAAAGGCGGAGCTGCTGATCTTCGTCACCCCGAAGGTCCTTCGGGTGGCACCGCAGCAGGCGCTGTCGCGCGCGGCCAACTGAAGCACGCGCAATCCGCCATCGGAATGACGACGGGGGCTTCGGCCCCCGTCCGCGTTTCCGGGACGGCGGGGACCAGGTGCACGCGGGCTAAACCGGTGGATGGGGCTGGCTGAACCAATCCATCTTTCCTTGGGTCACAATGGCCCTCCGATTCCGCACAGCCGCTCCCGATGGAAAATTCCGCTTCCGCGCCGCTTCCGCCGCCCGAGCAGGGGCGCCTGCATGCCGCGTTCACCGCGTTGAGACAGGACCTGTCGGACACCATCGTCGGCCAGGCCGCGCTCATCGAGCGCCTGCTGATTGCGCTGCTCGCGGATGGGCATCTGCTGGTCGAGGGCGCGCCGGGCCTGGCCAAGACCACGGCGGTCCGGGCGCTGGCGGGCCGGCTGGAGGCGGACTTCGCCCGGGTCCAGTTCACCCCGGACCTCCTGCCCGCCGATCTGACCGGCACCGAGGTGTGGCGTCCCCAGGACGGCCGTTTCGAATTCCAGCCGGGACCGATCTTCCACCCGCTGCTGCTGGCCGACGAGATCAACCGCGCGCCGGCCAAGGTGCAGTCGGCGTTGCTGGAGGCCATGGGCGAGCGCCAGGTCACGGTCGGCCGGCACACCTATCCGTTGCCGGCACTGTTCCTGGTGATGGCGACCCAGAACCCGATCGAACAGGAAGGCACCTTCCCGTTGCCGGAAGCCCAGCTCGATCGTTTCCTGATGCACGTGCGCATCGGTTATCCCGAGGCTTCCGCGGAAGCGGAAATCCTGCGTCTGGCGCGCGAGCGCGCGCAGCAGACCCTGAAACCGGTGCCGGCCACACTGACCCGGATGCCGCAGGAAGACGTGTTCGCCGCGCGCAAGGCGGTGCTGGACCTGCATGTGGCGCCGCAACTCGAGCGCTACCTGATCGAACTCGTGCTCGCATCGCGCGACGCCGCGCGTTACGACCCGAAATTGGCGCGGCGCATCGCATGGGGCGCGAGCCCGCGGGGTTCCATCGCGCTGGAACGCTGCGCGCGCGCGCGTGCCTGGCTGGCCGGACGCGACTACGTGACGCCGGAGGACGTGCGCGCGATCGCCCCGGACGTGCTGCGCCATCGCGTGTTGCCCAGCTACGAAGCCACCGCCGAAGGCTGGGATGGCGATCGCCTGGTCGCGGCGCTGCTCGACATCGTGCCGTTGCCCTGAGGGAACCGGCATGGCGATCAACGGCGACGGCATCGCCCCGACCCTGGCCGAACTGGTCGCGCTGCGCGCCACCGCGCAGCGACGCAAGCCGGCGCGCCACGGTCGGCATTCGATCACCGGGCCGGCAGCGTCGACCCTGCGCGGAAGGGGGATGGAATACGCCGAATCGCGCGAGTACGTGCCCGGCGACGACGTGCGCCACATCGACTGGCGATTGACCGCGCGCAGCGGGCGGACCCATACCAAGCTGTTCCAGGCCGAACGCGAAAGACTGACGCTGATCGTGGCCGATACTTCGCCGCTGCTGTATTTCGGCACCCGGGTACGCTTCAAATCCACCCAGGCCGCGCGCGCCGGCGCGGTGGCGGCCTGGAGCGCGATACGCGACGGTGATCGCGTCGCGGCGCTGCGCGGTACCGCCGCCGAGCCGCCGGTGCCGCCGGCGTCCGGAACGCGGGGAGCGCTGCGCGTGCTGGATGCGCTGGTGCGCTGGTACGAGCGTCCGCCCACGGACGACCAGGGATTGGCGGTGGCGCTGGATCATGCCGCGCGCCTGCTGCGGCCCGGCTCGCGGATGATCGTGCTGGCCGATCCGCACAGTGTCGCGGCCATTCCACAGAGTGACTGGCCGCGTTGGGCCGCGCATCACGAGATCAGCGTGGTGATGCTGTTCGATGCGCTGGAAGCCTCGCCGCCGGCGTCCGCGCTTCCGTTCCAGGCCGGTGGAAGCCGGGTGGAACTCGATCTGGCCGACGCCGCCCAGCGACAACGCTGGCAGCGGTTCTTTTCGGAACCCATGCAGGCCGCGGTGCGCGGGTTGCCGCTGCGTGGCGTGCGTGCCTACGCCCTGCGTGGCGATGCGCCAAGTGAATCCTGGCTGCCCGCGGGCGCACCGACACCGCAGGTGGCCTGATGAAGCCGGCCGATCTGGTCCTGCGCGATGTCCATCTGCCGCCCGCGCCGGCCTGGTGGCCGCTGGCGCCCGGCTGGTGGTTGCTGGCGGGATTGCTGGCGGTGGTCGTCCTGTTTTTCGTGGCGCGCCATTGGCGTCGAAGCCGGCGCCAGCGCCAGTGGCTGCGCTGGTTCGACGAGAGCGGCCTGGGCGACGCACCGGCCGCGCAGGTGGCGGCGATGTCCGATCTGCTGCGTCGTGCGGCGCGCGAGGCCGATTCCGTCGCGACCCGCCTGTCGGGCGAAGCCTGGTTGCGGTTCCTCGATGGCGACACCGCGGGAGCGTTCTCGCAGGGGGAGGGCCGCCTGCTGCTGGATGGCGGCTATCGACGGGAAGTCGACGCCGATGCGGTCGCGCGCCTGCGTGGACTGGCGCGTGCGCGTTTCCTGCAATTGATGGCGGGCAAGCGATGATCGGCGACTGGCCGCTGCTGCAGGTCTTGCGCGACGCGTACGCCGGATTCGCGTGGCCGTGGATGTGGCTGGCGTTTCCGCTTCCGTGGCTGATGCGCTGGTTGCTGCCGCCGGTCCGGAGCACCTCGGCGGCGCTGCGTGTTCCCTATGGTGGAAACCTGCAGGCCATCGCGGCGACGCATGGATTCCTGGGCAAGCGCCGGGTGGCGGCGCTGGCCTGGCTGACCTGGTTCCTGCTGTGCGCGGCGGCGGCCCGGCCGCAGACTTTCGGCGAGGCCGTCACGCCGCCGCAAAGCGGACGTGACCTGATGCTGGCCGTGGACCTGTCCGGCAGCATGAGCGAGGCCGACATGGAGCTCGGCGGCAGTGTCGTGGATCGGCTGACGGCCGCCAAGGCGGTGCTCGCGGACTTCCTCGACCGCCGCGCCGGCGATCGGGTGGGCCTGCTCGTGTTCGGGCAGCGCGCCTACGCGCTCACTCCGCTGACGATGGATCGGCAGAGCGTGCGCGAGCAATTGCGCGACAGCGTGGTGGGACTGGCCGGCAGGGAAACCGCGGTGGGCGATGCGATCGGCCTGGCGGTCAAGCGATTGGCGGCGCAGGAGAAAGGGCAGCGCGTACTGATCCTGCTGACCGATGGCGTGAACACCGCCGGCATGCTTGAGCCGTTGAAGGCGGCCGAACTCGCGGCGCAGGCGCGCGTGCGCGTGCATACCATCGCCTTTGGCGGCAGCGGCATGACTTCGTTCTTCGGCATGGCGGTGCCGTTGCCGGGAGCTGGCGGAGAGGAGATCGACGAGGACACCCTGCGGCGCATCGCCAAGCAGACCGGCGGGCGCTTCTTCCGCGCACGCGATATCGAGCAGCTGGCGAGCATCTATGCGGAGCTGGACCGCCTGGAACCGGTGGAACTGCCCGGTGAACAGGTGCGTCCGCGCGTCGAACGCTATCCGCTGCCGCTGGCGGCGGCGCTGTGCGTGGGATTGCTCGCCTTCGCATTGCCACGGAGGCACGCATGACGACATGGATGGAATCGCTGCATTTCCTGCGTCCGCAATTGCTGTGGTTGTTGCTGCTGGCGCCGCTGATCGGCGCGGGTTGGCGGCTGCGCCAACGGCGGGCGAATGTCTGGCGGCAGGCGGTGGACGCGCACCTGCTGCCGCACCTGCTCGCCGGCGCGGGACGCGCCGGCTGGATCGCGCCGATCCTGCTGGCGCTGGGTTTCGCGATGGCGATAGTGGCGTTGGCCGGACCGAGTTGGCGCCAGGGCGAACAGCCATTGTGGGAACAACGCGCTCCGCTGGTGATCGCCCTGGATCTGTCCAGCGCCAGTGAAGCCGCCGATCTCCCGCCGTCGCGCCTGTTGCAGGCGCGCGGCAAGCTGGCCACGTTGCTGCGCCAGCGCCAAGGCGGGCAGGTGGCGCTGGTGGCGTACGCGGGCGATGCGTTCACGGTGGCGCCGTTGACCGAAGATGCGGACAACGTCGCGTTGTTCCTCGACGCGCTGTCTCCCGACGTCATGCCGGCCGATGGGCAGCGGATGGATCGTGCGATTGAGGGGGCGGCGCGGCTGCTGAAGCAAGCGGGTTTCGACCGCGGCGAGATCCTGCTGATGGCGGATCATGCGGACGCGGCCGCGCTCGAAGCGGCGGCCCGGGCGTCCCGGCAGGGCTATCGTGTTTCCGTGCTGGGCCTGGGCAGCGAAGCCGGAGCGGCCTACCGCGCGCGCGATGGCGCGTTGGCCCGGACACGGCTGGATGCGGCCTCGTTGCGCCAGCTCGCGCAGCGCGGAGGCGGACGTTTCGAGGTACTGGCGCGCGAGAGTACGGATCTGGAAGCGCTAGGCGTGCTGGCGCCTGACAGCATCGACGCCGCCAGTCCATCCGGTACGCGCGGCAAGGCGTGGCTGGACGAGGGTTACTGGTTGTTGCCTCCGTTGATGCTGCTGATGCTGCTCGCCTTCCGTCGTGGCGCCGCATTGATGCTGCTCGCCGGTTGCTCGTTGCTGTGGGCACAGCCTTCTCAGGCCGCCGATGGCAACTGGTGGCGCCGTGCGGATCAGCAGCAGCACGCGCGGATGGAACAGGGCGTGCAGGCCTACCGCAAGGGCGACTTCGCCGCGGCGGAACAGGCGTTCGCCGGTCAGGACAATGCCGAAGCGCAGTACAACCTCGGCAACGCGCTGGCCAAGCAGGGTCGCTACGACGAGGCCATCGGCGCCTACGACAGGGCGTTGCAGCGGCAGCCGGGCATGCAGGATGCGATTGCCAACCGCCGCGCGGTCGAACAGGCGCGGCAACGCCAGCAAGGGCAGGGACAGCAGGGCAGGAATTCCTCCGATCGCGGCGCCGGCAACGCCGGCGCTTCGCCGAACGCTTCGCGCGCGGCGAACAATGCCGCCGCCTCGCAGCAGCAGGGGCAGCCACCACCGGCGACACCCGGCAAACCGCCGCAGCCGCAAGCGGATTCGGCGCAATCCCCGGCGCGGACGGCCTCGCAGCCGCCGGATTCACCCGCGAATCCGCAGGCCCAGCAGGCCGCCGACGCGGCCCAGCGCGAGCGCATGCGCCAGGCGCTCGCGCGGCAGCCGGAAAAGCGTGACGGCAAGGCTTCGACGGGCCAGGCCGCCGACGAGACGCCCGCCGAACGCGAGCGCCGCCAGGCCCTGCAGGCCTGGTTGAAGCGGGTGCCGGATGATCCGGGCGGATTGCTGAAGGCCAAATTCCAGCTGGAACACGAACGTCGGATGAGGGAAGGGCAATGAGAGCGTGGTGGCGACATCCGATCGGCGTGTTGATGTGGCTCGTGCTGGCATTGGCCGCATGGCCGGCGCAGGCGCAGGTAGAGGCGCGCCTGGATCGCAACCCGATCGATCTCGGTGACACGGTGGCGCTGACCGTCCAGTCGACGGGCGCGGCGTCGGCGCCGGATCTCACGCCGCTGATGCAGGACTTCGAATTGCTGGACCAGAGCAGCGGCCGCTCGTTCGAAATGATCAACGGCGCCAGCGCTTCGCGGGTGACCTACCAGATCACGCTGCGGCCGCGCCGTGAAGGCAATCTGGTCATTCCCCCTTTGCAGGTCGGAAAACAGCGCACCGCGCCCATCGCGCTAACCGTCCGGCCCGCGCCGCCGGTCGCCACGCGCGCGGGCAATGCCGATGTGTTCCTGGAAACCGAAGTGGACGACGCCACGCCCTATGTCCAGCAGAGCGTGGGGGTGGTGCTGCGCCTGTTCTATGGCGTACCGCTGGTGTCCGGCGAACTGGATCTGGACGCGCCGGATGGTGCGGTGCTGCAGAAGATCGGCGACGACGTGCAAGGCAGCCGGGAGATCAACGGCCGTCGCTATAACCTGATCGAAAGGCGCTTCCTGCTGGTGCCCGAGCGCAGTGGAACCGTGACCCTGCCGGCGCCCCGGTTCAACGGGCGCGGCGCGGGCGGCTGGTTCGACGATCTGGTCGGCAACGGGCGGCGTGAGTTGCGGGTTGCCGGTGCGCCGCGCGCACTGGTGGTGCGCGCGCAGCCACCAGGGGCGCCGCAACCCTGGCTGCCGCTGCGGGATCTGCGCGTGCGCTATGTCGGCGCGCCCACGGCGGCGCGGGTGGGCGAGGCGGCGACGCTGGTCGTGGAAGGCGTTGCCGAGGGCGCCACGCGGGCGCAGCTTCCGGAGATGCCGGTGCCATCGGTGCCGGGCGCGCAGGTATTCGCCGAACCGATTCAATACGACGAGACCTTCACTGGCGGCACGCCGCAGGTGAAGTGGACCCAGCGCTATGCGGTGGTGCCGGATCGCCCGGGACGCCTGATGGTGTCGGGGCTGGGAATTCCCTGGTGGGACGTGGCGGCCAGCGCGGCGAAAACGGCCCGGTTGCCGGATCTGCCGTTGCAGGTGGCCGCCGGCGCGCCCGCCCCTGCGGCCACCATGCCCGGTGCCGCGCCCGCCACGCTGATCGGCCCGGCGGGGGACGGCCGCGCGCTCGCGGGCGATGGCGTCTGGCCAGGGCTGGCGGTGGCGTTCGCGGTGCTCTGGCTGATCACCCTGGTATGGGCGCTCCAGCGCCGGCGTGCTCCCGCGACGGCGCCGGCGCATGACGGCGCCGCTCGCACGGCGCCGGCGCCTCGCCATGCGTTGCCGGATCTCAAGCGTGCGCTGGATACCGGCAGCCTGGACGAGGTGGGCGAAGTGCTGCGCGGCATGGCCAGCCCGCCCGCGGCGGATCTGGACGAACTCGTGCGGCGCCTGCAACCGCCCGCGCAACGCGATGCGGTGGAACAATTGCGGCGGGCCCGATGGGCCGATGGCGACGGCAGTGCCGCCCGCGGCGCGCTGAGAACGGCATTCGCCGACGGTCCCCGCTGGCATGAGGAGGTGACACCGCCGCGGGCGCCGTTGCCGCCGTTGTATCCACCGGCCTGAGCGGACTGACGCAGGCGCACAACGGCCGGCCCGGGCAGGTTTGCTAAGCTGGATGCTTCGCTCCGAAGGCATCCCTCATGACCGAAGCCCCGACCACCGGCAAGAACAAGCTACCGCTGCACTGGAAAATGGCGATCGGTTTCATCGCCGGCCTGGCAATGGGATTGCTGGTGTACATGACGGGAATCGGCCACCTGACCGCCGCCGGCACCGGCAATCCGGCCTGCGTCGCCGGGGCCGCCGATCTGCCCTGGCAGTGCATGCCATGGGTGCAGCTGATCACCAGTTACGTGACTGGGCCGATTGGCCAGCTGTTCCTCAATCTCATCTTCATGCTGGTGGTGCCTCTGCTGTTCTCGGCGCTGGTGGTCGGCGTTTCCGAGATGGGCGATATCCGGGCGTTCGGCCGAGTAGGCTGGCGTACCCTGGGCTATACCGTGCTGATGTCGTCCATCGCGGTGGTGCTGGGCCTGCTGCTGGTCAACTGGTTGCAACCGGGCAGCGGCATTGACCGCGAGACCGCGCAGCACCTGCTGGCCGAGGGGGCGCAACGCGCCAGTGCCATCGTCGCCAGCACGCACGAGCAGCCGCACGGGCTCGACATGCTGCTATCGATCGTTCCGGACAACGTCATCAAGGCGGCCGCCGACAACACCATCCTGGCGGTGATGTTCTTCGCCCTGATGCTGGGCATCGGCATGGTGCTGACGCCCGGCAAGGCCACCGATACGCTGCGCGAGGGCATCCAGGGTCTGTTCGACGTGTCGATGACCCTGATCGGCCTGGTGATCCGCCTGGCCCCGTACGCGGTGTTCTGCTTCATGTTCGACCTGGCCGCGAAGTTCGGCTGGGACCTGTTGTTCAAGCTCGCCAGCTATGTCGGCGTGGTGGTGCTGGCGTTGGCCCTGCACCTGTTCGTGGTCTATTCGATCGCGTTGCGCGCGATCGGCGGCTACTCGCCACGCGCGTTCTTCCGCGGCACCCAGGAAGCGATGGTGCTGGCGTTCTCCACCGCGTCCAGCAACGCCACCCTGCCGACCTCGCTGCGGGTGGCGGAAGAGAAGCTCGGCCTGCCACCGCGGATCTCGCGCTTCGTGCTGACCGTCGGCGCCACCGCCAACCAGAACGGCACCGCGCTGTTCGAGGGCGTGACGGTGATCTTCCTGGCCCAGTTCTTCGGCGTGGACCTGACCCTGTTCCAGCAGGTGCTGGTGATGCTGGTGTGCATCCTCGGCGGCATCGGCACGGCCGGCGTGCCGTCCGGCTCGCTGCCGGTGGTGGCGATGATCTGCGGCATGGTCGGCGTACCGCCGCAGGGCATCGGCCTGATCCTGGGCGTCAACCATTTCCTCGACATGTGCCGCACCACCCTCAACGTCACCGGCGACATCGCGATCGCGGCGATGGTGTCCAAGGGCGAAACCGATCGCGGGCACACCTGAGTTCTTGATCCGGCCGAATCCGCTCCCGACGCCCCGCCGATCGCGGGGCGTCGGCGTTTCGCGGCCGGGAAACACTGAAGACAGGAAATCCTGGGTCCCCGCAAGTCACTGATTCAAGGGGGGATTCGGTTCGCCGGGCGATTCCGCCGTTTCTGCCCGGCCGCCGGTCTATGGGACAATGGGCGGCCCGCATTCCGGCGCGCCACTCCAAAGCCCCGATCTCCCCATGACGACGCCCTCCCGCCGCCAGCTCGCCAACGCCATCCGTTTCCTCGCCGCCGACGCGGTCGAAACCGCCAAGTCCGGTCATCCGGGCATGCCCATGGGCATGGCCGACATCGCCGAAGTGCTCTGGAACGATTACCTGAGCCACAGCCCGAAGAACCCGCACTGGTTCAACCGAGATCGCTTCATCCTGTCCAACGGTCACGGCTCGATGCTGCAGTACGCGCTGCTGCACCTGAGCGGCTACGACCTGCCGCTGGAAGAGCTCAAGCATTTCCGCCAGTTGCACAGCAAGACCGCCGGCCATCCGGAACGCCATGAAACCCCCGGCGTGGAAACCACCACCGGTCCGTTGGGCCAGGGTTTCGCCAACGCGGTCGGTTTCGCGCTGGCCGAGAAGCTGCTGGCGCAGCGCTTCAACCGTCCCGAATTCGAAATCGTCGATCACCGCACCTGGGTGTTCATGGGCGACGGCTGCCTGATGGAAGGCGTGTCGCACGAAGCCGCCTCGCTGGCCGGCACCTGGGGCCTGAACAAGCTGGTCTGCTTCTGGGACGACAACCACATCTCGATCGACGGCAACACCGATGGCTGGTTCACTGACGACACCCCGGCGCGCTTCGAAGCCTATGGCTGGCAGGTGGTGCGCAACGTCAACGGCCATGATCCGGTCGAGATCAAGGCCGCCATCGACACCGCGCTGAAGTCCGAGGACAAGCCGGTGCTGATCTGCTGCCGCACGACGATCGGTTTCGGTTCGCCGAACAAGGCCGGCAAGGAATCCTCGCACGGGGCGCCGCTGGGCAAGGAAGAACTGGAAGCCACCCGCAAGGCGCTGGAATGGCCGTATGGCCCGTTCGAGATTCCGCAGGAAATCTACGATGGCTGGCGCGCCGGCAACACCGGCCTGGTGCGCGAGGAACAGTGGAACATGCTGTTCGACAAGTATGCCGCGCAGTATCCCGAACAGGCCGCGGAACTGAGCCGCCGCTCGCATGGCGACCTGCCGGAAGGCTTCCTGGCCGCCGCCGATGCCTTCATTGCCAAGACCCAGGCCGAAGGCCCGGTGATTGCCTCGCGCAAGGCTTCGCAGCTGGCGATCGAAGCGTTTGCCCCGCTGCTGCCTGAAATGATCGGCGGTTCCGCGGACCTGGCGCACTCCAACCTGACCCTGTGGAAGGCCAGCAAGTCGGTCGCCACCGATGATCCGAACGCCAACTACGTGTACTACGGCGTGCGCGAGTTCGGCATGACCGCGATCAGCAACGGCCTGGCGCTGCACGGCGGTTTCCTGCCGTTCGACGCGACCTTCCTGGTGTTCAGCGATTACGCGCGCAACGCGGTGCGCATGAGCGCGCTGATTCCGGCCCACGCCATCCACGTCTACACCCACGATTCCATCGGCCTGGGCGAGGACGGTCCGACCCACCAGCCGGTCGAGCACCTGGCGTCGCTGCGCTACATCCACAACAACGATGTGTGGCGCCCGTGCGACGCGGTCGAGTCGGCGGTGTCGTGGAAGGCGGCGATCGTCCGCCGCGACGGCCCGAGCTGCCTGGTCTTCTCGCGCCAGAACCTGCCGCACCAGGCGCGCAGCGAAGCGCAGGTCGCCGACATCGCGCGCGGCGGTTACGTGCTGGCCGATGCCGCCGGCACCCCGGACGTGATCCTGATCGCCACCGGCTCGGAAGTGGGCCTGGCCATGCAGGCCAAGACCACGCTGGATGCCGAAGGCCTGAAGACCCGCGTGGTGTCGATGCCGTCGACCGACGTGTTCGATCGTCAGCCGGCCGAGTACCGCGAAGCGGTGCTGCCGAAGGCGGTGCGCAAGCGCGTGGCGGTGGAAGCGGCGACCACCGATTTCTGGCGCAAGTATGTCGGCCTGGACGGCGCGGTCGTGGGCATGGAGAGCTTCGGTGCCTCCGCGCCGGCGGAAGCGCTCTACAAGCACTTCGGCATCACTGTGGAGAAGGTGGTCGAGGCGGTGAAGTCGCTGGATTGAGAACGGACTTGCCGTCGTGAGTCACGAAAAAGGCCGGGCGTGAGCCCGGCCTTTTTCATAGGTGCGTACCGTTGCCGCCGACACCCGTCGATTGCGCCGTAGAGCGGAGCTTGCTCCGCTGCCGTGATCGTTGCCGTTCGATCGACGGCGGTTGCGGCAGACGGATGATCGGTCGGGCCTGGATTTCAGGGGTGAAAGTCCTGGTGGGAGAAAGAGCAAAAATCAAGAACAAAAGCAAAGCAGCGGAGCGAGCTCCGCTTTACGTCGGTGGTGGCGATGCGGCCTGGACTAACCCTGGGTTTCGCGCAATCCCAATGCCAGCAGCTTCGCCTCCACGCGCTCACCCCAACCGGCGGGATTCCTCAATCCCATCCGCTCCATCGCCTCGGCATCGGCGACACCCGCTGACATTGCCCGCAACACCGTGCCCACCTTGCCCAGTGGCGTGGTGGTCTGGCTCTTCAGCCAGGACAGGGCTTTCACCAGGCGCTGTTCCACTTCGGTGAAATCGCTGCCCAGCGGGTAGTCGGGCAGGGTGCCGTCGTGGCGGAAGCGGCGCAGGCGCGCGGTCAGATGCGCGGGCGTGTTCTCCGTCCAGGCTGCCGGCGGGACGAATTCGCGACGGAGCTTGCGGTTGCGCTGCGCTTCCTCCAGCAGGCCGGACTGGAAGCGCGCGTCGGTGATGCCGGCCATCGCGGTCACGCAGTCCTCGTCATTGCGGCCGCGCAGATCGGCGATGCCGTATTCGTTGATGCACAGATCGCGCAGATGGCGCGGGATGGTGGTGTGGCCGTAGTTCCAGCGCACGTTCGAATGGGTCTTGCCGCCGGCGTCGCGGATGGCGCGGAACATCAGCGCCGAACGGGCATCGTCCAGCGCATGCGCCATCGCCACGAAGTTGTACTGCCCACCGACACCGGACACGACCCGCCCATCTTCCAGCCCATCCGACACCGCCGCACCGAGCGCGGTCATCATCATCGCCGAGTTGAAGAAGCGCGCCTCGCGGCGTTGCAGGCGTTCCAGCGATTCGTGGCCGCCATAGATCTGGTTGACGCTGCCGATGCGGCGCATGCCGATGGCGCGGCGCTCGTCATCGGGGAGCGTGCGCAGCCAGTCGTAGAAAGCCGGCGATCCCAGGTAGAACGCGCCGTGCAGGTACTCGCCGTCGCGCTGCAGCCGCGCCTGGTCGCCGAGGTTCGCGGTGCCGTCGGCGATGCGTTGCATCAGCAGTTCGTCGTCGACCACCTTGCGGCGGATCACGCCGGTTTCCACCAGTCGCTTGAATCCCTCGTTGATCATTTCGCTGCAGCCGTACAGGCCCGCTTCGAAAGGATCCAGGCCACCGCTCTCGATCACGGCGGGATGCTGTTCGATCCGGGGATCCAGTGCCGCCAGCACCGCGCGATAGGCGGCGTTGTCGGTATGGCGCAGCACCAAGGCGTGGCAGAGCGCGTCGGCCAGCGCGCCGATGCCGATCTGCAGGGTACCGCCGTCGCGCACCAGCGCACTGGCGTACAGGCCGATTGCGTATTCCGCATCGGAAACAGGCTGGCGCGGCAGTCCGAACAGCACCGGATAGGGGCCGGGCGGGGTCACCACCGCGTCGAAGTAGTCCTCGTCCACCGCCGCGGTACCGCCCAGCCAGGGCAATTGCGGATCCACTTCCGCCACCAGCAACGGACGGGGCAGGCCGCGTGCCAGCACCGCCTCCACCGCATCCTGGGTGAGGTCGTTGTTGCAGGAGAGCGACAGCCGGCTTCCGCCGGGCTCGCGCGCCACCTTCTGCACGATCACGTTGAGCGCGCGATCGCCCAGCGCCCGCGCCACGTGGGTGTAGTTGAGGCTCGCGTAGCGCCGCTGCGCCTGCGAGGAGGACAGCAGCGCGCCGGACTGCATGTAGAACTCCTCGATTTCGATGTGCGCGGGCAATGCGTCGCGCTTCATCGCCTGCACGTAATCCAGGCGCGGGAAGTCGTCGCCGAAGTGGCGCGAGGCGAAGGGGGCGAGGAAGCGCGCTTCCAGGCCCGCGTGCGCCTGCGGTGGATCCAGCGACAGCGCGGTGTAGAGGAACCACGGGCGGGAGGCGTCCTGCCGCAGCCGCGCGTACAGCGCGTTGAGCAGGCGATGCGGTTTGCCGATGCCCAGCGGCGCGCCCATGCGCAGGGTCTGCGGGGTGTGCTGGAGGATGAATTCGACGGCGCCGTCGAGGGAGTCCAGGTGAACGGTCATGCGCGCAAGCTTAGGCGAAAGCCGGTGAGGGAGGCAGGAACGGGGCGTCTGCCGGGGGGCTTGACAGGCGAACTGTTTACGCGCGTAATTGATGAAAATTTACAGGTGTAAACGCCATGCCGATCAGCGATGCCGAAGCCCTGGTGATGGAGGTGCTCTGGCGGGAACACCCGCTCGGCGCCGACGAGGTGCTGGCGACCCTGTCCGCGCAGACCGGCTGGGCCGAGCCGACGGTGAAGACCCTGCTCAACCGGCTGCTCAACAAGGGCGCCATCCAGGCCCGGAAGGAAGGCCGCCGTTACCTCTACACGCCCGTGCTGCCCCGCGAGGACTGGGTACGGCAGCAGAGCGCGGGAATGCTCGAACGCCTGTTCGGCGGGCGGGTGGCGCCACTGGTGGCGCATTTCAGCGAACAGGGTCGGTTGTCGCCGGCGGACATCGCCGAACTGAAGAAACTGATCGCGGAGCTCGACGATGAGCAGTGATCTGCTGCGCTTGCTGTTGGCGACCACGCTCGCCACGTCCCTGGTCATCCTGCTCCTGTATCTGCTGCGTGCGCCACTCCGGCGCTGGTTGGGAGCGGGTGCCGCCTACGCGTCCTGGCTGTGCGTACCGGTCGCCGCGCTCGCGGTGCTGCTGCCCGCGCGCGAGGTAGCGGTGGAATGGGACGCGGTGGGCACGGTGCTGATGCCGATGCGGGCGGCCACCGCGGCCGCGGCGCCGTCCCTGTCCTCGATGTGGGAAACATGCCTGCTGGTCGCCTGGCTGGGTGGCGTCGTCGCGATGACGGGCTGGCTGTGGATGCGACAGCACCGCTTCGTGCGCGGCCTGGGCGAGCTGCGCCGGTGCGGGGATGGGCTGTGGAGCGCGACGAGTACGCGCG
The DNA here is from genome assembly GCF_014851695.1 of Pseudoxanthomonas sp. PXM04. Taxonomy (NCBI): domain Bacteria; kingdom Pseudomonadati; phylum Pseudomonadota; class Gammaproteobacteria; order Lysobacterales; family Lysobacteraceae; genus Pseudoxanthomonas; species Pseudoxanthomonas sp. PXM04. The sequence continues at coordinate 126,905 of NZ_JACVAG010000001.1, forward strand.
GACTGCCGGCGGCCATCGGACTGTTCCGTCCCCGCATCGTGGTGCCGGCCGATTTCGAGTCCCGCTATCTGGAACGGGAACGGGTTCTCATCGCCTGCCACGAGCGCCTCCACATCAACCGCGGCGATCTGGTGGCCAATGCGTTCATGTCGGCGCTGCGGTGCGTCTACTGGTTCAACCCGCTGATCCATCTGGCCGCGCGCCGCTTGCGCATCGATCAGGAACTGGCCTGCGACGTGGACGTCATCCGCCGGCATCCCGGTGCCCGGCGCAGTTACGGCGAGGCCATGCTGAAGGGGCAACTGGATGTCGGTCCGGTGCCGCTCGCCTGCCATTGGCCCGCGCCGCATCCGCTCAGGGAGAGGATCGCCCAACTCGGAAAGCAGCTTCCCTCTCGGCGCCGCCGTGCTCTGGCGACGCTGCTGGTGGCCGCGATGGTCGTCGCGGCCGGCTACGGCGCCTGGGCCGCGCAACCGGCGCCGCCGCCCGCGGTCGCGCAGGAGCGCCTGTACCACATCGCCATGCAGGTGAGCCTGGGCGGTGCGACCCGTGCGTTCGAGATCCGCGAGAAGCCCGGAAAGGCATTCGCGGTGTCGGGCCAGACGGAGGCCGGCGAGACGTGGAAGGGCACGTTCCGGGTCGAAGCGATGACGGCCGGGCGTGCCCGCGTGCTTGCCGATATCGACGTCGCCGGCAAGCCGGCGGGAAGCCCCGAGTTGCTGATCGAGCTCGGCAAGTCGGCGAGCCTTCGCATCGACGGTGAAAACGGGAAGCCTTCCCTCTCCATCGAACTGATGGTCACCCTCGAACCGGGAACCACCTCGCCGCTGAGTACCGGCAGCCGTCCAATCAGCCGGATGAAGCGCGCCGTCGATCATTCCACGCTCGCACCGCCGCGATATCCCGCCAGCCGGCATGAGGGGACGGTGGTGATGAGGCTGGTCATCGGGACGGAGGGAGGGGTGAGCCAGGTCGGCCTAGAGCGCAGTTCCGGCTTCGACGATCTGGACCAGGCCGCGATGACCGCCGCGCGCGGATGGCGTTTCGAGCCGGCCATCGAAGCGGGCCGTGCCGTGGTGTCGATGGTGCGGGTGCCGGTGGAGTTTTCGCTGGATGAACCGGATGACCTGGCGCAACAGGCCGCACGCGATCCGACCGAACCCGCGTGGAATGGACAGCGGAGTGCGCGGCGATGAGGCGCACCGCGCATGCGAGCGCGCCACGCTGGATGCTGGCGGTGACGATCGCCGGCCTGACCGCTTGTGCCAGTCCTCCCGCCACCCGCATCGACAGCGTCGAGCGCCGCCTGATCATGCCGGAAGGCAGCGCGCGCTACCCAATGGCGGCGCACCAGGCGTTCGCCTATCCGATTCCGCAGGACAACGTCTCGCCGGTGTTTCCCGCCGACTATCCCGCGCGCGAACTGGCGCCCACCACGCTGTGCGTGTCGTTCGTCGTCGATGCAGCGGGCAATCCTGCACAGGTCAACGCACTGGCCCAGGAAGGCTGCGCGCCGGCGGAGCAGTTCGTCCCGCTGCGCGACGCGATGCTGGCCGCGGTGAGCCAATGGCGGTTCGAACCGGCGATGTTCTGCGACTATCCCGATGCCGCCACCCGCGATCGCGACTGGAATGGCGTCGGCTGCGCGGGTGCGACCGTGCAGAAGCGGATCGTGCCGGTATCGCTGGCCTATGCCTTCACCTTCAGTCTCCGCAACGGCAAGGGCGAGGTGGCGTCGGCCAAGCGCTAGTCGCTGCCCGGCGCCATCGCATGCACGGCGTCGGCCAGGCGGCGCACTTCCTCGGCGTGGTGGCTGACATAGACGATCGGCAGGCGGATTTCATCGCGGACCCGCTGCAGGTAGGGAATCAACTCTTCACGGCGTGCCTGGTCCAGCGCGGACAGGGGCTCGTCGAACAGCAGGATCGCCGGTTGCGAGAGCAGCGCACGCCCGATCGCCACCCGTTGGGCTTCGCCGCCGGAAAGGTTGCGCGTGCGCCGTCCCAGCAGCGCACCGATGCCCAGCAGTTCGACCACCGCGTCGAAACCGAAGCGTACCGGCGTGTTTCGGCCATGGCGCCCGTAGCGCAGGTTGCCGCGCACGTCCAGGTGCGGAAACAGGCGCGCATCCTGGAACACGTAGCCGATGCGGCGTCGATGGGTGGCGATATCGATGCGGTTCGCGCTGTCGAACAGCACCCGGCCATCGACTTCGATATGCCCGGCCACCGGCGATACCAGCCCGGCGATGGCGTTGAGCACGGTGGTCTTGCCCACGCCGGACGGACCGGAAAGCGCGAGCACGCGCGCGTCCGATTGGATGCGCACGCGCCGATGGAACGTACCGCGCCTGAGTTCCACGTCCAGCCGCAGCATCAGATTTCCTCCCGGCCAACGTGGCGCCGCGTGAGCCATTCCGACAACAGCAGCGCGATCAGCGAGATCGCGACCGCGACCGCCGCCAACCGCCAGATGCCGGCTTCGCCGCCGGGGACCTGCATCAGCCCATAGATCGCCGACGACAATGTCTGGGTCTCGCCCGGAATGTTGGACACGAAGGTGATGGTGGCGCCGAATTCGCCCAGTGCCTTGGCGAACGCCAGCACGGTACCGGCGACCAGGCCGGGCCAGGCCAGCGGCAGGGTGACGGTGAAGAACACCCGCCAGGGACCGGCGCCTAGCGTGGCCGCGGCCTGTTCCAGCCTGCGGTCGGTGTTCTCCAGCGAGAGCCGGATGGCGCGCACCATCAGCGGAAATCCCATCACCGCGCAGGCCAGCGCCGCGCCGGTCCAGCGGAACGCGAACACGATACCGAAGTGCTGTTGCAGGAAGGCGCCAACCGTACCCTGCGTTCCCAGTGTCATCAGCAGGGCGTAGCCCATCACCACCGGCGGCAGCACCAGCGGCAGGTGCACCACCGCGTCGAGCAGCGCCTTGCCGGGAAAACGGCGCCGTGCCAGCAGCCAGCCCACCAGCACGCCGAACGGCAGGCTGGCGATCGCCGCGGTCACCGCCACCTTCAGGCTCAGGCGGATGGCGGTGATTTCCTCGGGTGTGAACCAGTCCAAGCGGCGCGGCCTACTTCAGCAGGACGAAGCCGTGCCGGCGAAAGATCGCGCCGGCTTCCGGCGAAGCGAGCCACTTCACCAGGGCATTCGCCTGCGCGTTGCGCTCGCCGCGCAGCGCGGCGACCGGATAGACGATGGGCGGATGGCTGTCGGCGGGAAAAGTCGCCACCACCCGCACCGCGGGTTCGGCGCGCGCATCGGACAGGTAGACGATGCCCAGCGGGGCCTCGCCGCGGGCGACCAGCATCAGCGCCGCGCGCACGCTTTCGGATTCGGCCAGGCGCGTCTCCACGCCCGGCCACTGGCCCAGTTTCTGCAGCGCCGCGCGCGCGTACTTGCCGGCCGGAACGGTGCGGGTCTGCCCGACCGCCAGCCGGCCCTGGCCCAGCGCGGTCGCCAGCGATCCGGGCCTGGCCAGGTTCACCTGGCGCGTGCTCGCCTTGGGAGCAATCAGCACCAGCCGGTTGCCGAGCAGGTTGCGCCGCTGCGCCGGATCGAGTTTGCCGCGCTGCTGCAGGTAGTCCATCCATTCGAGATCGGCGGAGAAGAACACGTCGGCGGGCGCGGCCTGCTCGATCTGCCGCGCCAGCGCGGAACTGGCGGCGTAGGACACCCGGACCGGCGTGCCGGTGGCGCGCTGGTAGGCGGCGGCGGCCTCGTCCATCGACTCCTTGAGGCTGGCGGCGGCGAACACCGTCAGCGACGCGGGTTCCTGCGCCGGTGCAGTCGTGGTGAAGGCAAGTCCCAGGACCAGCAGGCTTACCCAACGACGAAGCGGGAAGGGGCGGATCATGGCGGGGCTCTGCTCGGGTGCGTCAGGGAATGCCGTGGCGCGCGCCGCGTGCGAAACGCGCGCGATGGCGCGGGGCGCGCACGCCGCGATCGCCGGCGGAGCGAATGCGAACAACGAAAACAAGCGTCGGACATTCATCGGGATGCGTCCTGGGCCGGGGGATTCAGTGCGGGGCAAGCGCCGCGTTCAACAGCGATGCCAGGCGCGCGCCGCCCAGCCTCAGCTGGCGCTCGGCGATCGGCCGCCGCTGTTCGTAGTACGCGGTTTCCAGTTTGGCACGGGCGGGATAGAAGCCCGGCGCGACGACAATCGCGCAGGATTGACGCGCCCAGTCCGCCGAGGCGGGAGGCAGCGCGGCGGCCCGATCAGGCGCGGGAAGAGGCAGCGCGCGCAATACCCGCAGGTAACCGTCTTCATTCAGTCCGCGACTGTTGAGCAGGCCACTGTCCCAGACCCGGTGCAGGTTGCCGCCCTTGCCCTGGTAGCTGGTCTGGAAATCGTTGCCGCCCTTGTCGCGCGCATAGCCGGCATGCAGCGGCTGGTGGGCATCGCCGACGAAATGGACGACGAACTTCAGTGCCTGCAGGCGTTCGGCGTCCGGGCGCCTGGGGTCGGCGAGAATGGCGCTCTGCGCGCGGATCGCCTCGACCACGCATTTGCCGTCGGGGCAATCACGCGCCGGCTGGTAACTGCAATCGTGTTCACCGATGTTGACGTAGTGCCAGCGTGCGGTGGCCTTGCCGAGGTCGGGATCGTTCTCGCGCAGGTCATCGGCCCAGTTGGCGATGCCGGCGAGCGTGGGCTCGGCTTCGCCGCGCAGCAGGCGCTGGATTTCCGCGCGCGCCCGCGGATCCAGATCGGCTTCCGCCAGGCGTGCCACCAGCCGGTGTCCCAACGGACCCCAGGCGCCTGCGCGGGGCGCGAGCGGCAGGAGCAGGCAGAAGGAAAGGAATGCGGAAAAAACGGTGCGGGTCATGCCGGCCACTTTAACCGACATGACCCGCTCCGGTGGTTACAGGCTTAGAACTTCAGCACATATGCCGCGCCGTAGACGAGCGGATCGATCTTGGCCTGGCCGAGCTTCACGCCGTCGAGCTTGACGTCGCTGTCGATGTCCATCCAGCGCACGTCCACGCGCACGGCGCCGCGTTCGCTGACCTTGAAATCCAGGCCGGCATGCGCGGCCAGGCCCCAGGAGTCCTTCAGCTTCAGCTTGCTGCCGGCGAGCGCGCCGCGGGTGTCTTCGCTGAAGAACGTGGTGTAGTTGACGCCCGCGCCCAGGAACGGCGACACCTTGCCCTGGCCGTTGAAGTGGTACTGCAGGGTGAAGGTCGGCGGCAGGTGCTTGGTGCTGCCGACCCGGCCCAGGCCCTTGATCTCGATGTCGTGCTTGAACGGCAGCGCGGCCAGCACTTCCAGGCCCAGGTTGTCGCGCAGGAAATATTCGAAGGTCACGGTCGGCTTGACGTCGCTGTCGATGTCCAGCGCCAGCGCGCCATTGGCCAGCTTGCCGTTGTCGGATTTCGGGTTGACCTGGTGGACGCCGAAACCGAGCGTCCAGTCGCCCTTGGATTGCGCGAAGGCGGGCAGCGCGGCGCCGGCGAGGGCAACGGCGAGAACGGCGGATACGAGGGGCTTGTTCATGGGGCTTCTTCTTCTCGATGGGACGTGTGGGTGAATCGATGTGCGCAGTGTCCGCGCCGGCGCGGCGCGTCGCCTTGATCCGGATCAATGGGGCGTGAAGAGGCCGGAAATGCATGCGGAGCGGGCATGGACCCGGCATCCGCGCCCACCCCTCCGTCCCGCATGGCCGGCCGCGCCGGCCCTGATAGAATGGTCATCCCGTCAACCCCGCCGCGCCGGGCGCGGCCGCAGGAGTCCCGAGCAATGTCGATCAAGGTTGGTATCAACGGCTTCGGCCGTATCGGTCGCAACGTGTTGCGTTCCGCCGTGCAGAATTTCGCCGACGACATCGAAATCGTCGCCATCAACGATCTGCTGGAACCGGACTACCTGGCGTACATGCTGCAGTACGACTCCGTGCACGGCCGTTTCAAGGGCGAGGTGAAGGTCGAAGGCAACACCCTGATCGTCAACGGCAGGAAGATCCGCCTGACCCAGGAACGCGATCCGGCCAACCTCAAGTGGGACGAAGTCGGCGCCGAAGTGGTGATCGAATCCACCGGCCTGTTCCTCGACAAGACCACCGCGCAGAAGCACCTGGATGCCGGCGCGAAGAAGGTGATCCTGTCGGCGCCTTCGAAGGACGACACCCCGATGTTCGTATACGGCGTGAACGACAAGACCTACAAGGGCGAGGCGATCATTTCCAACGCTTCGTGCACCACCAACTGCCTGGCGCCGCTGGCCAAGGTGCTGCACGACAAGTGGGGCATCAAGCGTGGCCTGATGACCACCGTGCATGCCGCCACCGCCACCCAGAAGACCGTCGACGGTCCGTCCAACAAGGACTGGCGCGGTGGCCGCGGCATCCTGGAAAACATCATTCCCTCCAGCACCGGCGCGGCCAAGGCGGTCGGCGTGGTGATTCCGGAACTCAACAAGAAACTGACCGGCATGAGCTTCCGCGTGCCGACCAGCGACGTTTCGGTGGTGGACCTGACCTGCGAACTCGAGAAGCCGGCCACCTACGCCGAGATCTGCGCCGAGATGAAGTCGCAGAGCGAAGGCGCGCTGAAGGGCATCCTGGGCTATACCGAGGACAAGGTGGTCGCCACCGATTTCCGCGGCGACACCCGCACCTCGATCTTCGACGCCGACGCCGGCATCGCCCTGGACGGCACCTTCGTCAAGCTGGTGAGCTGGTACGACAACGAGTGGGGCTATTCCAACAAGTGCCTGGAAATGGTCCGCGTGGTCGCCGGCAAGTAATCAAGCCAACCGGGACTTTCCGGAAGCAATACGCGAAGGCGCCTGCGGGCGCCTTCCGCGTTTACGGGTATCGCCGTGATATACCGGTTGGCCAGCGGGAGGCGACCCGGGGGCAGCTTCTTGCAATGCCCCGGGCTTTGCCGGAGGCTGCGGACGCGAATCCGGACGCGGACCCGACTTGCGGCGCGCCGGATCCATGACGAGGACGGGAAATGGATGACTTGGCGGGAGTGTTGGTCCTGATCGGCCTGGCCGTGCTGGCGGTGCCGGTACTGCTGATCCTGGCGCTGGTGTCGGTCGCCGGATTGAAACGGCGGGTCGCCGCGCTGGAACAGCAACTGGATGCGCTACGGAGAAACGCCGCGGCCGCCACGGGCGCGCCCGCGACGGAACAGGCGCCGCGCGCGACCGCACCGGTCCGCGAGCGGGTCCCGCCGGAGCCGCAAAGCGACGATGTGTCCACGCCCACGCCCACGCTCGCCGAGCTGATGCGCTCGTCCGCGCCCGAACAGGCGCCGCCGCCGCGTGCGGTCGCGCCGGTACCGCCGCCTTTGCCCCCGGCCGCCGCATCCACGCGCGTACCACCGCCTTCCGCGCCTGCCGAACCGCCGCGTCCGGATTTCATCAGCCTGGGGCTGCGGGCGGTCAAGCGGTGGTTCACCGTCGGCAACGTGCCGGTGAAGATCGGCGTGCTGGTGCTGTTCGCCGGCGTGGCGGCGTTGCTGAAGTACGCCAGCGACCAGGGTTGGCTGCGCCTGCCGATCGAACTGCGCCTGGCCGGCATCGCGGCCGCATCGCTGGCGGCGCTGGTATTCGCCTGGCGCAAGCGGGAAAGCAATCGCAGCTTCGCGCTGTCGTTGCAGGGCGGCGCCATCGGCATCCTGCTGTTGACGGTGTTCGCCGCGTTCAAGCGCTACGAACTGCTGGAGGCCGCACCGGCGTTTGCCCTGAGCGTGATCCTGATCGCCGGTGCGGGGGCGCTGGCGGTGTTGCAGAACGCCAAGGCGCTCGCCGTGTTCGCGATTCTCGCCGGCTTCCTGGCGCCGATCTGGCTGTCCACCGGCAGCGGCAACCATGTCGCGCTGTTCTCGTACTACGCGGTGTTGAACGCCGCGATCCTGGGCGTCGCCTGGTGGAAACCGTGGCGCATCCTCAACCTGCTGGGCTTCGTCTTCACCTTCGGCATCGGCACGATCTGGGGCGTGCTCGACTACCAGCCGACCAAGTTCGCGACCACCGAGCCGTTCCTGCTGCTGTTCTTCGCGTTCTACCTGATCATTCCGCTGCTGTATGCGCGCCGGCAGCCGGAAGGCCGGCGCGGACTGGTCGAAGGCTGCCTGGTGTTCGGCACGCCGCTGGTCGCGTTCTCGCTGCAGGCGGGATTGCTGCAGGGCGAACGGCTGCCGCTGGCGTTCAACGCGCTGGGATTGGCGGCGCTGTACGCGTTGCTGGCGGCGGCGCTGCGCCGACGCGGCGGTTTCGAACGGATGGTGCCGTCGTATGCGGTGCTGGCGGTCGGTTTCGCCACCCTCGCCGTGCCGCTGGCGCTGTCTGCGCATGCCACCGCCAGCGTGTTCGCGCTGGAAGGCGCGGCGCTGGTCTGGCTCGGCCTGCACCAGCGGCGGCGGTTGCCGCTGATCAGCGGTACCGGTTTGCAGTTGCTTGCGGCGTTCGCGTTCCTGCTTGGCCTGAGCCCGGTGCTCCCCGATACCGCCGTCGCCAATCCGGCCTTCATGGGCGCGCTGCTGATCGCGCTGGCCGGACTGGCGAGCGCGTGGGTGTTGCGGGCGCACGGCAAGCCGATGCCGGCGCTGGCGTTCTATCTGTGGGGAATGGCGTGGTGGCTGGGCACGACGGTCAGCGAGATTGGCCGGTTCGTGGCCTGGGATGCGCGCGCCGATGCGCTGCTCGTGCTGGTCGCGTTCACCGGCTGGATCGCGGCCGAGGTGCATCGCCGTCGTCCCGCGACCGCGCTCGCGATGACCACCTTGCTGGCACTCGCGGCGGCCCTGCCACTGGCGCTGGCGCAGACCCAGGCCCACGGACAACCGTTCGCCGGCTACGGCGCGCTGGCCTGGCTGGCGTACGCGGTCCTGGGCGTGCGCAGCCTGCTGTGCCTGCGTTCCAGCGAACACGCGCTGGCCGGCTGGGCGCAATTCGCGTGGCTGCTGGTGTGGCCCCCGGTGCTGTCGATGCTGCTGGAATGGACCGGCGGACGTTTCGAACTGGCCGAGGGCTGGCGCGTGCTGGGCATCGGCCTGCCGTGGCTGGCGGCCGCGGCGCTGGGCCTGTTCCGCTGGCCGTGGCTGGCGGCGCCGCTGGGCGAGCGCTTCGAAGGTTATCGCGGCACGCTGCTGGCGGTGCTGTTCGTGGTGCTGGGCATCGGTGGACTCGGATCGCTGTGGCTGGCCGGCGCGGCATCGCCGCTGCCGTGGGTGCCGCTGCTCAACCCGCTGGAACTGGCGCAACTGGCGATCTTCGTCCTGTTCGCATGCTGGGCATGGTCGCCGCAGGCACCGGAACTGCTACTGCGGTGGCGGCCGATGGTGCTGGCGCTGCTCGGCTTCGTGCTGATCACCTCGGTCGTGTTGCATGCCGTGCACCATTGGGGTGGCGTGGCCTGGAACGATCGGTTGATTTCCACGGGCCTGGCCCAGACCAGCCTGACCGTGGTGTGGAGCGTGCTGGGCGTGATCGGCTGGATCGCCGGCTCGCGTCGCGGCCAGCGCGGCCTGTGGCTGGCCGGCGCCGTGTTGATGGGCGTGGTGCTGGTGAAACTGATCCTGGTGGATCGCGGCAACCTGGGCGATGTGCTGGGCATCGCTTCCTTCATCGCCTATGGCCTGCTGTGCACGGTGGTCGGTTATCTCGCGCCGGCGCCGCCGCGCGTGGCCGGCCCGGAGAATGACGGAGAACACGCATGACCCCGATCACACCGCGCGCGGCAAAGGCCGCGCTCGCCCTGCTGGCCTTGCTGGTGGCCTCGCAGGCGCTGGCCGGTTCCCGCAGCGACTATGCGCGCGAGTGGCCATTGAAGGCGGCGCAATCCGACGCGGGCGCCTACCGGGTGACGCTGGATGCCGCCGTCTACCGGCAGGTGCAGTCGCCTGAGCTGAAGGATCTGGAAGTGTTCGATGCGCGCGGGCAGGCGGTGCCGACGGCGTTGCTCGAAACCGATCGTCCGCAGGCGGCCACAGCCCGCCGGCAAACGCTGCCCTGGTTTCCCCTGCCGGTGATGAGCGGGGCGGCGTCTCGCGATATCGCCGCGATCAGCGAGATCGCCAGTGATGGCAGCCTGCGCCGGGTCGAGCTGCGCGGCACGGACGCGCAGGACGGCGGCATCCTGATCGATGCCAGTCGCCTGGAGGCCGCGCCGGTCGCGCTGCGGGTGCGCTGGAGCGCGGGACAGGCGCCCTTCGATCGCGCCTACCGGGTGATGGCATCCGACAATCTGCGCGACTGGCAGACCGTGCAGGAAGAAGGGCATCTGGTCGAACTGGAGAACCAGGGCCAGCGGGTCATGCGCGATCGCATCGAACTGGCGCCGGTGAAGGCACGCTACCTGCGGCTGGCCCCGCTGGCGGCGGGGACGCCGCTGCGCCTGGAGCAGATCGAGGCCGAACTGGCCACGGTGGTGCACGAGCCCGACTGGGCCTGGCAGGAGCTGGCGGGAACGCGCATCGAGGATCCCGATGGCGCCGTGCACTACGAATTCGTCTTGCCCGGACGCTTTCCGGTGGAGCGCGCCGACGTGCTGCTGCCCGGCAACAGCACCCGCGCGTGGACCCTGGAGTCGCGCGACGATCCGGCGTCGCCCTGGCGCCGCGCGGCATCGCCCTGGGTGGCGTACCGCTTGCAATCCGGCGACCGCGTCGATGCCTCGCCGTCGCAGCCGCTGGACGGCCTGCGCCGGGATCGCCACTGGCGCCTGACCGGCGCGCGCGGCGCGCAGACCGAAGCACCCCGCCTGCGGCTGGGCTATCGGCCCGAGACGCTGGTGTTCGTGGGCCAGGGCGAACCGCCGTTCGCGCTGGCGGCCGGCAGTGCGCGCACCCGTCGCGACGATGCGCCGCTTGCGGAACTGGTCGCCGCGCTGCGGAGCCAGCGCGGCCCCGCCTGGCAACCAGCGGTGGCGACGCTGGGCCAGGCGCGCGTGCTGGCCGGCGATGCCGCGCTGACGCCCGCGCCACCGCAGCGCGACTGGAAGGCCTGGCTGCTGTGGGGGCTGCTGGTGGCCGGTGCCCTGCTGGTGGCGGGATTCGCCTTCAGCCTGCTGCGCAAGCCGCCACCCGCGGGCTGAGGGCCCGCGGTTTGCGGCGCCTGCGCGCAGCCGGGACAATAGGCGTCTTTCCCCGCCCCGAAGGAATGCCCATGTCCATCGTCCGCATGACCGACCTCGACCTCGCCGGCAAGCGCGTGCTGATCCGCCAGGATCTCAACGTGCCGATCGAGGACGGCCGGATCACTTCCGAACAGCGCATCACCGCGTCGCTGCCGACGCTGAAGCAGGCGCTGGGGCAGGGCGCGGCGGTGATGGTCACCTCGCATCTGGGACGTCCGAAGGAAGGCGTGTGGAGCGAAGCCGATTCGCTGGCGCCGGTGGCCGCGCGGCTGTCGGAACTGCTGGGCGTGGACGTGCCGCTGGTGCGCGACTGGGTGGACGGCGTGGACGTCAAGCCGGGCCGGATCGTGCTGCTGGAAAACTGCCGCATGAACGTGGGCGAGGGCAAGGATGACGAGGCCCTGTCGAAGAAATACGCCGCGCTCTGCGATGTGTTCGTCATGGACGCCTTCGGCACCGCGCACCGTGCGCAGGCGTCGACCCATGGCGTCATCCGTTTCGCCGGCGTGGCCGCCGGCGGCCCGCTGCTGATGGCCGAGCTGGACGCGCTGGCCAAGGCGCTGGACAAGCCGGCCCGTCCGCTGCTGGCGATCGTGGCCGGCAGCAAGGTCTCGACCAAGCTGGAATTGCTGTCCAACCTGGTCGGCAAGGTGGATCAGCTGATCGTCGGTGGCGGCATCGCCAACACGTTCATCGCCGCCGCCGGTCATGCGGTCGGCAAATCGCTGTACGAGCCGGATCTGCTCGACACCGCGCGCAAGATCGACGCCGACGCGAAGGCGCGCGGCGCCGACATCCCGCTGCCGTCCGACGTGGTGGTGGCGAAGGAATTCAAGGCCGATTCGCCGGCCGAGGTGAAGGCGGTCGATGCGGTGTCCGCCGATGACCTGATCCTCGATATCGGCCCGCAGACCGCGCAGCGCTACGCCGAGCTGATCCGTTCGGCCGGAACGGTGGTGTGGAACGGACCGGTCGGCGTGTTCGAGTTCGACGCGTTCGGCATGGGCACCGAGGCGCTGGCGCGCGCAATCGCGCAGTCGCCGGCGTTCTCGATCGCCGGCGGTGGCGACACCCTGGCCGCGGTCGACAAGTACGGCATCGCCGGCGAGGTGAGCTACATCTCCACCGGTGGTGGCGCGTTCCTGGAATTCCTCGAGGGCAAGACCCTGCCGGCGGTGGCCGCGCTGGAGGCCCGCGGACAGTGACGCGCGATACCCTGTTCTTCGATCTCGACGGCACCCTGATCGATTCCGCCGTCGGCATCACCCGTTGCGTCGCCTATGCACTGGAGCAATTGCGGCATCCGGTGCCAGCCGACGCCGAGCTGCGCCGCTGGATCGGCCCGCCGCTGCGCACCAGTTTCGGTCCGCTGCTGAAGGAGCCGCGGCAGGTGGAACTGGCGGTCGAACACTATCGCACCCGCTTCGAATCGCACGGCTGGGCTGAGCACGAGGTCTACGAGGGCATCGGTGAGGCGGTGGAGGCGCTGCACGCGCGGGGACATCGCCTGGCGATCGTCACCGCCAAGAACGAGCCGCATGCGCGCAAGATCATCGCGCACCTGCCGTTCGGTCATCGGTTCGAGGATGTCATCGGCTCCACCATCGACGGCAGCCTCAGCCACAAGCCGGAGCTGATCGCCGAGGCGATGCGCCGCCTGTCGCTGGCACCGGAACAGTGCCTGATGATCGGTGATCGCCACATGGACATCGATGGCGCGCGCCATCATGGCATGCGCAATATCGGCGTGCTGTGGGGATTCGGCGGCGAGGCGGAACTTCGCCAGGCCGGCGCTGATCACCTCGCCACGCGACCGCCGGATCTGCGCGCGCTGCTGGCCTGAGTATCGTGGGCACGCGCGGACCGGCGCGCAAACCGGGGTGCGATCGCAGCATGGCAACGCACTCAAGAGACCAAAAAAATACCAGTATCGGCATCGGCGTGAAGTCCACGAAACCGCTGTAAAACAGCGGTTTCACTGGATCCCGCGCAGGCTCGCGCCGCACCTGCCGACGCGCGGTACGCCACCTGTCCGCGTGGATCATTGCAGTGCCCGTGCGGTGTGGTAGCGTTTGCGCCAATTCAGGGAAACGCACCAATGATCGAACGCCAGCGCCGCACCAAGATCCTCGCCACCCTCGGACCGGCCACCGATCCGCCGGGCGTGCTTGACGAGCTGTTCCGTGCCGGCGTCAACGTGGTCCGCCTGAATTTCTCCCACGGGGATCCTTCCGGCCAGGCCAAGCGCGCCGCCGCGGTTCGCGCCGCCGCGCAACGTGCCGGTGCCGAAGTCGGCATCCTCGCCGACCTGCCGGGGCCGAAAATCCGCATCGAGCGTTTCGCCGAGGGCAAGGTCGTGCTCAAGGCCGGCGCGCGTTTCGATCTGGTCGCCAATGCCAGTGCGCCGGCTGGCGATGTCTCGCAGGTGGGCGTGAGTTACCTGGGGCTGCCCGGAGACGTGACCCACGGCGACACCCTGCTGCTCGATGACGGCCTGATGCAGCTGCGGGTGGAGCAGGTGGAAGGCGAGCGCATCATCACCACCGTGCTCAACGATGGCGTGCTGTCCGATCGCAAGGGCTTGAACAAGCTCGGTGGCGGCCTGTCGCTGGGCGCGCTGACCGAGCGCGACAAGGAACTCATCGCCATCGTCGCCGAGATTGGCGTCGACTTCATCGCGGTGTCGTTCTGCCGCAATGCCGAGGACATGAACGAAGCGCGCCGCATCGCACGCGAGCATGGCAGCGATGCCGCGCTGGTGTCCAAGATCGAGCGCACCGAGGCGATCGAGAACCTGGCCGAGATCGTCGAGGCGAGCGACGTGGTGATGGTCGCGCGTGGCGACCTGGGCGTGGAGATCGGCGACGCCGAGCTGCCCGGCCTGCAGAAGAAGATCATCCGCGAGTCGCTGGCCCGCAATCGCGTGGTGATTACCGCCACCCAGATGTTGCAGTCGATGGTGGACAACCCGATTCCCACCCGAGCCGAAGTACTGGACGTGGCCAACGCGGTCATCGACGGCACCGACGCGGTGATGCTGTCGGCGGAAACCGCGGCCGGCAGCTATCCGGTCAAGGCGGTCGAGGCGATGGCGCGCATCTGCCTGGGTGCGGAAAAGCAGTTCGAGACCGATACCGATTTCGAGAAGGCGCCGCGCGATCTGGCGCGCGCCGACCAGGCCATCGCGATGGCCGCGATGTTCCTGACCGAGCACATCGGCGTGCGCGCGATCGTCGCGATGACCGAATCCGGCGGCACCGCACGTTACCTGTCGCGGTTCCGCGCGCGGGCACCGGTCTATGCCTTCTCGCGCCACGACGGCGCGCGCCGGCGGATGGCGATGATGCGCGACGTGTTCCCGATCGCGTTCGACAGCCGTGGCCTGGCGCCACGCGAAGCCGCGCGCGAGGCGATGCGCTGCCTGTACGACCGCAAGCTGCTGTCCGAAGGCGACCGCATCATCTTCACCAGCGGCGACCACATGGAAAAGCACGGCGCCACCAACACCCTGCGCCTGCTGCAGATTGGCATGCAGGGACAGGCCGAAGGGCTGGGCGAGTTGTAATTGCCTTCCATTCGGGCGAGGCCGCACGCTCCCGCCCGGAGAATGGAAGCGGAGTTCATGACCAGGACCAATGCCTATACGCTGCTGTGCGTCGCGATTCGTGCCGTCGTGGTGTGGTTCTCCGCTTCCCTGTTGCTGATGATTCCCGGCCTGATGATTGCCATGCGCGATGGCACATACCAGGGCGATGCGATCTGGTTGGGCCTGGCTGTTTGCCGACAAGCTGGCACGCCTGGCGCTGGCGCGGCCGCACGAGCCCGTGTTCGAGAGCCGGATCCGTGCACCGCTGGCGTTATGGCCGACTGGAAGCGGAGGAGTCCGCTCCGGACTGAATCGTCACTCCGTTGTTACGCCATGCTTGTAACCGTTTGCAAATTCCGGTGGCCCAAAGCTGTTCCCGTGATTGGGCTATAATTGGTATCTTTCCCGCCGCTCCTCCAGGACCCACATGAGCATCGAACAGCTTGCCGAAACCGCCCAGGCCATGGTGGCCGCGGGCAAGGGCATCATCGCGATCGACGAATCCACCAGCACCATCGCCAAGCGCTTCGCCGGGGTGGGCATTGAGAACACCGAGGAAAACCGCCGCGCCTATCGCGAACTGCTGCTCACCACGCCCAAGCTGAGCGACTACATTTCCGGCGCCATCCTGTACGACGAGACCATCCGCCAGTCCACCAAGGACGGCGTGCCGTTCGCCAAGTACATGGCCCAGCACGGCATCATCCCGGGCATCAAGGTCGACAAGGGCACCCACCCGCTGGCCGGTTGCCCCGGCGAAGTCGTGACCGAGGGCCTGGACGGCCTGCGTGATCGCCTGAAGGAGTACTACGCGCTGGGCGCCCGCTTCGCCAAGTGGCGCGCGGTGATCAACATCGGCGAGGACATCCCGACCGGCACCTGCATCGAAGCGAACGCGCACGCGCTGGCCCGCTATGCCGCGCTGTGCCAGGAAGCCGGACTGGTGCCGATGGTGGAGCCGGAAGTGCTGATGGATGGCGAACACGACATCCAGACCTGCTACGAAGTGACTGAAGCGGTGCTGCGTTCGCTGTTCGCCGCGTTGTACGAGCACAACGTGCTGCTGGAAGGCACCATCCTGAAGGCCTCGATGGTCGTGCCCGGCAAGGACTGCCCGGATCAGGCCGACGTTGAGGAAGTGGCCGAATCCACCGTGATGTGCCTGAAGAGCACCGTGCCGGCGATCCTACCGGGCATCGTGTTCCTGTCCGGCGGGCAGAGCGACGAGGACGCCACCGCGCACCTCGACGCGATGAACCGCCTCGGCGCGCTGCCGTGGCCGCTGTCGTTCTCGTATGGCCGCGCCATGCAGCAGGCGGCGCTGAAGCTGTGGTCCGAGGATCTGAAGGGCAACTTCGCCAAAGCCCAGTCCACGGTCTACGCCCGCGCCAAGGACAACGGCCTGGCCGCCCTTGGCAAGTGGGAAGGCTGAGCCCGTAGCGCCGAGCTTGTTCGGCGAAACGAGAGTCCAGAAAGTCCAAAACGCCGGCCACGCGCCGGCGTTTTGCTTTTCCCTCCCCGGCAATCGCCGGCCAGCGAGGGCGCTCCAAACTGAACGGCCGTTCAAGAAAACTGCCATCCCTCTATATTGTTGCCTAGGCAGCTATATCATAGGCAGCCATGAGCGAGTCCTGTAATCCCGCTTCCCTCGGCTACCTGATTGCCGACCTCAGCCGCCTGTATGGGCGGGTGTTCGATCGGCGTGCCGCGCACCTGGGCCTGACCCGGGTCCAGTGGCGCGCGCTCAAGCGCATCCACCAGAACGAAGGCCTGACCCAGGCGGCGCTGGCCGACGTGATGGACATGGAGCCGATCGCGGTCGGCCGGGTGGTCGATCGGCTGCAGAAGGCCGGCTTCGTCGAGCGTCGCAACGATCCCAACGATCGCCGTTGCTGGCGGCTGCACCTGTCGCCGCAATCGAACGAACTGATGGATCTGATCGAGGACGTGGCCACCGGTCTGCGTGAGGACAGCCTGGCCGAAGTCGCGCCCGATGACCTGCGGATCACCCTGCAGGTGCTGGGCCAGATCCGCGAAACCCTTTCCCAGCTCGACCGCGCCAGCCGCGGCGAGTCCTCCCTTCGCAAGTCCTGACCCCGCCCCCCATGACCACCAAGATCAATGCCGCCGCCGAGCAGGTGGCCACTCCCGCATCTCCCAAGCGCCGGCGCGTGCCGGTCTGGCTGTGGATCGCCGCACCGGCCGCGGTCATCGGTTTCTTTGCCTGGGAATGGGTGGTATCCAACCGCCAGGTCGGCACCGACAACGCCTACATCAAGGCCGAACGCATCCTCATCGCGCCGCAGGTCGGCGGCCGGGTGGTGGAAGTGGCGGTCAGCCAGAACCAGGTGGTGAAGAAGGGCGATCTGCTGTTCCGCATCGACCCCGAACCGCTGCAGATTGCGCTGGCGCAGAACGAGGCGACCCTGGCCTATGTCGCCAACACCACCAGCGCGAGCCGCGCCAAGGTGACCGGCGCCGGCACTTCGGTCGCGGCCAAGCGCGAAACCCTGGCCTGGGCGCAGCGCGACCTCGCGCGCATGCAGCAGCTCGCCGGCCAGCAACTGGTCTCACGCAAGATGCTCGACGACGCGCGTCACGCCGTGGCGGAAGCGAAGACCGATCTGGCCGACGCGATCGCATCCGAATCCGAAGCCAACGCGGCGCTGAGCGGCGATTCGCATACCCCGCTGCAGGATCTGCCGGGCTATCGCGGCGCGATGGCGATGCTGGCCAAGGCCAAACTGGACCTGGCGCACGCCGAAGTGCGCGCGCCGGTCGATGGCATCGTCGGCCTGCACGATCTGCAGGTGGGCGAATACATCAACGTCGGCCAGACCGCGATGCCGCTGGTCGCCACCAACCCGATATGGGTGGAAGCCAACTTCAAGGAAACCGAGTTGACCCGGATGCACGTCGGCCAGCAGGCGACCGTCGAAGTGGATACCTATCCGGGCGTGAAGTGGAAGGCGCACGTCGCCTCGATCGCGCCGGCGTCCGGCGCCGAGTTCAGCGTGCTGCCGCCGCAGAACGCCACCGGCAACTGGGTCAAGATCGTGCAGCGCATTCCGGTCCGCCTCGAAATCGACGGCGCCGATCGCAGGGACGCCCCGCAACTGCGCGCCGGCATGAGCGCCGACGTGGAGGTCGATCTGCGCGATCCCGACGGCGGCGGCCATGCCGGCAAGGCCACCGCGGCGCGCTGAAGCAAGCTGTTTGTTACCGTCATTCCGGGCGTCTGCGGACCGCATAGCGGCGCTGTGGTGGAGTCGCGAAGGGTTCCGCGGCGCTCCGGGATGACCTCTGATTCTCCATGGCGCGGCGCGTGCGCGCGCCGCCCCGTGCCAGGCCGGTGACGCCATGATCAGCCGATTGAAGAACGACAACGCGAACGGCAACCGCACCCTGCTGGTGGTGTCGGTGATGCTGGCCACGCTGATGCAGGCGCTGGACACCACCATCGCCAACGTCGCGCTGCCGGACATGCAGGGCTCGCTGTCGGCCACCCAGGACCAGGTATCGTGGGTGTTGACCAGCTATATCGTGGCCGCCGCGATCCTGACTCCCGTCACCGGCTGGCTGGCTGGTCGGCTGGGACGCCGGCGCCTGCTGATCATCGCGGTGGGCGGATTCACCGTCGCCTCGTTGCTGTGCGGCATCGCCACCGGCATCGGCGAAATGGTGTTCTACCGCGTGCTGCAAGGTGTGTTCGGCGCCTCGCTGGTGCCGATCTCGCAGTCGCTGCTGCTGGATTCATTCCCCAAGGAAAAGCATGGCGCGGCGATGGCAATGTGGGGCATGGGCATCATGGTCGGCCCGATCCTCGGCCCGCCGCTGGGCGGTTTCCTGACCCAGAACTACAGCTGGCACTGGGTATTCCTGATCAACCTGCCGATCGGCATCCTCGCGCTCATCGGCATTCTGGCCAGCGTGAAGAAGGACCAGCCGCACGAGCGCCCGCTGGACGGCATCGGCCTGGGCCTGCTGGCGCTGGGCATCGGCGCGTTGCAGCTGTTCCTGGATCGCGGACAGGGCGAGGACTGGTTCGGCAGCCTGGAAATCCAGATCGAAGCGGCGCTGGCGTTCCTGGCGTTGTACATGTATGCGCTGTGGTGGTGGCGCCACCGCGAGCACGCGCTGCTGGATCTCGGCCTGCTGAAGAACGCCAACTTCGCGGTCGGCTGCGCGCTAATCTTCATTGTCGGCATCGTGCTGTTCGCCACGCTCGCGCTGCTGCCACCGTACCTGAGCACGCTGATGAACTACCCGGTGCTGACCATCGGTCTGGTGCTGGCGCCGCGCGGCGTCGGCACCATGCTGAGCATGATGGTGGTCGGGCGCCTGCTGGGACGGGTGGATGCGCGTGGCCCGATCCTGGTCGGCATGGGCCTGATGGTGCTCTCGCTGCATGGCATGACCCAATTCGGTCCGACCGCGTCGATGTCGTCGATTGTCTGGCTGGGCGTGATCCAGGGCCTGGGACTGGGATTGGTGTTCGTGCCTATTTCCACGGTCGCCTATGCGACGCTGGAACCGCACCAGCGCACCGAAGCGGCCGGCTTGTTCAGTCTGGTCCGCAACATCGGCTCGTCGGTGGGCATCTCGGTGGTGATGACGTTGCTGTCGCGCGCCGGCCAGATAAACCACGCGGAGATCAGCGCGCGCATACCCGCCTTCGGCGCCGAGACCACGCTGCTGCCGCCGATGTGGAATCCGGATACCGTGAGCGGCGCGGCGCTGCTCAACGCCGAGGTGATGCGGCAATCCGCGGCGATTGGCTATCTCAACGACTTCAAGCTGATGATGCTGTTGACCCTGGTGTCCATGCCGTTGGTGCTGCTGATGCAGAGCGGCAAGCATCCGGCCGGTGGGTCGGCGGGCGCGGATGCGGCAGCGGCGCATTAGCGGGCATCACCTCATTGTAGGAGCGACATGAGTCGCGACCGCATGCCTGGCACTGGATTGGGGCGCGACTTGCGTCGCTCCTGCATCGTGATCGCGGCGAGCGGTCGCGACTCACGTCGCTCCTACAGGATGCAGGGATAGAATGATGTCCATGAAACTGCTCGGTATCCACCACGTCGCCATCATCGCTTCGGACTATGGACGCTCGCGGCGCTTCTATACCGAGGTGCTGGGCTTGGACGTGATCGCGGAGCACTACCGCGAGGCGCGCGATTCCTGGAAGCTGGATCTGCGGGTGGACGAGCGCACCCGGATCGAATTGTTTTCGTTTCCCTCGCCGCCAGCGCGGGTGTCGCGGCCCGAAGCGTGCGGCCTGCGTCATCTGGCGCTGCGGGTGGCGGACCTGGATGCCGCGGTCTCCCATCTGGAAGCGCATGGCGTGGCGGTGGAACCGATCCGGGTGGACGAGTTCACCGACCGGCGTTTCACCTTCTTCGCGGACCCGGACGGGTTGCCGCTGGAGTTGTACGAGGATTGACGCTTGCCTGTTGGAGCGACGTAAGTCGCGATTCGCGATGGCACCGTCAGTCAGGATTTCGCGACTCACGTCGCTCCCACAGGAACGGGGAATCGATCAACGACCCGCGTCGGTATCGCGCAGGAAATCGATCAGCCCGTTCACGTAGGTGCTCTGGTCGTCGTACATCGCCATGTGGCTGCCTTCCGGGCAGAACAGGTAGCGACCTTTCGGCAGCCGCTTGCTCATCATCTCCATGTAGGCCGGATCCATGGTGTCGTGGCGCGCGCCGATGACGAGGGTGGGTACGGGGATCTTTCCCAGGTCGGCGGTGCGGTCCCAGTCGGCGAGGATGCCGCTGGCACCCAGTTCGCTCGGACCCTGCATCGGTACGTAGACCTTCTTGTTGATGTGGGCGAATGAGCGGTTGACCGGTTCCGGCCACTGCGCGGCCGGCATGCGCAGGACGTGCGCTTCGTAATGCGGCAACAGCAATTCCATGTAGCGCGGATCGTCGAAGCGCTTGTCCTTCTCCAGTTGCTTGATCTCGGCCAGCGCGGCGGGATCCATCTTCGGTTCCAGCACCTTGTGCGCGTAGTCGTTGTACGCGGGAATGCTGGACATCATGTTGGAGATGATCAGGCCCTTGAGATGCTGCGGATATTTGAGCGCGTATTCCATCGCCAGGATGCCGCCCCAGGAATGCCCAAGCAGATAGAAGTTGCTCCCGTCCAGCTTGAGCGCCTGGCGGACCTGCTCCACTTCCTCGACGAAACGCGCGGTGTCCAGCAGGCGCGGGTCATCGGGTTGGTCGCTGTAGGCCGAACCGAGCTGGTCGTAGTAGTAGTACTCGATGCCGGCGGCCGGCAGGAAGCTGTCGAAGGCCTCGAAGTATTCGTGGGTGGCGCCTGGACCGCCATGCAGCAGTAGCAGCTTGATGCGCGGATTGTTGCCGACCCGCTTGGTCCAGACCTTGAAGTCGCCGGCGGGCGTGTGGATCGGAATCATGCGCGCGCCGCCGGACAACACGTCGTCGCGGCCGGTGTTGTCGAAGTAGCTTGCCGGTGGTGTTGGCGGCGAGGACCGCGCGGCAGCCGCGATGCCGGAGACGAGGAACAGCGACGACAGCAGCAGCGAACCGGCCAGCTTCATGGCGGACCTCCAGGCGATGGACCATGCCGAGCCTAGCAACGCGCCCGAAGCCGCCGCAACCGGCGGCGTCATAACAGGATTGTCCGGGACGGGAACCGATGTGCCGATGTTCGCGCCGGATGCATGCGCGGGCACCTTCCGGCATCGACGAGAGCCACGGACGTTGATATGCGGCGTACCGGGACACGCACCGGCGACGATCCGTGCCCGGATCGCCGCCGTCTCAACGCCGGCTCAGCCCAGCGAGGCCAGCCACTCGTCGTCGGAGCCTTCGTTGACGCCCTCGAACAACGGGGTGGAGAAGTAGCGTTCGCCGGTATCCGGCAGCACCGCCAGGATGACCGAACCTTCGCTGGCCTTTTCCGCCACCTGCAAGGCGGCGGCGACGGTGGCGCCGGCGGAGATGCCGACGAAGATGCCTTCCTCGGCGGCCAGCCGCCGCGAGGTGGCGATGGCGCTGGCATCGTCCACCGTCAGCAGTTCGTCGAATACTTCGCGGTTGAGCACTTCCGGCACGAAATCCGGGGTCCAGCCCTGGATCTTGTGCGGCGCCCATTCCTTGCCCTGCAGCAGCGACGCGCCGGCCGGCTCGGAGGCGGTGATGCGCACTTCCGGACGGGCCACGCGCAGCACCTCGCCCACGCCGGTGAGGGTGCCGCCGGTACCCCAGCCGGTGACGAAGTGATCCAGCCGGCGGCCGGCGAAATCGCGCAGGATTTCCGCCGCGGTGGTCTGCCGGTGGTAGGCGGGATTGGCCGGATTGGCGAACTGGCGGGCGAGGAACCAGCCGTGCTTCTTCGCCAGTTCCTCGGCCCGGCGAACCATGCCGCTGCCGCGTTCCGCGGCGGGGGTCAGGATGACCTTGGCGCCATAGGCGCGCATCAGCTTGCGGCGCTCGATGGAGAAGGTTTCGGCCATGGTGGCGACGAACTTGTAGCCGCGTGCGGCGGCGACCATCGCCAATGCCACGCCGGTGTTGCCGGAGGTGGCTTCGACGATCGTGTCGCCCGGTTTGAGCAGGCCCTTGGCCTCGGCATCCAGGACGATCGCCAGCGCCAGGCGATCCTTGACCGAACCGCCGGGATTGAACGACTCCACCTTGGCGTACAGCTCGACGTGCGAAGGCGCGACGCGGTGAAGTTTGACCACCGGCGTGCGGCCGATGGTGTCGAGGATGCTGTCGTGGATGGGCATGAGGGAATCTCCTGGAGAAGGGAAGTCAGGCGGCGTGCGGGAGTGTGGCCGCCGCCAGGTCATCGGGATGTGGTGGCGCGGCCAGCGGCGCGGGTCCGAACCAGTGCAGGGCATCGGCCAGGCCGGCGACCTCGCCGAGGATGAGCAGGGCGGGTGATCGCACCTGGTGATGGCGTGCGGTCCGCGCCAGCCCGTCCAGGCGGCCGGTGATCACGCGCTGTTCGGCGCGCGACCCACTTTCAATCAACGCGAATGGCGTCCGGTCCGGACACCCTTCGGCGGAAAGTCGCGCCTGTACGGTTTCCAGCCCGGCCACGCCCATGTAGAACGCCAGGGTCTGCCGGCCCCGCGCCAGCGCGGCCCAGTCGAGGGTATCCAGCGAGTCCCGGCAGTGGGCGGTCACCAGCCGCACCGACTGGGCGTGGTCCCGGTGGGTGAGCGGGATGCCGGCGTAGGCCGCGCAGGCCACCGCCGCGGTGATGCCGGGGACGACCTCGTAGGGAATCCGGTGCCCGCGCAGGAACTCCAGTTCCTCGCCGCCGCGGCCGAACACGAACGGGTCGCCACCCTTCAGCCGCACCACCCGGCGGCCGGCCCGCGCATGTTCGAGCATCAACGCATGGATGCTTTCCTGGCGCACGCTGTGGCCCTGCGCCGATTTGCCGACCTCCACCCGCAGCGCGTCGCGGCGCGCCAGCTGCAGCACTTCGTCGCTGACCAGGCGGTCGTGCAGGATCACGTCGGCCTCGTTGAGCGCGCGCAGGCCGGCGAGGGTCAGCAGGCCGGGATCGCCCGGACCCGCGCCGACCAGGACCACCGAACCCCGCGGCGGCGAAACAGGCGCCGCCAGGGCGTCGGCGAGCGCGCGTTCGGCCTGCTCCGTCCGCCGCTGCCGCAGCAGCCGCGGCAACGGGCCTGCCAACAGGCGTTCGAAGAAACGGCGGCGCGCGCCGGTTTCCGGAAAGCGCGCGCGGATGCGGCCGCGTTCGCGCGCCAGCAGCGCGGTCAGCGCGCCCCAGGAGTCATCCAGCCAGGTTTCCAGCTGGCGTCGCAGGTGGCGGGCCACCATCGGCGTGCCGCCCCCGCTGGACACCGCGACCTGCAGATCGCCGCGGCGGACCACCGCCGGCACGTGGAAGCTGGACAGCAGCGCGTCGTCGACCACGTTGGCGAACACCCGGCGGCGGCTGGCGGCATCGGCGACGGCGCGGTTGACCGTCGCGTCGTCGGTGGCGGCGATGACCAGCCAGACGCCGTCGAGTGCCCCGGCGCGGAAGGTGCCGGGATCCCAGCCGATCAGGCCGGTGTCGGCCAGCAACTGCAGGGCCGGGGTCAGCGCGGGTGCCTGCACGTGGATGCGGGCGCCGGCTTCGCGCAACGCCTGCACCTTGCGTTCGGCGACCTCGCCGCCCCCCACCACCAGCACCGGACGGTCATGCAGATCGACGAAAAGAGGGAACAGGGTGGCCACGGCGGAGCATCTGGTTCGAGGCTCATGACCGTAGCTTTGGCACAGCGGCACAAGGAAATAACTTGCGCCGGATCGGACATGCCTTGCGGTTATAAGCCACCGGCGTTACGGTCCGGGAAAATCCTCTACAGTCCTCGCTCCCCCTGCGCCGCCCGCCGCGGCGCTTCCGAGACGGATTCCGATGACGCTGACCCAACTTCGCTACCTGGTGGCGATCGCCGATGCCGACCTCAACATCACGCTGGCGGCGGCCCGCGTGCATGCCACCCAGCCGGGCCTGTCCAAGCAGCTCAAGCAACTGGAGGACGAACTGGGCTTCCTGCTGTTCGTGCGCAAGGGACGCAGCCTGGAATCGGTGACCCCGGCGGGCGAGGAAGTCATCGAGCGCGCGCGCGCGGTGCTGGCCGAAGCCAACAACATCCGCACCTACGCGGCCAACCAGCGTCGCGAGAGCCAGGGCCAGCTGATCCTGGCCACCACCCATACCCAGGCGCGCTTCGTGCTGCCGCCGGCCGTCGCCCGGATCAAGCGGGCCTACCCGCAGGTCAGCGTGCACCTGCAGCACGCCGCCGAGAGCACCGCGCTGGATCTGCTGAGCCAGGGCGATGCCGACATCGCGGTGATCAGCACCGCCGGCGACGAGCCGCAGGGCGGCATCGCGGTGCCGCTGTACCGCTGGCGCCGGCTGGTGCTGGTGCCGCGCGGCCATGCGCTGGATCGCGACGGGGCCGCGCCGAGCATCCGCGAGCTGGTCGACCTGCCGCTGGTCAGCTACGACTCCTCGACCCGACCGGGTTCCTCGCTGCAGCGCGCGTTCGCCAGCGTGGGGCTGGAGCCGACCATCGCCGTGACCGCGCTGGATGCGGATCTCATCAAGACCTACGTGCGCGCCGGCCTTGGCGTCGGCCTGCTGGCGGAAATGGCGATCGGCAGTGGCGACACCGACCTGCGCGCGTGGCCGGCCCCGCCGGAGATCAAGGAATGCGTGGCCTGGGCCGTGCTGCCGCGCGAGCGCGTGCTGCGCGATTACGCGCTGGAGCTGGTGCATGCCCTGGCGCCGCAGGTGGACCGGCGCGATCTGCGGCGGGTACTGGACGGCAACCAGGTCGCCGACTGGCCGACACCGCCCACCTGGGAATCCCTGACCCAGACCATCACCACCTGACGACGGCGGGACTACCGGCGCCGGTGGCGGGATCGCATACTCCCGCACTGATTCGAAAAGGACATCGACATGCGCATCGCG
Source organism: Pseudoxanthomonas sp. PXM04 (assembly GCF_014851695.1). NCBI lineage: Bacteria > Pseudomonadati > Pseudomonadota > Gammaproteobacteria > Lysobacterales > Lysobacteraceae > Pseudoxanthomonas > Pseudoxanthomonas sp. PXM04. The sequence continues at coordinate 152,071 of NZ_JACVAG010000001.1, forward strand.
ATCCTTCCGGCAATCCTTCCGGCAATCCTCCTGGCGTTCGGCCTGCCCGCCCTTTCCGCCGAACCGGCCGCCGGCCAGCTGACCTTGCCCGCACCGGAGGAACTGAAGCGGATCATCCGCGAACAGGATCTCGCCCTGTTCGCGATCACCTTCGAAACCTGCGACATCGAGGCGCTGAAGCCGATGCTGGCCGATGACCTGGAGTTCTATCACGACAAGGGCGGCGTGGTGTCACGCTCGGCCGCCGACTTCATCGCCGTCATCGAGAAGAATTGCGCGGCCTGGAAGGCACCGGATGCATGGCGTTCGCGCCGGGAACTGATCGAATCCTCGTTGCAGGTGGATCCGATTCCCGGCTACGGCGCGATGGAAATCGGCGAGCACCGGTTTCACGAACGCAAGGGCGATGGCCCCGAGAAGGCGGTCGGGATGGCAGGTTTCAGCCAGGTCTGGAAACTCGAAGGCGGGCAGTGGAAGCTTTCCCGCGTGCTCAGCTACGGCCACCGGCCACTGGTTCCCTGAGGGACGAGCGATGAAGATGATCTCCCGGATGGTGCTGCGCATGTACGCGCCGGCGGTGGTGATCGCCGCCGGTGGTTTCGTCGTGGCCGAGACGGTGGCCCGCACCCAGACCGCGTTCAGCGGTTTCAGCAGCGGGCGCACCGCGTCGCTGTCGTTCCTGGCGGCGATCGTGCTGGGCACCGCCTGGGCACTGCATTCCAGCTGGCGACTGTACCGCTGGGCACTGGGGCGGGAGCGCCGCTGCGGTTGCGGTGGGCTGATGTCGCGGCCACGGTTGAACCGGCGCGGCGAGATCTATCGCAAGTGCATCGGCTGCGGCGGCAAGACGGTAATCCGCCACGTGCATTGAGCGGCGCGCGCCGCTAGTCCAGGCAGGTCGCCGCGTCGGGTTCGCGTTCGCGATCCACGCAGGTCCGTACCCCGCGCGGCAGGTTGTCGATGCGGCTTTCGCCGCCGACGTCCAGGACGAATGCCTGCAACTTGCGCGGCGGGCAGCTTTCGCCGGCGCGGCATTCGTCCGTCGCGACGATCAGGTAGTGGCATTTGCCTGTGGCGCTGGCCCTGCAGCGGAACAGGCCCTCGCCGGCGCGGATGACACTGCGGCTGTGGATCAGCTCCACGCCGTTGGCCTCGCTGCGCACCACGGAGGTCACGGACGGTTTGTCCTGGCAGCCGACCAGGCTCAGCAGGAAGGACATGGCGGTGACGATGATGCGCATGGCGGGCCTCGACGAACGATGGGGAGCGGCGTTCACATGCCGCGGAACAGGGACATGAAGGGCTGGCTGACCAGCAGCGTTTCGGGGCGGTTGCGCAGGCGAAGCACGCCGCGTCCGACATCGTCGCGGGTGATCGAGGCGACCGCCTTCAGGTTGACGATGGTGGAGCGATGGATCTGCTTGAAGGTCCGCGGATCCAGCGCCTCCAGCAGTTCGCGCAGCGGCGTGCGCAGCAGCGCCTCGCCTTCGGCGGTCATCACCACCGTGTACTTGTTGTCGGCGCGGAAGTAGGCGACATCGTCGATCAGGATCAGCCGGGTTTCCTTGCCGGTGTTGGCGGTGATCCAGACCAGCGGCGGTTTGCCGGCGGCGGGCAACTGGTCGCCGAGCTGCTTGAGCAGGGCCGCCAGCGTGGCCGCGTCGGGATGGTGACCGCTGCGCTGCTGCAGGCGCTGGACGGTGGTGGCCAGGCGCTCGCGGGTGATTGGCTTGAGCAGGTAGTCCACCGCGCCCTGTTCGAATGCGCCGATGGCGTACTGGTCATAGGCGGTGACGAACACGATCTGGGTCGCGGGACTGGCCTCGGTCATCGCGGTGGCGACTTCCAGCCCGGTCAGGCCCGGCATGCGGATGTCCAGGAACGCCACGTCGGGCTGGTGCTCGGCGATGGCTTCCAGCGCGGAGGCGCCATCCTCGCATTCGGCGACCAGTTCCAGTTGCGGCCAGGTGTCGCGCAGCAGCGACGCCAGCGCGGTGCGCAGCAGTTCCTCGTCTTCGGCGATCACGGCCTTAGGCATGACGGGCGACTCCGGCCGGCTTGGACGGCAGGTTGAGGGTGGCGGCCACGCCCTGCGGGAAGTTGGAGATGATGGCGAACGAGGCATTGCCGCCGTAGGTCAGGCGCAGGCGTTCGCGCAGGTTCTTCAGGCCGATGCCGGTGCCACCGGTCTGGTTGCCGAAGCCCTGGCCGTCGTCGGCGACGGTGATCGCCACCTGGCCTTCCTGTTCGCGCGCGATGATCCAGATGGTGCCGCCGCCGGGCTTGGGCTCCAGGCCGTGCTTGATGGCGTTCTCAACCAGCGTCTGCAACATCATCGAGGGCATCGCGACATCGCGCAGCGCCTCCGGAATCTCCACCTGGGTGTTGAGGCGATTGCCCATCCGGATCTTCAGGATCTCCAGGTAGGCCTCGGCGCGCTCGGCTTCCTCGCCCAGGGTGGAGACGGCATTCTCGGCGCGGGGCAGGGAGCGGCGCAGGTACTGGATGAGGTGGCCGAGCATGAGATCGGCGCGGGCGGGATCGGTGCGGGTCAGTACCTGCGCGCTGGCCAGGGTGTTGTAGAGGAAGTGCGGTTCCACCTGCGCCTGCAGCAGGTTGAGCTTGGCCACCGTCAATTCCTTCTCGGTGACGGTCTGCACGGTGTCGGCCTTTTCCTCGCGCCGGCGCTCGCCGATCCGGCGTGCGATCGCACGGACGATGGCTTCGGCGTTTTCCAGGTTGGTGCCGTTGTCCACCTTCAGCAGGTCGCTCCAGGTGCTGGCTTCGGGCTCGCACAGCAGCGACACGCTGCAACTGCCGGCGCCCGGCGTGACGGTGGCGAGGATCTGGTTGCGCTTGGTGCTGAACCAGTTGAACACGTTGTATCGCGCCGGGCGGTCGTTGCCATAGGGATCCACGCGCTTGAGCTTGGCCTTGACCTGCAGGCTGTCGCGCGCGCTTTCCAGTTCCTCCACCCGCGGCAGTTCGCGCACCGCCGATTCGACCAGCAGGAAGGCTTCGTCGGCCTCCAGCGGAATCTCGATCCGGCGGTGCTGGCGGTTGGACAGGGTGTCGTGATCCAGCCGGCCGGCGACCAGGCTGACCCGGCGCAGGTGCGAGAAGGTGCTGATGACCACCGACAGCGCGACCAGCAGCGCCAGCAGGGCGAACACCGGTCCGGGTGCATCGTCGTTGCCGGTGACGACATTGAAGGTACCGGCCCAGATCAGGCCGGCGAGCAGGAGCACGCCGGACCAGGCGGCGAAGATGCGGATGATGAAGAACAGGCTGGCGAACACGGCGGATCCATCGGTGTTGGATTGCCGCGGAGCATAGCCGGCCGGCGCCGGCGGGGAAGGGGGCCGGCGACGGAAGCCGGATTCGGGCGACGGAAACCGCCCGGGGCCGGATGGGCCGTATCAGGCGGCGGCGCCGGCGGCGGCCCTCGCGCCGATCCCTGCCATCGACGTGACGGTGCGCGGCCGGCGTCGCCGGTCAGCAACCGATGGCCCGAAACTCCCGGTCAGATGTCCAGGTGCAGGCCGCATTCGCGCTTGAGGCCGAAGAAGCGCGTGTCCTCCTCGCGCATGCCGGGTTCCCAGCGGGTGGTGGTGTGGAAATCGCCGATGGAGACGTAGCCCTGTTCCCACAGCGGGTGGTAGGGAAGATCGTGTTGCTTGAGGTACTGCCAGACTTCGCGATCGGTCCAGTCGGCAATTGGATTGACCTTCAGGCGGGCGCCGCGCCACTCGACGACGGGCGCGTTGGCGCGGGTGCTGGCCTGGCTGCGGCGCAGGCCGGTGAACCAGGTGCCGACGTCCAGTTCGGCCAACGCGCGCCGCATCGGTTCGACCTTGCGCAGGTTGTTGTACTGCTCGATGCCGACCAGGCCCTGTTCCCACAGGCGGCCGTGGCGCGCCTCCATCCAGGCGCGGCTGACCAGCGGACGGAACACCTTGAGGTTGAGCTTGAGCCGTTCGGTCAGTTCGTCGGCGAACCGGTAGGTCTCGGGAAACAGGTAACCGGTATCGATCAGGATCACCGGGATGTCCGGTTGCTGGCGGGTCAGCATGTGCAGCAGCACCGCCGCCTGCGCGCCGAAACTGGAGGACATCGCCGCCTGCGCCGGACCATTGGCCAGGGCCCAGCGCACCCGCGCTTCGGCCGGCTGCGCTTCCAGGCGCGCGTTGATGGCGGAGATGTCTTCGGTGGCTTCGGGCAGCGGTGCGGTTTGCGGCGCGCTCATGCGTGCAGTTCCAGGGCGATCTGTCGATGGGTGGGGTAGGGCGGCAGGGCGACGATGCCGCTGCGGTGCAGGAAATCGCCGAATCCCTCGTCGGCCTCGCGCTCGCGCGCGTAGCGGGCCAGCAGCGGATCCAGCGCTTCCAGGATTTCCGCTTCGGTGATGTTCTCGCGGTACAGCGTGTTGAGGCGCTGGCCGCGGTGATCCGCGCCGAGCATCAGGTTGTAGCGGCCGGGCGCCTTGCCGACCAGCGCGATTTCGCCCAGGTAGGGACGCGAGCAGCCGTTGGGGCAGCCGGAGATGCGCAGCAGGATGGGCGCATCGCGCAGGCCGTGCCGATCCAGCAGTGGCTCCAGGCGGGCGGTGAAGTCGGGCAGGTAGCGCTCGGCTTCGGCCATGGCCAGGCCGCAGGTCGGCAGGGCGACGCAGGCGACCGCCGCACGCGCCAGCGCGGTGCCGGCGCGGCGGCCGTCGTCCAGGCCATGCGCGCGCACGAGCGCGTCGATGCGCTCGCGCTCGCCGGCCGGCACACCGGCGATGACCAGGTTCTGGTTGGGAGTGAGCCGGAACTCGCCACGGTGGATGCCGGCGATCTCGCGCAGGCCGGTCAGGTGCGTGGCCTGCGCGGTGTCGGCGATGCGCCCCGCGAAGAAGTGCAGGGTCAGGTGCCAGCGGCCATCCTCGCCCTCGACCCAGCCATAGCGGTCGCCGTTGTGATCGAAGTGCCACGCGCGCGCGGGCTGGAGCGCATGGCCGGAGCGGGCCTCGATCTGACCGACGATCGCCTCCAGGCCGTGATCATCGATGGTGTACTTGAAGCGGGCGCGCTTGCGCAGTTCGCGGTTGCCGAAATCGCGCTGGGTGGTGACCACCGCGGTCGCCACGTCCAGCAGTTTCTCCGGTGGCAGGAAGCCGACCACGTTGCCGATGCGCGGATACGTCGCGGCGTCGCCGTGGGTCGCGCCCATGCCGCCGCCGATGACCAGGTTGAAGCCGACCAGCTCGCCGTCCTCCAGGATGGCGATGAAGCCCAGGTCGTTGGCGAACACGTCGACATCGTTGAGCGGCGGAACCGCGAACCCGATCTTGAACTTGCGCGGCAGGTAAGTGGCGCCATAGACCGGCTCCTCCTCCTCGCCGCTGCCGGCCACGCGTTCCTCGTCCAGCCAGATTTCGTAGTACGCGCGGGTATTGGGCAGCAGGTGCTCGGACAGGCGCGCCGCCCAGGACTGCACCTGCGCATGCGCCTTCGACAGCAGCGGGTTGGCCGCGACCAGCACGTTGCGGTTGACGTCGCCGCAGGCGGCCAGCGTGTCAATCAGCGCCGCGTTGATTGCCTGCATGGTCGCCTTCAGTTCGCGCTTGATCACCCCATGGAACTGGAATGCCTGGCGGGTGGTGACCCGCAGCGAGTGGTTGGCGTAGCGGGTGGCGATCGCGTCGAGTTTCAGCCATTGCTCGGGCGTGACCACGCCGCCGGGCGTGCGGGTCCGGATCATGAACTGGTAGGCCGGTTCCAGCTTCTGCCGCCGGCGCTCGTCGCGCAGATCGCGATCGTCCTGCTGGTAACTGCCGTGGTACTTGATCAGGGTCTGGTCCGACTCGCGCAGCGCGCCGGTCACCGGGTCGGCCAGGCTCTCCAGCAGGCTGCCCCGCAGGCGACGGCTTTCGGATTTGATGTCTTCTACGGAGTGGGACATGGGTGGGGGCCGGGATTCGGGATTGGTGATTCGGGATTCGCAAGAGCGCAGCAGGAGATCGGAGAAATCAGGAACGGGACGGGCTTTCACGAATCCCCAATCCCGAATCACCAATCCCCGTTTCAATACACATCACGACAGTAGCGGCCTTCCGATTGCAGTCGGGTCAGGTATTCGGCGGCTGTGTCTTCGTCGTGGCCGCCTTGGGTGCGGAGGATGTCCAGCAGCGTGGCGTGCACGTCCTTGCCCATGCCGATGGCGCCGCAGACATACAAGTGGGCGCCGCCTTCCAGCCAGGCATGGACCTCGCGGGCGTGTTCGCGCAGGCGGTCCTGCACGTAGATCTTGTCGGCCTGGTCGCGCGAAAACGCCAGGTCCAGCCGGTGCAGCGAGCCGTCACGGAGCGCGTCCTGCCATTCGGACTGGTAGAGGAAGTCCTGGTTGAAATGGCGGGCGCCGAAGAACAGCCAGTTGCGGCCCTGCGCGCCGGTTTCGGCGCGCTCCTGCACGAAGCCGCGGAACGGCGCGATGCCGGTGCCGGGACCGATCATCAGGATGTCGCGGGCGCCGTCGGCGGGCACCCGGAACCGTTCGTTGGCCTCGACATAGACCGGCACCGCTTCACCTTCCGCACGCGCGGCGAGGTACCCGCTGGCCGCGCCGCCATGCGCTTCACCGAACGCTTCGTAGGCCAGCACGTCCACGGTCAAGTGGACTTCTTCGCCCACCCGCTTGCGGCTGGAGGCGATCGAGTACAGCCGCGGCGCGAGCGGACGCAGCGCGGCGACCAGTTCATGCGCTTCCCAGCGTGCCGGCCAGCGTCGCAGCACGTCGACGACCTGATGGGTGTTGAGCAGGCCGGCGAGCGCGGACTGCTGCGCCGGCGCCAGCAGCGCGTTCAGATCCTCGGCGCGCGCCTGCGCGGCGTGTTCGGCCAGGAACGGGCGCGAGAGCCGGGTCAGTTCGCGACGGCTGGCCAGCCACTCGCGCAGCGGCAGCGTATCGCCCTGGAGCTCGATCCCGGCATCGCCGGACAGCGCGGTGGCCTGGAGGATCGATTCCACCAGCGAATCCGGATTGCGATGGCGGATGCCAAGCGCGTCGCCCGGTTCGTAGTGCAGTCCGCTGCCGGCCAGCGACAGTTCGAGATGGCGCACGTCCTTGTCGCGTTCGCCATGCCGCCCGAATGCCTTGCCCTTGAAGTCGCGGCCGCTGACGTTCTGGTTGAGCAGGACTTCGGCGGAGTAGGGTTTTTCGTGCGACCACGGCGAGGCCGCGTGCGTTGGCCGCAGCGGGGTGACCGTGGCCAGCGGGGCGCTGGGGTGGGATTTCAGGTGTTCGCGCGCCGACGACAGCGCCTGGGTGCGCCAGGGATCGGCCACCGTGTCGATGTCCAGATCGGCCAGGCCGGGTTCGAACAGGCGCTGGGCACCCAGTTCGGCCAGGCGGGCATCCAGGCGGCGGGCGATGCCGCAGAAATCGGCGTAACTGGAATCGCCCAGGCCGAGCACCGCGTAGCGCAGTTCCGGCAGCTTGGGCGCGCGCCGGCCGGACAGGAACTCGACCAGGCCGATGGCATCGTCCGGCGGATCGCCTTCGCCCTGGGTGCTGATGACCACGTACAGCAGGCGTTCGCCGGCCAGTTCGCGGGTCGGATAGGCGTCCGCCCGCAACAGGCGCACCGGCAACCCGGCCGCCTCGACGGCCTGGGCGATCTTCTCGGCCGCGCGTCGCGCATTGCCGGTCTGGCTGCCGTAGACCACGGTCAGGCGCTGGCCCGCCTGCGCCTGGCCGCCCGGCAGCACCGCCAGTTGGGGCACGTGCTGGCCCTGGGCGAGCCCGGCCGTATAGCCGGACAGCCACCAAAGGGTCGGCGCATCCAGCCCTTCGACCAGCCGCGCCAGCAGCACACGCCGCTCCTCGGCCAGGGGACTGGGCGCCAGTGCGGAGGAGGAAGCGGTCATCGCGGGCAATCGCTTTGCGCAGGAGGGAGTCCGATGTTAGGAACCCGTTGTCCCGTGCAGAAAGGACGGCTGGTTATGGGCTTATCCCGCTGGCTTATTTCCCGGCGCGGGGGAGGCATGGAATGCTCGTTGGCCTCCTGGGGCAGAAGCAACGGCGGTAGCTGGTACGCTTTGCGCCGGCATCCCGTCACGCACCGCAGCCCGTTTTGATGAGCGCCGAACACCGCCTGTCCCACCTCGACCGCCTGGAAGCCGAGAGCATCCACATCCTCCGGGAGGTGGCCGCGGAGTTCCGCAATCCCGTGCTGCTGTATTCGGTGGGCAAGGACAGCTCGGTGCTGCTGCACCTGCTGCTCAAGGCGTTCGCGCCGGGCCGCCCGCCCATCCCGCTGCTGCACGTGGACACGCGCTGGAAGTTCCGCGAGATGATCGCGTTCCGGGATCGCCGCGCGGCCGAGACCGGCGTGGATCTGCGGGTGCACATCAACCCCGAGGGCATCGCCCAGGGCGTCGGCCCGATCAGCCACGGCGCGACCGTGCATACCGACGTGATGAAGACCCAGGGCCTGAAGCAGGCGCTGGACCAATACGGCTTCGACGCGGCCATCGGCGGCGCCCGCCGCGACGAGGAGAAGTCGCGCGCCAAGGAGCGCGTGTTCTCCTTCCGAAACGATCGCCACCGCTGGGATCCCAAGAACCAGCGACCGGAGCTCTGGAACCTCTACAACGCCCGCATCCACAAGGGCGAGAGCGTGCGTGCGTTCCCGCTGTCCAACTGGACCGAACTGGACATCTGGCTTTACATCTATCGCGAGGGCATTCCGGTGGTGCCGCTGTACTTCGCCGCCGAGCGGCCGGTGGTGGAACGCGATGGCGCGCTGATCCTGGTGGACGACGAACGCCTGCCGCTGCATGAAGGCGAACAGCCGCAACTGCGCAGGGTGCGCTTCCGCACCCTGGGGTGCTACCCGCTCACTGGCGCGATCGAGTCCGACGCCGATACCCTGGAAAAGATCATCGCCGAGATGCTGGTGGCGACGTCCTCCGAGCGCCAGGGCCGGGTGATCGATCACGATCCGGGCGCGTCGATGGAGAAGAAAAAGCTGGAGGGGTACTTCTGATGAAGCCGGGATTGGGGATGACCGGCCATCCGGCCGTTGAAAACCGGGATTCGGGATTAGGGAAAGCGGGAAGCGATCCGCTGGCGGAAGCGCCCGCTGTTGCGAATCCCGAATCCCGAATCCCCAATCCCGAAAACACCAGCATCACCGACTACCTGCGCCAGCACGAAACCAAGCCGCTGCTGCGTTTCATCACCTGCGGCAGCGTCGACGATGGCAAGAGCACGCTGATCGGTCGCCTGCTGCACGACAGCAAGCGGTTGTTCGATGATCAGCTGGCGGCGCTGGAGAAGGACAGCCGCCGGCATGGCACCCGCGGCGGCGACATCGATTACGCGCTGCTGCTGGACGGCCTGGCCGCCGAGCGCGAGCAGGGCATCACCATCGACGTGGCCTACCGCTACTTCGACACCGAGCGGCGCAAGTTCATCGTCGCCGACTGCCCGGGGCACGAGCAGTACACCCGCAACATGGCCACCGGCGCGTCCACCGCGGATCTGGCCGTGGTGCTGGTCGACGCGCGCAAGGGCCTGCTCACCCAGACCCGCCGGCACAGCTATATCGTCTCGCTGCTGGGCATCCGCCACGTCGTGCTGGCGGTCAACAAGATGGATCTGGTCGGCTTCGATCCCGCGGTGTTCGACGGCATCGCCACCGCCTACCGCGCACTGGCCGCGCAACTGGGCATCGCCGACGTGACGTGCGTGCCGCTGTCCGCGCTGGAAGGCGACAACCTGATCGAGCGTTCGGCACGCACGCCGTGGTACGACGGCCCCAGCCTGTTGCAGCACCTGGAGAGCGTGCCGGTGGACGATGCCGGCGCCGAAGGTGGGTTTCGCCTGCCGGTGCAGTGGATCAACCGGCCGGACCAGAATTTCCGTGGCTTCGCCGGCACCGTGGCGGCGGGGCGGGTGCGCCCGGGCGACGCGATCGTGGCGCTGCCCTCGGGCCGGCGCTCGAAGGTCGCGCGGGTGCTCGGGCCGGATGGCGATCGCGAACTCGCCAGTGCCGGCGAAGCGATCACCCTGACCCTGGACGACGAGATCGACATCAGCCGCGGCGACGTCATCGCCGCCGCCGGCGATCCGCCACAGGTCGCCGATCAGTTCGCCGCGCACGTACTGTGGATGGACGACGCCGCGCTGCTGCCCGGACGTCCGTACTGGCTGAAGATCGGTACGCGCACGGTCGCCGCCTCGATCAGCGAGATCAAGCACCGGGTCGACATCAACAGCCAGGAGCACCTGGCGGCCAAGCGGCTGGAACTCAACGAGGTCGGCTACTGCAACCTCAGCCTGGACGAACCGATCGCGTTCGCACCCTATGCGGACAACCGCGCGCTGGGCGGCTTCATCCTGATCGACCGGCAGAGCAACCACACGGTCGCGATGGGAACGCTGGACTTCGCCCTGCGCCGCGCCGGCAACGTGCACTGGCAGCACCTGGACGTGGACAAGGCGGCGCGTGCGCGCATCAAGGGCCAGCAGCCGCGGGTGCTGTGGTTCACCGGCCTGTCCGGCGCCGGCAAGTCGACCGTGGCCAACCTGGTCGACAAGCGCCTGCACGCGCTGGGCTACCACAGCTTCATTCTCGACGGCGACAACGTGCGTCATGGCCTGAACCGGGATCTGGGCTTCACCGCCGAGGACCGGGTGGAGAACATCCGCCGCGTGGCCGAGGTCGCCAGGCTGATGACCGACGCCGGATTGATCGTGCTGGTCAGTTTCATCTCGCCGTTCCGGGCCGAGCGGCAGATGGCGCGCGAACGGTTCGGCGAAGGCGAGTTCCTGGAAATCTTCGTCGACGTGCCGCTGGCGCTCGCGGAGGAACGCGACGTGAAGGGCCTGTACCGCAAGGCGCGGGCCGGCCTGATTCCCAACTTCACCGGCATTGACTCGCCGTACGAAGCACCGGAACATCCCGACCTGCGGCTGGATGCCGGCGCAGAGAGTCCGGAACACTTGGCGCTGCGGGTCCTGGAAAAACTGGGATTGACCTAGCGAACCACGCTGCACAAGGGTCGTTAGTCATAGCCCTGTCAACGCTTCCGTACGCATATTCGTTCATGGCGTGAAGGTAAACTTCACGTGATAACGATCATTACGGTACTTTCATGCTGAGCCGAACCGGAATCCGGGCGACGCTGGCCGTCGCCGCGTCGATGTTCCTGTTGACCGCCTGCGGAGAAAAATCCGCCGGCGCGGGCGGAGGCGGGCAGGGTGCGGATCGGCCGGTGCCGGTGAACACCCAGGTGGCCCAGCTCTCGGCGTGGAGCGACACCCTGGAGGCGCTGGGCACCGCCAAGGCGCGCGAGTCGGTGACCCTGACCGCCAAGGTCAGCGAAATCGTCCAGGACGTGCACTTCGAAAGCGGCCAGGACGCCAGGGCCGGGCAGGTGCTGGTGACCTTGCGCGGCGACGCCGCCAAGGCGTCGCTGGAGCAGGCCGAGGCCACCTACGCCGAAGCCGACCGCCTGTACCGCCGGCAGAAGGAACTGGCCGAACAGCAACTGGTCGCCCGCTCCACCCTGGACACACAATTGGCCCTGCGCGACGCCGCCGCAGCGCGCGTGCAGCAGATGAAGGCCGACATCGGCGATCGCACGGTGCGCGCACCGTTCGCCGGCGTACTGGGCATCCGCCAGGTCAGCCCGGGCTCGCTGATCACCGCCAGCACCGTCATCGCCACCCTCGACGATGTTTCGCGGATGTACGTGGACTTCCAGGTGCCGGAAGCGGCGCTGGCCACGGTCGACAACGGCGATGCGGTCAACGCAACCACCGCCGCCTGGCCGGGGCGCACCTTCGAGGGCGTCGTGGAAACGGTCGATGCGCGGGTGGATCCCGCCACCCGCGCGGTCACCGTGCGCGCGGTGTTCGCCAACCCGGATCGCGCGCTGCGCCCGGGCATGCTGCTCAACGTCAATCTGTTCCGGCCGGAGCGGCAGGCGCTGGTGATTCCCGAGATCGCCGTCGTGCAGGTGGGCCGCGACACCTTCGTCTACCGGGTCAAGGCCGACAGCAGCGTGGAGCAGGTCACCGTGAGCACCGGCGTCCGTCGCGAGGGTCGGGTGGAGATCACCGAAGGCCTGAAGGCCGGCGATCGCATCGTCGTGGACGGTACCGGCAAGCTGCGGCCCGGCGCGAAGATCACCGAGGCCGGCGCGACCACGCCACCGGCCGCCGCGCCCGCCGCCGCACCCGCCGTCAAACGGGGCTGAACCATGAAGCTGTCCGACCTGTCGATCAAGCGGCCGGTGCTGGCCGTGGTGATGAGCCTGCTGCTGATCGTGCTCGGGGTGATGTCGTTCATGCGCCTGACCCTGCGCGAGCTGCCCAACATCGATCCGCCAGTCGTGTCGGTGGAAGTGACCTACCCGGGCGCGTCGGCGGCGGTGGTGGAAACCCGCGTCACCCAGATCCTGGAAGACGCGCTGGCCGGCATCGAGGGCATCGAGACCATCGAGTCGCGCAGCTCCAACGGCCGCTCGCAGGTCACCATCGAGTTCACCCTTACCCGCGACATCGAGGCCGCCGCCAACGACGTGCGCGACAAGGTCAGCCGGGTGATGGATCGCATGCCCGACGAGGCGGATCCGCCGGAAGTGCAGAAGGTGGAAGCCGATGCCGACGTGATCCTGTGGTTGAACATGAGTTCGACCAAGATGGACACCCTGCAGCTGACCGACTACGCCGATCGCTATATCGTCGATCAGCTGTCGGCGCTGGACGGCGTGGCCCAGGTGCGCATCAGCGGCGCCCAGCGCTACGCCATGCGGATCTGGCTGGACCGCGCCGCGATGGCCGCGCGCGGCGTCACCGCCAGCGACGTGGAGGCGGCGCTGCGGCGCGAGAACATCGAACTGCCCGCCGGCCGCATCGAATCGGAAACCCGCGACTTCACCCTGCGGGTCGAACGCGGCTACATGACCGCCGAGCAGTTCGCGCGGATGCCGCTGAGCAAGGGCGCCGACGGCTACGTGGTGCGGGTGGGCGACGTGGCCCGGGTGGAGCTGACCACCGAGGAACGCCGCGCCTATTTCCGCAGCAACGGCCGCCCGAACGTCGGCCTGGGCATCGTCAAGACCTCAACCGCCAACGCGCTGGATGTGGCGCGCGCGGCCCGCGCCGCCGCCGATCGCATCCGCCCGACCCTGCCGGAAGGCACCCAGATCTTCGTCGCCTACGACAGCACCGTGTTCATCGAGGCGTCGGTCGAGCGCGTCTACGCCACCCTGGTGGAGGCGATGATCCTGGTGTTCGCGGTGATCTGGCTGTTCCTGGGCAGCCTGCGCGCGGCGTTGATCCCGGCGGTGACGGTGCCGGTCTGCCTGATTACCTCGTTCATCGCCCTCTACGCGTTCGGCTTCTCGATCAACCTGCTGACCTTGCTCGCCCTGGTGCTGTGCATCGGCCTGGTGGTGGACGATGCCATCGTGGTGCTGGAGAACATCCAGCGCCGCGCCGACCTGGGCGAGCCGCCGCTGGTGGCCGCGCGTCGCGGCACCGCGCAGGTGGCCTTCGCGGTCATCGCCACCACCGCGGTGCTGGTGGCGGTGTTCCTGCCGGTGGGGTTCATGGAAGGCAACACCGGACGCCTGTTCCGCGAACTGTCGGTGGCGCTGGCGGCGGCGGTGGCGATCTCGGCGTTCGTGGCCCTGACCCTGACTCCGATGATGTCCTCCAAGCTGGTCCGGCCGCACAGCAAGCCCAAGGGTTTCAACGCCTGGATGAACCGGCAGCTGGCCCGGCTCAGCGAGGGGTATGGCCACCAGGTCCAGCGGATGGTGGCGATGCCCGGCCGGCGCATCCTGTTGATCCTGCTGATCGCGATGGGCGCCTGCCTGGCGGTGGCGGCGGTGCTGGGCCTGCGCGTGCCCAAGGAACTGGCGCCGATGGAGGATCGCGGCTCGTTCTTCGTCTCCATCCAGGGACCGGAAGGCGCAGGCTTCGATTACACCGTGAAACAGATCCAGCAGGTCGAGCATCTGTTCGCCGACAACATCGGCGAAGGCAAGCCGATCCAGCGCGCCAACGCCCGCGTGCCGGGCGGCTTTGGCGCGAGCGAGGAAATGCACACCGGCCAGGTGATCGTGTTCCTGCAGGACTGGAGCAAGCGCCACGAAAGCACCACCGAGGTGCTGGAATCGGTGCGCGGCCAACTGGAGCAGATGCCGGGCATCCGCGCCCAGCCTTCCCAGCGCACCGGCCTGGTCCGCGGTGGTGGCCAGCCGTTCCGGATGGTGCTCGGCGGTCCGGATTACAACGAGCTCTCGCAGTGGCGCGACCGGATGATGGCGCGCATGGAGCAGAACCCCGGCCTGTACGGCGTGGACTCGGATTACAAGGAAACCCGGCCGCAGATGCGGGTCAACATCGACCGCAGCCGCGCCGCCGACCTGGGCGTGTCGGTGCAGGAAATCGGCCGCACGCTGGAAACCATGATGGGTTCCCGCCAGGTCACCACGTTCGTCGACAACGGCGAGGAGTACGACGTGCTGATGCAGGCCGACCGCGAGCGCCGTTCCTCGCCGGCGGACCTGGCCAACACCTACGTGCGCGGCAGCGCGGGCGAGCTGATTCCGCTGTCCAACCTGGTGACATTGTCGGAAATCGCCGAACCCGGCAGCTTCAACCGCTTCAACCGCCTGCGCGCGATCACCCTGACCGCGTCGCTGGCGCCGGGCTATACGCTGGGCGAGGCGATGGGCTGGGCCCAGCAGGTGGCGCAGGAGGAACTGCCCGACTACGCGCAGATCGACTGGAAGGGCGAATCCCGCGAGTACCTCAAGGCCGGCGGCGCGGTGCTGCTGACCTTCGCGCTGGCGCTGCTGATCGTCTACCTGGTGCTGGCGGCGCAGTTCGAGAGTTTCATCCACCCGCTGGTGATCATGCTGACCGTGCCGCTGGCGGTGCTGGGCGCGCTGATCGGCCTGTGGGTCACCGGCGGCACGCTCAACCTGTTCAGCCAGATCGGCATCGTGATGCTGATCGGCCTGGCGGCAAAGAACGGCATCCTGATCGTCGAGTTCGCCAACCAATTGCGCGACGACGGCATGAGCGTGGCGCGCGCCATCGCCGAATCCTCGAAGGTGCGCCTGCGCCCGATCCTGATGACGTCCGTGGCCACGGTGATGGGCGCCGTGCCGCTGGTGGTGGCCGGCGGACCGGGGTCGGCCAGCCGCGCGACGATCGGCATCGTGGTCATCTTCGGCGTCTCCTTCTCCACCTTGCTGTCGCTGTACGTGGTGCCGGCGTTCTACGCGCTGCTGGCACCGTTCACGCGGTCTCCCGAGGCCGTGGCCCACGAACTGAAGCGACTGGAAGAAGAAACTCCCCCGGTAGGCGGTCATGGTTGATCTGGAAAGCATGGAAGACAGCGTGGTTCAGGGCGACGGGTTCACATTGCGGCGTTGGCGGGCGGAAGACGCGCGCTGGCTGCTCCGCCACGCCAACGACGCGCAGGTCGTGCGCGGCTTGAGCGAACGTTTCCCGCATCCCTACCGGCGCGAGGACGCCTGGCGGTTCCTCGCCGGCGAAGTGGTGGATCTGAACGATCCGGTGTTCGCCATCGATATCGACGGCCGCGCCTGCGGCGGCATCGGCGCGCACCCGCGTCTGGGCGAGCGTGGGGGCAGCGCCGAGCTGGGGTACTGGCTCGGCCGCCGCTACTGGGGCCAGGGACTGATGAGCCGGGTGGTCGCGGCCTACGTGCCGTGGGTGATGGATCACCTGCAACTGCACCGCATGCAGGCCAACGTGCTGGACATCAACCCGGCCTCGGCACGGGTGCTGCTCAAGAACGGCTTCCAGGAAGAAGGCCTGCTCCGCCACGCCATCCGCAAGGATGGGCAGTTGCACGACCTGCGGGTCTTCTCCCGCCTGCGGACGCCGACCACGCACTGAACACCCCGGGTTTCCCTGTTCAGCAGGGTGATCCCCCTCGCCGGGCTTCGCAGAGCGGGCCGATTCGTGGAGAATCGACCGGTCCCCGGTGACGGGGACTTTTCCTTTTAGGGCAGGGGAGACTGCGTGGAAGCCATCATCAATGCCGTCAACGGCATCATCTGGAGCAAGGCACTGATCGTCATGTGCCTGGGCGCCGGCCTGTATTTCACCATCCGCACCCGCTTCATGCAGGTGCGTGGCTTCGCGGAGATGCTGCGGCTGACCGTGAGCGGGCAGAAATCCGAGGCCGGCGTGTCCTCGTTCCAGGCGCTGGCCATGTCGATGGCCGGCCGCATCGGCATCGGCAACATCGCCGGCGTCGCCACCGCGATTGCCTTCGGCGGTCCCGGCGCGGTGTTCTGGATGTGGGTGATGGGCTTCCTGGGCGCGTCGACGTCCTACGTCGAATCGACGCTGGCGCAGATCTACAAGGTCAAGGATGCCGAAGGACGCTATCGCGGCGGCCCGGCCTATTACATCGAAAAGGCGATGGGCCTGAAGTGGTACGCGCTGCTGTTCGCCATCGCGACCATCGCCGCCACCGGCTTCCTGATGCCGGGCGTGCAGGCGAACGCGATCGCCGACAGCGCGGCCAACGTCTGCCAGGGCACGTCGCTGTGCGGCGCCATGGACGGCCAGTGGCTGGGCATGCCGGCGCGCGATGCATTCAAGCTGGGCATCGGCATCACGGTGTCGATCCTGCTGGCGGTGATCATCTTCGGCGGCGTCAAGCGCATCGCCAACTTCGCCGAAATCGTGGTGCCGTTCATGGCCGCCGGTTTCATCCTGATGGCGGTCACGGTGATGGTGCTCAACGCCGAGCTGGTGCCGGAAATGTTCCGCGTCATCTTCAGCAGCGCCTTCGGCACCCATGCCGCGTTCGGCGCGATCCTGGGCCTGGCGGTGGAATGGGGCGTCAAGCGCGGCATCTACGCCAACGAGGCCGGCCAGGGCACCGGCCCGCACGCCGCCGCCGCCGCCGAGGTCTCGCACCCGGCCAAGCAGGGCTACGTGCAGGCCTTCGCGATCTACTTCGACACCATGATGGTGTGCACCTCGACCGCGTTCCTGGTGCTGACCACCGGCAAGTACAACGTGTACTCGCCCACGGGCGGCGCGCACCTGTATACCGGCATGCCGCCGGGCGTCGAGGAAGGCCCGGGTTACGCGCAGGCGGCGGTGGAATCGGTGCTGCCGGGCTGGGGCGCGGGCTTCGTGGCGGTGGCGCTGTTCTTCTTCGCCTTCACCACCATCATGGCCTACTACTACATGGCCGAGACCAACCTGAGCTATGTCAACGGCAACCGGCGTCGTCCGCTGACCGTGCTGCTGCTGCGGCTGGGCATCATGGGCATGGTCATCTTCGGTGCCTTCCACAATGCCAAGACCGCGTGGGCGCTGGGCGACATCGGCGTCGGCCTGATGGCGTGGCTGAACATCATCGCGATCCTGATCCTGCACAAGCCGGCGATGGCGGCGTTGCGCGACTACGAGCGGCAGAAGAAGCTGGGCCTGGATCCCGTCTTCGATCCGGACGTGGCGGGCGTGAAGAACGCCGACTTCTGGAAGAACCGGCAAGGCTGACATGAGTGGTCCCTGGGACAAGCGGCCACCGCCGCGCTCGCATGGCACCGGCCGTCCCGCGGGCCCGCGCCAGCCGCGTGCGCCGCGTCCCGCCGAGCCCCGCGATGACGCGCGCGGGTCGGCGGGAGCGCAGATGGGGGCGCCGATGGGCGCGCGCGACGAGTTGCGCCTGTATGGCATCAACGCCGTGCGCGCGGTGTTCGAACGGCGTCCGGAGGCGATCCGCAAGATCTACCTGACCGAGGCGCGGATTCCCGCGTTCAAGGCGCTGCTGGCGTGGTGCGTGAAGCAGCGCATCGGCTACCGGGTGGTAGCCGAGGATGATCTGGATCGGCTCGCCGCCAGCCAGCACCATGAGGGCATCGTCGCCGAGGTGCTGAAGGCGGAACCGACGTCGGCCGGCGATTGGCTGCGCACGCTGCCGGCCGGTCCGGCGCTGGCGATCTGGCTGGACGGGGTCGGCAATCCGCACAATTTCGGCGCCATCCTGCGCTCGGCCGCGCACTTCGGCGTATCGGCGATCCTGCTGCCGCCGCAGGGTGGACTGGCGCTGTCAGGCGCCGCGGCGAGGGTCGCCGAAGGTGGCGCGGAACAAGTGCCGCTGGTGCGCCTGGGCAACACCGCAAACGCCATCGCGCAACTGCGCGGCGCCGGCTTCTCGCTGGCCGCCACGGTGGTGCGCGGCGGTGACGATCTGTTCGCCGCGCGCTTGCCGGAACGTCTGGTCTACGTGATGGGCGCCGAGGGCGAAGGCATGGATCCGCAAATGGCCGCCGCCTGCGATGCGCGCCTGTCGATTCCCGGCACCGGCGCGGTGGAGAGCCTCAACGTGGCCTCGGCGACCGCCGTGTTCCTCGCCCAGTGGCGGCAGCGTCTCGCGAGGGGCTGAGCGACGCGCTGGCCGCCCCGGCTTCCGGCGCGAACATCGCTTGCAGAACGAAAGAGCGGGCCGAATGGCCCGCTCTTTTTTTTCATCCACGGAAGACGAAAGCATCATTCCTGCGGCGGCTTGACCTGCTTGGGCTCGCTGCCGAAACCGCCCTCGGCCTCCGCCGCCAGATAGGCGAACACGGTATAGGCGGCCACGTTCTGCGCCAGCGCCTTGGGATCGATCTTGTCCAGGGTGTCGTCGGCGGTGTGGTGCAGGTTGAAGTAGTCGGTGCCATCCTGCGCCAGCCAACCCCAGGCCAGGCCCCGCGCGGCGAACGGGCTGATGTCCGGGCCGGGACCGCCCTTGTCGGCCTGGTACTCGATGCCCAGCGGCGCCAGTGCCTCGGCGATCTGGCGGGTGGCCTCGCGGGCATGCTCGGGCGCGCTGGTGTTGAAGGCGTAGATGCGGCCGGCGCCGAAATCGCTCTCCGCGCCGATCTGGTGCAGGCGCACGTCGGCGGCGTGCTTCTCCGCATAGGCGCGGCCGCCGTACAGGCCCTGTTCCTCGTTGGCGAAGGCGACTACGCGGATGGTGCGCTTGGGCGCCTGCTTCAGTTGTCCGATCAGATGGCCGGCGGCCATGGTCAGGGCGACGCCGGCACCGTCGTCGATGGCGCCGGTGCCCAGATCCCAGGAATCCAGGTGGCCGCCGATGACCACGACTTCCCTGGGCAGGCTGCGCCCGGTGATTTCACCGATCACGTTGTAGGAGGTGGCCTCGCCATCCCAGCCGCAATCCAGCGCCATCCGCACCTTGACCGGGCCGCGCGCCAGCAGGCGGGCGAGCTGGTCGGCGTCGGGGATGGTCAGCGACGCCGACGGTACCGGGGTCAGGCCGTCGTCGAAGCGGGTGATGCCGGTGTGGGCGACGCGATGGTTGTCGGTGCCGGCCGAGCGCATCAGGTAGCCGATGGCGCCCTTGCGGATCGCCGCCGACGGGCCGCGCGAGCGGATCGCGCCGCCGTTGCGGTAATCGCTGCCGGAACGATCCGCCTTCATCTGGTAATCGACGAAGGCGATCTTGCCCTTCAGCGAATCCGCGGGCGCGGCTTCCAGCGCGGCCAGATCGGCGAAGCGCACGATCTCCGCTTCCACCGTGCCGCCGGGGCTGCCACCCAGCGCGGTGATGGTCAGCGCCTGCGGATGCGCACCCAGTACCGCGGCGTGCTCACTGCGGCGTTCCCACTTGGGAAAGGTCACCGGTTCGGTCCATACCTTGTCAAAACCCAGCGCCTTGAACTTGGCGGTGGCCCAGGCCACCGCGCGCGCGTCGGCCTCGCTGCCGGCCAGGCGCGGACCGACTTCGGTGGTCAGCGATTCCACCACCTTCCAGCCGGTGTCGTCGGCCAGCGCCTGCTCGCGCAGCTGCGCGGCGGTGGCCAGGGCGGCGTCGGGAATGCGGGTGGGTTTCTGCGCGGCGTGCGCGATGGGAGCGGAGAGGGACAGGCTGAGGGCGATCAACAACGGCGTCAGACGCATGGAGTACCCCTGGGAGCAGGCTGGAAATTGGGCAGGAAACAGGAAAGCCGCGAGCTTAGCAGCCCGCGGCTTTCCCCGATTGTGAAACAAGTCGTGGCTTACTTCTTCAGCGCGTCGCGGATCTCGCGCAGCAGCAGCACGTCTTCGGGCGGAGCGGCCGGTGCGTCCGGCGCCTTCTTGTAGAGGCGGTTGACCGCCTTGACCAGCAGGAAGATGGCAAAGGCGACGATGACGAACTGGATCAGCGTGTTGATGAACTCGCCGAAGCCGATCACCACCGCGGGAATCTCCTTGCCGGCGGCATCGACGGTGGCTTCCTTCAGCGTCCATACCCACTTGGAGAAATCCACGCCGCCAACCAGCAGGCCGATCGGCGGCATGATGATCTTGTCGACCAGCACGGTGACGATCTTGCCGAACGCCGCGCCGATCACCACGCCGACCGCCAGGTCGACCACGTTGCCGCGCGCGATGAATTCCTTGAACTCGCTGATCATGCCCATGCTGGATGTCCTCATGTCCGGGCGACAGCGCCCGTAGGCGCAAAACTATACCGTGGCGGGTGAAGATCGCATCCCTCCCGCACGTTTTTCGCGCGAACGACGGGGATCAGACGATCGTGCCGCGCAGTTCGACCACGCCGTCCAGCGAGGCGGCGAAGCGATCCCCGGCCACCAGCGGACCCACCCCGGCCGGCGTGCCCATGAACACCAGATCGCCGGCCTTGAGCGCGTAGAGCCGGGACAGTTCGTGCAGGATTTCCGGCACGTCCCAGATCAGATCCGACAGCGCGCCATGCTGGCGCACCTGGTCGTTGACGGCGAGGGTCAGCGTGAGCGCCGCGAGATCGCCCACGTCCGCCACGGGCACCAGATCGCTGATCGGCGCGGAATGATCGAAGCCCTTGCCGGTGTCCCACGGCAGCCCCTTGGCCTTGGCCGCGCCCTGCAGGTCGCGGCGGGTCAGGTCCAGGCCGACGCCATAGGCCACCACCAGCGCCTGCGCCCGTGCGGGATCCAACTCGCCGGCCGGGGCATCCTGGCCCAGCGCGGCAACCAGTTCCACCTCATGGTGCAGATCCTGCGTGCCGGGCGGGTAGGGAACATCCGCGTTACCGGCGACGATGGCATCGGCGGGCTTGTGGAAGAACACCGGCTGCCCGCGCTCCGTTTTCGAGGCCGGGGCGGCGGCGCCCATCTCGCGCGCGTGATCGGCGAAGTTGCGGCCAACGCAGAAAATACGGCGCACGGGAAACGTGCCGCCGCCACGCACGGTCACGCGCGGAACGGGAGGAGCGGGGAACAGATCGGTCATGTCGGCGGCCGGCCGTGCCGGGCAGGGAAACGGCCGCTGAGTGTAGGACGCGCGCCGTCAGTGCGACAGCGGCAACACCGGCTTGCGCACCACTTGGTACTCGGCTTCGACCACACCGCCACGCGCGATCGGCTTGCCGCGCTGCTTGAACAGCCTGTACAGCAGGCCGGCGGCGATCATAGCCGCGCCGATGAACACGCTGAAGAACACCAGCACGCACAACAAGGCCAGGCCCAGCAGGCCGATGGCCAGCCGCAGCAGCGGATGACGGGGCTTGCGCGGAGCGAAGGCGGAACGGAAGGCGTTGAACTGGAAGCTGCGTGCGAACATGGCGATGGGTCGTGACACAATGCGGCCGGAGCCGGATGGCGTGCAGTATCCGGTGACAAGAATATGACGGTGTGAGAAGTTCGTTAAGGCGACCATGGCCCTTATAGCGCTGGACAGAATAGAAGACGGCGGGTTCGCCGAAGTCGAAGCCGATATCGACGGAGATAGCGAGTCTCTGGTGCTTTTTCGGCAGGGCGGGGAAGTTCGCGCCTGGCTGAATGTCTGCCCGCATGCCGGCCGCCGGCTGGACTGGGCGCCGGGCAAGTTCCTGAAAAGCAAGGACGGCCTGCTGGTCTGCGCCGCCCATGGCGCCTCGTTCGAACTGCAGCGCGGCGATTGCGTCGCCGGTCCCTGCCGCGGCGACTCGCTGCGGGCGGTGCCGGTGCAGGTAGTCGAGGGCATGGTGCGGCTGGTGTAGCGCGCACGGCCAACCTGTGGGAGCGACGTCAGTCGCGATGAACCATGCTGGTCCGCTCAGGCAACAGCTCGCGACTGACGTCGCTCCCACAGTCGAGATGACAGGGCCTAACCCGCCCGGCCGTTCCACCAGAACAGCGCGTTGACCGCCAGCACCACCACCACGGTGTAGATCAGCGACAGCGGTCCGCCGACGCGCCACATCTGCCGCGAGGTGTAGTTGGCAGGGCCGGTGACCATCGAGATCACCGGGTTCGACGCGGTCATCAGGTTGTTGGAGGCCGACAGCGCGACGATCAGCGCAAACGCGGTCGGATTGCCGCCGGCGGCCAGCGCCAGGTTGATCGCCATCGGCACCATCACGATGGTCGCGCCGACGTGGCTGATCACCAGCGAGAAGCCGGTGGTGAGCAGCGCCACCGCGATTTCGATCAGCCAGACCGGCATGCCCTCGGGCAGGCGCTCGACGGTGTGCCCGGCGACCCACGCCGCCGCGCCGCTGCTGTCCATCGCCCAGCCCAGCGGAATCAGCCCCGCCATCAGGAACACCGTCTTCCAGTTGATCGCCGCGTAGGCCTCGTCCATCCGCAGCACGCCGGTCAGCAGCATGCCGGCCACGCCGGTCATCAGGGTCAGCGAGACCGGCAGCTTCGAGGTCAGCGCGATGATGATGGTGACCGCGAAGATGGTCATCGCGATCTTGAACTTGTGCGGCCGCTGCTCGCCCTTGGGATAGTCGGTCACCACCACGAAGTCGCGGCTCTCGGCGGCCTGGTGCAGGTCGGTCCAGATGCTGTGGAAGACCAGCATGTCGCCGGCGCGCAGCGGAATCTTGCGCACGTCCTCGCGCAGCACCTTCTTGTCGCGGTTGATCGCCAGCAGGCTGATGCCGGCCTGCTTTCGCAGGCGCAGGTCGGCGGCGGTCTTGCCGATCAGCTTGGAGGTCGGCGGAATCACCGCCTCGGAAATGCCCGCGCGGCTGGGATTGAACAGATCGCCGAAGTGGCGCAGGCGCGAGGACATCCGCAGGAAATGGTTCTGCGCGAAGTCGGCCACCTGCGGGCGCGAACCCATCACGCCCAGCACGCTCCCCACCCAGATGCGCATGTCCGCCGGCGGTGCCAGGCGGGTGTCGTTGCCGGTCTGCAGCGCCAGCATCAGCGGCGCGTCGTGCATCGCCTCGGCCTCGCCCAGCGACATGCCCACCAGCGGGCTTTCCGCGGTGACCAGCAGCTCGAACACGTCGCCCTCGATGCCGTAGGTATTGGCGAAATAGCTCTCGGTGCGCGCCGGGGTCACGCTGGTTTCGGTTTCGTCCTTGAGTTTCTTGTCGCCGTAGTAGCGGAAGTACAGCAGCGAGGCCAGCAGCAGCGCCACGCCGATCGGCAGCGGCGCGAACATGCGCAGCGGCTCCAGCGTGGCCATGCCGGAGGGCAGGTTGTTGTTGGCCGAGACCAGCAGGTCGTTCAGCAGGATCAGCGGCGAATTGCCGACCATGGTCAGCGCGCCGCCCATCACGATGGCCGCGGCGATCGGCAGCAGCAGGCGTTGCAGCGACAGCGAGGTGCGCGAGGACAGCCGCGAGGCGACCGGCATGAACAACGCCATCACCGACGGGTTCTGCATGAACGAGGAATTGAGGCCGGCGATGGCGGTGGTCATCAGCAGCAGCCGCTGCTCGACGCCGTGGCCGCGCCGCAACAGCCAAGAGGCCAGCCGGTTCAGCGCGCCGGTGCGGTCCAGGCCGGCCCCCAGGATCATGGTCGCGATGATGCTCATCACCGCGTTGCCGGAGAAGCCGCCGAAGATTTCCTCCGGCGCGATCAGGCCGGTGATGCCCAGGATCACCAGCACCACCAGCGCGACCAGATCGGCGCGGATGCGCTCGAACAGGAACATCGCCATCGTGAAGCCGACCAGCCCGAGCACGAGCTTCATGTCGTTGGTCAGCGTCAGCGCAGTGGTGATCACGGCTGGGATTCGATATTCGGGATGACCGTCCATTCGGACGTTGAAAACCGGGATTCGGTAGGGCGGGCGCGCCGGTGGCGCGGGCCGAGTGCGGTGCCGGCACGGTTATCAGGCAATTTGGCGAAGACGTCCAATCCCGAGTTCCCTATTCCCTAATCCCGGTCATAAACCAGATCCCAGACGCCGTGGCCCAGCTTCTGGCCGCGGGTCTCGAAGTGGGTCTGCGGCCGCCAGGGCGGGCGCGGCACGTGTCCGCGCGGGCCGGCCCGGTTGCGCAGGCCGGGCGTGGCGTCGAGCACGTCCCACATCTGCTCGGCATAGTCCTGCCAGTCGGTGGCCGCATGCAAGCGTCCGCCGCTGCGCAGCTTGCCCGCCAGCAGGGCGGCGAAGCCGGGCTGGATCAGGCGGCGCTTGTTGTGGCGCTTCTTGTGCCAGGGATCCGGGAAATAGATGCGGATCTCGTCCAGCGAGCCGTCGGCGACCTCGTGCTGCAGCACTTCCACCGCGTCGTGGTGGTAGAGCCGCACGTGATTGCTGCCGTCCTCGGCCAGCGCGTTCAGCAGCCGGCCGACGCCCGGCGCGTGCACTTCCAGGCCGATGTAGTCGCGCTCCGGATCCTGGGTGGCGGCGAAGCGCAGCGCCTCGCCGTTTCCGAAACCGATCTCCAGCACCCGCAACGCCTGCCTGCCGAACACCGCGTCGTAGTCGCGCGACTGGCCGGTGTAGTCCAGACCAAAGCGCGGCCACAGCGTATCGAACGCGCGTTGCTGGGCCTCGGTGAAGCGGCCCTGGCGCAGCACGAAGCTGCGGATCTGGCGCCGTCCTTCCTCCACCGTGAATGGCTTGGGCGGGGTCTTGGCGCCCGGGCTGGAGAACGGATCGGTCATCGGATCAGCCGATCAGGCCGTCGATGGGGCTGGAGGCCGACGCGTTGCGCTTGCGCGGGATGCGCCCGGCCAGGAACGCCTCGCGGCCGGCCTCGACCGCCTTGCGCATCGCGCTGGCCATCAGCACCGGGTTGCGGGCGCCGGCGATGGCGGTGTTCATCAGCACGCCGTCGCAGCCCAGCTCCATCGCGATGGCCGCGTCCGAGGCGGTGCCCACGCCGGCGTCGACCAGCACCGGGACCTTGGCGTTCTCGATGATTTCCAGCAGGTTGTACCGGTTCTGGATGCCCAGGCCCGAACCGATCGGAGCGGCCAGCGGCATCACCGCCACGCAGCCGATGTCCTCCAGCCGGCGGGCCAGGATCGGGTCGTCGCTGGTATAGACCATCACCTGGAAGCCGTCGGCCACCAGTTGCTCGGCCGCGGCCAGGGTCTGCACCACGTCCGGATACAGGGTCTTCTGGTCGCCCAGTACCTCCAGCTTGACCAGGGTGTGGCCGTCCAGCAGCTCGCGGGCCAGCCGGCAGGTGCGCACCGCATCGTCGGCGGTGTAGCAGCCTGCGGTGTTGGGCAGGATGGTGTAGCGATCCGGTGGCAGCACGTCGAGCAGGTTGGGCTCGTTGGGCGACTGGCCCAGATTGGTGCGGCGGATCGCGACGGTGACGATTTCGGCGCCCGCGGCCTCGGTGGCCAGGCGGGTTTCCTCGAAATCCTTGAATTTTCCGGTGCCGGTGAGCAGGCGGGAACGGTAGCTTTTTCCCGCAATGACCAGCGGGTCGGTGTGGGTATCGTGAGGCATCGGCGGATTATCGCCGATCCCGGCCGGGCGTGCGTGAGCGGAGCGACGCGGGGCGCCGGAAAAGCGGGATCGGCGTCGCGATGGTCATCGGATTGACCCGCCGCGGTCACCCCGACGACATATCCGCTGGCCAACATCCCGTCGATCACGGCGCGGCGCCACTGCCGCGCGATCGCTCTTCCTCCCCCAGGAAACAACCATGCCCATACGCCTCCACCGCCTCGGCGGTTCGATTCGCTGCGTCCTCGCGTCCGGCGCCTGCCTCACCGCCGGCCTGCTTCCCGCCCATGCCCAGGAGGCCGCCGCGACGGCCACGACGGGCACGACCGCCAGCGCCAAGCAACTGGATACGGTGATTGTCACCGGCCGCGCCGGCGTGCAGGAACGCAGCAAGGCCGAGACCAGCTATTCGATCACCGGCATCGACGAAGAACGCCTGCGCCTGCAGGCACCCACCAGCGTCACCGAATCGCTGAAGAGCGTGCCGGGCTTCTGGGTCGAGGCGTCCGGCGGCGAGGCCAGCGGCAACGTGCGCGCGCGCGGCGTGCCGGTCGACGGCTTCGGTTCGATCACCCTGCTCGATGACGGCATGCCGGTGCAGCACGACCCCGCGCTGGGCTATCTCAACGGCGACCAGGCGTTCCGCCTCGACGAGACCACCGAGCGCATCGAAGTGGTGCGCGGCGGACCGTCCTCGATCTTCTACTCCAACGCGCCCGCCGGCGCGGTCAACTACATCCCGCGCCAGCCGGGTGATCGCACCGAGGGCGTGTTCAAGTACACCGTCGGCGACTACGGCCTGCATCGCGGCGACTTCTGGGTCGGCACGCCGATTGGCCAGGACTGGAAAATGTCACTGGGCGGCTACTACCGCCAGGACGACGGTGTGCGCGATCCGGGCTTCAAGGCCAACGACGGCGGCCAGGTGCGACTGAACCTGGTGCGCGCGCTGGACGGTGGCAGCCTGTCCTTCGACGTCAAGCACATGGACGACAAGGTGATGCTGTACCTGGGCATCCCGATGCGCACGATCGGCGGCAAGATCCGCGCGGTGCCGGGCTTCGACGGCAACCACGGCACCCTGGCCGGGCCGGAAACCGAGCACGTGCGCATGCGCATGGCCGACGGCGGCATCTACGATTTCGACAACGGCGAGGGCACCCACGTCAAACGCGACCAGTTCACGGTCAAGTTCGACAAGACGCTGGGCGACTGGCGTTTCGTCGACAGCCTGCGCTACAACGACACCGAGACCCAGCGCAACGGCATGTTCCCGAACGCGTTGCAGAGCGCCAGTTCGTTCCTGGCCAACGGCGACAACCTGGCCCTGCTGGCCCGCTACCCGGGCGCGACCGCGCTGCAGTTCCGTTACACCCATGGCGGCCAGATCTACGACACGGCCAACCAGAACGGCAACGGCCTGATCGTCATCGGCGGCCTGCGCGGCGTCACCGCGCCGGTGAAGGAACTGATGAACGACGCGCGGGTGTCGCGCCGTTTCGAGTTCGGCAGCCAGTCCCACGACCTGACCTTCGGCTATTACTACGCCAAGGTGGATCAGGACTTCGATCGCTATTCCTCCACCGTCCTGCTGGACGCGCGTGACAACGCCCGCCTTCTGGACCTGGTGGCGGTGGACGCCAGCGGCAATCCGGTGGGCACCATCAGCGACAACGGCATCTGGCGCTACGGCTACGAATGGGAGAACGCCAGCGGCCGCTCGCAGACGCACGCGTTCTACCTGGCCGACGAATGGCAGGTCAACGACAAGCTGCGCATCGACGGCGGCGTGCGCTGGGAAAAGGTCAACGTGGAAGGCTGGGTGGAAGGGCGCGTGCAGCCCAACCTGACCGCCGGCGGCCCGGTCACCGACAGCCAGATGTGGATCGGCAACGGCCGCTTCTCGACCTACGACCGGGACTTCGACAAGGTCGGCTGGACCCTGGGCGGCAACTGGCAGTTCGACGAGTATTCCGGCCTGTTCGCGCGCTGGACCTCGACCTTCCGCCTGCCGAACCTGGGTTCGTTCATCACCAACGCGACCGCCAAGCCGGTGATCCAGACCATGGACCTGGGCGAGCTGGGCTACAAGTTCACCCACCAGAAGTTCGATCTGTTCGCCACGGCGTTCTTCACCAGGTACGACAACGTCGGCTACAGCAACTACGTGTTCGATGCGAACACGGGGGCTTCGACCCGGCAGGAACTGTTCGCCGACACCCGTACTTTCGGCCTGGAACTGGAAGCCGCCTACTATCCGGTGGACTGGTTCGACGTTTCTATGACCGCGACGGTGCAGGAACCGGAGTATCGCGGATTGCGCTATACCGAAGTGGTCAACGGCCAGCCGGTCCTGCGCGATTTCGTCGGCAACCAGTTGATCCGGGTGCCGAAGAACAGCCTGCGGGTGGTGCCCGGGTTCAACCTGGCCGGTGGCAAGCTGCGCCTGCAGGCGTCCTACGAACGCCAGGGCGAGCGCTACGTGGATACCGCCAACAGCGTGCGCCTGCCGTCCTACGACGTGATCAACCTCAGCGGCAGCTACGCCTTCGATGACCGCTGGTCGCTGTATGCCTACGTCGACAACCTGGACAACTCGCTGGGACTGACCGAGGGCAACCCGCGCGCGGGCGAGGTATCCAGCGGCGACGCCGGTGCCAACACCTTCATCGCGCGCCCGCTGCTGGGGCGTTCGTACCGCCTGGCATTGATGTACCGCTTCTAGTGAGCGCGTTCTGATGGCGGGACGAGGCTGGCGGGTACTGGGCCCGCTGTTACTGTGGCTGCCGGCGACCTGGGCGTCGGCGGCCTGCGACTTCGCCGCGGCCGACGCGGTGGGGGCGGGTGCCGGGTGCGCGCAGGCCTGGATGGATCGGCACCTGCGCCTGGACGACATCCAGTTGCTGGCCACGCACAACAGCTACAAGCGCGCGTTGCCCGGCCACGAACTGGCGGCGCACCGCGCACGTGATCCTCGTGGCGCGGACGGCATCGACTACGCGCATCGTCCGCTGGCCGAACAGTTGGCGCGCGGTGTGCGCGGTTTCGAACTGGACGTCTACCATGATCCTCGTGGCGGACGCTTCGCGCATGCGGGCGCACCGGCCGGACTGGCGCGGTCGATGCGCCAGCCGGGCTTCAAGGTGATGCATCTGGCCGACATCGACTGGCGCAGCCAATGCCAGCCTTTCCGCGAATGCCTGCGGCAACTGCGGGCGTGGTCGCGCGCGCATCCCCGGCATGTACCGATCATCGTCCAGATCAATGCCAAGGACGGACCGTCCGCGCCGGGACAGGTGCAGCCGTTGCCATTCGACACCGCGGCATTCGACGCGCTGGATGCCGAAATTCGCGACGTGTTTTCCGAGGCCGAACTGATTCTGCCGGATCAGGTGCTGGGCGCCGGCGACCCTCCACGCTGGCCGACGCTGGGCCAGGCGCGCGGGCGCTTCCTGTTCGCGCTGGACGAAGACGAGGCCAAGGTGTCGCGGTACCGCGGCGCCCGCAGGCAACTGGAAGGCCGGGTGATGTTCGTCAACACCGGCGTGGATTCGGCGGCGGCCGGCTGGCGCACGCTCAACGACCCGCGGGACCAGGCGGAAGCCATCCGGCAGGCGCTGGCAGCGGGCCTGCTGGTGCGCACGCGCGCCGACGCCGACACCCGGGAAGCGCGCGCCGGCGATGTCCGGCGCCGCGACGCCGCCTTCGCCAGCGGCGCGCAGATCGTATCCACCGACTACATCGACGCGGACGCCCGATTCGGCGAATACCGCGTCGCCATGCCGGGCGGCGGCATCGCCCGCTGCCGTCCGCGGCCCGGGGATGATCCCTGCGCGGGCCTCGCCATTGGAGAAACTCCGTGATGCAACGACTTGTCGCCCTGCTGGGCCTGCTGCTGTGCTGTCTTTCGCTGCGCGCCGGGGAAGCGCCGGATCGGATCCTGCAAGGCAGCATCCGTGGTGGTGATCACCAGAGCTACCGCCTGCTGCCGTTCGAGGTGCCCGCCGGCACCGGCCGCATCAGCGTGGAATTCGAGTACAGCGGACGCGAGCGCCGGACCACGGTCGATCTCGGCCTGCTGGGGCCGGATGGCTTCCGTGGACGCGACGGATTCCGGGGCTGGAGCGGCGGCAACAAGCAACGCTTCACGGTATCGGCGACGGACGCCACGCCCTCCTACCTGCCCGGGCCGATCACGCCGGGAACCTGGTCGCTGCTGCTGGGCTTTCCGAATGTCCGCGCCGATGCGGACGATCGCTTCACCGCACGGGTGTGGTTCGACGACACCCGCGCCGAGGCGCCCCTGCGCGGGGAAGCGGGCTGGTATCGCGGCGATCTGCACATGCACGACGCGCACAGCGATGGCGGTTGCGCCAGCCAGGCCGGCACGCGCGTGCCCTGTCCGTTGTTCCTGACCGCACAGGCCGCCGCGCGACGCGGACTGGATTTCATCGCCGTCACCGATCACAACACCATGTCGCAGGCCAACGGCCTGCGCGAACTGCAGCCGTACTTCGATCGCCTGCTGCTGATGCCGGGCCGCGAGATCACGACCTTCAGCGGCCATGCCAACTGGATCGGCAGCATCGCGCCGCTGGATTTCCGGGTGGGATCGGCCGAGGTGCCGGACTGGAACGCGGTGCTGGCGCAGACCCGGGGGCAGGGCATCGTCTCCATCAATCATCCCATCCGCCCCTCCGGCGAGGCCTGCATGGGCTGCGGCTGGAGTGCGCCGGACACGACGGATCTGTCGCGGATCCAGGCGGTGGAAGTGGTGAACGGCGCCGACGCCGACAGCGAGTGGTCGGGCATTCCGTTCTGGGAGCGCCAGCTGTCGGCCGGACACCGGCTCACCGCGATTGGCGGCAGCGACAATCACGATGCGCTGCGGGAGGTCACCGATGCCGGCGGCGCGGCGCTGGGGACGCCGGTCACGGTGGTGCGGGCGGCGGAACTGTCGATGCCGGCCATCCTGGACGGCATCCGCCAGGGCCAGGTGTTCGTCGATGTCCAGGGCAGCCGCGATCGCGCGATGAGCTGGGAAGCCGAGGCAGGGCGGGTGCGCGCGGTGATGGGGCAGGCGTTGCCGGTGGCCGCGGATGGCGAAGCCGCGTTCGTCCTGCGCGCCAGCGCGGTGGGCGGCGCCACCGCCGAACTGATCGTGGATGGCCGGATCGTGGAACGCCGTCCCATCCCGACCGGCGCGCATGAGCAGGTCCTGCGGTTCACCTGGCGCGGCGATGGCGCAAGGCACTGGGTGCGCGCCAACGTGCGCGGCGCCGATGGCCGCCTTTGGCTGCTCGGCAATCCGATCTACGTCGAACCGCCCGCGGGCTGAGCGGGCGGCCGGCGGCGCTCAGCCGCCGCCGAGCGCGTGGACGATCTCGATGCGGTCGCCGTCGTGCAGCGCGTGGGAGGGATGCAGGCCGCGCGGCACGATTTCGCCGTTGACCTCGACGGCCACGCGGCGTTCGGCCAGGCCTTCGGATTGCAGCAGGCCGGCGATGGTGAGCGCGGCCTGGAAGTGGCGGGCTTCGCCGTTCAATACGATGTTCATGCGCCTATTGTCGCCGCCCCGCCGTGCCGGTGCACGCCGGTTTGCCGCGTTGCAGCGTGAACGCCCCGGGCCTTGGTGGAACGATAGCCTCCCATGCGCCGCCGTACGGCCAACGCAGCCCACGCCGCATCGCATTCATAACGACAACATCGACATTGCCCCGGGAGAACACCATGAAATCGACCCAACGGCCGTTGCGCCGCCTGCTGGCCTTGGCCCTGGCCGCTGCCGCGACGCCTGCCTTCGCGCAGAGCAGCCCCTTCTCGCAAACCATCTTCTTCGGTGACAGCCTGACCGACAGCGGACATTTCCGGCCGACCCTGGTCCAGCTCAACCCGGGCGCCGCGGTCGCGGGCCGCTTCACCACCAACCCGGGCTTCGTCTGGTCCGAATTCCTGGCCCAGTACTACGGCACGGGTGCGGTGAGCGCCAACCAGGGCGGCACCAATTACGCGGTGGGTGGTGCCCGCACCGGTACGGATGGTTCGCAGGCCTTCGGCCCGATCACGGTGCCGGTTCCGGCGCTGACCACCCAGTTGGCCTCGTATCTGGGCACGACCGGCGGCAAGGCCGACGCGCGCGCGCTGTACACGGTCTGGGGCGGCCCCAACGATCTGTTCGCGGCCGTCGCCAACCCGTCGCAGACGCCGGCCATCATCGGCGCGGCGGTGACGTCGCAGGTCACCGTGGTCGCCGGCCTCAAGCAGGCCGGCGCCGAGTACATCCTGGTGCCGAACATCCCCGACCTCGGCCGCACGCCGGCATTCCTCAACAATGCCGGCGCCACCCAGCTGGCCGCGACCTACAATGCCGCGCTCTACAACGGCCTGACCGCGCAGGGCCTGCGGGTCATCCCGCTGGATACCTTCAACTTCCTGCGCGAAATCACTTCCGCGCCGGGCCAGTACGGTTTCGCCAATGTGACCACGCCGGCCTGCGGCGCGGTGTCGTCGCTGTTGTGCGTACCGCAGAACTACGTGGATCCGAACGCCGCGGCGACCTATGCGTTCGCCGACGGCGTGCATCCGTCGATGACCGCGCACCAGATGCTGGGCCAGTACGCCATTTCGGTGCTGGAAGGCCCGCGCCAGCTGGCCGTGCTGCCGTACACCGCCTCGGTGATCGGCCGCTCGCGCGCCGACCGCGTCGCCAGCCACATCGACGCCAAGCCGGAATCCGACGGCGTGCGCTGGTGGGGCGACCTGCGTGGCGACTCACTGCGCTACGACGAGGGCGATTTCGACGGCATCACCCCGACCGGCACCTTTGGCCTCGACTGGACGCGCGGTGATTTCGTGTTCGGCGGCTTCGCCGGTTTCGGTCGCGGCAAGATGGACTTCGGCGACAGCCGCGGCAGCTTCAAGCAATCGGATGCCACCCTCGGCGGCTTTGCCGGCTGGTACCAGGATCGCATGTGGGTCAATGGCCAGGTCAGCTACACCTGGCTGTCCTACGACGTGGACCGCGAGATCCCGTTCGGTCCCGCCACCCGCCGCCACAGTGGTTCGCCGGACGGCAGCAACCTGACCGCGGCGATCAGCGCCGGCTACGATTTCGAGCACGGCAAGCTGCGCCACGGTCCGGTCGCCAGCGTGGTCGCCCAGCGGGTCAAGCTGGACGGCTATTCGGAAAGCAACCCCAGTTCCACCGCGCTGACCTATGGCGACCAGGATCTGGATTCGCTGATCGGCAGCGTCGGCTGGAAGGCCAGCATCCAGGCCACCGAGCACACCCGCCCGTACGCGCAGCTGACCTACGATCACGAGTTCGAGGAAGCCGATCGCCAGGTGTTCGCCAGCCTGCAGTCGATGCCCGGCGTGATGCCGTACGCGGTGCCGGGCCTGAACTTCGATCGCAACTACGGCACCCTCACCGTCGGTGCCCGCACGCAGGTCTTCGGCCTCGACGCCGACGTCGGCGCGCGGGTCTCGGCCGGCAAGAAGGACGGTCACGATGCGACCGTGTTCGTCAGCCTGGGTGGCGGCTTCTGATTCCACCGATCACCTGCTTTGCCTTGCGGCGCCCCTCGTGGGCGCCGCATTGCATCGGCGCCCCGACACCGCATAGACTCGTTCCCGTGCGGGTGTAGTTCAATGGTAGAACTGCAGCTTCCCAAGCTGCTAACGTGGGTTCGATTCCCATCACCCGCTCCACTTTTCCCTTCCCCCCTTCCATGTCACCGGGCCGTCATCCACGGTTGCCGGGGACGTGCGATTCTCTGGGCCTCAGCCGCGGCGACCCGCCATGAAACTGGCCATCCTTTCGCGCAACAGCAAGCTCTATTCCACCCGCCGGCTGGTCGAGGCGGCCCGCGAGCGCGGCCATTCGGTGCGCGTGCTGGATCCGCTGCGCTGCTACATGCGCATCGCCTCGCACGGGTTCGCGATGCACTACATGGGCAAGCCGATCGCCGGGTATGCGGCGGTGATTCCACGCATCGGCGCCTCGGTGACCCGCTATGGCACGGCGGTGCTGCGGCAGTTCGAACTGATGGGCAGCTTCAGCCCGAATCCGTCCGACGCCATCCTGCGCGCGCGCGACAAGCTGCGCGCGCACCAGTTGCTGGCGGCACAGGGCATCGGCCTGCCGATTACCGTGTTCGGCGACAACCCGGACGACACCACCGACCTGCTGTCGATGCTCGGCCCGCCACCGCACGTGATCAAGCTCAACGAAGGCGCCCAGGGCGCCGGGGTGATGCTGACCGAGAAGCCGTCCGCCTCGCGCAGCGTGGTGGAAGCCCTGCGCGGCCTGTACGCCAATTTCGTGGTGCAGGAGTTCATCGGCGAGGCCGAGGGCGCCGACCTGCGCTGCTTCGTGGTCGGCGGCCAGGTCATCGCCTCCATGCGCCGGCAGGCACCCGAGGGTGATTTCCGCTCCAACCTGCATCGCGGCGGCACCGCCGAGGCCGCCCCGGCGACCGAGGAAGAGCGGGCGGTCGCGGTCCGCGCCGCGCAGGTGCTGGGATTGGGCGTGGCCGGGGTGGACCTGATCCGGTCCAGGCGCGGTCCCCTGGTCCTGGAAGTGAACTCCACCCCCGGCCTGGAAGGCATCGAGGCGGTCTGTGGCGTGGACGTGGCGGGCGCCATCGTCGACCACCTAGCGGACGGGGCCGCCTGTTCAGGCTGAACCTTTGCCTGAACAGGGCGTTTTCACGTGGAATTAACGCGAGCTTTAACGGTTTTTTAGTCGAAATCCGCGTAGCCTTGCCCGACCGCAGCTCTGCGTCTTCCCTGGATTGGGTTACTTCCGGAAAGCACAGGATTACGGTAATCGGGGCACATCTTGGCCCAGGTCGGCGCCCGCCGGCCTGGGCTTTTTCTTTGCAATGAGGGGCGTTGCGGGGCCGATTGATCCGTGCACGGAGCCGTGCAGGGAGAATTTGTTAAATTCAGGGCCTCACTTTTGGAACCGCGGCCCGCAGGACGGGTCGAACGGATCCCAACACAGGAACCGCCATGCGAATTCTGGTCATTGAAGACAACAGCGACATCGCCGCCAACCTCGGGGACTACCTGGAGGAACGCGGCCACACCGTGGACTTCGCCGCCGACGGCGTCACCGGCCTGCACCTGGCCGTGGTCCACGAGTTCGACGCCATCGTGCTGGATCTCAACCTGCCGGGCATGGACGGGCTGGAAGTCTGCCGCAAGCTGCGCAACGAGGCGCGCAAGCAGACCCCGGTGCTGATGCTGACCGCCCGCGACTCCCTGGACAACAAGCTGGCCGGCTTCGACTCCGGCGCCGACGACTACCTGATCAAGCCGTTCGCCCTGCAGGAGGTGGAAGTGCGCCTCAACGCGCTGTCGCGTCGCGGCAAGGGCGTGCAGACGCGGGTGCTGGAAGTCGGCGATCTGGAATACAACCTGGACACCCTGGAAGTGCGCCGGCAGGGCAAGCTGCTGCAACTCAACCCGACCGCGCTGAAGATCCTGCAGGCGCTGATGGAAGCCTCGCCGGCGGTGGTCACCCGCCAGGAACTGGAGACCCGGGTCTGGGGCGAGGAATTGCCCGACTCGGATTCCCTGCGCGTGCACATCCACGGCCTGCGCGCGGTGGTCGACAAGCCGTTCGAAGTCCCCCTGATCCAGACCCGCCACGGCATCGGCTACCGGATCGCCGCGCCCGATGGCAACGGCTGAGCCCGGACGCCCGGCGGCGGCGCGCGCCCGCAAGTTCCGCCACCGCCTTCGCACCCGCATCATCCTGTCGTTTTTCCTGCTGGGCACCGGCCTGACCGGCCTGTTCGCCTATCTGACCGACGTCGCCCGCCAGCGCGTGGAAACACAGCTGGTGGAAGACGTGATGAACCAGAACATCGACGAGTACATGCGTCGTTTCTACCTGGACCCCAGCGGGAACCCGGACATCAAGGTCCAGCAGATACGCGCCTACGTGTTCGCACCCGACAGCGAGCGGCTGCGGACCGAGTTCCCCGACTGGATTCGCCTGCGCGACGGAACCCACAACATCACCGGCGTCGATGAAACCGGCGTCGAGTACGCCTACAAGCTGGCGGTGAGGAAAGCCCCCGAGCAGTGGTTTTTCCTGGCCTATGACATGACCCAGTCGCGCAAGGGCGAAGTGCAGCTCAAGCGCTGGCTGTACCTGGCCGTGCTGTTGTTCGGCGCGTTGTCACTGATCATCGGCTGGTGGTCCGCTTCGCGCGTGATGAGTCCGGTTTCTAACCTGGCGCGCCGGTTGCGCGCCTACAAGGGCAGCAGCGATCCCAAACCGCTGGCGCCCCATTTTCCCGAGGACGAAGTGGGCGAGCTGGCCAAGGCG
This sequence comes from Pseudoxanthomonas sp. PXM04, assembly GCF_014851695.1. Lineage (NCBI taxonomy): Bacteria > Pseudomonadati > Pseudomonadota > Gammaproteobacteria > Lysobacterales > Lysobacteraceae > Pseudoxanthomonas > Pseudoxanthomonas sp. PXM04. The sequence continues at coordinate 188,099 of NZ_JACVAG010000001.1, forward strand.
CTGGATGACTATTCCGACCGCCTGACCGAGGTGGTCCAGCGCGATCGCGAGTTCAACGCCGACGTCAGCCACGAACTGCGTACGCCGCTGGCCATCATCCGCGGCTCGGTCGAATTGATGCTGTCGCGCCAGGACCTGGACGAGAAGACCCGCACGCGCATCCTGCGCATCCAGCGCGCGGAGCAGCAATGCACGGATCTCATCAGCGCCCTGCTGCTGCTGTCGCGGAGCGAACGCGGGCACGGCAACACCGACGTTGGCCGGGTGGCGGAACAACTGCTGGATGCGCACCGCGCCCAGTTGGGTGGAAAGACGCTGGACCTCCGGGTCGAGGGCGATTGCGGGTTGAAGATCGATGCGCCGGAAGCCGCGCTATCGGTGGCCCTGGGCAATCTGATCGGCAACGCGGTCAAGTACACCCAGGAAGGCGAGGTCGTCGTGAGGTTGTTGCCGACGGCGGTGGAAGTCATCGATTCCGGTCCGGGGCTGAGCAAGGAAGACGCGGCCCGTCTGTTCGAACGCGGTTACCGCGGTACCCACGCCGGTCATTCACAGGGAGGCGGCATTGGCCTTTCGATCGTTAGTCGTCTTTGCGATCTGTATGGCTGGCGGGTCGGGGTGAAGCCGGGAGAGCAACGCGGCGTGATCGCCACGCTTCGCTTTTCCTGACCGGGAATGCCTCCTCGGGCGGGCGCATTCCGATCGTGCCTACAGCGTGATCCAGAAGCAGTTGTAGGCGCGCCGCAGGCCGAACACCGTTCGCGACGGCGTCGCGCTGTTCTTCAGTGTCTGCTCCAGCCGCAGGCCGACGGGCCGTTGCGGGGTGGTCTGCGGGTAGTAGCCATCGGTGTTGGCGTCCAGCACGCTGCCGTCCTCGGCCAGCACCGGCGTGGCGGGGCGAATCGGGACGATGTCGATGAGCGGGCGCTGCACCACCGCTTCCAGCTGATCCAGGATGCGGTGGGCGGATCGGTCGGAGATCCCGTTCCATTGGTAGATGCCGGCCAGCCGGTTGACGTCGCGCGCGTCGACGGCGGCGGTGATCTGCGCCACCAGATCGCTGAGCGTGCGCGAACAGGTGCCGCGATACAGGCCGGAGGCGCCGCGCGTGGACGCGGTGGCGGGATCCGGCAGGCGGTCCATCGCGCCGATGTCCTCGCAGCGCTTGTCGGTGTAGACGGTTTCGCCGGTCATGGTGGTGCAGCGCTGCACCGGATCCTGGGCGCTGGCGGGAAGGATTCCGGTGGGCCAGGCCAGGCAGGCGGCAAGCAGCGGCAGGAGGATGAGTCGCATCGCATCAGCCTACCGGCCGACGCGTGGCCCGCCAATGAGCTTCATGCATGCGCGCGCCAACCGCAACGCCGCGCACACCACCCGTGGTTCAGCGCCCCAGCCGGCTCAGCACGGCCTGGGTGGGCTTGGCCAGGTTCAGGGTATAGAAGTGCAGCGACGGGGCGCCGCCGGCAATCAGCCGTTCGCACAGGTTGGCGACCACGTCCGCGCCGAACTCGCGGATGCTGTCCACGTCGTCGCCGTAGGCCTGCATGCGCTTGGCGATCCAGCGCGGAATCTCGGCGCCGCAGGCTTCGGAGAAGCGCTTGAGCTGGGAATAGTTGGAGATCGGCATGATGCCGGGCACGATCGGAATGCCCACGCCCAGTTTGCGGGCGGCGTCGACGAAGTGGAAATAGGCGTCGGGGTTGTAGAAGTACTGGGTGATCGCGCCATCGGCACCGGCATCGACCTTGGCCTTGAAGTACTTCAGATCGCTGAGCGCATCGTCGGATTGCGGGTGCGTCTCGGGATAGGCGCCGACCTCGATGTGGAAGGTATCGCCATGCTCGGCGCGGATGAACGCGATCAGTTCCGAGGCGTAGCGCAGGTCGCCGGGGTGGCCCATGCCGGAAGGCAGGTCGCCGCGCAGGGCGACGATGCGCTTGCAGCCGATGGCGCGGTACAGCTTGAGCAGTTCGCGGATTTCCTCGCGGCTGCCGCCCACGCAGGACAGGTGCGGCGCGGCGGAGAAGCCATGCTGCTGGTTGAGATGGCGGACCGTCTCGGAGGTATAGCTCAGGGTGGAGCCGCCGGCGCCGAAGGTGCAGGAGACATATTCGGGACCATATCCCTTCAGCTTCTCCGCGGTGCGGTCGAGCTGGGCACGCTGCTCGTCGGTCTTGGGGGGGTAGAACTCGAAGCTGAGGGCGGTCATGGGCGGGCAGGGCGACGGAAACGCGTCCATTATATCTCTCCATCAAGATGGATATGCAAACGCTGTGGCCGCCGGCTTGCGGCCACGCGCTACCCTGTGCGGGACCTTTCACCGCGCTCGTCCATGTCCATCGTCCTCACGCCGTTCGCCCGCACCCGCCTGTTTCCCCGCGAAACCCGCCGCAACACCATCCAGGACTGCACGCCGGAGCAGTTCGAGCAGCATCTGAACCGGCACGCGCCGCTGAAGGACCTGCCGGGCTATGCGCCGTTCTGCCGGCTGCACGTGCACCGGAACTGGACCTCCACCCGCTGCCTGACCGTGCCGATCACCGACGGCAACCGCCATCGGCTGCGGTCGGCCTACGAGGCCCGCACCCGCGAGGAGCTGCCGGTGCTGGTGCGCTGGTTCGAGGGCGTGGAGCCGCCGGTGGCGCGCTACCTGGTGGTGATCCTGTACAGCCGCGAGCAACTGGCGCGCGAGGGCAGCCCCATCGACGCCGACTGGGGCGTGGTCGGCTGCCTGTATACCGCCGAACCCGAGGAGATCCCGATGGCGCCCATCACCATGATGCGCAACGCGCTGGGCGTCGAGGAGGGCGGCTCCGGCACGCCGCTGGACCGCGACGCCTATCGCCGCGCGGTGGAATTCTGGGAGAACAACGCCAACTGGAGGCCGTAATCCCGTACCGGAGGCGAAGGCCGCGGGCGGCGCCCTTCAGCGGGCGCGACCGATCGGCGCGAAGCGGGCGTCGGTCAGGCGCGCGAGATCGGCCGGGGCCAGCTCCACTTCCAGTCCGCGCCGGCCCGCGCTGACGTGAATCGCCGGCAGCGACTGCGCGCTGGCGTCCAGGAAGGTCCGCAGCCGCTTCTTCTGCCCCAGCGGGCTGATGCCGCCGACCAGGTAGCCGGTCGCGCGCTGGGCGGCGTCGGCGGCGGCCATGTCGCAGCGCCGGCAGCCGGCGGCCTCGGCGAGCGCCTTGAGGTCGAGCTGGCCGGCGACCGGAACGATGGCCACCAGCAGTTCGCGGGATTCGGTGGCGGCCAGCAGGGTCTTGAACACCCGGGCCGGGTCCAGGCCCAGCTTCTCGACCGCTTCGGCGCCGTAGGAACCGGCGTCGCGATCATGCGCATAGGCGTGCACGGCATGGGCGATGCGCTGGCGCTTGAGCAGTTCGATGGCAGGGGTCATGGGCGATGTCCGTGTCGTCGGCGGCGATCATGCTGGCCGCGCCGCGCGCCGTCGTCTTGAACGGGCTTGCTGTCCATGAACGACGACGGGCGCCCGAAGGCGCCCGTCGCGTTGCAACCGTTGACCGGAACCGCGATCAGTAGCGGTAGTGATCCGGCTTGTACGGGCCTTCCACCGGCACGCCGAGGTAATCGGCCTGGTCCTGGGTCAGCTTGGTCAGCTTGACGCCGATCTTTTCCAGGTGCAGGCGCGCCACTTCCTCGTCCAGGTGCTTGGGCAGGCGGTAGACGGTCTTCTCGTAGACGTCCTTGTTCGCCCACAGGTCGATCTGGGCCAGGGTCTGGTTGGCGAACGAGTTGGACATCACGAAGCTGGGATGGCCGGTGGCGCAGCCCAGGTTGACCAGACGGCCTTCGGCCAGCAGGAACATCGCGTTGCCGTTCGGGAACACGTACTTGTCCACCTGCGGCTTGATGTTGACCTTCTGCACGCCGGGGAAGTTGACCAGCGCGTCGACCTGGATCTCGTTGTCGAAGTGGCCGATGTTGCACACGATGGCCTGGTCCTTCATCGCCTTCATGTGATCGATGGTGATGATGTCCTTGTTGCCGGTCGTGGTGACGTAGATGTCGGCCGTGCCCAGGGTGTCTTCGATGGTGTTGACCTCGAAGCCTTCCATCGCCGCCTGCAGCGCGCAGATCGGATCGATTTCGGTGACGATGACGCGGGCGCCGTAGGCGCGCAGCGAGTGCGCCGAACCCTTGCCGACGTCGCCGTAACCGCAGACCACGGCGACCTTGCCGGCCAGCATCACGTCCATCGCGCGCTTCAGGCCATCGGCCAGCGACTCGCGGCAGCCGTACAGGTTGTCGAACTTGGACTTGGTGACCGAATCGTTGACGTTGATCGCCGGGACCAGCAGGGTGCCGGCTTCGGCCAGCTGGTACAGGCGGTGCACGCCGGTGGTGGTTTCCTCGGACACGCCCTTCCAGGCCTTGACCACTTCGGTCCAGTAGCCCGGACGCTCCTTGTGCACGCGCTTAAGCAGGTTCTTGATCACCTGCTCCTCGTGGCTGGAGGAGGCGGTGTTGACCCAGTCAGAACCGTTTTCCAGTTCGTAGCCCTTGTGGATCAGCAGGGTCACGTCGCCGCCGTCGTCGACGACCAGCTCCGGACCCAGCTTGCCGCCACCGAAGCTCAGCGCGTCGAGCGTGCAGTCCCAGTACTCTTCCAGGCTCTCGCCCTTCCAGGCGAATACCGGAGTGCCGCTGGCGGCGATCGCGGCGGCGGCGTGATCCTGGGTGGAGAAGATGTTGCACGAGGCCCAGCGCACGTCGGCGCCCAGGTCGACCAGCGTCTCGATCAGCACGGCGGTCTGGATGGTCATGTGCAGCGAACCGGTCACCCGCACGCCTTTGAGCGGCTTGGCGGCGGCGTGCTTGCGGCGGATGGACATCAGGCCCGGCATCTCGTGCTCGGCGATGTCGATTTCCTTGCGGCCCCAGTCGGCCAAGGAAATGTCGGCGACCTTGTAGTCACCCTCGGTGGAGAACTGGCGTACGGCGTTCATGGTTCGGCTCCGGTTAATGGGCGAGCTGTGCTCGCATTCTTGACCGGGCGCCGTTACAGAAAAGTCCTGCCGAGCCTGGCCATCGATGCTTCTCCTGAAGCCCGTCATGGTCGCAGCGCCCCTCGGCGAGGGCGGCCATTATATCGGCTGTTCCGGATGAAGCGATGGATGGGCCGGGCATGACCGACGGCCGTGGCCCGACCGGGATCGGGGTTGTTAAGCTCGAATGAAACCCTGTCGCGAGAGAGTCCCAATGCCCTCCATGCCCCGTATCGCCGCGCTGGCCCTGGCGATGACCCTGCTGGCGCCGGCCGCCATCGCCCGTACGCCGGCCGCCGCACCCAAGGTCGCGGCGGTCGCCGACACCGGCTACCAGCTTCCGCCGGCACCGCTGCGGGCCATCGTCGACGCGCCGCGCCGTCCCGACATCTCGGTCAGCCCCCGCCGCGACCTGCTGGCCCTGATGCAGGTCCCCACGCTCCCGGGCATCGACGTGGTCGCCCAGCCGGAGCTGAAACTGGCCGGCCTGCGCATCCATCCGCGCAGCCATTCGGCCAGCCGGTTCTCGTTCGGCACCGACTTCTGGCTGCAGGAGATCGCCACCGGCAAGGAACTGCGCATCCAGGGGCTGCCGCAGCCGCTGTCGATGGTCGGTTTCCGCTGGTCGCCGGACCAGCGCTACATCGCGTTCAACCGCATCGATCCGCAATCGGCCGCCAACGAACTGTGGTTGATCGACGTGGCATCGCGCGGCGCGCGCCGATTGACCGATCGCGCCCTCAACACCGTCGTCGGCCGCGGCTACGCCTGGCTGGGCGACAGCAGCCGCCTGCTGGTCCAGTTGCAGCCGCAGGGGCAGGGCGAGGCGCCCGAGCGCAGCGGGGTGCCGACCGGCCCCAACGTGCAGCAGACCCAGGCGGGCGGCGGCGTGGTGCAGATCCGCACCTACCAGGACATGCTGCGCAACGAGGACGACGCGCGCCTGCTGGAGTACCAACTGCGTTCGCAGCCGGCGCTGGTCGATCTGAGCGGTGCGGTGAAGCCGCTGGGCAATCCGGATCTGAACCTGTCGCTGTCGCCGTCGCCGGACGGCCGTTACCTGCTGCGTCGCCGGGTCGAGCGGCCGTTCTCCTATCTGGTGCCGGTGACTTCGTTCCCGACCCGCATCGAAGTCCTGGACATGCAGGGACGGCTGGTCCACGAAGTGGCGAAGTTGCCGCTGATCGAAGGCCTGCCGCCCGGCAACGACGCGGTGCCCGCCGGCGTGCGCGACATCCAGTGGCGGGCCGACGCCGACGCCACGCTGGTCTGGGCCGAGGCCCAGGACGGCGGCGATCCTTCGCGTGAAGCGGCCATCCGCGACGCGGTGATGATGCAGGCCGCGCCCTTTGACAAGCCGCCGGTGACGCTGGCGCGCCTCGGCATGCGCCTGGCCGACATCCAGTGGGGCGACGGCCGGTTGGCGCTGATCAGCGAGGCGTGGTGGAAGAACCGCCAGATCCGCGAATGGCGGATCGCGCCGGACGACGCGGCGCAGGCACCAAAGCTGATCCGCGAGGGGTCCTACGAGGATCGCTACAACGATCCCGGCCAGCCGGTGCTGGCGCAGGACGAACGCGGTGAAATGCGCCTGATGCTCGCCGCCGATGGACACAGCATCTACCGGATTGGCGACGGCGCGTCGCCGGAAGGGGATCGTCCCTTCCTCGACAAGGTGGATCTCGAGCAGGGCGGCAAGACCCGCCTGTTCCATTCGCAGGCGCCTTACTACGCCGTGCCGGTGGCACCGCTGGACGCCGATGGCCAGCGCCTGCTGATCACCCGCGAATCGCCGGACGAGCCGACCAACCTCTTCATCGCCGAAGGCGGGGCGGAGCCGCGCGCGCTGACCCGCTTCCCGCATCCGACCCCGCAGCTGAAGGGCGTGAAGAAGCAGCAGGTCCGCTACAAGCGCAAGGACGGCGTGGATCTGACCGCGACGCTGTACTTGCCGCCGAACTACGACCCCAAACGCGACGGCCGCCTGCCGATGCTGATGTGGGCCTATCCGGCGGAGTTCAAATCCGCCGAGGCCGCCGGCCAGGTGACTGATTCGCCGTACCGCTTCAACACGATCAGCTATTGGGGGCCGCAGGCGTTCCTGGCGATGGGCTATGCGGTGTGGGACGACTTCTCGGTGCCGATCGTGGGCGAGGGCGACAAGGAACCCAACGACACCTACGTGCCGCAACTGGTCGCCAGCGCCGAGGCGGCGGTGGACGAGGCGGTGCGCCTGGGCGTGGCCGATCGCGATCGCATCGCGGTGGGTGGCCATTCCTACGGCGCGTTCATGACCGGAAACCTGCTCGCGCATACGCGCCTGTTCAAGGCCGGCATCGCCCGCAGCGGCGCTTACAACCGCACCCTGACGCCGTTCGGCTTCCAGGCCGAGGAGCGCAATTTCTGGCAAGCCCCGGACGTGTACGAAACCATGTCGCCGTTCAACCACGCGGATCGGATCAAGGACGCGCTGCTGCTGATCCACGGCGAACAGGACAACAATTCCGGCACCTTCCCGATCCAGAGCGAGCGCATGTACGCGGCGATCAAGGGACTGGGCGGCACCGCGCGGCTGGTGATGCTGCCGAACGAGTCGCATGGCTACCGCGCGCGCGAATCGATCCTGCAGATGCTGGCCGAATCCAACGCCTGGCTGGATCGCTACGTGAAGCAGGCCGCGCCGGCCGCGGCCAAGCGCTGACCGGAACCAGACCGGAACCGGACCAATTGCGGTCCGGTTCGACTGTCCCGGCAGATATCCCGGGACAGGCGTGCGGCGGTGCAGCAAACGGCGGCCGAATTGGGGTAGTGTTGGGAGCTCACCCCGACGTCCGGTTTGCCGCCTCGATGAATTCGCCCCGCAGTCTCGAGTTCGCTCCACCCGATGTACCGCTTCGTGAAGACGTGCGCCGGCTTGGCGCGCTGGTCGGCGACATGCTGGCCGAACAGGTATCGCCCGCGTTCCTGGATGAAGTCGAACGCGTGCGCACCACCGCGATCGCGCGCCGCCAGAGCGACGCGCCGCCGCAGTCGCTGGCGGGATTGCTGGCCGGGCTGAAACCCACGCAGGCGGAAGGCCTGATCCGCGCGTTCAGCGCGTACTTCCAGGTGGTCAACATCGCCGAGCGCGTGCACCGCATCCGCCGCCGCCGCGATTACCAGCGCACCGACAGCAGCAAGCCGCAACCGGAAGGCCTGCAGGACGTGCTGCTGCGACTGAAGGCGCAGGGCGTGGGCATCGACGAACTCGCGCAATGGCTGCCGCGCATCGATATCGAGCCGGTGTTCACCGCGCATCCCACCGAGGCGGTCCGGCGCGCGCTGCTGGAGAAGGAACAACTGATGGTCGCCAGCCTGGTCAACGGGCTGGACGGCACCCGCACGCCTGGCGAACAGGCCACCGACACCGCGCGTTTCCGGATGGCGCTGACCTCGGCCTGGCAGACCGCCGATTCCTCGCCGGTGCGTCCCGGCGTCGAGGACGAGCGCGAACATGTCGGCTTCTACCTGATCGAAGTGCTGTACCGGGTGATGCCGGTGCTGTACGAAACGCTGGAAAGCGCGATCACCCAGGTCTACGGCGAACATCCGGCGATCACCCGCCATCTGCCCAGGCTGTTGAGGTTCGGCACCTGGGTCGGCGGCGACATGGACGGCAATCCGAACGTCGACGCCGGCACCGTCACCGCGACGCTCAACGCGCAGCGCGCGGTGATCCTGCGCCGCTACATCAAGGAATTGCGCCAGCTCACCACGCTGCTCAGCCAGTCGAGTTCGCTGGTCGGCGTGTCGGCCGAGGTGCTGGCGCGCGTGGATGAATACCGCGAACTGCTGCCGAAGGCCGCCGCGCAGTCGCGCCCGCGCCACGGCGACATGCCGTATCGCCTGCTCAACGATCTGATGCGGGCGCGGTTGCAGGCGACGCTGGAAGATCTGCCGCAGGGTTACACGGGGCCCGATGAGCTCGCCGCCGACGTGGATCTGATCCTGCGCAGCCTGGAAGACAACCGCGGCATCCACGCCGGCTGGTTCGCGGTACGCCGGCTGGCCTGGCGCATCCGCAGCTTCGGCTTCCACCTGGCGCGGCTGGACGTGCGCCAGGAATCCAGCGTGCACGCGCGCGCGGTCGCGGCGGCGCTGGCGGATTCGGAATGGGAATCGCGCGACGCGGTCGAGCGCGGTGCGCTGCTGGCACCGTATGCCAGCGGCGAGCAGGTGTTGCCGGCTTCGGAGGACGAGGGCAATCCACGCCTGGACGCGGTGTTCGCCGCATTGGGCGACGCGCGCCGCCGGCATGGCACCGACGCGCTGGGCGCCTACATCATCAGCATGGCGCACAACCGCGCCGACGTGCTCACCGTGCTGGCGCTGGCGCGTCGTGGTGGACTGGTCGACGACGATGGCAACGTGCCGCTGGACATCGCGCCGCTGTTTGAAACCGTGGACGATCTGCGCCACGGCCCGGAGACCCTGCGCGACCTGATGGCCGATCCGGTGTACCGCGCGCACCTGGCCGCGCGCGGCAACGTGCAGATGGTAATGCTTGGCTATTCCGACAGCGGCAAGGACGGCGGCATCGCCGCCTCGCGCTGGGGATTGCAGCGCGGGCAGGTCGAATTGCTGCAGACCGCCAATGAACTCGGCATCAAGCTGACCTTCTTCCACGGCCGCGGCGGTTCGATCAGCCGCGGCGGCGGCAAGACCACTCGCGCGGTCGATGCGTCGCCGCGCGGCAGCGTCGATGGCCGCCTGCGGGTGACCGAGCAGGGCGAGGTCATCCATCGCAAGTACGGCATCCGCGCGCTGGCGTTGCGCTCGCTGGAACAATCGGTCGGCGCGGTGCTGGCCTCCTCGTTGCGCCCGCGTCCGCTGGAGCCGCGCGAGCCGGGCTGGCGGGACATCATGGACACCGTCGCGGGCCATAGCAGCGAGGTCTATCGCGGGTTCGTCGGCGCGCCGCGTTTCATGGACTATTTCCGCAGCGCCACGCCGATCGACGTGATCGAACGGATGACGCTGGGTTCGCGGCCCTCGCGCCGGCTCGGCCAGGATGCGGCGCTGGGCAACCTGCGCGCGATTCCGTGGGTATTCGCCTGGAGTCAGGCGCGCGCGGTGATCCCCGGCTGGTTCGGCGTCGGCAGCGGGCTGCAGGCGGCGGTGGATGCGCATGGCGAGGACGCGGTGCTGGAGATGGCGCGCGACTGGCCGTTCTTCCGCACCTTCCTCGACGACATCTCGATGGTGCTGGCCAAGGGCGATCTGAGCATCGCCGGGATGTTCTCGCGGATGGCCGGCGACCTGCACGAGGAGTTCTTCCCGCGCATCCAGCGCGAGCATGCGCTGACCCTGCACTGGGTCCTGCGCCTGACCGGCGACGAATGGCTGCTGCAGCACGATCAGCGGCTGGCGCTGTCGATACGCCTGCGTAATCCCTACATCGACCCGATCAGCGTGTTGCAGGCGGATCTGCTGCGGCGCTGGCGCGAGACCGGGCGCGAGGACGACACCCTGTTGCGCGCATTGGTGGCGAGCATCAACGGCGTGTCGCAGGGCGTGCAGAACACCGGTTGAGGCCCGCGGCGCCGGGATGGCGAATCCTCCCGGCGGATTCCGCCGTCAGGGCTGGCTGCCGCGCTTGGGCTTGTCCAGTTGCAGGTCCAGCCAGCGCAGCAGATCCGCGACCACGCGGCTGCGTTCGGGATCGGCCTCGTTGTAGATCTCGTGGTACAGGCGCAGGTATTCGTGTGCCTGCAGCTTGCGCTGGGGCGCGGCGGCGGCGAAGGCGCGGGCGCCGGCCGGATCAACCAGATGGTCGTCGGCCGCGAACTGCAGCAGCGTGGGTGTTTTCAGGCTGGCGGCCCGCGCGACCACGCGGGGACCGCCGGTGAAGATGAAATGCGCCAGCCGCGCGCTGATGCGCGAATGGTTGAGCGGATCCTCCAGATACTCGCGCTCGATATGGGGATCGTGCGAAAGCCGGCTCGCGGCCAGGCCCGTGCGCAGCGTCAGCCCCGGCCACCAGCCGGACAGCGTGCGTGCCAACGCCCGCTGCGCGCCGCCGGCATGGGTCGCCAGCGCGGGCGATGAGGCGATCAGGCCACGCGGCGCCAGGTCCATCAGCAACACCGCGTACATGGCCACCAGCCCGCCCAGGCTGTGGCCGAACAGGAACGGCAGGTCGTCGGCCTCGGTGGCATAGGCATGGAACGCCGCCATCGTGTCGCGTGGCAACCGCGCCAGTTCGTCCACGCCGCCCTGTGGGCCTTCCGAGCGGCCGTGTCCACGGTGATCGTAGGCGCGCACCGCGATGCCGGCCGCGTTCAATTCCTCCGCCAGCCGCGCGTAGCGGCCCGAATGCTCGCCCAGGCCATGCACCAGCAGCAGGCGCGCACGCGGCCGCGGCAACGGCCAGTCGCGCGGCTGCAGGCTCAGGCCATCGTCGGTGAGCAGGGCGGAGACAGGGTGAGCAGTCGGCATGGCGCAACATCGCGCGCGCCCGCGCAGCGGTCAAGAGCCGTGGCGCGGGGAGGAAGACGCGGGGGATCAGGCGTCCAGTTCGGCCCAGCGCTGGTAGGCCAGTTCCAGTTCCTGCTGGAGCGCGGCCAGTTGTTCGTTGGCGCGCTGGAGACTGGCGGGGTCCTGCTGGTAGTAGGCCGGCTCGTTCATCGCCGCGGTGCGGCCGGCGATGTCCGCCTCCAGCGCTTCGATCCGTCCGGGCAACTGTTCCAATTCGCGCGCGTCCTTGTAGCTGAGCTTGCGCTTGGCCACCGCGGCGGGAGTCGCGGCTGTTGCCGGCGCGGCCGTCGCCGGCCGGTCGGGCGCCATCACGACGGATTCCGGACGTTGCCGCAACCAGTCCGTGTAACCGCCCACGTAGTCGCCGAGGCGGCCTTCGCCCTCCAGCACCAGGGTGCTGGTGACCACGTTGTCGAGGAAGTCGCGATCGTGGCTGACCAGCAGCAGCGTGCCTTTGTAGTCGAGCAGCAGCTCTTCCAGCAGTTCCAGGGTTTCCACGTCCAGATCGTTGGTCGGTTCGTCCATCACCAGCAGGTTCGACGGCTGCGCGAACAGCTTGGCCAGCAGCAGCCGGTTGCGCTCGCCGCCGGACAGCCGGGTGATCGGCGCGCGCGCGCGTTCGGGCGAGAACAGGAAGTCCTGCAGGTAGCCGATGATGTGCTTGCGGCTGCCGTTGATCTCGACGAAGTCGCGCCCCTCGGCGACGTTCTCCAGCGCGCTGAGCGATTCGTCCAGTTGGCTGCGGTGCTGATCGAAGTAGGCGATCTGCAGGCCGGTACCCAGCTTGACCTCGCCCTGCTGCGGGACCAGTTCGCCGAGCAGGATCTTCAGCAGGGTCGACTTGCCGGCGCCGTTGGGACCGATGATGCCGACCCGGTCGCCGCGCATGATGGTGGTGGACACGCGATCCAGCAGGACGCGGCCGTCATAGGCCTGGGTCACGTCGGTGGCCTCGATGACCTTGCGTCCGGAGGCCTGCGCGGCGGCGGCTTCCATCCTGACGTTGCCGGACAGATCGCGCCGCTGGGCGCGCTCGCGGCGCATCGCCTTGAGCGCGGTGACGCGGCCTTCGTTGCGGGTGCGGCGGGCCTTGATGCCCTGGCGGATCCAGACTTCCTCCTGCGCCAGCAGCTTGTCGAAGCGCGCGTTCTCCTGCGCCTCGGCGTGCAGGCGTTCCTCGCGCCGGCGCAGATAGTTGTCGTAGTCGCCCGGCCAACTGGTCAGCTGGCCACGATCGATCTCGACGATGCGGGTGGCCAGCGCGCGCAGGAAGCTGCGATCGTGGGTGACGAACACCAGGCTGCCCTCGAACTGCCTGAGGAAGCCTTCCAGCCAGGCGATCGCCTCGATATCGAGGTGGTTGGTGGGTTCGTCCAGCAGCAGGATGTCCGGCTTGCGCACCAGCGCCTGGGCCAGCAGCACGCGCCGCTTCATGCCACCGGACAGCGCGGCGAAATCGGCGTCCTCCGGCAGTTCCAGCCGGGCCAGCACCTGCTGCACGCGGCGATCCAGATCCCAGCCGTGGCGGGCCTCGATCTGCGCCTGCGCCTCGCCCATCGCGGCCATGTCGCCCTCGGCCACGGCATGGTGGTAGCGCGCCAGCAGCGCGCCCAGGTCGCCCAGGCCCTGGGCGACCACGTCGAACACGCTGCCGGCGGTGTCCTGCGGGACTTCCTGGGCCATGCGCGCGACCACCACGCCGCCCTGGATCCGGATTTCGCCGTCGTCGGGCCGGATTTCGCCGGCCATCAGCCGCATCAGGGTGGACTTGCCGGCGCCGTTGCGGCCAACGATGCAGACGCGCTCGCCGGCTTCGATGGACAGATCGACGTGTTCGAGAAGGAGCGGACCGCCGACGCTGAAGTCGACCCGCTGGAATTGCAGAAGGGACATGCCACCATTGTACCCGGCCGTACCCCTCCGCCGCCCGGCCGTAGAGCGGAGCTTGCTCCGCTACCCCGAGGCCACCCGCGTAGAGCGGAGCTCGCTCCGCTGCTCCAAGGCCACCCACGTAGAGCGGAGCAAGCTCCGCTCTACCCGAATCCGTAGCGGACCACGTGGAAGAAGATCGGCGCGGCGAACACCACCGAGTCCAGTCGGTCCAGCATGCCTCCGTGGCCCTCGATCATCTCGCCCCAGTCCTTGGCTCCCAGGCTGCGCTTGACCGCCGACAGCGCCAGGCCGCCGAGGAAGCCGCACAGCACGATCAACAGCGACAGCAGCCCGGATTGCAGCGGGGTGAACGGGGTGATCCACCACAGCGCCGCGCCCACCCCCGCGGCGGCCAGGCCCCCGCCAACCAGCCCTTCCACCGTCTTGGACGGACTGACCTGCGGCGCCAGCAGGTGCCGGCCGAACAACTTGCCGAACACGTACTGCAGCACGTCGCTCAGCTGCACCACCAGCAGCAGGTACAGCAGCAGCATCAGGTTCTGGCCCTCATAGCCGGGGATGCGCAGAAGCAGCAGCGCCGGCGCGTGGCTGAGGCAGTACACCGCCAGCATCAGGCCCCACTGCACCTTGGCGCTGCGGGCGAGGAAATCCTCGGTGTCGCCGGACAGCGCCGATACCGCCGGCAGCAACAGGAAGCCGTACACCGGGATGCACACCACGAACAGCCCGTACCAGTCGATCCCGATCAGCCAGTACTGCAACGGGATGGCGACGTAGAAGCACAGGCACAGCGCCAGGTGATCGCCGCGCCGGGTCGGGGTCAGGCTGATGAACTCGCGCAGGGCGAGGAACGACAGCATGCCGAACAGGATCAGCGTCGCCACCTTGCCCAGCAGGAAGCAGGTGGCCAGCACCGCCGCCATCACCCACCACGCGCGGATGCGCGCGTTGAGGTTGTCGATCACCGGGCCGGGCTTGCGCAGGTGCAGCACCCAGCCGATCAGGCTGGCCAGCAGCAGCAACGCGCCGATCCCGCCCATCACACCCCAGAACGTCTGCGGCGCGCGGGCGATGGCGGCCTGCAGGAAACCGCCTACCGGCAGGTCGGAGGGAATCAGGTTCATGCCAGCGCCACCACCGCCGCACGGGCGCGTTCCAGGAAAGCGTCTTTCTCCTCGTCCGGCCGCAGCGCGACCGGCGCGCCGAAACGCACCGTGCACACCAGCGGCACCGGCACCAGGCTGCCCTTGGGCAGGCAGCGGCGCGCGTTGTCCAGGTAGACCGCGATGAATTCCACCTGCGGATAGCGGCGGGCCAGGTGGAACAGTCCGGACTTGAACGCCTGCGGGTGAATGTCGTGGTTGCGGGTGCCTTCCGGGAACAGGATCAGCGAATCGCCGGCATCCAGCGCCTCGTACAATGGCTCCAGCAGATCCTGATCGGGCGTGCTGCGCTGGCGATCGATCAGCACCGCGTTGAAACCGTGCCGGGCCAGCCAGCGCCTTGGTCCGTGGCCCCAGTAGTCACGCGCGGCCACCGGTCGCGTATGCGCACGCAGTGGCGGCGGCAACGCGGCCCACAGCGCCACCGTGTCGATATGGCTGGCGTGGTTGGCGAAATAGATCCGTTGGCGCGGCTCCGGCCGCGAGCCCTGCCAGCGCGGGTACGCGCCGAAGAACAGATGGGCCAGGCCAGCCAGCAGGCGGGACGCCATCTCAGGCGTTCCCGCGCAGCTGCACGGCGATCGCGCGGGTACGGGTGACGCAGGTCAGCAGCGAACCGATGGCGATGATCCACGCGGCCGCGGGCAGCACCCACGCCGTGCCGGTCGAATGACGTTCGGCGATGGCGAGCAGGCAGGCCACGGTGAGCACCGCCATGCGGTGCTGCTTGGCCATCGGTCCGCGGAAATCCTGGGCCAGGCCCAGGCTGCCGCCGGACACGCGCACGTAGGCGGTGAGCGCGGCCAGCAGCGCGCCCAGCCAGCCCAGCCAGGGCAGGCCGGCGGCGTAACCCAGGCCGACGATCAGCAGCGAATCGGCGATGCGATCCGGAAACTCGTTGTACAGCGCGCCGGTCGGCGTCTGCTTGCCGCCTTCCATCGCGACCATGCCGTCCAGCAGGTTGCACAGCAGGCGCAACTGCACGCAGGCCGCGCACAGCAGCAGGCCGGCCGTGGAGGGCACCCACGCCAGCATCGCCGCGCCGACCGCCGCGAAAAAGATGCTGAGCACCGAGATCTGGTTGGGTGTGACCCGTGAGCGCGCCAGCGCCGCGCTCGATGCGCGCGCCCAGCCGCTGCCGCGCGCGGCAATCGGTCGTCGTTCGGATGATTTCCCCATGGCAGGGAGAATAGACGAAATGCGGGGCACGGACCGGTCAGCGTCATCCTTCCACTCACGCGAGGCGCGGGACCGAAAAAGAAAAACCCCGCCGAAGCGGGGTCTGTCCGGAGGCGTTCGCGCGTGCCGGCTTACTTCAGGCCGGCGTCCTTGCGCAGGGCTTCGGCGCGATCGGTCTTTTCCCACGAGAACGCGGTGCCGGTCTGCTTCTTGCCGGCGCCGTCGAGGTAGCTGATCTCGTGCGGCTTGCGGCCGAAGTGGCCGTAGGACGCGGTGGCCTGGTACATCGGGTGGATCAGGTCCAGCATCTGGATGATGCCGTACGGACGCAGATCGAAGTGCTTGCGGATCAGCTTCTCGATCTTGTCGTCGCTGATCTTGCCGGTGCCGAAGGTGGTCACCGAGATCGAGGTCGGTTCGGCCACGCCGATGGCGTAGGAGACCTGCACCTCGCAGCGATCGGCCAGGCCGGCGGCGACCACGTTCTTGGCGACGTAGCGCGCGGCGTAGGCGGCGGAGCGATCCACCTTGGACGGATCCTTGCCCGAGAACGCGCCGCCACCGTGGCGGGCCCAGCCGCCGTAGGTGTCGACGATGATCTTGCGGCCGGTCAGACCGCAGTCGCCCACCGGGCCGCCGATGACGAACTTGCCGGTCGGGTTGATGTGGAACTTGGTGCCCTTGTGCAGCCACTTGGCCGGCAGCACAGGCTTGAGGATGTGCTCACGCACGGCCTCGACCAGATCCTTCTGCTTGACGTCCGGATCATGCTGGGTGGACAGCACCACCGCGTCGATCGCCACGGCCTTGCCGTTTTCGTAGCGCAGGGTGACCTGGCTCTTGGCGTCCGGGCGCAGCCACGGCAGCGGCGAGTTCTTCTTCTTGCGGACCTTGGCCTGCTGCTCGACCAGGCGGTGCGACAGGTGGATCGCCGCCGGCATGTAGCTGTCGGTTTCGTTGGTGGCGTAGCCGAACATCAGGCCCTGGTCGCCCGCGCCCTGTTCTTCCGGCTTCTTGCGGTCGACGCCCTGGTTGATGTCCGGGGACTGCTTGCCGATCAGGTTGAGCACGCCGCAGGTGGCGCCGTCGAAGCCGACGTCGCTGCTGTCATAGCCGATGTCCAGGATCACCTTGCGGGTCAGCGCTTCCAGATCGATCCACGCCGAGGTGGTGATCTCGCCGGCCACGATGGCCACGCCGGTCTTGACCAGCGTTTCGCAAGCCACGCGAGCGCGCTTGTCCTGGGCCAGGATGGCGTCCAGCACGGCGTCGGAAATCTGGTCGGCGATCTTGTCCGGATGGCCTTCGGAGACCGATTCGGACGTGAACAGGTAGTTGGACATCGGGCTTATATCCCTGTATTCGGATGAAAAGATGGGCGCGAATGATACACGCGCCGGGCGGTGCGTGCATTCTGCGCCGTTCAGGATGTTCCTTGCGTTAAGCCAGGGCCCTCCCGGGCTGTCATGCAACCGCCACGCCGCTGCCATCGGGCTGTCGCGCGGCGGGCGCAGGCTGCGCGGCGAAACCCGCCGACCGGCCGGATCCGAGCGACCATGCGCCCGCTGGAACAGCAGATTGCCGAACGCTACCCCCACTGGTTCCGTGGCCGTCGCGCCGGCCTGACCCGGCCGCTGCTGCGTACCCTGGGCCGCTGGTCGCGGCTGGACCAGGCCTACGCCTTCCTGGCCGAGCACGCCCATCTGCGCGACTTCGCCTTCCTGCAGGCGGCCATCGACTTCCTCAACCTGCGCTACTCGGTCGATGCGGCCGAGCGCGCGCGGGTGCCGGCGACCGGGCGCCTGCTGATCGTCGCCAACCATCCCTCCGGCGCGCTGGACGCGATGGCCCTGCTGGACTTCGTCGGCGGCATCCGCCGCGACGTGAGGATCGTCGCCAACGACATGCTGACCAGCATCGACAACCTGTCCGGCCTGCTGCTGCCGGTGCGCATCCTGGGCGGCAATCCCCGCCCGGAGAGCATCCGCGCGGTCGAGCAGGCGCTGGAGGCGGAACAGTGCGTCATCGTGTTCCCCGCCGGCGAGGTCTCGCGGCTGGGACCGCGCGGCATCACCGACACCCGCTGGCGGCGCGGCTTCCTGCGCTTCGCCCGCAGCACCGGCACGCCGGTCCTGCCGATCCGGGTGCAGGCGCGCAATTCTGCGTTCTTCTATGGCGCCTCGGCGCTGTTCAAGCCGGCCGGTACCGCCCTGCTGGCGCGCGAGATGTTCAAGCGCAGCCAGCGCCGCATCGCCCTGCGAATCGGCACGCCGATGACCATCGCCGCCGACGAGGACAGCCAGACCGCCCTGCAACGGGTACGCCGGGCGCTGTACGCGCTGGGTCGCCGCGAGGCGCAGCGCAGCGAACCGGTCAGTCCGGAACCGCTGGTGCCGCCGGTGGATCCGGCGCGTCTGGCCGTCGCGGTCGACGCGCTGGAAAGACTGGGCCGCACCACCGACGGCAAGCGCATCTGCGTGGGCCGGCTGGCCCCGGACTCGCCGGTGCTGCGCGAAATCGGCCGCCTGCGCGAGCTGACCTTCCGCGAAGTGGGCGAGGGCACCGGCAAGCGCCTGGACGTGGATCCCTACGACGCCTGGTACGAGCACATCGTGCTGTGGGACGAACAGGCGCGGAAGATCGCCGGCGCCTACCGCATCGCGCGCGGCGCGCCGGTGCTGGCCGAGCACGGCCTGAAGGGCCTGTATACCGCCTCGCTGTTCCGCTATGCCGACGATGCGCTGCCGCGCATCGCCGAGGGCATGGAACTGGGGCGCAGCTTCGTCGTCCCGGAATACTGGGGCAGCCGCAGCATCGACTATCTGTGGCAGGGCATCGGCGCCTACCTGTGCCGGCACCCGCGGGTGCGCTACCTGTTCGGCGCGGTGTCGATGAGCGCGGCGCTGCCGCGTGATGCGCGCGAGCAGATCGTTTCCTACTACGCCCGCTACTACGGCGTGGACAGTCGCGACGCGGTGTCGCGGCATCCGTTCCGCTATTCCGCCGTGCCACCGAGCTACGGCGGGATGGACGCCGATACCGCGTTCCGCGTGCTCAAGGCCAACCTGGACGCGCTCGGCGCCAGCGTGCCGATGCTGTACAAGCAATACACGGATCTGTGCGAACCCGGCGGCGCGCGCTTCCTCGCCTTCGGCGTGGATCCGGCCTTCTGCGATTCCATCGACGGTTTGATCGAAGTGGATCTGCATCGGATCCGGCCAAAGAAGCGGGCGCGCTATCTGCAGCCGTCCGTCGAGGCGGTGCCGGCATGAGCCCGCAGGCCGTCGACGCGGGCATCCGGCGGGCGGTCTTCGTTTCCGATGTCCATCTGGGTTCCAAGCATTGCCACGCCGCCGAGTTCGCCGATTTCCTGGCGACCCTGCGCTGCCGCCGCCTGTATCTGGTTGGCGACATCGTCGATTTGTGGTGGATGGCGCAACGCCGCGCCAACTGGGATGCCGCCCACAATCGGGTGATCGAACAATTGCATGCGCTGGCGCGCAACGGCACCGAGCTGATCTACGTGCCCGGCAACCACGACCGTCCGATCCGCCGTTTCTGCGGGCTGATGCTGCCGGCGATGCAGGTGCGCCGCCGCGCCATCCACGTGACCGCCGATGGCCGCCGTCTGCTGGTCACCCACGGCGACGACTACGACGGCATCACCCATTTCGGCGGGCTGCAGGAGAAGTTCGGCGACTGGCTGTACTACCGCATCCTCACCGGCAACCGCCTGACCAACCGCATCCGCCGCCGGCTGGGCCTGCGCTACTGGTCGCTGGCCGAATACCTCAAGCGCCAGAGCGACGCGGCCGAACGCTACATCGGCCGCTTCGTGCAGGCCGGCCTGGACGATGCGAGCCGGCGCGGACTCGACGGCATCCTGTGCGGCCATATCCACCGCGCCGCGCTGTTCCAGCGCGACGGCCTGCTGTACGCCAACGACGGCGACTGGGTGGAAAGCCTCACCGCGCTCAGCGAGGAAGCCGACGGCACCCTGCGTCTGCTGTCGCATACCGGTCAGGTACTGAGCGAAGTCCCGCCGCGCCTGCGGCTGGTGGCGCTGGAGCGACCGGAAGCGAAGGCGGCCTGATAGCCGGGGAATTTGGCGCGAAAAGCAAATCCCCCGTCGCCCGCTACGCGGCCGCCCGCCCCCTTTTTCAAAGGGGGCATGGAAGGGGCGCCGCCTGTACTGATTGAGGAGTACCCCCCTTTGAAAAGGGGGATTGAGGGGGATTTGCTGTTCGCCTCACCCGCCCCCCAGTCAGCCAACTGCTAGCATCCCGGCATGGATTCCCTCTCCCAGATCGTCCTTGGCGGGGCCGTTGCCGCCGCCATCGCCCCCGCCGGTCACCGTCGCGCCGCCTTGCTGGCCGGCGCCGCGCTGGGCACGCTGCCCGACCTCGACAGCCTGCCCATCCTGCTGTTCACCGACGATCCGGTGGCATTGATGACGATGCACCGCAGCTTCAGCCATTCGCTGTTCGTGCTGCCGTGGGTGGGCGGGTTGATCTGGTGGTTGTGCAAGCGACGCAATGGCCGCGTCGCGCAGGCGTCGGCGCGCTGGTTCTGGGCGATCCAGCTGGCGCTGATCACCCATCCGCTGCTGGATGCGTTCACCGTCTACGGCACCCAGTTGTGGTGGCCGCTGCACCCACATCCAACGATGTGGTCGAGCGTCTTCATCATCGATCCGCTGTACACGATCTGGCTGCTGATCGCCTGCGTGCTGGCGTGGTGGTGGCGCGACCGGATCGCCGCGCGGCGTGCGTTGCTGGCCGGACTGGTGTTGAGCAGCGCCTACCTGGGCTGGTCGCTGCTGGCCAAGGCCCAGATCGATCGGGTCGCCGAACGCTCGCTGGCGGCGATGGGGCTGGGCGATGCGC
This sequence comes from Pseudoxanthomonas sp. PXM04, assembly GCF_014851695.1. Classification (NCBI taxonomy): domain Bacteria; kingdom Pseudomonadati; phylum Pseudomonadota; class Gammaproteobacteria; order Lysobacterales; family Lysobacteraceae; genus Pseudoxanthomonas; species Pseudoxanthomonas sp. PXM04. Next base: position 208,745 of record NZ_JACVAG010000001.1, read on the forward strand.
CGTACTTCAGCGTGCCGATGCCGTTCAACACGCTGCTGTGGCGGGTGGTGGCGATGACGCCTTCCGGCTACGTGGAGGCGGAGTATTCGATTGCTTCGGATCGCGGCGCGATGGCATTCCGCGGATATCCGTCCAATGTGCAGGCGCTGGCCGAAGCCGGCGGGATTCCCGCCGTGCAACGCCTGCAATGGTTCAACCGCGGCTTCATGCGCGCGCGGGTACGGGACGACGGCGTGCTGGTGCTGTCGGACCTGCGGATGGGACTGGAGCCGGACTACAACTTCAGTTTCGAGGTCGCGCGACGGCAGGGGGGCCGCTGGCAGCCGATGCCGCCGGTGCAACAGCCCTGGCGGGCGCCGATATCCGGCTGGAGCGGGCTGCGGACGCTGCTGGCGGCGATGTGGCATCGCATCTGGCATGCCGATGCGCGCACCCTGCGCAGCGTCATCGTGGAGGAACCGCCGACGGAGACCGCGATCCCGGGGGCGCCGTGAGTGAAGCGGTCCGGCGGTACGGATAGTCAGTAGACCGTGGCGCTGGCCTGCACGAACGCGTAGAAGAACACCGCGTTCGGATCGTTCTGCACATCGTTCATCTCGCGGCGCATGCCTTCGACGACGTCCGGGGTGACCCGGCCGGCCTCCAGCAACTGCTCGGACGCCGACAGCAGCAATTCCTCCCAGAACGCGATCATGGTCTTGCGCCGCGCCGGTTCGCGATTGTCGAAATGGAAGGTCTTGATCTCGGTCTGCACGTCGCGGAAACCGCCGGCCAGCAGCAGGTTGCCGAGCTTGGCGCCGACGAACGGATCCCCGCCGTTGTCGTACTGGAAATCGTTGAACGCCATCCAGTAGCGCCACACGTTGGGCGAGTAGGGATGCAGCAGGAACGAGGAGTTCATCACCTCGGTGACGTAGACCGGCGAGCCGGGCGCGAGCACGCGGCGCACCTCGTTGAGCACCCGCTGCGGCGAGGGCACGTGTTCCAGTACCCAGCACAGGAACGCGGCATCGAAGGTGCGCGGTTCGAACGGCAGGTTGGTGGCATCGGCCTGGTGCAGCTCGTAGCGTTCGCGGCACCAGGGCATCTGGGCCAGATTGCGGCGCGCGGCTTCCAGTTGCAGCGAATTCAGGTCCACGCAGGTCACGTGGATGTCGGGGAACCGCCGCAGCAGGATTTCGGTCTGCGCGCCGACTCCGCTGCCGACTTCCAACACCCGCCGCACGCCGGTGTAGTCGATGCGGCTGAAGATGGTGGATTCGGCCAGCCGTGCCTGCTTCATCAGGCGGGCCTGCTCCACCGGCGAGAAACCGTGCAGATACGCGGGAGACGGGGATTCGCTCATGGCACGGCTCCGGTCAGGCGGCGGCGGGCAGCTCCGGGACGACGCCCGCGATCAGGGCGTCGAAGTAATCGGTGGTCAGCGCGATCTGCGCTTCGGCGGTTTCGGCGCGGTTGACCACCGCGCGGAAGGCGGCGTTCTCGGGACGATCCTTCGCATACCAGCCCAGGTGCTTGCGGGCGATGCGCACGCCCTGCGCCTCGCCGTAGAACGCATGCAGCGCATGCAGGTGGCCGAGCAGGACATCACGGACTTCCGACAGCGCGGGTGCGGGCAGGAGGTCACCGGTGGCCAGGAAATGCGCCACCTCGCGGAAGATCCATGGCCGGCCCTGCGCGGCGCGGCCAATCATCACCGCGTCGGCGCCGGTGGCCTTCAGCACGGCCGCGGCCTTGTGCGGTGAATCGACGTCGCCATTGGCGAACACGGGGATGCGCAGTTCGGCCTTGATCGCGGCGATGGTGGCGTACTCGGCCTGGCCGGTGTAGTGCTGATCGCGGGTGCGCCCATGCACCGCCAGCGCGGCGATGCCGCTGGCCTCGGCGATGCGCGCGATCACCGGCCCGTTGCGGTGGTCGCAATCCCATCCAGTGCGGATTTTCAGGGTGACCGGGACGTCGACCGCGCCGACCACGGCCTCCAGGATCCGCGCCACCAGCGATTCGTCGCGCATCAGCGCCGAGCCGGCCCAGGCGTTGCAGACCTTCTTGGCCGGGCAACCCATGTTGATATCGATGATCTGGGCGCCGTGATCGACGTTGTAGCGCGCGGCCTCGGCCAGCTGGCGCGGCTCGGTGCCGGCGATCTGGACGCTGATCGGCGCCGGCTCGCCGTCGTGGTCCATGCGCCGGCGCGATTTGTCGGTCTTCCAGAAGCGCGAGTCGCTGATGGTCATTTCCGACACGGCCAGTCCGGCGCCCAGCCGCTTGCACAGCTGGCGGAACGGCTTGTCGGTGACCCCGGCCATGGGAGCCAGGATCACCGGGGTATCGATGCGGTGCGGACCGATCTGCATGCGCGCATTGTAGTGCGGCGGACGCGCGGGAACGTGTACCTACAGGCTGGGCCAGACCTGCAGGGTGCCGGCAAGATAGAACCCGCCGAGTCCCAGGCAGGCGACCGAACTGACGATCCAGAAGCGGACACCGTTGTAGCCGGGCCGAAGCGCGGCGATGGCCACGCCGGCGATTCCGCGCAACAGCAGGACGGCGGTGATCGCGGGCAGGATGAAGCGGGTGGCCGGCAGGGTGGGAAGCATTCCCGCGCCGGCCAGCGCGTACAGCGTCCAGATCCCCAGTACGAGCGTGATCGCGCCGGTGATGACCGTCGGCCGCCATCGGCGCTCGCGCGACCAGCGGACCATCCGTTCGCCGGCCCCCAGGGCGTCGTACCAGGCGGGACCGAACGCGATGCAGCCGATATGCAGCAGCGCCGCGAGCGCCGTGCCCGTCGCGGCCAACAACAGCGCCGTATTGCCTTCCATGCGAATCTCCGGAGTCGGGACCCGATCCTGGACGAGGCGCGGGAGGAGGGGCAATGCGACGGAAGGTCGCAGCATACGCCGCGCGCGCGGCGCGGACGGTCAGCGTGCCGGATCGGGCGCGCGCCGCGGAAGCGCGGCGATTGGCTGCCGATGGAAACGAAGGAACAGGGAGGCGCGGCCGGTGGTCGACCGGGCCGCGCGGAAGGACATCAGGCGGTCTCGTCGACCACCTCGGCATCCGGGGCGTTGCTCTTCACCGATGCGATGCCGTTGTCGCGGCTGGATTCGGATTCGTACATCTCGCTGGTGCCAATGACCTGGCTGTTGCCGGCCAGCAGATTGAAGAAGAACTTGTTGTTGCTGGACACCTTGCGCTCGTAGCGGGCGTCGTCGGTGCTGTTCTTCTTCACGGAGTCGATGCCGTTCTTGCAGCCGGCCTTGTCGGCGTAGCCCTGGCTGCTCAGGATGACCTGGCCGTTGCCGGCCTTCAGGTTGAACTGGAAATCGCCGTTGCTGCGCTTGCCGATCACGAACTTGCCTGCCATGAAGTCCTCCTTGGAAACGGGTGGCCTGGCGAGCTTAGCCGTGGCGTCTTAAGGATCCGTGACGGTACGACGACGGCGCGCGCGCCAGAACAGGAAGCCGGTGACCAGGAAGAATGGCGGCAGCAGGCCGGACGCCGCCACCGCCCATTGCCACGGCCAGCCGCCGATGAAGCCGCCATGCAGCGGATACATGGCCTCGTCGATGCGTGCGCCCGCGCCCTGGCGGGTGGCGGTGTGGACCTGGACGACGCGGGCGGCGTAGGGGTCCAGCCAGACCTGGCTGCGCCCGTTCGGATGCCATTCGCCGATGGCCCGGTAGCGGATGGTGATCAGCGCGTCCTGGTCGTCCGGCGGGGAAATGCGCCGCAGTTCCCCGCCTTTCACTACCGCCTGCGCGGCGCGCAGGATCGCGGCCCAGTCGACGTCGGCTTCGCGCGGCGCCATCGGCAGCGGCGGCACCACCTCGGGACCGTCGTCGAAACTCCAGCGCAGCGCCGGCCGGACCGCGTCGTGATAGACGATCGCCACGCCGGTCACCGTCACCAGCAGCAGCAGCGGCAACAGCACCGCGCCGGTGCTGCGGTGCCAACTCAGCCAGCGCCGGGTCGGCGGGCCGGCGTGCCAGCGCAGGCTGGCGGCCAGCGCGCCCTTGCGCGGCCACCACAGGTACAGGCCGGACAACAGCAGGAAGATCGCGATCAGCCCGCAGATGCCGAGCAGATCCTCGCCGGTTTCGCCATACAGCAGGTGGGTATGCAGTTCGCGCAGCCACAACACCGGATCGTTGTCGGCGTTGCGGATCAGCAGCAGTTCGCCGCTGGCCGGATCAAAATAGCGGCGTTCGCCGTCCGGGAAATACGCCTGCCAGACCGGCAGGCGCGCGGTGGGAATGTCCACCGAGCGCAGGCCGCGCGGCTGCCATTCGGCCAGCAGGCGTGCGAACGCCTTTGCCTGTGCATCCGCGCCCGGCAACGGCCGCCGGGTCCATTCCGGATGCTGGGCGAGCAGGATTTCCCGCTGGAAGGTCAGCACGGTGCCGCTGAGCGCGACCAGCGCGAACACCGTGCCGACAATCAGCCCCAGCCACAGGTGCAGCCACTTCAGCGCGCCGCGCACGCGATGGCGTGGCGGCGTGGAAGCGGATGTGGCCTGGCGGTGCGACATGCGGGGCGTTGTGGCGGTGGCCGTTCAGGAGTGGCCGTTCAGAACCGGTGCGACCAGCTCAGCGACAGCACCCGTCCACGCCCGGCGACATAAGTGTCCTCGCGCGGCGTGCTCTGCGAGTAGTAGGTCACGTACTGCTCGTTGAACAGGTTCTCGATGCCGACGCTGAGCGTGCCGACCGGCAGACGGAAGCGACTGAGCAGATCCACGGTGGTGTAGCCGTTGAAGCGGGTGTTGGGATTGGTGACACCGCGGAAATCGAAGCTGCGATCCTGCGAGCTGCTGGCCTGCAGGCGCAGATCCGCCGACGGCGTCACCGGCACTTCCCAGAACGCGGTCCAGCGGTCGGGGCTGACGTTCACGCCCGGCAGGTCGCTGTCCACCCGGTTGTCGCGATCGCTGTCGTAGCGGCCTTCGCTGCGTGCGTACGCGACGCCGGCGCGCATGCCGTTCTCGGCCTGGTAGGCGACGCTGCCGTCGATGCCCTTGATCTCGGTGCGCTCGCGCGCGACCTTGTAGGTGCGCGTGGCGGTGTCGTAGTTCAGGCGCGCGCCGAGGTCCGAATCGGACCAGTACGCCGCCAGGTGCACCAGCCAGCGGCCGTTGTCGTAATCCAGGCCGATTTCCTGGTTGTCAGCGATGACCGGCTGCAGATCGACGAGGTTGGCGACACGCTGGTCGGGCGCGGTGATGCCGCGCAGGACGCGGCCGATGTCGGCGACGGTGTAGCCCTCGGAGTACGAGGCGTAAAGCTTCAGCGTGTCGGTGACTTCCCAGACGATGCCGGCGTTGGGCATGGTCTCGCGGGTTTCCGGTTCGCCGCCCTCGACGAAGTAGCGGGTGCCGCGGACGCCCGGCGGATTGGTGCGCTGATCCGGAACGGTCAGGTAGTCGTCCACCTTCAGCTTGCCGCGCTCGTGGCGCAGGCCGGCGGTGAACATCAGCGATTCGGTCATCCACCATTCGGCCTGCACGAACGGCGACCACGATTCGTAGATGGTCTCCGGCACCCAGGCCATGCGCGCGCGCACCAGTTCCTGTTGGGTCTTGTCGCGGGCGATGTCCAGGCCCAGGGTCACGCGCAGGTTCTGGTCGAACAGGTTGCCGCGCGACCAGCTGAACTTGCCGCCCAGTTTCTCGGACAGGTTCTGCGACTGATCGAACCAGTGCGGGTCGCGGCCGTCGCCCCAGAAGTCTTCCCAGTCGGTGCTGCCGTAGCGGCCCTTGAAGTCCACCCAGTAAAGCTGCGCCTGCAGGTAGCCGCCGGCCAGGTCCTTGTCGGTGTAGTCCACACTCAGCGAGGTGGACAGGTTGCGGGTGCCCTCGCCGGGCTTGCTGCCACGCACCGAGGTCGCCAACTGGCCGGTGGCCGGGTTGCCGTTCACCGTCACGTAGTCGTTGTTGCCCACCAGCTCGTAGCGGTTGGCGCTGAGCTGCAGGCGACGGTTCTCGTCGATGTTCCAGCCGGCCTTGGCGAACAGGTTGTGGCTGCGCGCGTCCATCAGGTCGCCCTGCACGTCGTTGACCGCGATCGCGCGGCCGTCGCCGTCGTAGTACAGCCCTTCGCTGGCGTAGGAGGCGCCGCCGACGAAATCGAACGCGCCTTCGCGCATGCCGAACACGTAGGAGGCGCGGTAGCCGGTGCTGTCGCTCTCGTGCGGCAGCGCGGTGCTGGCGCCCACGGAAACATCGTGGAAGCGATCGCCGTCCTTGCGCGGCGCGCGCTTGGTGATGATGTTGATGATGCCGCCGGAAGCGCCCAGGCCCTGCATCGCGTTGGCGCCATGGATGACTTCGATGCGTTCGATCATCGCCGGATCGATGGTGTGGCCGTCACGGCCGCCTTCGCGCAGCGGGGTGGACTGCGGCACGCCGTCCACCAGGTACAGCGGCTTGCGGCCGCGCAGGTTCTCGCCGGCGTTGGTCAGCTTCTGCCGCGAGGGCGTGAACGAGGGAATCAGGTTGGCCAGCACCTGCGACAGGTCCTGGGTCAGCGCCAGTTGCTGGTCGAGCTGGACCTTGTCGATCACGGTGATGGTGTTGGGCAGCGCGGCGGCGGAGTCGGGGATGCGGCTGGTGCTGGCCGAGACGCTGACGCGGTCCAGTTCGACCGGCGCGTCGGTGGCGCCGGCCTGGGCGTGCGCAAGGGTGGGGAGGGCGGCCAGCAGGGCGGCCGCCAGCAGATGGGGACGATGGGAATGCATGGGATGGGGGTGGAGTGAAATCGGCGGCATTGTAAATGAGAAACGTTATCGGTACGAGCGCGGGCCGGCTTCCGGAATGGCGCGGCGTCCTGGCTTTTTAGGAGCTTTCCGATGGTCCCCGGGGCGGCCGGCATGGTCTTTTCCGGAGGCGCGCCGGGAGGGGAATCCCCGGCGCATCGCCCGGAGTCCTCGCCATCCCATGAACAGCTGGAACATAGAACCGAACACGGTGTCCGATGGGGCCGGATCGCTTCCGCCGGCCGCCCCGAGGGCGCCCCAGAACCCTGCCTCGCCATTCGCCACCGCGCAGGAGCCCAGGCTCAACGAAACCGCGCTGACCGCGATGGCGGGGGCGCGCCAGGCCTTCTTCACCGGCCTGGGCAACGTCAGGCCGTATCCACTGCCGCCGCCCCGGCACCCTGTCTTCACCCGTGGTCCGATCTGGCCGGCGCTGCGCCAGGCCTGGCGGGTGATCCAGCGTCCCGATACCACGCTGATTTTCAGCGATGGGCTTTCCGATCCTTTCGACCCCTTCGATCCGGGCAATCCGTTGGACGCCGCCGGCGCGGGCACGACGACGCCCGGTCTGGGGATCGAGGTCTACGCCGAAGCGCGTGGCGCGCTGGCCGATCCGGGGACCTCCTGGTTGTTCGATCTGGTCCACCAGGTCAGCCAGAACGCGGTGGCCCACGGTCGTTTCCTGTCGCTGCTGCGCGAGCAGGGCGCCTTCAGCCTGCAGATGAGGGTGGCGGGCCTGCCCGATACCTGGCGTTCCGCCAGCGGGTTGGTGACCGTCCTGGTTGGCGTGCGCGCGGCGACCGTGCCCGCCGCGTTCCCCTCGCCGCGCGGCCGGGTCAGGGCGGTCGCGCTGACCATGCTTCCCGCGGCCCGCCGGTTGGCCCTGGAGCAGGAGGAGGGTGGCTTCGTCGGTCAGTTGGCTGGTTTGGTCGAGCAACTGGGCGAGACCCCGGGCGGACACCTCAACGATCCCGCGCCCGCCTTCGGGAGTCCCGCATGAAGCGCGGGAGCGGTTTCGCCGAGCGTGTCGCCGCGGCCTTTCCGGTCGCCAATCCGCTACCGCCCCTGCTTTGGCAGGCGCTGGACTGGCTGGACGTGAATGGCTTTGTCGGCGGCGGAAGAAGCGGGCAGGTCGCGCGCCTGTATCCCGGCCAGGAACCGGGATCCTCGCGGGTGACGCTGAGGATACCCGCGAGGGACGACACCCGGGCCTGGACGCGCAGCGAGCATCCGCGGGTCAACGACCGCCTGGTGCTGTTCGTCGATACCGGCTTGGATGGTTCCCGCGCCGGCCTGTGGCTGGACGACCATGGCCACCAGCGGCTGGTCCATGTCGGCGCGCCCGAAGGGCCGGCGCTGCTGTGCGAACTGGCCGACGATCCGGTGCACCTGCTGCGCCTGCTGGCCCTGGGCTATCCGGAACTGTCGGCGCCGGACTATTTCGCGATGGCGCCGGCCGAGGCCTATGCCATGGGTTATGGCCTGGCGGTAGACTATCTGGCGCCGCTGCGGTTCCGCGCCTACGTCGAACGCGATCTGGATCTGGACGTCCCGGCGACCGCATCGATCATCGTCAGGCGGATCGCCAGCCTGCATGATCGCCAATCCGATGATCGCTTCTGGCGCTGGCTGGCCGAAACCCGGAATGGGCAAGCGTGACAGCCGTGGCCGCCGCCGTACGAATCAGTCGCCGAAGCGCGCCTGCACGTCCGCCCGCGTGGGCATCGCCAATGCCGCGCCCGCGCGTTCGGTCGACAACGCGGCATAACGGTTGGCGAAGCGCACGTGCTCGGCGAACGCGGCGTCCGGCGCATGCACCAGCGACGCGGCCAGCGCACCGTTGAAGGCATCGCCCGCGCCGGTGGTGTCGATCGCGGTCACCGACTCGGCCGCGTGCCGATAGAACATCCTGGCATCGCCGCGTTGCTGCTCCTCGGCGTGCGAGACGAACACGCCAGTGGCGCCGAGGGTGATGACCACCGTCCCGCGCGGCAGCACTTCACGGCACAGCGCGTGCAGGCGCTGGCCGTCCAGCGCGGCCACATCCTCCGGCGCCACCCGTTCGCCGACATGGCGGGCGAGCAGGGCGGCGAACTCGGTTTCGTTGGGTGTCAGCACGTCGGCCAGCGACAGCAGCTCGACGGTGGTCGCGGAGTTGGCCGGGGCGGGGTTGAGCAGCGTGGGCACCCCGTGTCCGCGCGCAGCGCGCAGGGCGGTCAGCACGCTGTCCAGCGGTGATTCCAGTTGCACCAGCAGCGCGCCGGCGCCGGTGATCGCGTCGCGTTGCGTCTCGACGAAATCGACCGACAGATCCGCGTTGGCGCCGGCGCCAATCACGATGGTGTTGCGCCCCATCGCATCGACGTAGATGCCGGCGGTGCCGGTCGGTTCGGCCGATGCCTGCGCGATCAGCGTCACGCCGTTGTCCGCGGCCAGGCCGCGCGCCAGTTGCCCGCCGGCGTCATCGCCCAGCGCACAGACGAAACGCGTGTCCGCGCCGGCGCGCACCGAGGCGATGGCCTGGTTGAAGCCCTTGCCGCCGGGGCCGGTGTCGTAGCGGCCAGCGATGGTGGCGCCGGGCGCCGGCAGCTGATCGCAGCGCCAGACGTGATCGACATTGAAGGAACCGACGAGGGTGACGCTGGGCATGGAGGTGGTCAGCTTGTTCCGGGCGGGGCGGTTGCCCGCTGGAGCACATCGTCTCCGGCGGCGTGGTAGCGGAAGGCGGCGATCAGCCGAAGTGGGTCAGCACGCCGGCAATCGTCGCGGTCATGAAGGTGGCGATGGAACCGCCCAGCACGGCGCGCAGGCCGAAGCGGGCCAGGTCGGCGCGGCGCTCCGGCGCGAGGCCGCCGATGCCGCCGATCTGGATCGCGATCGAGCTGAAGTTGGCGAAGCCGCACAGCGCATAGGTCGCGATCAGGCGGCCTTCGTCGCTCAGCATCATGCCCGGCACCTGGCCGTTCACGACCTTGGCCAGTTCGGTGTAGGCGACGAATTCGTTGATCACGACCTTCTGGCCAATCAGCGAACCCACGGTGGTCGCGTCCGCCCACGGCGTACCGATCACCCAGGCGATCGGCGCCAGCAGGTAACCCAGCAGGGTGGACAGGCTGGTCGGCTTGCCCAGCATCGCCTGCAGGCCGCTGATTTCGCCCAGCCAGGTCAGCGGGGCGTTGAGCAGCGCGATCAGGGCGATGAAGGCCAGCAGCATCGCGCCGATGTTCAGCGCCAGGCGCAGGCCGTCGCCGGCACCGGCCGCGGCCGCATCGATGACGTTGCTGGTGGTCTTCTCCACTTCCATCTTCACCGTGCCGCGGGTCAGCGGCGTGCCGGTTTCCGGAATCAGCAGCTTGGCCACGACCAGGGTGGCGGGCGCGGCCATGATCGAGGCCGCCAGCAGGTGCTTGGCGTAGAACGCCTGCTGCACCGGATCGCTGCCGCCGAGCATGCCCACGTAGGCCGCCAGCACGCCGCCGGCGATGTGGGCCATGCCGCCGATCATCATGGTGATCAGTTCGGACTCGGTCATCCGCGGGATGTACGGGCGCACGGTCAGCGGCGCCTCGGTCTGGCCGATGAACACGCTGGCGCACACGCTGGTGGTTTCGGCGCCGGACACGTTCATCACCTTGGTGATGGCCCAGGCCATTGCCCGCACCACCGCCTGCATCACGCCCAGGTGATACAGCACGCCCATCAGCGCGGAGAAGAAGATGATGGTGGGCAGGACCTGGAAGGCAAAGATGAAGCCCACCTTGGAGGTGTCCATCAGGCCGCCGAAGATGAAGTTGGAGCCCTCGTTGACGAAGCTCAGCACCTTCACGAAGCCCTGGCCGAGCCAGTCGAACACGTCGCGGCCGCCGGGCACCAGCAGGACGATGGCGGCGAAGCCAATCTGGAGCAGGATGCCGGTGACCACCAGCCGCCAGTCGACGGCGCGGCGATTGTTCGAGAACAGCCAGGCGATACCGATCAGTACCACCAGGCCGAACAGGCCGAAGCCGATCCGCCCCAGAGCTTCCACCATGCAATCCCCCAGACCACTACGCGTCGTTCAAAGGCGGGCAGTCTAGCAGGCCGGGCGAGCCGGCCTGCCTGAATCGCGCTCCAGCGGGGCTCAGCCGACCCCGAAGCAGGCCACCCACGCGGCCAGGCCCAGGAACACCAGCGCCGCGACCGTGCGCGCCAGCTTCAGCGGCAGCCGGTCGGCGAACCGGTGGCCCAGCCACACCACCGGCAGGTTGGCCACCAGCATGCCCAGGGTGGTGCCGGCGATGACCTGCCACAGCGGGTCGTAGCGGGTGCCCAGCAGCACTGTCGCCACCTGGGTCTTGTCGCCGATTTCGGCCAGGAAGAACGCGACCGTGGTCGCCACGAAGGCGCCGTAGGCCGGCAGTTTCTCTTCGTCCTCGTCCAGCTTGTCCGGCTTGAGCGTCCACAGCGCGACCGCCAGGAAGCTCGCGGCCACGCCCCAGCGCAGCACGTCCGGCGACAGCCAGCGGGTCAGTTCGGCTCCCAGCCAGGCGGAGATGGCGTGGTTGACCAGGGTTGCGGCGAGAATGCCCCAGGCGATCGGCCAGGGCTTGCGGTAGCGCGCGGCCAGCAACAGGGCGAGCAGTTGGGTCTTGTCGCCGATCTCGGCGAGCGCGACCGTGCCGGTGGAGACCAGCAGGGCCTGGAACGACAGCAACATCAGGAACTCCGGGGCCGGGCTTCGCATGGACGCGAAGGCAAACGCACGCAGCCCGGCCCGGGTCGCGTCGCGCTTGCCTTCGGTCTTGCCCGACGAAGCCTTTGCTTCGTCCCCCGCACCATGGCGTGCCGCCAAGTGTGTTGATGCAGGGTATCCGCGCGTGGCGGACGGGCTACTCCCCGGAGGTAAGTGCGCGCATTCTAGCGGAGGCCCGCGGGCGCGGGCGTAAACTGTTCTCATTTACCCGTCCGTGCGAGGTTGCCGTCCATGCAGTACCGCCGCCTGGGAAGCTCCGGATTGCAGTTGTCGGCACTCTCCTTCGGCAGCTGGGTGACGTTCGGCGATCGCGTCGGGCGCGAAGCCGCGCGCGATCTGCTGGCCTGCGCGTGGGACCATGGCGTCAATTTCTTCGACAACGCCGAAAGCTATGCCCAGGGCGCGTCGGAAACGGTGATGGGCCAGGCGTTGCGCGACCTCGGCCTGCCACGCGACGGCTATTGCGTCTCCAGCAAGGTCTTCTTCGGTTCGGCCGAAACGCCCCGCCCGACCCAGCGCGGGCTCTCGCGCAAGCACGTCACCGACGCCTGCCACGCGGCGTTGGCGCGTCTGCAGGTCGATTATCTGGATCTGTTCTTCTGCCATCGTCCCGATCCGGAAACGCCGATCGAGGAAACGGTCTGGGCGATGGACGCGCTGGTCCGGCAGGGCAAGGTGCTGTATTGGGGCACCTCGGAGTGGCCGGCGACGCAGATCCGCGAGGCCGCCCGCGTCGCGCGCCAGCATCACCTGCACGGCCCGACCATGGAGCAGCCGCAGTACAACCTGCTGCGCCGCCAGCGGGTCGAACTCGAATACGCGCCGCTGTATGCCGAACTCGGCCTCGGCACCACCACCTGGTCGCCGTTGGGCTCCGGCCTGCTGACCGGCAAATACAACGACGGCATTCCGGACGATACCCGCCTGGGCCACGCCGGCAACGAGGAGTTGCAGCGGATGGTGATCGGCACCGCCGGTGACCGCAAGCTGGAGCGCGCGCGCCGCTTCACCGCGCTGGCGGCCGAACTCGGCGAAGCCCCGGCGCCATTGGCGATCGCGTGGTGCCTGCGCAATCCGCATGTGTCCACCGTCATCACCGGCGCCAGCAGGGTCGGGCAACTGCAACAGAATCTGACCGCCATCGATCTGGCGCAGCGTTACGACGAAACCGTCTGGGAACGACTGGGCGCCGCCGCCAGCTGACAACAAATGAAGTGACATCACCCCCCTCCCCCGTTCACGGGGGAGGGTCGGGGTGGGGGCAAGCCGGAGCCACTGATCCCGACGCTCCAATCAGCCATCAAACGCCCCCACCCAAAACCACCACAACACATGACCAATCCCGCCGCGTGACTCCAACGTTCACACGGCACCATGTACCCCCTCCTCCGTTCCCGGGGGGAGGGCTGGGGTGGGGGCAAGCCGAAGCCGATGATCTCGACGCTCCGATCAGCCACCGAAAGCCATTCACCCAAAACCACCACAACACATGACCAACGACACGGCGTGACTCCCGGCAGGGGAGTCCGCGAGGTGACGATGCCGATACTGCGGCCCTATCCGCAGGAGCGGCCATGACCTACGCAATCCGGACCTTCGATCTGCAGCGCCGCTTTCCCGGCGGCTTCGGCGTGCAGTCGCTCAACCTGCATGTGCCGGCGGGCACCGTGTACGGCTTCCTGGGGCCGAACGGCGCCGGCAAGACGACCACGGTGCGCTTGTTGCTGGGCCTGCTGCATCCGGATCGCGGACGGGTGGAACTGTTCGGCCAGCCGCTCGTGCGCGATGACCGGCGGGTACTGTCGCGGGTGGGTGCGTTGGTGGAATCCCCTTCGTTGTATCCCCACCTCAGCGGTCGGCAGAACCTGGAGGTCACCCGCCGCCTGCTCGATCTGCCGCGCAAGCGCATCGACGAAGTACTGGATCTGACCGGATTGCGCGACGCCGGCGATCGGCGCGTGCGCGCGTATTCGCTGGGCATGCGCCAGCGCCTGGCGCTGGCCCTCAGCCTGCTGCCTTCGCCCGGCCTGCTGATCCTCGACGAGCCCAGCAACGGCCTGGATCCCGCCGGCATCCTCGACATGCGCCGGTTGCTGCGGGAGCTTGCGCAGCAGGGCATTACCGTGTTCGTCTCCAGCCACCTGCTTGGCGAGATCGAGTTGATTGCCAGCCATGTCGGCGTGCTGCAGGCGGGGCAGCTCCGTTTCGAAGGACGGCTGGAGGAACTGCGGTCACGCGCGCGCCCACGCCTGCAGATCCGCTGCGACGATCCCGCGCAGGCCGCCGAGACCCTGCGCCAGGCAGGCGAGCGGATCAGCGATCTCGATGCGGAAGGACTGAAGGTCCACCTGCATCTGCGCAGCGAACAGGACATCAATCGCCTGTTGGTCGGCCGCCGAATCGGTGTTTCCCATCTGGCGCGCGAGGCGGTGTCGCTGGAATCACTGTTCTTCACCCTCACCGGCGATCCCGCGCAGGAGCAGGCGGCATGAGCGCGATCATTCCCGCAAGCCTGCGCGCGCTGTCCGCCGAATCGTTGAAACTGAAGGGCACGTTGGCACTGCGCCTTTGCTTCATCGCGCCGGGGCTGGTGGTGGCGCTGTCGGTGCTGCAATTGCTGCTAAGCAAGGGCGGGCAACCGCTGGCGACGCCGCTGCTGGCGTGGGAGCGCTTCATCCAGGGCGTGATGCTGCTGTGGGCGTTCCTGATGTTGCCGCTGTACGTGACCCTGCAATCGGCGTTGCTCGCCGGCCTCGAACACGGCGAACGCCAGTGGAAGCACCTGTTCGCGTTGCCGGTTCCGCGCAGCGCCCACTACCTGGGCAAGCTGATCATCCTGATCGGAATGGTGGCGCTGGCGACGCTGGTGCTGGCCGCGCTGATTCCGCTGGGGGGATGGCTGCTGGTGCAACTGCACAATCCGCTCGGCATCGGCGGCCCGGTGCCCTGGGCCTTCCTCGGTCTGCGCGCGGCGGTCGTCCTGGCCGCGTCCGCCTGCATCATCGGCCTGCACCTGTGGATCGCCCTGCGCTGGACCAGCTTCACCGTGGCGGTCGCGACCGGCATGACCGCCACCGTGGCCGGATTCCTGATCGGCCAGTCGGCCCGCTTCGGACCGTGGTATCCGTGGACCTTGCCGATGCAGGTGTTCGCGGGGCAGGGCGAACTGATGGGACAGGTCGCCGTGACCGGCCTGCTGGGCGGCGTAGCCGCCGTGGCGCTGGGTCTGTGGGACTTCGTGCGTCGCGAATACCCCTGAATTCCGGCCATTGACGGCAAGGGCGGAAACGCCAGCCGGGAATTGAAAAAAAGATTTGACTAGCCAATGAGAATCATTATCATTTGAGTGGCCCGACCCGGAGCCCACCACCATGATCTCGAACGTCACCTCATTGCCGAACGTCGAACCCCTGTCGCTGCGCGACCGTCTGCCTGCCCGGCCGGCCGCCCTCGCCGAGGACGTACTGGACAGCCACGTGCTGCTCAAGGGCCAGCGCGAAGTGCTGATCCGCCACGGCGACAAGATCTATCGCCTGCGCCACACCAGCAACGACAAGCTGATCCTCACCAAGTAAACACCGCCGCCGCGGCCGCGCCCCAACGCTCTCTCTCCCCGGCGGGGCGCGCCGCCGCGGTGGTGACCTTCTCTCTCCGCCTGGGCGCCAGCCATCGGTTCGACCGGCCCGCCAGCCTTCCAGGTTTCCCGCCACCCACGGTGCGCACGCGTTGCGCGCCGGGAAACCGATCAAGGACTGCCGTACCCCGATGATTCGCCCAACCCTGCTTACCTCCGCATTGTGGCTGGCCTGCGCAAGCATGGCCCAGGCTGAGACGCCTGCCGACGCCGCATCCGCCGGCACAGCGCCCACCCGCGAGTTCGAACGCGTCCAGGTCACCGCGACCCGCAGCGAACGCGAGATCGCCGACGTGCCCAACACCGTCAGCGTGATCGACCGCGAACAGATGGACGATCACCTGGTACGCGACATCAAGGATCTGGTGCGTTACGAGCCGGGTGTCAGCGTTACCTCGAGTTTCGGCCGGTTCGGCATGGGCGGATTCCGCATCCGCGGCCTGGACGGCAACCGCGTGCGCATCCAGACCGACGGCATCGCCGTCGCCGATGCATTCTCGATCGGCAGCTTCTCCAACGCCGGCCGCAACCTGGTCGACCTGGACACGATCAAGCAGGTCGAGATCGTGCGCGGGCCTTCGAGTTCCCTGTACGGATCCGACGCGCTTGGTGGCGTGGTGTCGTTCATCACCAAGGATCCCTCCGACTACCTGGGGGACGGCAAGGACGCCTACTTCGGCTTGAAGCTCGGCTACGAGGGCGACTGGAAGGGACTGTTCGGCAGCGCCACCGCCGCTTTCGGCGGCGAGCGCTGGAGCGGCCTGGCCGTGGTCGGCCATCGCCAGGGCAAGGAAACCGAGAACATGGGACGCGTCGGTGGCGAAGGCAGCAGTCGCACGCAACCCAACCCGCAGGAACGCGATGGCCGCAGCCTGCTGACCCGGCTGGTGTTCGCACCGAACGAGCAGCAGCACTTCCGCCTGACGGTGGAAGGCACCGAGGACAATGCCGATACCAACCTGCTCAATGCGCTGGGCTTCCAGTCGGCGACCCGTGCCACCAACACGGCGGTCACGGCCCGCGATCGCCAGACCCGCGCGCGCCTGTCGCTGGCGCATGAATGGGATGGACTCGATGCCGGCTTTGCCGACAGCCTGGACTGGCAGATCTACCGTCAGGACAGTGAAACCACGCAGTACACCCACGAGGAGCGCACGCTGTCACCGCCGATCCTGCAGGACATCCGCGATCGCGTGTTCAATTTCGATCAGCGCACCTACGGTCTGCAGGCGAATTTCCGCAAGCATTTCGAAACCGGTGCCGCGCAGCACGATCTGAGCTACGGCGTGGACCTGGCCTGGACCCGCACCCGCCAGAAGCGCGACGGCGTGCGCACCTTCCCGCTCACCGGCGTGACCACGCCGGTGATGGCGCCCGACAGCTTCCCCGTGCGCGACTTTCCCAACAGCGAAACCACGGTCGGCGCCTTGTACGTGCAGGACGAAATCGCGATGGTCGATGGCCGCCTGCGGCTGATTCCCGGCCTGCGCGTGGACCACTACCGGCTCAAGCCGAAGATGGACAACATCTTCGCCGAGGACAATCCCGGCGTTCGCGCGGTCAGCCTCAACGAGACCAGTATTTCGCCCAAGTTCGGCCTGGTCTGGCACTTCAACGATGAATGGTCACTGTTCGGCGGCTATGCGCGCGGCTTCCGTTCGCCGCCGTACAACGACGTCAACATCGGCTTCACCAACGTCCAGTTCGGCTATACCGCCATCGCCAACCCCAATCTCAAGCCGGAAACCAGTGACGGTCTGGAACTGGGCCTGCGCTTCTCCGGTGATGCCGTCTACGCCAGCCTGTCCGGTTACTACAACCAGTACGACGACTTCATCGAGTCCAGCCGCAACATCGGCTTCAATGCCGAAGGGCTGATGGTGTTCCAGTCGCAGAACATCGCCGAGGCCGAGATCTACGGCGCCGAGGTGAAAGCGGGCATCGACTTCGGCGCGCTGTCGCCGAGCTGGGACGGCTGGTCGATGCGTGGTTCGGCGGCGTGGTCGCGTGGCAAGGACAAGACCGACGACACCTGGCTCGACAGCGTGGATCCGCTGACCGCGGCGCTGGGCCTGGCCTATGACCAGTCGCAGTGGGGCGTGGAACTGGCGGGCCGTTTCGTCGGACGCAAGACCCATGCGTCCGCCAGCAACCTCTATCGCCCGGGTGGTTACGGCGTCCTGGATCTTTACGCGCATTGGGAATTCGCCCCCGGCGCGAAGTTCAACCTGGGCGTGTTCAACCTGGCCGACCGGCGTTACTTCGATGCCGGGGATCTCGCCCTGGTGGCCGCTACCAGCAATACCCTGGATCGGTACACCGCGCCCGGCCGCACGCTGTCGGCCAGCGTCGCGGTGAGCTGGTAGCCATGGTGGCGCGCGCGCTTCCGCCGGAAGTCCGGATGCCGGGCGATTGGCGGGAGGCCGCGCGCCTGCCGCAACCGCATCAGCTCGCCACGCTGGGCACGGTGCTGTGTCTGTACCGCTCCGAACATGGCGGCGAACTGGCCGGCTGGCAGCAGGCCGCCAGTGTTCGGGTCCGCGCCGGCCTGGACAGCGATTGCCTGCGCGAATCGCTGCAGTTCCTCGACGCCGGCGGCCGTTGCTGCTGGCGCCTGTTCCTGCTGCCCGACAGCGACTTCCTGGCCTGGGATCGCCTGTTGTCGCGTTGGCCGGAAGAGGCCGGCGCGGAATCCGCGGCCGGTGTCGGCGAGCGCTTGTGGCGCCGCCTGGCCGGCCGCCTGCGCGGCGAGCAATGGCGAGCGGCGATCCTGCGCCTGCATGAACTGCCGGGCGAAGGCGGACGTCCGGTGCTGGCCGCCAGCCTGGCGCGGCTGTCCCCGCTCGGCGCCGCCACCGCGCGCGCGATTGCCCGCAACGAGGGCATCGATGATGAAACCCTGTCGGACGAGTGCTGCTGTCTCTCGTCCGCACCGTCGCGAATCCGCGACATGCCACACGGTAGCTACCCGGATGCCGTGATTTCCTGGAAGCCAAACGAGAGAACCCACGCATGAAATTCCTGCCTCTTATCCTCCTGACGATGCTGCTGGCCGGTGCCGGCGATGCCGCCGCGCAGAATGCCGATCCCGCCCGTGACCGCCAGTCGATCCTGGCCATGCAGGGCGAGTACACGGTCGATTTTGCCTTCGACGAAACCGTGTTGCTGCAGCCCGGCTACGAGCGCCAGGCGGCCATGCGCAGCGGTGGCGACGAGACCGTCATCGTGGTCGAGGACACCCCGCGCCGGATCGTCCTGCAGCACATCCTGGTGGATGCCAAGAGCGGCCACGTCACCAAGCACTGGCGGCAGGACTGGATCTATGAGGCCCCGCAGCGCTTCGAATTCAGTGCGGATCAGACCTGGACCCGCCAGGCCATTCCTGCCGAGGTGACCCGTGGCGCCTGGACCCAGTGCGTCTACGAGGTCAGTGATGCGCCGCGCTATTGCGGCACCGGTCGCTGGGACTACCGCGAAGGCCATCCGACCTGGACCAGCGACCTGTCCTGGCGTCCGTTGCCGCGTCGCGAATACACCCGTCGCAGCGACTACAACGCGATGTCGGTGATCAATCGCCATACCCTGACCCCGGGTGGCTGGACCCATGAGCAGTTCAACACCAAGGTGCTGCGCAAGCCCGATGGCAGCGAAGTGCAACTGGCGCGCGAGTTCGGCTTCAACGATTACATCAAGACCAAGGACATCGACTTCAAGCCGGCGTACGAGTACTGGAAGGGCACGTCTGACTACTGGGCCCGCGTGCGCACGCGCTGGGAGCGCTTCCTCGAGCGTGATACCGGTGTCCACCTCAAGACCAAGATCGACGGCATGGCGATGATCATCCCGCTGTTCACCCAGGCCGGCGAAGCACAGGAAGGCAAGGCGGTAAGCGATGCGGAAATCGACAAGGTGTTCGCGGCGTGGGTGGAACCGGCGCCGGCTGGCCGCACCGTCGCCAGGTAAGTCTTCGATGTCCGCGCCGTCGGCGCCGCCGCTGAAACTGCTGCCGCTGATTCTGGCCAACGCGGCGTGCATGATGGCGATGAACGCGTTCATCGCCCTGCTGGCACCGCTGGCGCGGACATTGGCGCTGAACGAATGGCAGGCCGGGGCGTCGGTGACCGTGGCTGGCGTGCTGTGGTTCCTGCTGGCGCGGCCATGGGGAAGGCTGAGCGATCGCTGGGGACGCAAGCGGGTGATTGCCACCGGCATCGCCGGTTTCGCGGCGGCCTATCTGGCGCTGGCGGCCGGGATCCATTGGGCCCTGCTGACGCTGCCGGGAACACTGGCGGGTTTCCTGCTGCTGCTGGCGGGGCGCGGCGCGATCGGCGCGTTCTACGCGGCGATACCCGCGGCGGCCAACGCGATGATCGCCGACCGCACGCCGGTCGAGCGGCGTGCGGCCGCGATGGCGACGCTGGGCGCCTCCAGTGCCATCGGACTGGTGCTCGGCCCATCGCTGGCCGGCTGGCTGGTGGGCGGGGGACTGGTGTTGCCGCTGTATGCGATGGCGGGGCTCGCGGTGGTCGCCCTGATCGTCGCGATATACGGACTGCCCGGAGGCGACGCGCCGCTGGCGCCGCGTGACGCGACGCCGGTGCGGATGGGGGACCCGCGCCTGCGGATGCCGGTGGTCGTCGCGCTGGTGGCGATGGGCAGCGTCGCCATCGCCCAGATCTGCGTGGGGTTCTATGCGATGGATCGCTGGGGGTTGTCGCGCGAGCACGCCGGACGCGTGGCCGGCTATGCGCTGACGGCGGTCGGAGTGGCGCTGATTGCCGCGCAGGTCGGCGTGCGCCGCCTGCAATGGCCGCCGCATGTGTTGATCCGGCGTGGCGCGGTCGTGGCGATGCTGGGATTCCTGGTCGCGGGCTTCACCGCGGCGCCCTGGCAACTGATCGCCAGCTACTTCGTGATGGCGCTGGGAATGGGGCTGGTGTTCCCGGCATTCTCGGCGATGGCCGCCAACGCGGTGGCCGCGCACGAACAGGGAACCGTCGCCGGCACCGTATCCGCCGCGCAGGGCATCGGGATGGTGCTGGGACCGCTGGCGGGGACGCTGCTGTACGGCATCGCACCGGCGGTGCCGTTCGTGGTCGGCGCTTTGATGTTGGCGTCGATCGCCTTTTGGGTCGGCACGGCCCGCGAGCCCGCCGTTGCCCGGCCTGCCGACGAAGCGGCGTGAGCCTGCTGCGGCGCTGAAAAAAAATGCCCCGGAGAGCTCCGGGGCAGGGGATTCACACGAATGTTCTTGTCGGAATACTCAGACCGGCACGCCCGGTGACGGGGGCGGCGGCGCAGGCGGTGCCTTGGGCATCGCAGGCGCCCGCGGCGCCGTTGGTGGCGTGGGAGGCTGCGGAAAGGGCGCTCTGGCGTCGCCGCTGTATTCGTGGATCCGGCCGTCGCGATCGACCATGACCACCTGCTGACGGCGGTTCGTGATCACGGCCGCAGGCGCGGGCGGTGCCGGCGGGGTGGGCACCGCAGCCGCGGCGGGGGGTGTTGGTGCAGCGGGAGGCACGGGTGAAGGGGGCGTCGGCGGCGCCGCCGGCGGAGCGGGCGGCGTGGGGGGAACGGGAATCCGCAGCGGCGTGGCGCGCGGAATCCGGATCGAACTGGTCGCGGTCCGGCGATCGCGCAGGTATTCCACCTTGACGGCGCTGTCGGCCGGTTTTCCGCGCAGGGCTTCCATCACCTCGCGCGGCGTCGCCACGTCCCGGCCTTCGATGCGGCGGATCACGTCGCCCGCCTGCAGGCCTTCCAGTTCCGGTCCGGTCGACAACACCAGCACACCGCTATCGGTGCCGAAGTAGCGACCCAGTTGCGGATCCACCGACGACAGGTTCAGTCCGTTCCAGCGATAGGCTTCGGCCAGCCGCGGCATCAGGCAGTCCTTGCCGTCGGTGCAGTCGGTGAGTTCCCGCACCCGCATCAGTTCACGCTGGATATCCGGCGTGATCGCCAGCTCGGCCGGGTTGAAGTCGAAGGTGCCGAAGTCGAAGTTGTCGATGGTCGCGAAGCCCTCGTCTTCCGGTGACAGGACGATGCGTGTCCCGCGTTCGCCGGTGGAACCGTCGTCGGTGAAGACCAGCACCGGCCGGCCGGCCTGGGGTGTGACCTGCACGTCATGGGCACCGCCGTCGCGCTGGAACGAGATCTTCACCGGCACGTCCACCTTCAGGCTCGACAGCGCAGCGCGTGCGTTTTCCAGGCGCTGTTCCGGCGTGCCACCCGCGATCGCCTTGCCGTTGATCTTCAGCAGCTGATCGCCGGAGCGCAGGCCGACCCGCGCCGCGCCGCTGTCCGGGGTGACGCCGGTGACGCGGACGCCGGTCCTGGCGTCCGGCGCCAGCAGCACGCCCAGCATCGGCCGGCGCTCGATGCGCTGGCGCATCGCCGCCATCTCTTCGCTGCGCGAGAGTTCGGCCAGACGCCGCGCCGCACGTTGTAGATCCTCGCGCGCCGATTCCAGTTCCTTGCGCTGCGCTTCGCGCGCGGCGGCGGATTGCACGTCGCCCGCCTGCGCCCGCGCGGTCCGGGCGCTGTCCTGGGCCTGGGTGGCGAAGGCCATGCCGATGGCGATGGCGAGCGCGGCGGCGCTCATGTTTCGGATCTTGGATTTCATGATCACCTCGGGTTGTTCCTCGTGTTCCTCAATAGACCTGGGCGACCGTGCCATCGGCACGGTACCCATTGGCCGCCATCCAGCGCTGGGTGCCTTCCACGCCCGTCAGCCGTTGCAGGACGGCGACCCGCTCGCGCCACAGGTCGACGCGGGTATCGGCGGACAGTTCGGGCTGCGACAGGGCGACGTCGATACCGGCCATGCGCTCGTTCAGGGCCGCGCTCAATGCCATGGCGGGGCCGCTGGCGACGCGGTCGTCGCGGATCTGCGAGAGCAGTGCTTCCAGGCGCGCGGATTCGGCGTACAGCGTTTCCAGTGCGGCGGGTGAACCACTCGTCGCCGTGTCCCCGGCCTTGGGCGCGGGCGCCCGATTGCCTGCGTTGGCCAGCGCGCTGTCGGCGGTTTGCCCGTCGCGTGCGCGCGCGCTGGAAGCGCGTCGGCGCTCGGTCGCTTTGGGCGGTACCGAACCGTGCTGCGAATCTGTCGTCGCCAGCGTCGTGTCGCGCGGGACAGTGTCCGCGAGCGGCGCGGGGGGCGGTGCATCCTCTCCGTTCGAAGCGATGGCCGTCGTCGGAACGGGCGATGGCGCGGGAGACACGACCGGCGTCGCGGGAGCTCCCGCCGGTGACGTGCCAGCGGGCGTGCGCGCAACCGTCGTCGCCGACGACGGGTCGGGCGAGGTGTCGCGCCACGGCACCGCCACCGCGAGCGCCAGGCAGGCGGCGGCCGCGGCCGGAATCCAGACACGCGCACGCGAACGGCGTGCCGGCAGGGCCGTGGCGACCCGGCTCCAGCCGCCGGCGGGCGGGGTTTCCAGCGGCAAGGCGGCGAAGGCCTGGCCCCAGTCCTCGGGAGCCGGGCTCCCCGGTTGGCGTGCGTCAGGCATGGGCGGGTTCCTCGATCTGCAGCAGCGCCCGCAGGCGGCGGGTGCCGCGCGAGAGCTGCGATTTGGAAAAGCTGGGGGTGCGTTGCATCAGCCGGGCGATTTCCTCGTGCGTATAGCCTTCGGCGTGGTACAGCCACAGCACGCTGCGGGTCGCGGCCGGCAGCGCGCCGAGCGCCCGCTGCAGCAAGGCGGCATCGGCGGCGGCGGGCGGCAGGCGGCCGCCGTCTTCCGGCAAGTCCTCCTCGTCCATGGCGATCTCCATGTCGAAGCGGCGGTTGCGGCGCAGTTTCATCAGCGCCTCGTTGACCGCGATCTGGCGCAGCCAACCCCAGAACGGGCTGCCGCCGCGGAAGTCGTCAAGGTGGTGGAAGAGTTTCAGCATGGTGTCCTGCAACACGTCGGAGGCTTCCTCTCGATCGCCACAGATGCGCAGCGCCAAGGTGAATACGGGCCGCTCGAACCAGCGGTACAACTGCTCGAAGGCGTCCTGCCGCCCCGCGCGGGCGCGGGCCAGGAGGGTGTCGGGCACGTCGATGGCAAAACTGGATACGGGTGGCATGCATTCATCCAGATGCCGGGGGTGGCAAAAGGGTCGCAGCCGGAATCACATTTGCCAGATCCCGGACCGGCGGTACCCCGGGGCCGTCTATACTCCCCTATAACTAAGGACAGAAGGGGGTAATGATGTTTTCTTCGGGTCTGACCACGTTCGTGGTCATCGCAATCGCCATCTTCATCGTCGTCACCTTCCTCAAGGGCGTGCGGGTGGTGCCGCAGGGGTACGAGTTCACCGTCGAGCACTTCGGCAAGTACACCCATACGATGTCCCCCGGGCTGCACTTCCTGATTCCCTACATGCAGGGCGTGGGACGCAAGGTCAACATGATGGAGCAGGTCTTCGAGGTGCCTTCCCAGGACGTGATCACCAAGGACAATGCCGTGGTGAAGGTGGACGGGGTGGTGTTCTTCCAGGTGCTGGATGCGGCCAAGGCGGCCTATGAAGTGGCCAATCTGGACCAGGCGATGATCGCGCTGGTGCAGACCAACATCCGTACCGTCATCGGTTCCATGGACCTGGACGAGTCGCTCAGCCAGCGCGAAACCATCAACGCCAAGCTGCTGGGCGTGGTCGATCACGCCACCAGCCCCTGGGGCGTGAAGGTCAACCGCATCGAGATCAAGGACATCCAGCCGCCGCGCGATCTGGTCGATTCGATGGCGCGGCAGATGAAGGCCGAACGCGACAAGCGCGCTTCGATCCTGGAAGCGGAAGGTTCGCGCCAGTCGGAGATCCTGCGCGCCGAGGGCGAGAAGCAGTCGGCGATCCTGGAGGCCGAGGGCAAGCGCGAGGCCGCCTACCGCGAAGCGGAGGCACGCGAGCGCCTGGCCGAGGCGGAAGCCAAGGCGACCTCGCTGGTGTCCGAGGCGATCGCCAAGGGCGACGTGCAGGCCATCAACTACTTCATCGCGCAAAAGTACGTGGAGGCCTTCAAGGAACTGGCGACGGCGCCCAACCAGAAATTCGTGTTGATGCCGATGGAGGCCAGCGGCGTGATCGGTTCCATCGCCGGCATCGCCGAACTGGCCAAGGACGCGTTGAGCCAGCAGCAGGCGTCGATCGCCTCACGGCCGCCGCGTATCGGAGGCTGAGATGAGCCTCAAGTTCGCGATCTGGGCCGGCGCCGCGCTGCTGCTGTTCGCGGCCGAGACGATGGCGCCGGGAGCTTTCATGCTCTGGTTCGGTTTCGCCGCCACGGCGATGGCGGTGGTGGTCCTGCTGCTGCCGGAACTGGGCTGGCTGTGGCAGGCGATCCTGTTCTCGGTGTTCGCGGTCATCTCGGTCGGGATCTACCTGAAATGGTTCCGCGGGCGTGGCCGCCGCAGCGATCAGCCGCTGCTGAACCGGCGTGCCGAACAGCTGATCGGGCGTGTGCTGGAACTGGACCAGGCCATCGCCGGCGGCCTGGGACGGGTCAAGGTGGACGATGCCTTCTGGTCGGTCAGCGGTCCGGACTTGCCGGTCGGCGCGCGCGTCCGCGTGATCGCCGTGGACGGCATGGTCCTGAAGGTGCAGGCGCACTGACCCGTGCGCCACCGGCCGGGCCGTGTGCCCGGCCGGCGCGCCGAATCTCGGCTATCCGCCCGTCCGGAAACCCATTCCCCGGATGTCTTCCCTCGCACCGTTTCAGGCCTTCGCCGCACCATGCGGCGGCGTCGGGGGCATGGGCGCTCCCCATCTGGGATAATGGCGTTCTTTGCCCGGGAGCGGCCATGACCAAGAAGACCATCCTCAACGACACCCATCGCGCGCTCGGCGCCAAGATGGTCGATTTCGGCGGCTGGGACATGCCGATCCACTACGGCTCCCAGATCGAGGAGCACCACCAGGTGCGTCGCGACGCCGGCATGTTCGACGTCAGCCACATGACCGTGGTGGACCTGCATGGTCAGCGCACCCGTGAATTCCTCCGCCATCTGGTCGCCAACTCGGTCGACAAGCTGAAGGTGCCGGGCAAGGCGCTCTATACCTGCATGCTGGATGCCAACGGCGGGGTGATCGATGATCTCATCATCTATTTCATGGACGACGCGTTCTTTCGCCTGGTCGTCAACGCCGCCACCCGCGACAAGGACCTGGCGTGGATCCAGTCCCAGGCCGCCGCGTTCGACGTCGAAGTGAGGGAGCGTCCCGAGTTCGCGATGATCGCCGTGCAGGGCCCGACCGCCCGCGCGAAGGTCATCGGCCTGCTGCGCGAATCCGATCGCGCCGCCGCCGACAAGCTGTCGCGGTTCGCCGCGGTGCAGGCGCAGAGCATGGCCGGCGTGCCGCTGTTCGTCGCCCGCACCGGCTACACCGGTGAGGACGGTTACGAGATCGTCCTGCCGGAACAGGACGCGGTCGGGTTCTGGAACGCGCTGCTGGAAGCGGGGGTGAAGCCTGCCGGCCTCGGCGCCCGCGACACCCTGCGCCTGGAAGCGGGCATGAACCTGTATGGCCAGGACATGGATGAATCGGTCTCTCCCTACGAGGCCGCGCTGGCCTGGACCGTCGCCCTGGACGCGGGCCGCGACTTCATCGGCCGCCCGGTGCTGGAGCAGCAGAAGGCGGATGGCGCGCCGCGCCAGATGATCGGCCTGGTGATGGACGAGAAGGGCGTGCTGCGGCACGGCCAGAAGGTCCTGACCGCCAACGGCGATGGCGAGATCCTGTCGGGCACGTTCTCGCCCACCCTGGGCAAGGCCATCGCCTTCGCGCGCGTGCCGGCCGGCGAGCCCGGTGTGGTCCGCGTGGACATCCGCGGCAAGGAAGTGCCGGTGCGGGTGGTGAAGTTCCCGTTCGTCCGCGACGGCCAGGCCCAGCCCGGCGTGCTGGGCGAATGACACGAGGGTGGCCCGGCTTCGGCCGGGCCACTTTCATGCCCGGCATAAGCAGCTAAACTAGCGTCCTCTTTCCCGCCCACCCGTTACAAATCCGGAGTAGCCAACATGAGCGAGATTCCCGGCGATCTCAAATTCCTGAAGTCCCACGAGTGGGCCCGCGCTGAAGGCGATCGCCGCGTCACCGTCGGCATTTCCGATCACGCGCAGGGCCTGCTCGGCGACCTCGTCTATGTCGAGCTGCCGAACGTCGGCGACCGCGTCGAGGCAGGCAACGCCAGCGCCGTTGTCGAGTCGGTGAAGGCGGCGTCCGACGTGTACAGCCCGGTAACCGGCAAGGTGATCGAGGTCAACGCGGCGCTGGCCGACAAGCCCGAAACCATCAACGAGGATGCCTATGGCGAAGGCTGGATCTTCGTGGTGGAAGCCGAGGAGCCGGAGCAGCTCAACGAGCTGCTGTCCCCCGACGACTACGCCGAGCTGCTGGAAGACGAGGACCACTGAGTCCGGCATCTTCACCCAGCCTGGACCGGCCGCCTCGCGCGGCCGGTTTTTTTTTGCCTCCCCGTCCGGCAACGTCGTGACGGACGGGAGGCGCGATGCAGGTGAATCGGGAGCGCGGCGTCCGGAGCCGGGTGACGGAATTCCGTCGATGGTTTTCTTCCATGCCTCGCCGCGGGCGATCCGATCGTCGACGCGAACGGTGCCGACGACGGTGCCGGACACGACCGGCGATGCCGCCAGACGGATGCCGGCATGCATCGTCGGCCATCCATCCGACGTCGTCGAAGCGTCGTCGGACGACCGCGAAGACGGTCGCGAAAGCGGATTTTTTTTGCGCAGATCCGCGCAATCGGGCTTGTGCGCCGCCCCAAACCGGACCGCCCAGCGGAAAAATTTTTAGGTGCCGTTTAGCCCTCCGACGGCAGCTCCGCGATGCTGTCGCGGGGAGCGCGAATCACGATCCGGATTCCGCATCAGGCGAATGCATGTCAAAAAAGCGCTCGTTTTTGCGCTTTTTTTTTCTTGCCGCTTCAGCGCCGACGTTGCTGGCGGGATCCGTTACCGCGATTTCCCATCCTCGTTCGCCGCCATCCCGGCGGGCAGGCGGCGGCGGCGGCCCCAAAAAAATTTCGCCGAGGTGTTGACACGTCCAAAAACCGTGATTAGGTTTCGCGCAGCAGAGAGTGCTGCGGAAGCGAGTGAGTCGGATCAATACGACAGCGCGAGTGACAACAAGGCCAATCGTCCCAGCCCAGGCAGCGGCGGACGCAGGGCTCGCTTCCCCCGAAAAAATGACCAGCACCATCCATTCCGCACCCGTGTCGCCCGGCGACCCGGGTGTTTTCGTATTTGTAGGGGACCACGTCAGAAGGGTCCCGACAAAAGAATCCGGTTCAACGCGCCTGGCGCGTCGACGGTTGCCTGCGGGTCCGACTCCCGCGGCCAATTCCGCAACTGGGCCTGCCTTCGGGCAGAGGTGTCGTACCCCGATGTACCCAATCCAAGTTCACTGACGAGGAGCCATCACATGGCAATGAAGAAAGCTGCTAAGAAGAAACCTGCCAAGAAGGCCGCCAAGAAGGCGACCAAGAAGGCAGCCGCCAAGAAGACCGTGAAGAAGGCCGCCAAGAAGGCTGCCAAGAAGGTCACCAAGAAGGCCGCCAAGAAGACCGTGAAGAAGGCTGCCAAGAAGGTTGCCAAGAAGCCGGCCAAGAAGGCTGCGAAGAAGACTGCGAAGAAGGCCACCAAGAAGGCTGCCAAGAAGGCTGCCAAGAAGGTCGCCCGCAAGCCCGCGAAGAAGGCTGCGAAGAAGGCCACCAAGAAGGCTGCCAAGAAGACCGTGAAGAAGGCCGCCAAGAAGGCTGCCAAGAAGCCGGCCAAGAAGGCTGCGAAGAAGGCCGCCAAGAAGCCTGCCCGCAAGTCCAAGAAGAAAGCGGCTCCGGTCGCGCTGCCGGCCACCCCGGCTCCGCTGATCTAAGCCAAACCCCGATTAGCCGTATCCATCAGACTCTCTCCCTGTGCCCAGCAGGGGGAGAGTTTTTTTTTGCGCGGGATTAAGCTGGCGGCCGTCGAAGCGGAGGAATGACATGAAGTTGCTGAAATGGGCCCTGGGCATCCTGGTCGTGCTGGGCGTGGTGCTGGTGGCCGGAAGCCTGTTGCTGCCGGCGCGCACCCACGTCGAACGTTCCATCACCATCCAGCGGCCGCCGGCGGAAGTGTTCGCCACCCTCAATTCGTTCCGCCGCTTCAACGAGTGGTCGCCCTGGTTCGCCGCCGATCCGCAGGCCAAGTACACCTACGAAGGCCCCGCCGAAGGCGTGGGCGCCAGCATGCGCTGGTCCGGCAACCAGGCGGTCGGAACCGGCAGCCAGCGGATCACCGGCAGCCGCGCGCCGGAGCAGGTGATCGTCGCCCTGGATTTCGGCGGCCATCCCTCCGTCGCCACCTACACGCTGGTGGCCGAGGGCGGCAACGCGACCCGGCTGACCTGGGCCTTCGATACCGAACACGGCTACAACCCGATATCGCGCTGGTTCGGCCTGCTGTTCGATCGCATGATCGGCGCCGACTACGAGCGTGGCCTGGGCCAGCTCAAGACCGTGCTGGAGCAGGCGCCCGCGCGCTGATCGAATCCGCGGTCCAAAACCGGCGCGCCCCGCGGATAGCGGGGCGCGTGCGGAACATCGCGGGTAGTGGACGTCAACGCGGTGAGGCGGTTGCCTGGCTGGCGGCGGCGCCGCTCTTGTTGTCCGGCTGCGGCGAATCGGCCATCAGCAGATCGCTGGTATCCATCGGCGTGTCCAGCCACTGCTGCGGCGGCAGGCCCATCGCGCGGTCCAGGATCGTCGGCAGCAGGCCGGACGGTACCGAGCTGTCGCTGTTCCAGAGGATGGCGATGCCCAGGTCGCGCTCGGGCACCAGCGCGACCATGCCGCGATAGCCCTGCACGGCGCCGGCGTGGAAGACCACCGGGTGGCTGGCGTAGTCGAAGACGCGCCAGCCCAGCGCATAGCCGGCGGAATAGATGCGATCGCGGCGCCAGCCGGCCCGCATCTCGCCCGGCGTGGACACCAGCGAGGCATGCAGCGTGGCCAGCAGCGGCGCCGGCAGCACGTCCTGGCGATGCCCGGTCTGCGCGACCAGCCACTGCGCCATGTCGCTGATGCTGGCGTTGACGCCGGCGGCCGGGGCCAGGCGGTAGTAGGTCGGCTTGGGCGTCAGGGCGACCCAGCCATTACGGCTGCGCACGTGCGGACGCGCCCAGCGCGCGCTGTTCTCGATGCCCTCCAGTCCCAGGCTGGCGTCGTTCATGCCCAGCGGCTTGAAGATGCGCTTGTCGACCGCCTGTTCGTAGAAACCGCCGGTGGCGGCGAACACCACGTCGCCGAACACGCTGAAGGCGACGTTCTGGTAGGCGTAGCACTGGCCGGGCACGCAGCTCATCGGCGCGTAGGCCAACTTCTGGGTCACCGCGTAATAGTCGGCATTGCCCTCGATGTCGCGATCGAAGGCGTTGTGCGCCTGCAGGCCGACCCGGTGGCTCAGCAGATCCGCCACGGTCACCTGGCGGGTCGCCATCGGATCACTGAGGCGGAAGTTGGGCACGTAGTCGGCCACCCGGCTGTCCCAGCGCAGCGATCCGTCGTTGACCAGCAAACCGGCGAGGGTACCGGCGAACGCCTTGGAGAGTGACGCCAGCCGGAACACGGTGTGTCCGTCGATCGTCTGCGGCGCGCTGACGTCGGTGACGCCATAGCCCTTCGCCGTCAACACGCGGCCGTTGTGGACGATCGCCAGCGCCAGGCCGGGAACGCGTTCGCCCAGGGTCAGCTGTTGCGCCATGGCTTCGAAACGGGCGACGTCGAAGCCAGGCGCGAGCGCGGGTGCGGTCGCGGCGGCAACCGTGGCGGCTTGAGCGGCGGGAACGGAAGTCGTGGCGGTCGGGGCCGGCGAGACGGTGCGGGCGGCGCCGACGGGCGGCGTCTGGGCCGTGGAAGCCAGCGTCAGAGGTATCAGCAGTCCGAGCAGCCCAATACGGAACGGGCGCAACGGCCGCCGAGTTACCTTCTTCTTCATGTACTGATCGCCTGCGCAACGGTTGCTGGACGCGATAATAACGTTGCTGTTTCAGATTGCACAAATGGCGGCAACTTCCGCACGCATGTCGTTCATCTAGTTGAAGATCCGGGTGTCGTCCGTCGCATTTTCGGCGCGCCCTGTTCAGCTCCCTGAGCAGGCATTTTCAGCAGGTAATTCAGTGCGCAACGCGAAGGGGATCATGGCCACGGATGAGGTCGGCAGCACGTTCGGCAATCATCATCGTCGGCGCGTTGGTGTTGCCGCCGATGAGGGTGGGCATCACCGAGGCATCGATTACCCGCAGTCCGCCGATGCCGTTCACGCGAAGCTGCGGATCCACCACCGCGTTGCCGTCGTTGCCCATCCGGCAGGTGCCGATCGGGTGATAGACCGTCTCGGCCTTGGCGCGCACGAATGCCGCCAGCCCGGCGTCGTCCAGATCGTCCCGGACCGGGAAGATCGGCGTGCCGCGATAGTCGTCGAACGCACGCTGGACGAACAGCTCGCGCGACAGCCGCGCGCATTCGATCATCATCTTCAGATCGAAGCCCTCGGGATCGCTCAGGTAGTTGGCTTCGATGCGGGCCGGGGTGCGCGCGTCCGCGTCCTCCAGGCGGATGCGCCCGCGACTGCGTGGACGGAGGAAGCAGGCATGCAGCGTATAGCCGTCACCGGCCAGGCGATGCCGCCCGTGGTCGTCGAGCATGGCCGGCACGAAGTGCAACTGGATATCGGCATGCGGGTCGGGCGCCAGCGACGAGCGCACGAATGCGCCGGCTTCGGCGATATTGCTGGTGCCGGGGCCGCGATGCCCGCGCAGGAAATAGTCGAAGGCCGTCTTCAACTCGCTGGTACGGTCGTAGGTGACCGGCCGGGTCGAATGCCGCAGCGTGCAGATATCCAGGTGATCCTGCAGGTTCAGGCCGACCTGCGGCGCGTCCATCCGTACCGTGATGCCGTGCTGGCGCAGATGATCGGCCGGTCCGATCCCGGACAGCATCAGCAACTGCGGCGAATTGATCGCGCCTCCGGCCAGCAGCACTTCCCGCTCGGCGCGCACCCGGATCTCGCGGCCGCGGTGGGCATAGGCCACGCCGACCGCGCGGCCGTCCTCGATCAGGATGCGGCGGGCGAGGGTGCCGGTGCAGACTTCCAGATTCGAGCGGTGCCGCACCGGATGCAGGTAGGCCACGGCCGAGGAGCAGCGCGCGCCATCCTTCTGGGTGACCTGGTAGAAACCGAAACCCGATTGCGCCGGCCCGTTGAAATCGTCGTTGCGGGAGTAGCCGGCCTGTTGTCCGGCCTCGATGAAGGCGGAGGACAGTGGGTTGGTGTAGCGCAGGTCGGACACGTGCAGCGGGCCGTCTGCGCCATGCAGCGC
Source organism: Pseudoxanthomonas sp. PXM04 (assembly GCF_014851695.1). Classification (NCBI taxonomy): domain Bacteria; kingdom Pseudomonadati; phylum Pseudomonadota; class Gammaproteobacteria; order Lysobacterales; family Lysobacteraceae; genus Pseudoxanthomonas; species Pseudoxanthomonas sp. PXM04. The sequence goes on from NZ_JACVAG010000001.1 coordinate 240,220, forward strand.
GTCGGCGCCGCGGCTGTTGCGCTCGGAGCGCTTGAAGTAGGGAAGCACGCCCTGCCAGTCCCAGCCCTCCGCGCCTGCCGCATCCCAGCGGTCGTAGTCCTCCGGCACGCCGCGGACGTAGCACATGGCGTTGATTGAACTGGAGCCGCCCAGTACCTTGCCGCGCGGCCACCACAGGCGCCGGCCGTCGAGTTGCGCTTCCGGCACGGTGTCGTAGTTCCAGTTCACGCCCTTCTGGCCGACCAGCCTGGCCAGTCCGGCCGGCATGTGGATGAAGGGATGCCAGTCGCGGGGGCCGGCTTCCAGCAGCAGCACGCGGCAGGCGGGATCTTCGGAGAGGCGGTTGGCAAGCACGCAGCCGGCCGAACCGGCACCGATGATGATGTAGTCGTACACGTGGAAGCCTGCAACCGGGATGGATCGAAGCTATCGGGCGGGGATAGAGCAAATGCTCGGCGGGCCTCGACCAGATGCGCGCCTTCCGCAGCGATGGAACACAGCGGCGCCTGAAAACGCTGGCGATGTTGCAGTGCATCGGATACCTTGCGCGCGTGACGCCGGCCGCAGTGCCCGTCCTTCCCATCCCGGCGGCCAGGCGACGGCAATCCGCATGAATTCTCCCGCTCACGAAGCCTCCCGTCCCACCGGCTTTCGCCAGGTGATTTCGCAGTTGGGCGTGGATTCCCCGGCCCTGTGGTGGTCGCTGCTTTATTTCTTCTGCCTGCTCAGCGGCTACTACGTCCTGCGCCCGGTACGCGACGCGATGGGCGCCTCGGGCGATGTCGCGGCGGTGTTTCCCGCCCGGTTGATCGGCTGGGCGGGGCAGCACGGCATCAACCTCAAGGACTTCACCCTGCAGGTGCTGTTCACCGGCACCTTCGTCTGCATGGTGCTGCTGCAGCCCATCTATGGCGCGCTGGTGTCGCGATACCCGCGGCGGGTGTTCCTGCCGGTGGTGTACCTGGCTTTCATCGCCTGCCTGGGGTTCTTCTACTGGGCCTTCAACCGGGAACTGCCGGGACGCGGCGCGGCGTTCTTCATCTGGGTGGCCGTGTTCAACCTGTTCGCGGTCTCGGTGTTCTGGAGCTACATGGCCGACGTGTTCGATAACGAGGACGCCAAGAAGGTCTACGGCTATATCGGCGCCGGCGGCACCACCGGCGCGCTGGTGGGCCCGACGATCACCAGCCTGCTGGTCGAACGCATCGGCGTGGGCAACCTGCTGCTGGTCTCGGCGCTGTTCCTGGCGGTATGCCTGCTGTGCATCCTGCGCCTGCGGCCGTGGGCGGTGCGCCGCGAGCAGCGCAACCGCGAGGCCAGCGGCGAGGATGCGATGGGCGGTTCGGTGCTGGCCGGCCTGCGGCTGGTCTGGCGGGATCCGCTGCTGCGTTCGCTGGCGATGCTGATGTTCTTCGGGGTCGGCGTCGGCACCCTGCTGTACAACGAGCAGGCGGCGATCGCGCGGCAACTGGCGCAGGACGCTTCGCGGACCGCGTATTACGCCAACCTGGATCTGGGCGTGAATCTGCTGACCATCCTCGTGCAGGTATTCCTGACCCGTTGGCTGCTGCGCCGGTTCGGCATCGCGCCGCTGCTGCTGATACCGGCTACCGCCATCCTGCTGGGCTACGCGCTGCTGGCGGCCGCGCCGCTGCCGGCGCTGATCTGGGTGGTCCAGGTGGCGACCCGCGCGGGTGAGTTCTCGCTGGCCAAGCCGGCCCGCGAAACCCTCTACACCCGGGTCGATCGCGAATCGCGCTACAAGGCCAAGGCGGTCATCGATACCGTGGTCTACCGCGGCGGCGATCTCAGCTTCGTCTGGTTGCACAAGGCGCTGTCCGCGCTGGGATCCAGCGTGGTGTTCCTGGTCGGTATCGGCGTGGCCGCCGGCATGACCTTGGGCGCATGGCGCGTGATCCAGGCGCAGCGTCGGTTGCCGGAACCGGCGTCGGTCGCCGCCGAGGGCAAGGCGGCCTGAGGTGGGGACAACGGTGGACGGACCGGCAAGACCGTCCAGCCAACGCTTGGAGACCGGGCACGACGCCGCCCTCGCGTTCGCGCCGATGTCCCGGCTTCAACAGGAACCGCCTGAACATGCGCGCGACGCGCGCGGGCTCATTTGGCTATCCTGTCGAGGCCGCCGCGCTGGACGAAAGACATGCTGATTGCCGTATCGCTGAGCTTCCTGGTCGCCCTGCTGCACCTGTACTTCATGGTGCTGGAGATGTTCCTGTGGACGCGCCCGATAGGCCTGAAGACTTTCCGCAATACACCGGAGAAAGCGGCGATCACGCGGGTGCTGGCGGCCAACCAGGGTCTCTACAACGGCTTCCTCGCCGCCGGCCTGCTGTGGGGACTGCTCAGCCAGCAATGGAACGTGGTGGTGTTCTTCCTCGTCTGCGTGGTCGTGGCCGCGCTGTACGGCGCCTACAGCGTGAGCCGGCGGATATTCTTCGTGCAGGGCATCCCCGCCGTCGCCGCGCTTGCCGCCATCTTCTTCGGCTGAACCGGCTTTTCCTTGTAGGAGCGACGTCAGTCGCGACCGAGTGCCGTCCGGGATGACGATTTCCGGTCGCGACTGACGTCGCTCCTACAGAAAAGACAGGCCCAGCGGCAGCGTGAACAACAGCGCTCCCAGCACGAACAGTGCGGTCAGCAGATGCAGCAGCCAATGATGGCGCCGCAGGAACACGAACTGTTCGATCGTCCGCCCGATCCAGAACAACGCCATGAAGGCCAGTACCGCGCGTCCCAGTCCGCTGTCCTGCAGTTCGCCGGTGAAGGCGAAACAGGCCGCGCCGATGCCGAGGAACAGGTAGATCAGGCGGAGGTTGAGGATCTGGGTGATCGCGCGGGTGGCGAATCCGACCCGGGTCAGTTCGTCCTTCCAGCGGAACAGCTTCCAGAAACCCAAGTGGAACAGGGCGAAGCCCAGGCTGTGGACGCCTGCCAGCCGGACCAGCCAGTCGCCCGCGGCTTCCATCAGGTCAGACGCCGGGGCTTGCCGGCCGCGGCGACACCCACATCGCGATGCGTGCGCGGAATACCGCCTCGCCCTGCGGATTGCTCACCACCACATCCATCGGCAACTCGTAGCCCTCTTCCGCGGCGTGCGGCGGGAAGGCGGGAGTGGCGACCGCATGCATCGTGCCGACCGCCTTCTTCAGGTATTCCACGGTCATGCCGCGCGGAATCCAGCGCATCGAGGCCGGGATGCTCACATCGGTGGTCAGGCCGCCGACGAATTCGGCCAGGTTGCACAGGGCGATGGCGTGCACGGTGCCCAGGTGGTTGGTGACGCCGCGCCGGTGGGAAATGGTCGCCTCGCCGCGATTCGGTTCCAGCCGGGTGATGCGCGGGCGGATGCTGGCGAAGTAGGGCGCCTTGAAACAGACCAGGCGCGAGAACAGCCAATGGCCGAATGGCCGCGCCGAGAGTCTGCGGTACATCGACAGGACGGATGCGCTCATGGGGTCTCCATGCAAGGACGGCGAGCCGAAGCTCGCCGTCGCGGGTGTTGCGGGTCAGGCCGCGGCGCGTGACTTGTCGCCGGGCTGGTGTCGATCGTAGTAGCTGGCCGCGCGCAGCTCGTGCGCATCGAAATCGTCGACGGTGATGGTATCCAGCGTCATCGTGCGCAGTTCTTCCAACTGCTTGCGCTCTTCCGCGGTGATCCAGCCTTCGCGCACGCCCTCGTCCAGCTGGCTGGCGAAGTCCAGCGCCTCGATGCCCTTGCTCTTCAGCGCCTTCAGGAACTTGCGCTCCACCGGTTCGGCCAGCACGGCCTTGGCCAGATAGCTGTTGATGCGGCCGGCCGGATTGTTCTCGCACGGAGTGGTGAAAACGCCCTTGGCCAGGCGATCGCGTGCTTCGTTGGGCGTCATCAGCAGGGCGGCGGCACGGTGGCCCAGGCGATCGCCCGGTGCGTGCGCGCGGCGGCCCCACGGGAAGATCAGCGCCCACATCAGCCAGCCGACCGGACGGATCGGGAAGTTGCGCAGCGCCGCTGACAGCGACAGTTCGATCTGGTGCACGCTGTCGTGGAAGGCCCAGGCCAGCAGGGTCCGATCCGCCGCCGGCGCGCCTTCGTCGTGGTAGCGCTTGAGCATCGCGCTGGTCATGTACAGATGGCTCAGCACGTCGCCCAGGCGGCCGGACAGCGATTCCTTGAACTTCAGCTTGCCGCCCAGCGTCAGCATCGAGATGTCGGCCATCAGCGCGAGGTTGGCGGAGTAGCGATCCATCTTGCGGAAGAAGCGGCGGGTGTACTCGTCCCCCGGGGCCGCGCCGATGCGCGAAGCGGTCAGGCCGAACCAGAACGAACGCACCGCGTTGGAAATCGCATAGCCGATATGGCCGAACAGGTTGCGATCGAACTCGTTGGTGCCGGCGACGGTATCCGGATTCTGCGCCGCCTTCATTTCCTTCAGCACCCACGGATGGCACAGGATCGCGCCCTGGCCGAAGATCAGCAGGCTGCGGGTCATGATGTTGGCGCCTTCCACCGTGATCGCGATCGGCGAGGCCTGCCAGGCGCGGCCGACGAAGTTGCGCGGCCCCAGGATGATGCCCTTGCCGCCGACCACGTCCATCACGTCCTTGACCACGTCGCGGCTCATGTTGGTGCAGTGGTACTTGGCGATCGCCGACGGCACCGCCGGCTTCTCGCCACGGTCCACGGCCGCCGCGGTCGCCTGCGACAACGCGCTGATCGCGTAGGCCTTGCCGGCGATGCGGGCGAGCGCTTCCTCGACGCCTTCGAAACGACCGACCGACAGGCCGAACTGCTTGCGGATGCGCGCATAGGCGCCGGTGACGACCGCGCCCATCTTGGCACCGCCGCTGGCGGTGGAGGGCAGGGTGATCGAGCGGCCGATCGACAGGCACTCGCTGAGCATGCGCCAGCCTTCGCCGATGCCCTTCTCCTCGCCGATGATCTGCGACAGCGGCAGGAACACTTCATGGCCGCGCACCGGGCCGTTCTGGAACGGCGAGTTCAGCGGGAAGTGGCGGCGGCCGACTTCCACGCCCGGGGTTTCGCGCGGCATCAGCGCCAGGGTGATGCCCAGATCGCGCTTGTCGCCCAGCAGGCCGTCCGGGTCGTACATGCGGAAGGCCAGGCCGATGATGCTGGCGATCGGCGCCAGGGTGATGTAGCGCTTGTCGAAAGTCAGCTTGATGCCGACCACCTTGGCGCCGTCCCAGTCGCCCTCGCAGACGATGCCGTAGTCCGGAATGGAGGTCGCGTCGGAACCGGCGAACGGACCGGTCAAGCCAAAGCACGGCACCTCGCGGCCGTCGGCCAGGCGCGGCAGGTAGTAGTCCTTCTGCTGCTCGGTGCCGTAATGCATCAGCAGTTCGCCCGGGCCCAGCGAGTTGGGCACGCCGACGGTGGAGCTGACCACGCTGGAAACCGAAGCCAGCTTCTGGATCACCTTGTGGTGGGCCAGCGCCGAGAAGCCCAAGCCGCCGTAGGACTTGGGAATGATCATGCCGAAGAACTTGTTCTTCTTGATGAACTCCCACATTTCCGGCGGCAGATCGGCGTGGACGTGGGTGATTTCCCAGTCGTTGGTCATCCGGCAAAGATCTTCCACCGGACCGTCCAGGAAGGCCTGCTCCTCGGCCGTCAGTTCGGGCTTCGGCTGGGACAGGAGCTGATTCCAGTCCGGATCGCCGGAGAACAGTTCACCCTCGAAGCCGACCGAGCCGGATTCCAGCGCGATGCGCTCGGTCTGCGACAGCGGCGGCAGGATCTTGCGGTAGAAGGTCAGCAGCGGTGCGGTGATCAACGGCTTGCGGATGGCCGGAATCAGCAGCGGGACGGCGATGAGGGCCACGATGACGGCGGCGATGATCGTGGCGGTCGGATTGGCGCCGAGCAGCCAGCAGGCTACCAGCAGGGTCGCGGTGATCGCCGCCCAATAGGCCAGCCGCAGGCGGTGATAGGCCGCGAACGCGCCCGCCAACAGGAAGGCGAGGAAGGGGGCTAGGATGCTCATGGACTTGCTCCGGTTGCGGATCCGCTTTCGGCGGACGATTCGGTGGGGGCTGGCGCGAAGGACGCCTGCGGCGACCGCAGTTCGGCCAGGTACTCGAGTACGGCGGCGGTGAAGGTGTCGTTGTCGTCGCCGGCCACCATGTGGGTGGCGTCCGGCAGATGGACGTGCCGCGCGTGGGGAACCAGCGCGCGGAACTCCTCGACGGTCCTTGCGGAGACCAGGTCGCTGCGTCCGCCGCTGATCAGCAGGATCGGACAGCGGATGCGGCTGGCGGCCTCGGCAAGGGCATCCTGGTGCTGCTCGCTGTCGCGGGCCAGTTCGTCGATCAGGCGCGGGTCCCAATGCCAATGCCAGCGGCCGTTTGCGTCCGGACGCAGCAACGCGCGCAGTTCATCCGGCGATTTGCGGTTGCGGCGGTGCGGCAGGTAGGCGGCGATGATGTCGCTGGCCTGTTCCGGGGACTCGAAACCGTCGGGAAACGCGGTCATGAAACCGAGGATGCGCTCCAGGCCCGCCGATTCCCAGCGCGGGGTGATGTCGACCAGCACCATTGCCCGCAGCAGACCAGGCCAGCGCGATTCGGCGATCAGGCCGAACAGCCCGCCCATCGATGCACCGACGAGGATGGGCGCCTGGGCCTGTTCGCCGGCAACGATGATCAGATCATCGGCGAACTGCTCGCCGGCGTAAGGCAATTCGGCCGGATTCCGTTGCGAGTCACCGTGCCCGCGGGCGTCATAGGCAAGGCCGGCATAGCCCTTCGCGGCGAGGACCTGCGCGGTCCGCGCCCAGGCATGGCGGGTCTGGCCAAAGCCATGCGCGTAGATCAATGCGGGTTCCGCCTGCAGCGGGGCGGGTGAAGCGAACCGGCTGGCAGCGAGCCGCAGATCGCCGGCTCCGGTCAGCCCCAGCGCTTCGCCGACACCGGTTGCGGAGAGGGACATGGCAGGAGAGGAGGCATTGACCATACGGACTAGTATGGGCTTGCCGGTTTAGAGCAGTCAATCGGTCGGCGGGATTCTTCGCCATCGCAAGCGTTTGATTTGGCGAAAGTTTTGCTGCATCGCAGCAAACGTACTCCAACAAACTTCGCCGTATGGTTAAATGGGGTCATGACGACTCCAAGCCCCGACCCAGCTCCCGCCGCATCTCCGCGGAATGCCCGTCTCAGTGCCGACGACTGGGCGCAGGCCGCGCTCGATCTCATCGCCGAACAGGGTGTCTCCGCGGTGGCGGTCGAACCCCTGGCGCGTCGTCTCGGCGTGACCAAGGGCAGCTTTTACTGGCACTTTCCTTCCCGCGACGCCTTGTTGCAGGCGGCGCTGGAGCGCTGGGAAGCGGTGGAGCAGGAAAGCGTGTTCGGCAACCTGGAGAAAGTGCCGGATCCGCGCGAGCGCCTGCGCGCGCTGTTCCAACTGGTCGGACACGAGGTCAAACCGCACATCATCTACAGCGAGTTGCTGAAGGCGCTGGATCATCCGGCGGTCCAGCCGGTGATCGATCGTGTGTCGCAGCGTCGACTCGAATACCTGATGGCGTCGTTCCGTCAGGCGGGGCTGGCGCGCCAGGACGCGATCCATCGTGCCCGCCTGACCTATGCCGCGTATGTGGGCTTCCTGCAGCTGTCACTGCAACTGCAGCAGCCACGCATGACCCACGACGAGTTCGAAGCCTATCTGGAACACGTCATCTCCACCCTCATTCCCACCTGAGCGCAGGCGCACCTCGCTCGCGGAAAGCAGGGCGGCGAGCATGAGCGGGCACAAAGTCGCCTCGCGGGAATCATGCGGGACCGGGTGTGCTCATCAATCGGCCATTGCGCCATTCCCGCACGTGCTCGGTGTATCCCGCACTGTCCAGATAGCGGAAGATCGAGCGTACAGTGACCACGGGATAGTCGCCTGACAGGCGGGTGGCGACCGGATGGTCGGTGAAGTCGACGTTGGCGGTGAACAATCCGCCCAGCACGCGCTTGGTGTACGGAACATGGATGGTATCCGGGATGAAACCATCGCCGCGCGCGAAGGCGTACGCCGTGGCGCGGTCGTATACCGGCTTGTCGGCGATCGCGCTGGCCATCATTTCGACCAGCCAGGCGGTCGAGTTCTGATAGTTGCGGCCGCCGGGACGCGCGATCAGGTTGTAACGCGGATGGTGCAGGCTGTGGCGCGGCAACTGTTGCAGTCGTCCGGCCAGTCGCTGCGCGAAATCCGGCTTGAACCAGACGATGCGCAGATCCTGGTTGACCAGATCGTCGGAGAAGAAATTCACCAGCCCCTGCGCGTACAGTCCCGAACGATCGCTTCCGCAGTCGTTGAGCAGGTGCACCACCGTCCAGCGTCCCCGGGGATGATCGCGGACGACAAAGCCGGCATGGCTGTAGACCAGACCCTGCTTGGACAGATCCGTACCCACCCGCGCAATCAGTGCCACCGGCGCATCCCTCTGATCCAGCGCGGCGGCGGCCAGCAGGGCGGTCTCCGCCGCCAAGGCGACCTTGGCCGGCGACAGTTGTTGCTCCCGGCAATCGTTGCCGGCGTGGGCCGCCAGCGGCAGGCACAACAGCCACGCGCAGCGCATCAACAGGCGGTTCATCGGCTCAACTCCCGTAGCGATGGCTGTGGATGTGCGGACGGACGCTGTCGTTGGCGATGAAGCACAGCGTCTCGCCGGCAGCGCTCAGCAGCCAGCCGGTGGCAACGGCGGTCACGCTGATCGCGGTTCCCACCGCGATGCCCAGCCGGCGAACCGCTTCCACCGACAGGTAGACCACGAACGAGGCGCCGGCGGCGGTGGCCGACACGGTCACCGCCACACTGCCGCCCACCACGGCGACCCCCGACACCACGGCCGACGCGCCATGCGCCAACGCGTGCACGACGGCCACGGGCACTTCGACGGAAGCGGCGAGGCTGGCCTGCGAGTGCCGGCTGGCGCCATCGGACTGGACGGCGGCCCGGGCGGGAACGGCGGCGGCGAACAGTGCGGTCGCCAGCAGCAGGGCACGGAAGTACGGGACGGGGGATTTGGACAGGGTCATCGGCAGGTCTCCTTGCGCAGCGCAAGGTGGGCGCAGACGCCGTCCGGATTCAACTAACTTTGACAAGGTAAGCTTCCGGAGGACGAAAGGTATAGGAATCCGCTACCCATGGCCGTATCCCTGGAACTGGTCGACGCGCTCAAGCGCTGCCTGCGCGGGCAGGGCATGACCTACCGCGATCTGGCGGCGCAGATGAAGATGAGCGAGGCGGCGATCAAGCGCATGTTCTCCCGTCGCGCCATGAGCCTGCAGCGGCTGGAGCAGATCTGCGAGGTCCTGGATGTCGGCCTGGCCGAGCTCAGCGCCGAGGCGTCGCGCGGGCGCAAGCCGATGGCCCAGTTGGAGGCGGCGCAGGAACAGGCGCTGGTGAAGGAGCCCGCGCTGCTGATGGCGCTGTTCCTGACCCTCAATCGATGGCGGCAGGAAGATGTGCTGGAACACTTCGGCTTCACCTCCGCCCAGTGGACCGGCCTGCTGGTGAAACTGGATCGCCTCGGCATCATCGAGCTGATGCCCGGCAACCGCACGCGCACCCTGACCGCGCGCAACTTCCGGTGGCGCGCCGATGGGCCGATGGAACGCTATTTCCGCCACACCCTGCTGACGGATTACTTCGCCGATGCCTTCGACGGCGAGCAGGATGCGTTGCTGCTGCTCAGCGGCAGCCTCAGCATCGAAGGCATCAAGCAATTGCGGCAAAGGCTGGAGGAAGTGGCGCGCGAGTTCGATGCCCTGTTGGCGCGGGATGCGACCCTGCCGGCGTCCGAGCGCATCGGGGTGAGCCTGGTGCTGGCGCAGAAGCCCTGGCTGCTCCAGCTCTTCAACCCCTACCGGCGATCGCGCACCGGCTGAGCCCGCCCCCGGAACTCCTGGCCTGCCGCGAGGGGGAGCCTGCCGGCGCCGCGTCTACATATGTATGTGGACCGCTGCCTCTGACGCCGATTCCGGGAGGCCCGGGCGTGCCCTCCGGGACAAGTCCTGACCTTCCTGAATCCCATTCGGCGTTCTCCTCGTCATCGGGACCGGACATTGGTATCATTTTGGTCTCATTTTTCGAGGGCACGGCATGAACGCAGCGGTCGACGTTTTCAAATCGCAGGACTCCCAGGGGTGCAGGCTGGATGCGCTGAACGCCTGGGTCGCGGAAGTCGCCGCGCTGACCCAGCCCGACCACGTCCATTGGTGCGATGGCAGCGATGCCGAAAACGCCGCGCTCATCGCCCGCATGCAGGCCGACGGCACCCTGCTGCCGCTCAACCGCGAAACCCATCCGCACAGCTGGCTGCACCGTTCCAGCCCCAGCGACGTGGCGCGGGTCGAGCATCTGACTTTCGTCTGCACCCCGGAGCGCGACGACGCCGGCCCGAACAACCACTGGATGGCGCCGGCCGAGGCACACGCCAAGATGGACGCGCTGTTCGCCGGCTGCATGCGCGGTCGCACCCTGTACGTGGTGCCGTATTGCATGGGCCCGATCGATTCACCGCTGGCGCGTTGCGGTGTGGAAATCACCGACTCGCCCTACGTGGTCGCCAACATGCGCATCATGACCCGCATGGGCGCGGCGGCACTGGCGCGGATCGAACGCGAGGGCAGCTTCGTCAAGGGCCTGCACTCGATCGGCGAACTGGATCCGGAGCGCCGCTTCATCATGCATTTCCCGGAAGAGTTGACCATCAAGAGCTACGGCTCCGGCTACGGCGGCAACGCGCTGCTCGGCAAGAAGTGCCACGCGCTGCGCATCGCCTCGCACCAGGCACGCCAGGAAGGCTGGCTGGCCGAGCACATGCTGATCGTCGGCATCGAGAACCCGCAGGGCCAGACCCACTATGTCGCCGCCGCGTTCCCTTCCGCCTGCGGCAAGACCAACCTGGCCATGCTGATTCCGCCGGAGGGCTACCGCCAGGCCGGCTGGAAGGTGTGGACCGTCGGCGACGACATCTGCTGGATGCGTCCGGGCGCCGATGGCCGGCTGTACGCCATCAATCCGGAAGCCGGCTTCTTCGGCGTCGCTCCGGGCACCTCGGACAGTTCCAACCCTAACGCGCTGGCCACCATCAGCCACCACACCATCTTCACCAACGTCGCGGTGACCGACGAGCAGGAACCGTGGTGGGAAGGCCTGGACGGACGCACGCCGGCGCTGGACTGGCAGGGACGCCCGTACGATCCCGCCAACGGCCCGGCCGCGCATCCGAACTCGCGCTTCACCGTGTCCGCCCGCCAGTGCCCCAGCTACTCGCCGCGCGCCGAAGATCCGCAGGGCGTCCCGATTTCGGCGATCGTGTTCGGTGGCCGGCGGGCATCGCTGGTTCCGCTGGTGTTCGAAGCCCGCGACTGGACCCATGGCGTCCTGGTCGGCGCCGCGATGGGGTCGGAAACCACCGCCGCCGCCACCGGCGCGGTTGGCGTGATGCGTCGCGACCCGATGGCGATGAAACCGTTCTGCGGCTACAACTTCGCCGACTACTTCACCCATTGGCTGTCGTTCGACCAGCCCGGCGCGAAGCTGCCCAAGATTTTCCACGTCAACTGGTTCCGCAAGGGCGACGACGGCAAGTTCCTGTGGCCGGGTTTCGGCGAGAACCTGCGCGTGCTGGAGTGGATGATCAAGCGGGTGGAAGGGCAGGCGGACGCTGTGGAAACGCCGATCGGCCATCTCCCGCGGCCCGCTGACCTCAATCTCGAAGGCGTGGCGCTTTCGCAGGAAGCCGAGGCCAAGCTGTTCGGCTTCGACCGGGACGGCTGGCGGTCCGAGGTGGAAAGTATCGGGGCCTATCTGGAGGAGTTCGGTGGGAGGATGCCGGGGGCGTTGAAGGGTGAGCAGGAGCGCATTGCCAGCCAGTTGGGTTAAATCTGACCTTCGTCCAACGGAAACGGCTGCTTCTGCAGCCGTTTTCTGTTTCTGGTGGCGCTGAATGCGGGATGCCACAAACGTATTTTTACTTACAGTTCATCAAAATGAATAGGACAAGTGTTTGATTTATAAGGGCTCATAACTCTTTCTTAATAAAGAAATTTGCGTTACTCTTTGGTTCACAGGCTATGTGAGGCCTGTCACTTCGGATTCCGGCGCCGCGTTGGCACCGGCCGTTTACAACTCAAGAGAGAGAGACAAATGGGTTCCAGTTACTTGTCGAAAGGCATCAAGCGCACGGCCCTGAGCCTGGCCCTGGGTGCCTGCTTCGTGGGTGGGGTACAGGCGCAGTCGAACTCGGCCGGTGCCATCACCGGTCGCGCCGTCGACGGCGACACCATCACCATCGTCAGCCCGGACACCGGATTCACCCGCACCATCAACGTCAGCGGCGACGGCAGCTATCGTTTCTCCGCGCTGCCGACCGGTAAGTACACGATCACCCGCAAGGCTGCGGACGGCGCCTCGTCGAGCCGCGATATCACCGTGACGGTGGGCACGGCCGCGAATGTGGATTTCGCCCGTGCGGCCGCCGCTTCGGGTGGTGCCACCACGTTGGATGCGGTGCAGGTCGTCGGCACCAATGCCATCAACCCGATCGACGTGTCCTCCGTGGAATCCACCACGGTGCTGACCGCTGAACAGATTGCCAAGATTCCGGTTGCCCGCAACATCACTGGCGTCGCGCTGCTGGCTCCCGGCACCATCAAGGGTGATGCCGCGTTCGGAAACCTGGCGTCGTTCGGCGGATCTTCGGTGTCGGAGAACCAGTATTACGTCAACGGCTTCAACATCACCAATACCTTCAAGAACCTCAATTTCGCGCAGATCCCCTTTGAGGCGATCGCCGAGCAGCAGGTCAAGACCGGCGGCTACGGTGCCGAATTCGGTCGTTCCACCGGTGGTGTGATCAACCTGATCACCAAGCGTGGTTCGAACGAGTTCCACGCCGGCGGCAACATCTTCTGGGAACCGGAATCGCTGCGCGAGAGCACGCCGAACCTGTACTACCGCAATGGTCGACTGGTTTCGGATAATTCCAAGGACCTGGGCTGGGCCGCGACCGCTTCGGTCTGGGCCAGCGGCGCGCTGGTGAAGGACAAGCTGTTCGCCTATGCGCTGCTGCAGTATGGCCGCACCGACGAAGCCGCCTATCCGAATGTGCTGAGCGGCGGCAAGAACACCCAGGAAGAGCAGAAGTCGCCGTCCTGGCTGGTCAAGCTGGACTGGAACATCACCGATGACCACCTGCTGGCGCTGACTGCGTTCTCGGACAAGCGCAAGACCAACACCGCGTATTACTACACGACCTTCGAAGGTGATTCGGTCAAGCCGAATCGTGGTACCTATCTGGGCACGCTGCATGAAGAAGATGGCGGCGAGAACTATGCGCTGAAGTACACCGGCTACCTGAGTGAAAATTTCACCTTGACGGCGCTCGCGGGCCACGGTGAATTCTCGCGTTCGAACCACGCCATCCAGGCCGACGGCAGCCGCATCTCCTATGACGGCAATCTCAACAGCGTGGTGGGCGGTTGCCCGATCGTGCGTGACAACCGTCCCAGCGCCCGCAAGGATGCCACCGGCATCTACTCCGGTTGCGACTTTGCGACCTCCCTGAATCGCTCCGATGCCAAGGACACTCGCGACCAGTTCCGCATCGACGCCGAATGGTTGCTGGGCGATCACGTGGTCAAGTTCGGTTACGACCTGGACGACTTCGAGACGGTGGATGGCACTGCGTATTCGGGCAACTACTACTACCAGTACAACAACAACCCGAACACCGGAAACGATTTCGTTCGCCGCATCAACATCCGCCAAGGTTCGACGGTGAAGGTCGAGCAGCGTGCGTTCTATGTGGAAGATACCTGGAACGTCACCGACAATTTCCTGGTCTACGGTGGCTTGCGCTGGGACAGCTTCGAGAACAAGAACGGACTGGGCCAGAGCTACGTCAAGATCGACAATCAGTTCGCTCCCCGCCTTGGCTTCTCGTGGGACGTGAATGGTGATTCGTCCTTCAAGATCTTCGGTAATGCCGGTCGTTTCGCTCTGCCACTGACCGCGAACGTTGCCGTCCGTGGGGCGAGCGCGTCGATCTACGAGATGCAGGACTTCATCTACACGGGTGTCGATCCGGTTACGGGCGTGCCCATCAACATGACGCCGGGTGGCGGCCCGTTGGTGGAACCCTATTATGCGAATGGCGAAACCGGTCAGAACAAGAACCCGGCCTCCATCGCGTCGACCAACCTGAAGCCGATGTATCAGGATGAATTCATCCTCGGCTTCCAGGCCCAGATCACCGAGCACCTGTCCGCCGGCGTTCGCGGTGTCTACCGTGAGCTCAAGCGTGCGATCGACGATACCTGCGACATCCGTCCGATCGAGGATTGGGCTGAAGCGAACGGGTATACGGACGTGGCCGTCGGCAATCCGTCGTTCCCGTACTGCCGCCTGTACAACCCCGGCAGCGATGGCATCTGGAACATCGACGTTGATGGCGACGGCACCACCGAGCGCGTCTCCATCGCCGCGAACGCGTTGGGCCCGGAAGCCAAGCGTACCTACTCCGCACTGGAGTTCTTCTGGGAAGGCGCGTGGGACAAGTTCTTCCTGCAGGGTTCCTACACCTACGGCAAGAGCAAGGGCAACACCGAAGGCGGCGTGAAGTCCGACATCGGCCAAGGTGATACCGGCACCACGCAGGACTTCGACTATCCGGAGCTGATGCTGGGTTCTTTCGGTTACCTGCCGAACGACCGTCGCCACACCCTGAAGATGTTCGGCAACTGGGACATCACGGATGAGTGGTCCGTGGGTGGCAACCTGCTGGTCCAGTCGGGACGTCCGATCAACTGTTTCGGTGTCTACGGCGACGACCCGGTCGGCTACCGCGCGGCGTACTTCTCCTGCGATCCGATTGGCCAGCATGGCGGTACCACCGTCGTGGACCGCGGCACCGCCGGACGCACCTCGTGGACGACGACCTTCGACCTCAATGTCGCCTATCGTCCGGCATTCGCCGACGGCAAGCTTGCCTTCAAAGTCGACGTGTTCAACGTGTTCAACGCGGACAAGGCCATCGCGGTCAACGAGGAAGGCGAGAACGACGCGGGTGACCCGATCGTGCAGACCGAAACCTACAAGACCCCGCTGTCCTGGCAGACCCCGCGCTCGGTCCGCTTCATGGTGCAGTACGACTTCTAAGCAATATCGGGAAGTCAGCGTGAAGGAGACGGCCGCCTTTGGGCGGCCGTCTTGTTTTTGCACTATCCTTTTTGCTTTGCCCCTCGGAGCCCAGCGTGCAAAATCCCGACATCGGTGCCTACGTCCAGCGTGGCCGCCAGGCAATGATGGAACGTCGTTTCGACGATGCACGCGAGATCTACCAGCAGATTCTCGCGCTGGATCCCGCGCAACCGCGTGCTTGGCTGGCGTTGTCCGCGTTGGCCCAGAGCCAAGGCGATTTCCGTGAATCGGTGCGCGCGGTCCGTTCTGCCGTACCTGCCTGGAAGCGAAGTGGAAGCCAGCAGTTCATCACCGAACTGAGCATGCGTCTTTTGGTGCTCGGTGAATACAAGGACGCAAGGGACATCATCGCTTTGTCTGATTGGTCAGATCCGGTAGTGCTGCGTTACAGCATGGGACTGGTCCAGTATCTTGGCCTGACAGACGCCCACCAAGAGGCATTGGCTCTCGCAGATCACGCTCTGTCCAGGATTGGCAATCCCCCATCTTCACTCCTTCTCGCACGCGCGAATGCGCTGCGGCACTTGGGGCGCATGCAAGAGGCCACAGAAGCCTTTGAACGGTGCATAGCATCGGACCCCATGAACGCCGAGGCGCACTGGGCGTTGGCACATCACCAGCGAAGCGCGCGTCCAGGGGATAGAGTTACTCGAATCCGAAGGGCGATCGCGCATACCAAGCCGGGTTTAGAAGACGCAATCTACCTGCAATATGCCCTGTTCAAGGAACTGGATGATGCCGACCGTACGGAAGAAGCATGGCAAGCGTTGCAGGTAGGAGCGTCGGCCAAGCGGCAAGGGATTCGCTATGCAGATTCCGCATACGAGGAGAATTATCACGCACTGATGCACGCCTGCAACGAAGCGTTTTTCCTAGATGCGCGGCGTGATGAACCGCGTTATCTTCCACAACAAGGGCCCATATTTGTGGTGGGTCTTCCAAGGAGTGGCACTACCCTGCTTGAACGCATGCTTGGGAATCACCCGGACGTGATGCTGGCTGGCGAGCTGAACGATTTTCCAATGCAGATGGCATGGGAAAGCGGTCGATTCATTGGCGAAATAGTTGACAAGCAGGGCCTCCAGAACTACCTGGAGATGGATTTTCGCGCACTTGGGGCTGGCTACCAAGAGAGAACCTCCTGGCGTCTAGAAGAAAAGAAACTGCTTGTCGACAAATTGCCCAACAATGTAATCAACGCGGCCTTTATCCATCGTGCGTTGCCTGACGCGAAGATTATCTGCCTGCGTCGGGGAGCCATGGATAGCTGCTTTTCTACCTTCAAGCACCTGTTCTCGGGAACGAGCTATCCCTACAGCTATGACTTGACTGAAATGGCCAATCATTACCGCCGTTTCATCCATTTGACGGAACACTGGCAGAGACTCATGCCGAATGCATTCCTGTGCGTGGACTACGAGGCTTTGGTAACGAGCCCGGAAGAAGCGCTCTCCCGGGTTGCCGCATTCTGTGGTCTGTCGACCCATGCAGGGATGGAAGATGTGAAGAAGAATTTGACGCCTTCAGCGACCGCAAGTAGCTCGCAAGTGCGCGAAGGAATCCATACGAGGAACCTCGAAAGCTGGAAGCGATATGAGGGCCAATTGGGCAGGTTGGTAGCTTCATTCGAAGCGAGGGACTGACGGAAAGAGGTAGGGGAGGAGATGTGCCTCCGGGATAACTGATCGGCCATCGTTTCACTACCGTCATTATTTTTCACCATTGCCGTATTGTATTATAAGTAATTGATTGCATTGATTTTTTTCATCTGAAAGCGTAATGTAAGTTCCGCTCCCGCTCGTAAAAGTTACGTTATTCTCTGGTCACCAGGCGTTTAGGTTTCGCCTGCATTCGGGGCCGGTCCGTACCGGTCTTTTTTTGACTTGAGAGAGAGAGAGCACGATGACAACCCACATGGGGCCCAGCTATTTGTCTAGGGGCATCAAGCGGACGGCACTGAGCATGGCGCTCAGCCTTTGCGTCGTTGGTGGCGTGCAGGCACAGAGCGCAGCTGGTTCGGTTTTCGGGCGAGCCGAAGCAGGCTCGACCATCACAATTGAGAACACCGATACTGGAACAAAGCGCGAGATCACGGCCGACAGTAGTGGCCGCTACGCCGCCACGCAGCTGCCAACGGGACGCTACCGGATTACAGCTAACGGCAATAGTCGTGAAGTCGCCGTCACCGTGGGTACGGGTACCGAATTGAACTTCACCGGCTCGTCGTCGGCGAATACGCTGGATACAGTCACCGTCGTGGGTACGGGTGCAATCAACCCTATCGATGTGTCTTCGGTGGAATCAACCACAGTCTTTACCGCTGAACAGATCCAGGCACTGCCGGTTGCGCGCGACATCACCAACGTGGCCCTGTTGGCACCAGGCACTGTCCGGGGTGACACCGGGCTGGGCAACCTGGCCTCCTTCGGTGGCGCGTCTGTTGCAGAGAATGGCTACTACATCAATGGCTTCGACGTTACCAATCTGCGTTCTCTACTCTCATACGCCAATATGCCGTTCGACGCCATCGGCGAACAGCAGGTCAAAACCGGCGGTTACGGCGCGGAATATGGTCGTTCGCTCGGTGGCGTCATCAATATCGTGACGAAGCGCGGTACCAATGAATGGAAAGGGGGCGTCAGCGCGTACTGGGAGCCGGCTAGTCTGCAGAAGTCTGGCAAGGACGTGATAAGTCGCGATCCCATTGACGATGGCAGTTACTTCGTTTATCGGTCCGCCAACGAAGATGACCGAGTTCGATACAACATCTATGGCGGCGGCCCGCTGATTAAGGATCGCCTGTTCTTCTTCGGCCTGGTCGAGGGGCGTGATGAGACCAGCGACCGGTACTTCGAGAACGATAGCACTCGGACCAAGAACAATTCTCCGCAGGGCATTGTCAAGCTAGACTGGAACCTTACCGATAATCATCTGCTTGAGTTCACGGGCATCTATAACAAGCAGAAAGACAAAGTTGACCACTACACGAACAATAGCAAGTTCAGCAGGAACCATGATGCGGCAGACTACTCATACGAGAGTCCGAGTGGAGGGCGCGTACTCATCGGAAAGTACACCGGCTATCTGACCGACAACTTTACCGTGTCGGCGCAGTATGGCGACCTCAAATTTGACAACCCTTACGTGAAGGGCGGCCTGCCCGGTGAAGATTGCCCTACCGTGTATGATGGTCGATCTGGTGGCTTGGATTATGTTGGCTGCTGGCCGGCGGCCACTTTTGCCGCTGTGAGGCCGGCCAACGCGGGCCCGGATATCGACACCCGCAAGGCTTGGCGCATCGACGCGGAATGGCGTTTGGGAGACCATACGCTGCGTGCCGGTGTGGATAGCGAGAAGTTCACCTCAACCTTCACGGCGTCGACTTTCGCGGGCGGCGTTTACTATCGTTACTATGCCGCGCCCGCCAATGGAACCACCAATGGTGTGCCCAACACGCAAGAGTACGTTCGCGTGCGCCACCTTTATCGATCCAGCGGCGGATATGAAACAAAGAACGAAGCAGCGTACATCGAGGACCATTGGAACGTCACCGATAACTTCCTGCTGTATGCGGGTGTCCGCGTCGAGCGTTTCGACAACATGAATGCCGATGGCGTTTCCTTCGTGAAGTCTGACGATTTGGTTGCCCCGCGAATCGGTTTCTCGTGGGACGTGAATGGAGACTCTACCTTCAAGGTGTTTGGCAATGCCGGTCGCTACTTCATTCCGGTCGCCAACAACACCAGCATCCGTGCGTCGGGTGCCGAGGAAACGCTGACCGATTACTACCAGTTCACCGCTATCGATCCTGTCACCGGCGCACCGACTCTGGGCGCCCAGTTGGGGCCGACTGGCGTCAATGGTTCCCGCGTGGCTCCGAACCCGGCCACCGTTGCGGCGGACAATCTGGATCCGATGTATCAGGATGAGTTCATTCTCGGCATCCAGACCCAGCTCACAGAAAACTGGACTTTGGGCGTGCGGGGCATCAAGCGCAAAGTCAAGAGCGGATTCGATGATATCTGTATGCATGGCCCCCTGGAGCAATGGGCCGCCGACAACGGATACACGGAATACGATTCCTCGACCGCTGCGCAGTGCTATCTGGTCAATCCCGGTCAGGATACCGACCTCGCGCTTGACCTGCATAACGATGGCAATTTCACGGTCGTCTCGATCCCCAAGGACTATTTCGGGTTGCCGAAGTACAGCCGTAAGTATGAGGCGATGGAAGTCTTCTTCGAGCGAATCAAGACGGATAACTGGTACCTGCAGGGCTCTTATACCTACGCGAAGAGCATCGGCAATTCAGAGGGCTATGTGAACTCAACCCTGGAGCAGGCAGATGCCGGCATCACCCAGGACTGGGACTTCGCGGCTTTTGCCAAGGGAAGCTATGGCTATCTTCCCAACGATCGTCGCCATACCTTCAAGCTGTTCGGTACGTATGACATCACGGACCAGTGGCATGTATCCGGCAACCTGCTCGTGCAGTCCGGTCGCCCCATCAACTGCAATGGTTTCATTCCTGAAAGCGACCCGGGCTATGAAAGCTCGATCAGTGCGTACTCGGCGTCCAGCTTCTACTGCCACGATGCTGATGGCGTTCCGCACCTCGGCAAGCGTGGTGATTATGGGCGTACGCCCTGGACAAACACCCTTGACCTATCGCTGGCCTGGACGCCAACGTTGGGCACTGGAAAGCTTCGCCTGCAGGTCGACGTCTTCAATGTCTTTAATTCGGATCGTGTAACGGAGTACTCGGAGACGGGTGATAAGGAGCGCGCAGCTCCCGTCTACAATCCGAACTTCCTTAATGCGGTGAACTTCCAGGCCCCGCGCGCCGTACGCTTTTCCGCTCGTTACGATTTCTGACCGATTTTCGTTCCTTGGTTGGGAATATGGGCGCCAGCGAAAGCTGGCGCCCATACTTTTGTGGAATACTGGCTTCGTTAACAATTGCGTAGATAAACCTTGAAGCAGCAAAGTATTTCATCGGCGTGGGAAATGGCGCAGCGTGCGTTCTCGAATGGAGAACTGAATGCGGCATTGGACTTCTGCATGCAGGTACTTGAAAGCGCGCCGGAATTCCCGGGGGGGCATTGGATGGCTTCCAACATTCACCAGGCCAAAACCAGATTCCGTCTCGCGGTTTTCCATGCAAGACAGGCTGCAAGACTGTTGACAGAAGCATCCTCGAGAAGGGAAAGGTTGAATGTATCCCGTCGCCTTGTATCCACGGGAGAGTATCGGGCGGCAATGGACTTACTGCAGACCTTTGATAAGTCGGCATTGCCTGATGCACGGGATATCGAAGAGGCATGCCAGATCTCCGCGATGCTGGATTCTCCCCGTGAAGTTCTCGCGTGGCTGAAGGCGGCCGAGAAGAGGGGAGTTAGAACATCCACGCTTTCCTACTTGCGTGGAAATGCTCTCAAGTTCACGGGAAAGTTGGAGGAGGCTCGAGCTGCGTACGAGGACGCGATAAGTCAAAGCCCTTTCGATGGCTACTTGCATCTGGCCTTGGCTACGTTGGGTGGTGAGGGCGCGGCGCAGCGTATCGATAGACTTCGGCGGCTGATGGCCAATCACCCGCAGAAAGAAACTGATTTGGGAAGCCTTACCGCCGCTGGCTTCGCACTCTTCAGGGAACTGGATGCAGTCGACGATGTTGATGCGGCATGGTGTGCATTGAGGACGGCACTTTTTCAGAAAAGAAGAACGATTCAGTACTCATCGTCATCGAGCGAGCGAACATTTTCACTATTGCTGGATGACTTTCGAGTCCGAAGGTCGCGCTCAGAAAAAGTAGATGTGGATCCCACGGGTAAATGTCCGATATTCATTGTCGGAATGCCGAGGACGGGGACTACGCTCGTTGAGCGCATGCTGGGAAATCACCCAAATGTGACCGCATGCGGAGAGCTGAGCGAGCTGAGGATGGCGTACAAGTGGTCGGTCGATTATTACAGTCCCGGAATAGTGGATGAGCCGTCCGCACAACGTGCAGCACTGGCCGATTTGGCTATGATGGGAAAGATCTATCGGAACGCCACGTACTGGCGTTCCGATACGGACTGGTTCACGGACAAGCACCCGGGCAACCTGGCACTGACTGGTGCGGTTCTTCACTCTCTTCCCGAAGCGCGCATTGTCTTTGTTAAGCGGAATCCGATGGACGCCTGCTTTTCAAACCTCAAGGAATTCTTCCGGCCTTCATATTACGAATACAGCTATGATATTGAAGAAGTCGCGGCCTATTACTCGATCTGCCACCGGTTCATGGATGAGTTGAAAAGTCTGGATCCGGGAAGGATCCTGACGGTGGACTATGAAGATCTTGTCCGGGACCCAGGCCCAACGGTCGGGAAAATGCTCGAGCATTGCGCGCTGCCCATGGAAACTGGACTGGAAGATGTGACTCGAAATGCCACTCCCGTTACCACAGCGAGCAGTGTTCAGGTGAGACGCGGTGTACACACAGACAACTTGTGGGGATGGAAGAGATATGCCCGTCATCTCGGCGCGTTGGAGCAGGCACTGGCGAGGTCGTAGAGTGAGCCATGGCCGTCCTGGAACAGTGAGTCGAACCCATACTACGTGAGCGCACATTGCGAACGTACGCGCCGTTCGATTACCGGACCGCTATCAGATCCCTCAAAGGCGCGTAATTCAGCTTTTCGCCCAGCGCACCTGTACTGGGACTTGGCCTGATTGGGGGAACGGCCGGTTGGTAGGCTAGGCCGAAAAGAGATGCCAACTTGGCGAGACGTAATTCCGTTTCAAGGGGGTTATTTAGATTAAGTTATTGATTTTTATGTATAAAAATATTGCAAAGGTAACTTTAATTACGGTTCAGGCTGTGAAAATTGCGTTACTCTCACTGTCAGCCGGCTCATAGAAGCCGGCAATCCTTTTGGCTTCCAAACATTTCTTGGAACAACAGAGAGAGAGAGTCAATGCGTAATCGAAAGTCCAGTCTCGTTCATGCCAGCATCAAGCGGACCGCCCTCAGCCTCGCACTCGGCGCCTGCTTCGTGGGCGGCGTTCACGCGCAGTCCAATACTTCGGGTGCCGTCGTCGGTCAGGCCGCCTCGGGCGATACCATCACCGTCGTCAACCCGAGCACCGGCTTCACCCGCACCATCACGGTCGGCGGAGATGGCTCCTATCGCTTCTCTGCATTGCCGACGGGCAAGTACACGGTGACCCGCAAGGCGGCCGATGGCAGCACCTCGAGCCGCGACATCTCCGTGAACATCGGTACCGCGGCCACGGTGAGCTTCGTCAGCGCCGGCGGCGGCGATGCGACCACCCTGGGCGCGGTTACGGTGACCGGTACCGGTTTCATCAACCCGATCGATGTCTCCTCGGTTGAGTCCACCACCATCCTGACCTCCGAGCAGATCGCCAAGCTGCCGGTGCCGCGCGATATCACCAGCGTTGCATTGCTGGCTCCGGGTACCGTCCGCGGCGACGCCGCGTTCGGCAACCTGGCTTCCTTCGGCGGTGCCTCGGTCGCTGAGAACGCCTACTTCATCAACGGCTTCAACGTCACCAACTCCTTCCGCAACCTCAACTTCGCCCAGGTCCCGTTCGAAGGCATTGCGGAGCAGCAGATCAAGACTGGCGGCTACGGCGCCGAGTTCGGTCGTTCGCTGGGCGGCGTGATCAACCTGGTCACCAAGCGCGGTAGCAACGAGTTCCATGCCGGTGGCAATGTGTTCTACAGCCCCGACAGCATGCGTTCGGCGGTGCCGAATGCCTACCTGCGCAACGGCACCCTGCGTTCTGACAATTCCAAGGATTCCGAGGAGAACGCGACCGTGGCGGTGTGGGCCAGCGGCGCGCTTGTCAAGGATCGCCTGTTTGCCTATGGCCTGCTGCAGTACGGCCGTACCGAAGCCGATTCCTGGGGCAACGTCCTGGCCTTCAACAACACCTACAACGAGACCAAGACGCCGACGTGGCTGGCCAAGTTGGACTGGTACCTGACCGACAACCACGTCCTGGAACTGACCGCGTTCTCGGACAAGACCGAGACGGATTCGGACGTGTACGGCAATACTCCCGGCGTGCTCAATCGCACGGGCAAGATTGGCACCGTGTTCACCGAGAACGGTGGCGAGAACTACGTCCTGAAGTACACGGGTTATCTGACCGACAACTTCACCCTGTCCGCCCTGTACGGTCATGGCGAGTTCTCGCGCTCGGTCCGCATGCGTACGGCAAGTGGCCTGGACGTTTCCTACGGCGGTGACCTGAACGTGCCCGCAACCGGCTGCCCGGTGATCGTGGATGCGCGTCCCGGCTATCGTCGTGCGCTGACGGGCACTTACGGCAGCACCTGCAACATCAGCGCCAACATCCCCTCGCTGGCCGGCGCCATCGATCGCGTTGACTCGGGCGATACCCGCGACCAGTTCCGTATCGACGCGGAATGGCAGCTGGGTGACCACCTGGTGAAGTTCGGCTTCGACCTGGATGATTACGAGTCCATCGCCGGTACGTCCATCGAAGGCGGTCGTGCATGGCGCTATTCGACGATCGACCCCGATACCGTTGCCAACAGTGGTGACGAAACCGACATCGTGCGCGAGCAGATCGTCAATCAGGGCGCCACGGTCAAGGTCGAGCAGCGGGCGTTCTACATCCAGGACAACTGGAACATCACCGACAACTTCATGGCGTATGTCGGCCTGCGCTGGGATAGCTTCAACAACAAGAACGGTGCCGGCCAAAGCTTCGTCAAGATCGACAACCAGTTCGGCCCGCGCCTGGGCTTCTCCTGGGACGTGAATGGCGACTCGACCTTCAAGATCTTCGGTAATGCCGGTCGCTACGCGCTGCCGCTGACCCCGAGCGTGGCCGTGCGTGGCGCCAGCGCCTCGCTGTTCACCCGCCAGAACTTCAACTACGTCAGCGTTGACCCTGTGACGGGCGCGCCGATTGATCCGGTGGCCCGTGGTCCGCTGAGCTACATCAACGGCGAATTCGGCGTTGGCAAGAATCCGGCGACCATTGCCGCGAAGAACCTCGATCCGATGTATCAGGACGAGTTCATCCTGGGTTTCCAGGCGCAGCTGACCGACCACTTCTCGCTGGGTGTCCGCGGTATTTATCGTGACCTGAAGCAGGCGATCGACGATACCTGTGACTACTCTCCGATCATGGCGGCCAACGGCTTCGAGCTGACGGATGATGGCTGGGTGAACGCGAACGGCGACGTCGCCAATATCCCGGGTGCGGGCTTCCCGTACTGCCGCATGTTCAACCCGGGCAAGGACGCGGTGTTCGTGACCGATCTGTTGGGCAATGGCCAGCTGACCACCAACACGATCGATGGCGCCCTCCTGAGCCCGAAGGCCAAGCGTACCTATTCCGCGATGGAAGTCTTCTTCGAAGGCAGCTGGGATAACTTCTTCCTGCAGGGTTCGTACACCTACGCCAAGAGCAAGGGCAACACCGAAGGTGGCGTTAAGTCGGACATCGGTCAGGATGACACCAGCGTCACGCAGGACTTCGACTACCTGGAGCTGACCACCGATACCTATGGCTACCTGCCGAACGATCGTCGCCACAGCCTGAAGGTGTTTGGTAACTATCAGTTCAACGAAGAGTGGTCACTGGGTGCGAACCTGCTGATCCAGTCCGGTCGTCCGGTGAACTGCCTGGGCGTTCTGACGCTGCCGGACGGCTCGCTGCACGGCTATGGCGCGTCCTTCATGCGTTGCAACAACGAGGCGGTTCCGCGCGGTACCGCAGGTCGCCTGCCGTGGACCAACTCGGTTGACCTGAACCTGGCCTACCGTCCGTCGTGGGCGGAAGGTCTCCAGTTCAAGGTCGACGTGTTCAATGCGTTCGGCTCGGACAAGTACACCTCGGTGAACGAGATCGGCGAAGACGGCACCACCGGTGCCCGTTCGGAAACCTATCTGCTGCCGGCATCGTTCCAGGCTCCGCGCTCGGTACGCTTCATGGTCCAATACGACTTCTAATCAAAGTCAGAAAAAATAGAACCACAGAGTTGCTTGAAGGCCACCCCTAGGGGTGGCCTTCTTTTTTTTGCATTGCACCATTGAGAATCCAGGTTACGTACTGAATGGCCTTTCACAGAAAGGATGCAAATATTAATTAAAGCGATTTGATGCGTGAGCGGGGCATACCAGGCGTAATTCGGAACAAAAACGACGGATTAATTCGGCTTTGTACGTGACTGATGAAGAACGAAACGGCCAGCGCTTTTAAAACCTTAAATAAGCGTTATTCTCGCCGCGCCAGATGTACGTGGCATGGGTTGGGTAGGCCAAGTCTTTAATTCATCTTCGCGGAGAGAGAAGCATGGTTGCCAAAACGAATATCAGCAAAATGCGTATGAAAAGAACCACGCTCGCACTTGCCCTCGGCTTGTGCGTCGTGGGTGGGGTCAATGCGCAGTCAAATACCGCCGGCGCGATCGCGGGACGAGCCAACGCCGGGGACACCATAACCGTTACCAACCCGAACACCGGTTTCTCGAGAACGATCACGGTGGGGTCGGATGGGCTCTATCGCTTCTCGGCGCTTCCAACCGGCCAGTACACAGTCACCAGCAGCGCGGGAGGTTCCCGTAATGTTTCGGTCAACGTGGGCGTGGCAGCCAATGCGGACTTCGTTAGCCGCGGGGACGGAAGTGCCACGACGCTGGACGCGGTGACCGTGGTCGGAAGTGGCTTCGTCAACCCGATCGACGTTACGTCGGTGGAATCGACCACCATCCTGACTTCGGAGCAGATCGCGCGTATTCCTGTTCCGCGAGATACCACCAGTGTCGCGCTTCTTGCACCGGGCACGGTGCGTGGCGATGCGGCGTTCGGCAACCTGGCTTCGTTCGGCGGTGCATCGGTTGCGGAAAACCAGTACTTCGTCAACGGCTTCAATATCACCAATTCGTTCCGAAGCCTGAATTTCTCACAGGTTCCTTTCGAAGCGATACAGGAACAGCAGATCAAGACGGGCGGTTATGGCGCTGAGTTTGGCCGATCGCTGGGCGGCGTGGTCAACCAGATCACCAAACGTGGTACCAATGAGTTTCATGCGGGTGCCAACGTCTTCTATACGCCGGAAAGCCTGACTTCCAATCCGCGCAACGTCTATCTGACTAACGGAACGCTGCGCGCAGACAACTCACGCGATGAAACCTGGAACGCAACCACCGCGGTTTGGGCCAGTGGCGCGCTGATAAAAGACAGGCTCTTTGCGTATGGCCTGGTCCAGTATGGTCGTACCGAGGCCGAGGCATGGGGCAATATCCTGGCTTCGACCAATACCAGCACGACAACCAAGAATCCGAACTGGTTGTTGAAGATGGATTGGAACATTACCGATAACAGTTTGCTGGAATTCACTGCTTTCTCCGACAAGCAAAAGCAGGATGCCGATACCTATCTCAACACCGTGGGGAGGGTGGATCGAAAGAACTACATCGGAACACTGCACAGCGAGCAAGGCGGCGAGAACTACGTGCTGAAGTACACCGGGTACTTCACCGACAATTTCACATTGTCCGCTCTCGCCGGACACGGTGAATTTTCGCGTAGTCAAAGCATCAAGACGGCGAGCGGGGAGAACGTCAGCTACAACGGCAACCTCAACCAGCCCGTCGGTGGTTGCCCGTTCATTCTCGATGTCCGCCCGGCCTATCGGCGTGCAGCTACCGGTGGGGCATACAGCAGCCAATGCAACATCGGCGCAGGCGCTTTGCTGCAGGCTGAAAATTCAAAGGACACCCGTGATCAGTTCCGTCTGGACGCCGAATGGCAGTTGGGCGATCACCTGTTGCGCTTCGGTTATGATCTGGACGACTACGAGTCCGTGGCGGGCCAGGCAAATGAGGGCGGCCGCCTCTGGCGCTACTCGACGGTCGATCCCACCCCGGGCGTGGACGGTGCGAACTCCGGCGATGAGTTCGATATTGTCCGTGAGCAAATCACCACGTCGGGAGCAAAGCTGAAGGTCAAGCAGCGCGCGTTCTATCTGCAGGATAGCTGGAACATTACCGACAACTTCATCGCCTATCTTGGTGTTCGCTGGGACAGCTTTGAGAACTTGAACGGTAGCGGACAGACATATGTCAAGATCGACAACCAGTTCGGCCCACGCCTGGGTTTCTCTTGGGACGTGAATGGCGACTCGACCTTCAAGCTGTTCGCCAATGCCGGTCGCTATGCACTCCCGTTGACGCCGAGCGTTGCCCTGCGTGGCGCGAGCGCATCCTTGTTCACGCGGCAGAACTTCAACTTCACGGGTGTTGACCCCGTCACGGGTGCGCCGCTGGGATTGACTCCGCGCGGAACCACCGGCCCTGCTTTCATCAATGGCGAAGATGGCCGCGGAAAGAACCCCGCGACGATTGCATCGAAGACGCTGGATCCGCAGTACCAGGATGAATACATCATTGGTTTCCAGGCCGCATTGACCGAGAACCTGACGTTGGGCGCTCGCGGTATTTTTCGTGAGTTGAAGCAGGCGATCGATGACAACTGCGACTACACGGCGATTCTGGAATACGCGGAAGCCAACGGCCTGGATCCGGTGATCCCGAATCCCGGCTTCCCTTATTGCCGCATGTTCAATCCGGGTGAGGATGCGGTGTTCGTGACTGACATCGAAGCCGACGGCACCCTGCGCACCATCACCATCCCCGGCGACCGTCTCAGCCCCAAGGCAAAGCGTACCTATTCGGCCCTGGAAATTTTCGCCGACGGCAATTGGGAAAAGTTCTTCCTGCAGGGTTCCTATACCTATGCGAAGAGCAAGGGCAACACCGAGGGTGGCGTGAAGTCGGATATCGGTCAGGCGGACACGAACGTGACGCAGGACTTCGACTACATCGAGTTGACGGAAAATACCTATGGCTACCTGCCGAACGATCGCAGGCATAGCCTGAAGCTGTTCGGCAACTACCAGATCACCGAAGAGTGGTCGGTGGGCGGCAACTTGCTGATCCAGTCGGGTCGTCCGTACAACTGCATTGGCGTCCTCGATCGTGACCCGAACCGTGCAGCCGGCGACCCGCCGAGCCTGCCGGCGCCGGACGGTACCTACAATCCGCACCCATACGGAGCCTCGTTCTTCCGCTGCAACAATATTCC
Organism: Pseudoxanthomonas sp. PXM04; assembly: GCF_014851695.1. Lineage (NCBI taxonomy): Bacteria > Pseudomonadati > Pseudomonadota > Gammaproteobacteria > Lysobacterales > Lysobacteraceae > Pseudoxanthomonas > Pseudoxanthomonas sp. PXM04. The sequence continues at coordinate 268,567 of NZ_JACVAG010000001.1, forward strand.
TGTGCCGCGTGGTACTGCGGGGCGGTTGCCTTGGACCAGTACATTCGATTTGAACGTGGCCTATCGGCCATCGTTCGCCAAGGGGCTGCAGGTCAAGGTCGATGTATTCAACCTGTTTGACACGCAGAAAGTGGTGGCGGTGAACGAAATTGCCGAAGATCAGGCATCCGGTCTGCCCGTTGAAACATACCTGGCGCCTGTGACGTTCCAGGCACCGCGTTCGGTCCGCTTCATGATTCAGTACGACTTCTAAGGTCTTCAGACCTTCTCAAACAGGAGGCGGCCACCTCGGGGTGGCCGCCTTTTGTATGATCAAGGCATGAATCCATCGATTTCCGAGTTATCCCAGCGTGCCGAACAACTGGCCGGACAGGGCAATTGGCATGCGGCGCGGGAAGCCTACAAGGCGATTCTCGCGCGGCAGCCCGGACATGCAGGGGCATTGACCCAGCTTTCATATGTCGAATCCCTGCAAGGTCACTACCGGGCTGCGCGGGAATATGCATTGGGCGCGGCTGCGGCGAAGCCCAGAGAACTTCCGGTGCTGGCCGAACTCGCCAAGCGCCTGCGCACATTCAACGAGGCCGAGGTCTTGCAGGACTGCCTGCGTGGGCTGGGTGGCCTGGATCGGGTTCCGATCCCCTTGCTGCTGGCCTTTGCCGCCCAGCTGAGCTACCTCAATCGGCAGGAAGATGCCCTGCGGCTGCTGGACGAAGCCAAGCGCGCGGATCCGGATTATCCGCCGACGCTGATGGCGCGCGCGCAGATCCTGACCTATCTGGGTCGGTTCCAGGCGGCAGAACAAGACCTCCAGTACTGCCTGCGGCGCGCACCGGAAATCGCCCAGGCGTGGTGGCTGGTCTCCCGCCTGCGCAAGCAGAGCAAGGATGCGAACCATGTGGAGCGGTTGCGCCGCCTGCTGGCCGCGCCGGGCAAGCGTCCGGACGAGGTGGCGCTGCTGGCCTATGCGCTGCACAAGGAGCTGGACGACATTGGTGATTTCGCCGGCGCGGGCGAGGCATTGACGCTGGCCTGCCGGGCCAAGCGGTCGACGCTGAAATATCAGAGCGAGGAATCGCGGCGGCTGGTGGATGCGCTGATCGCGCTTCCCACGGGAACGGGCGATATGCGGACGCCAGGCGAGTCTGATGCGGGACGCGTGCCGATCTTCATCGTCGGCATGCACCGCTCCGGGACCACCCTGCTGGAGCAGTTGCTGGACGGGCATGGCGACATCCACGGTGTCGGCGAGTTGTACGACTTCACCAGTCAGATGCGCTGGGCGACCGACTACCACTGCCGAGGCGTCATCGACGAGACGCTGGCGCGGAAGGCGGCGGTGGGCGTGGACTATGCCGCGGCGGGGCAGGGCTATCTGCAGAAAATGGAATGGCGGCTGGGGAAGGAGCGCTTCTTCACCGACAAGCTGCCCTCCAACTTCCTCAACATCGGCTTCATCTGCCAGGCGTTGCCGCAGGCGAAGATCCTGCATATGGTCCGCGACCCGGTGGAGACCTGTTTCTCCAATCTGCGCGAGCTGTTCTCCGACGCCAATCCTTATTCCTACGACCAGGACGAACTGGCGTACTACCATCGGCAGTACGAGCGCCTGATGGCGCATTGGCGCCAGGCTTACCCCGGCCGGGTGCTGGACGTGGACTATGGCCGGCTGACCCGCGATACCGAGACGGTGCTGCGGGAAGTGGCCGATTTCTGCGGCTTAGAATTCGAGCCGGGCATGCTGGCGCTGCAGGAGCGGACCCGCGGGGTCGCGACGGCCAGCGCCGTGCAGGTGCGTGACCGGGTGGTCGCGCTGGAACGGCCCAAGTGGGCGCCCTACGAGGACTACCTGCAGCCGCTGATTCGCGGTCTGAGGGCGGAAACGGCTTAAACCTTTCCCGTCGGTGGCACATCCAAAGGGATATGCTGAACGCCGCCGTGACCGACCTGATGACCGACACGACCGCCCTGGCGGCCGCCGAGACCGACAATGGCCTGGTCCGGGCCGCCGTCGGCGGCGACATGCGCGCCTTCGAAGCGATTTACCGCCGGCATGCCAGCCGCATCCATGGCGTCATCCAGCGCCTGGTCGGTGGCCAGGGCGTGCGTGCGGATGACCTGACCCAGGAAGCCTTCGTGCGTGCCTGGCAGGCACTGCCAAAGTTCCGTTTCGAAAGCGCTTTCAGCACCTGGCTGCACCGGTTGGCGGTCAATACCGCGCTGATGGAACTGCGCTCGCGCCGGTCGCAGCCGCTGTTCGATGAAGACGAGGACCGCCTGGACGATCTGGGCATGGCCGATTCCGCGGGCCACCAGACCGCGCTCTCGCTGGATCTGGAACGGGCGGTGGCGACGCTGCCGCCACGCGCGCGCGCGGTGTTGGTGCTGTACGACGTGGAAGGCTGGAAACATGAGGAAATCGCCAGCGAACTGGGCATGGCGGTTGGCAGTTCCAAGGCGCAACTGCATCGCGCCCGGCAGCTGCTGCGCGAAAGATTGGGAGTAGAAGCATGAACGAAGAAAACGATCGCCTGCGCTGGCAGTTGAAGGGCCTGCGCCAGGATGTTCCACCGTCCCGCGACCTGTGGCCGGGTATCGCCGCCCGCATTGCGGAGCTGCCGCAGCCGTCCACTGGGTCTTCGGCAGGCCGGGAACGAGTTGCCAGCCTGCCTTTGCGCGCGCGTCGGCTGGTGCCCTGGGCGATGGCGGCCTCCGTCCTGTTGACCGTGGGCTTCCTGTGGCAGGCCACGCATCTGACATCGCCCCAGGAGGAGCCCCTGATCAGGCAGGAAGCGGTGCAGCTGACCCGCGACTACCAGGGAGCGCTGGCGCAGATCCAGGGGGCAGAGGCCCATCCGGAACTGGGGGGCGCCCTGCAGGAGCTCGATCGCAGCGCCGAGGAAATCCTTGCCGCGCTGGACCGCGCACCCAACACGCGCTTCCTGCTGGAGCAGTTGCGCCGCACCTATGCCAAGCGCCTGGCGTTGACCCAGCGCGCAATGATGAGTTGACCAAGGAGCCTCCCATGTACATGTTCAGAACTTCCGTGCTGCTGCTGTCGCTGGTCATGGCATGTCCGGCACTGGCCGGTACGCCGATCAACGAGAGTCGCCCGCTGGATCCGCGCGGGCGCGTGGACGTCAGCAACCTCAAGGGACGGATCCAGGTTCGCACCTGGGACCGGCCCGAGGTCAAAATCACCGGTACCCTGGGGGCCGGGGTCGAAAAGCTGGAGATCGACGGCGGCGGCGAACACCTGAATGTCTCCGTCGAGTACCCGAATGGCGGTGGCTGGGGGGAGCGCCGCAGCGAACCGACCGATCTGCAGCTCATGGTGCCGCTGCGCGCGGACCTCGAGATTGATTCGGTGTCGGCCGACGTCGATGTCGAGGGCGTGGCGGCGGGTTCGCTGTCGATCGAAGCGGTCAGCGGCCAGGTGGTGGCGATCGGCGCGCCGCGGAGCGCGGACATCAGTTCGGTCAGCGGCGATGTCCGTCTGACCCTCAACAGCGCGGAAGTCGATGCCCAGACCGTCAGTGGCAGCCTGACCCTCAATGGACGCCTGAATGGCGAGGTCACCGTCGAGAGTGTCTCCGGCAACGTCAATGTCGCCGTCAAGGATGAGCGCCTGCGCGAATTCAAGGCCAATACGGTCAGTGGCGATCTCCGGGTCAGTACCGGTGTGGCGCCCAAGGCGGAGTTCCACATGGAGACGGTCAGCGGCAACGTGCTGTTGATCGTGCCAAAGAACCTTTCGGCCTCGGTCCGGGGCGAAACCTTCAGTGGCGATCTGCGTGCGCCGGGGGTGAAGGTCGAGCGTGGCGCCGGACCGGGCGCCAGTTTCCAGACCCGCTACGGCAGCGGCGATGGCGACATCAGCCTGGAGACCTTCTCCGGCAATGCGGAGCTCCGCTTCGAGTAAGCCGCATTGGTATCCGGAAAGCAGAAAGGCCGCGGAAATCGCGGCCTTTCCTGTATCCGGGTTTTGTTGCAAGGAACCGTTCCGGGAGCCCGGTGAATCAGAGATCCTGCTCGTAGCGCACGTAGGGCACCGTGCCTTCGTCAGCCTTGTCGTTGCTCAGCGAGAACGGATTCTTGCCGCGGCTGATGACGTTTTCCGCGCCCACGGTCAACTGGCCGCTCCACGGGGTTCGCCAGGTGAAGCCCAGGCCCAGGCCTTCCCACTTGCCCGGCTGGCCCGGCACATCGATGACGCGGCCGATGATGTTGGCACTGAAGGGACCGTAGCCGCCGCCAACCGTGAAGGTCTTGCTGTTCCAGTGATCGGCGATCGCCGGCAGGTCCGACGCCGGCACCAGGCGGGCGCGCGCGACCGCGCCGCCGATGGAGACGAAGCCTTCGCGGCCGATGTTCTTCTCGCCGAACACCGCCAAATCGTTCTGCTCGACGCGTCCGCCGGAAACCTTGCCACCGGACAGCCAGACGGGGAGGGTGTCGCGACCGGTGCCGGCCGACAGGCCGAGACGGCCGCCGGGACGGCTGAGGGTCGCACCGGCGCTGATGCGCTGGCCGTTGGCTTCATCGCTGTCCAGTGCCGCCAGCATGCAGTGGCTGGCCAGGCTGCCGATGTTGCCGACGATGCCGCTCTGCCGGTTGCACACCAGGCCCAGCGAATCGCCGGCTTCCAGGCCGAAGGCCGCGCTCAGCGTGTTGCTGCCGAAGCGCCAGCGCGCGCCCGCGGAGGCTTCGCCGGTGGGCTCGAGCAGCAGCACGGCTTCGACCTTGCCGTTGGCGTTGTTCAGGATGGGGAGTGCGGTCGGCGCGGCGCGCTCGGACTTCTTCTGCTTGGTCTGCGCAGCCGCGCCCGTCGCCACGCCAAGGGCGAGCAGAACGGCTAACGGTAGTCGCAGATGACGCAGTTTCATGGCTCGCTTCAGACCCCGATCGTTGACGCGGAGTTCCCCTCCCGAAGGGGAACTGATGCTATGCCGTTTATGTTTCTTTAACAAGTCCCCACGACCCGCCTGCTTCCAAAAATAACGCTACTGGAGCCTGGCCGGGGCCTCGATTCCGACCGGCGGTTGGACAAAAAGTTCCGCGATCTGATTGGTATTGAATTGGTATTTCTGACCGCAGAACTCGCAACGAACCTCCGCCGTCCCGTCCACCAGCGCGGCGTGGGCTTCTTCTTCCCCCAGCGACTGCAGCATGGCCGCGACCCGATCACGGGAACAGGAGCAGCCAAAGCGCAGTGGCCGTTCGGCCATCCGTTCGGGAGCTTCCTCATGGAACAGGCGATGGACCAGCAGATGAGGAGGGGTGGCCAGGAGTTCGTCCTCGGACAGGGTGTCGAACAGCGCGCCGACCCGATGCCAGCCGTCGGCGTCGCCCTCGTCGCCGGGCAGCTTCTGCAGCATCAGGCCGGCGGCGCGTTCGCCGTCGCTGGCCAGCAGCAGGCGGGTCGGCAACTGCTCCGACTGGCGGAAGTAGTCCTCGAAGGCCCCGGCCAGCGATTCGGCGTCCAGCGACACCAGGCTCTGGTAGCGCTGCGGCTCGCGCGGGTCCAGGCCCGGGTTCTCGATGGTGATGGCCAGTAGGGCGTCCTCGCCGAGGTCGCGCAGGTCGCGCGGGGCGTCATGGCCGTCCTCGAGTTGGGCGATGCCACGCAGCGTGCCCGCCGCCGTGCATTCGGCGAACAGGGTGCGCAACGACGCGCGGCTGCGCAGCTGGATGGAGAGGCGGCCATCCACCTTGGTGTGTCCGGTGAACAGCACCGCCGCCGCGCTGGCTTCGCCCAGCAATGCCGCGGCGGCGGGGGGATAGGCCTGGTGCGAAAGCAGTTCGCGCCACGACTGATCCAGGTGCACGGTCACGCCGCGCACGCCGGCCTTGGGCAGCAGGAAACGGATCTGGGTGTCGTTGTCGGGGCTGGGGTTCACGAGGACTCCGGGATGCGGGAAAACCGGCCGCATCGGCATAATGCGGCATTGCGATGGCAAAGGATGGTGTGACGATGGGGGCGAATCCGGCCTTCCTCAAGACGGCGGGCCAGGAAGCGGGCGGGAGACCGGTCCGCCGCCGACGCCGCTGGGGCCGATGGCTGTTGGCGCTGCCATTCCTGTTCGCGGCGGCGAGCGTCCTGCAGGTCGTGGTCCTGCGCTTCGTCGACCCGCCGCTGTCGGCCTTCATGGTCGCGCGCCAGATCGAAGCCTGGTCCGAGGGCGACTGGGGTTTCCGCATCCAGCATGCCTGGCAGGATCTGGACAGGATTGCGCCGAGCCTGCCGTTGTCCGTGGTGGCGGCCGAGGATCAGAACTTCGCCGGGCACAACGGTTTCGATTTCAAGGCCATCGAGAAGGCGCGCGCGAGCAATGCCAAGGGGCGGCGGCTGCGCGGCGCCAGCACCCTCAGCCAGCAGGTCGCCAAGAACCTGTTCCTGTGGCAGGGCAGCAGCCGGCCTTCGCGCTGGGTACGCAAGGGATTCGAGGTCTGGTACACCTTGCTGATCGAGACCTTCTGGCCGAAGTCGCGGATCCTGGAAATGCACGTGAACATCGCCGAGTTCGGCGACGGCGTCTACGGCGCCCAGGCGGCCGCCCGCCGCTACTGGGGCAAGGACGCATCGCGCCTGTCGCCCGCCGAGAGCGCGCGGCTGGCGGCGGTGCTGCCGGCGCCGCGCCGCTACAACGCGCGCAATCCCGGGCCTTACGTGCAGCGCCGGGCCAACTGGATCCAGCGCCAGGTCCGCCAGATCGGTGGCACCGGGTATCTCGAGCAACTGGACTGAGCGAGCCATGAGCGATGATCTGCTGACGGTAGTGGTCGCGGCGCGCAACGAAGCCGATGCGCTGCCGTTGCTGCACCCGCGGCTGGCGTCCACGCTGGAGGGCATGGAAGGCAGCCTGCGCGCGCGCGTGGTGTACGTGGACGACGGCAGCACCGATGCGACCTGGGCGGTCATGCAGCGGCTGGCGGCGCAGGATCCGCGGGTGTCGCTGCTGCGGCTATCGCGCAACTTCGGCAAGGAGGCGGCGCTGACCGCCGGGCTGGATCAGGTCCACGCGGGTGCGGCGATCATCCTGGACGCGGATGGGCAGGACCCGCCGGAACTGATTCCCCGCTTCGTCGAACTTTGGCGGCAGGGCTACGACAACGTGCATGGCACCCGCAGCGAGCGCGAAGGCGAGGGCTGGCTCAAGCGTTCGACCGCGCACCTGTTCTACCGCGTCATCGGCCGGCTCTCCAAGACGCCCATCCCGGCCGACACCGGCGATTTCCGCCTGCTGTCGCCGCGCGCGCTGGAGGCGTTGCGCGGGTTGCGTGAGCGCCACCGCTTCATGAAGGGGCTGTTCGGCTGGGTGGGCTACCGCCAGACCGCCATCGCCTACCGGCGCGAGCCTCGGCTGGCGGGCGACACCAACTTCGGTTTCTGGAAGCTGTGGAACTTCGCCCTGGAGGGCATCACCAGCTTCTCCACCGCGCCCCTGCGGGCGGCGACCTACCTGGGTGTGCTGACCGCGCTGCTGGCGTTCCTGGCCGCGCTGTGGGTGGTGGTCAAGGCGATGCTGTGGGGCGACCCGGTGGCCGGCTGGCCGACGATGATGGCGGTCATCCTGTTCCTGGGCGGCGTGCAACTGGTCGCGCTGGGCATCATCGGCGAGTACCTGGGCCGGCTTTACGAGGAGTCCAAGCAGCGCCCGCTGTACCTGGTCGATGTATGGCAACCCGGCGCCGCAGGAGTATCCTTGGGCCAGCCCTCTCGACCATCCGATGGAGGCAGTCATGCGCACGGTTCGCCAGTTGTTGGGGGCCAAGAGCCCTGAGGTTTTCGCGGTTTCCCCGGACGATTCGGTGCTCGACGCCATCAAGTTGATGGCGCAGAAAAGCGTGGGCGCGGTGCTGGCCATGCAGGGAGCCAGACTGTGCGGCATCGTTTCCGAGCGTGACTACGCACGCAAGGTGGTGCTGCAGGGGCGTTCCTCGGCCAACACGCCGGTGCGCGACATCATGACCGGGCGGGTGATCACCGTCGGCCCGGACGACACGGTCGATCGCTGCATGCAGATCGTCACCGAACACCGCATCCGCCACCTGCCGGTGCTGGAAGGCGATCGCGTGGCCGGCGTGATCTCGATCGGCGATCTGGTCAAGGCGGTGATCGAGGACCAGCAACTGGAACTGGACCAACTGCAGCGCTACATCGCCAGCTGACGCTCAACGCGCGTACTGGCCGCCGCAGCCGGCGTCCTTGCCCGGACCCAGTTCCAGGGTGGCCAGCAGCGCGGCCGGCGGCGCGATGCTGCCCAGCGCCAGCGCGGTCGCGCCGCGCAGGCCCAGGCGCTTGAAGTCGGGACGGAACGAGGGATCCCGGAAGGTGCCCTGCACCACCAGCGGAGAACGCAGGGCCAGGATGCTGCGGTCCTTCGGTCGCGGCCGCAGTTCCAGATCCAGGGTTTCCTCCTTCAGGCTGATATCGCCCTTGCCGACGATCAGCGTGTCGGTGGTATCGAAGGCCAGCGTGCGCGCGTGCATCACGCCGTCCTGCACGGCGAAGTCGCCGAACGCGCAGCGTACCGGAACGGTCTTGTCCCTGGTCAGCAGGAACTTGAGCGACTCGGCGACGTCCAGTCCGGCGAGTTCCATCAGCAGGTTGCTGATCCGGCCCTGGCCCATGCCGATCGCGATGTCGCCGTCGGCGCTGCCGAGAATGCGCGCGACCGAGTTGCCGGTGCCGGTGATGGCGACATCGCCGCCGATGCGGCCGATGGCCGTGCGGGTGATTTCGGCATCCGGGAACAACCGCGCCAGGTTCAGCCGGCGCAGCGAGATGTCGGCGCGGGTACGGATGGTGTCGGTGCGCGCATCCATGCGGATGTTCGAGCGGATGTCGCCTTCGGCGACGCCGAAGTTGAGCGGATCCAGGTGCAGCAGGCCGCCGTCCAGGCGCAGGTGCGCGTCCATGTCGTCCAGGGGCAGTTTCGGCGCGTTGATGCGATGTGCCTTCCAGCGCACGTCCGCATCCATCGCGCGCAGCTTGGCCAACTGGTAGGGCGTGTCAGGAAGCACGCGCGCATCGGCGCGCTGCTCGGCCGCTTCGGCCTTTTGTTCGGCGTTGCTGGTTTCCTCGCCACCGGTCTGCGGCGCCGCGCCCACGAAGCCGGCCAGATCGTCGAAGTCGAGGCGTCGCGAGACCAGATCCGCTTTCAGCAATGGACGCGCGCGGCCGACCGTCACGCTGGCCGAACCGCCAAGATCGCTGTCGCCGACCTGACCGGTGAAGCCGTCGTAGCGCCAGGTATTGCCGTCGCGGGTGAAGCGTCCGTCCAATCGGTATGGGGGCGTGGGTGGGATGGCGATGCCAAGCAGCGGATACAGATCCTGCATGTCGCGGCCGGCCAATTGCAGCTTCAGATCGAAGCCGCGCAGGCGCAGCGGATCCAGCAGGCTGCCACGGGCGTGGGCGCGGGTGGCGCCGGCCTGCGCGCGCAGGTCGATGCGATAGGGTTGGCTGGCATCGCGCAGCGCCAGCGGCGAGGCGGCCTGTCCCTGCAGCCGGAAGGGCTCGCCGCTCCAATGGCCGCCTCCATCGATGGCCACCGATGGCGCATTTTCCTTGCCGGGCGACGCCACGCTGTTCAACCAGATATCGATGTCGGTTTTTTCCGGCGCGTCGAGATAGCGCAGGCGACCGTCGCGGACCCAGAGGCGATGGAAGCGCAGATCCGTCTCGCCGGAAGCCCCGAAGTCCCAGTTGCCCTTGTCACCCGGTCCGGTTTCCAGGCGCAGGGTGGGTTCGATCAGGCGGATCTCGGGAATGCGGACCTGTCCCCGCAGCAGCGGCCAGATTTCGATGTCCAGTTCCGCCCGCCGCGCCGCCGCCATGGTCGGTTCCCGCGACCATGCCGCGTTGCCGAAACGCAGCGCGTCGCCGCGCACGGTGGTGACGCGCCCAAGGTCCACGTCCAGGTTGCCGCCAATGCGGAATTCGCGGCCGGTACGGGCCTGGACCTGCCGTTCGAGCGGACCCTTGAACCAGTTCCAGTCGAACAAGGCGATCAGCACGGCCACGAGCGCCACCAGCAGCGCGAGGACCATGCCCGTGCGGCGTGAGGGCCGGGGCCAGCGGAATGGCGTCTTGCGGGCAGGGACGCGATTCATGCGCCCACTTAGCCAGCGCGGTTGTTCAGGCCATGCGAAAGCCGGGTCAAGCCGGGTTTCGCGTGTTCAGCCGGCGTGCGGCGCGCTCAGCCGCCGGCCAGGCGCGGCCGCAGGACCTGTTCGGTGACCGCGATGTAGTGGCAGACGCTGCCGGCGATCACGAACAGGTGCCAGATCGCGTGCGAATAGCGGATCGACTCGCGATGGTAGAAATAGGTGCCCAGGGTGTAGAAGAGGCCGCCGGCCAGCAGCCAGCCCAGGGTCCAGGCATCGAGCGAGGTCAGCATCGGCTTGATGGCCACCATCACCAGCCAGCCCATCGCGATGTAGATCAGCGTGGACAGCAGCTTGAAGCGGCCGGTGTAGAACAGCTTGAAGATCACCCCGCCCACCGCCAGCGTCCAGATCGCCGCGAACAGGCTCCAGCCCCAGGGACCGCGCAGGCCGATGAGGGTGAACGGCGTGTAGGTGCCGGCGATCAACAGGTAGATCGCGCAGTGATCGAACACCTTCAGGCGGCCCTTGGCGACTGGGTGCTGGATGGCGTGGTAAAGCGTGGAAGCCGTGTACAGCAGCAACAGGGTCACGCCGAACACGATCGACGCGCCGAGTTGCCAACCGTCGCCGTAGATGGCGGCCAGGGTGATCAGCACCGCGCCACCGGCCAGGGCGGCCATCGCGCCCAGGCCATGGGTCAGGGCGCTGGCGATCTCGTCACGGATGTGCGCGGCGCGCGGATGGGAGTGTTCGGCGGTCATGCGCGGACGTTACCGCAATGCAGCAAGCGCTGCATCCATACGCCGCCCGTGTCTTCAGCATGGAGCCGGAAAACACGGGCGGCGCGCGGCGATCAATCCACCGCGGCGGCGTGCGCGTGTTCGCGGGTGGCCAGGAACTGCACGGCCGGCGCGCGTTCCTGCGCCAGTTGCAGGTTGACCCGCGTCGGCGCGAGGTAGACCAGTTGCCCGGCGGCGTCGACGGCCAGGTTCATCGCGTTCTTGTCGCGGAACTCTTCCAGCTTCTTCGCGTCGTCGCAGCGGATCCAGCGGGCGGTGGCGACGCTGACGTTCTCGAAGCTAGCGTCCACGCCGTACTCGTCCTTCAGGCGGTAGGCGACCACGTCGAACTGCAGCATGCCGACCGCGCCGAGGATGAGGTCGTTGCTCATCAGCGGGCGGAAGAACTGGGTCGCGCCTTCCTCGCTGAGCTGGGCCAGGCCCTTCTGCAACTGCTTGAGCTTGAGCGGATCCCGCAGGCGCGCGCGGCGGAACAGTTCCGGCGCGAAGTTGGGGATGCCGGTGAAGCTCAGCGATTCGCCCTCGGTGAAGGTGTCGCCGATCGAGATGGTGCCGTGGTTGTGGATGCCGATGACATCGCCCGGCCAGGCCTCGGCGGCGATCTCGCGATCGCTGGCCATGAAGGTCAGTGCGTTGGCCAGCTTGATGTCCTTGCCGCTGCGCACGTGGAAGGCCTTCATGCCGGCTTCGAAACGACCCGAGCACACGCGCATGAAGGCGACGCGATCGCGGTGCTGCGGATCCATGTTGGCCTGGATCTTGAAGACGAAGCCGGTCAGCTTGTTCTCGGTCGGCTGCACGTTGCGGCCGGTGGTTGCGCGGGCCTGTGGCGAGGGCGCGTGCTCGACGAAGAAGTCCAGCAGCGGCTGCACGCCGAAGTTGTTCACCGCCGAACCGAAGAACACCGGGGTCTGCCGGCCTTCGCGATAAGCCTGCAGATCGAAGGGATGCGAGGCGCCCTGCACCAGTTCCAGTTCGTCGCGCAGGCTGGCCAGCATCTCGGCGCCGATGCGCGCTTCCAGCTGCGGATCGTCCAGCGAGGCGAAGATGGTCGAATCCTGGCGGGTGAAATTGCGGCCCTGCTCGTACAGGTGGACCTCGCCGGTCAGCAGGTGTACCACGCCCTTCAGGCGGCTGCCCATGCCGATCGGCCAGGTCACCGGCGCGCACTGGATGCCAAGCACGCGCTCGACTTCGTCCAGCAGTTCGATCGGCTCGCGGCCTTCGCGGTCGAGCTTGTTGATGAAGGTCATGATGGGGGTGTCGCGCAGGCGGCACACTTCCATCAGCTTGATGGTCCGCTCTTCCACGCCCTTGGCCACGTCGATGACCATCAGCGCCGAGTCCACCGCGGTCAGCACGCGGTAGGTGTCTTCGCCGAAGTCGGCGTGGCCGGGCGTGTCCAGCAAATTGACGATCTTGCCTTCGTACGGGAACTGCATGACCGAGGAGGTGACCGAGATGCCACGCTCCTTTTCCAGCGCCATCCAGTCGGAGGTGGCGTGGCGGGCGGCCTTGCGGCCCTTGACCGAACCGGCCATCTGGATCGCGCCGCCGAACAGCAGCAGCTTTTCGGTCAGCGTGGTCTTGCCGGCGTCAGGGTGGGAGATGATGGCGAAGGTGCGGCGGCGCGCGGCTTCGGTGGCGACTTCGGACATGGCAAGGGCGCCCGCGCGGGCGCTGGGAGACGGGGAAAGTCGCGAATTATAGCGGGTTGGCCCGGTCCGCCGGGGCGGCGCCGGCGGGCGGTTCGATGGGACCGGATCCGGCGTGCTGGCTGGGGAACTGGAGTTGGCCCAGCGGGCCGAACATCCTGAACGGAATGGATTCCAGCGCCATGCCGCGGTTCACCTGGACCACGAAATGCAGGTGCGGGGCGGTGCTGAACCCGGTGTTGCCGGACAGCCCGATGCGCTGCCCCTTGCGCACGTACTGGCCCTCGCGCACCTGCACGCCTTCCGGCTTGAGATGCGCGTAGACGGCCATGCTCCCGTCGCCGTGGACGATGCGGATGAAATTGGCGCGGCCGCCGAATCGTTCGCGGTTCAGGCCGGCCTTGTCGAAGTCGGACTCCACCTGCATCACCATGCCCTCGCGCGCGGCGAGGATCGGCGTGCCCACCGGGACCGCGAAGTCGATGGCGTACAGGTTCTGCGCGTCGTTGTGGCTGAATCCGCCGCCCGGGCCCTGGTCCACCCGCACCCGCCCGTATTCGAAGGGCAGGCGGTATTCGTAATCCTGGCCGTGCGCGGCGGGGTCACCGGGCAGGGAGTCCAGCGCCAGTTCGAAATCGCCGCCACGCAGGGGATCGCGCATCGAAATGCTGGCGACCAGGACGCTGCTGCGCGCCGGCACCACCGCGGTCGCCGGCAGCGCCGGCTGGGCGGCGACGTTGCTGTTGCGCTTGAAACCCAGGCGCACCTCGACCGGCCCGTGCAGCAGGTTGTCCGCCCACGCCTGGTAGCGCAGGCCGCTGCGTTCCAGCCGCAGCCGCACTTGCGCGCTGGGGGCGTTGTGGAAGCGCAGCACGTCCACGCTGGCATCCACCAGTTCGCCGGCCTCCGGCGGTTTGTCGCCGTACTGGGTATAGCCGTGCTTGTCCTTCCAGCGGTACAGCCGCGCCGCCTCGCCGGGGACGGCGCCAGCGAGCAGCGTGGCGGCGGCGAGGCAGAGCAGGGACGTGCGCAGGGCGGGGTTCACGGCAGGCAGTCGTTTCCGAGGTTCAGGGCGCGCGCGACGTCACGCAGGTCGAACGCGGCCAGTGATTGATCATTGTGCAGGGCGAACAGCGCACCGGCCGGGAAGCGCCGGGTTGATGCCGCGTACAGGGTCTCACCATCGGTGTTGCTGACCTGTTCACCGCGGAAGATACCGCGCGGTGCCAAGCTGGTGCGATCGAATACGCGGAACAGGGTGGGGGTGAGCTGGTCCACCGCGATCCAGTAGCCGCGATCGACCGCGCAGGGCCACAGCGCGATGCCCTCGGCGTCCGCGTCGAACGCGGGAAGGCTGAGTCCGCGGTACCGCCCGGACAGGGTGTAGTCGCGCAGGGTCGAACCGACTCGGCGGTCCTCGTCCGCGATCAGCAGCCGGTCGTGCAGGGGATCCCCGGCGATGGATTCGACCATGCGCAACGCGCCGGCCTCGTCGGTCGCACCGAAGCTTCCCAGCAGGCGCCACCGCACGCTTCCGTCCCCGTCTTCCTCGACGCGGAAATGCTTAATGCGCTGGTCGAGCTCGCTGAGCGGCGGCAGCTTGCCGGTGCGGAAGTCGGCCATGAAGCTGTCGGTGACGAACAGTTCCAGCTGGCCGGGTCCGGTTTCGTCCAGCCAGAGCCCGTAGGGCACCTTCAGCGCGTCCTGGCCGATCTGCGCCACCGGGGTGAATTCCGGCAGGCGCATCACCTGCACCCGGTGGTTGTCGCGTTCGGCGACGAACAGCAGGTCGCCGAACACGGCGATGCCGTTGGGCCGGTTGAACTGTCCCGGTGCCTGGCCCGGGCCGCCGACCGTGCGCAGGCGTTCGCCGGTGTCGCCGTCGTACACCGCCAGGCGGTGGCTGGATTTGGCGGTGGCGATCAGCCAGACCCGTCCGTCTTCGGTCGGCCAGGCGGCCAGCGAGTCTAGTTCGTCTTCCGGGACCGGGGCGGAGACCCAGGCTTCGGGGACGATGACGTCGGCGGCGGTGGTCGGCGTCGGTGCGGGAGGGCGGGAGGTGTGGTGGCTCTGGGTGGCGCAACCGGCCAGCAGGGCCAGGGCGCCCGCAAACAGGTATTTCCGGGTCATGGCGGGATTATGCGGCATGGGTCACGGAGCCGGGAGGGGCATCACGGAAGATCCATCGCTCCATCCGCATAAAGCGATTGACATTGGGAAAAGCCGCTGGCAAAGTGCCGGTCACCATCGAGACCGGCAGAGGGACAGGCCCGAAGAAGCCGGGGCAACCAGCGATGCGCAAGCGTCGTGGTCGGTGCCAAATCCTGCGGGGACCTTTGCGTCTGCCCGAAAGATGGTTCGTACCGTGCCTCTGCACGGCGAACGCGAGCTCCGCGAAAGCTCGATGGCCGCAAGTCCCCTCTTCACCGGACACCGCCATGAGCTTCGCCACCGCCGCCGCGTCTTCCCTGTCTTCCGTGCCCGCGTCCTGTACGGCCGATGCCGTTCTCCTTGCCCAGGACGGCATCACCGCCCGCCGTGGCGAAATCGCGCTGGAACTGGACATGCGCCACGCGGGCCGGCATCTGATCCGGCTGCGCTATGAACTGTCGGGCGCGGTGGACGCGCCGGTGGTGTTCGTCGCCGGCGGCATTTCCGCGCACCGGCACCTGGCCGCCAGCGCCACGTTCGCGGAAAAGGGCTGGTTGAACGATCTGGTCGGCACCGGCCGCGCGCTGGATCCGGCACACCGCTGCCTGCTGGCGATCGATTTCATCGGCGCCGACGGCAAGCTCGACGCGCCCATCGATACCGCCGACCAGGCCGACGCGATAGTGAAGCTGCTGGACGCGCTGGGCATCCGCCAGCTGCATGCCTTCGTCGGCTATTCCTATGGCGCGCTGGTGGGCCTGCAACTGGCGGTGCGCCATCCGGCACGGCTGGCAAAGCTGGTGGCGGTCAGCGGCGCGCACCGCGCCCATCCGTATGCCGCCGCCTGGCGCGCGCTGCAGCGTCGCGCGGTCAGCCTGGGCCAGCTGCAGTGCGCCGACGCGGCAGGACTTTCGCTGGCGCGCCAGTTCGCCATGCTCAGCTACCGCACGCCGGAAGAATTCGAGGAGCGCTTCGACGCCGCTGCCGAGATCGTGCATGGCCGCGTGCGCTGCGCCGCCGAGGACTACCTGGACGCCGCCGGCGCGCAGTACGTGGCGCGCACCCCGGTCACCGCCTACCTGCGCCTGTCCGAATCCATCGACCTGCATCGCATCGATCCGGCCGCCGTGCGCGTGCCCACCACGGTGGTCGCGGTCGAGGGTGACCGGCTGGTGCCGCTGTCCGATTCCGTGGCCCTGGTCGAGGGACTGGGCACGCGGGGCAACCTGCGCGTGCTGCGCTCGCCCTATGGCCACGACGCCTTCCTGAAAGAAACCGATCGCATCGACGCGATCCTCAGCACTGCCCTGCGCGGCAACGGAGAAAACGCATGAGCCAGTTCGACGCCGCCGGCGACAACCCCTGTCGTCCCGCCACCGCCGCCGTCCGCGCCGGCATCGACCGCGATACCGCCTACGGCGCGGTGACGCCGCCCATCGTGCTGTCGTCGAACTTCAGCTTCGACGGCTTCGGCAACAAGCGCGAGTACGACTACACCCGCAGCGGCAACCCGACGCGGGATCTGCTGGGCGAGGCGCTGGCCGAACTGGAAGGCGGCGTTGGCGGCGTGATCACCTCCACCGGCATGGGCGCGATCAACCTTGTCCTCAACGCGCTGCTGCAGCCGGGCGATCGCCTGGTGGTGCCGCATGACGCGTACGGCGGCAGCTGGCGCCTGTTCAACGCGCTGGCGAAGAAGGGCCACTTCGAGCTGATCACCGCCGACCTGACCGACCCGCGCTCGCTGGCCGACGCACTGGCGCAGTCGCCGCGGCTGGTGCTGATCGAGACGCCCTCCAACCCGTTGCTGCGGATCACCGACCTGCGGTTCGTCATCGATGCCGCGCACAAGGCCGGCGCATTGACCGTGGTCGACAACACCTTCCTGTCGCCGGCCTTGCAGAAGCCGATTGAGTTCGGCGCGGATCTGGTGGTGCATTCGACCACCAAGTACATCAATGGCCACAGCGACGTGGTCGGCGGCGCGGTCGTCGCGCGCGATCCGGAAGTGCACCAGCAACTGGTGTGGTGGGCCAACGCGCTGGGCCTGACCGGTTCGCCGTTCGACAGCTTCCTGACCCTGCGCGGCCTGCGCACGCTGGATGCGCGCCTGCGCGTGCACCAGGAGAACGCCGACGCCATCGCCAGCCTGCTGGACGGGCATCCGGCGGTATCGAAGGTGTACTTCCCCGGGCTGGCCTCGCATCCGGGGCACGCGCTGGCGGCGCGCCAGCAGAAGGGCTTCGGCGCGATGCTGAGCGTGGAATTGCATGGCGGCGAAGCGGCCGTGCGTGCGTTCGTGGAAGGCCTGCGATATTTCACCCTGGCCGAATCGCTGGGAGGGGTGGAGAGCCTGGTAGCGCACCCGGCTTCGATGACGCATGCGGCGATGACCGCCGAAGCGCGTGCCAAGGCGGGCATTTCCGATGGCCTGCTGCGCCTGTCGGTTGGTATCGAGGCCACCGAGGATCTGCTGGCCGATCTGTCCGCCGGCCTGGCGCGCGCGCAGCGCGCCGCCGCGGAGGCCGATCGAAAACTCGCCGACGCATGAGCGCAGTCGTCCAGCTTCCGGCGGCGCGCCGCCGGCCGTCGCCGCGCCTGGCGCTGCTGGGCACCGGCGTGGTCGGCAGCGCATTCGTGGATCGCTACGGTCGTCTGAGCGAGCGCATCGAGGGCCTGCCCGAGTTCGCCTGGCTGGCCAACTCGCGCAGCATGCAGGCCTGCGCCGCCGCGCCCGCCGATGCGCTGGATGCCGCCCGCGCCGCGCCGGCGCGCGATGCGGAACTGCCGCCGTGGGCGGAAGCCGAATCGCTGCGCGACGGCGACATCATCGTCGATGCCACCGCCAGCGACGCGGTGGCCGATTGGCACGCCGAATGGCTGGCGCGCGGCATCCACGTGGTCACTGCCAACAAGCTGGGCAACGGTGGCGCGCTGGTGCGTGCACAGGCCATCCAGCGCGCGCGCCGGGATTCGGGCGCGCATTACGGCGACAGCGCCACGGTCGGCGCGGGCCTGCCGCTGCTGCGCAGCCTGCGCGCGCTGGTCGCCGGCGGCGATCGCATCCATCGGGTGGAAGGCGTGCTGTCCGGTTCGCTGGCGTGGCTGTTCAATCATTACGACGGCATGCGGCCGTTCTCCGGCTTCGTGCGCCAGGCGCGCGAGGCCGGCTACACCGAACCGGATCCGCGCATCGATCTGTCCGGCGAGGACGTGCGCCGCAAGCTGCTGATCCTGGCGCGGGCGGCCGGCCTGCCGTTGCAGTCGGAAGACGTGAAGGTCGAGTCGCTGGTGCCGGCGGCATTGGCAACGCTGACGATCGCCGAGCTGGACGGGGCGCTTGGCCAGTTCGACGCGCCGCTGGGCGCGCATTTCCGCGAGGCCTACCGCAACGGCGAAAAGCTGCGTTTCCTGGGGCGTTTCGACGCCGAAGGCGCCAGCGTCGGACTGCGCACGCTGGCCGCGGATCATCCGCTGTGCGGCGGTGGCGGCACCGACAATCGGGTCGCGATCTTCAGCGATCGCTATCCGGACCAGCCGCTGGTGGTGCAGGGCCCGGGCGCGGGCGCGGAAGTGACCGCGGCCGCGTTGCTGGATGACGTATTGGCGATCACCGCCAACCCGTAGAGCCGAGCTTGCTCGGCTGGCGGGGAGGTTGCGGAGAAAGGGCAGCGGAGCAAGCTCCGCTCTACGGGCCGCCGGGTTCCGTCAGCACTCGATGACGTTGACGGCCAGGCCGCCGCGGCTAGTTTCCTTGTACTTGTCCTGCATGTCGCGGCCGGTGTCGCGCATGGTCTTGATGACCTTGTCCAGTGACACCTTGTGCTTGCCGTCGCCGCGCATCGCCATGCGGCTGGCATTGATTGCCTTCACCGCACCCATCGCGTTGCGCTCGATGCAGGGAATCTGCACCAGTCCGCCGATCGGATCGCAGGTCAGGCCCAGGTTGTGTTCCATGCCGATTTCGGCGGCGTTCTCGATCTGGCTGGGCGAACCACCGAGCGCGGCGACCAGGCCGCCGGCGGCCATCGAGCAGGCCACGCCGACCTCGCCCTGGCAGCCGACCTCGGCGCCGGAGATGCTGGCGTTTTCCTTGTAGAGGATGCCGATGGCGGCGGCGGTGAGCAGGAAGTCGAAGATCCGCTGTTCGCTGGAGCCGGGGCAGAACCGGTCGAAGTAGTGCATGACCGACGGGATGATGCCGGCCGCGCCGTTGGTGGGCGCGGTGACCACACGCCCGCCGGCGGCGTTTTCCTCGTTGACCGCCAGCGCGTACAGGTTGACCCAGTCCAGCGTGGTCAACGGGTCGCGCATGTTGGCTTCCGGCTTGCTGGCCAGTTCGCGGTGCAGGGCGGGGGCGCGTCGCGAGACGTGCAGGCCGCCGGGCAGGGTGCCTTCCTCGCGGATGCCGCGGGTCACGCAGGCCTGCATCGCGCTCCAGATCGCGCGCAGGCCTTCGCGGATCTCGTCCTCGCCGCGCCAGCACTTCTCGTTCTCGAACATCAGCTGGGCGATGCTCAGCCCGCTGCGTTGGCACTGGGCCAGCAACTCGTCGCCGCTCTTGAACGGATACGGCAGCGGGGTCTCGTCGGCGACGATGCGATCCACCGCCGCGTCGTCCTGGTTGACCACGAAGCCGCCGCCGACCGAGTAGTAATCGCGCGTCGCGATGACTTCGTCGCTGGCGTCATAGGCGGTGAAGCGCATGCCGTTGGTGTGGTAGGGCAGCTTCTGCCGCTTGTTCATCAGCAGGTCGCGCTTCTCGTCGAAGGCGATCGCGTGGACACCACCCAGCTGCAGGGTCTTGCTGCCGCGGATGCGTTCCAGTGCCGGCGGGATGATGTCCGGGTCGATTTCGTTCGGATAGTGGCCTTCCAGGCCCATCAGCACGGCCTTGTCGGTGCCGTGGCCGCGCCCGGTCAGGGCCAGCGAGCCGAACACTTCGGCGCGGATCCGCGCGACGTCGCGCAGGCGGCCGGGTTCCTCCAGCCAGCGCGCGACGAACCGCGCCGCCGCCCGCATGGGGCCGACGGTGTGGGAGGAACTCGGCCCGATGCCGATCTTGAAGAGGTCGAAGGTGCTGACTGCCATGGCGCGTATTCTATGCCGTCGCCGGTGAAAGCCGCTCCCGCGACGCAACAGATCGGATCCGGAGATTGCACCCTTGTCCCCAGCCCTGACCCTCTACCAGCGCGACGACTGCCATCTGTGCGACCTGGCCCTGGCCGTACTGGCCGAGGCGCGGGTGCTGGAATTCGAGAGCGCGTTCATTGACGGCGACGATGATCTGGAGGCGCGCTACGGCGTACGGGTACCGGTCCTGCGCCGCGCGGACGGGACCGAACTGGACTGGCCGTTCGATGCGGCGGGGCTGGCGCGCTTCCTCGCCGGTTGAGGGAGCTGGCGGCGATGCTGTCGTACGGGCGCGGACGATCGCGAAGGATGGGGGAGTAGTACCTCGTCTTCGAGGGTGAACAGCAGCGCATAGTTCAGGTGCAGGCGCGGGACCTCACGTCGAATCCGGCCAGGTCGTCCGCTGCACGTATCCACGATATGGCCGCTGTTCTGGCCGGTTCCGGCGTGGCGGCACTGGTGGTCATCCGACGGGGACCGTGCCTCGCCGTCGCGCAGGTCGATTGCGCCCGCGGGTCCTCCCCGCAACAGGAAGTCCGCGCCATGGCGCGGATTTCCTGTTGCCTGACGAGTCGGGTCAGGGTGCCGTCGGATCGTGGCGGGATGCGGAGTCGGGCATCGAAGCCGGTGAAGCGTGGCGCGCGGTCTGCTGCGAGGACGGACCGGACAACTGGTGTTCGAGAAAGCCGACCACCCGCTTCTCGTACTCATCGGGGGCGTGCGCGAGGAAATCCACGTGCGCGGCATTCGGCAGCAACCAGAATGCCTTGGCATTCTTGGCGCGTTCGAACAGGGCGCGCGACTCAGCGGGCAGGGCATGCCGGTCGCGGCCACCGGCCACGACCAGCACGGGCGCATCCAGCTTCCCGATCCGGTCCAGCGGCGACAGTTCATCGACGGACACGCCGATCCGCCATTGCGTCTGCAGGGTCAGCAGCGGCGCCAGCAATTCCGCCATGCCATCGCCGAGGCGCATGGCGATGCGGTTGCGGACGGCCTGGCGCGCGTTCGAATAGACCGCTTCCAGCACCACCGCATCGAATCCGCCGGGTTGCGGCGCCAGCAATATCGAGGCGCCTCCAAGGGATACGCCGATGGCGGCCAGGCGACTGCCGGGAACACGTTGCCTCATCCAGTCCCGCGCGGCGACAACACCGCGAGACTCGCGTGCGCCCAGCGTGATCGCATCGCCCTGGCTCTCGCCATGTGCCTGCAAATCGACCAGCAGGACCGAATAGCCATGACGATGCAGCAGACGGGCGCGTCCCAGCATCGCGCGCCGATCCGCGCGGATGCCATGCAGCAGGAGTACGGCGGGCCGCGCCGTGGTTCCGGTCACCCACCATCCACGCAGCGGCGGCGCGTCGGGGACCGGAATGGTTACCGCTTCAATGGGCAGATCAGCGGGCGCGTCACCCATGGCGGCCAGGCGCGGGGCCAACAGCTCGCCACCCACGAACCAGGCCGCCAGGAGGGTCGCGAAGCAGAGCAACGCGACCACCAGCGCGGCGCGCAGGATGACGCGCCGCATGGGAGCAGCTTACTTCGCCGGCTTCAGCACCACCTTGGTGCTGATGGCGACATCGTTCGGAATGGTCTTGGTATCGGCCCATTCGCCGCCGCCGACGCCGAAGTCCAGGCGCTTGACCGTGGCCTTGCCGGTCAGCACCGGCTGCGCGCCCGGGGTCCAGGTGAAGGTCAGGGTGACCGGCTTGCTGACGCCGCGCAGGCTCAGGCTGCCGTCGGCGGCGTACTGGTTGCCGCCCAGCGCGCGGAATTTGGTCGCGGTGTAGCGGGCCTGGGCGAACTTGGCAACGTTGAAGAAATCGCCGGTCTGCAGCGTGCTGTCGCGATCGTCGTTGCCGGTATTAGTGCCGGCGAGCTGGATGGTCACGTCCAGCTTCGAGGTGGCCAGGTTGGCCGGATCGAAACTCAGGGTGGTGTTGAAGCCGCCGAACTTGCCGGTGAAGGTTTCGCCCTGGTAGTTGCTGGCGAACACCAGCGTGGAGCCCGGCGCCTGCACGTAGTCGGCGGCGAACGCGGGCGCGATGGCGGCCAGCAGGAGACTGGCGGCAAACAGGCGGGGGTGGGGGAAGCGGATCATGGCGCGATATCCTCGGTGGTGGACACGGTGGGGGAAGCAGTGGCCTGCCGGCGGCGGCCCGGCAGCATCCGCCGCAGGGTGTCGTCGTTCTGGAACAGGTGGTGGTAGAACGCGGCGCCCGCATGCAGCAGCACCACGACGACCAGCACCCAGAACATCGATTCGTGCAGGGTTTCGGCCAGCTCGTGCAGCTCCGGATTGCGGGCGGTGATGGCCGGCAGGTTGACCAGCTTGAACCATTGCAGCGGATAGCCCGCCGAGGAGTTCAGCACCCAGCCCGACAACGGCATGGCGAACATCAGCCCGTACAGCGCCACGTGGGTGAGCGAGGCGATGCGCTGCTGCCAGCCGGGCGTGCCGGGGATCGCCAGCGGCGCGCCGGCGTACACGCGCCAGACAAGGCGCAGCGTCACCAGCGCCAGGATGGTCAGGCCGATCGACTTGTGCAGCGCATAGATGTTGATCTTGCGCGGTCCGTTGGGCAGCTCGCCCATGGTCAGGCCGATGTAGGCGATGACCAGCAGCAGGACGACGATCAGCCAGTGCAGCGTCTGGCTGACGACGCCCCAGCGTTCAGGGGTGTTCTTCAGGGTCATTGAGGGTGGGCTCCCGAGGGGTGGCTGGGATGGTGGCCGCGTCGGCGGCCGCTTCTTCGCTATCGTCGACCTTGCCCGTCCGTGTGGCTTCGGCCTCGATGCGGAGTTCGACGGAATCGCCAATCACCGACTTCCATGCGGTGATGCCGAAATCCGAGCGTTGCAGCGTGGTGGTGGCGGAAAAGCCGGCCGTGCGCCGGAACGGCGGCAGCGGATGGCGCTTGAGCGCATTGAGTTTGACGTCCAGGCACAGCGCGCGATCGGTGCCATGCAGGGACAGGGTGCCGCAGACCGAGGCGCGATCCGGTCCAGTGGGTTCAATCCGGTTGGAAACGAAACGCGCTTCGGGGAATCGCTCGGCATCCAGCAGGTTGCCGGCCAGCACCGCCCGGTTCCACTTCTCGTCGCCGAAATCCGTGCGTGCCAGCGGTACCGTGACATCGAGCCGCGCGGTGCTCCAGTCCTCGGGATCGAACACCAGCGTGCCCGTGCTGCCGGAGATCGTGCCGATGGCCTTGGAGAAGCCGGCATGCTCCACCGCGAGCATGACCCGCGTGTGGACCGGATCCAGCGCGTACGCCACCGGACCCGCCGCCCAGGCAGGGCATGCGCAGGCGAGCAGCGCGAGCAGGGCGCTGGTCCGGGCACGGCGATATGGGCGCGTTGGAGTCATGACCGGGATTCTAGGCGGGCCCGGCTGAAGATACCCCGCTTGCGCCTGCAACGGTCCGTTGCGACGATTCGGGCCGGGGAACCACGGCAGAACAGGACACGACGGCATGGGATGGCGGATCTGGATGTTGGCGGCATGGCTGGCCTGCGCGACAGTGCAGGCGGGCGTGCCGGAGATTCCGCGTTTCCGGATGATGACGGTGGCCGACGGATTGCCGTCCACCACCATCCCCGCCATGGCCCGCGACCGCGCCGGCTACCTGTGGCTGGCCACCTGGGATGGCGTGGCCCGCTATGACGGCGTGAACTTCAAGGTGTGGCGGCATGATCCGGATGATCCGGCCTCGCTGCCCGGCAACGTCGTCCAGGCGCTGCACGTGGATGGCCTCGACCGGGTCTGGGTCGCCACCGAGAACGGCGGCCTCAGCATGATGGGACCCGAGCGCCGCGGATTCCGCCATTTCCGCAGGGCCCAGTATCCGCAGATGGGCAGCGACGATGCATTCGCCATCGCCAGCCACGGTGGCGAGGTCTGGTTCGGCACCTTCGGCGGCGGCCTGCATCGGATCGGCACCGACGGTCGCGTCCAGCGCTTCAACGCGGTGGAAGGCGATCCCTCCAGCCTGCCGTCCGACAACGTGCTGTCGCTGGCCTTCGATCCGACCGGCCAGTTGTGGATCGGCACCATGAGCGGCCTGGTCCGGTACGACGGCAAGCGCATGCTGCGCGAAGCCCTGCCCGGCGGGGAGTCGCTGATCATCTATTCGGTCACCGTCGACGGCGATTCGATCTGGGCGGGCACATCGTCCGGCATGTATCGCTGGCGTCGCCAGGGCGGTTGGAGCACGCCGCCATGGTCGCCGATGTTCGAACGACCCAACGCGGTGATGGCGATGGCCGCCGATGGGCACGGCGAATACTGGCTGGCCAGCCAGGGCGGGCTCTGGCATACCGACGGCGATCGCGCGCCCGCGCCGATCGCGCAGGACAGCCAGGGCGTGGGTGTCGGCCGCGTGTTGCAGACGCTGTTGATGCAGCCCGATGGTGGCCTCTGGGTGCCGGTGCCGACGCGTGGCGTCGCCTACCTGCGCTCGGACTGGCGGCGGATTGCGTCGTTCACGCCCACGCAGGGCCTGGGAGGCGGGCTGTATCGCGGCCTGGCCACCTCGGCCACCGGTACCGGCGTGTGGCTGGTCAGCAGCATCGGCGGGGTCGAGCGACTGGACACGGCCAGTGGCGAGGTGGAGCCGTTGGGCGTGCACGCGCAGCGGTTGAAGGAACTGCGCTTCACCTCGGTGCTGGAGGATCGCGAGGGACGCCTCTGGCTCGGCCATCGCAACGGCATCATCCGCATCGATCCGCGCAGCGGCGAGAAGCGCGAATGGTCGAATGCCGAAGGCCCGGATCAGGTGCCCGACGGCACGTCGGTGGACTGGCTGGTGCAGACCGGCGACGGCACGCTGTGGCTGGCGACCCAGATGGGGTCGCTGCAGCACCGGGATGGCGCGACCGGGCAGGTCATCGACAGTCTGGCCCGCTCGGAACAGGACAGCGAGCCGAGCGAGATCGAAACGATGCTCGCCGGCCCCGACGGCCAGTTGTGGACGGCGAGCAATCGCGGCATCGAGCGCTGGGATCCCGGTCAGCACCGGTTCGTCACCGTCATCGGCGCGGGCGTGGAGCGGGTGCTGTCCTTCGCCTTCGTCGCGCCCGACGAATTGTGGCTGCATCGGCTCTCCGGCCTGGAGCACTGGCGGCAGCGGGAAGGCCGATGGGTACAGGTGCGGCAGATCGCGCCCCGACAGGGATTGCCGGCGCTGGAATCGACCGGCATGACCATCGATCCGGAAAAGCGGGTGTGGCTGGCGACCCGCCGTGGCCTGTTCCGGATCGAGGCACCCGATGATCAGGCGCCGGTGCGGGTGCGCAATTTCGGCGTGCGCGATGGCCTGATGAGCCAGGAATTCAACGACCGCGGCCTGCTGATGGCGGGCGGCGGCCTTTTGGCCGGCAGCACCGCCGATGGTTCGGTGATGCTGCTGGACACGGCGCTGCCGGATCCGCCGCCGCTCACCCCGCACCTGCTGCTGGCCGGATTGCAGGTGAACCAGCGCGACCGCACCGTGCAGTTGCCGATGAATGGCGGCTTCGAACTGCTGCCGGACGATCACGACCTGCAGGTCAGCCTGCGCCTGCTCAGCTACGAGGATCCGCTGGCGCATCGTTACCGTTCCTGGCTGGAAGGCTTCGATCAGGGCTGGGTCGAACAGGGCGCCAGCGGCGAGCGTTCTTTTTCGAACCTGCGTCCCGGCCACTATCGCCTGCGCCTGCAGGCGTTCGACGCGGCGGGCAACGCTTCGGAGGAAAAGCAGCTTTCGTTCGAAGTGCTGCCACCCTGGTACCGCAGCGTCTGGGGCATCAGCCTGCTGACCGCGGCCGGCGCCTTGCTGCTGGCGCTGCTGGCCGCTGCCTACCGGCGCCGGGTGCGTCGTCGCACCGAATGGCAGCTCAACGAACACAAGCGCGAAGTGGCCGAACAGGCTTCACTGGCCAAGACCCGCTTCCTCGCCACCCTCGGCCATGAAGTGCGCACGCCGATGACCGGCGTGCTGGGCATGAGCGAACTGCTGCTGGCGACGCCGCTGACCGACACCCAGCGCCATTACACCAACGCCATCCAGCGCGCCGGTTCGCACCTGCTGCGGCTGGTCAACGACGCACTGGACCTGGCCCGCATCGAGGCCGGCAAGCTGGACATGGATGCGCAGGAAGTCGATTTGCGCGCGTTGATCCGCGAGGTCATCGACATGACCGCGCCGATGGCCGAGAAGCGCGGGCTGTCGTTCTCCGACGAATGCGACGAGGACGTGCCTTCGCACGTGATCGTCGATCCGATGCGGATGCGGCAGATCCTGCTCAACCTGCTGGGCAACGCCATCAAGTTCACCGAGCGCGGCGGGGTGGGCCTGCGCGTGCTCCCGCTGCACCCGCAGGGCGTGCGCTTCGAAGTCAGCGACACCGGGCCGGGCATCAATGCCGAACAACAGGCGCGCCTGTTCCAGCGTTTCGAGCAGGGCGATGGCGCGCGCACCACCTCGCGCTACGGCGGCAGCGGACTGGGCCTGGCGATCTGCCAGGAGCTGGCGGTCGCGATGGGCGGCAGCATCCGGGTCGAAAGCCGACCGGGCCTGGGCACCCGCTTCATCGTGGAGCTGCCGCTTCCGCACATCGTGCCGGCGACGGCCGGCACGCCGCGGGCGGCGGTGTCGGCGCAGGCTCGGCGGATCCTGCTGGTGGAAGACGACATCACCGTGGCCGAAGTGATCGCCGGACTGCTGCGCGCGCGCGGACATCATGTCGTGCATGCCGCGCACGGACTGGCGGCGCTGGGCGAAACCGCCGGGCAATCGTTCGACGTCGCCCTGCTGGATCTCGATCTGCCGGGACTGGACGGGCTGGCACTGGCGCGGCAATTGCGCCTGGGCGGCTTCAACGCGCCGTTGATCGCCATCACCGCACGCGCCGACGCCGAGGCCGAACCACAGGCGCGCGCGGCCGGCTTCGACGACTTCCTGCGCAAGCCGGTCACCGGCGACATGCTGGCCGATGCGATCCTGCGTGTCTGTGACGGGCGGGCGGACGGCGCATGACTGGCCAACCGGGGGCGGGCGCCAAAAGCAAATCCCCCTCAATCCCCCTTTTTTCAAAGGGGGAGGCGAAGCGAGTTTGCTTTCGTTGATCTGCGCTGGCCTTGGGTCAATGCCTGATTAGCCCCCTTTGAAAAAGGAGGCGGGCGCCCGCGAAGCGGGGGACGGGGGATTTGCTTTTTGCGCCCAAAGCAAAATCCCCCTCAATCCCCCTTTTTCAAAGGGGGAGGCAAAAGCCTAGCCTTCCCCAATCCCCAATCCCCAATCCCCAATCCCCGCCTAATCAGCCCACCCTTCCGCGTAGATCGTCCGCGATGCATCGTCCGGATCCGCATGAATCCAGATGCCGCTGATTTCGTCCACGCGCAGGTACAGCGCGCCTTCGCTTTCTTCCATCGTGCATTCGGGCGCGCCTTCGCGTTCCTGGCGCGTATGGCGCTTCACGCAATCTGCTTCCAGCTGCGCGCGCAGATCGGCGGCGACCTGCGCGTAGGGTTCGGCCAGTACGTACTGGTGATCGCCCCAGAGTTCGGAATCCATCCGCCGGATCTCGCTCACCGTGTGGCCGGCCAGCCAGACCCGGCCGGGCTTGAGGAACGCGGTCGCGGTCAGCGCCATCAGCGCGGTCTCGCCCTCGGGCGCTTCCATCGGCTGGCAATCCAGGTGAATGCGATCCACCGCCTCGCGCCAGGGATAGGGCAGTTCGTCCACGCGGCGCGCGCGCACGGCCTCGCAGCCGGGTGTGCGCGGCAGGCCGTTGTCGTCCAGCGGCGGCGGCAGGCCGGTGTCCTGCACCAGCATCGGGAAGTCGTCGCCGCGCACTTCGATCGTCACCGGTGCGCGTTCGTCGGCCAGCGCCGCGGAGGCGGCCAGGCCGGTGGTCATCAGGACGAGGGCGAGGGAAAGCGCGTGGGGGCGGCCGTCCATTGCGGGCTCCGGAAACGTCGCGCCTACCGGGCGCTGAACTCGTGCACGGCATCCACCAGCACGGCAACGTGCTCGGGATTCATGTCGGGCGACATGCCGTGGCCGAGGTTGAAGACGTGGCCGTCGCGGCTGCCGTCCGCACCCGCGGCGTAGCTGTCCAGGGTCGCCTTCACCTGCGCGCGGATCGCGTCCGGCGAACCGTACAGCACGGCCGGGTCCAGGTTGCCCTGCAGCGCCACCTTGCCGGCGGTGCGGCGGCGCGCGTCGGCCAGTTCGATCAGCCAGTCCACGCCCACGCCTTCGGCGCCGCTGTCGGCCAGCGCTTCCAGGTGCGCGGCGTTGCCCTTGCCGAACAGGATCAGCGGCGTGCGATCCGCGCCCTCGCCGCGTTCCAGTTCACGCGCGATGCGGGTCAGGTAAGGCAGCGAGAATTCGCGGTACATCGCCGGCGACAGCACGCCGCCCCAGGTGTCGAACACCTGCAGCGCCTGCGCGCCGGCCGCGCGCTGCGCCGACAGGTAGGCGATCACCGCGTCGGTGTTCACCGACAGCAGCCTGTGCAGGGTGGCCGGATCGTTCAGCGCCATCGCCTTGATGCGCGCGTAATCCTTGCTGCCGCCGCCTTCGACCATGTAGCAGGCCAGCGTCCACGGGCTGCCGGAGAAACCGATCAGCGGCACCTGGCCATCCAGTTCGCGGCGGATCAGGCGCACCGCGTCCATCACGTAGCGCAGTTCGGTTTCCATGTCGGGCACGGCCAGCTTTTCCGCATCGGCGGCGGTGCGCACGGTGCGTTCGAACTTCGGGCCTTCGCCTTCGACGAAGTACAGGCCCAGGCCCATCGCGTCGGGCACGGTCAGGATGTCGGAGAACAGGATCGCCGCGTCCAGCTTGAAACGGCGCAGTGGTTGCAGGGTGACCTCGCAGGCGATGTCCGGATTTTTCGCCATGCCCAGGAAGCTGCCGGCGGCGGCGCGGGTGGCGCGGTACTCCGGCAGGTAGCGGCCGGCCTGGCGCATCAGCCAGACGGGCGTGCAGTCGACGGGTTCGCGCTTGAGCGCGCGCAGCAGGCGATCATTCTTCAGGGAGCTGGACATCATGTTCCTTGTGGGGGAATCCGGCAGTGGTTCCGCCGGGTGGAAAAAGAGGCGTGGCGCGGGCGACGCATGCGGACCTTCAGGCGGCGCGGACGGCGGCCGCCGCGGAGAGGCTCACGGCTGTGGCGCTCCCTGCGTGAAGGTGATCTGGTAGCCACGCTTGAGGTGGGTGTCGCGCGCTTTCTCGAAGGCCGCGTCGGCCTCGGACTGCAGCAGGTACTGCTCGCGCTTGAGTTGCGCGCGCCCGCCGATCTGTCCGCTTTCGCGCAGCAGCTCCCAGCCGCCGAACAGGTCCGGTTGCAGGGTCAGCTGGACGTAGCGGGGAGCTTCGCCCGTCTCGGGGCGTTGCTGGAGGAAGACGCGCATAGGGCGGATTGTAGCGAAGCGGCGGCCGTTCAGCCGCCGCGGAAGCTGCGCCGGTAGGCCGAGGGCGAGGTGCCCAGGGCGGCGGCGAACCGCTGGCGCAGGGAGACGGCGCTGCCGAAACCGGCCTCGGCGGCGATGTGGTCCAGCGGCCGGTCGGTGGTTTCCAGCAGCCGCTGCGCCCGCGCCAGCCGCTGGTGGGCCAGCCAGTCGCCGACGCTGGCGCCGGTGGCCCGGCGGAACCGGCGGGTGAAGGTGCGCCGGCTCATCAGCGCCCGGTCGGCCAGTTCGTCCACCCCCAGCCGCTTGTCCAGGTGCGCCAGCGCCCAGGCCAGCACCGCGCGCAGGCGGTCGTCGCCTGGATCGGCCGGCAGCGGCTGCTCGATGTACTGGGTCTGGCCGCCCTGGCGATGCGGCGCCACCACCAGCCGGCGGGCGATCCGGTTGGCGACCTCGGCGCCGTGATGGCGACGGACCAGGTGCAGGCAGCAATCGATGCCGGCGGCGGTGCCGGCCGAGGTCAGCAGTTCGCCGTCGTCCACGTACAGCACGTCCGGCTCCAGCCGCACCTTCGGGTAGCGGCGGGCGAAGGTGTCCAGCGCGGCCCAGTGGGTGGTGGCCGGACGCCCGTCCAGCAGCCCGGCGTCGGCCAGCACGAAGGTGCCCAGGCACAGGCCCACCAGCCGGGCGCCGTCCGCATGGGCCCGGCGCAGGGCTTGGCACAAAGCCTCGGGGGCCGGCTCGTCCTGATCCCGCCAGGACGGGACGACCACGGTATCGGCGCCTTCCAGCCCTTCCAGCCCGTACTCCGGTTGCAGGGCGAAGCCGGCGTCTGTGCGCAGCGGACCCGGCTCCACCGCGCAGACCCGCAGGTCGAAGTCGGGCAGGCCCGGCGCCGGCCGCGACTCGAACACCAGGCAGGGCACCGACAGGTGGAAGGGGCTGATGCGGTCGAAGGCGACCACGGCAATGCGGTGCAGGGGCATGGCCCGATTCTATCGAAAGATGCGCTTCGGGCCACTCGTGGCGTTCCGGCCCGCTGCCCAGAATGCCGCCACACCCCACCGGAACCGACTGCCATGACCTCCCCCCGCCGCGCCCTCATCGTCATCGACGTCCAGAACGAGTACTTCACCGGCGGCCTGCCCATCGAGCACCCGCCGGTCGGCGAATCCCTGCCCAACCTGCTGCGGGCGATGGACGCCGCCCAGGCGCGCGGCATCCCGGTGATCGTGGTCCAGCACAGCGCCTCGGCCGGCGCGCCGGTGTTCGCGCCCGGCACCGCGACCTGGGAACTGCATCCGGACGTCGCCGGCCGCCCGCGCGATCACTACATCGAGAAATCGCTCGCCAGCGCGTTCACCGGCACCGATCTGGCCGACTGGCTGGCCACGCGCGGCATCGACACGCTCGCCGTGGTCGGCTACATGACCCACAACTGCGACGCCTCGACAATCTACGAAGGCGCGCATCGCGGCCTGCGGATGGAATTCCTGCACGACGCCACCGGCGCGCTGCCCTACGCCAACGCGGCCGGTTCGGCCAGCGCCGAGGAAATCCACCGCGTCTTCAGCGTGGTCTTCCACAGCAACTTCGCCGCCGTGGCTTCCACCGCCGAATGGATCGCCGCGCTCGACGCGCAGGCACCGCTGCCGATCGACAACGTGCCGCAATCCAACCTGCGCGCCCGTGAAGCCGTGGCCTGATCCTCAACCTGTGGGAGCGACGTCAGTCGCGATGGGGCTTTCCCGCGATCTTCATCGCGACTGACGTCGCTCCCACAAGGAAGCGATCGGATCTCGATATTACTTGCCTCCACGGAGCCCCCATGAACCTCATCCGCAGCCGCGACTACACCGCCGATCGTGCCTGGGGCGCACTCGACGTCGCCCATCTGGACGGCACCAGCGTTCGCCTGCACTGGACCGACCAGCCATACCGCTGGCACGTCAACGACGGCCAGGAGGTGTTCGCGGTGATGGACGGCCGCGTGCGCATGCATTGGCGCGAGCACGGTGTCGAACACTCGGCGGTACTGGAATCCGGCGACATGTTCCATGCGCAAACCGGCACCGAGCATCGGGCCGAACCGCTCGGCGTGGCGCGAATCCTGGTGATTGAACGCGAAGGCAGCGAGTAGCCGTCGAACGCGCAGGTACCGGCAGCGCCCAGCTTTTGCCCCTTCCCCCGCTTGCGGGGGAAGGTCGGGATGGGGGCCGCTTCCAGCGGCGCGGGAACATCGGGACGTTCGCCCCCACCCCAGCCCTCCCCCGCAGGCGGGGGAGGGGGTGGAATTCGTGTACGTGCGCGCTACGCAACCTGTAGGAGCGACGTCAGCCGCGATGAGGCTTTCCCGTGATCTTCATCGCGACTCACGTCGCTCCCACAAGGGAGGAGGAATTCAACCTCGCCCGAGCATCCTCAACATTTGCGCCTCATCCACATCCGGCAGCACCTTGGCGCGACCGACGGGCACCCGCAGCGCCAGGCTTTTGCCCCTTCCACCGCCTGCGGGGGAAGGTCGGGATGGGGGCCGCTTCCAGCGGCGCGGGAATACCGGGACGTTCGCCCCCACCCCAGCCCTCCCCCGCAGGCGGGGGAGGGAGGCCAAGTCCGTGGGTCGTTCGATTCCCCGCATGCGGAGAAGAAAGGAACCGTTTCGCGCGCACAGGATTCCACTTTGTGGGAGCGACGTCAGTCGCGATGGGGCTTTCTCGCGATCTCCATCGCGACTGACGTCGCCCCCCACAAGGATGGGGAAGTTCAGCCTCCCCCGAGGACCCGCAACACCTGCGCCTCGTCCACGTCCGGCACCACCTCGGCGCGGCCGATGCCACGCCACAGCACCAGCCGCAGGCGGCCGGCCTGGTTCTTCTTGTCCAACCGCATCCGCGCCAGCAAAGCCTCCGGCGCCAGTCCGGCCGGAATGGCGATCGGCAGGCCGTACGCATGCAGCAACGCAATCAACCGTTCTGTATCGGCATCGCCTGAAAGGCCCAGCATCGCCGACAGCCGCGCCGCCAGCACCATGCCCACCGCCACCGCTTCGCCGTGGTTGAGGTTGTCGTTGTCCGGGCTACCGTACCCCTGTTCGGTCTCGATGGCGTGGCCGAAAGTGTGGCCCAGGTTAAGCAGCGCGCGCTCGCCGCGCTCCAGCGGATCCCGTTCGACGATTTCCGCCTTGTGCTCGCAACTGCGCGCGATCGCCTGTGCCAGAACGGTCGGATCGCTTTCCAGCAGCGCGTCGCGTTCGGCCTCCAGCCACTGGAAGAACAGCGGGTCGCGGATCGCGCCGTACTTGATCACCTCGGCCAGGCCGGCGCGCAGTTCGCGCGGCGGCAGCGTGCGCAGCGCGTCGGTGTCGGCGAACACCGCGCGCGGCGGATGGAATGCGCCGACCAGGTTCTTGCCCTGCGGAATGTCCACCGCGGTCTTGCCGCCCACCGAGGAATCCACCATCGACAGCAGAGTGGTCGGCAACTGCACGCAGTCCACGCCGCGCATCCAGCAGGCGGCGGCGAATCCGGCCAGATCGCCGACCACGCCGCCGCCCAGCGCGAACACGCAGGCGTCGCGGGTCGCGCCCAGGGTGGCCAGCGCGTCGATGGCGTGGCCGAAATGCGCCAGTGTCTTGGAGGCTTCGCCGGCCGGCAGGATGAAAGTGCCGATGCCCAGTTCCGGGCGCGCGGCGTGCAGCGCTTCGCGTACTGCCGCCGCATACAGCGGCGCCACCGTCGAATCGCTGACCAGCAGCACGTGGCGGCCGCGCACATGGCGGGCCAGGGCCGCGCCATCGGCCAGCAGGCCGGGACCGATGGTGATCGTGTAGGGAGCGTCGCCGCCGACGGCGACGGTGCGGAAAAGCGGATTCATGCGGGGGTCTCTTGCCGCCGCCAGTGCGTGGCCAGCAGGTGGCACAGGCGCAGGGTGGCCTCGGGCGGCATCAGGTGATCGGTATCGAGGGTGAGATCGGCGACTTCGGCATACAGCGGCGTGCGGGTGCGCGCCATTTCCTCCAGCACCTGCTCGCGATCCGGGCGTTGCAGCAGCGGGCGGTTGGTGCAGCGGGCCAGGCGCTTGAGCTGCGCCGGCACGCTCACGCCCAGGTGGACGACGAAACCGCGCCGGCCCAGCAGGGCGCGGTTGTCGGCCGACAACACCGCGCCGCCGCCGGTGGAGATCAACCGGCCTTCGCCGGCCAGCAGATCGCGCAGCACCTCGGTCTCGCGCTCGCGGAAACCGGCCTCGCCGGCATGCTCGAAGATTTCCGGGATGGTGGCGCCCGCCCGCTCGACGATGACCTGGTCGGCATCGACGAACACCAGCCCGAACCGCTCGGCCACACGCTTGCCGATTGAGGTTTTGCCGGCGCCCATCGGGCCGACCAGGACGAGGTTGGGGGCGGGATTCATCGCCGGGGATGCTAGCACCCGTGGCGGGCCCTTAACACGCACTGGCCTAGGGTGGACACCCCGGCGGATGCCCGCCCAGCCACAGCAAAAGGAAGAAACGCCATGTCTGTCGCCAAGATCATCGAAATCAACGCCGCCTCCAAGACCAGCATGGAAGACGCGGTGAAGGTCGGCTTGAAGAAGACCTCCGAGACGGTCAAGGGCATCAAGGGCGCCTGGGTCAACGAGATCAAGGTGGTGACCGACGACGCCGGCAACGTCACCGAATGGCGCGTCAACCTGCGCATCAGCTTCGTGGTGGCGTAACCCCACAACAACCCTCCCTGTGGGAGCGACGTAAGTCGCGATGGGGCTTTCCCAGGGTGTCAGTCGCGATGAGGCTTTCCCGCGGCGGCTATCGCGACTTACGTCGCTCCCACAAGGAGGAAGGAAGGAGGAGGGGAGGCCTCACCGAGGCCGCCGGCGCTCATCCAGCGCCAGCGTCCGATCGGCCAGATCCGGCAGCGTGCGCAGCGCCTGCCGGCTGACCCGCTCGAAGAACTGCACGAACCTCGCCACGCCGGCGTCGTCCATCGCCGCGGCGTCCGGCCGCGCCCGCGCCAGCTCCCGCTCCTGCTGCGCGCGCCAGCCGGCGACCACCTCGAAGCCCGGCGGTTGCAGGAACCACAGGCGATCGAATCGCCGCCACAGCGCCGGATAGTCGCGGCGCAGCGCGTCGTTGCAATACTGCCGCCAGCGGCCATCGCCGTCCTGCTCGCGCTCCAGCGCGTTCAGTGGCTCGCGCAGCGCGTTGTCCCGCTCGGCCGGCGTGCCGAGGAACCAGCCCTCGAAGATCACCAGATCCGCCACCTCCAGCCGTTCCCACGCCGACTCGGGCGCACGGTCGTCCGCCAACTTGTCGAAGCGCGGCAGCGTCGCCGGCCGCCCCGCGCGCAGTGCATCCAGCAGATCGCAGGCCAGTCCCACGTCGTGCGTGCCGGGCGGACCGCGGGTGGCGAGCAGGGGATGGACCGCGCGCGCCCGTTGCTGGCGTTCGGCGCGGGTCAGGTAGACATCGTCGATGGACAGCACCGCCGGATGCCGGCCGCGCGCCCGCGCCAGCGCGGCGATCTGTGCCGCGAACGTGGACTTGCCGGAACCCTGCAAACCGCTGATCGCCAGCACCGGCACCGCCGCGCGCACCGACAGCGCCGCCGCCAGCGCGGCCTCGACCCATTCGGATGCGAAGCCCTCGCCGTTGCCGGGATGCGTGGATGCGGACATCGCGCGACAATAGCGCATGACCGCCGCGCGCCGCGCGGCACCCTCGACCTGCCGGGTGCGCAATGACCGATCTGTACGCCGAAGCCCTGACCACGTTCGCCGGACTCTACGAGGAAGCCCAGGCTTCCCCGCGCGAACTGGAAGCCAATGCCATGACCGTGGCCACCGCCACCCCCGACGGCCACCCGTCCGCGCGCACCGTGCTGCTGAAGGCCTTCGACGAACGCGGCTTCGTGTTCTACACCCACCTGCACAGCCACAAGGGCCGCGAGCTGGAGACCAATCCGCGCGCGGCGCTGCTGTTCCTGTGGCGCAGCCTGCGCGATGCCGGCATCCAGGTGCGCATCGAAGGCGCGGTGGAGCAGGTCGACGCGGCCGAGGCCGACGCCTACTTCGCCTCGCGCCCGCGCATGAGCCAGATCGGTGCCTGGGCCTCCCATCAATCGGAAACGCTGGCCTCGGCCGACGCCTTCGACCAGCGCATCGCCGAAACCGAAGCGCGCTTCGCCGGCCAGGACGTGCCGCGCCCGAGCGGCTGGAGCGGTTTCCGGGTGGTGCCGGAGGCGTTCGAGTTCTGGTACGGCGCGCAGTTCCGCCTGCACGAACGCTGGCGCTACGAGCGCGACGCCGCCGGCCAGTGGACCAAGCGGATGCTGTTCCCGTGAGCGATGGCTGGAGCATCCGCCAGGCGCAACCGCGCGACACCGCCGGCTGGGCGCGCCTGCGCCAGGATCTGTGGCCGATGGACGAGCCCGGCCAGCAGGCCGCCGACATCCTGGATTTCCTCGCCGGTGACGCGGCCGGTTTCCTGGCCACCCATGCGGACGGGCAGGTCATCGCCTTCGCCGAGGCCAGCCTGCGGCATGACTACGTCAACGGCACCGAGGCCTCGCCGGTCGGCTTCCTGGAGGGCTGGTACGTGGATCCGGCCTGGCGCGGCCGTGGCATCGGCCGCGCGCTGGTGCGGGCGGTGGAAGCGTGGACGCGCGAACAGGGATGCAGCGAACTGGCATCCGACGCGCTGCTCGACAACCGCGACAGCCAGGCCGCGCACGCCGCCTGCGGCTTCGAGGAAACCGAGCGCGTGGTGTATTTCCGCAAGCGCCTGGACGACTGACGCATGGGCCCGCAACGCATCGTCTGCCTGACCGAGGAACCCACCGAAACGCTGTACGCGCTCGGCGAGCAGCACCGCATCGTCGGCATCAGCGGCTTCACCGTGCGGCCGCCGCAGGCGCGCCGCGAGAAACCCAAGGTCAGCGCGTTCACCAGCGCCAAGATCGGCGAGATCATGGCGCTCAAGCCGGATCTGGCCATCGGTTTCTCCGACATCCAGTCCGAGATCGCCGCCGAGCTGATCAAGCAGGGCGTGGAAGTGTGGATCGCCAACCACCGCAGCGTGGACGGCATCCTCGACTACATCCGCCGGCTGGGCGCGCTGGTCGGCGCGAGCGACAAGGCCGACGCCTACGCGCGCGGCATCGAGGATGGCCTGCGCACCATCGAACAGGCCGCCGCCGCACTGCCGCGCCGCCCGCGCGTGTACTTCGAGGAATGGGACGAGCCGATCATCACCGGCATCCGCTGGGTCGCCGAAATCGTGCGCATCGCCGGTGGCGACGACGTGTTTCCGGAACTGTCGATTGAACCGCTGGCGAAGCAGCGCATCCTCGCCAATGGTGACGAAGTGGTGCGGCGCGCGCCCGACATCATCCTGGGATCGTGGTGCGGCAAGAAATTCCGCCCCGAGCGGGTCGCCGCGCGGCCCGGCTGGGACACGATCCCGGCGGTGCGCCACGGCGAACTGCACGAGATCAAATCACCGCTGATCCTCCAGCCCGGCCCGGCCGCGCTCACCGACGGCGTGCGCGCGATCGCCGATATCGTGCAGGCCTGGGCCGCGCGCCACGCCTGAGTAGCGGGCGAATCGGCACGCTTCAATCGGCCGGACGCACGCGCCCGGCCAGCAGCGCACCGAGGATCGCCAAGGCGACGGTCATCCCGAAACTCAGTCCGAACGCCAGCGTCGGCGCGCGATCCAGCAGCGCCGCCACCAGCGATCCGGCCAGTGCCAGCACCGTCGCGATCGCCAGCGCGTCCATCAACTGCAAGGCGGAACTGTTGCGCCCCTGCGCCTGCGGCGGCGACAGCGAGAGCGTCAGCACCGACAGGCTGGGGTAGGTCAGGCCCATGCCGATGCCGGTGATCGCCCAGCCCACCAGCGCCAGCCCCAATCCACCTGGCAGGAACACCGCCAGCGGCAACGGCAGGATGCCGATCGCCATCATCGTCAGGCCAATCCGCAGCAGCGTCGCGCGCGACCACGCACGCCGCGTGTTGCCCTGGTACCAGGAACCCATCGACCAGCCCAGCGCGCCGACACTCAGCGCCACACCCGCCCACAGCGGCGACAACTTGAACTGCTGCGCCAGCATCAGCGGAATGAACACCTCGGCGCCAAAGAAGGTCGCGCTTGCCAATCCGCGCAGCGCGATCACGCTCGGCAACCCGCGCCGCAGGCTGAGGCTGCCGTCCGGCAACAGCTTGCGCGTCGCCCAGATCAAACCCGTCAGCGCCACCGCCAGCAGCAGCGCGCCGCGCGCGTCGTGCCGCTGTCCGGCCAGATGCAACAGGCAGGCCGCCGCCGCCGCAAGCCCGGCCCACGGCAGCAGCGATCGCCCGCCGGTGGTTTCGGCGATCGTCGGTGGCAACGCCTTCAGGCCGGGTCGCAATGCCCAGGCCGCCGGAATCGCCAGCAGCGGCACCGCCAGGAACACCCAGCGCCAGCCCACATGCTCCACGATCAATCCACTGACGCTCGGGCCGATCAGCGAAGGCACCACCCATGCCGCCGAGAACGCGGCAAACACGCGCGGGCGCAGCGCCTCCGGATACGCGCGCGCCACCACCACGTACAGCGCCACCGACATCGCGCCGCCGCCAAAGCCCTGTACAACGCGCCCCAGCAGCAGCACCGGCATGTTCGGCGCCAGTCCCGCCACGATCAGTCCGGCGACGAACCACGCCACGCCCCACCAGACCACGCGCGCGGGACCGTGCCGATCACTGGCGCGGCCGGCGTGCACCATGCCGACCACACTCGCGGCCAAGGTGCCGGCGAACGCCAGCGCGTACAACGACAGGCCGTCCAGCGCCCGCGCCACGGTCGGCATCGCGGTCGCGACGGCGAGCGCCTCGAATGCGCCCAGCGACACCAGCGCCACCATGCCCAGGGTCATCGCGCGACGGCGCGGCGACAGCAGGCCGTCCTCGGCGGTTGTGGTGATGGCCGGAGCCGGATCGGCCGCGATATCGGGGCCGGCGGAGGAAGACAGGGACGACGATTCCATGGAAGGAGAAGCGGAGCGGGGGAGTCGCGGAGCTTGCGCCCTCAAGCGCGGTTGAGGTCAACCGGCGCGTTCATGCGCACCCACGATGGCGACGATACCCGCATCGCGCGCCCGGGAAGGCGCGTACGCCGCTCAGAAATTGCGCTGGAACTGCAGCTTCTCGCTGCGGCCGTCGGCGCGCACGGTCAGATCGAAACGATAGGTGTCGCGCGGACCGACCTTGAGCGTGCCGATGTGGTCAACGTAATCACCGGTGCGCACCGCGCGGAACGCCAGCGCCTGCCGCTTGCCGGACAGGTCGCGCGCTTCGCCCTCGACCTCGCCCTCGGTGACGCTTTCCTCGCCGCCGGCCACCCGGCGCAGGGCAATCACCACCAGCGCGGTGCCGGCCTCGCGCTGCACCTGGTACTCGCGCGCCACCGCCTCGCTCAGCGACAGCGTCGGCAGCGCGTTGAAATGCACGCGCAGCGAGCCGAAATCCTGCTGCGCCTGCACCGGCTGCACGAACTCGGCGGCGCGTGGCGCCTCGCCGGCCGAACACGCGGCCAGGGCGAGGGACAGGGTGCAGGCAATCCAGGCGGTCTTGATGGTCTTCATGGCAGTCGTCGGTGTCAGTCGTTGGCGGCGGACAGTTCGCGTCCGCGTTCGGTGGCGGCGTGGATGGCTTTTGCGACCAGCGCTTCAAAGCCGCCGGCCTGGAAGGTCTCGATGGCCGCCTGGGTGGTGCCGTTGGGCGAGGTCACCCGCGCGCGCAGCACGCCGGCCGGCTCGCCGGATTCGACCAGCATGCGCGCCGCGCCCAGCAGGGTCTGCGTGGCCAGCTCGCGCGCCGCGTCCGGGGACAGGCCCTCGGCTTCGCCGGCCGCCTGCATCGCTTCGGCCAGCAGGAACACATAGGCCGGCCCGCTGCCGGACACCGCGGTGACCGCGTCCATCAACGGTTCCTCGCCAATCGCCACCGTCGGACCCACCGCCGCCAGCAAGGCCGCCGCGGCGTCGCGCTGCGCGGCGTCGGCGCGATCGTTCGCATACAGCCCGGTGATACCGGCGCCCAGCAGCGCTGGCGTATTGGGCATCGCCCGTACCACCGCCACATCGCCGCCCAGCCACCGCTCCAGTTGCGCGGCAGTGATGCCGGCGGCAATCGAAATCGCCAGCGGTCGCCGCGCCCGCGCCAATGCGGACAGATCGCCGCAGACCGTGCGCATCACCTGCGGCTTGACCGCCAGCAGCCAGATATCGGCATCAGCGGCCGCATCGGTGGCGCTCGCGTGCACCCGCACGCCGAAGTCCCGCGCCAGCGCGTCGCGCAGCGCCTCCACCGGCTCGGCCACGTGAATGGCCTCCGGCGCATGCCCGCGCGCAATCAGCCCGCCAATCAGGCTGCGCGCCATGTTGCCGCCACCGATGAAAGCGAGCGGAGTGGACGAAGACGAGGCGGGCGATGGCATGGATGCGATCCGTTGGAGAACCGCGGTGATTCTAGCGCAGCCTCCGCGCCGGCAAGGGCCGCCGCTAGAACAGGCTGCAACGCCCGCCCTGGCCCAAGGTCGCGCCGAGCATGACGCCAACGAAAAACAGCACCACCGCCAGAATCGCCGCGTCGGACAACAGGATGGACAACCGCCGGTGCTTCCGCACGCGATGCAGATGCCACGCGAACATCGTCCCCAGTCCCACTGCCCATGCAATGCCCGCCACCGCAGGCGGGGGAGGGGCATGACCTCGGGGAGTTCTAGAGACTGTGTATCCGGCTTAAAGCATCAATCCGGCCGGCGCCCGAACAGCGCGGTGCCGATGCGGATCTGGGTGGCGCCTTCGGCGATGGCGATCGGGTAGTCGTCGCTCATGCCCATCGACAGCGTGTCCACGCCGGGATGCGCCGTCGCCAGCGCGTCGTACAGCGCCTTCATGCGCACGAACGCCGGACGGCGCAGCTCCGGATCCGCATGCGGAATGGGGATGCACATCAGTCCGCGCAGGGCCAGCCGGGGTTCGGCGGCAATGGCGGCGGCGAGCGCGGGCAGCTCGGCGGGCGCACAGCCGTGCTTGCTGGCTTCGTCGTCGATGTTGACCTGGATGAGCACGTTCAAGGGCGGTCGGTTGGCCGGGCGATGGCGGGCGAGCGCGGCCACCAGCTTGGGCCGGTCCACCGTTTCCACCCAGTCGAACAACTGCGCGGCGAGCTCGGCCTTGTTGGATTGCAGGTGCCCGATCAGGTGCCAATCCAGCGAAAGCTCGACCAGATCACGGACCTTGGCGGCCGCTTCCTGCACATAATTCTCACCAAACGACCGCTGTCCGGCGGCGGCCAGCGCGGCCACCGCCGCGCCCGGCTGGGTCTTGGACACGGCCAGCAGGCGGGGGGCTGGCCGATGGGCGGCATCCGCAGCGTTTTCAATACGTTGCAGGGTGTCGCGAAGGGTGTCGGCGAGCATCATCCGGGGGCGGTTGGAAGGTCATTGGGGAGCGCTATACTGCCTTCAGGGGCAGCATCGTTCCAGTTTTGCAGCACTATTTCGGGGGAAGGCAAACCTATGGATATCGCCGAGCTGTTGGCGTTTTCGGTCAAGAACAAGGCATCGGACCTGCATCTGTCGGCAGGCCTGCCGCCGATGATCCGCGTCGACGGCGACGTCCGCCGCATCAACATCCCGGCCCTGGACCACAAGCAGGTCCACGCGCTGGTCTACGACATCATGTCGGACAAGCAGCGGCGCGATTACGAAGAATTCCTGGAAGTGGACTTCTCGTTCGAGATTCCCAGCCTGGCCCGCTTCCGCGTCAACGCGTTCAACCAGAACCGCGGCGCCGGCGCCGTGTTCCGTACCATTCCCTCCGACGTGCTGACCCTGGAAGACCTGGGCTGCCCGCCGCTGTTCCGCGACCTGATCGCCCAGCCGCAGGGCCTGATCCTGGTGACCGGCCCGACCGGTTCGGGCAAGTCGACCACGCTGGCGGCGATGATCGACCACATCAACAAGAACGAGTACGCGCACATCCTGACGGTGGAAGACCCCATCGAGTTCGTGCACACCTCGCAGAAGTGCCTGATCAACCAGCGCGAAGTGCACCGCGACACCCACGGTTTCAACGAGGCGCTGCGCTCGGCGCTGCGCGAGGACCCGGATTACATCCTGGTGGGCGAATTGCGTGACCTGGAAACCATCCGGCTGGCGCTGACCGCCGCCGAGACCGGCCACCTGGTGTTCGCGACCCTGCATACCAGTTCGGCGGCCAAGACCGTCGACCGCATCATCGACGTGTTCCCGGCCGGCGAGAAGCCGATGGTCCGCTCGATGCTGTCCGAATCGCTGCGCGCGGTGATCAGCCAGGCGCTGCTGAAGAAGGTCGGCGGCGGACGTACCGCGGCCTGGGAAATCATGGTCGGCACCCCCGCCATCCGCAACCTGATCCGCGAGGACAAGGTGGCGCAGATGTATTCGTCCATCCAGACCGGCCAGCAGTACGGCATGATGACCCTCGACCAGCACTTGCAGGACCTGGTCAAGCGCAGCCTGGTCACCCGCCAGCAGGCGAAGGAATACGCGAAGGACAAGCGGTTGTTCGAGTAAGCGTCGGGATTCGAGATTCGGGATTAGAGATTCGCAAAAGCCGGGATTCAAGAGTCGAGACGGGATGCGAATCCCCAATCTCCAATCCCCAATCCCGGCTCCCACAGGGAGCCACCCATGAGCAGCATCGACTTCACCTCCTTCCTCAAGCTGATGGCGCACCAGAAGGCGTCGGACCTGTTCATCACCGCCGGCATGCCGCCGTCGATCAAGGTCCACGGCAAGATTTCGCCGATCACCCAGACGCCGCTGACGCCGCAGCAGTCGCGCGACCTGGTGCTGAACGTGATGACGCCGGCCCAGCGCGAGGAATTCGAAAAGACCCACGAGTGCAACTTCGCCATCGGCGTGGCTGGCGTGGGCCGTTTCCGCGTGAGCTGTTTCTACCAGCGCAACCAGGTCGGCATGGTCCTGCGCCGCATCGAGACCCGCATCCCGACGGTGGAGGAGTTGAACCTGCCGCCGGTGATCAAGACGCTGGCGATGACCAAGCGCGGCATCATCATCTTCGTCGGCGCCACCGGCACCGGCAAATCGACCTCGCTGGCGGCGATGATCGGCTACCGCAACCAGAACTCGACCGGCCACATCATCACCATCGAGGACCCGATC
This sequence comes from Pseudoxanthomonas sp. PXM04, assembly GCF_014851695.1. Classification (NCBI taxonomy): domain Bacteria; kingdom Pseudomonadati; phylum Pseudomonadota; class Gammaproteobacteria; order Lysobacterales; family Lysobacteraceae; genus Pseudoxanthomonas; species Pseudoxanthomonas sp. PXM04. The sequence goes on from NZ_JACVAG010000001.1 coordinate 311,040, forward strand.
GAATTCGTGCACAAGCACGAGGGTTGCATCATCACCCAGCGCGAGGTCGGCATCGACACCGACAGCTGGGACGCCGCGCTGAAGAACACCCTGCGCCAGGCGCCGGACGTGATCATGATCGGCGAGGTGCGTACCCGCGAGGGCATGGACCACGCCATCGCCTTCGCCGAAACCGGCCACCTGGTGCTGTGCACCCTGCATGCCAACAACGCCAACCAGGCGATGGACCGCATCATCAACTTCTTCCCGGAAGACCGCCGCACCCAGCTGCTGATGGACCTCTCGCTCAATCTCAAGGGCGTGGTCGCGCAGCAGCTGATTCCCACGCCGGACGGCAAGGGCCGCCGCGTGGCGATGGAAATCCTGCTCGGCACCCCGCTGGTCCAGGACTACATCCGCGACGGCGAGATCCACAAGCTGAAGGAACTGATGAAGGAATCCACCAACCTCGGCATGAAGACCTTCGACCAGAGCCTGTTCGAGCTGTACCAGGCCGGCGAAATCTCCTACGAGGACGCCCTGCGCTACGCGGACTCCCAGAACGAAGTCCGCCTGCGCATCAAACTCTCCCAGGGCGGCGACGCCCGCACCCTGGCGCAGGGGCTGGATGGGGTGGAAGTGGCGGAAGTGCGCTGAGGCGCATGATCTGACGGGATGGATACCGGTCTGGACAGCAGCCCCTATCGGGCACCCGATGGGGCCATCGAAGAGCGGCCGGCCACGCGCGCCAAGCCATTTTTCCTCGCACCACCCACCTTGAAGCTGGTGGTGATGATGGTGTTTACCCTGGGCTGGTACGCCGTCTGGTGGTTCTACCGCGCCTGGCGCGCGGTCAGGCAGCATGATCGCAGGCAATTCAATCCTGCCTGGCGCTCGATCTTCGCCCTCTTCTATGCCTACGCCTGTTTCCGTGCGATCAACCGAATCGCCGCCGATGGCACGCGGGAAAAAAGGGCTCCGGCGGGACTGCTGGCCATCGCCTATGTCGTGCTGGCGCTCTCCGTGCTGTTGCCCGGCCCGCTGTGGTTGCTGTCTCCGCTATCGGTGCTGCCGCTGTTGCCGATGAACGCGAGGGCACGTCGCTACAACCAGTTCATCGACGCCACGGTGTATCGGGACGAAGACGGCTTCAATGCCTGGAACTGGCTGGGGATCGTCGTCGGTGGCGCCTGCTGGGCGATCTTGTTGCTGGGTTTGCTGATTTATTTTTTGTCGACCCTTGTGCCAGCGGCTTAGCGGAAGCAGGGCGCAGTACCTTTCTCAATGATTACCGGGGCCGGAGATTCATGACGGCGGGGCGGCGCGCGGTTCAAAGACAGCTCCCGTGCCTGGCCCGCCGTATGATGACGGCATGTCGATCGCCCTGACCGCTCCGCACACCGATGCCGCCGAACGCCTGCGCGAATGGTTGCTTCCGTTCGACCGTGTGTTCGTATTGACCGGAGCCGGTTGCAGCACGGCCTCCGGGATTCCCGACTATCGCGACGCCGACGGCCAGTGGAAGCGCACGCCGCCGGTGACGTATCAGGCGTTCACCGGGGATCCGTTGACCAATGCGCGCTACTGGGCGCGCAGTTTCGTGGGCTGGCCGCGGATGGCGCAGTCGCAACCGAATGCGGCGCACTGGACGCTGGCGGCGTGGCAGGGCGGGCGGTTGTCGCAGTTGCTGACCCAGAACGTCGATGGCCTGCACGAGCGTGCGCGTAGCCGCGATGTGATCGATCTGCATGGGCGCATCGATCAGGTGGTGTGCCTGCAATGCCGGGCGTTGTCTGCGCGGGCGGCGTTGCAGGAACGCCTGCACGCTGCGAATCCTGGTTGGCATGGACTGGAGGCGGCGACCGCGCCGGATGGCGATGCGGATCTGGAGGGGCTGGATTTCAGCCGGTTCCGGGTGCCGCCGTGTGATGTCTGCGGCGGCATGCTGAAGCCGGACGTGGTGTTCTTCGGCGAGAACGTGCCGCGTGAGCGTTATGAGCGGGCGTTGGCGGCGCTGGACGCATCGGAGGCATTGCTGGTGGTGGGGTCTTCGCTGATGGTCTATTCGGGCTTCCGTTTCGCCCGCATCGCGCATGAGGCGGGCAAGCCGATTGCCTTGCTCAATCGTGGGCAGACCCGAGCGGATGCGCTGGCGGATTTGAAGCTGGATGCTGATTGCGTGGCGGTGTTGCCTGCCGTGTAGGGTGTGGGAGAAGGTGGCGCGCGGCGCGGGAAGAGGTGCTTTGTGCGCTATCGGTGTTGCCCCCATCCGCCTTCGGCACCTTCCCCCGCGTTGCGGGGGAAGGGAGTTGTTGGTGTTCGATGTGGACTGCGTGGCGGGGCTGCTGGCCGTGCAGGGTGAAACTCTTCTCCCGCTTGCGGGAGAAGGTGGCGCGAAGCGCCGGAAGAGGGCGCTTTAGGCGTCATCTGCCCGCATAAGGGAACGTCGGGGTGCGGCGCCTGATGTGGGGCGCCATGTGCGGACGGATTTGCCCCCATCCGCCTTCGGCACCTTCCCCCGCGTTGCGGGGGAAGGGAGTTGTTGGTGTTCGATGTGGACTGCGTGGCGGGGCTGCTGGCCGTGCAGGGTGAAACTCTTCTCCCGCTTGCGGGAGAAGGTGGCGCGAAGCGCCGGAAGAGGGCGCTTTAGGCGTCATCTGCCCGCATAAGGGAACGTCGGGGTGCGGCGCCTGATGTGGGGTCGCCATGTGCGGAAGGATTTGCCCCCATCCGCCTTCGGCACCTTCCTCCGCAAGCGGGGGAAGGGAAATCACGCGCGCTGGGATGTTAGGGGTCTGTGCGCGGTTGGACCGCTCTACGGAAGGGCGCGGAGCTGGCGGAGCAGGGTTTCGCAGTCGCTGGCGGTCATCGGCGGGGCGAACAGGTGGCCTTGCAGGCCGTCGCAGCCGAGCGCGCGCAGGATGCTGGCCTGGTGTTCGGTTTCCACGCCTTCGGCGATCAGGGACAGGCCCAGGCTGTGGCCGAGTTCGATGATGCTGCGGATGATCGGATAGTGCAGTCCGGTATCGGCGGAGGCCTCGATCTCGCTGATGAAGGAGCGATCGATCTTCAGCGTGTCCACCAGCAGCTGGCGCAGGTAGTTCAACGACGAATAGCCGGTGCCGAAGTCGTCGATGGCCACGCGTACGCCCAGTTCGCGGAGTTCGCGCAGGTGGCGGGCGGTGGACTGGACGTCCTGCATCACCAGGCTCTCGGTCAGTTCCAGTTCCAGCGATGCGGCCGGCAGGCCGGTGGCGTCCAGGATGCGGGCGACGGTGCGGGTCCAGTCCTCCTGCTGCAACTGCACCGCCGACAGGTTGACCGCCATCAGCAGGTGGGCGACGCCGCTGGCCTGCCATTGCGCCATCTGCCGGCAGGCGTGTTCCAGCGCCCATTGGCCGATGGCCAGGATCAGCCCGGATTCCTCGGCGATGGGAATGAAGCGGCTGGGCGGGATGGCGCCATGGCGCGGATGGTGCCAGCGCATCAGCGCTTCGAAGCCGAGCAGCACGCCGTCGGCGCGGTACTGGGGCTGGTAATGCAGCGACAACTGGCCCTCTTCCAGCGCGTGGTGCAGATCCGCGCGCAGGTCGAGCAACTCGCGGCTGCCGGCGGTCAGGGCGGGCGTGAAGAACTCGAAGCAGTTCTTGCCGCGCGCCTTGGCGCGGTACATCGCCGCGTCCGCGTTGCGCTGCAATTGTTCGGCATCGCGGGCGTCATCGGGAAACAGGGCAATACCGATACTGCCGGTGACATACAGCTCGTGCCCGTCCATCGGGATGGGCCGGCGCAGCGATTCCAGGCAGCGTTCCGCCATGCGGGTGGCGTCGGCGACGCTCTTCATGCCCGGCAGGATGAGGGTGAACTCGTCGCCACCCATGCGCGCCAGGGTATCGGTTTCACGCAGCAGGCGGCGGATGCGGCGGGTGGTCGCCATCAGCACGTTGTCGCCCTGCTGGTGGCCGAGGGTGTCGTTGATGTGCTTGAAGCCGTCCAGATCCAGGAACAGCACGCCGACCCGGTGATCCTCGCGACGCGCGTGCGCGATGGCCTGGTTCAGCCGGTCGCGGAACAGGAAGCGGTTGGGCAGGTCGGTCAGGGCGTCGTGGTGGGCCTGGTGATTGAGGTTGTCGGCCAGTTGCCGATGGCCGATCGCCAGCGCGGCCAGGCCGCTGATCATCATCATCCATTCCAGCTCCGATTCGCTGGGCGCGCGCCCGTCCGGCGGATGCAGGGCGAACTCGCCGATGTGTTCGCCATGCGCGGTGGTCAGCGGCACCGTCCACGCGCTGCCCAGGCCGTCGAGCAGGCCACTGTCGCAATGGCGGCGCCAGACCGGATGCCGGTGGACGTCCTCGACCCACTGGATGTGGCGCTGTTCGTGGGCGCCGCCGGGCAGCCAGTGCAGCGGCGCCTGGATGATTGGATCGCGTCCTTCCGAGGATTCGCGCTCGGCGTGGAAGAGTTCGCCGTCGGCGTGCACGGCGATGAAGCAGCGGCCGCCGGGCGTCTGCGCCTCGACCATGCGGGTGAGTTCGACCAGGATGCTGTGCAGCGGATGATCCTGCACGATCCGTTCGAGGAAGCTCTCCAGCGTTTCGGCCTGGATGCGGCGGCTGATTTCTTCCTGCAGTTGCCGGTTGAGCGTGTTGGTGGCGACGGTCTGCGCCTGCAGGGCCTGGAATGCCTGCTCGCGCTTCTGCTGCTCGATGTACAGCTCCAGGCTCTTTTCCTCGATGAACAGCTCGGCCGCGCGACGTGCCTGTTTTTCGCGCTCCAGTCTCCGTCTGAGCAGTTGCAGTTCGTCCATGCGGGGCGTCCGGGATCAGTCCATCCGGGTCAGCTGGAAGCGGACCGCGGTGCCGCCGCCGTCGGCGGCCAGCGGCATGCGTTCGATGCGCACGCGTTCGCCGTAGTGATCCACGCATCCGGCGATCAGGCCTTCGGCCAGATCCGCCAGCGGGCGGCTGGAGCGGTAGTCGAACAGCATCCGGCGATCGTCGGGGCGTTCGCTGCGGAAGCTTGGCAACTCGGCGCCGGGATAGAGTTTCAGCACTTCGACGTGCACGTGGTTGTCCACCTGTTCGATGAAATCGAACGCGGAGTGCACATCCTGGAAGAAGCGCGGATAGCTCTTCACGAAACGCCCGAACAGGTAGTGGCCGAATTCGCGCACGAGCGTGGTTGCGGGCAATCCGACCGCAAGGCTGAGTTGCTCGACCAGGGCCAGCAGTTCGGTGTGATCGTAGGTGCCGACGGCGGTGTAGATGCCGCCGCTGGGCAGATGCGCGGCTTCCAGCACGCGTTCGGTCAGTTCGGGACCGAAGCGGCTGTCCATCATCTCCATGAACTCGGTGAACACGACTCCCTTCATGCCTGTCTCCCCCGAGTGGCCATGATGGCCGGAGTATGCCCGCAACCGCTGCATCAACCAATGCGCGACGCGCCCTTCCGATATCGGACGCGGGCGGGGAAGATTGAATCCAGGGTGGTAAGCAGCGCTTACCAGTTTTCAGCGGAGCACCGGACGCATGCTTCCGGCGTCCGGATCAGCCCGCTGTCTGCCAGGGCGGGGACAACGCGGTGATGCGCGCATGGGCCGGGCAACTATCGCGATGCGCGCCGCGCAGGTAACCCAGGCTCATCAGGAACTCGCCGGTGATCTCGCCGCCGGTGAAGCGGAAGGTCCGCTTGAACAGCTTGATCCATTCGGGCTTGCCGAGCGGGTGGTGGGTGTCCAGCCAGGCGGCGAAGCCGCCATGGGATCCGCGCAGCGCCTGGATGACCCCGGCGTTGTGGATCGCCGCGTCCACCTTCAGGCGGTTGCGGATGATGCCCGGGTCGGCCAGCAGCCGGGCCCGGTCCGCATCTCCATAGGCGGCCACGGTATCCACGTCGAAGCCATGGTAGGCGCGCCGGAACCCCTCGCGCTTGCGCAGGATGGTTTCCCAGCTGAGCCCGGCCTGGTTGATTTCCAGCAGCAGGCGCTCGAACAGGACCGCCTCTTCCCGCTGGGGAAAGCCGTATTCGTGGTCGTGATAGGGGCCGTGGACCGGATGGCCCGGGGCGATGTCGCAGTATCCGCTCATGCGGTCAGGGTAGCGCGGTCGGGCTAAAATGGCGCCCATGTCCGCCGAACCCTTCCTCGCCAACCAGCTGCTGATCGCCTCGCCGGCGTTGGATGACCCCAATTTCGCCCGCAGCGTGACCCTGATCTGCCAGCACGACGGGGAGGGGGCGATGGGAGTGATGGTCAATCGTCCCTCCGAGTACACCCTGGGCGAAGTCCTGCAGCAGATGCAACTGGACACGCCGGACGAGGGCCTGCGCGAGCAGATCGTGCTCAACGGCGGCCCGGTCCATCCCGAGCGCGGATTCGTGCTGCACGATGATGCGCGGGCGTGGGATTCCACCCTGACCGTCGCCGATGGCCTGTACCTGACCACTTCGCGCGACATCCTGGAGGCGATGGCCGCCGGCAACGGGCCGGAACACGCCATCGTCACCCTGGGCTGCGCAGGCTGGGGCGCAGGACAACTGGAATTCGAACTGGGCGAGAACGCCTGGCTGACCGCGCCGGCCGATGCGGGCGTGCTGTTCGGGATGCCGCTGGAACGGCGCTGGCAGGCCGCTGGCGGCCTGATCGGTGTAGACATGACCAGGCTCACAGACTACAGCGGGCACGCATGAAACCCTGTCGCCGGAACCGCCACGCCGCTCCCGGAAGGCAAGCCTGCCCGCCGCCGGAGTCCGGCCGGCGTTCCCGGAGTCGGCCATGAAGTTGGATGGCACGGTGTTGGGGTTCGACGTCGGTGCGCGACGCATCGGCGTGGCCGTGGGCAGCGCCTTCGGCAGCGGCGCGCGCGCTTTGGCGGTGGTGGACGTGCACGCGCACGGACCGGACTGGCCGGCGCTGGATCGCCTGCATGCGGAATGGCGGCCGGACGGCCTGGTGGTCGGCGATCCGATGACCCTGGAAGGCGGCGACCAGCCCAACCGCAAGCGCGCGCAGGCGTTCGCGCGCGAACTGCATGCGCGCTACAAGCTGCCGGTGGTGCTGGTGGACGAACGCGCCAGTTCGGTCGAAGCCGCGCAGCGGTTCGCGCTGGATCGCGCCGAAGGCCGCAAGCGCAAGCGCGACGCGGCGGCGCTGGACGCGGTGGCCGCGGCGGTGATCATCGAGCGCTGGCTGGCGGCGCCGCAGGACGCCACGCAGGTGACCCTTTGAGCGAGGCGGCGATCCTCCTGGCCATCACCGGGCACGCTCCCGTTCCGTTTTCATTGCTTCCGGCCCCGGCTTCCGTCGCCGCGACCGGCAAACCCGCCATCCACCCACCCTCCGGAACCCGGCGTCGCCGCGGCATGCCGGTCCCGACCCTTGCATTCCAGAACTGAGCCAATGACCCAGCAAATCGATTCGGATGGACGCCTGCGGCACCTGCTGACCCTCGATGGTCTTCCCCGCGAAACCCTTTGCCGCCTGCTGGATCGCGCCGGCCAGATCCGCGACACCGCGCTGGGCCGCACCCAGCGCCGCAACCTGCTGGACGGCACCACGGTGTGCACGCTCTTTTTCGAACCTTCCACCCGCACGCGCAGTTCGTTCCAGATCGCGGCGCAGCGGCTGGGCGCGGACGTGCTGAACTTCGACGCCTCCGCCTCCTCCACGCGCAAGGGCGAGACCGCCCGCGACACCCTGCGCAACCTGGAAGCCATGGGCGTGCGCGGTTTCGTGGTGCGGCATTCGGAGGACGGCGCGGTGGACGCGCTGGCCGAAGTGGCGGGCGAGGGCACCACCCTGGTCAACGCCGGCGATGGCCGCAGCGCCCATCCCACCCAGGGCCTGCTGGACGCGCTGACCCTGCGCCAGGCCAAGGGCGCGGATTTCTCGCGGTTGAAGGTGCTGATCGTCGGCGACGTCAAGCATTCGCGCGTGGCGCGTTCGGACCTGCATGCGCTGCGCACGCTGGGCACCGGCGAGATCCGGGTATGCGGCCCGCAGTCGCTGCTGCCCGACGACGACACCCTGGCCGGCTGTACCGTGGGGGATGATTTCGACGCCATGCTCGAAGGCGTGGACGCGGTGATGATGCTGCGCCTGCAACGCGAGCGGATGGAGGAGGGCCTGGTCGCCTCGCTCGACGACTACCACCGCGACTACGGCCTGACCCAGGCCCGGTTGGGCCGCGCGGCCAGGGACGCGGTGGTGCTGCATCCGGGCCCGATCAACCGCGGCGTGGAAATCACCGACGAGGTCGCCGACGGCCCGCAGTCGCTGGTGCTGCGCCAGGTCAGCAACGGCGTGGCCATCCGCATGGCGGTGCTGGAAACGCTGCTCGGTTGAGTCCGGAGGCGGCGCGTTTCAGTCGCGCGCCGCCGCCACCCGGTTCTTTCCGGCGGCCTTGGCCTCGTACATCGCGCGATCGGCGCGCTCGACCAGCGCGTCCTGCGTTTCGCCGGCGCGCCACGGCGCCACGCCGGCGCTGAAGGTCACCGCCAATCGTTCGCCCTCGTGCAGGAGCGGACGCTGCGCCAGCCGTTGCAGGGCGCGCGCGACGATCGCCTCCGCCTCGCGCAACGAGGTGTCCGGCAGCAGCAGCACGAATTCCTCGCCGCCGAAACGGCCGATCGCATCGCTGCCGCGCAGCGCGCCGCGCACCACCGCGACCACATGGCGCAGCGCAGCGTCGCCGCCGAGATGGCCGTGGGTGGCGTTGACCAGGCGGAAGTCGTCGAGGTCCAGCAGTGCCAGGCACAGCGGCTGGCCGCTGCGCAGGGCACGGCTGGATTCGCGCCGGAACAGTTCCTCGAAGCCGCGCCGGTTCAGGGCCTCGGTGAGCTGATCGATCCGCACCAGGTTGGACACCGACTGCAATTCCTGCTCCAGGCTGGCGACGCGGCGTTCGGCCGCCTCGGCTTCCTCGCGCACCGCGCACAGATCGTCGCGGGCGCGCAGCGCCTGCCGTTGCAGCTGGGCGGTGTCTTCCAGGATGTCCTCCATCCGCTTGCCGAGTTCGGCGATGCTGCGGCTGTCGCGGACCGCCTGCGCGTGGAAGCTGATGCGGTCGTGGAATTCGCCGGTGCTGCTGGCCATCCCGTCGAGTCGTTCGACGAAGGTGACCATCATGTCCTTCATCGCCGCCTTCGATTCGTTGAGTCCCTGCTTGAGCAGGCCCTGCTTGTAGATCACCTCGCGCAGGCCGCTGCGGGTTTCCTCCAGGCGTTCGCGATCCAGCGGGCCGGACAGCAGGCTGCGCGCGGCCGCGATCTGATCCTGCAGCCAGCTGCCGTCCTCCAGCAGCTCGCCGACGTTCTCCAGCAACAGATCGAACAGGCTGCGCAGCAATTCCTGCGCGTCGCTGGTCTCGTGGCTGGCCTGGCCGATGGCGTGGCACAGATCCTTGAGTTGGCCCTCGAGCGCGGCCAGCGGCTGGCCCGGTTGCCAGCCCTTGAGCTGATCGGCCACCGACTGGGCCTGGGGGTACAGGCGCGCGTCCTCGCGCAGCAGTGTTTCCACCGCCATCACCAGGGTGTGGTGGAGCAGGCCGCGCAGTTGCTCCGATTCGCTGGGAACATCGCTACCGGGTACCGGTTCGTCGGGAATGGTGCGGATGTACTTGTCGATCAACTGGCGCATGGCGCGCCCGTAGGCATTCCAGTCACCGTCGGCGCAGGCGGCCTGCAGGCGCTGGCCCATGCCGCGCAGTTCGCCGCCCAGGCCCGCGAGTCCATCGGCGAACGCGGCGACCAGCGCCGGCGGCGTGTCGGCGTGGGCGAACAGGGCCTGCAACTGCGCGGCATTGATGAGCGGGCGCGCGGCGTCGTGCGGCGCCAGTCCCGTGCCGGCCGACGGCTGCGCGCGCTTGTGGCCGCGCGCCCACAGGCGACGGAAACCGCCGGTCAGGCCGGGAGGGGCATCGGAAGGTTCGGCCATGGACAGTGCTCGGCGCGGATCTTTTCGTGAAGGGGCGCCGGGTTATCGGCGGCGGCGGGCGCCGGTTGAGGGCCGGGCGACGGACGGCGTCAGCGTTCGCCCAGGAAGCGCTCCGCCTCTTCCAGCAGGGCCAGTTGCTGGATGGCCTCGGGATGGCCGGCGGCGGCGGCCCGCCGGACCTGCTCCCGATCCGGATGGCTGACGATCAGCAGCAGGTTGCCGCATTCGGGACAGGCGTAGTCGGTGACTTCGTCCTGCAGATCCATCTGCATGGCGCGCGAATCGCCCTGCCAGCCGCAGGCGCAGGCCTGCGCGCGCTCGCGCCAGCCGGGAGTGAAGTAGTCGTGGAGCAGTTCGGCCATGGAATCTCAGCGATGTTGTTGGAACAGCCAGGTCCACAGTTCCGGGGTGGCGTAGGCCGGATCCCAGGAGTTGTGGTTGGCGTCGGGGAATTCGGTGTAGCGCACGTCGCCGCCGGCCTGCCTGAGCGCCGCGTCCATCCGGCGCGACTGCACCGGCGGCACCAGATCATCCTTGCCACCGTGGAAGATCCAGACCGGCACGTGCTTGAGCCGGCGCGCGGCTTCGGCGAACGGATCCGGCACGTTGGCCACGCTGTGCGCGACCATGCTCGGACGCTGGTCGGTCCAGTCCACGGTCAGGCCGCCGCAGATGGGCACCAGCGCGGCGAAGCGCTGAGGCTGCTGCAAGGCCAGTTCCCAGGTGCCATAACCGCCCATCGACAGGCCGGTCAGGTAGACGCGATCGGGATCGCCGTCGAATTCCTTCATCGAAGCATCCAGCGCGGCCAGCGCGATCGTACCGGCCTCCTGGGTCCATTCGGTTTCGGCCGGCGCCTGCGGAATCACCACGATGGCGGGAAAGTCATCCAGGTGCTGGCGCAGGTGCGGCGGCAGGCCGACCTTCATCTGCAACTGGTTGTCCTCGCCGCGTTCGCCGGAACCGTGCAGGAACAGGATCACCGGCATCCTGCCGCGGCCATGGCCGGCCGGCACGAACACCTGGTAGCGATGCGTCTTGCCGGCGACCTCGACCTGGCGCTCGACGAACCCGCCATGCGGGGACACCGGCCGGGTGGCGCAGCCGGCCAGCAACATGGCGGTGGAGAGCAGGGCGAGCATTCGCAGGGCGAGGCGAAGGGATGGAATCCGGAAAGAAGACGGGCGGGTGGAGCCGGGCGATGCGGGGGTGATCATGCGGAGCTTCCCAGGGCGACGTAAAGGCAGGTGGCGACGTTGATGGCGGCATGGAACAGCCAGGGCCCCATGATGGATCCGGAACGGATTCGCAGCCAGCCCAGGAACAGCGCGGCCACGAACACCACCGGCAGCAGTGGCCACAGCTCCGGCCGTACCCGCAGCACCAGCAGGTGTGGCAGCAGGAACAGGAAAGCCTGCAAACCGTTGGCGAGCCAGGCCGGCAGTCGCCGCGACAGGCTGCCGGCAAGCAGGCCGCGGAACAGGAATTCCTCGCAGAAGCCCGTGGTGACGACGCCGTAGATCAGCGCCATCAGCAGCGAAGTTCCGCTCAATCCCAGTCCTTCAAACACCCGTTGCGGCGAATCGTGGCTGGTGAAGGACGAGATCGGCGGCGACCAGGCGAGCAGGACGGCGATGTTGAAGAGCGCGGCAACCGCCGCATAGGCCAGATAGCGGGGCGCGCCGAGCCGCAGCCCGGCGCGGCAGGCGACCTCGGCCAAGGCGCGCCGGTGCCGCCAGCGGTGCCAGCCCCAGTAGAGCAGGAAAGGAATGCCGGCCAGCAGGATCAGGTTGGCCAGGCCGGATGTCGCGATCTTCGCCAGCATGCCGTCGCCTCCCGTATGCGCCGCCGGGCGCAGGGTGGCGCAGCCGCGTGATCACTGCAACAGGATGACCGTGGCCAGGCCCAGGAAGCTGAGGAAGCCCATCACGTCGGTGACGGTGGTGAGGATGACGCCGCCGGCCAGCGCCGGGTCGAAGCCGAGCCGCTTGAGCGTCAGCGGCACCAGCACGCCGGCGGTCGCCGCGGTCAACAGGTTGATGGTCAGGGCGCTGCCGATGACCAGCGACAGGCCGGGCTGGCGGAACCACAGGAACACGATGATGCCCAGGCCCACGCCCAGGCACAGGCCGTTGATCAGCGCGACCGCCAATTCCTTCTTCAGCAGCGTCATCACGTTGGACGCGCCGATCTGGCCCAGCGCCAGGCCGCGCACCATCAGCGCCAGCACCTGGGTGCCGGCGTTGCCGCCCATGCCGGCGACGATCGGCATCAGCGCGGCCAGCGCGACCAGCTTGGCGATGCTGCCCTCGAACTGGCCGACCACGCTGGCGGCGAGGAAGGCCGTGCACAGGTTGATGCCCAGCCAGATCAGGCGGCGCCGGAACGCGCGCCGCACCGGCGAGAACAGATCCTCGTCCTCGTCCAGGCCGGCGGCGCCCAGCGCCTGGTGCTCGGCCGTTTCGCGGATGATGTCGACCACGTCGTCGATGGTGATGCGGCCGAGCAGGATGTTGTTGTCGTCCACCACCGGCGCGGAAATCCAGTCGTGGTCGGAGAACTGGCGGGCGACTTCCTCGGCGCTCTCGCCGACGTCGATGGCCGGTTGCTCGTCGTCGATCAGGCGATTGATCGGCGTGCTGTCCTCGTGGGTGACCAGCGAGGCCAGCGAGACCCGGCCCAGGTACTGGTGGCGGCGGCTGACCACGAACAGGTGATCGGTGTGGTCCGGCAGTTCGCCGCGCAGGCGCAGGTAGCGCAGCACCACGTCGACGTTGACGTCGGCGCGCACGGTCACCACGTCCGGGTTCATCAGGCGGCCCGCGGAGTCCTCCGGGTAGGACAGCACCTGCTCCAGCCGCTCGCGGTTCTCCCGGTCCATCGACTTGAGGACTTCGTCGATGACGGTGTCCGGCAGGTCCTCGACCAGATCGGCCAGATCGTCGATGTCCAGGTCTTCGACCGCGGCGACGATTTCGTCCGGGTCCATCTCCGCCAGCAGGCTCTCGCGGACCTCGTCGCCGACGTGGACCAGCACCTCGCCGTCGTCCTCGGCGTCCACCAGGCCCCACACCACCTCGCGCTTGCCGGGCGGCAGCGATTCGAGCAGGTTGCCGATTTCGGCGGGGGCGAGGGTGTTGACGAGTCGACGCACCGGCCCCAGCCGGCCGCTGTCGAGGGCGTCGGAGAGCAGGCGCAGTTGACGCGCGGTCTTGTCGTGGCGGACGGCTTCGGCCATGCAGTGCTCCGAAACGGGGCCGATCCGCGGGACGGATGCGACCGTGGCATCAGATGTTCATCGCGCCATTATCGCTTGCCATTGAGATTATGGACACCCCATGCGGGGCATTTTCCGCGCGGCCGCCGCGATCAGGCGGAGGCGGACTTCAGCCAGCGCTCGATGCCGGCGCGATCGCGGGCCTTGAGCAGCTTGTCGGTGGAGGCCTGCAGGGCTTCCCAGTCGCTGCCGCGGATGACCCGGCGCAGTTCCAGCAGGGTGTTGGGGTGCAGGCTGAATTCCCGCAGCCCCAGCGCCAGCAGCAACGGTGCCAGCCGAGGGTCGCCGGCCATTTCGCCGCACACGGCCACCGGCACTTCATGGGCCTGGCCAATGGCGATCACGTGCCGCAGCAGCCGGATCACGCCCGGGTGCAGCGGCGAATACAGTTCGCCCAGGGCCTCGTTGTTGCGATCGGCGGCCAACAGGTACTGCACCAGATCATTGGTGCCGATGGAAACGAAATCGACCACGTCGACGAAGCCGTGCATGGCGATCGCCGCCGCCGGCACCTCGATCATCGCGCCCAGTTGCACCTGGCCGGCGATCTCCAGCCCACGCTTGCGCAACTGGGTGGAGACGCGCTTGATCAGTCGCCGGATGGCCAGGATCTCCTCGCGACTGCTGATCATCGGGATCAGGATGCGCACCGGGCCGTAGGCCGACGCGCGCAGGATGGCGCGCAGTTGGGTATCGAACACGCCGTCCCGGGCCAGCGACAGGCGCACTCCGCGCAGGCCGAGCGCGGGGTTGTCCTCGTCGTCCAGCACCAGCCCGGTGCGGTCGGCCTTGTCGGCACCCAGATCCAGGGTGCGGATGGTGACCGGCCGGCCGCTCATGCCCAGCACCACGTCGCGGTAGGCGCGGAACTGCTCGTCCTCGTCCGGCAACTCATTGCGCTGCAGGAACAGGAATTCGGTGCGGTACAGCCCCACGCCGGCCGCGCCCAGCGCATGCGCGCGCGCCACGTCGTCGAGCGATTCGGCATTGGCGTACAGCGCGATGTCCATGCCGTCGCGGGTGCGGCTGGGCTTGGACCGCAGCCGGCCCAGCTCGCGTTCCTCGCGCGCGGCCTTGCGCAGGCGATCGCGGTAGCCGCGCAGGTCCGCCGCGTTCGGTTCGACCACCACCCGGCCGGTGGCGCCGTCGACGATCAGGGCGTCGCCATCGTTGACCCGCTGCAGCGCCTGGGCCGCGCCGACCACCAGCGGCATGTGCAGGCTGCGCGCCAGGATCGCGCTGTGCGAGAGCGTGCTGCCGGCGGCGGTGACGATCGCGACCACGCCCTGCGATTGCAGCTGCGCCAGTTCTGACGGGGCGATGTTGTCGCAGACCAGGATGTCGCCGGCCACGCCCTCGGCATCGACCGCGCGCTGCTGGAGATGGGCGTGGATGCGGCCGATCACGTGGTCGAGATCGTCCATCCGGCTCTTCAGGTAGGCATCGTCCATGCCCTCGAACACCGCCGCCAGCCGATCCCGCTGCAGGCGCAGCGCATAGTCCGCGCTATAGCGGCCGGTGCGGATCAGCTCGTCCAGGCCGTACAGCAGTTCGGGGTCGTCCAGCAGCAGGGCGTGCAGGTCGAGGAACTCGCCGACTTCCCGCGCCAGCGCACCATGCAGGCGATCGCGCAGCCGGTGCATCTCTTCGCGGGTGGCGTCGACCGCCACGTGCAGGCGTTGCAGCTCGGCTTCCACCTGGTTGGCGTGGATGCGCTGCTCGGCGACTTCCAGTGCGTGCGGCATGCGGACCCGGGCGCGCCCCAGCGCGCTTCCGCGCGATGCGCCATGGCCCGACAGCAGCGTCCGCATCAGGCGTCCTCGTCGAACCGTCGTTCGAACAGGGCGGCGACCGCGTCCATCGCGGCGCTCTCGTCCTCGCCGTCCACGCGCACGATCACCGGCGTGCCCTGGCCGGCGGCCAGCAGCATCACGCCCATGATGCTCTTGGCGTTGACCTCGCGTCCCTTGGCGGCCAGCGTCACGTTGCAGCGGAAGCCGGCCAGGGCCTGGACCAGCTTGGCGGTGGCGCGGGCGTGCAGGCCCAGGCGGTTGGAAACGGTGAGTTCGCGTTCAAGCATCGTCGTGGATGACTCCGTTGCGTGCGCCGGCGGCCGCGGTCGCCGGCAGTTCGTCCAGTCCCTGTTCCGAATAGTTCATCACCCGCAACAGCATCGGCAGGCTCAATGCGGACACCCGCCGGATCGGCGTGCCCAGGCGCGCCAGCCTGCCGGCGAGATTGCTGGGGCTGGCGCCGTACAGATCGGTCAGCACCAGCACGCCATCGCCAGCGTCGACCCGTCGCAGCGCGGCCGATGCCTGCGGCAGCAAGGCGTCCAGGTCGGCGTCGAACGGCACCTCGAAGGCTTCCGCCTTCAACGGCAGTTGGCGCAACAGGGTCGCCGCGACGGCCAGGACCGACGCGCCGATGCCGGGATGGGTGATCAGGAGGATGCCACAAGCCATTCCGGAACGTTAACAGACCGGGATGACAAGCCGGAAGCGGTTTTCGCGGGACGCGGCGTTGCGCGTGAAGGGTGGGTCAAGACGAGGCGGGACGGTTGCCCTCGGCGCTGGTGGATGCCTAGTCGAGTTCCCGGTGGAAGGTGGCGACTTCTTCCCAGCCCTGGTTGCGGGCGTGCTGGGCGAGGGTCTCGGCCAGGTAGACCGAGCGGTGCTTGCCGCCGGTGCAACCGAAGGCGATGGTCACGTAGCTGCGGGTCTCCCCGCGCAGGCGCGGCAACCAGGTATCGAGGAACTGGCTGACCTGGCCGACGTATTCGGAGACCTCCGCCTGGGAGCGCAGGTACTCGCGCACCTTCGCATCACGCCCGGAATACGGGCGCAGTTCCGGATTCCAGTGCGGGTTGGGCAGCACCCGCGCGTCGAACACGAAATCGGCGTCGGCCGGCACGCCGCGCTTGTAGGCGAAGGACTCGAACAGCAGCGACAGCGCCGCGCCGCGGTTGAGCGCGAATTCGGCGATGATGCGGCGGCGCAGCTGGTGCACGTTGAGCTGGCTGGTGTCGATGACGACATCGGCCGCCTCGCGCAGCGGCGCGGTGACCTCGCGCTCGCGGCGGATGGCTTCCTGCAGCGACAGGCCGGTATGGCTGTGGCTGAGCGGATGCCGGCGGCGGGTGTCGGAATAGCGCCGCAGCAGGATGTCGTCGGCGGCGTCGAAGAACAGCAGCGTCCCTTCCAGGCCCAGTTGCGCCAGCGCCGCGCGCCACTGCGCCAGCTTGCCCAATTCGGCGTGGCCGCTGCGGGCGTCGATGCCGACCGCGATCTTCTGCGGCAGGGTGTCGCCTTTCATCAGGCTGCGCACGAACGGCGGCAGCAGTTCCACCGGCAGGTTGTCGACGCAGTAGTAGTCCAGATCCTCGAAGGTCTTCAGCGCCACCGACTTGCCCGAGCCGGACAGGCCGCTGACGATGACCACGGTCGGGGGTGCCGCGCGCACCGCCGGGGGGATGTCCTCTTCCGGCAGGTTCATGGCGTGCTCCGCTCCAGCAGGTTGCTGTGGCGGGCGATGAACATCGCCGCGGGATCGATGCCCTTGGTGCGCAGGATGTGCAGGCGGGTGGCGGCCTCGGTCAGCACGGCCAGGTTGCGGCCCGGCATCACCGGCAGGGTAATCAGCGGCACATCGAGATCCAGCACGTGACGGGTGCCGGAGTCGCCGGTCAGGCGTTCGTAGCCGTGCGGGTTGGGTTCGGTCATCGGCCGGGTCAGATGCACGATCAGGCGCAGGTACTTGTTCTTCTTCACCGCGGTGTCGCCGAACATCTCGCGCACGTTGAGCACGCCCAGCCCGCGTACCTCGAGCAGATCCTGCAACAGCTCGGGGCAGGTGCCGTCGAGCACGTCCGGCGCGATCTGGGTGAACTCGGGCGCGTCGTCGGCCACCAGGCGGTGGCCGCGGCTCAACAGCTCCAGCGCCAGTTCGCTCTTGCCGGAACCGGCTTCGCCGGTGATCAGCACGCCGATCGAATAGATCTCCATGAACACGCCGTGCAGCGTCACCCGCGGCGCCAGCGTGCGCGCAAGGTGGTAGGAGAGGTGGTTGAGCAGCTCATGGCCGCGCTTGGGCGAGATCCACAGCGGCGTATCGGTTTCGTTCGCCGCCTCGCGCAGATCCTCCGGGCACTGCTGGTTCTTGCTGATGACCAGCGCCAACGGCCGGAACTGGACGATCTTCTCGATGGTTTCCCAGCGCTGGCGCGAATCCAGCGAATCCAGCCAGGTCAGTTCCTCGGTACCCAGGATCTGCACCTTGTTGGGATAGACCGCGTTGAGATAGCCGGCCAGCGACGGACGCCGCGCGATCGTGTCGCCGGCTTCGAGGATCCGGTTCTCGCCCTTCTGTCCGGCCACCCAGCGCAGGGCCAGCTTCTCCTTCTGCTGCTCGAACAGTTCGCGTGCGGTGATACTGGTGTTCATCATGCGAGGACGGACGGGGAAGTGGGAAGATGCGGCGCGTCGTCGTACTGGCGTGCGCACGGGACGGGTGCGTCGGTGCGACCCGCCGGGCGCGGACGGCGCAGGCAGGGGGAGTGTAATCCGGAGGGATGGGAACTGCTAATGCAGCGTGAAGAATGCTGCTACTGCGCCCCTGCCCGGACCGCGATGGTCGCAGGCAAGGGCGGTTGGGGGCGGGAATTGCCTCAGCCGACGGCTTCCACGCGGAGGCCGCGCTGCACGTCGGTCTTCTTTTCCTTGTGCTTGACCAGCAGGCGATCGAGCTTGTCAGCCAGGATGTCGATGGCGGCGTACATGGTCTGCGCACCGGCGTCGGCATGGAGGGTACGGCCCGCGAGGGAGACGGTCGCTTCGGCGACGTAGTCGGGTTTGCGCGTACAGAGTTGGGTACGGACTTCGAAGGGTTGGTCGAAATGGCGCTCCAGGCGCTTCAGCTTGGTTTCCACGTATTCGCGCAGGGCGGGGGTGACTTCGATTTCATGCCCGTAGGTCTCGATACGCATCGCTTGCCTCCTTCTGTCGGTGATGCAGTGCTGTCGGCACTGCTGAGAACGCGTTGTCGTGTATCTGTGACAACGGAATCAGGCTTGGGTTCCAGGACATCTCCGTCAACGCGGCCAAACGCCGCACTGACAAGATGGGCCTGATCCCGACCGTGATCAAGCGGTGCGAAGGAAAAACGCGGATTCAGTCCAGGCGCACGCGTTCGTGCGACGAAAGGATGTGCAGGGCTTCACGGTATTTGGCGACCGTACGCCGCGCCACCGGGATGCCGGAGGCCTTCAACAGGTCCGCGAGCTTGGCGTCGGACAAGGGTTTGCGCGGATTTTCCTGTTCGATCAGGCGGCGGATCATGGCCTGGATGGCGGTGCTGGACGCCTCGCCGCCGCCCTCGGTGTCGATGCCCGAGGCGAAGAAGGCCCGCAGCGGCAAGGTTCCACGCGGCGTACGCACGTACTTGCGCGCGATCGCCCGTGAAACCGTGGATTCGTGTAGGCCGACCTCGCTGGCGACCTCGCGCAGGGTCAGCGGGCGCAGCGCCTGTTCGCCGAATTCCAGGAAGCCGGCCTGCTCGCGGATCAGGCAGCGGGTGACCTTGAGCAGGGTCTCGCCGCGCGCCTCCAGGCTCTTGAGCAGCCAGCGGGCTTCCTGCAGTTGCCCCTTGAGGTAGCCGGCGTCGCTCTCGCCGCAGCGCCGGATCATCTGTTCGTAGCCGCGATGGATACCGATCCGGGGCAGGTTGTTGCCGGCCAGGGCCGCCCGCCAGACGCCGCGCTGGCGCCAGACCACGCAGTCGGGCACCACGTAGGTATCGCTGCCGAGCTCGCCGATCTGCGCGCCGGGCTTGGGATCCAGGGTGCGCAGCAGGGCGACTGCGGTTTCCACCTCGACCAGCGGTTGCCTGAGCTCGGTGGCGATGCCGGCCACGCCGCTGCGCGGCAGCCGATCCAGCGGGCCGTCGGCGATGCGCATCGCCAGTGCCTTGCCGGGCGTGTCGTCGCTGAGCACCAGCAATTGCAGGCGCAGGCATTCGCCCAGGTTGCGGGCGCCCACGCCGACCGGATCGAAGCGCTGCAACTGGTGCAGCACCACGCTGATCTCGTCCTCGCTGGCTTCCAGATCCGGCTTCAGGGTTTCGGCGATGCCGGAGAGCGGTTCGCGCAGGTAACCGTCCTCCTCCAGGGCATCAATCAGCGCGCTGCCGATGCGGCGATCCCGCGGCGACAGGTGCGATAGGTGGAGCTGCCAGAGCAGGTGGTCGCGCAGGGTGTCGGCTTCGGCGATCCGCTCGGCGGCGCTGCCGGGATCGTCATCGTCGAAGGAACCGCCGCCGGAAGAGGCCCAGGGCCCTTCGTCCGGCGCCCAGTCGTCATCGCCGGAGCTTCCATCCCCGTCGTGGCGGGATTCTTCCTGGCTGCCGCGCTCGGCCTCGGCCGGCGGACCGTCTTCGCCGGTGGCGGGGGCGTCGTCGGCCCAGTCCAGCAGGGGGTTGGATTCCACGGCCTGGGTGATTTCCACCTCCAGCTCCGCGGTCGACATCTGCAGCAAGCGGATGGCCTGACGCAGCTGCGGCGTCATGACCAGTTGCTGTCCCAGCGATGTCTGGAGGCGTGGTTTCATCCGATGTCCGAAGGCGACGGCATGGCCTGCGGTCCGGATGGTGCGGCATCGCCCTCAGAGACGGAAAGTTTCCCCCAGGTACACGCGCCGCACGTCCGGATTGGCCAGCAACGCGTCCGGTGCCCCCTGCGCCAGCACGCTGCCTTCGTTGAGGATATACGCCCGGTCGCAGATTCCCAAGGTCTCGCGCACGTTGTGGTCGGTGATCAGCACGCCGATGCCGCGGTTCTTGAGGTGCTTGACGATGCGCTGGATCTCGCCGACCGAGATGGGGTCCACGCCGGCGAATGGCTCGTCCAGCAGCATCAGGCGCGGCCGTGCGGCCAGCGCCCGGGCGATTTCGCAGCGCCGACGTTCGCCGCCGGACAGACTGGCGCCCAGTTGCTCGGAGACGTGGCCGATCTGCAGTTCGTCCAGCAGCGAGGCCAGTTCCTTCTCGATGCCGGCCTGGTCCAGGTCCTCGCGCAGTTCCAGCACCAGGCGGATGTTGTCGGCCACGGTCAGCTTGCGGAACACCGAGGGTTCCTGCGGCAGGTAGCCCACGCCGAGCTTGGCGCGCCGGTACATCGGCTCGGCGGTGATGTCCTGTCCGTCCAGTTCGATCTTGCCCGCGTCGGCGGCGACCAGGCCGACGATCATGTAGAAGCAGGTGGTCTTGCCGGCGCCGTTGGGGCCCAGCAGGCCGACCACCTCGCCGGCTTCCAGGCTCAGTCCGAAGTCGCTGACGACCTTGCGCTGGCGGTAGGTCTTGCGCAGCCCATTTGCGGTCAGCATCACTTGGTACCCTGCGGCTGCGCCGACTTCGGCTTGATCACGGTGCGCACGCGGGTGCCGTCGCCGCCGCTTTCCATGTTGCCGGTCTTGGTGTTGTAGACCATCTTCTGGCCGCTGTTGGAGCCGCGCGGCGACTTCACCGTGTAGTTGCCGATGAAGGTGATGGTCTCGGACGTCATGTCGTACTCGACGCGATCGGCGGTGGCGTCCATCCAGGAGCCGTCGTCCATCTGCTGTTTCAGCTTGACCTGCTTGCCGGTGAACACGGCGCGCGAGATCTCGCCGTCGTTCATGTAGATCTCGCCGGTGCTGGAGCGGATGTCCAGCGAACCCTGGGTGACGGTCACGCCCTTGCTCAGCATGATCTTGCTGTTGCCTTCGTAAGAGCCGTTCTGGTGGCCGGCATCGATGACCATTTCCTGGTTGCGATCGGACGACTTGGCCCAGGCCGCGGCGCAGGCCAGCAGGAGCGGAAGCAGCAGGGCGCTAGCGCGCAGACTTGGGTGCATAGACACTTTTGACCTGGGATTTGAATTCGTAGGTTTTGTTCTTGAGGTGGGTTTCGAAGCCTACCCCGCTGAGTATAGAACCGGGCCGGGTGATGGTGACCGGAAGCTCGGTGGTCGCCAGGTTCTTGTCCGGGAAGATGTCCAGCCGCTCGGTGCGGAAGGCCGTCGGCGGCGGCGCATCGGACGGGCTGGTGCCCTGGACGTCGGTGAGCAGCCGCAACTGGGAGTGGTCCGGGCTCATCCAGCCGGTCTTGGAGCGCATCTGCCAGTACTTGCCGGCATTGTCGGGCAGCAGGAACAGCGGCGTGGTGATCGACAGGCTCTGGTCGGCGGGATTGCGGTGCATTTCCGGCGCCCGCAAGGTGACCGCTTCCTTGCCCTGCTTGTCGAGGGCGACGATCTCGAAATCGTGCATCACGTAGTCGGATCGGTCCGGCCCGCCGGCGGCGGCTTCCGGGCGCGCGCGCTGCTTCCAGGCCGACCAGCCGCTGAAGATGGCGGCCACCAGCAGGACCAGGCCAAGGCTCAGGCGCCAGTTCATGCGATGCCTTCCCGCAGGCCAGCGGCCTGACCCTGCGCGCCCAGCAACAGGTCGCAGGCCTCGCGGGCGGCGCCACGGCCGGCGCGGGCGCGGGTGCGCCAGTGGGCGTGGCGGGCGGTCCAGGCGTGGGCGTCGGCCGGGGCGATGGCCAGTCCGACCGCGCGCAGTGGCGGCAGGTCCGGCAGATCGTCGCCCATGAAGGCCACCTGGACGCGTTCCAGCCCCAGTTCGGCGCACAGGGCGTCGACCTGGGCCAGCTTGTCCTTGACCCCGGCGTGGATGCGTACGCCCAGTTCGCGCGCGCGGCGTTCGGCGGCGGGACTGTGGCGCGCGGTGATCAGGGCCACTTCGATGCCGGCCCGGCGCAGCAGCACCAGGCCCTGGCCGTCGTGGATGTGGAACGCCTTGGATTCACGGCCCTCGTCGTCGTAGACCAGGCGCCCGTCGGTCAGCGTGCCGTCGACGTCGAAGCAGGCCAGCCGCACCTGGCGGGCGCGGGCAATCAGGGCATCGTCGACGTCGGCGAGGTGGGACAGGGGCATGGCGTGTGCTGGAAGAGGGGAATCAGGGAGCCGTGAATCAGGGCAAGCGGGCGCGGCGCGACGGGAAAGGGCCGGAAGGACAGGGAATGGCGATCCCCGGCAACCTCTTCCGGCTATCAGCGCACCTTAGACCACGCGTGCGCGCAACAGGTCATGAATGTTAAGGGCTCCGACCGGCCGCTGTTCAGCGTCGACCACGATCAGGCCGCTGATTTTATGGGTTTCCATCATCCGGGCCGCTTCCACGGCCAGCTGGTCGGCGCCGATGGTCTTGGGCTGGCGGGTCATCAGCTCGGCGATGCGCGCGTGGCGGATGTCCAGTCCGGGATTGTCCAGGGTCCGGCGCAGGTCGCCATCGGTGAACAGCCCGGCCAGGCGCCCGTCGGCGTCGACCACCGCGGTCATGCCCAGGCGCTTGCGGCTCATTTCCATCAGGGCTTCGCTGAGGGTGGCGTCTTCGCCGACCCGCGGCACGTCGGCGCCGGCGTGCATGACGTCGGTGATGTGCAGCAGCAGACGGCGGCCAAGGCTGCCGGCCGGGTGGGAGCGGGCGAAGTCGTCGGCGGTGAAGCCGCGGGCTTCCAGCAGGGCCACCGCCAGCGCGTCGCCCATCGCCAGGGTCGCGGTGGTGCTGCTGGTCGGGGCCAGGTCGAGCGGGCAGGCTTCGGCCGGCACGCTCACGTCCAGGTGCAGGCTGGATTCGCGCGCGAGCGTGGAACCCGGCCGGCCGGTCATGGCGATGACGGTGTTGCCCTGGCGCTTGAGCACCGGCAGCAACATCAGCAGTTCGTCCGATTCGCCGGAATAGGAGATCGCCAGCACCACGTCGGCGTCGGTGATCATGCCCAGATCGCCGTGTCCGGCCTCACCGGGATGCACGTAGAAGGCCGGGGTGCCGGTGGAGGCGAGGGTGGCGGCGATCTTGCGGGCGATATGCCCGGACTTGCCCATGCCGGTCGCCACGACCCGGCCGCGGCTGGCCAGGATCGCCTGGCAGGCCGTGGAGAAACTGCCATCGAGCCGGCTGGCCAGCGCGGTCAGCGCCTGTGCCTCGATGTCGATCACGCGTCGCCCGCTGGCGGCCAGTTGGGCGTCCTGCACGGCCGGGTTGTGGGGAAGCGTCTGGGGCATGCGCGCGTCGTGCCGGGAGTAGAATAGGCGGCCATTTTATTAGGAAATGCCCGTTGGACGCCGAAACCATCCGTAAACTCATCGAATCCGGCCTCCCTGGCGCGCAGGCGCAGGTCGAGGGCGAGGACGGCGTGCACTTCGAGGCGACGGTGGTGGCGGAAGCCTTCCGCGGCAAGTTGCCGCTGGCCCGGCACCGGATGGTCTACGCCACCCTGGGCGATCTGATGGGAGGCGCCATCCACGCGCTGGCCCTGAAGACGGTCACCCCGGACGGCAAATAAGCCGGATGACCGCGCCAACGGCACCCGCGCTTTCCGGCAGTTGCCTGTGCGGAGGCATCCGCTACCAGGTGCGCGGTGAACCGGGGGCGATGGTGGTCTGCCATTGCTCGCGCTGCCGCAAGGCCAACGGTTCGGCTTTCCAGGCGGTGGTGCCGATCGCCACCGGTGATTTCGAGTTGCTGGAAGGCGCGGAATGGCTGGCCGGCTACGAATCCTCGCCCGGCGTCCACCGGATGTTCTGCCGGCGCTGCGCGTCGCCGTTGTACAGTCGTCGCGACACCATGCCGGAAATGCTGCGGCTGCGGGTGGGAACGCTGGATACCCCCTTGTCGGCCGGGCCGTCGATGCACATCTTTGTCGGTTCCAAGGCGGAGTGGTACGACATCCACGACGACGCCGAGCAGCACCGGACCCGTCCCGGCGAATGAGCCGGGCGCTCCTCTCTTCAATCGCATCTTCCCGTCACCCTCATCCCATTCGAGTGATCCATGCAGAAAATCGTAGTGACCGGCGGTATCCCGCTCCAGGGTGAAGTCACCATTTCCGGCGCCAAGAACGCGGTATTGCCGATTCTTTGCGCCACCTTGCTCGCCGACGCGCCGGTGGAAATCACCAACGTGCCGCACCTGCATGACGTGGTCACCACCATCAAGCTGCTCGGCGAGCTGGGCGCGGGCATCAGCATCGACGAAGGCACGCTGTCGCGCGGCAGCGGCATCACCGTCGATCCACGCAGCGTCAACCAGCACGTGGCGCCGTACGAACTGGTCAAGACCATGCGCGCCTCGATCCTGGTGCTGGGCCCGTTGCTGGCCAAGTACGGCGCGGCGGAAGTCTCGCTGCCGGGTGGCTGCGCGATCGGTTCGCGTCCGGTCGACCAGCACATCAAGGGACTGCAGGCGCTGGGCGCCGATATCGTGGTCGAGAACGGCTACGTGAAGGCCAAGGCCAAGCGCCTGAAGGGCGGTCGCTACGTGTTCGACATGGTCACCGTCACCGGCACCGAGAACGTGCTGATGGCCGCCACGCTGGCCGACGGCACCACGGTGCTCGAGAACGCCGCGATGGAACCCGAAATCACCGATCTGGCCAACTGCCTGATCGCGCTGGGCGCGGACATCGAGGGCGCCGGTACGCCGCGCATCGTCATCCGTGGTGTCGAGCGCCTCAACGGTGGCCGCCACGCGGTGCTGCCGGACCGCATCGAGACCGGCACGTTCCTGGTGGCCGCGGCGATGACCGGCGGCCGCATCATCGCCCGCCGCGCCCGTGGCGATACCCTCGACGCCGTGCTGGACAAGCTGAGCGAGGCCGGCGCATCCATCGAGACGACCGAAGACAGCATCAGCCTGGACATGCAGGGCAGGCGTCCGCGCGCGGTCAGCCTGACCACCGCGCCGTATCCGGCGTTCCCGACCGACATGCAGGCGCAGCTGATGGCGCTGAATTGCGTGGCCGAGGGTGTGGGCGTGATCAACGAGACCATCTTCGAGAACCGCTTCATGCACGTGAACGAGCTGCTGCGCCTGGGTGCGGACATCCGCGTGGAAGGGCATACGGCGATCGTGCGCGGCGTGGAGAAGCTGAGTGGCGCGCCGGTCATGGCCACGGACCTGCGTGCCTCGGCCTCGCTGATCCTCGCCGGCCTGGTCGCCGAGGGCGACACCGTGATCGACCGCATCTACCACCTGGATCGCGGCTACGAGAACATCGAAGAAAAGCTGGGCGCGCTGGGCGCCAAGATCCGCCGGATTTCCTGAGCACGCCACGATGTCGACAACCAAACGCACCCGTCTCTCGCCCCGGCGCAAGGCCCTGCTGGTGTTTTTCGCCTTGCTGCTGGCGATCCTGGCCTATCTGCACTTCACCGGTGCCGCCGGCACCAGCGGCATTTCCAACAAGGACATGGACTGGAACGGCGACGGCACCGTCACCGAACAGGAAATCATGCAGGCCTTCTACGCGGTGGTGGTGGAGAAGCAGACCGAAGGCCGGCGTGAGTGCCGTTCCTATGCCTGGCGCAGCAACGGCCAGTCGATCCGGGTGGACTGCCGGACCACCGTCGCCGACGAAGCCGAAGCCAGCGCCAAGAAATGACGGCGGAACTAACGCAAGAAAAAAGCCCGGCAATGCCGGGCTTTTTTCTGCCTTGAAGCCAGGCTCAGCGCCAGGACTTGATGGTCAGGTCGATGGAGTCCTGACCATTCTCGCGCTGCAGGATGCGCGCCGGAACCGGCATGTTCGGCACCACCCAGACGATCATCTGCTTGTTGCCGTCGGTGCGCACCAGCTTGGTCGCCTCCTGGGACTTGCCGGCCACGGTGATCTGCTCCTTGCCGGCGACCTGGTAGCTCATCGGCTTGGCGCGGCCGTTTTCGACCATGCGGTAGCGCAGCGGCTTGCCGGCGGCGACGTCGCGCACGATCGCCAGGTTGACCAGCAGCGCGTCCATGTCGCCGGGCTGCAGCTTGAGCGGTCCGGCGCGGTCCGGCTTGATGTCGCCGGTCCAGGTGGCCTGCGACTTGCTCCAGTCGTAGACCGTGTCGACGGACTTCTTCTTGACCAGGATGCGCGAACTGTCGCTGCTGGACAGCGGGCGCAGGCGACCGTTCTGTTCGTCGAACACGGTCTTCTGGCTCAGGTCGACCAATTGGTTGCGGATGCTCAGGCTGTACTGCCAGCGGTTGTTGCCCTGCGCGGCAACGCTCATCTGGCCTTCGCCGAGCATGCCCAGCGCGCTCGCCTGGTACTGCGCGGTGAAAGCATCCACGGCCCACGCCGGTGCGGTGGCCACGGCCAGCACCAGGGCCAGCGCCGGCATGCGGAAACGGAGGAGGGGAGACATTTTTTTCATGGCTTACGGTACTCCTTGGTACTCGACCAGGCGCAGATCCAGTTTGTCCTCGCCATCCTCGCGCTGGAGGATGCGAATCGGCGTCGGAACGCCCTGGGCCACCCAGAAAATGGTTTCGTCGTTGCCGCCATTGGTGCGATCCACCCGCATGGCGTCATAGCTGAGATCGTCCACCGCGACGATTTCCGTCTGCGGCGCGACCGCGTACCGATAATCGCGGGTCTTTCCGAAATCGACCACCCGGTAGTTCAACTGGCGGCCGGGTTCGGCATCGCGGATGACCGCCAGGTTGACCAGCAACGCGCTCATGTCGCCAGGCTGCAGCGGCACGGGCGCGCGGCGGTTCTTCTTCAGATCACCCTGCCATTGGGCCGATCGCGCGCTCCAATCATAGACACCGACCACTTTCTTGCCGGTGAAAAGCGCGCTCTGGGTCGTGGCCTGGCTGAGCGGGCGGAAGTCCGTGCCGACCGTGTCGAACAGGGTGCTCTGCTGGATATCCAGTCCCGACAGCCGGGCCAGGCCGCGGGTACCGCGCACGCCCAGATCGACCTGCCAGCGGTTGTCACCGGCCACCTGCGCCACCTTCATGGTCGCGCTGCCGGCCAGCTTGCCGGCGCGATAGGCGTCGTAGGTGGCCACGAACGGCTCCAGCGCCCACGTGGGGGCGCTGATCAGCAGCAGGGTGGCCAGCAGCATTGCGCGGGTCGGAAGCGGCGTCATGTCGCGAAGGGGAGGGTCAGTTGACCGGCAGAATCTAGGGACAGGGGTTTTAATAAGGGCTGACCATCCAGCCAGGCTTCGTCTCCCTGTTCAGTGAGACGGCCGGAAACCGCCAGCGCGGCCACCGCCGCCAGCAGCGCGTGTTCCCTTGGCAGCAGGCGGGCGGCCAGGTCCTCGGGCTTGTCGCCCGGCAGCACGGGAATGACCGCCTGGGCGATCACCGCCCCGGCGTCCAGTTCCGGCACCACCCAGTGCACGCTCGCGCCATGCTCGCGATCGCCGGCTTCCAGGGCGCGCGCGTGGGTGTGCAGGCCACGGTACTTCGGCAGCAACGACGGATGGATGTTGAGCAGGCGGCCGCGGAAGCGGCTGATGAACGCTTCGCCGAGGATGCGCATGTAACCGGCGCAGATCACCCAGTCGGGCCGCACCGCGTCCACCGCATCGGCCAGCGTCGCGTCGAAGCCGGCGCGATCCGGAAACCGGCGCGCGTCCGCGCTCCAGCGCAGCGGTTCCGGCACGCGTTCCAGCGCCGCCGCCCTGGGCCTGTCGGAGAACACGCCCACGATGCGGGCGTCGAGCCGGCCGGCATCGATGGCGTCCAGCAGCGCCTGCAGGTTGCTGCCACGGCCGGAGACCAGGATGGCGATGCGGTTCTTGCTCATGGATGGACCGGTTCCCGGCGTTCGCGCCGCATCAGTGGCCACGTCGCCAACGCGCCGAGGGTGGCAAGCAGCATGTCGGCGTGGGCATCCCAGACATCTCCCTGCTGGCCGTTGTAGGACTCGGCGGCTTCCGGCGAGAGTCCCAGCGCGATCGCCCATTCCAGCCATTCGTACAGCAGGCTGGTGCACATGATCAGCATCACCGCGATGACGAAGCCCTGGCCGGCCGCCAGCGGCCAGCGCTGGCGCAGCCAGTGCCACACCGCCGGGGTGAAGCAGATGCCGTAGAGCAGGTGGATGAGGCGATCGAAATGATTGCGTCGCCAGCCGAACAGTTCACTCAGCGTATGCCCGGTCAGCGCGTGCGCCCACGAGTCGTAGGGCACGTTGGAATACAGCCAGCGCGCGCCGATGCAGTGCAGGGCGATGAAGAAGCAGATCAGCGCGAAGTGCGAGGTGTGCATCGGCCAGCGGCGGTCATGGAGCCACAGCCAGACCAGCCCGACCACGGTCAGGCTGCTGTGCAGCGCCTGCTCGAACGGCCAGCGCGGCGCGATCCAGCTGAGGGCGAAGATCGCCAGCGCCGTGGCGAAGGCGATCCGCTTGCCGGGCTGCATCGGAATCAGCCGATGGACACGCGCTCGGGGCCGCCGGCGGTGGTCACTTCACCAATGCGCCAGTTCGGCAACTGCAGGCGGGCCAGGTCGGCTTCCACCGCGGCGGCATCGCCGGGCGCGACCACCAGCACGAAGCCGATACCGCAGTTGAAGGTACGCCACATTTCGTTGTTTTCCACCGCACCTTCGCGCTGCAGCCAGTCGAACACCGGCGGCAGGGTCCAGGCGGTGGTGTCGATGCGCAGGCCCAGGCCGTCGGGAATGACGCGGATGATGTTCTCGGTCAGGCCACCACCGGTGATGTGCGCCATCGCGTGCATGTCGTGTGTCTTCAGCAGTTCCAGCACCGGCTTGACGTACAGGCGGGTCGGGGCCATCAGCGCGTCGACCAGCTTCACGCCGCCCAGATCCAGATCGCCCGGACGGCCGGCGCGATCGTAGATGCGCCGGATCAGCGAATAACCGTTGGAATGCGGGCCGCTGGAGGCGATGCCGATGAGCAGATCGCCGGCGCGCACCCTGGCGCCATCAAGCAGCTTCGACTTCTCCACCGCGCCGACGGTGAAGCCGGCCAGGTCGTATTCGCCCGGCGGGTACATGTCGGGCATCTCGGCGGTCTCGCCGCCGATCAGCGCGCATCCGGACAACTCGCAGCCCTTGGCGATGCCGCCGACCACCGCGACCGTGGTCTCCACGTCCAGCTTGCCGGTGGCGAAATAGTCGAGGAAGAACAGCGGTTCCGCGCCCTGGACCAGCACGTCGTTGACGCACATGCCGACCAGGTCGATGCCGATGGTGTCGTGGCGGTTCAACTGCTGGGCCAGTTTGAGCTTGGTGCCCACGCCGTCGGTGCCCGACACCAGCACGGGCTCCTTGTACTTGCCGGACAGGTCGAACAGCGCGCCGAAACCGCCCAGGCCGCCCATCACCTCGGGGCGGAAGCTGCGCCGGACCAGCGGCTTGATGCGTTCGACCACCTCGTTGCCGGCGTCGATGTCGACCCCCGCGTCGCGGTAGGTCATCGGGGTGGAGGCGGGAGGCGTCGGCTGGGTCACGGGCATGCATCGGAAGGGCAAGGCGCGTGATTTTAAAGGAATCCGTGCCCGGTTCGGACGTTCCCTGAACGGCTGGCGTTGGCGCCGGGCATCCATTCGGGCAACAATTCCCTCGATTTGCGGAGCACAGGGACGCTCGATGCGCTGGATGAGAGCTTTCGTATTCGCCGCGGCCACGCTGGTGGCCGCCTCGTGGACGGCCATCCCGGCCCAGGCCCAGAGCGGGCTGCGGACCGAGGGGGACGTCGCCGCCGCGCGCGGCACCTACGAGGCCGAGGTGCCGGTGAACGGGCAGGGCGAGGCCGAACGCAATGGCGCGTTCGCGCGCGCGCTGGGCCAGGTGCTGGCCAAGATGTCCGGCGACCGCGCGGTGACCGGCCGGCCCGGCGTGGGCCAGGAACTGCGCAATGCCCGCAACCTGGTCGACAGCTACGACTACCGGCAGGACCAGGGCACCTCACCCAGCGGTGCGCCGACCTTCCGAACCACTTTGATCGTCCGCTTCGATCCCGAAAGCGTGGACGGCATGGCGGCCGTGCTCGGCCTGCCGGTATGGCCGCAGCCGCGGCCCAAGCCGGTGGTGTGGCTGGCCATCAACGACGGCAGCGGCCCGCGCCTGGTGGGCCTGCAGCAGGCCAACGCGGTGCGCCCGCTGCTCAGCCGCGCGCAGGATCGCGGCTACAGCCTGGGCCTGCCCACCGGCAACGCCGCCGAACAGGCGCTGGTGGGCGCGATCTGGCGCCAGGACACCGCCGCCGTGGCCCGCGCCTCGTCCCGCTACAGCCCGCCGATGCAGTTGATCGGCAAGCTCTACCGCGCCAAGGGCGGCTGGACCGCCGACTGGGTGTTCGTCGACGGCGGCAAGGTCCTGTCCACCTGGTCGACCAGTGACACCGACGCGCGCCGGGCCATGGCCGGCGGCGCGGACGGCACCGCCGATGCGTTGGTCAAGCGCTACGCCAAGCGGGGCACCGCCGGTCCGGCCGGTACCTACCGGGTGGTGTTCGCCGGCATCCGCAGCACCGACGATTACCTGCGCCTGATGGGGCAACTGCAGAAGATGGCGGTGGTGCGCCGGATCACCCCGGTGCGCGCCAGCGGCGACACCCTGGAACTGGATCTGGAACTGATTTCCGGCCTGTCCGGTTTCCGCCGCATGCTGGGCGACGACAGCCCGCTGGTCGGCGGCGAAGGCGAACCGCCGGTGTTCCGCCTGAAGTAACTCCACCCGCACCCACAGGACGTTCATTCGCATGGATCTTTCTTCCACTCCGGTCGGCACGCTGGCGAGGCGCTGGCAATGGCTGCTGATCGCCGCCATCGTCGGCTGGGTGATCTACCTGCTGGCACCGGTGCTGACGCCGTTCGTGTGCGCGGCGCTGCTGGGGTGGCTGGGCGATCCCTGGGTGGACCGGCTGGAACGCACCGGCCGCTCGCGCACGACCTCGGTGGTGCTGGTGTTCACCCTGATGTTGCTGTTGCTGGTGCTGGCGCTGTTGATCCTGGTGCCGATGCTGGAACGGCAGATCGTGACGCTGGTGGAATCGCTGCCGGAGTATCGGGACTGGTTCGTGCAGCGCGCGCTGCCGTGGATCGAACAGCACACCGGACTGGAACTGGTGGCCTGGCTGGATCCGGACCGGATCATGGAATGGCTGCGCGGCCACTGGCAGCAGGCCGGCGGCGTGGCGGCGACGTTCTTCGGCTACCTGTCGCGCTCGGGCTTCGCGATGATGGCCTGGGTGGCCAACATCGTGCTGCTGCCGATCCTCACCTTCTACTTCCTGCGCGACTGGGACAAGCTGGTCGAACGCGTGGCCGCGCTGATACCGCGCGATCATGTCGCCACCGTGGATCGGCTGGCGCTGGAATCCAACGATGTGCTGGGCGCGTTCCTGCGCGGACAGTTCCTGGTGATGCTGGCGCTGGGCGCGATCTACGCGGTGGGCCTGTCGGTGGTGGGACTGAAGCTGGGCCTGCTGATCGGCATCATCGCCGGCCTGATCAGTTTCGTCCCGTACCTGGGCACCGCCACCGGCATCGTGCTGGGCGTGATCGCCGCACTGGTCCAGACCGGCGGCGACTGGAGCCTGGTGGCGCTGGTGCTGGTGGTGTTCGTGATCGGCCAGATGCTGGAAGGCTACGTGCTGACCCCGCGCATCGTCGGTGATCGCATCGGCCTGCACCCGGTGGCGGTGATCTTCGCGATCATGGCCGGCGGCCAGCTGTTCGGTTTCCTCGGCATGCTGCTGGCGCTGCCGGTGGCGGCGGTCGCCAACGTGCTGCTGCGCTATGCGCATGAGCGCTACACGCAGAGCAAGCTTTACGCGGGCGACCACCCGACCATCCTGCTCGACTCCTACGTCGACAAGAACGTGCTGGACGAGGACGCCGGCGACAAGCCGAAGACGGAAGACAAGTGAAGTGAGCCGTTCCTCGTCTCCCGGCGGGCTGACGCCACAGCTGCCGCTGGCATTGCGCTATCCGCCGGATCAGCGTTTCGAGAGTTTCGTCGGCGCGCCGGAAGGTGCGCTGGCGCAGCTGCGCGCGCTGGCCGAGGGTAGCTCGACCGACTGGCTGTACCTGGGCGGCGCGCCGCGGACCGGCAAGACCCATCTCTCGCTCGCGCTGTGCGCGCATGCCGAACAGAACGGCGCGCGTGCCGCGTTCCTGCCGATGGCCGCCGCCGCGGGCCGGCTGCGCGAGGCGCTGGAGTCGCTGGAAGGCCATGACGTGGTGGCGCTGGACGGACTGGACCTGATCGCGGGCAACCGCGAGGACGAGGTCGCGCTGTTCGATTTCCACAACCGCGCGCGCCCCGCCGGCATCCGTGTGCTGTACACCGCGCGCGACGTGCCCGCCGAGATCGGACTGGTATTGCCGGACCTGCGCTCGCGGTTGTCGCAGTGCACGCGGGTGATGCTGGTGCCGCTGGATGACGACGGGCGCCGCGAGGTGTTGCGGGAACGCGCGCAGCGACGCGGCCTGGTGCTGGAGGATGCGGCCATCGATTGGCTGCTGACCCGCACCGATCGCGATCTGGGCCGCCTGGTGACGGTGTTCGAGCAGTTGGATCGGGCGTCGCTGGCGGCCCAGCGCCGGATCACCGTGCCGTTCCTGCGCAGCGTGCTGGAGCCGCGCTGAGCATCGCGCGCGGTGGTCGGCGTGACGGTGCGCCGCCGTTCCCTCCACTGGTGAAAAAATAGCCAACCGGCTTGACACGCCCGCCCCGTGGGGCGGTCCGTCACTTATCCACATCTTTGCCGGTTTTTCATCCACACCGATTGTGGACAATCCTTCGACGCCGTTCAGGCGCGCAGGGACGCATCCAGTTGCGCCAGCCGCTCCGGCGTGCCGACGTCGGTCCAGCGCCCGCCCCAGTACTCGCCATGGATGGCGCCCTCGGGCATGTGCGCGCGCAACAGGTGCACGAGCGCGAAGCGCGGCGGCATGCCGACCTGATCGCCAACAATCGCGTTCCAGTCGTCGAGCAGGGCGGGGCGGTAGACACCCAGGCCGGCATAGGTCAGGCGTCGTGCGCCGTCGTCGCGGATCGTGCCGTCGTCCCCCAGCGTGAAGTCGCCGCGGGTCTTGTGCGCGGGTGTATCCACCATGACCAGGTGTGCCAGTCCGTCCGGTTCGGCGGGCAGGCGGGCGAAGTCGTAATCGGTCCAGACGTCGCCGTTGACCAGCAGGAAGGGCTCTTCGCCCAGCAGCGGCCGCGCGTGCAGCATGCCGCCGCCGGTTTCCAGCGGCGTCGGCCCCTCGTGCGACCAGTGCAGCCGCAGTCCCCAGCGCCCGCCGTCGCCCAGCGTGCGCGGAAACTGTTCGGCGAGCCAGCTGATGTTGATCACGACATCACGGATGCCCATCGCCGCGAGCTTTTCCAGGTGCCAGACGATCAGCGGCTTGCCGCCGGCTTCGAGCAAAGGCTTGGGCGTGTGATCGGTCAGCGGGCGCATGCGCTCGCCCAGTCCCGCGGCGAAGATGAGCGCCTTCATGCGGCGTCCCTTGCCCGCATCGCGGGCTTGATGCGCCGTCCCAGCAGATCGCCCAGTTCCGCCAGTTGCGGGTGGCGGGGCAGCACCTCGTCCAGGAAGGCAATGAAGCGTGGCGCGTCGTGCAGGTAGCCGGTCTTGCCGTCGCGGTAGTGCAGGCGGGCGAAGATGCCGAGGATTTTCAGGTGTCGCTGGATGCCCATCCAGTCGGCGTCGCGCAGGAACACCGCGAAGTCACCCGGCACCGGAATGCCTGCTTCCAGCGCACGCGCGTGGTACTGGGCCAGCCAGCCATCGACGCGCTCCAGCGGCCAGCTGAGGAAGGCGTCCTTGAACAGGCTGACGGGATCGTAGGCCACCGGCCCCCGGATGCAGTCCTGGAAATCCAGCACCGCCGGCAGCGGCCGGGTAGGCATCAGGTTGCGCGGCATGAAGTCGCGATGGGTCAGCACGCGGGCCTGCCCGAGCGCGTTGTCCATCAGGCGGCGCTGCGCCAATTGCAGCCGCTCGCTTTCATCGCAGTCGAGGGTGATGCCCAGGTGGCGGCCGAGGAACCATTCCTCGAACAGGCCGGCGTCCCGTTGCAGCAGCGCCTCGCCGAACTCGCCGGCATCGGCTGGCGGCGTGATCGCCTGCAGCTTGATCAGTTCGCCGATGGCCAGGCCGAACCACTCGTCGGCGCTGTCGGCGTCGATGGTCTTGACCAGGGTCGGCCCGCCCAGATCCTCCAGCAGCAGGAACCCCGACTCCACATCGCGCGCGAGTACCTGCGGCACCCGCACGCCACCGGCCTCCAGCAGATCGCGGACCCGCAGCCAGGGACGGACATCCTCCAGTCCCGGCGGCGAATCCATCACGATCCGGCTGGGCTCCACGCCCCGCGTGCGCCAGTAGGTGCGGAATCCGGCGTCCACCGAAGCCCGTTCCAGCGCCAGTCCGGGCGCGTCCATGGCGGCCCTCGTCCAGGCGAGGCGTTGCGTGGCACGGACGTCGTCGTGCGTCTCGGGGGGCATGCGGTGTCCAGACAGGGGTGGTTGCGGACTAAAGGGTAAACTGCCGTCCTCATTTCGTGCGAGAGCTCCATGGCCATACTCCAACCTGTCCTGCTGTCTGGCGGCTCCGGCACGCGCCTGTGGCCGCTGTCGCGCGAAGCCTATCCCAAGCAGTTCCTGCCGCTGGCCAGCGAACGGACGATGGTCCAGGACACCTGGCTGCGGATCGCGCCGCTGGCGACAACCCCCCCGATCGTGGTGGCGAACGAGGAGCACCGGTTCCTGGTCGCCGAGCAGTTGCGCCAGATCGGTGCGCCGGCGCCGCACATCCTGCTGGAGCCGGTGGGGCGCAACACCGCGCCGGCGATCGCGGCGGCGGCATTGCAGGCGATGGCGGAAGGTGCGGATCCGATCCTGCTGGTGCTGCCGTCCGATCATGTCGTCCGCGATGCGGAAGGCTTCCGGCGTGCGGTGGAGGCGGCGATGCCGGCCGCCGGGGACGGTGCGCTGGTAACGTTCGGCATCGTGCCCGACGCGCCCGAGACCGGTTTCGGCTACATCCATGCCGAGTCCGGCGAAGGCCTGCGCAAGGTGTCGCGTTTCGTCGAGAAACCCGACGCCGCGACCGCGCAGTCGTACCTGGATGACGGTGGCTATTACTGGAACAGCGGCATGTTCCTGTTCCGCGCGAGCCGCTACCTGGAGGAACTGGAACGCTTCCGTCCCGACATCGTCGCCGCGGTGCGCGCCGCCTTCACCGAGGCCCGGCAGGATGGCGATTTCGTACGCCTGGACAAGGATGCGTTCGCCGCCAGCCCGTCCGATTCCATCGACTACGCAGTCATGGAAAAGACCGCGCATGCGATGGTGCTGCCGGTGGACATTGGCTGGAACGATGTCGGCAGCTGGTCCGCGCTGTGGGACGTCGCCGAGCGCGATGCCGGCGGAAATGCCCACCATGGCGATGTCATCGCGGTCGACACACGCAACAGCTATGCCTACGCGCAGCGTCTGGTCGCGCTGGTGGGCGTGGATGACATCGTGGTGGTGGAAACCGACGACGCGGTGCTGGTCGCGCGCAAGGACCGCGTGCAGGAAGTGAAGCAGGTGGTCGCGCAACTGAAGGACGGCCAGCGCAGCCAGGCGGTCCTGCATCGTGAAGTGCATCGCCCGTGGGGCAGCTACGATTCGGTGGACATGGGCCAGCGCCATCAGGTCAAGCGGATCAAGGTCAAGCCCGGCGCCAAGCTGTCCCTGCAATCGCACGCGCATCGTGCCGAGCACTGGATAGTGGTCAAGGGCGTGGCGCGGGTGACGCGCGACAATGATGTGTTCGAGCTGTACGAGAACCAGTCCACCTACATTCCGATCGGCGCCAAGCACCGCCTGGAGAATCCAGGCAAGGAACCGCTGGAACTGATCGAAGTGCAGTCCGGCGACTACCTGGGCGAGGACGACATCGTCCGCTATTCGGACATCTACGGGCGCAGCGAGTAATCCCGTGGGCGACCCCACGCGCTTCCGCCTGGAGGATCTGGCGATCGACCTGGAGCGCCAGCGCGTCGAGCGCGCCGGCGAGGTGCTCAATGTTGCCGGACTCAGTTTCCAGCTGCTGCGTTACCTGGTGCTCCAGGGCGATCGGGTGGTGGGTTTCGACGAGCTGATCGAGCGGGTCTGGGCACCGGCCGTCGTCAACGAGGAAACCGTGACTCAGCGGGTGAAGCTGCTGCGGCAGGCACTGGGCGACGATGGACGACAGCCGCGCTACCTGCGCTCGGTGCGCGGACAGGGTTATCAACTGTGCGCGCGGCCGCAGCCGCTGGACGATGACGTCGAGCCTGTCCCGAAGGCATCGTTCGCCGCGTCCCGGCGGTGGTCGCGGGCGGCGGTGGCGGTAGTGATCGTGACGGCGGTTGCCGTGGGCCTGGCGATCGCCTGGACGTCCGGCGACGCGGAGAAGACAAAAACCAATGCGATGGCGTCCTCTGTCCCCTCCGGCGCATCGGGTACCGCCAGCCTGATCGAGCGCGCCGACTACTACGCCGGCATCGGCCAGCGCGACAACAACGAGCGCGCCATCGAACTGTACGAGCGCGCCTTGCAGGAACAGCCGGACAATGCCCGCGCGCTGGTCGGCCTCAGCCGGAGCTACGGCGCGCGGGTATGCCTGTTCAATTTCCCGCCCGAATGGGCCGCGCGCGCGCAGCAACTGGCCGAACGGGTCATCCATGCGCATCCGGACCAGGCGGCGGCCTACGCCGCGCTCGGCTATTCGCATGACTGCCGCGGTCGCATCGACGAAGCGCTGGCCGGTTACGAGCGCGCCGTCGCGCTGGATCCGGCCGCAGATGGCAGCCGTGCGTCGGCCGCGTATCTTTACGATCGCAAGGGACGCCTGGCCGACGCGCTGATCGCCAACACCTCGCTGCGCGGAGATCCGGCGCGGGTGCGTTTCCTGCAACTGCAGATCGCCAACAACCTGGACCTGCTTGGCTATCCGCAGGCGGCCGAAACGCGGTACCGGCAAAGTTTCGAGCTGTACCCGGACAATGTGTTCTCCAACCTCGCCTGGCCGCGCTACCTGTTCCGGCATGGCCGCCTGAGCGAGGCGCAGGCGGCATTGGATGTGGCGCAGAAGCGGGGCACCGCGCACGCCGACCTGCATCTGCTGGCCGCCGAACTCGCGCGCCTGCAAGGCGATGCCGCCACCGCCACCGGCGCCTACCAGGAAGCGGTGGCGCTGCGGCCGCAGTCCAGCCTGCCGACCACGCTGGCGCGCATCGACGCCGGTCGCGTCGATGCCGCCTGGGCGCGTGCGCGGGCGGAAACCCTGGCGGCGGAACTCGACGCCGGCGCCGGTTACCCCTCCGACTGGCTGGAGGTGGCGCTGCTGCGCGATGCCGGTGGCGACCGCGCCGCCGCGCTGCGTGCGCTGCAACGCGCGATAGACGCGGGTTACAGCGACGCCGACTACCTGCAGGTATCGCCCCTGTTCAAGCCGATGGCGGACGAACCTGCCTTCGCCCGTGGCATCGATGCCATCCACCGGCACAACGCCGCCGAACGCGCCAAGGTGCCGCCGGCGTTGCTGGTCCGGCTCACGGCATCGCCGTAAGCACGTAGTCGCCGAACATCCGCTGCGACTGCGGGTGCACGTCGCGCTGGTTGAACGAGGTGCGGGTGATCACCGCCACCAGTTTCTTCTCGGGAACGATGAACACGTAGTTGCCGCCATTGCCCGACATCGTCCAGGCCGGCTGTTCCCGCCCGTCGCGGGTGAAGCGGAAGCGCCAGAACTGGTAGCCGTAGTCGGCGTCCTCGCGGGCCTGCGCATGCACGGTCAGGGCCTGCCGGATCCAGTCGGCGGAGATGACCCGCTTGCCGTTCCAGATACCGCCGGCGGCCACCAGTTGGCCGAGCTTGGCCAGATCGCGGCTGCGGTAGCGGGTGCCGCCGCCCCCCATGCCCACGCCCTCGCTGGAACGGTTCCATTGCACCTGGCTGATGCCCAGCGGACGCTCGAGGGCTTCCGCGGCGAAAGCGGCCAGCGGCTTTCCGGTGGCGCGCTCCAGCACCGCGCCGAGCAGGAAACTGCCGGCGGTGCAGTAGGAGAACGTGCGCCCGTGCGGACTGTCCTCAGGCCGCTTCACCCACGGCGCGTAGCCGCGCAGCGGCAGGTCCAGGGTGAATCGGGTCCAGTTCTCGCTGACGTACATGCGTTCCTCGTTGCCGGAGGAAAACGGGTTTTCGTCGTCGCAGTCCCAGGCCGAACTCATCGTCAGCAGGTCTTCCACGGTGATCGCCTGCTTGCGCGGGCCATCGTGCTGCCAGGGCGCCAGGTCGCGGAAGTAGTCATGCACGCGCGCCCGCGCATCCGGAATCAGGCCGCGATCGATGGCCGCGCCGACCAGCAGCGCGGTCACGCTCTTGGTCGCCGAGCGGGTGTCGTTGAGCACGTCGGGACCGCCGCCGTTGAAGTAGCGCTCATAGAGCAGGTGCCCGTCCTGCGCGACGAGCACGCTGGTGACGCCCGGAAAATCGCCGCGGGCGATGGCGGCTTCGAGCGCGCCGAAGCGCTCCAGCTTCCAGCCCTGTCGGGCGGCGTCGGCCACCGCCCAGCCGTCGCCTGCCGACGCGGGGGCACGGTAAGGGGGAGTGGCCGGAGCGGCCCAGATGGGCGCCGGCGTGGCGAAGGCCAGGCAGGACAACAGGATCAGGCGGGACAGGGACGGTGACATGGCGCGGCTCCTTGGGTTGGGAGCCGGATTGCACGGTGTCCGCGGATGAAGCGCCTGAAACCCGAATGAAGAATTGTGAAGCCGGCGGTTTCCACGTCATTTCCCAAGAAGAAGCCCCGCCGGAGCGGGGCTTGGGAATGTCGTCCGGCAGGGCTCAGGCCCTTTTCTTCTTCGCCAGGCCGTAGATGAAGAGCAGGATGATCGCGCCGACCACGGAGGCGATGAAGCCGGCAGGTTCCTCCGGTCCGTACCATCCCAGTGCGCCGCCGACGAAACGGGCGAGCAGTGCCCCGGCCACGCCCAGCACGATCGTCCAGATGAGGTTGAGCTTGTCGTCGCCGGGCTTGATGGCCCGGGCCAACAGGCCGGCCAGGAAGCCGATGAGCAGGGTCCACAGGATGCCGCCACCAAAGATCTGTTCCATCTGAACACTCCGGTCGGAAAAAGTGGGGGGTCTCCGCAGGGTAACCCAAGCCATGCCCGGCGCACATCCGTCCCGCCCGGCCGCGGTCAATACGGGCGAAAACGAAAAGAGCCGGGATGACCCGGCTCTTTTCCCGTACCCGCGTGTGCCCGCGTCAGCAGCAGCCGTGATCGCCGTGCTGGTCGCCGCCGGCGACGGCCGCCACGCCGGTGGTTTCGCCACGCACGCTGGCCGCGTGATGCTCGGCGATGACCCGGGCCACGCACGCGGTGACCTTCTTGCCCATCGGGATGTGCAGGAACTCGTTGGGACCATGGGCGTTGGAATGCGGGCCCAGCACGCCGGTGATCATGAACTGCGCACCCGGGAATTTCTCGCCCAGCATGCCCATGAACGGGATGGTGCCGCCTTCACCCATGTACATGGCCGGCGCGCCGAAGAACTCGCGGCTGGATGCGTCGATCGCCTTCTCCAGCCACGGCGACATCGCCGGGGCATTCCAGCCGGTGCTGGCCTTCTCCAGATCCAGGCTGACCTGGGCGCCGTTGGGCGGATCCTTGAGCAGCAGTTCCTTGAGCAGTTCACCGGCGCGCTTGCCGTCCAGGGTCGGCGGCAGGCGCAGCGACAGCTTGACCGAGGTGTGCGGACGCAGCACGTTGCCGGCCGACGACAGCGGCGGCATGCCGTCCACGCCGGTCACCGACAGCGCCGGGCGCCAGGTGCGGTTGAGCACCAGTTCGGTCAGGTCCTCCGCCATCGGGGTCATCCCGGGCAGGAACGGGAATTTGTCGAACACCGCCGTGTCCAGCACCCGCGCGGCTTCCTTCGCCTGGGCCAGGCGATCGCCCGGAATCTCGACCTGCAGGCCCTCCGGCAGAATCCGGCCGGTGTTCTCGTCCTCCAGCCGCGACAGCAACTGGCGCAGCAGGCGGAAGCTGGACGGCACCACGCCGGACGCGTCGCCCGAATGCACGCCTTCCTCCAGCACCTTGACCGTGAAGTTGCCGCCGGCCAGGCCGCGCAGCGAGGTCGTGCACCACAACTGCTCGTAGTTGCCGCAACCCGAATCCAGGCACACCACCAGCGATGGCTTGCCGATGCGATCGGCCAGATGATCGACGTAGGCCGGCAGGTCGTAGCTGCCGGATTCCTCACAGGCTTCGATCAGCACCACGCAGCGCGCATGCGGCACGCCCTGGGCCTGCAGGGCCTGGAGGGCGGCCAGCGAACCGAAGATGGCGTAGCCGTCGTCGGCGCCGCCGCGGCCATACAGGCGATCCCCCTTCAGCACCGGTGTCCACGGACCCAGGTCGGCATCCCAGCCGGTCATTTCCGGCTGCTTGTCCAGGTGTCCGTACAGCAGCACGGTATCGGCGCCGGTTTCCGGGCCGCTGGCGGGAATCTCGATGAAAATCAGCGGGGTACGGCCTTCCAGCCGGACCACTTCCACCTGCATCCCGGGAATGGCCTGGGCGCGCGCCCAGTCTTCCATCAGGCGCACCGCCGCATCCATGTATCCGTTGGCCACCCAGTCCTTGTCGAACATCGGCGACTTGTTCGGGATGCGGATGTATTCGACCAGCTGCGGAACGATGTCGTCGTCCCATTTCTCGGCGACGTAGCGGTCGACCTTGGCGGTATCCATGGAGTCTCCAATCGGTACGGAATCAGACGCCCATTCTACGCCTCCCCATGGGGTAGGAATTTTCCTACATGACGCTGCGGGGTTTCCCGGCAGCTTTTGACGGTGGCGGGCGATATGTTTTGCAGCAGTGGCGGATGAGACTGTTTCCGCCGGCCAACGAAGCGATTCGACGCCGGCAGGAGCCACAGGGGACAAAACCTCTGTACGAAAGGAATCACCCATTTGCCACAAGGAGAGTTGCCCATGAAATCGCTGAGCACCGTGTTGAAGTCGGTTGCCCTGTCGCTGGTCCTGGCCCTGAGCGCCCACGCCGCCGACAAGGTGAACATCAACACCGCGGATGCGGCCACGCTGCAGACGGTCCTGATCGGGATCGGCCAGGCGAAGGCGGAAGCCATCATCGAGTACCGCAAGACCAACGGCCCGTTCAAGAGTCCCGAGGAACTTGCGATGGTCAAGGGCATCGGTTTGAAGACGGTGGAACGGAATCGCGAACGGATCGAATTGCGTTCCTCCGCCGAGCCGGCCAACAAGCCGGCGACGGCTGCACGCCCGGCACCGGTCACCCGGCGCTGACGGCAGCACGAAAAACCCATGCCGTGGTTTCTGCAGGATGCAGATCGACCCGGCTGACGGGGCAGGATGCCAGGGGACAGGCACGGATGCCGACAGGGATGTACCCATTTCGTATCGGCGTGCAGGACGCACGGGAACAGGAGCAGGCAGGACGCCTGTGATCGGCAGGAGCCGACAGGGATGTATCCATCGCCCGGACATGCAGGGAGCATGTCCGGGCGATGCTTTTTGGGGCGTTAGAATCCGGTTCCGGCCTACAGCGAAGCAACCATCGTGTCCGAAGCGCGCGTCATTCCCGCCAATGAGTACCGCAGGACCCGCTGGAAGAACGGCCAGGGCTGGACGCGGGAAATCCTGCGCATGCCCGACAGCGACGATTGGACGTGGCGGCTGTCGATTGCGGAAATCGAACAGGATGCCGCGTTCTCGTCGTTTCCCGGCATCGATCGCGAGCTGATCCTTCTGCAGGGAAATGGGCTGCGGCTGGCGTTCGCGGAAGGCGAACAGGTCGAACTGGAACCGCCGCACGGCCGGATTCGCTTCGCCGGGGAACGCGAGGTGACCGGCTACCTGCGGGACGGATCCACCCACGATTTCAACCTGATGTGGAAGCGGGATGTCGTGGATGCCGAACTGCTGCACCGTCCGCTGGTCGGCTCGATGCTGTTCTTCGTAGACGCCGAGACCACCTGGGCCATCCACCTGTTGGCCGGGCAGGCGGAATTCGAGGCGGCGAGTGGCTTGCCGCCGCTGTTTGCCGGAGACACCGCGCTACTGCCCGCA
Organism: Pseudoxanthomonas sp. PXM04; assembly: GCF_014851695.1. Lineage (NCBI taxonomy): Bacteria > Pseudomonadati > Pseudomonadota > Gammaproteobacteria > Lysobacterales > Lysobacteraceae > Pseudoxanthomonas > Pseudoxanthomonas sp. PXM04. The sequence goes on from NZ_JACVAG010000001.1 coordinate 353,180, forward strand.
GGTCCGGAACGCCGCCGTTTCGCCCTGCAGGGCGGGGGAGAGCTGCTGGCCGCGCGCGTGTCGCCGGTGAAGCGGAGCGCCTTGACGGATCAGTAGACGTCGCGGCGATAGCGGCCGGTTAGGCGGAGTTCCTCCAACCGCTCCGCGCCGAGCGCATCGTTCAGGGCGGCGTCCACGCCCGGGGCCATGCCCTCCAGGCTGCCGCAGACATAGATGACCGCTCCATCGTCCACCCAGTGCCGCAGATCGTCGGCGGCCTCGCGCAGGGCGTGCTGGACGTAGCGTCGCTCGGGCTGATCCCGCGAGAACGCCAAATCCAGGCGTTCCAGCGCGCCTCGCGCCTGCCAGTCCAGGATCTCGTCGCGATGGAAGAAATCGTGCGCCGCCTGGCGTTCGCCGAACACCAGCCAGTTGCGTTGCGCCTTTGCCGCCACCCGAGCCTTCAGGTGCGCGCGCAGGCCGGCGATGCCGGTACCGTTGCCAATCAGGATCATTGGGTGATCGTTGCCCGGCAGATGGAAATTGGCGTTCTCGCGGATGCGCAGGGCAATCGTTCCGCCGAGGACCGCGTGATCGCACAGCCAGCCGCTGCCCAGCCCGGGTCGTCCATCCGGACGCCGCATGCGCCGGACCAGCAATTGCAGGCTGCCATCGGCGGGAATCGAGGCGATGGAGTATTCGCGATGCGGCAGCGCGGTGAGTTCCGCAATCGCGGTTTCGGGCGCACGGCCGCGCAGCGTTTCCGGATCCGGCAGATGGACCTGGGCCAGGACGTCGGCAAGCGGTTGGCGCGTCCCCTGCCATTCGACCGGGCGTTGCGGGTCCCAGCCCACCGCCTGGACGAAGGCACCCACGGCCGGCAGCGGATTGCGCGGACCGATTTCGGCGATGTCGCCGGCCTGCCATGCCGGCAACGCGCCGGTGGCCGGGCGCAGGGCAATGTGGAACGCCGCTTCGCCCTGGCTGCCGGGATTCAGCACGCGCCGATCGGCGAGAATCCAGTCCTCGTAGCGCGGCCGATCCCAATCCGGCAGTTCGGCCACACCGCCCAATTGGCCCAGGTGATGCTGCCAATGACGCAGGGCGCTTTCGTCGGCATTGTCGACGTCCACGCGGTCAAACAGCGGTTGCGCGCCGTGCTGGCGCAACCAGTCATCGAGTTGATGACCGAAGGCGCAGAACTGCGCGTATTCGCGATCGCCCAGCGCCAGCACGGCATAGCGCAGGCCGTGCAGGGAAAGCGCCTGCGACATGATCCGGCGGACGAAGCCCAGCGCGTGATCGGGCGGATCGCCTTCGCCGGTGGTACTGACCACGAACAGGATCCGCCCCTGCGCGAGATCGCCGGCCTGCAGCGTATCGATTGCCTGCGCGCGCGCGGCGACGCCGGCGGTGATCAGGCTGTCGGTCGTGCGCGTGGCCAGCACGTGCGCGAAACCGGTCTGGCTGGCGTACACCACCCGCAACGCATCCTGCGAGGTATCGACGGCGGCGCCGCGATCCTGGCGACGGTGCCGCGCGGCCAGCCATGCCCATGCGCCGACGTAGGCCAGCAGCGCCGCGCCCGCGCCGAACCAGCGGCCGCTGCGCGGCGACGCCGGCCACCAGGTTTCGCCCTGCAGCAGCGCCATCGCCGCCACGATGGCGAGCAGGGCAAGCAGGACCGCGGCATTGCCCAGCCAGGCGAAGGAAACCGGCGAGGGAGAGGACTGCGCGCTCATGCGGCGAGATGCGAGGCGAACCGGCTGCTGGCCCGTTCCGCCAGCGTGTCGCCCTCGCGGACGATGAAGCGCGCCGCGATCCCGCGCCCTTCGGCCAGCGCCAGTCCGGCGTCGGCGCCGAGCACGGTCAATGCGGTGGCCCAGCCATCGGCTTCCATCGCGGTGGGCGCCAGCACGGTGACCGCCGCGCGCGCGCTGGACACCGGCTTGCCGGTGCGCGGGTCGAGGGTATGCGTGTAGCGTTCGCCGGCCTGCTCGAACCAGTGCCAGCGATCGCCCGAGGTGGCGACCGCCCGTTCGTCGATGATCGCGATGCGTGGCTCCAGGCCGGCGGCTTCCTCCTCGTCCGGCGAGGATTCGATCAGCACCCGCCAGTGCTCGCCATCCGGCTTGCGGCCATAACCGAAGAGTTCGCCGCCGACTTCGACCAGAGCGGCGACGAAACCGCGCGCGCGCAGGGTTTCGGCCACCGCATCGACCGCATGGCCCTTGGCGATGGCCGACAGATCCAGTTGCACGCCACCGGGCTGCAGCAGGCGCCGGTGGTCGGTGTCCAGCACCAATCGCGGCCAGCCGACCTGTTGCCGGGTCGAATCGCGGCGGTCGTCGTCGGGAACCGTGCGGGATTGCGCATGGGCGCCGAACCCCCACAGTCCCACTAGCGGCCCGACCGTGGGATCGAAGGCGCCTTCACTGGCCTCGGCGATATCCAGCGCGCATCGCAGCACGGTGAAGAACGCGTCCGGAAGCACCTGCCAATGCCCGGCCTGGGCACGGTTGAAACGGCTGATGTCCGATTCCGTTTCCCAGGTACTCATCTGCGCCACCACGCGATCCAGTTCGGCCTGGATCAGCGCGTGCAGCGCATGCAGATCCTCGCGTGGCGACGCGACCAGCCGGACCGACCAGTTCGTGCCCATGGTTTCGCCATGCAGCGCGTGCAGCGCCATGTCCGGAGCGGGGAAGGACGGGGGAGACACGGAGGGAAAAGGGGAACTCATGACCCGCGGCGCGTCCCGGGGGACGCGCCGGTCTTGGTGATTACTGCGGCAGGACTTCGAGCGTGGCCACGTAGCTGAGGCGGCGCTGCTTGGCCTGCGGCAACGAGGTCTTGTCGTCCTGCGCGGTGGTTTCCAGCCAGTACATGCCGGCTTCCGGCCAGGTCACGCTGAACTCGCCGTTGGCATCGGTGGTGACCTTGATCTCGTCCTGCGCGTTGCGATAGCGGGTGCCGCCGCGGGTGATCTCGAACTCCAGGCCCGAGGCCGGCTTGCCGTCCTTGAGCATGCGGAACTTGGCCGGCTCGCCGGCGAACAGATCGTTCGGATGGGTGACCGGCACCAGTTCCAGGCCCTCGCCGCTGGTCTTGAGCGCGGTGTCGTTGGGCGAGCCGTTGGTCACGAAGGTCTCTATGCGGCCGACCGACTGCGAAACCTGCAGGTTCTTGGCGTCCTTCGGCACTTCGGTGGCGAACGTGGCGGGAGTGCCGCGCCAGCGCTTGGGCTTGCCGTTTTCTTCCCAGGTGCCGAACAGGCCGCTGTTGACCACCGCGATGCGGTAGGTGCCCTGCTGCTTGAGCTCGACGTCGAACACGGTGCGGTACTTGCCGGTGGCCAGGTTCTGCGCATCGACCTTGCTGCCGTCCGGCGCGGTGATCGCCAGGCCCTCGGTGCGCAGCGGCACGTGGTTGAAGTAGAACAGGTCGTTGGACACCGCGGCGTCCACGGTGATCCACGGATTCTGGCCGGCGATCACCGTCTGCGACGGCTGCAGCCAGGCCTTGTGCGCGAACGCGCTCAGCGGCAGTGCGGACGCCAGCGCGATGGCGAGGGTCAGGGAACGCTTCATCGGTTTCTCCAGCTTTTCGTCGGGTATGGGAAGGGGCGGATGCATCGGCATCCGCTCAGGATTGATTACGGCTTGACGGTCAGGGTGACGGCGCCCAGTTCGCTGCTGCCCTGGGCCTTGCCGCTCTGCGCGGCGCCCTTGGCCGGCCAGATGAAGGGAATCTTCAGCAGTTCGCGGCCGCCGACTTCGCGCGCGGCTTCCACCACCAGCGTGTACTGGCCCGGTGCCAGCTGCGCGAGTTGCGGCTGCTTGTCGGTGAACTTCAGCGCGTGCTTGCCGACCGGGCGGGTCGGGCCGGTGACGCCGTCCACCGGCACCTTCAGGGTGCGGCCGGACTTGCGCCACCACTGCCGCATGTCCGGCAGCCACTTGGTGCCGTGGCCTTCGGCGGTATCGCGCTGCTGGTACCAGACCGACAGGTTGGCGGCGACTTTCTGGTCGGCGCCCTCCAGCCAGATCGCGACGTAGGGCCGGTGGTACTCGGCGACGTTGAGCTGGGGCACTTCGACGTTGATGTTCAGTTCGCCGGCATACGCCGGAACGGTCAGCAACCCGCTCAATGCGAACGTCAGGGTCAGGGACACGGTGGTCTTGGTCATGGGCGGGCTCGTCGAAGGATCAGTGGATGAAGATCAGGGCCAGCAGCAGCGGCACCACCAGGCCCAGGCCGACCATCGGCCAGGTCAGGCGGCGCTGGCGCGCGTGCAGTTGCAGCAGGAACAGGCCGGTGATGCAGAACACCAGGCAGGCGATCGCGAAGATGTCCAGGAACCATCCCCACGCCGCGCCGGCGTTGCGGCCCTTGTGCAGGTCGTTGAAGTAGGACACCCAGCCGCGGTCGGTGCTTTCGTACTCCACCGCGCCGGTCTCGCGATCGATGCTCAGCCAGGCGTCCGCGCCGGGGCGCGGCATCGAAAGATAGATTTCCACGTCCGACCACTCGGCCTGGCGGCGGCCGATACCGACGGAGAACTCGTCGCCCAGCCAGGTGGCGACCGGAGCGGGCAGCGGCGCATTGCCTTCCTGGCGGCTTCCCAGCTTGGCCAGCAGCGCGGGCGGCAACTGCGCCTGCCGGTTGACCACCTCGGGCTTGGCCTCGATTTTCGAGGCGTGATTGAGGGTAATGCCGGTGGCCGCGAACAGCAGCATGCCGATGAGGCAGATCGCCGAACTGATCCAATGCCATTGGTGCAGCGTGCGCAGCCAGTAACCCCGGCGCAGCTGCTGGCTGGTGACGGATTGTGCGGGCGCTGGGCTCAAGCGGGCGGGACGGGTCGAAGGAAGGGAGAATTAGACCACAAATGAGAATTCCTCTCAATTGAGGTGGCCGGCCCGCCGATGGGCGGACCGGCCGGATACCGCGTCAGAAGCGCAGGTTCAGCGACACCCAGAAACTGCGGCGCTGTTCCTTCACTGCGTAGTCGTCCACGCAGCTGTACTCGCTGTCGCTGATCAGCAGGCAGGACTGGGACACGAAATCCTTGTCGAACACGTTGTTGACCCGGGCGTTGATGGTCAGCGCGTCGGTGGCCTTCCAGCTGCCGCCCAGGTGGAACACGGTGTAGTCCTCGTAATAGCGAACGTTGGAGACGGTCGCGCCGTTGACCGAGGTGACCACGGTGTCGCGATAGCGGTCGTAGCGACCCTCGCCGATCAGCGACAGGCTGAGGGCGTCGCTGATCCGCCAGTTCAGGCTGGCGTTGGCCATGTGCCTGGCCGGGTTGCCGGCGATGGGCATGCCCTTGGCCGCGCCGCTGGTCTGCTCGGACTTGGTGTAGGTGTAGTTGCCGCGCAGCTCCAGGTTGTCCCGCAGGTCCACATGCGCGGCCAGTTCGACGCCGCGGGTCTCGGCCTCGTCGATGTTCACGCTCTGGCTGAAGGTGCTGTAGCCCAGTTCGGCCCAGCCGGGACCGACATCCACGCAGTAGCCGCTGCCGGCGGGCGCGACCTCGCAGTTCGGGAAGGTGCCGCCGCTGGCGATCTTGTCCTCGAACTTGTTGAAGAAGCCGGTGATGTTGAAGCCGAAGCGGTCGCCCTCGTAGTAGGCGGCCAGCTCGTAGTTGGTGCTGGTCTCGGGCTTCAGGTTCGGCGAACCGACCAGCGGCAGCACGCCCTGGCCGCCGAAGCCGGTCACGCCCGGGAACAGTTGATCCGGGCGCGGCGTCTTGTAGCCGGTACTGACGCCGCCCTTGACCGTCCAGGCGTCGCTGGCGTTCCAGACCAGGTAGGCGCGCGGACTGACATGGCTGCCGAACACGTTGTGATCGTCGTAGCGCACGCCCAGCGTGGCGGTCAGGGTGTCGGTGAACGACCAGTTGTCCTCGGCGAACACCGACCACATCCGGTGCTTCTGCTTCACGCCGTCGCGATAACCGCCGCCGTCCATGCCGAACACGCCGTCGGTCATGTCGGTGTCGTTGTACTGGCCACCGACGGTCAGCTTGTGGGCGCCGAAGGTCATGTCGAGCATCGTGTCCAGCACGTAGCCTTCCAGCTCCATCGTGCGCAGCGGGCGCGGCAGGAACGCGGACAGGCGCGCGCGCTCGGCGTCGTTGAGCACGCCCAGGTTGCCGTTGGCCATGTTGCAGCGGGCGGCCTGGCCGCGACGTGCGCAGACATCGTTCCACAGCGTCTGCAGGTTGCCGCGTTCTTCCAGCGTCAGCGGCAGCGAGCGGCCGAGGTTGTTGCTCGTGGCGTGGGTCAAGCTGGTCTGCCAGGTGCCGAAGTCATAGCGGCCCTGGTGGGTCAGTGACAGCTGATCGCGCTCGTAGCGCTGCCATGCGGTATAGCCGACACGCGGCTGCACGACGCGACGGCTGACCGTGCCCGGACCATCGGGATTGGGAAGGGTGGCGTTGCCGCTGCGCCACAGGCTTTCCAGGCTGTCCAGGGTGCCGGTCTGGCCCTTGCGGTTGTCGTACTTCTGCCGCGAGATGTCGTAGTCCAGCCAGAAATCATTGTGCTCGTCGAGGCTGAAGTCCAGGCGCACGCCGGCGTTCCAGCGGGTGTTCGCGACCGCCTTGCCGCCGCCGCCGAAGCCCAGCGTGCGTTCCCACATCGAACCGTCCGGCAGCGGCAGCGCCGGCCACTCCGGGTTCGACTCGTCGGTGTCGTACCAGCTGCCGCGCACCGCCATGCCCAGCCGGTCCTTGACCAGCGGACCACTGAGATAGAGATCGGTGGTGCGTGCGTCGCCGAACTGATCTTCCTGCTGGATCGTGAAGCCCTGGGTGATCGAGCCGCCCCATTCTTCCCTGTTGCGGCGGGTGATGATGTTGATCACGCCGCCCATCGCGTCGGAGCCGTACAGCGTGGACATCGGGCCGCGGACCACTTCGATGCGTTCGATCGCGTCCAGCGGCGGCACGTATGCAAACTGGCCGCCGCCGAAATTGTTCGGGTAGAGCTGGCCGACGTTGCTCTGGCGACGACCGTCGATCAGCACCAGGGTGTACTCGGAGGGCATGCCGCGCATGCTGACGGTGGCCGCGCCATTCTTGTCGGTGGTTTCCATGCCCACATCGATGCCTTCCACATCGCGCAGTGCGTCGATCAGGCTGGTATAGGGGCGCTGGCTGAGATCCTCGCGGGTGACCACGCTGATGCTGGCCGGCGCGTCGACGATTTTCTGCTCGAAGCCGGCCGCGGTGACGACGACGGTGTCGAGGGTGCTGGGCCGGTCGGAACCGTCGGGCATCTGCTGGGCGACAACGGGTGCGGAAAGGGAAAGCAGCAGGCAGGCGGCGAGCCGGTTGCGGCGGAGGGAAAGCGGGAAGCGGGGCTGGGTCATGGTCGTCGGACAGGCATGTGGTTCCCTCTCCCGCGAAGGAGAAGGAAGGGACTGATTGGGAGAGGGCGCGGTGCGGACCGCAGACGTGACGGCGGATATGACGCGTCTGGCGCGTCAGCCGGTCAGGCGATCTGGAGCAGCGAAGCCAGCACGGGAGGCGCCTGGCCGCGATGGCGCTGGCATGGCGGCGCCGGCTTGCTCGGCACGCGACTGGAAGTGCGCAGGCATGCGCCGCCGGAAGGCGGTTGCCTGGACAAGGAGAATGCCAGGACGGGGAGGAGTTCCCTCGGCGTCGCCACCGGTTCCGGTTCGGCGTGCTGGGAAACCGGCTGCAGGGTGACGCGCCGCTTCTTGGCCGGCTGATCGTCATGGCGCCCCGCATCGGGCGCTCCATCTTCCGGCGCCTGCTGGAGCATTCCGACGGGACTGGCGCGATTGTCCCAGTGGCCGAAACCATGCGGACGCTGCCCGGCCATGGCGCCGAAGTGCAGGGTGGACAGCAACAGGCATACGGAGGCCAGCACGGCCAGCCACGCCGCACGCGGACGCACCTCGCGGCGCGACCGGCGGGATTGGACAGCCTGGCGGATCGCCTGGAACAGAAACTTACCCCTGCATGGATGGCCGCCCCAAGGGGACGGCAAGCGCAGGGATTTTAATGAGAACCATTATCAAATGCAAATGAGAGGCATCTTGCCGCTCATGTTTCGGCCCAGCGCCGCAGCAGGTTGTGGTACACGCCGGTCAACCGGACCACCGCGGCGTTGTCCGCGCCGGTCTGCCGCAACGTCTCCAGCGAAGTATCCATCTCGAACAGCAGGCGCCGGCAGGCGTCGTCGCGCACCATGCTCTGCACCCAGAAGAACGAGGCCAGGCGCGCGCCACGCGTCACCGGCTGGACCTTGTGCAGGCTGCTGGACGGATACAGCACCATGTCGCCGGCGGGCAGCTTCACTTCGTGCTCGCCATAGGTGTCGCTGACGATCAACTCGCCGCCGTCGTATTCGCCGGGTTCGCACAGGAACAGCGTGCAGGACACGTCGGAGCGTACCGCCTGGCTGCGGCCATCCGGGGTCCGGGTGAGCATCACCGAACCGTCGATGTGGAAGCCGTATTCACCGCCGCCCTGGTAGCGGTTGAAACGCGGTGGTACGACGTGGAGCGGCAGCGCCGCGGCGAAGTACAGGGGATTGCGTTCCAGCGCGGCCAGAATCCGCTGGCCCAGTTGTTCGCGCAGCGGCGAGGCGTCCGGCAACTGCTCGTTGCGCTTGACCTGCGCGCCCTGGACGCCGACGGTCTCGCGGCCGTCGGTCCAGTCGGCCTGGTCCAGTGCCTGCCGCATCGCCATGACCTCCTGTGGGGCGAGCACCTGGGGAATATGCAGCAGCATGTCTTGCTCCTTGGAGGAAAACGGGGAGGCGCGCGCCTCCCCGCCACGACCGCGTCAGAACCGCAGGTTCAGGCTCAGCAGCACCGAACGCGGCGCCCCCGGCGTGTAACGGTAGCCGCTCTTGTTGATCGCCGCCACGTAGTCCTTGTCGAACAGGTTGTAGGCGTTCAAGCGCAGATCCAGGTTCGGGCTGAAGGCATAACTGACAACCGCGTCCCACACCGTGTACGACTTGACGAAGTTCGGCGTGCCCACGGCACCGTCGGTGCCGCGCTTCATTTCGCCGGAGTAACGCACGCCACCGCCGACGGTCAGGCCGAAGGGGAGTTCGTAGGTGGTCCAGGCGGTGAAGGCGCTGTCCGGGGTGTAGCCCAGATCGCGGGTCTTGTCGTTCGCCACCGGGGGACCGCCCTGCACCGTCGCGTCCATCGCGGTGTAGCCCGCGGACACGGACCAGTCATCGGTGATCTTGCCGACCGCGGAGATCTCCACGCCACGCACGCGCTTCTCGCCGCCCTGGAAGGTCTCGCCATCCTCGGTGATCACCTCGTTGCTGACGTCGGTCTGGAACACCGCCAGGGTCAGCAGCAGATCGTCACCCAGCAGGTTCCATTTGCTGCCCACCTCGAAGGTCTTGGCCTTCTGCGGATCGTAGATCGGATTGTTGGCGTTGGTGGCCGACGGGCTCAGTTCCAGGTTGGAGCCGCCCGGAGGCTGCTGCGAAACCGCGTAGTTGGCGTAGATGCTGGCCACGTCGCCCACCTTGTAGACCGCGCCGAGCTTCCAATTGAACAGCGTGTCCTTGCTTTTCAGGCGCTTGGTCGTCAGCGTGCCGACGGGCGCACCGTCGCAGGGCTGCGAGTTGTTGGCGGTGCAGGGTAGGTGTCCCAGGTAGTCGGTGTCGTAGCGATCGAAACGGATGCCGCCGGTCAGCAAGAAGGCATCGGTAAGGTGCGCGGTATCGAAGACGTAGAACGATCCGGTGGTCGTCTTGGCGCGGGTGTAGGCACCGTTGCGGAACCAGGTCAGACCGGTGGCACTGTTTGGGTCCGGGTTGTACAGATTGGCCGGCGTCCACGCACCGCTCGTGCCATAGCGCAAACCCTTCAGTTCTTCCTTGGTGATTTCGACACCGGTGCTGAGGTTGTGTTCGACGCTGCCGGTATTGAAGTCCGCACGCAGGTTCAACTGGTCGGTCAGGATGGTGTACTCCTGATCCTTGAAGGTCGGCAGGTTACGGTTGACCGTCCAGCCGTACGGGTTGTTGATGTCCGGAATGGTCAGCGTCGGGGTATTGCCGGTGGCGGTGACCATGAACGCGGTCAGCAGATAGTCCTGCTCGTTCTTGCCCCAACGGGCGACGTTGGTCAGCTTGAGCTTGTCGGAGAAATCGTGCTCGAAGCGGAACGTGGCCATCTGCGCAGTCACGTCATCGTGGTCGAAGCGCGTGCCGTAGAAATTCTCGCTATCCACCCGGGGGGCAAGACCGATCTGAGGACGAGCCGGATTGGGCGAACTGTAGCCCGGCAGGCCGATGGTCGGCACGCCGCCGTCCGGGACGTTGTCCTGCTTCACGTACAGCAGGTTGAGGAAGTAACGGGTATCAGAGCCCAGGCCGAACGCCAGCGACGGGGCCACACCCCAGCGCTTGTTGTTGATCAGATCGCGGCCGGGCACGTCGCTGTCCTGCGCCATCACGTTGAGGCGGAACGCCGCGCCGGGGATGCCGAGCGACTGGTTCCAGTCGGCGGTGACGCGCTTCTGGTCGTCACTGCCGATCGAGACGGTCGCGCTGATCGCGTCCTTCCGCGTGGCCTGCTTGCTGACCATGTTGATTGCGCCGGTCGGTGCGCTGCGGCCGTTGTCGGTGCCGGCCGGCCCCTTCTCGACTTCGACCTGTTCGACATTGAACACGTCGCGCGAGATTGAACCCAGGTCGCGCACGCCGTCGACGAAGATGCTGCTGGAGCTGTCGAAGCCGCGCATGAACAAGGTATCGCCGGTGGCGGTATTGCCGTTTTCGCCGACGAAGAAGGTGCCCACGCCCGGGCTGTTGCGCAGCGCCTCGGTCAGAGTGGTCGCGCCCTGCTGGTTGAACAGATCGTCGGTGATGATCTGGATGGTCTGCGGGGTGTCCTGCAGCGACTGGGTGAACTTGGGCGAGGCCAGCTTGTCCGCCTTGTATTCGCCGACCGAGGTGCCTTCGACGTGCACCTCCGGCAGGGTGGTCGGATCCGGCTTGGGCGCGTTGTCGGAGGCGACCTGGGCGGCGGCGGGGACGGCCAGCGCCAGGCTGGTCAGCAGGGTGGCGGTGGTCAGGCCGTTCGGGGAACGGGACGCGGGAGTGGCGTGCTTGCGCGACTTGATCGGGTTCATGGGTGTCTTGGCGGTTGCGGAAGGGAATCCCCGTGGCGACGGGCGATGGGGAAGCGGGGGCGCTGGCGGCCCGGGCATCCGGATCGCCAGTGCGATTCAGGCGCGCGGGGGCGCGTGGCCGTGCGGCAGACGGCAGGCGTCGGACCGGAACCGGACATCGCCGGAATGGAGGGACGCGCAGCGTGCGGACTGGAAGCCGGGGCGGTCAGCGGGGGCGGGGCCGCTCGCAGGGTCGGACTCGCCTTCGGGCGAAGGTTCGACGGCGGCGATCGGGTCCACGGACGGGAGTTGCCAGCCTGTGGCGGGACTTTTCTCTTCGGCGTCCCGGGTGTTTGCCTCCGCTGCCGGAGTCCCCTCGGACAACGCGGCCGCCACCACGGTCGGGCCGGTGACGGCCGCGACGGATGCCGACGCGACCGGAAGCAGCCACACCAGCGACCACAACAGTCCCAGCAGCGCCCAGAAGAGGGCGCTGCGACGTTCGTCACGGGGGCGGGTCGGACGGGGCAAGGGGAGCGGGGCGGGTCAGCCGGACAACGAATTTATAATCTTAATGATAATTGTTCTCTTTCGCAAAGGCGCCTCGCCGAATGGCGGTGCGGAAGAAACAAAAAAGGCGGATTCCGGGGAATCCGCCCTTGGGCGCCGCCGCCGGCGTGCCGATCAGCCGCGGTCGTCGCGGGTCCAGAGCCCGCCGTGTTCCTGCTTGACCGGGAACTTGGGTACCGGCGAATAGGCCGGCGCGCACAGCGCCCGACCATCGCGGATATCGAACTTGGCCCCGTGCAGGATGCATTCGATGGTGGCCTCGTCGCCGTCGTAATTGCCGGAGGACAGTTCGAAATCCTCGTGGCTGCAGCGATCCTCCAGCGCGTAGAAATCGCCGTCGTAGTTCATCACCAGGATCGGGGTGCCGGTGACTTCGTCGAATACCGTGCGCATCTCGCCGGGCAGCATTTCGCCCAGCGCGCAGACGAAGGTCCAGTTCTCGCTCACAGCGCCTTCTCCAGCACCTCGAAGCGGAGATCGTCGCGCTTGGGAATGCCGAAGCGCTCGTCGCCGTAGGGGAAGGGCTTCTTGATGCCGGTGCGCGCGTAGCCACGACGCTCGTAGAAGGCGATGAGTTCGTCGCGCACGTCGATGACACTCATCCGGATGGCCGGTTGTCGCCAGTCTTCGCGAACCACGCGTTCGGCCTCGGCGATCACCGCCTTGCCCACGCCGCCGCCCTGCAGATCGGGCCGGACCGAGAACATGCCGAAGTAGCCGGCGCCGTCCTCCACCGCGACATGCGCGCAGGCCAGCATTTGCCCATCGCGTTCGGCGACAAGGATGCGGCTCCGGGCGCGTTCGATGTCACGCAGCAAGCCTTCGGGATCGATGCGCTGGCCATCCAGCAGATCGGCTTCGGTGGTCCAGCCCTGCTTGCTGACCTCGCCACGGTAGGCGGAGGTCACCAGCGAGACGAGGGCGGGGATGTCCGCGGCGGTCGCGGTACGGAAGGTCAGCGTGCTCATGCGCCGATCTTACGGAAAACCGCCCCCCAACTGTAGGAGCGACGTCAGTCGCGACCGGGATCCCGGACGGCCCAGTTATCCGGTCGCGACTGACGTCGCTCCTGCAGGGGGATGCGCGCCGCAATCAGGCCAGCAGGCTGCGGGCTTTCTTCAGCGCGGCGGCGAAGGCTTCGATTTCGGCGTGGGTGTTGTAGAAGGCCAGCGAGGCCCGGCAGGTCGCGGCGACCCCGAAGAATTGCAGCAGCGGATGCGCGCAGTGCTGGCCGGAACGGATCGCCACGCCTTCCAGGTCCAGCAGGGTCGCCAGATCGTGCGCATGGGCGCCTTCGACCAGGAAGGAGATGACCGCGGCTTTCTCCGGCGCGGTGCCGAAGATGCGCAGGCCGTCGATCTTGCGCAGCTCTTCGGTCGCGTGTGCCAGCAGTTCGGTTTCGCGCGCCTCGATGTTGGCCATGCCGACCGACTCGAGGTAGTCCACCGCCGCGCCCAGGCCGATGAAACCGGCGATGTTGGGCGTGCCGGCCTCGAACTTGTGCGGCGGGTCGTTGAACACCGTGCCGTCGAAGCTGACCTCCTTGATCATCTCGCCGCCACCGATGAAGGGCGGCATGGCCTGCAGATGCTCGCGCCGGGCCCACAGCGCGCCGGTGCCGGTGGGCCCGCACATCTTGTGGCCGGTCAGGGCATAGAAATCGCAGCCGATCGCGGCCACGTCCACCGGGCGGTGCGGCGTGGCCTGCGAACCGTCCACCATCGTGACGATGCCGTGCTTGCGCGCTTCCCTGCAGATCTCGCGGACCGGATTGACCGTGCCCAGCACGTTGGACACGTGGGTAATCGCCAGCAGCTTCACATCCGGCGTCATCGCCGCGTACAGGCCGGGCAGGTCCAGCGAACCGTCCGGAAGAATCTCGGCCACGCGAAGGGTGGCGCCGGTGCGCTGGGCGACCAGCTGCCACGGCACGATGTTGGCGTGATGCTCCATCCGCGAAACCAGGATGACATCGCCCTTGCCCAGGCGCGGCAGCGCCCAGGAGTAGGCGACCAGGTTGATCGCGAAGGTGGTGCCGCTGCACAGCACCAGTTCGTCGGCGCGCACGTTGAGGAAGCGGGCCAGCTTGCGGCGCGCGCCTTCGTAAGCGTCGGTGGCCTCGGTGCCGAGCGTGTGCACCGCGCGGCTGACGTTGGCGTTGTGGCGGCGGTAGAACGCGTCCGTGGCGGCGATTACCGATGCCGGTTTCTGGCCGGTGTTGGCGCTGTCGAAATAGATCAGCGGCTTGCCGTGGACCTGGCGCTCCAGCAGCGGGAAGTCGGCGCGCACGCGCGCCCAGTCCGGCGTGCCGGCCGGATCGCGATGTGGCGCGGGACCGGCGTTCACGGCGCACCCAGCCCGGCCAGGGCCTGGTCGATGCGCTGCGACAACTGCTCACGCACCGCCGGGTTGGTGATGATGGACATCGGCTCGCGGCAGAACGCGGCGGTCAGCAACTGCTGCGCTTCCGTTTCCGGAAGGCCGCGCGAACGCAGGTAGAACAGCGCATTGGCGTCCAGCCGGCCGACGGTCGCGCCGTGCGCGGCCTTCACTTCGTCGGCATGGATTTCCAGCACCGGCTGGGTGTCGATCTCGGCGTTGTCGGACAGCAGCAGGTTCTTGTTCGACAGCGCCGCGTCGGTACCGTCGGCACCCTCGCGGATCAAGATGCCGCCATGGAACACCGCGCGGCCGCGCCCGGCGCCCAGTCCGCGCCAGGTCAGTTCGCAGGTGGTGTCGCGGGCGATGTGGTCGATGCCCAGCCGGGTATCCAGGTGGCGGCGGCCGTCGGCGAGCAGCACGCCGTTGGCAATCAGGCGGGCCCGATCGCCTTCCAGCCGCACGTTGAACTCGTGCCGCGACAGCGCCGCGCCCAGTTCCAGATCGATGCGGCGGTATTCGGCATCGCTGGCCAGCACGGCATCCGTGCGCAACAGGTGGGTGGCGCGATCGCCGTCTTCCAGCACGCGCGCGTGGGCCAGGCGCGCACCGCGCCCGACATGGACATGGACCAGCGTGTTGGCCAGATGGGCGTGCGAGCCGGTGCCGAAATGATGTTCGAACACCTTGAGCGAGGCACCCGCGCGCAGTTCGACGAGATTGCGCAGATGCCAGGCATGGTCGGTGTCGTCGGGCGCGCCGATGAACACCAGGTGCAGCGGCGCCTCGACTTCGACGGACTCGGCCACCCGCAGCAGCACGCCTTCATTGGCGAGGGCCGCGTTGAGGCGGGCGAACACTTCATCGCTCCGTTCGAAACGGCGTTGCAGGAAGCGGGCGGATTCGCCGCCCTCGGCCAGCGCCTCGGACAACAGCTGCAGGCTGACGCCTTCCGGCAAGTCGCTGGTCAGCGAAAGCGCGACCGAATAGCGTCCATTGACGAACACCGCGCGCGGGCCCGGGATGCCGGCCAGCAGCATCGGATCCAGCGCGGGCAGGGCTTCGACCGGGGCGAAGCTGCGGCGTTCGAGCTGGCGCAGCGAGGTGTACTTCCACGCCTCGGCGCGCGGACCGGGCAGGCCGTCGCGCAGCGCCTCGTCCAGCACCGCGCGGCGCGCGGCGTCGCCGCTGAAGCCGGTGGCGAGGGAATCCAGCAGGGCGCTCATCCGGCGACCTTTTCGGGGGCCACCCGATCCTTGATCCAGGCGTAGCCGTGCTGCTCCAGTTCCAGCGCCAGTTCCGGACCGCCGGTTTCGACGATGCGGCCATCGGCCAGCACGTGCACCACGTCCGGCTTGATGTAATCGAGCAGGCGCTGGTAGTGGGTGATGACCAGGAAGGCGCGATCCGGTGAACGCAGCGCGTTGACGCCGTCGGCGACGTTCTTCAGCGCATCGATGTCCAGGCCGCTGTCGGTCTCGTCGAGGATGGCCAGCCGGGGCTCCAGCACGGCCAACTGGAAGATCTCGTTGCGCTTCTTCTCGCCGCCGGAGAAACCCTCGTTGACGCCCCGGTGCAGCAGATCGTCGCGCAGGTGCAGCACGGCCAGTTTCTCGCGCACCAGCTTGAGGAACTGCATGGAATCCAGTTCGTCCTCGCCGCGCGCCTTGCGCTGGGCGTTGAGCGCCGCGCGCAGGAAGTAGGTGTTGTTCACGCCCGGGATTTCGACCGGGTACTGGAAGGCCAGGAACACGCCGGCGGCGGCGCGTTCTTCCGGCTCCAGCTCCAGCAGCGCCTTGCCGTCGAATTCGACCGAACCGGCGGTGACCTCATAGCCCTCGCGGCCGGCCAGGATGTTGCCCAGCGTGGACTTGCCGGCGCCGTTGGGGCCCATGATGGCGTGGACCTGGCCGGGCTTCACTTCCAGGGACAGGCCCTTGAGGATTTCCTTGCCGGCGACGCTGGCGTGGAGGTTTTCGATCTTGAGCATGGGATTGGGGATTCGAAATAGGGATTCGTTGAATGCAGGAGGGAAGCGGGGGAGCGGGTTTCGCTCTTGCGAATCCCCAATCTCCAATCCCGAATCCCGGGAAGAAAGCGTCAGCCGACGCTGCCTTCCAGCGACACTTCCAGCAGCTTCTTGGCTTCCACCGCGAACTCCATCGGCAGCTCGCGGAAGACCTGCTTGCAGAAGCCGTCGACGATCATCGACACCGCGTCTTCCTCGCTGATGCCGCGGGCGCGACAGTAGAACAGCTGGTCGTCGGAGATCTTGGAGGTGGTGGCCTCGTGCTCCAGGGTGGCGCTCGGATTCTTCACCTCGATGTAGGGGAAGGTGTGGGCGCCGCACTGCTTGCCGATCAGCAGGCTGTCGCACTGGGTGTAGTTGCGCGCGTTGGCGGCGTTGCGGTCCACCTTGACCAGGCCGCGGTAGGTGTTCTGGCCGCGGCCGGCGCTGATGCCCTTGCTGATGATCTTCGACTTGGTGTTCCTGCCGATGTGGATCATCTTGGTGCCGGTATCGGCCTGTTGGCGGTGATGGGTCAGCGCCACCGAGTGGAATTCGCCGACCGAGTCGTCGCCCAGCAGCACGCAGGACGGGTACTTCCAGGTGATGGCCGAGCCGGTCTCCACCTGGGTCCAGGAAATCTTGCTGCGCGCGCCGCGGCATTCGCCGCGCTTGGTCACGAAGTTGTAGATGCCGCCGCGGCCTTCCTCGTCGCCCGGGTACCAGTTCTGCACCGTGCTGTACTTGATCTCGGCGTCTTCCAGCGCCACCAGCTCGACCACCGCCGCATGCAGCTGGTTCTCGTCGCGCATCGGCGCCGTGCAGCCTTCCAGGTAGGACACGTAGCTCTTGTCCTCGGCGATGATCAGGGTGCGTTCGAACTGGCCGGTGTGGCCGGCGTTGATGCGGAAGTAGGTGCTCAGTTCCATCGGGCAGCGCACGCCCCTGGGGATGAACACGAAGCTGCCGTCGGAGAACACCGCCGAATTCAGCGCGGCGAAGTAGTTGTCGCCGGTCGGCACCACGCTGCCCAGGTACTGGCGGACCAGTTCGGGGTGCTCGCGGATGGCCTCGCTCATCGAGCAGAAGATGATGCCCTTCTCGGCCAGTTCCTTGCGGAAGGTGGTGCCCACCGAGACCGAGTCGAACACCGCGTCGACCGCGACGCCGGCCAGCTTGGCGCGCTCGTGCAGCGGCACGCCCAGCTTGTCATAGGTGTCGAGCAGTTCCTGCGGCACCTCGTCCAGCGACTTGTACTTGGCCTTGGGCGCGCTGTAATAGCTGATGGCCTGGAAGTCGATCGGGGCGATCTTCAGCTTGGCCCAGTGCGGCACCGGCATGGTCAGCCAGTGGCGGTAGGCGGCCAGCCGCCATTCGGTCATCCACTCCGGTTCGTCCTTCTTGGCGGACAGCGCCCGCACCACGTCCTCGTTGAGGCCGGGCGGCAGCGAATCGGATTCGATGTCGGTGATGAAGCCGGCGTCATAGCGACGTCCCAGCTGCTCCAGGATTTCTGCGTTCTCGGTGGCCATTGGGCTGCCTGTGTACTCAACTGCTGGCGACGCGCACGGCGATCGGGCGCCGGCGGACGTCGTCGGGGGAAGCGGGAGGGTGGAGCATCTGCGCCAGGGTCACGCCGCGCAGGGCGTCGGCGACCACGTCGTTGATCAGGCGCCAGTTGGCGCGGGCGCCGCACTGGTGCGCGATCCCGCAGTGGCTGTCGGCCTGGCTGCATTCGGTCATCGCCAGCGGCCCTTCCATGGCCTCGACGATCTCGATCAGGCTGATGTCGGCGGCGGCCCGGCTCAGCCGGTAGCCGCCATGCACGCCGCGCAGGCCCTCGACCAGGCCGGCCTGGGCCAGCGGCTTGAGGACCTTGCTGACGGTGGGCGATTCCAGCCCGGAATGATCGGCCAGATCGGTGGCGCTCAGCACCTCGCCCGGCCGTGCGGCGAGCACGGTCAGCACCACGGTGGCGTAGTCGGTGAGCTTGGTGACGCGGAGCATGGCGGGATGGGGGAATTAAAAACGTACCGAAATTGTACGCTTTAACCCGGCGCCCCGCCAAGCGTGAACTTGTTCAGTTTCGCGTCGGGGCCGTGGCGGTGGCTGGCGCGGCCGGAGCGCCCTGGGCCGGAGCTTCCGGCAGGACCAGGGAGAAGTAGGGAGCGGGCGGGGTCTGGCCAGGAGGCAGGTAGGCCGGCGCGGTTTCTCCTGCCGGGCCCAACGAGTGCACGAATCGGTAGATCGCGCGGCGGTCGGCTTCGCTCATGGCCCGCAGGGTGAAGTCCGGCATGATCGGCCGGGTACGCAGGTTGCCGCTGTAGGCCAGCCACTGGGCTTCGCTCATCTCCTGCACGCGCAGGCGCAGGTTGCTGGCGTAGGTCGTGCCCCACGGGCCGTGGTAGCCCAGCGGCGAGCCGGTCAGCCACTGCGCGGTCGGCACCTCGCCCTGGCGCTCGGCATAGCCCGCCGTATGGCAATCGTTGCACCCGCCGATCCGGACCAGGTATTCGCCACGCGCCATGACGTCAGCGGCCGCGTCCGCCACGGGCGGGAGCGCGGCGGGAGAGGTTCCCGGCTTGCCGGCCTGCGCCTGGCAGCCTCCGAGCAGCACGATCGATGACAGCAGGCAGGACCGCAGTCCTGGCGAGGAAACGGGGTTGGGCATGGCGGCGGCTCGTGGTGGTTGCGGAGAAGGGTGGTTGGGAAGCAGGCGGTTTAACGCGCGGTTCCGGGGCGACCGGACACGCGGTGCGTGCGGGATTCATGCGCCGGCCATGGACGTGCCGGCCCCGGTTTGCGGTTGGCGGGGATTCGCCGGAGTCGCGGATGCTTGGGATCCCCGGCGGTCTGAGCGAGAATCCTCCCTCCCGCCCTCCACCGGAACCCGCATGCCCCGCAAGATTGAAGCCCGCAAGTCCGACATCCATGGCAATGGCGTATTCGCCATCGCGCCCCTCGAGAAGGGCGAACGCGTCGTCGAGTACAAGGGCAAGCGGCGCACCCACGAGGAAGTGGACGAGGACGACAGCGGCGACGTGGAATCCGGCCACACCTTCCTGTTCACCCTCAACGACGAATACGTCATCGACGCCAACCACAAGGGCAACAAGGCGCGCTGGATCAACCACAGCTGCGATCCCAACTGCGAAGCGGTCATCGAGGAACACGACGGCAAGAACCGCAAGAAGGACAAGGTGTTCATCGAGGCCATCCGCGACATCAAGCCCGGCGAGGAACTGACCTACAACTACGGCATCGTCCTGGACGAGCCGCACACCGCCCGCCTGAAGAAGGTCTGGGCCTGCCGGTGCGGCAGCAAGAAGTGCACGGGCACGATGCTGCAACCCAAATCGTAATCGCCGCTACACCGGGTGCCGCCTGTGACGGGATGCAGGCGGCGGCCAAATGGTTGACATGACCTACGCCAGTCGGTGACCGGTTGCCGGAACGCTAGGGTGGCGTCCAACGGGCACGAGCCCAACGGAACTCCCGACATGCGCGCGGCAATCCTGAGTCTCTCCATCCTGATGGCGTTGTCCGCGCCGGCCCTGGCCATCGACGTGGACGGCCGCATCGATCCGGCCGAATGGCAGGGCGCGCGGCACATCACCGATTTCCGCAAGGTGCAGCCGCTGACCGGCACGCCGGCGACCCACCCGACCGAGGCGTGGGTGCTGGCCACGCCCGATGGGCTTGCCATCGGCTTCCGCAATATCCAGCCGGCCGCCAGTCGTACCCGCCAGCGCGTGCAGCGGGATTTCGAGGATCAGGTGGACCGGGTCAACCTGATGATCGATTTCGACGGTGACGGCCGCACCGGCTACAACTTCACCATTTCCTCGACCGATGGCGTCGCCGACGCGGTGATCACCAACGAGTCCGATTTCAACGACGACTGGGACGGCAACTGGAAGCACGCGGTCAGCGAGGATGCCGACGGCTGGTCGGCGGAAATGCTGATTCCCTGGTACATCGCACCGATGCGCGGTGGCGAGGGCGATGTCCGCCGGATGAAGATCTATCTGGATCGCGTGGTCGGCTCCACCGGGGAACGCGTGGCCTGGCCGGTGGCGAGCTTCGAGCGGTCACGGTTCCTGTCCGAGTTCACGCCTGTCGAAGTGCCGCGGTACAGCCAGTCGCTGCTGGCGATCACGCCGTACGCATCGGGCCTGTACGACAACATTCGCGGTGACAGCGATTTCGACGGCGGCGTGGATCTGTTCTGGAAGCCCAACGGCCAGTTCCAGATGACCGCCACGCTCAATCCCGATTTCGGCCAGGTGGAGAGCGATGACCTGGTGGTCAACTTCAGCGCCACCGAAACCTTCATCAGCGACAAGCGACCGTTCTTCACCGAGAACCAGGGGCTGTTCGAATACACCACGCCGTCGGATTTCAGCCAGTTGCTGTATACCCGCCGGGTCGGCGGGCCGGCCGACGATGGCCGTGGCGCGGGCGACATCACCGCCGCGGTCAAGCTCAACGGCTCGTTCGGGCAGACCAAGTACGGCGTGTTTGCCGCCGACGAGGCGGACGAGGTGGGGCGCTCGTTCTACGCGCTGCGGCTGGTGCGTGATTTCAAGGACCAGAACCTGGGCATGATGATGACCCGCGTGGATCGTCCGTACCTTGATCGCGAGGCGACCGTGTTCGGCATCGACCACAACTGGCGTCCGACCGCGCGCTGGAACGTGCGCACCCGCGTGTTCGGCAGCCAGATCGACGAGCATGGCGACACCACCCGCGATCTGGGCGCCACGGTCTGGGCCGACTACGAGATGGATCATGGCTGGCGCCAGCAGTGGATCGCCATGCATTTCGGCAACGACCTGCAGATCAACGACGCCGGCTACCTGTCGCGCAACAGCATGAACTACCTGCACTGGGAGGTGAAGCGGCGCTTCGCCGACCAGCCCGAAAGCTCGCGTTACTCATCGAAGGAATGGCGCTGGCGGGTCAGTTCGGTCTACAACAACCACGGCGAGCGGCTCAACAACCAGTTCCGGATGAGCCGGCAGGGGCAGCTGCGCAACGGCGCCAGCGAGTACGCCCAGATCAATATTAATACCTCGGGCGTCGAGGACCTGCTGACCCGCGGCCATGGTTCGGTGAACGTGCCGGCCCGCTTCAATGCGCACTACGAGTACGAACGTCCGCGCAAGGGACACTGGGCGCACGACGTCTATGCGGATCTGGTCAGCGGCGGCCTCGCCGGCAACGACGAGATCGGCTACGCCTTCGAATACCAGGCCACCTATTTCATCAACGACGCCTTCAGCCTGTACGGCGGCTTCTACGCCGATCGCACCCCGGACTGGCTGGTCTGGCAGTACGACAACCTGATCGGCAGCTTCGAGGGGCGCGAGTGGCATGTGAATGCCGGCCTCAACTGGACCATCAGCGACCGCCAGGAACTGCGCGTCAAGCTGCAGTCGATCGCGCTCGACGCCCGTGCCCGCCAGGCCTACCGGGTGATGGCCGGCGGCGATGCGCTGCGCAGCGACGACGAGATCAACGATTTCAGCCTGAGCAATCTGGGTTTCCAGATCCGCTATCGCTACGAGCTGGCGCCGCTGTCCTACCTGTATGTCGTCTACGGCCGTGGCGGACGCGAGAACAACCGCTTCGGGGATAGCGCAGGCGCGTTGCTGGGCGATGCGTTCGGGTTGCGCGACGACGAACAACTGCTGGTCAAGCTGAGCTATCGCTTCGAGCTGTGACCTGTTGGCCGGTCGCGGTGAGGCGATCGGGAATCCGAAGCGGCGGGCCGCCCCGCCGCTTCGCGTTCACTGGCCCAGACGCAGGTGGACCTGCCCGTCCTGGATGCGGATGGCATCGGACGAGAGGGTGCCGGGGATTTGCGCCAGCGCCTCGGCGTCGAGCCGATAAATCGGTTCGTCCTGCGCGTATTGCTCCAGCAGGCCGTTGATCATCTCGCGGGTCTGCGCGTCCATCGGCTTGCCCTGGCCATCCGCCTGCAGATCCATCAGTTCCGGGCGCTCCAGGTGCAGGCCCTGGGTGGCCGGGTCATAACGCAGTCCGCTGGCAACCCGGAAGCGTCCCTGCCGGTTGCCGCTGCCGGCCAGCGAAGCGTCGTAGTCGAGATCCATCTGGATGCGATCGCCGCCGGCCGGAATGGCGATCACCGGCCGGCTGAGGGTCAGGCGTGCCAGACCACCCAGCCAGGTCTCCTTGCGCGGAAACGCCGGTTCGGCAGCGCTCTGCAACTGCGCGGGGGTGAGGGTCAGGCTGTCCGCCGCGATGGCGGCGGCCGGTTCGGCATGCGCGAGCCACGCGGGGAAGGGCAGTGCGGCCGTGCTGGCGGCGAGCGCGGCGGCCAGCAGGCGACGGGAGCGCCGCAATCGGCGCAGGGTGCGGGTATCAGTTTCCATCCAGTTTCACCACGATTTTTCCGTTTTCGATGAGGGTCGCACCGATGTGCTTGCCGCGCGGCAGGCGATCCAGCACGTCGCTGTCGATGCGGTATATCGGTTCCTGGCGCGCGTATTCGACCAGCACCGCGTTGATGAGTTCGCGGGTGCCGCCCTTCATGACGCTGCCGGAACCGGGCAGATCCACGCTCAGCAGTTCCGGGGTGTCCAGATGCAGGCCCTGGGTGGCCGGGTCGTAACGCAGGCGGCTGGCGACGGCGAAGCGCCCGCGGGCGACGTCGCCCGCGCCAATCGCGCTGACGCCGATGTCGAAATCCAGCCGCAGGCGATCGTCGCCACCGGCCAGCGACAGGCGGGGATGGCTCAGCGTGGCCGACACCAGTCCGCCGAGCTTGTCGAACTCGCGCGGGAAGCTGCGGTCGAGCCGTTTTTGCAACTGGGGTTCGGTGAAGCTGATCTGATCGCCGAAGAAACCGGTGACGGCGTTCATGGTGCCGCAGCCGGCCAGCAGCAACAGCAGGCCGAGCAGGGCGGTCGACGCCAGCGGGCGGAAGCGTGGAGTCATGCGTTGCCGGGATCCATGAAAAAGGGAGTCATTGCACGATAACGCGGGGATTCTGTCCGCCGGCTAACCGGTGGCGGCAATCTTCAGTCAACCGGGCGCGCGCTGCTTCAGGTCCTGCAGGAACACCTCGACATGCGGCCGCAGGGAAGCGAACAGATCGTCCTGATCGTTGCGGTGGTCGGCCATCAGGCCACCGAGCAGCTTGGCGCCGATCACCAGCGCGGTGCGCTCGTCGCCGGTGAAGCCGCGGAGCCGCTGCACGTTCTCCAGCACCCGCATCCAGTCGTCGTGGCAGTGATGCTCGAATTCAATGGTGCACCGGCTGGTGCAGGGCAGGCCGTCCGCCTCCACGGGCGTGACGGTGATGCGATAGCGTTGGGGACGATTGGCCATGGAAGGGGCACCGCGGGGAGACAGGGGCAAGATAGGCGCGCCCCGGTGCCGGCACGAGGCCCGCGGCCGCGATGGAGTGTTCCGCCGGGCCGCGGATTCAGCGTCGTCCCGATACCGCGCCGGCGCGCAGCCTGGGCAGCGGATCCCGTGCGCCGTCGCGGGCATAGATGCCGAAATGCAGGTGTGGTGGCGTGCCCTTCGCGTTGCCGGTGGTGCCCACCGTGCCCAGCGGCGTCCCGGCCGCCACCACGTCGCCGCTGGCCAGGCCGGGGGCCCAGTCGTCCAGGTGGGCGTAGTAGTAGCGTTCCATTCCCGGCCCCAGCACCCAGACCTGGCGACCGCCCAGGCCGCCGTCGCGGATGGTAGTGATCACGCCGCGGGTGCTGCTGAGCACCGGCGTTCCCCGGCGCGCGAAAATGTCCACGCCGGCATGCTGGCGATCGTTGCCGCGCGGAGCGCCAAACGTGGCCGCGATGTCGCGCGCGGACACGCCATGCACCGGCACCGGCAACGAGGTGGACGCGGGCAGGCGCGACAGTTCCCAAAGGGTGCGCAGCGGCAACAGGAAGGGTTGCCGCCACGACCACGCCGCCAGCCAGGCCAGCAGTGCCGCCACCGCCAGCACGACGAGGACGCGACGCGCGCGATGGCGGTGGGGCGAGGGCGGCACGTGCATGTCAGGCGCGTGCGGCCTGTTCCGCCAGTTGGCGCTCCAGGCGGTTCTTCAGGTCGGCATCCAGCTTCAGTTGCCGCGCCAGTTCGTCCAGGTAGGCGCGTTCCATGAAGTTCTGTTCGTCGACCACCATCAGGCTGGCCAGGTACATCTCCGACGCCACTTCCGGGGTCTCGCCGGCCTGCGCGACCTCGGCCGGATCCAGCGGCTTCTGCAGTTCCGCCTGCAGCCAGCGTTGCAGTTCGGCATCGTCGCCGATACGGCGGAACTCGCCTTCGATCACGGCGCGCTCGCGATCATCGACGTGGCCGTCGGCCTTGGCGGCGGCAATCAGCGCCCGCAGGATGGCCTGGCTGTGCTGCTCGGCCTGCGGCGGCGGCAGGCGATCGACGGTGCGTGGTTCGGTGGCGGTGGCCGCGGTCTGCTGCTGGTGGTCGCGGTAGGCCTGGTAGGCCATCACGCCGATCGCGGCCAGGCCGCCATAGGTGGCCAGCTTGCGGGTCTTGCGGTTCTTGCCGAGCAGCAGGCCCAACGCGCCGCCGGCCACCGCGCCCTTGCCGAAGTCGGCATTGAGCAGGCTGCCGCCGGTCTGGGATTTGAGCAGCTGCTCCAGGAAGCCTTGAATCTTCATGCGGGACGATCCTCGGTTGTGCGGAAAGGGAATGACTCCCCTGCAATGGGGATGATCGGCGCGCGGCGCAAGCATGACCGATGGCAGGGCGGAGCCGGCGTCAGCCCGTCGCATGGGGTTGGCGACAGTGGGGACGCCGCCGGGCAAAAAAAAACGGGACGGCTGGGCCGTCCCGTTTTTCGATGCGGGTGTCGCGCCTGGATCAGGCCGCGGCGTCCTTCAGCTTCTTGAGCGGACGGACCTTCACCTTCACCGAGGCGGGCTTGGCGGCGAACCACTGCTCTTCCTTGGTGAACGGGTTGATGCCCTTGCGCTTCGGCTTGGCCGGCACGTTGATGGCGCTGATCTTCAGCAGGCCCGGCAGGGTGAAGGAGCCAGCGCCCTTCTTGCTGATGGAGGCGTGCACGGCGCTTTCCAGCGAAGCCAGCACGGCGCGCACGTCCTTCGCAGCCACGGCGGTGGCTTCAGCGATGTGGGCGACCAGGCCGGACTTGCTCAGCGCTTCCTTGATCGGCTTCGGGGCTGCCGGCTTGGCAGCGGCCTTCGGTGCGGCTTTCTTGGCGGCCTTTTTCGGCGCTGCCTTCTTGGTGCTCTTTGCCATAAGTGTCCTGTTTTTACAGTCTGTAGGTGGGTAATCGGGCCGACCGCGTCGGCAGGCGCAATGTAGGACAAAGAAAACGCGTCGCACAAGTAGCAAAGTGCAAATTCACCGCTTTTTTTTGCGGTTTCCGGCGGATGGCGCGATGGGAAGCGTGGAATCCGCCCTGGAAACAGCCAACGAACGTGGCGGTGGCGGTGCGGATGCGGGTGGACGGGCGGGCGGATCGTCGTTGGCGATCCGCCCCGCTGCGGCACTCAGTCGTCCTCGGGTTTGGGCTTGTAGGCCTCGGCCAGCTTCTGCTGGACGTTGGCCGGCACCGGTTCGTAGTGGCTGAAATCCAGGTTGTAGCGACCCCTGCCGGCGGTCACCGATTTCAGTTCCGCTGCGTAGCCGTCGAGTTCGGAGAGCGGCACCTGCGCCCGGACGACGATTTCCCCGCGCACCGTATCGGTGCCATTGATCCGCGCGCGCTTGCTGGAAAGCCCGCCGGTGATGTCGCCGACCTGGGCTTCCGGCGCGGCGACCTCCAGGTCCACCACCGGCTCCAGCACCTGCGGACGCGCCTTGCCGATGGCATCCAGGAAGGCCTTCTTGCCGGCGGCGACGAACGCGACCTCCTTGCTGTCCACCGGATGGTGCTTGCCATCCAGGATCACCACGCGCAGGTCCTGCAGGGGATAGCCGGCCACGGCGCCGCTGGCGAGCACCTGGCGCACGCCCTTTTCCACCGCGGGCATGAACTGGCCGGGGATGGTGCCGCCCTTGACCTCGTCCACGAACTCGAAGCCCTGGCCGCGCGCCAGCGGTTCAACCCGCAGCGACACCTCGCCGAACTGGCCGGCGCCACCGGTCTGCTTCTTGTGCCGGTAGTGGCCGTCCGCCTTCGCGGAAATGGTTTCGCGGTAGGCGATGCGCGGCGGCCGGGTCTTCACCTCGACGCCATGGCGATCCTTGAGCCGCTCCAGCATCACCCGCAGATGCAGATCCGACAGGCCGCGGATGACCGTCTCGTTGAGCTCGGCCGAATGCTCGACGACGAAGGCCGGATCCTCCTCGGCCAGCTTCTGCAGGGCGGTGGACAGTTTCTGCTCCTGGCCCTTGCTGGCCGCTTCGATGGCCAGGCCGAACATCGGCCGGGGGAAATCCACCGGCGCCAGGTGGATGTGGTCCTCGTCGTGGCTGTCGTGGAGCACGGCGTCGAAATGCAGTTCCTCGATCTTGGGAACGGCGGCGATGTCGCCGGGAACGGCCTGGTCGATTTCGGCGTGGTCCTTGCCCTTGAGCTTGAACAGGTGCGCGACCTTGAACGCCTTCTTGCCGTCGTCGACGAACAGCGAGCCCTCTTTCTTCACCGTGCCCTGGTAGACCCGGAAGATGCCCAGCTTGCCGACGAAGGGATCGTTGACGATCTTGAACACGTCGGCGATGACATGCGCCTGCGGATCCGGCTGCGCCCGCACCGCTTCGGTGCCGGCGCCGTTGGTGCGCTGGAACGGCGGCGGATTGCCCTCGCCCGGATGCGGGAACAGGCGCTCGGCCACATCCAGCAGTTCGGGCACGCCGACCCCGGTGCGCGCGGACACGAAGCAGACCGGCACCAGATGCCCCTCGCGCAGGCACTGCTCGAACGCGTCGTGCAGTTCCGCGCCGGACAGACCGCCTTCGCCGGCATCCAGGAAGTGTTCCATCACGGTTTCGTTGATCTCCACCACCTGGTCGATGATCTTCTGGTGCCAGTCGGCCACCGGACCCAGATCGGAATCGCCCTGGGCATGGCCAAAGCAGTCCACCACCTTTTGGCCGGCGTCGGCCGGCAGATTGAGCGGCAGCACTTCCGGGCCGAAGGATTCGCGCAAATCGGCCAGCACGCGCGCGCAGTCGGCGCCTTCGTGGTCGATCTTGTTCACCACGATGGCCCGGCACAGATTGCGCTGGCGGGCGCGTTCCATCAGGCGGCGGGTGCCGTGGGCCACGCCGGTGTCGGCATCGACGACGATCAGCGCGGTTTCCACCGCCGACAGCGCCGACAGCGCCGGGCCGCGGAATTCCGGATAGCCGGGCGTGTCGATCAGGTTGAGATGGATGCGTTCGCCGGAGGCCGCGAGATGGTCGGTGCTGGCGATGGCGGTGTCGATGGAGTGGCCGCGGGCCTTTTCGATGGGATCGTGATCGGACACGGTGGTGCCGCGCTCGATGGTGCCTGCCGTCTGGAGGGTGCCGCCGGCATGCAGCAGGGCTTCGAAAAGCGTTGTTTTGCCGGCGCCAGGGTGGCCTGCCAGGGCCACGTTGCGGATTTGGGGTGTGCTGTACGACATGAGGCCGTTCCTCCCGGGAGTTGGGTCGAAGGGCCGTCATGGCTGTCCGGGCCGGCGCGACCCGTGAGCGTGCGCTCGGCGGGCGGTCATGGCGGGGAGCCAGCATCGGACGCACCGGCGGCGGGGTCAAGTCGCAACGCGCAACCGGCGCTACACGCGCGCGGGTGTAAGCTCCGGGCTCCCCCTGGACGAGGAGCGACAGCCATGGCTTTGAAACGTTACGCGGACGCGGTGTGGAAGGGCGACCTGCAGGCCGGCAAGGGCAACATCAGCACGCCGCAGAGCGGGCTTTTCGACGCCCAGAACTATTCGTTCAAGACCCGCTTCGGCGACGAGAAGGGCACCAATCCGGAAGAACTTCTGGCGGCGGCGCACGCGGGCTGTTTCAGCATGGCGCTGTCGGCGGTGCTGGGGAAGGCCGGATTCACCCCGGAGATCATCCAGACCCGCGCCGAGGCGACGATGGAGCCGGGCATGGATCCGGGACCGACCATCACCGGCATCAAGCTGATCGTGTCGGCCCGCGTACCCGGCATCAGCGGCGCCCAGTTCGATGACATCGCGAACCAGGCCAAGGCGGGTTGCCTGATCTCGCGCGCGCTGGCGGTGCCGGTGTCGATGGAAGCGACCCTGCTTGCCTGAGCGGGGCGCGTCGGCCTGGAGCGCGTTGTTCCTGCACGGCGCGGGCGGCGGTGGCTGGGAATGGAACCTCTGGAGCGGCATCTGGCGCGCGCAGGGCATCGCCGTGAACGCGCCGGATCTGCAGCCGGCGGATGCCGGACTCGAGGCGACGGAATGGGAAGACTATCGACGGCAGGCCGCGGCATGGCTGGCGGCATTGCCGCGCCCGCGCGTGCTGGTCGGGGCGAGCATGGGCGGCCTGCTCGCGTTGCAGGCGGCGGCGGAGGCCGACGCGCTTGTCGCGATCAATCCGTTGCCGCCGGCACCGTTGCACACGGCGTTGCCGGCCCGCGAATGGCCCGCGCGGGTGGCCTGGCGGCGGCACGCGCGGCTGGCTTCCACGCGTCGGGCGATGCCCGAATCCGATCCCGCCTCGATCCTGTACGCGCTGCGACGCTGGCGCGACGAATCCGGCGCGGTGCTGCGCGCGGCCCAGTCCGGCATCGAGATTCCGATGCCGGACTGCCCGGCGCTGTTCATGGCCTCGCGGCGGGACGGGGACGTTCCCGCGCAGGCGGTACGGCGATTGGCCGGGCAGGCCGGCGGCGCGTTCGTCGAACTGGGCGGCGACCATCTGGCGCCGCTGATGGGCCGGGACGCGCCGCGGGCCGCGCGGCAAGCTGTCGAATGGCTAAACGCCGCCGCCGCGACCGTTTGAGTTCAGTCTGTTTTCACCCGTCCGAATCGACGATGCGCGCACGCCATCCCGGCGTGGGGAGCTCCACATGAACCGCCTTTCCACATCCCTGCTGGCGTTCGGCCTGCTGGCTTCCGGCACCGCCTCGGCGCAGTCCTATTCCGGCGGCTACGGAGATCGCTATTCCACCGCCGAGTATGACTACGCCAGGGTCGTCCGGGTGGATCCGATCATCGAAGGCGATCGCTACGGCGGCCGCACCGTCAGCACCTCGCAGCGTTGCTATTACCGCGACGCGGACGACCAGTATGTCCATGACGACGGCGGCTACCGGAACGATGGTTACTACGGCGACGATGATCGTTATCGCGATGACCGCTATGGCGACGATCGCTACCGCGGCACCGACACCGGCCGCACCGTGGCCACCGTGATCGGCGGCATCGCCGGTGCCGTGCTCGGCAGCAAGATCGGCGACGGCAGCGGCCGCTACGTGGGTACCGCGGTGGGCTCGATGGTCGGCGGGATGGCCGGGCGTTCGATCTACGACAACACCCAGCGCAACCGCCAGGCACGGCGCGGCACGGTCCGGGTCTGCGATCCCGAGCCGGTCAATGGTGGTTACAACGGTTACGACGGCTACAGCGGCGATGGCCGGGTCACCGGTTACGACGTGACTTACGAATACGCCAATCGCACTTATCACACCCGCACCAGCTACCACCCCGGTGATCGGATCCGGGTCAGGGTGGACGTGCGGCCGGAGTAAGCCGGCGCATCACGCGAAGGGGCCCCGCGGGGCCCTTTCCGTTTTCCGGCGCTTGAACGCACCGGCCATCGAACGCATAGTCGCCCGGGTTCAAACACACGGGAGCGGGGAATGCGCAGATGCTTGCTGGCGATGGTGTTGGGTGCGATGTCCGGAGCGGGACTGGCGGCGGAGGTTACCGTGCTGACCGCCGATCGCATCCATACCTCCGATCCGCGGCGGCCGCAGGTCCAGGCCATGGCCTGGGATTCGGCGGGGCGGTTGCTGGCGTTGGGTAATGCGGCGGAACTGCGCGCGAAGTACCCACAGGCCGAGCGCGTCGAGGCCGCCGGCAAGACGGTGATTCCGGGACTCATCGATGCGCATGGCCACCTGATGGGGCTGGGCTTCGCGCTCATGCGCGCGGACCTGACCGGTACCCGCAGCAAGCAGGAAATCGTGGAACGCCTGCGCGCCTACGCGTCGCAATTGCCGAAGGACGCCTGGTTGCTGGGCGGTGGCTGGGATCAGAACGACTGGCCCGAGAAGCGGTTCCCGACCGCCGCGGATCTGGATGCCGCGTTCCCGGAACGCCCGGTTTGGCTGGAACGCGTGGACGGGCATGCCGGCTGGGCGAATTCGGCTGCATTGCGCGCGGTGGCGGCGAAATCCGCCAGGTCGCTGGAAGGGGATTGGCAACCGGATGGCGGCCGCATCGAGCGCGCCGGCGGCAAGCCGAACGGCGTATTCGTCGATGGCGCGATGGGACTGGTGTACGCGGTGATTCCTCCCGCCGATGACGCGACCCGCGAGCAGGCGGCCGCCAAGGCGTTCGATGCGGCGGTGCGGCATGGCCTGACCGGCGTGCACGACATGGGCGTGTCGCGCGAGGATCTGGCCCTGTTCAAGCGCTTCGCCGATCAGGGCCGCCTCCCGCTGAGGGTGGACGCCTATGCCGACGGTGACGGAAACGCGCTGGCGGATCTGTGCGCCAACGGACTCTACCGCCACTCCGGCGGACGTCTGGAAATGCGTGGAGTGAAGCTGTACATCGACGGTGCGCTGGGCAGCCGGGGCGCGGCCATGCTGGAGGAATACAGCGATGATCACGGCAATCGCGGCCTGCTGGTCACCGATCCCGCGAGCTACGAAACCGCGGTGCGCAAGGCGCGCGGATGCGACGTGCAGGTGGCGACCCACGCGATCGGCGATCGCGGCAACCGGATCGTGCTGGACACCTACCAGAAGGTGCTGGGTGATGGCGCCGGCTCGGATCACCGCTGGCGTATCGAACACTCGCAGATCGTCGCGCCGGAGGACATCCCGCGGTTCGCCAGGCTGGGCGTGATCGCCTCGATGCAACCGACCCATGCGACCTCCGACATGCCCTGGGCGGAGGACCGGGTCGGCCCGCAGCGCATCCTCGGCGCCTACGCCTGGCAGCGGTTCCTGCATAGCGGCGCGCGGCTCGCGCTGGGTTCGGATTTCCCGGTGGAATCGGTGGATCCGCGGCTGGGCCTGTATGCGGCGGTGACCCGCCAGGATCGCGACGGCCAGCCGCCCGGTGGATGGCAGCCGGATCAGCGGCTCAGCGCCGCCGAGGCGGTGCGTGGGTTCACCGCCGATGCCGCCTGGGCGGGACGCGACGAGAAGGAAGTGGGCCAATTGGCGCCGGGGTTGCGCGCGGATTTCGTGATCCTCGACGAGGATCCGCTGGCGGTGCCGGCCGCGCAGCTGGACGAGTTGCATATCCGTTCCACCTGGGTGGACGGCAAACCGGTTTACGAGGCGCGCTGAAACCGGCGGCAGCACGCGAGTGGCGCGTGCTGCCGTCTTTACTTTGCCGGACTCATCCCGTTTGCCGGAACGATGCGGTGCAGGGGGCTCCGATCACCAGTCCAGCGTGCCGCTGACCACCGTGCGGACGTGACCGCCGGACCAGACGTCGCCATGCTCGTCCACGTGCAGCTGCAGGCGGGCATCGTGGCCGACCTCGCGGCCCTGGCTGACGGTATAGCGGGTGCGTCCGGCGGGCAGCGCGCCGCGTTCGGCCAACCAGGCGGCCAGGGTCGCATTGGCGGCGCCGGACGCGGCGTCCTCGAACACCGCCGGCGCGCCGACGAAGGCGCGCACCACCAGGTCGTAGTCCTGGCCTGCGTCGGCGCGCGCGTAGGCGCATACGCCCATGCTGTCGGTGGCCTTGGCCAGCGTGGCGATCGCGTTCCAGTCGGGCGCGGCCGTGCGCAGCGTCTGTTCGTCGCGAACCTCGGCCAGCCACCAGCGGCGGCCGCCGTCGACCAGCGCGGGAGGCAGCGCACCGGCGGGCAGCGTGGCGAGCGCCGCCTGCAATAACGGATCGTTGGCCGGTTCGCCGGCTTTCAGCACGCTGGCGCGCGGAGTGCGCACGGCGATGCTGCGCCCGTGGCCCTCGCCATCCACCCGCAGCGGCAGGCGGCCAGCGATGCCTTCCTGCACCAGCACGCCCTCGCGCGGCTCCGCCAGGCCCGCTTCCAGCACCACGTGTGCGGTACCCACGCTGGGGTGGCCGGCGAACGGCACCTCGCGGCGCGGACTGAAGATGCGCAGGCCGTAGCTGGCTTCCGCCGACGGGGCGGGAAACACGAAGGTGGTTTCCGGCAGGCGGGTCCAGCGGGCGATCGCCTGCATGGCGTCGTCGTCCAGGCCCTCGGCGTCCAGGACCACGGCGAGCGGATTGCCGGCGCCGGGGCGGTCGGCGAAAACGTCCAGTTGGACGTAGCGGCGAAGGGTCATCGGGGGAATCTCGGTGGGGGCGCGCAGCTTACCAAGTCGCGCTGCCGGCGATGACCGCCTGCACCTGCCCCCCGATCCAGATGTCGCCGGTGGCGTCGAGCTCCACCGTGACCCGCCCGTCGCGTCCCAGTTCGCGGCCCTGGCTGGCGATGTAGCGGCCGTGCAGGCCCGGAAAGCGGCCCGCGGCGTGCAGCAACGCGCCGATGGCGGCGTTCGCGCTGCCGGTCACCGGATCCTCCGGTATGTCGTCGGCCGGACAGAACGCACGCACGGCGAGCGCGTGCTTCTGATCCATTGCGGCCTGATCCGTTGCGGCCTGATTCGTCGCAGCCTGGCCGAACACCGCCAGGCCGAACACCGCCAGGCCGATCGCGCCGCTGGCCCGGCTCAGTGCGTCGATGGCGGAAAGGTCGGGCACCAGCGCGCGGACCGCGTCGGCATCCTCCAGTTCCACCAGCCACCATGCCGGACCGTTGTTCCAGAGCGCGGCGGGCAGGGGGCCGAGCGGGAGCTGCGCGAGCACCGCGGCAAGCAGGTCGCGCGCCGGTGCGGATACCGGCTGCGGACGCGCCGCCGGCGCGCGCAACCGCACCAGCCGGTCGGCGCCACGGCCTTCCACCGACACCGGCAGCAGGCCGGCCTCGCATTCCTGCACCAGCGCGCCGGTTTCCGGCGCCAGCCCGGTCTCCAGCGCCGCCCAGGCCGCGCCGATGCTGGGATGGCCGGCGAACGGCAGTTCCCGGCGCGGGGTGAAGATGCGGATGCGGTAGTCGGCCTCGGCCGACGTCGGCGGCAGGAAGAAGATGGTTTTGGACAGCCGGGTCCAGGCCGCGAACGCCTGCATGGCCGCGGTGTCCAGATCGGCCGCGTCCAGCACCACCCCCAGCGGATTGCCGGCACCGGGGCGGTCGGCGAAGACGTCGAGCTGCAGGTAGCGGCGAGGGCGCATGGGTCGCTGTCCTTCGGTGCCGGTCCGGGCCAAATTCGGCGGGGCGTTCGGCTAGAATCGAGGGTTCACGCCCGAATGTTTCGGGCATTTCCCCGCCATTCTATCCATGCCCTCCGCCCCTATCGCGCCTGATCCCTGGATCGTCCTCAAGTTCGGTGGCACTTCGGTGTCCCGTCGTCATCGTTGGGACACGATTGGCCGGCTGGCGAAAAAACGGGCGGACGAGCAGGGCGCGCGCGTGCTGGTGGTGGTGTCGGCGCTGTCCGGCGTCACCAACGAGCTGACCGCGATTGCCGATGGCGCGGCCGACAGCGCCGAGCGTGTCGAGAAACTGGAGCAGCGCCACCGCGAATTCGCCGTCGAACTGGAACTGGACGCCGACGCGGTGCTCGGTACCCGGCTGGCGGCGTTGCGCGATTTGCTGGCCGATTCGCGCGTCGCGGCCCGCAGCCTCGACTGGCAGGCCGAGGTGATGGCGCAGGGCGAATTGCTGTCCTCCACGCTGGGCGCGGCCTACCTGAAATCGCAGGGACTGGACTTCGGCTGGATGGACGCACGCCACTGGTTGCAGGCCAGCATCCTGCCCAACCAGAGCGCGTGGGCGCAGCGCCTGTCGGTGTCCTGCGCGACCGCGCCGGACCAGGACTGGCGGCGCGCCTTTGCCGCCCAGGACTGCGCGAT
Source organism: Pseudoxanthomonas sp. PXM04 (assembly GCF_014851695.1). Taxonomy (NCBI): domain Bacteria; kingdom Pseudomonadati; phylum Pseudomonadota; class Gammaproteobacteria; order Lysobacterales; family Lysobacteraceae; genus Pseudoxanthomonas; species Pseudoxanthomonas sp. PXM04. Next base: position 387,285 of record NZ_JACVAG010000001.1, read on the forward strand.
GCTGCTGACCCAGGGCTTCATCGCCCGTCACGGCGATGGCGGCACCGCGATCCTGGGCCGCGGCGGCTCGGATACCTCGGCGGCCTACTTCGGCGCGCTGCTGGGCGCGCGCCGGGTGGAAATCTGGACCGACGTGCCCGGCATGTTCAGCGCCAACCCGCGCGAAGTGCCGGATGCGCGCCTGCTGACCCGGCTGGACTATTACGAAGCGCAGGAAATCGCCACCACCGGCGCCAAGGTCCTGCATCCGCGCTCGATCAAGCCGTGCCGCAACGCCGGCGTGCCGATGGCGATCCTGGACACCGAGCGTCCGGATCTGCCGGGTACCAGCATCGACGACAAGGCCGCGACGGTGCCCGGCGTGAAGGCGGTGAGCCGGCGCAACGGCATCGTGCTGGTGTCGATGGAAGGCATCGGCATGTGGCAGCAGGTCGGCTTCCTGGCCGACGTGTTCGCGCGCTTCAAGAAGCATGGCCTGTCGGTGGACCTGATCGGTTCGTCGGAAACCAACGTCACCGTGTCGCTGGATCCCAGCGAGAACCTGGTCAGCACCGACGTGCTGGCGGCGCTGTCGGCGGATCTGGCCGAAGTGTGCCGGGTCAAGGTGATCGCGCCGTGCACCGCGATCACCCTGGTCGGCCGCGGCATGCGCTCGCTGCTGCACAAGCTGTCGGATGTGTGGGCGATGTTCGGCCGCGAACGCGTGCACCTGATTTCGCAATCGTCCAACGACCTCAACCTGACCTTCGTCATCGACGAGGCCACCGCCGACGGCATGTTGCCGGTGCTGCACGCGGCGCTGATCGACAGCGGCGCGATGCCGACCGACGAGACCAGTGTGTTCGGTCCGAGCTGGCGCGAGATCAACGGCGCGATCCGCCGCCGCGGCATGCCGTGGTGGCAGGCGCCGAAGGAACGCGAACGCCTGCTGTCGCTCGCCGGCGTCGGCACCCCGCGCTACGTCTACCACCTGCCGACCGTGCGGGCGCGCGCCCGCGCGCTGGCCGGCATCGCCGCCATCGATCGCCGCTTCTATGCGATCAAGGCCAACTCGCATCCGGCCGTACTGCGCGCGATCGCCGGCGAGGGCTTCGGCCTGGAATGCGTGTCGCAGGGCGAACTGGAGCGCGTGTTCGCGGAAGTGCCTTCGCTGGCGCCGCAGAACGTGCTGTTCACCCCCAGCTTCGCGCCGCGCCGGGAATACGAATTCGCGCTGTCGCGCGGCGTCATCGTCACCCTCGACAACGTCGAGGCGCTGCGGAACTGGCCCGAGGTGTTCCGCGGCCACAGGCTGTGGGTGCGCATCGATCTGGGGCGAGGCGACGGTCACCACGACAAGGTCAAGACCGGCGGCAAGACCTCCAAGTTCGGCTTGCCACTGGCGCGCCTGGACGAGTTCCTCGCCGCCGCGCGCGCGCTCGACATCCGCATCGTCGGCCTGCATGCGCACCTGGGCAGCGGAGTGGAGACGCCGTTGCACTGGAAGCAGGTCAGCGACGAGCTGGGCGGGCTGGCCGATCAGATCGGCACCATCGAAAGCATCGACATCGGCGGCGGATTGCCGATTCCTTACGCGGCCGAGGACGAGCCCTTCGATCTGGAGTCCTGGGCGACCGGGCTGGCCGAAATCAAGGCCGCGTATCCCGCCTATCAGCTGATCATCGAACCGGGCCGCTACCTGGTGGCCGAATCGGGGGCGCTGCTGACCCATGTCACCCAGGTGGTGGAGAAGCAGGGCATCCGCAGGGTTGGCGCGGACGCCGGCATGAACGCGCTGATCCGCCCGGCGCTGTACGACGCCTGGCACGACGTGGCCAATCTGAGCCGGCTGGGCGACACGCTGGAGGACAGCTTCGACGTGGTCGGCCCGATCTGCGAGTCCAGCGACGTGTTCGGCAAGCGCCGGCGCCTGCCGGCGGCGACCGCCGAGGGCGACGTGCTGGTGTTCGCTGATGCCGGTGCCTACGGCTTCTCGATGGCCAACACCTACAACCTCCGCGATCTGCCGGCGGAGGAAGTGCTTGACGAGGCCGTGGGCGATGAAACCGCGCGCTGAGTTCGTGCTGACCACGGCGGCCATCGCGCTGGTGCTGGCGATCGTCGCCTTCGTGGCGATGCTCCACCAGTGGAACCTCTCGCAATGGCCGGCCGGAGCGCTGGAGGCACTGAAGTGGGCGCCAGCGGCGTTCTTCGCCGCGTTGCTGGGGGCGTTGGGCACCACGGCCTGGCATCGCCGCGCACTGGCGCGCCAGCGGCGCTGGTCGGCTGGGGGCATGACCCTGCGCACGTTGCTGTTGTCCTATCTGGCGTTCCCGCTTTTGCTGGGTGCGTGGGTCGCCGCCGTCTCCGCCGGCGACCAGCTCTGGGCGGCCAGCCCGGCACCGGTGGAAGACAGCCTGTCCTGGCTGCCGCTGACCATGCTGCTGTTCACCGTGTTCGCCATCGTGCTGGGCGCGGTGCCCGCTTTCATCCTCGAATACTTCGTCAGCCGCCGTTACCTGCGCCGGCAGGCGGCCGTCACCACAGGTTCCGCATGAGCAATTTCGATCGTTCCTCCATCCGCTGTTTCCGGTTCGTCCGCTGTTCCCTCGATCCGGAAACCGGCATCGCGTGCCTGGTCTACGCTTTCGACGACGGTCCCGAACTGATCGAGACCGTCACTTTCCCCGGCGCCCCCTTCACGTTGGACACGCAACGGGCGCAGGCCGCGCAGCAGGCGCTGCGGCTGCTGCACCTGCTGACCGGCGTGAGTTACTACAAGGCCGCGGTGCCGCCGGAAATCCGCATCGACGACTACGCCATCGACGCCGATACCGCGGCGATGATGGAAGAGATCTACGTCAATGGACTGGGCGAGTTCGCCTACCGCAACGGCTTGGACCTGCATGGTCGGGTGCGCTTTCCGATCGGCAAGACCGAGCCGGATGCGCCCGCACCGGCGCTGGGCCTGCGCCAGCACGCGCTGGTCGCGATCGGCGGCGGCAAGGATTCGCTGGTCAGCATCGAGGCGTTGCGCGGCGCGGGCGTCGGGCAGACCGTCACCTGGGTGGGTGGTTCGCAGCTGATCGCCGCCTGCGCGTCGCGCACCGGTCTGCCGACCTTCAACCTGGGGCGCGCGCTGGCGCCGGAACTGTTCGAGTACAACCGGCAGGGCGCCTGGAACGGCCATATCCCGGTCACCGCGATCAATTCGGCGATCATGGTGCTGGCGGCGCTGCTGCGGGACGCCGACCAGGTGGTGTTCTCCAATGAGCGATCGGCCAGCTACGGCAGCGTCATCCCCGGCACCGGCGAAGTGAACCACCAGTGGTCCAAGGGCTGGCGCTGCGAGCAGTTGCTGGGCGACTACGTGCAGCGGCACGTGGCCGCGGACCTGCACTACTACTCGCTGTTGCGGCCGCTGTCCGAACTGGCGGTGGCGCGGCAGTTCGCCCGCACCGATCATTACGACGCGCATTTCTCCAGTTGCAACCGCAACTTCCACATCCTCGGCGAGCGCCCGGTGAACCGCTGGTGCGGCGTCTGCCCGAAGTGCCACTTCGTGTTCCTGGCGCTGGCACCGTTCATGCCCAAGCCGCGCCTGGTCGGCATCTTCGGCCGCAACCTGCTGGATGACCCGGGCCAGATCGGCGGCTTCGACGCGCTGCTGGAATACCAGGACCACAAGCCGTTCGAATGCGTCGGCGAAGGCCAGGAATCGCGCGCGGCGATGGCCGCGCTGGGCGAACGCCCGGAATGGCGCGAGGACGCGCTGGTGGCGCGTTTCAACCGCGAAATCCGGCCACAGCTGGATCCGGCCGAACTGGCGATCGCGCCGCTGCTGGAAGTGGGGGGCGAACACCGCATCCCCGCCGCGCTGTGGGAGCGACTGCGTGCGAATTTCGCAGCTTGAGGGACGCCGGGTCGCGTTGTGGGGCTGGGGCCGGGAAGGCCGCGCCGCGCATGACGCGATTCGCGCGCGACTGCCCGCGCTGCCACTGACGCTGTTCTGCGGCACGGGCGAGGCCGATGACGCCGCCGCGCTCGGCGACGGGCAACTGCGCATCGTCACCACGATCGATGCGGACGCGCTGTCCGCCTTCGAGATCGTGGTGAAGTCGCCGGGCATCAGCCCCAACAAGCCCGAGGCACTCGCCGCCGCCGCGCGGGGCACCCGCTTCATCGGCGGTACCGCGCTGTGGTTCGCCGAACATGCCGGCGCCGACGGTGTCGCCGCGCATACCCTCTGTGTGACCGGCACCAAGGGCAAGAGCACCACCACGTCATTGCTGGCCCACCTGTTGCGCGCGGCCGGACATCGCACCGCGCTGGCCGGCAACATCGGCCTGCCGCTGCTGGAAGTGCTGGAACCGCGGCCGGCGCCGGAGTACTGGGCCATCGAACTGTCCAGCTACCAGACCGGCGATGTCGCCGCCAGCGGGGCGCGTCCGGACGTGGCGGTGGTGCTGAACCTGTTTCCGGAGCATCTGGACTGGCATGGCAGCCAGGCGCGCTATGTCGAGGACAAGCTGGCCCTGGTGACCCGCGCGCATCCGCGCGTGGCCGTGCTCAACGCGACCGATCCGCAACTGGCCACACTGTCGCTGCCGCACAGCGAGATCCACTGGTTCAACACGCCGCGGGGCTGGCATCTGCGCGGCGACGATCTGTACCGCGGCGAGCAGCGGGTGATGGATACCACCTCGGTGCCGGTGCCCGGCCGGCACAACCGCAGCAACCTGTGCGCGGTGCTGACGGCGCTGGAAGCGGTGGGCGTCGATGGCGCCGAGGTCGCCGCGGCGGCGCGGGACTTCCGGCCGTTGCCCAATCGCCTGCAGACCCTGGGCGAACGGGATGGCTACACCTATGTTAACGACTCGATCAGCACCACGCCGCACGCGAGCCTGGCGGCGCTGGAATGCTTCGCCGGCATGCCGATCGCGCTGCTGGTCGGTGGCCATGACCGCGGCCTGGAGTGGGAAGGATTCGCCGCCCGCATGGAGCACGACGCCCCACGGGTGATCGTCACCATGGGTGCCAACGGGCCACGCATCCACGCGTTGCTGGCGCCGCTCGCGGCGGCGGGCCGCTTCGTCCTGCTGGCGGCGGAAAGCCTGCCGGATGCGATGGCGAAGGCGCGCGCGCATCTGTCCGCGCCCGGCGTCATCCTGCTGTCGCCGGGCGCCCCCAGCTACGGTCCGTATCGCGACTACGTGGCGCGCGGGCGTCATTTCGCCGAGCTGGCCGGGTTCGACCCGGCGCTGATTTCGGCGATTCCCGGCATCGGCATCGCCTGAGTACAACAGGTCCGCCACTGCACACTCGCGGCGCCCGGACCGGCGTACACTCCGCCGGTCTTTCCTCGCAAGGAACTGTCATGCGTCCGTTGTCCGTACTGGCGGCCCTGCTGGCCGCGTTGTGGGTATTCCCGCTGCTTGCCGCGCCGCAGGCCAAACCGCTGGAATGGAAAGTCGGCAAGCAGACCTTTTCCGGTTTCCTGGTCTACGACGACGCCAGCAAGGAACAGCGTCCCGGCCTGCTGATGGTGCCGGATTGGCTGGGCGTGACCGACGATGCGGTGGCCAAGGCCAAGCAGGTCGCCGGCGACGACTACGTGGTGCTGGTGGTCGACATGTACGGCAAGGGTGTGCGGCCGCAGAACCCGGACCAGGCATTGGCCCAGGTCAAGCCGCTGTACGCGGATCCGGCGACGATGCGCGCGCGCATGGACGCGGCGCTCGCGGCGCTGAAGGGGCAGGCCGGCAAGGCACCCGTGGATGCCGCGAAAATCGGTGCGTTCGGTTTCTGCTTCGGTGGCTCGTCGGTGCTGGAACTGGCTCGCGGTGGCGCCGCGGTCTCCGGCGTGGTGAGCTTCCACGGCGGCCTGGACACGCAATCGCCGGCAAAGGCGGGTATGGTGAAGTCGCCGATCCTGGTCCTGAATGGCGCCGAGGATCGTGGCACCGCACCGCACATCGCGGCGTTCGAGAAGGAAATGAACGAGGCGGGCGCCGACTGGCAGTTCGTCAACTTCAGCGGCGCGGTGCACTGCTTCGCGCTGGAGAATGCCAACCGGCCGCCGGGATGCGTCTACAACGCGCGCGCGGCCAAGCGCGCCTATCGGATGATGGATGACTTCTTCGAGGAAGTGTTCGGCGACTGAGCCTGTGCCACCGCGATCGCGTTGGCGATCGCGGTGCGCGCCTGCGGGCTGTTGCGCCAGCAGGTGGTGCCCAGCATCGCCGCAATCTGCGCGTTGATGTCCGTGGGCGTGGCCTGGGCCAGATCGGCGAGGGTGTGGTAGCCGATCTGTTCCAGTCGCGCGATCACGGTAGGCCCCACGCCGTGCGCGGCCAGCAGCCGTTCCCGCTCGTGCGTGGCGAACGGCATCAGTGGCTGCGTTCGACCGCGTAGCGGGCTAGGCCGCGCAATGCGGCGACGGCTTCGTTTTCGGCCAGGCCGTCCAGGCAGCGCTCGGCGGCGTCGGCGTATTCGCGTGCGCGCCGCTGGCTGTATTCCAGCCCGCCGGTCGCGTGGATGGCCGCCAGCACTTCCGGCATCGCCGCGGCGTCGCCTTCCTGCACGATCACGCGCAGGCGGGCGGTGGTCGCGGCATCCGAATGACGGATGGCGTGGATCAGCGGCAGGGTCGCCTTGCCTTCGGCCAGATCGTCGCCCAGGTTCTTGCCCAGGTCGGTGGCGTCGGCGGTGTAGTCCAGCACGTCGTCGGCGATCTGGAAGGCATAGCCGAGGTTCATGCCGTAGTCGTAGAGGCGCTGCTGGGTCGCGGCGTCGACCCGCGACGCCAGCGCGCCCAACTGGGTACCGGCGGCGAACAGCACCGCCGTCTTGCGCTCGATGACGCGCAGGTAGGCGGCTTCGTCGGTATCGGGGTTGTGCACGTGCAGCAACTGCAGCACTTCGCCTTCGGCGATGCGGTTGGTGGTGTCGGCCAGGATCCGCATCACGTCCATGCGGTCCAGTTCCACCATCAGCTGGAAGCTGCGCGAATACAGGAAGTCGCCGACCAGCACGCTGGGCGCGTTGCCCCACAGCGCGTTGGCGGTACTGCGGCCACGGCGCAGGTCCGACTCGTCCACCACGTCGTCGTGGAGCAGGGTGGAGGTATGGATGAACTCGATGATGGCGGCCAACTGGTGGTGATCCGGCCCGATCGCGCCGGTGGCCCGCCCGGCCAGCGCCACCAGCATCGGGCGCAGGCGCTTGCCGCCGGCCGAGACGATGTGGTCCGCGATCTGGTTGATCAGCACCACGTCCGAGGCCAGCCGGCGCCGGATCAGGGCGTCGATGGCGGCCATGTCCGCCGCGGCGAGGGACTGGATCTGGGGCAGGGCCAGGGCGGAACGCGGGGATTCGACGACGGACATGGGAAATCGGGCAGGGAAGTGCCTGAATTATAAGGCGGGCGGGACGGGGAATTCCTACAGGACGTCACGGAGCCACCTGATGGTCAGGCCGGCATGGGTATACTTCACTGGTCCATGCCCGCGTCCGGCGGGCGATCACTAACGGAAATCAGCGCTATGGCCCGCGGCATCAACAAAGTCATCCTGGTCGGCAATCTCGGCAACGACCCCGAAACCAAGTACACCCAGGGAGGCATGGCCATCACCCGGATCAGCCTGGCCACCACCAGCGTCCGCAAGGACCGCGACGGCAACCAGCAGGAACGCACCGAATGGCACCGCGTGGTGTTCTTCGGCAAGCTGGGCGAAATCGCCGGCGAGTACCTGCGCAAGGGCAGCCAGGTGTATGTGGAAGGCTCGCTCCGCTATGACAAGTACACCGGCCAGGACGGCGTGGAGAAGTACTCCACCGACATCATCGCCGATGAAATGCAGATGCTGGGTGGGCGCGGCGAAGGCGGCGGTGGCGGTGGCGGCATGGACCGCCCGCAGCGCCCGCAGCGGCAGGAATATTCCCAGCAGGCCCCGCGCCGGCAGGCCCCGGCCCAGCAGCCCGCGCCGATGGACGACTTCGCCGACGACGATATTCCGTTCTGAGGCGGCCCCGGCGTTCAGGCGATGCTTCGGAAAACCCGCCAGCTGGCGGGTTTTCTGTTTTCGGTGCTTCCCGCGCTACGTTTCCTCGTGATGCCCTTTTGGCGGCCCCGTTCACTACAATCTTCATGTGTGCGCCAGGATGGCGTGCCGGCAAGGCTTTTTTGCTGCGGCAGGGCCGTCGGAAAGGCATGCGAAGAAGATGCCGCCCGACCGATGTCCCGCGGAACAACAGAACTGGACGAGGTGAGAGATGACGACATGGCTGGTAACCGGCGGGGCCGGTTTCATCGGGGGCAACTTCGTGCTTCGTGCCGTTGCCGATGGCATCCGGGTGGTCAATCTCGATGCACTGACCTACGCCGGCAACCTGGACACGCTTTCCTCGCTGGCAGGCGATGCCAACCATGTCTTCGTAAAGGGCGACATCGGCGATTCGAGACTCGTTGCGTCCCTGTTGGCGGAACATCGGCCCGAAGCCGTTCTGAACTTTGCCGCCGAGAGCCACGTGGATCGTTCGATAGACGGACCCGGCGCCTTCATCCAGACCAACGTGGTCGGCACCCTGGGCCTGCTGGAAGCCGTGCGTGATTATTGGCGTTCGCTGCCCGACGGGGAGCGGGAGCGTTTCCGCTTCCTGCATGTGTCCACCGACGAGGTCTATGGTTCGCTGGGTGAAACGGGAAAATTCACCGAAACCACGCCATATGCGCCGAATTCACCCTATTCGGCCTCGAAGGCCGCATCGGATCACCTGGTGCGCGCATTCCATCACACCTATGGGTTGCCAACCCTCACCACCCACTGCTCCAACAACTATGGCCCTTACCATTTCCCCGAGAAACTGATCCCCCTGATCATCCAGCGTGCACTGGCGGGTGAACCTCTGCCGGTCTACGGTGATGGCCAGCATGTCCGGGATTGGCTGTTCGTCGGCGACCATTGCTCGGCCATCCGCGATGTCCTGTTGAGGGGAAGGGCGGGCGAGGCCTACAACGTTGGCGGGAACGCGGAGCGCCGGAATCTCGACGTGGTGGAAACCATCTGCCGTCTGCTCGACGAGCGTCATCCACGGGCCGATGGCAAGCCGCGCAGCAGCCAGATCAGATTCGTGGCGGACCGCCCCGGGCACGATCGCCGCTATGCCATCGACGCATCCAAATTGCGCGACGAATTGGGGTGGGAACCGCAGCACACCTTCGAACAGGGCATCGCCGAAACCGTGGACTGGTACCTGGCGAACCAGGATTGGGTGAATCGCGTGCTGGACGGGAGTTATCGTCTGGAACGCATCGGCACCGCAGCTTGAGCAGGAAACCCGCATGAGCACACGCAAGGGCATCATCCTGGCCGGTGGAACCGGCACGCGCCTGTATCCCATCACCCAGGCCATCAGCAAGCAGTTGTTGCCCGTCTATGACAAACCAATGATCTACTACCCGCTCAGCGTGCTGATGCTGGCGGGAATCCGCGAAGTCCTGATCATCAACACGCCGCACGAACAGATCCTGTTCCGCAACCTGCTCGGGGATGGCTCACAGTGGGGAATGCGGATCGAGTATGCCGTGCAGCCCAGTCCGGATGGATTGGCGCAGGCATTCCTCATCGGCAGGGATTTTCTCGCCGGCGGACCCAGTTGCCTTGTCTTGGGCGACAACATTTTCCACGGACACGGTTTCAGCCAGATTCTCAAGCGCGCCGACGCGAGGACGGAAGGCGCGACCGTGTTCGGTTACTGGGTACGGGATCCGGAACGCTATGGCGTGGCCCGGTTTGGAGCGGATGGGACCGTCGTCGACATCGAGGAGAAGCCCGCCAACCCCCGGTCGAATTACGCGATCACCGGCCTGTACTTCTATGACGGCCGTGCCAGCGACTATGCCGGTTCACTGCGGCCGTCCTCGCGCGGTGAACTGGAGATCACGGATCTCAACCGCCGTTACCTGGAAGATGGCAGCCTGCACCTGGAGCCGCTGGGCCGCGGATATGCCTGGCTGGATACGGGTACCCACCAGTCGCTGCTGGACGCCTCGGCTTTCATCGAAACCATCGAAGCCCGGCAGGGACTGCGCGTCTGCTGTCCGGAGGAAATCGCCTACAGGAATGGTTGGATCGACGGCGAGCAATTGCGGCGTCTCGCGGCACCGTTGGCCAGAAACGGCTACGGCGAATACCTGCTGGCGCTGCTGGACCGGGGAATCGTCCCTTGAAGATCGTCGAGACCTCGTTGCCCGGTTGCCTGGTGATCGAGCCAGCGGTTTGGAGTGACGACCGCGGCTTCTTCTACGAAGCATGGAACGCCGAGCGGTTCGGCGAGCAGGGCCTGCCCACCCGTTTCGTGCAGAGCAACATATCCTCATCCACCCGTGGCGTCTTGCGAGGTCTGCATTACCAATGGCCGAATCCGCAGGGCAAGCTGGTCAGCGTGCTCGAAGGGGAGGTGTATGACGTGGCGGTGGACATTCGCCATGGTTCACCGCATTTCGGGCGCTGGGCCGCGGCGGTGCTGAGCGGGGACAACAAGAGGCAATTGTGGATTCCTGAAGGTTTCGCGCACGGTTTCGCCGTCCTCTCCGAACGAGCCACGTTCAGCTATCTCTGCACCGCCGGCTATGACAAGGCCAGCGATGCGGCCATTCGCTGGGACGATGCGCGCATCGGGATCGACTGGCCCATCCGTGAGCCCGTGCTCTCGGACAAGGATGCCGGTGCTCCCTTCCTGGATGATCTGGCCCCGGATCGGTTGCCCTTGTTCGCCGCATGAAAAAGATCCTGCTGCTGGGCGCCAACGGCCAGGTCGGCCATGAACTGAGACGCAGTCTGGTTCCGCAAGGCATGATCATTCCGGCGAACCGCACGGGGCTGCTGCCCGACGGCATGCCATGCGAAGTCGCCGATTTCGACCGCCCCGAATCCTTGCCCGCGCTGCTTGAGCGGCATCGGCCGGGAATCGTCGTGAACGCGGCCGCCTTTACGGTGGTGGATCGCGCCGAAGAAGATGTCGATGCCGCCTACCGCGCCAACGCGGAAGCCCCGGCCCTGCTCGCCGGTTATTGTTTTGAGCATGGCATCCCCCTGATTCATTACTCCACGGACTATGTGTTCGATGGCACGGGTGATCGGCCGTATCGCGAAGAGGATCCGGCCTCGCCGTTGGGCGTGTATGGCGCATCCAAGCGGGCGGGAGAAGTGGCCATTCTCGAATCCGGCGCTCCAGGCGTGATTCTCCGCACGTCGTGGGTCTACAGCGCTTACGGCAGCAATTTCCTGCAGACGATGTTGTGCCAGGCGCGTGAGCGCGCCGAACTACAAGTGGTCTCGGATCAACGGGGAACGCCGACCCCGGCCCATCTGGTTGCCGACGTGACCGCCGAGATAGTGGCTACGCATCCGGATGCTCAAGGGATATTGCATCTGACCGCCGCCGGCGAAACCAGCTGGCACGGATTCGCAGAGGCCATCCTGGCCGGTGCGCATCGCCGCGGACTGATTCCGCGCCTGCCGCGGGTGCTGCCGATTCCTTCTTCCGCCTATCCCACACGGGCTTCGCGCCCGGCCTATTCGCGGCTGGATACGGGAAAGCTGGAAGCGCTGCTGGGCCGGCCGATGCCCGCCTGGGAAACCGGATTGGAAGCGGTACTGGATCACATTTCCCCCGATTTGCCGTTAGACTCCCTGTAATCCGGCTTCTGCCGGATTTCAACCATGGGGGAACAATGAAAATGGGGAAATGGAAGTGGGCTGGCGTCGCGGCCGCGGTGGGGATGTCGTGCGCCGCGCAGGCCGTCGAGCTGATCCCGGTGCAGGATTTCGTCAAGCATCCGACCTACAGCAGCGTGAAGATTTCGCCCAATGGCGAATACCTGGCGATGACCGTCGACCGCGGCGACCAGGATGTCCTGACCGTGCTGCGGACCAAGGACCTGAGCATCGTCAAGATCAACCAGCTGCCGGAAGAAAAGAGCGTCGGCAGTTTCTACTGGACCTCGCCGGATCGCCTGCTGTTCAACTCGATCAAGAAGATCGGCAGCTATGCGCGGCCGTTCGGCACCGGTGAATGGTATGCCGTCAATGCCGACGGTTCGCAGCCGCGGCCGCTGATTTTCTACGGCACCCGCGATGCCACACAGCGTGGCAAGCAGGTCGGCAACGAGAGCTTCGACCTGCTGGACACGCTGAAGGATGATCCGGACAACGTCATGATGACCGCGATGTATGCAAGGTCCTCCACCGGCGCCGGAACCGAAATCGTGCTGATGGACACGCTGAGCGGACGTCGCAAGTCGCTGGCGCGCGCGCCGCGCGACGACTGCGGTATCGCGTTGGACGAGAAGAAGGAGCCGCGCTTCGCGGTCTGCTACGACCGCTATGACGAGGAAGGCAATTTCTCCGACGCGCACAACGAACTGTATCGGCGCGACGCCAGCGGCAAGTGGACGCTGATCAACAGTTCCAAGGCCAGTGGCAAGCGCATCGAAATCCTCGGCACCGCGGCTGACGGCACCGTCTACGCGACCCAGGGCGACGGCAAGAAGCCCTCGGCGTTCGGCACCCTCAACACCAACGATGGCAGCTTCACGGTGCTGCACCAGGATCCGGTGTCGGAAATCTCCACGCTGATCCAGGCCGCCGACGGCGACACCGTGATCGCGACGGTCACCGAGGCCGGCGCGCCGCAGGTCAAGCTGATCAACGAGGACCATCCGGACGCGGAGCTGTACGCCTCCCTGGCGGCGGCGTTCCCGGGCCAGTTCGTCGACTTCGCCAGCGCCACCCAGGATGGCAAGAAGATCGTCGTCTCGGTGCGCAGCGACGCCAACCCGGGCGAGCTCTACCTGTATGACCGCGACACCGGCAAGGCCCGGTTCCTGATGAAGAATCGCCAGTGGCTCGATGCCAGCAAGATGGCCTCGGTCAAACCCGTCAGCTTCAAGTCCCGCGATGGCCTGACCATCCATGGCTACCTGACCATCCCCAATGGGTCCGACGGCAAGAACCTGCCGATGATCGTCAACGTCCACGGTGGTCCGATGGGCCCGCGTGACGACTGGGGCTTCCAGTTCGAGAACCAGATGTTCGCCAACCGCGGCTACGCGGTGCTGCAGGTGAACTACCGCGGTTCCGGCGGCTTCGGCAAGGCGTTCGAGGAAATGGCCTACGGGCAGTGGGCCGACGGCATCATGAACGACATCCTCGACGGTACCCACTGGGCCATCCAGCAGGGCTACGCCAACAAGGATCGCATCTGCATCTACGGCGGCAGCTTCGGCGGCTATGCCTCGATGATGGCGCCGGCGCGCGAGCCGGGGCTGTACAAGTGCGCGTTCGGCTACGTGGGCAATTACAGCGCCGCGATCCAGATGAAGCTCAGCGACACCAGCAAGCGCGAGGACGGCATGAAGTACCTGATCCGCGCCTACGGCAGCACCAAGGCCGAGCAGGACGCGATGTCGCCGATCAACCACGTCGACAAGCTGAAGCTGCCGATCTACCTGGCCGCCGGTGCGCGTGACGCGCGCTGCCCGCCGGAACATACCGAGGCGATGGCCAAGGCGTTGACCGCGGCCGGCAATGCGCCGCAGGGCGTGATCATCCAGTCGGGCGAAGGACACGGCTTCTACAAGGAAGAGAACAACCTCAACCTGTACAGCAAGATGCTGGACTTCTTCGCCCAGCACATTGGTGGCAAGGGCGCGACCCAGTAAGGTCGTTCGACTCGCCTGCAATACCAGGACGGCGCCTCGCGGCGCCGTTCTTTTTTCAGTGAACCCCGTGCATCATCCGCCGGAGCAGTGGCGAGAACAGGAAGGCGATCAGGCCACAGCCCACGCCGATCGCGGTCATCAGCCAGAACAGGTCGGCATAGCGCCCGGCGGCGTCGGCCATGACCAGGCTGCCACCCTCGGGAATGTCGATGGCGGCGAGCTTGCCGAACAGCGCCGCCAGCGCTTCGGAGAAGGCGGTGGCGAGGAACCAGGTACCCATCATCAGGCTGACCACGCGCGGGACCGACAACTGGGTGACCGCCGACAGGCCCACCGGCGACAGGCACATCTCGCCGATTTCCAGCACCAGGTAGGCCAGCACCAGCCACCACACGCTGGCCATCTGTCCGCTTTCGCCGACGAGATGCGCGGCCCAGGCCAGCGGGATGAAGGACAGGCCGGCGATGACCAGGCCCAGTGACGACTTGAACGGTTTGGACGGATCCCGGCCACGCCGGCCCAGCCAGGCCCACAGCGCGGCGAACAGCGGCGCCAGCAGCACCAAGAACAACGCGCCGAGATAGGTCAGCGAGCCGGCGGTCTGCGGCAGCACCACGCAATCGCGCAACAGGAAAACCAGCATCAACACCACCACCGCGATGAACACGGCACGCGGCGCGGAGGAACCGGGATCGCGATCGGACAGCCGCGCGGCAATCACGAAACCCAGCGGCGCCAGCAGCAGCGACCAGGTCGACCAGGGCGCGCGCGCCAACAACGTGATCGCATCCGCACCCCAATGTCCGCTCCAGTTCACCGCCAGGGGCGCCTGCACCAGTGCGGGGACGACATCCTTGGTCAACAGGCGATCCGTGAAGGTCACCCATGAACCGTAGGTCTGCTCGTAGAGGGTGAAGAAGATCAGCGCCATGAAGATCAGCGCCATCAGCGCGAGCATCTGTTGCCGCTGCACCGGCGTGCACTGGGTCGACAGGAACCAGCCGAACCACGCCAGCACGCAAGCCAGCACCGCCAGCATCAACAGCAGCGCCAGCGAGATTTCGCCACCCAGCGAGAACGCGCCGTTGGCGGCGGCCCACATCAGCCATGCCACGGGTAGCACGCCCAGCAGCGCGCCGAGGTAGATCAACCACTCGCGCGGGATGCCGGCGACGCGCTCGCGCAGTTGTTCGGGTATGGCTGGTTCGGCATGGCCGTGCAGGTATTTCTGGCCCCACAGGAACATGCACAGGCCCAGCAGCATGCCGATGCCGGCGGCGCCGAAGCCGTAGCGCCAGCCCAGGGTTTCGCCCAGGTAGCCGCAGACCAGCGAGGCGAACAGCGCGCCCAGGTTGATGCCGGCATAGAACAGGCTGAAGCCTGCGTCGCGGCGCGAGTCGTTCTCGGCATAGAGCCGGCCGACGATGGTGGAGATGTTGGGCTTGAGGAAGCCCACGCCCATGATGATCAGCGCCAGCGACAGGTAGGTGATGCGCAGCGAGCCCTCGTCTCGAACGACGCCGCCGTCCACGTAGGTGGCGGCATGGCCCTCGAACGCCATGCCGACATGGCCGGCAACCAGCAGCAGGCCGCCGAACACCACCGCCTTGCGCATGCCCAGCCAGCGATCGGCCAGCACGCCGCCGATGACCGGGATGCAGTACACCAGTCCCCCGTAGGCACCCAAGAGATCCAGGCCGGCCTTGTCGCCGAACAGGTGGTACTTGGTCAGGTAGAGCAGCAGCAGCGCCTTCATCCCGTAGAAGGAAAAGCGCTCCCACATCTCGGTGAAGAAGCAGATGTAGACGCCCTTGGGATGGCCGAGGAAGTCCTCGCGGGCGGGCAGGGGCGTGGCGGAAACGGAGGCTTGGGCCATGGGCGGACGGGCGATGCGGAACCGGCCGAGTATAGCCACGCGGACCTTTCCGGCTGGACTTGCCGGGGCGTAGCCGATAGTTTGTCGGGCTTCTGTATCCCCGGAACCGCGTCATGAACCAGGCTGCGACGCCTCAACTTACCTTTCGTGCCGTGCTGCTGGCCGTCGTGCTGGCGGTCGTCCTGTCCGCCGCCAACGCCTACCTGGGCCTGTTCGCCGGCCTGACCATCGCCACCGCCATCCCGGCCGCGGTGGTGTCCATGGGCGTGCTGCGGGTGCTGGGAGGCGGCTCCATCCTGGAGAACAACATCGTTCAGACCGGCGCCTCGGCCGGCTCGTCGATCGCCGCCGGTGTCATCTTCACCATCCCGGCGCTGGTCATCATGGGCTACTGGCCGGACTTCAAGTACTGGTGGGTGCTGGGCATCGCCGGACTGGGCGGATTGCTGGGCGTGCTGTTCTCGGTGCCGCTGCGCCGTTCGATGATCGTCGAGGACCCGCTGCCGTTCCCGGAAGGCAAGGCCGCTGCGGAAGTGCTCAAGGCCGGTGACAACCCCGGCCCGGGCCTGAAGATCCTGGCCCTGTCCGGCGTGATCGGCGCGGTGGTCAAGCTGGCCGCGGCCAGCGGCCTGCGGATGATTCCGGATACCTGGACCCAGTCGGCCTACGTCGGCAGCTCCAAAGTCACCGCCTTCCTTGGCACCAACCTGTCGCCGGCGCTGCTGGGCGTGGGCTACATCGTCGGCTTGAACGTCGGCATCGTGGTGCTGTCCGGCGCGGTGCTGTCCTGGCATATCGCCATCCCGCTGTACCAGGCGTTCTTCATCGGTTCGGATCCGGATCTGGCGGCCTCGATCGCCAACGCCGCCTCCGCCGACGCGGCGTTCGCCATCTGGGGCGCCAAGGTCCGCTACCTGGGCGTGGGCGCGATGCTGGTCGGCGGCGTGTGGACGCTGTTCTCGCTGCGCAAGTCGCTGCTCAAGGGCATCAAGAGCGGCTTTGCCGCGGCGCGTAGCAGCGGTGCCGGTGGCCAGGCGCTGCTGGAGACCGAACGCGATCTGCCGATGAAGTGGATGCTGGTGGCCCTGGTGGTGTTCACCCTGCCGCTGCTGGGCCTGTACCAGGCCATCGTCGGCCAGTGGCACGTCAGCGTGCCGATGACCCTGATCATGATCGCGGCCGGCTTCCTGTTCGTGAGTGTTTCGGCGTACCTGGCCGGCTTGATCGGTTCCTCCAACAACCCGGTTTCGGGTATCACGATTTCCACCATCCTGTTCGCCTCGGCGGTACTGGTGCTGTTGCTGGGCAAGAGCGGCATGTCGCCGGTCGGAGCCGGCGGCGCCCCGCTGGGCGCGGTCGCGGCGATCATGATTGGCGCGGTGGTGTGCTGCGCCGCGGCAGTGGGCGGCGACAACCTGCAGGATCTCAAGGCTGGCTACCTGGTCGGCGCGACTCCGTGGAAGCAGCAGTTGATGCTGGGCATCGGCGCGTTCTCCTGCGCGCTGATCATGGCGCCGGTGCTGAACCTGCTGGCGCAGGCCTACGGCATCGGCGCGCCGACCCCGGAGCATCCCAATTCGCTGGCCGCGCCGCAGGCCAACCTGATGGCGTCGGTGGCGCGCGGCCTGTTCGGCGGCGAACTGCCGTGGGCGATGATCGGCATCGGTGCGGTGGTCGGTGCGCTGGTGATTGCGTTCGACGAATGGCTGAAGTCGCGCAAGGCCCGCTTCCGCGTGCCGGTGCTGGCCGCGGCGATCGGCATCTACCTGCCGCTGGAATTGATGGTGCCGATCTTCCTCGGTGGCCTGCTGGCTCACCTGGTGGAACGTTTCCACAAGGTCCGCGCCGACGACGAGGAAGGGCGCGATCGCGTGCATCGCCCGGGCGTGCTGTTCTCGGCCGGCCTGATCACCGGCGAAGCGCTGATGGGCATCGCCATCGCGATTCCGATCGTCGCCTCGGCCCGCGCCGACGTGCTGGCGCTGCCGGAAGCCTGGCACTTCAGCCAGTGGATCGGCCTGGCCGTGCTGGCGGTGGTCGGCTGGCTGCTGTACCGGACCGGCCAGCGCGGCGAAAAGGCCTGAAACCGGCGCCTGGCCGCGCCATAGCGGCGCAGGGGCATGACCTCATGCCTTTGCGCCGGGCCGCCGTATCGGCCTAACATCGGGGTTTTCCTGTTTGCCCGGAGCCCCGGATGAAATTGCGTCTCGCCGTACTGCCCCTCTGCCTGCTGGCGACCCTGCCGGCGCTTGCCGCCCAGCGGGGCCTGGACATCCGCGATCTGGCCGCGCTGGATCGCGTCTCCTCGCCGACGCTGTCGCCGGATGGCCGCGCGGTGGTGTTCGCCAAGCGCCAGATCGACAAGGAACTGACCAAGGCCGGCAGCGCGCTGTACGTGCGCAACCTGCTCACCCGCGACCTGGCGCCGCCGAAGCGGCTGACCCCGGAAGGCTGGAACGTCAATTCCCCATCCTTCTCGGCCGATGGCCAGACGGTCTACTTCCTCAGCGGCAAGTCCGGCAGCCAGCAGCTGTACGCCATCCCGACCAGCGGCGGCGAGCCGCGCCAGCTGACCGGGTTCGCGCTGGACGTGGGCAGCTACAAGATCTCCCCGGACGGCAGCCGCATCGCCTTCAGCGCCGACACCTTCGCCGACTGCAAGGCCGACTTCGCCTGCACCCGGAAGAAGCTTGAAGCCACTTCCGCGAAAAAGAACACCGGCGTGCTGTTCGACAACATGTTCGTGCGCCATTGGGACACCTGGGCCGATGGCCGTCGCAGCCGCCTGTTCGTGGCCGCCTTGCCGGCCGCCGGCGCCCAGCCGGTCGCCAGCGCGACCTCGCTGACCGACAGCCTGGATGGCGACGTGCCTTCCAAACCGTTCGGCGGCGCCGATGAATACACCTGGGCGCCGGATGGCAAGTCGCTGGTCGCCAGCCTGCGCGTGCAGTCCAAGGGCGAGCCGTGGTCGACCAACTTCGATCTGTATCGCCTGTCCGCCGACGGCCAGGGCACGCCGGCCAACCTGACCGCCGCCAACCCGGCCTGGGATACCGGTCCGGCATTCAGCGCCGATGGCAAGACGCTCTACTACCGCGCGATGAAGCGCCCCGGCTTCGAAGCCGATCGCTTCGCGCTGATGGCGATGGATGCCGCCGGCGGCGCGGCGCGCGAAATCGCCGCGGACTGGGATCGTTCCGCCGACGGCATCACCCTCTCGGCCGACGGCAAGCGCATCTACACCACCGCGCAGGACATGGGCGAGCATCCGCTGTTCGTCGTCGACATCGCCAGCGGCAAGGCGGAGAAGGTGATCGGCAACGGCAGCATCTCCGCGTTCGAGATCGCCGGCGACACCCTGGCTTTCACCCGCAATTCGCTCAAGAGCGGCGACCAGCTGTTCACCACTTCGCTCGCCGGCGCGCCGGAACGCGCGATCACGTCCAGCGCGCAGGACATGCTGAAGGATGTGTCGTTCGGCGACTTCGAGCAGTTCAGCTTCAAGGGCTGGAACGACGAGACCGTGCACGGTTACGTGGTCAAACCGTACAACTACCAGGAAGGCAAGAAGTACCCGGTGGCGTTCCTGATCCACGGCGGTCCGCAGGGCAGTTTCGGCAATGGCTGGAGCTACCGCTGGAATCCGCAGACCTACGCCGGCCAGGGCTATGCGGTGGTGATGATCGACTTCCACGGCTCCACCGGCTACGGCCAGGCCTTCACCGACGCGATCAGCCAGCATTGGGGCGATCGCCCGCTGGAGGATCTGCAGAAGGGCTGGGCCGCGGCGCAACAGAAGTATTCCTTCCTCGACGGCAACAAGGCCTGCGCGCTGGGCGCCAGCTACGGCGGCTTCATGGTCAATTGGATAGCCGGCAACTGGAACCAGCCGTGGAAGTGCCTGGTCAACCACGACGGCGTGTTCGACCAGCGCATGATGGGCTACTCCACCGAGGAGCTGTGGTTCACCGAGTGGGAGCAGGGCGGCACGCCGTACGCGGTGCCGGCCAATTACGAGAAGTTCAATCCGGTCAACCACGTCAAGGACTGGAAGGTGCCGATGCTGGTCGTGCACGGCCAGCTCGATTACCGCATTCCGGTCGAGCAGGGCCTGGCGGCGTTCACCGCGCTGCAGCGCCAGGGCATCAAGTCGCAGTTCCTGTACTTCCCGGACGAGAATCACTGGGTGCTGAAGCCGCAGAACAGCGTGCAGTGGCATGACACCGTCAACGCCTGGCTGAAGCAGCATATCGGCCAGTGACGCACGCAGGGCACGCCGCGATCGCGGCGTGCCCTTTTTTCGTGCCAGGGAAACGGCTGGGCCGGGGGCACGCTTTCATCACCAGGGGAGACATACCGGATGGCGGCAGCAGGCACCGGCGGCGCACTCATCACCAACGACATCATCGTGTTCGGCCTGATCGCGGCCACCCTCGGCGCGATCTTCTGGACCTCGAGCAGCGAGAACCGCTTCCTGCGCAAGTTCTACGGTTTCGTGCCGGCGCTGCTGCTGTGCTACTTCATTCCCGGCGTCTACAACACCATCGGCCTGATCGATGGCGAGAACACCAAGCTCTACAACCCGGTGGCGCGCGACGTGTTCCTGCCGGCCGCGCTGGTGCTGCTGACCCTGAGCATCGACCTGAAGGGCATCCTCGGCCTGGGCTGGAAGATGCTGGTGATGTACGTCGCCGCGGTGCTGAGCATCATGCTGGGCGCGGTGGTGGCCTTCAAGCTGATGGGCTGGTTCCATCCCGAAACCGTCGCCGGCGACACTTGGGCCGGCATGGCCGCGCTGGCCGGCAGCTGGATTGGCGGCGGTGCGAACATGCTGGCGATGAAGGAGATCTTCGAGGTCAACGCGACCACTTTCGGCCAGTTCGCCGTGGTCGATGTCGGCGTCGGCTACGTGTGGATGGCAGTGCTGATCTTCTTCGCCGCCCGCGCGCCGGCGCTGGATCGCCATAGCGGAGCAGACACTTCGGCCATTGACGAGCTGCGCGAGCGCATCGCCAGCTACCAGGCCCAGCATGCACGCATTCCCACGCTCACGGATCTGATGGTGCTGGGCGGCGTTGCCTTCGGCACCGTTGGTCTGGCACATGCGGTCGCCGCGCCGCTGGCGGACTGGTTCGCTGCCAACATCGCATGGTCACCGATGGTGAGCCTGGACAAACCGTTCGTGTGGGTGGTGCTGCTGGCGACCTTCGCCGGTCTGCTATTGAGTTTCACCCGCATGCGCACGCTGGAAGGCGTGGGCGCGTCCAAGTGGGGCTCGCTGTTCCTGTATTTCCTGATCGCCTGCATCGGCATGCAGATGGATCTGCTGGCGCTGCTGGAACGTCCGTGGCTGTTCCTGCTCGGCGTGATGTGGATCGCAGTGCATATCGTGCTGCTGTGGGGCGTTGGCAAGCTGCTGCGCACGCCGTTCTTCTATTTCGCGATCGCCTCGCAGAGCAATATCGGCGGTCCGGCTTCGGCACCGGTGCTGGCCACCGCGTTCCATCCGGCGCTGGCGCCCGTGGGCGTGCTGCTCGGCACGCTGGGCTACGCCACCGGTACCGGCGCGGCCTATCTGGTCGGCATCATCCTGCGCGCGATGGCGGGGCAGGGATAGCCGGAGGCCGCCGGCCATGCGGATACTGGACCCATGAAAAAACACGGCGGCCATCAGGCCGCCGTGTTTTTTTCAGGGGTATCGCGTTTCAGTTCAGCGGGCAACCCTGGTTGTTGTAGGCATCCAGGGTGGCGGACAGCGAGATCATCACGTCGCGATCGCCACTGTCCAGCGCGAAGGTGACCTGCTGGATCACCTGGGCGGTGGTCAGCGGGAAGTCCACGCCCGACGATGCCGCGTTCAACAACGATGCCACCGCCTGCTTCAGCAGGATGCGCTCGCCGCCATCCACGCCCGGGCCGCCCTGGAAATTGAGCGCGGTCAGGAAGGTCACGTCGGGCGCGCTGCTGCCGAAGTAGCTCTGCAGTGACGTGTTGATGGTGAACGGTGCCGGCCAGGAATCGTGGTGCTTCTTGACCTTCCAGTAGCCCAGCGTGCAACCCTCGAAGCCGGTCTGATCCGGCATGGAGTAGCAGAAGCTGGCGCGGCTGATGTGCGGATACGGATTGTTGGTGAGGATGGTGAATCCCGGCGCGGCGGGCAGGTGCAGTCCGGCGTCGCTGGTGACCGGCGGATCGTAGCTGTAGAGAACGCCGCCGTTATCGTCGCTGATCGACACGCTGTGGATGGATTGCCCGGTGCTCAGC
The DNA here is from genome assembly GCF_014851695.1 of Pseudoxanthomonas sp. PXM04. Classification (NCBI taxonomy): domain Bacteria; kingdom Pseudomonadati; phylum Pseudomonadota; class Gammaproteobacteria; order Lysobacterales; family Lysobacteraceae; genus Pseudoxanthomonas; species Pseudoxanthomonas sp. PXM04. Next base: position 409,130 of record NZ_JACVAG010000001.1, read on the forward strand.
TGCTCCCAGTACAGCAGCCAGCCGCTGGTGGATTCGAAATGGATGGTATCCACGGTCAGGACACCGTCGGTGTGCGCCTGCACGCCGTCCGGCAGCGGATTGATGACCAGTTCGCTGAGGATGCCGGCGGTATCGAAGTCCTTGCAGCTCAGGCCGACGTCGACCGGCGTCGGCGTGCCGATGGTACCGGTGGCGTGGGCGGGCATTGACAGCACCAGGCCGAGCGCGGCGGTGGCGGTGACGGTGGACAGGAACCTGCGGAAGGATGTGAGCGTGCGCGCCGGTTTGCGGCGGGACGGTGCATTCATGGCGAACCCCTTTGGCGTCGAGTGAAACGGCGGCTACGCGGCGCGCAGTTCCGTTGGTGTCTGGGGAAACGCCGGGCCGTCGGCGATACGGCCAGCGCATGTCGGTTCAGCCGATGAGCGGTCGATGGAAACAGAAAGGGCGGGACCTGATGGTCCCGCCCCGGCCTGGAACGGAAAAGGCCTCAGCAGCAGCGGAAGCCGCTCCTGCCGCCGTAGCGCGCCTCCTGGCGCTCGCGGAAGAAGGTCCGGTAATCCATGATCTCGCGATCCGGGTGCTTCTCCAGCATGTGCCGGACATAGTTGTCGTAGTCCGGCACGCCACAGCACAGCCGCGCCGTCTGCACCAGCCGGCGCCACACCCGGCGGTGCATCTGGTAGTGGCTGACGGGAACGAGCGCGGTACCCATCACAGGTTCGCCAGTTGCTGCGGATCGACCTGCACGTAGGGCGTCTCGCGATCGGTGCGGACCGTGCTGCGGCGCGCGGCGAGGATGGTCTTGATCGAGTAGATCAGGATCGCCGCGACCACGAACAGGAACAGTGCGGTCAGGCCGGTGTTGACGTAGGCGTTGACCACGATCTTGTGCATCTCGCCCATGTTCTGCGCCGGCGCGGTGACGGTGTTGGTCGCGATGGCGGCCTGGTACTTGTGCGCCTGCGCCAGGAAGCCCTGCGCCGGATTGCTGTCGAAGATCTTCAGCAGGCCGGCGGTGGTCGTGCACAGCAGCAGCCACACCGCCGGAACCGCGGTGACCCAGGCGTAGCGATCGCGCTTCATCTTGAACAGCACCACCGTGCCCAGCATCAGCGCGATGCCCGCCAGCATCTGGTTGGAGATGCCGAACAGCGGCCACAGGGTCTTGATGCCGCCGAACGGATCGGTGACGCCGGTGTACAGCAGGTAGCCCCACAACGCCACGCAGCCGCCGGTGGCGATGATGTTCGCGGTCCAGGACTCGGTGCGGCGCATCGCCGGGACGAAGTTGCCGAGCAGATCCTGCAGCATGAAGCGCCCCGCGCGGGTGCCGGCGTCGACCGCGGTCAGGATGAACAACGCCTCGAACAGGATCGCGAAGTGGTACCAGAACGCCATCGTGTCTTCGCCGGGAAGCACGCTGTGCAGGATCTGGGCAATGCCCACCGCCAGGGTCGGCGCGCCACCGGCACGGTTGAGGATGGTGCTTTCGCCGATGTCCCTGGCCGTGGCCGTGAGCACGTCCGGGCTGATCGCGAAGCCCCATTCGCTGACCTTGGCGGCCACCGCGATCACGTCCTTGCCGACCGCGGCCGGCGGCGCATTCATCGCGAAGTACACGCCCGGCTCGATGATCGAGGCCGCGACCAGCGCCATCACCGCGACGAAGGACTCCATCAGCATGCCGCCGTAGCCGATGTAGGGCATGTGGCGCTCGCTGGCCAGCAGCTTGGGCGTGGTGCCGGAGGAAATCAGCGCATGGAAGCCGGACACCGCACCGCAGGCGATGGTGATGAACAGGAACGGGAACAGGCCGCCGGTCCAGACCGGACCCATGCCGGTGCGGGCGTACTCGGTCACCGCCGGCATCTTCAGATCCGGCATCACGATCAGGATGCCGATCGCCAGCGCGACGATGGTGCCGATCTTGAGGAAGGTGGACAGATAGTCGCGCGGTGCCAGCAGCAGCCACACCGGCAGCACCGAGGCGATGAAGCCGTACGCGACCATCATCCAGGTGATGGATTCCTTGGAGAAGGTGAACGCCGGCCCCCAGGTGGGATCCGCGGCGACCTTGCCGCCCAGCCAGATCGCGCCCAGCAGCAGGAGCAGGCCGACCACCGAAATCTCGCCGATCCGGCCGGGCCGGATGTAGCGCATGTAGATGCCCATCAGGATCGCGATCGGCATGGTCGCGGCGACGGTGAACATGCCCCACGGACTTTCGGCCAGCGCGTTGACCACCACCATCGCCAGCACCGCCAGGATGATGATCATGATCAGGAAGGCGCCGAACAACGCGATGGTGCCGGGAATCGGCCCCATTTCCTCGCGCACCAGGTCACCCAGCGAGCGCGCGTCGCGGCGGCTGGAAATGAACAGCACCATGAAGTCCTGCACCGCGCCGGCCAGCACCACGCCGACCACCAGCCACAACAGGCCGGGCAGGTAGCCCATCTGCGCGGCCAGCACCGGGCCGACCAGCGGGCCGGCACCGGCGATGGCGGCGAAATGGTGGCCGAACAGCACGTGCTTGTTGGTGGGCACGTAATCCAGGCCGTCGTTGCGCAGCACCGCCGGCGTGGCCCGAGTGGGATCCAGTTGCATGACCCGGCTGGCGATGAACTGCGCGTAGAAGCGGTACGCGATCAGATAGATCGAGACCGCCGCGGTGACGATCCAGATCGCGTTGATGTGCTCGCCCCGGCGCAGCGCGACCGTGCCCAGCGCGAATGCGCCGAGTACGGCCAGCGCCGCCCAGCCGAGTTTCGACAGACCTTTCATGAATCCACCCTCCACGGAGACTGCCGCTAGAGTCCTCCGATGCCGGGGGAGGGTCAATCCGTAAGCCGGATTCCCGCCTTCGACTTTGGTCGAAACCGGCCGGCGGTCACCGGATCGTCACAACCAGCGCACGCGCTTGAACAGGCGATACAGGCCGATGCAGACCGCCGCCACGCCGATCATCAGCAGCGGATAGGAGAACCGGCCCGCCAGTTCGGGCATGTGCTCGAAGTTCATGCCGTACCAACTGGTGATCAGGGTGGGCGCGGCGAGCAGCGCCGCCCAGGCGCCCAGGCGCTTGACCGTCTCGCCCTGGGCCAGGGTTACCAGCGACAGGTTGACGCTCAACGCGGTGGTCAGCATCTCGCGCAGGGTGTCGGTGGATTCGTTGACCCGCAGCACGTGGTCGTGGACATCGCGGAAATACAGCCGCACCTCTTCCGGGATCAGCGCGCTCTGCGTGCGCGACAGTTGCGCCAGCACGTCCTGCAGCGGCGCCACCGCCAGCCGCATCTTGGTCAGCTCGCGCTTGAGTTCGTACAGCTTGACCACGGTCACCCGCCGGTAGGTGTCGGCGAAGATGTCCTTTTCCAGCGTGTCCAGTGTCTGGCGGAACTCGTCGACGATCGGGCGGTAGTTGTCGACGATGAAGTCGAGCACCGCATACAGACCGTACGACGGTCCCAGTCCCAGCAGGTCCGGTTCGCGCTGCACGCGCTCGCGCACCGGCGCATACGACAGCGAGGCGCCATGGCGCACGGTGACCAGGTAGCGTGGCCCGAGGAAGGCGTGGGTTTCGCCGTAGCGGATCCTGTCGTCCACCACCTGCGCGGTCTGCATGACGATGAACAGGGAATTGCCATAGGCTTCCAGCTTGGGCCGCTGGTGCGCGTTCTGCGCATCCTCGACCGCCAGGTCGTGCAGGCAGAATTCCTCCTGCAGCTTCTCCAGCACCGAATCGGCCGGCTCGTACAGGCCCACCCAGATGAACGTGCCGTCGTCCACCGCCAGCACATCGCTGATTTCATCCAGGCCGATGTCCCGGCGCTTGCCGTGCTGGTCATAGACCACGCAGTTGATGACGCAGGAGGGCAGGGCGTTCTGGACGGGGTTCAGCGAAGGCGATTGGTTCATGTGCCGGATCGTGCGCCAGTTGACCTTGAGCGGCAAGCGGTCGCCGGCATGCCGTGCAGGAGCGACGTGAGTCGCGACCCGCGGTCCCCACCGCCAAACGTTGCCAGCGCGGCCGGGAAGCCCTGTACGGTGGGATGACGGTCGCGACTTACGTCGCTCCTACAGGAGGCTGGCTTTACCGGGCCACGAAGCGGATCGCTTGGCCGCCGCCGGGCGCCAGTTTCAGTTCCAGTGTGTCGGTCGAGCCGACCTCGCGCTCCTCGATGACGATGTCCTCGCGCCGGTCCTTCCAGTCGGCCATTGGACCATCGCGGTAAATCTGCGCGGTATAGCGGCGGCCGGGATCCAGGAACGACAACGGCGCCTTCAGCGTGCGCGGCTCCTCGTCGGTGATGGCGCCCAGGTACCAGTTGTCGCCCCCGCGTTCCTTGCGCACAAGGGTCACGTAGTCGCCGACTTCGCCATTGAGCACGCGGGTCTCTTCCCAATCGACCGGCACGTCCTTGATGAACTGGAACGGGCCCGGATTGGCCTCGTAGTTTTCCAGCAGATCCGCGGCCATCTGGATCGGGCTGTAGATGACCACGTAGAGGGCGAGTTGCTTGGCCCAGGTGGTCGCCACGCCGTCCGGCGCGCGGGTCTTCATGCCGAAGACGCCGGGGGTGAAATCCATCGGCCCGGCCAGCAGGCGGGTGAACACCAGCATGGCTTCATGCTCGGGCGGATTGCCGGGGTTGCCCCAGGCGTTGTACTCCATGCCGCGTGCGCCCTCGCGCGAGATCCAGTTGGGATAGGTGCGGCGCAGGCCGGTGTCCTTGATCGGCTCGTGGGCGTTGATCGCGATGTGGCGCCTGGCCGCCTCGGTCACCACCTTCAGGTGATGGCGGGCCAGGTCCTGGCCTTCGTGCCAGACGTAGTGGACCTTGCCATCGGCACCGATCACCTTGGCCTGGCCGGCGTCGGACACGTAGCCGGTCTTGACCGCCGGCACGCCGACCCGCTGGTACAGATCGAACGCCGCGCCCATCTGCGATTCGTAGTGGGCGGCGTTGGCGGAGGTCTCGTGGTGGCCGATCAGGACCACGCCCTTGGACTTCGCGTACGCGCTCAGCTTCTCCAGATCGAAATCGGGATACGAGCGGGTGAAGCTGAAGTCCTCGCCATTGCCGAACCAGTCGCCATCCCAACCGACATTCCAGCCTTCGACCAGCACCCCGCCGAAGCCGTTCTTCGCGGCGAAGTCGATGTGCTTCATCACGTTCTCGTTGGTGGCGCCGTGGCGCGGGCCCGACGCCCAGGTTTTGGTGTCCAGGTGCATTTCCCACCAAACGCCGACGTACTTCATCGGCTTGACCCACGACACGTCGCCCAGCACGTTCGGTTCGTTGAGGTTGAGGATCAGGCTGGAGGTCACCAGTCCGCCCGCGTCATCGGCGATCTGCACGGTGCGCCAGGGCGTGTTGAACGGTGCCTCGCGCGTGACCTTGGCGCCGTCGATGCCGGGTGTCAGCGATGCCTTCAATCGCCGGCCTTCGACGCGGGTGAGGTTCATGCCGGAATAGTCGACCAGCGCGGCTTCATGGATCGACAGATGGGTGCCGTCGGCCAGCCGGAAGGTAATCGGCGTCTGCGCGTCGCCGACGGCTTCCACCGGCGTGCGGTGGTACAGGTACTCCTCGCGGTTCCATTCGCCGGCCGGAATCCACCACGCGGTGGCATCGCCGGCGAGGGTGAACTCGGTGAGCTCCTCGCGGATCCTCACCGTCGGCAGTCCCTCCTGGCGCGGGAACTCGTAACGGAAGCCGAGGCCATCGTCGTACACGCGGAACACCAGATCCAGGTGCCGGCGCGGTTTGGCGTTCTCGGCCAGGGTCACCCGCAGTTCGTTGTAATGGTTGCGGATACGGCGGCGCTCACCCCAGGGCTGTTCCCAGGTCTCGTCGAAGCTGCGCGTGCGCGGCGCGGTCACCGCGATGGCGCGATCCAGCTTGGGCGTGTCGACCAGCAGGAAGCCCAGCCGCGATGGCGCCAGCAGCGGCTTGCCGTCGCGTTGCACCGCATAGGTCGGGCGGCCATCGGGATCGGAATCCAGTTCCACCACGATGCGGCCATCGGGCGAGCTGACGCGTACCGGCGGCGCGGCCAGCGCGGTGAGCGGAAGCGACAGGACGGTCAGGGCGAACAGTCGAATCAGCATGCGGACCCTGCGGATGCGGCGGGAAAGGCCGCATCCTGCGTCAGCCGGCGTGAGGCGACCGTCTGAATACGTATGCGAGCGCGAGGTGGACGGGCAGCAGCAACGCAATCCACGGCTGGTTGAACTGGTAGCCGAACGCGAAAGGCAGCCACTGCACGAACCACGCGAACAGCGCGCACAACGCGACCACCAGCAGGGTGGAACGGAACAGCCGGCCCGGATTGCGGCGGCGCAGCACGGCGATTGCGCCGGGAAGCAGCAGTACGCAGAGCGGGTTGAGCAGCAACAGGTTGTGGTTGCGCCAGGCGGCCCAGTGCTCGCTGAAACCCCACAGGTACGCCAGCAGGCCACCGGCGATCGTGCACAGCAGCCAGAACGGCAGCGCGGCCGCGGCCACCGCGCGCGGATGGCGGCGACCTGCCAGCACCAGCAAGGCCGCGAGGACCAGGCCGGCGATCAGCCATGGCCACCAGCGCCGCGGAGCTTCGGCCGGTTCCGGCGCGATCCGGTGCGGCAGCAGGGCTTCCTCGGCCTGTACCAGCGGACGGCCGGCGGCGTTCTTCGCCTCGCGCAGGCTGTCGGCCAGGCGCATCGGAATGAAGGCTTCCTCCCAGCGCGACATCGGCTGGTCCGCCGAAGGCCCCAAGCCGAGGTCGAAACCCAGCCACATCCAGGTCGCCGGCGAGGCCAGCCGCACGCTTTCGCTGCGGTAGGTATTGCCGCGCGAGCGGCCGGCCAGCTGCGGCTTCAGCGCGCCGCCCATCGCCGCGTCCAGCGCGTCGCGCACCTGGGTGGAGCAGTTGGCGGTGAAGTAGTCGTAGCGGTAGCGCGCGTTTTCCGGCCTGGCCCGCACGGCCAGCGCCGCGGCCAGCGCCTGCGCCTGTTCCGGCGGCAGGTCCAGCCATTGCAGGCGCACCCCGCGGCCGCTGTCGCGGTACTGGGCCAGGTCCTCGCCGAGCGGCAGGTCGACCAGGTAGTACTGCATCACCCCGCGCGCGAAGTTGCCGACGAAGTCGGATTCACCCGGATCGAAATAACCGAAGTTGTAGGAGGTGGCCGCGCCGGTGGCCGGATCCACCACCACGATGGCGTTGTGGCCGAAGCGTTCGAAGAACACCTCGCCCGGCTGCATCGTCGCCACCCCGATGCGCGGCGCGGCGAAGGCCGACGCCGCCAGCAGCCAGAGCGCGGCGACGAGGATCAGGCGGCGCAGCATGTCAGGCGTCGGCCAGGATGCCGACGTGGAACGCATGCACGCGGCGCGCGTCGGCCTTGGCGACACGGAAGGCGAAACGGCCCAGGGTGAGTTCCTCGCCGGTTTCCGGCAGGTGACCGATGGCGGCGGTGACCAGGCCGCCGATGGTGTCGTATTCGTCATCCAGGAAATCCGCGCCAAAGCGTTCGTTGAAATCGGCGATGGGCGTCAGCGCATCCACCACGTACTGCCCGTCGGCCTGCACCGCGATCAGCGAGGCGCCGTCCTCGGCTTCGTCGTGCTCGTCGTCGATCTCGCCGACGATCTGCTCCAGCACGTCCTCGATGGTGACCACGCCGGCGACGCCGCCGTACTCGTCCACCACGATCGCCATGTGGTTGCGCGACAGCCGGAATTCCTTGAGCAGCAGGTTGAGCTTCTTGGACTCGGGGATCAGCACCGCCGGGCGCAGCAGTTCGCGGATGCTGCCCGGGCCGTTGTCGGCGACCACGCCGCGCAGCAGATCCTTGGCCAGCAGGATGCCGAGGATCTCGTCCTTGTTGTCGCCGTGCACCGGGAAGCGCGAATGGCCGGATTCGACCACCAGCTTCATCAGGTCCAGGAAGCGGCCGTCCACCGGCAGCGAGATCATCTGTGCGCGCGGCACCATCACGTCGCCCACGGTCAGCTCGGCGACCGTCAGCGCGCCTTCCATCATCCGCAGGGTGTCGCCGCCGATCAGGCCGTCGCTCTGCGCATCGCGCAGGATCGCGACCAGGTCTTCGCGGGAGGTGGGTTCGCCGGAAAACGCCGAACTCAGGCGTTCCAGCCAGCTGCGCCGTTTTTCGTGGTGCTCCGGCGCGGGGGTACTGTCGTCTTCTGACATCTCTCGGAAAGGGGCGCCCGCGGTGCGGGCGACGGGGCAGAGTCTAGCAGGCGCGGCGGACGCTCAGCCGGCGGCGGGCGCCTCGGCCGGCTCTTCCTCAAGCGGATCAATGCTGTAGGTGCAGCCGACCAGGGTCTTGCCGGGGTGGGAGGTGACGTTGGAGACGTTGAGTACCGCCGAGCGGACCAGGGCCGCGCCGGTGGCCGGATCGCGGACCTCCTCGCTGACCAGTTCCTTGCCGAACATGGCCTTGTCGGGTGTATCGACCGCCGTTTCCAGTTCCAGTTGCCGGGCCAGCGGGCGCGGGTCCGGCAGGTCGAGCACCGCCATCACGCTGGAACCGGCGAAGGCGATGCGACGGGTGGGATGGCCGAACACCGTCAGCGGCGCGGCCAGTTCGTATTCGTTGAGGAACATGTTGGCCTGGGGCAGCGGCCGCCAGCCCAGCGCGACCGCCTTCAGCGGATCCTGCTGCGCGACCGCCAGCGCCATGAATTCCTCCGGCTGGCCCTGGCAGGCGATCAGCCGGGCAAGGTCGACCTTGGCGGGATCCGGCCCCGCCGCCTGTTCCGATGCCTGCGCAGGCGCGCCGCCGGCCGCGGCCAGCAGCAGGAGGGCGAGAGCGGAACGGGCAGGACGCATGTGACGGATCCGGAACATCGGGAAAGCGCGAAGCGTAGCGGCTGCGCGCGGCCGGGACTACTGCTCGGCGTAGGGATCGTCGATGCCCAGTTCGGCCAGGATCTCGCGTTCCAACTGCTCCATGCACTCGGCTTCCTTGTCGTCCTCGTGATCCCAGCCCAGCAGGTGCAGGGTGCCATGCACGGTGAGATGGGCGTAGTGGGCGGCGAGGGGTTTCTTCTGCTCGCGCGCCTCGCGCGCCACCACTGGCGCACAGATCACCAAGTCGCCCAGCAAGGGCATCTTCACGCCCTTGGGCAGCTTGACGCCCTCGGCGACGTCGGCCGGGAAACTCAGCACGTTGGTGGCGTAGTCGCGGCCACGGTAGTGCCGGTTGAGCGCGCGGCCTTCCTTGCTGTCGACGATGCGGATGGCCAGGTCGGCCTCGCGGATGCGCCCGTGCAGCGCCGCCGCCACCCACTTGCGGAAGCTGACCGCCGCGGGCAGGCCCGCGCGCGGCAGCGCGTAGCTGACCGAAACCTCCAGCCGTGTCGGACCCTGCGTCATGCCGGACCTGTCTCCGAATCCTTGCCCTCGCGCGCATCGTAAGCCTGGACGATGCGCGCGACCAGCGGATGCCGGACCACGTCGCGGCTGCTGAAGAAGGTGAAGGAGATGCCGTCCACGTTGCGCAGCACGTCCAGCGCGTCCTTCAGCCCGGACTTCTGGTGGCGCGGCAGGTCGATCTGGGTCAGGTCGCCGGTGACCACCGCGGTGCTGCCGTAGCCGATGCGGGTCAGGAACATTTTCATCTGCTCGATGCTGGTGTTCTGCGCCTCGTCGAGGATGACAAACGCATCGTTAAGCGTCCGTCCGCGCATGTAGGCCAGCGGTGCGATCTCGATCACGTTCTTCTCGAGCAGCTTGACCACCTTCTCCACGCCCAGCATCTCGTACAGGGCGTCGTACAGCGGGCGCAGATAGGGATCGACCTTCTGGGTGAGATCACCGGGCAGGAAGCCCAGCTTCTCGCCGGCCTCCACCGCCGGGCGCACCAGGATCAGCCGCTGCACCCGCGATTCGTTCAGCGCCTCGACCGCGCTGGCCACGGCCAGGAAGGTCTTGCCGGTGCCGGCCGGGCCGATGCCGAAATTGATGTCGTGGGTGGCGATGGCGTGCAGGTAGTTGGCCTGGTTGGCGCCACGCCCGCGCACGGTGCCGCGCTTGACCTTGATCGCCACTTCCTGCGGTTCGAAGCCGCCGGCGGCGACGTGGTCGACGTTGGCGTCGTTGAGGCGCAGATGGATGGCCTCGCTGTCGAAGGTTTCGCTGGCGGTTTCCTCGTAGAGCGAGCGCAGCAGTTTCTCGGCGGCGGCGACCGCCTTTTCCGGGCCGGTGACCCGGAAGACCGCGCCGCGGTTGGCAATCTCCACGCCAAGGCGCAGCTCGATCTGGCGCAGGTGGGCGTCGAACGGGCCGGTCAGGTTGGCCAGGCGTTCGGCGGTTTCGGGTTCCAGGGTGAATTCGCGTTTGCTGGGTGCAGTCATGGGAAGCGGAGGAAATGGCCTTGCCGCGGCGGACGGGCCGAAGACGGCCGGCGGTGCCGGACGGGCAGGGCGGAATTGGAAATGGGGAACGGCCGCTTCGATGTGGAGCGGGCACGGCGGATTTGCAAGCGGCAGATCAGCGGAAGTGCGGGATCACGGCGGCGTTCTCGACCGAGGTGTCTGGAGCGGAAGGTTAAACCGCTGACCCCGTCCGCGCCACATGGAAGGCCCGACGGCGACCGTCCGTCGGCTCGGTCTTGCATTAATTAAATGATGAATTAAATAATGCGCGCATGCCGAAATCACCCACTCCCTCCCGTTCCCGCACGTCCGCCGCCGAAAGCGCGCGCGGCGCCGCCGGACGCCGCAAGCGCGCCCCCGGCCGGCCCGGCGCCGATCAGGCCGATCAACGCGAACGCCTGCTCGACGCCGCGCTGGCCTGCTTCGTCCGCCAGGGCATCGCGGCGACCTCGCTGCGCGACATCGCCGGCGAGGCCGGGGTGACCCCGGCGCTGGTGCATTACTACTTCGGCGACAAGCCGCAGTTGCAGCAGGCGGTGGTGGCCGAGCGGCTGTTGCCGGTGGTAGCGCAACTGCGCGAGCCGGTCAGCCAGGCGGGTGACGACGTGGCCGCCCTGATCGCCGCGTTCGTGCAAGGCGTTGGCGGGCTGGTCGCGCGCCATCCCTGGCTGCCCACCCTGTGGGTGCGCGAAGTGCTGTGCGAGGGCGGCGCGCTGCGCGACCTGCTGATCGAACAGGTGGGTCCGATGCTGCCGCGGATGATGTCCGGGCGCTTCGCCGAAGCGCAGCGGCAGGGGCGGTTGAACGCCGATCTCGATCCCCGCCTGCTGATGGTCTCGCTGGTCGGGCTGACCTTCTTCCCGCTGGCCAGCGCGCCGATCTGGCGCGCGCTGTTCGGTGCCGGCGATGTCGATTTCGATGACCTGCGCCGGCACACGCTGGTGCTGCTTGATCGTGGACTGGAGCTTGATGATGCGAAGTGAGCGCAACCTGATCGCCGCCTGCGCGCTGCTGGCGCTGGCGGCCTGCAAGCCGGCCACGCCGCAGGCGCTGGGAACGCTGGAATGGGACCGGGTGACCCTGCCCGCGCCGGTGGCCGAGAGAATCGTGCGCATCGACGTGCGCGAAGGCCAGCAGGTCGCGGCCGGCGCGCCCCTGCTGCAGCTCGAACTGACCCGCACGCAGTCGCAACTGGAAGCGGCGCGCGCGCAGGCCAGGCAGAGTCGCGACGTGCTGTCGGAGCTGCAGGCGGGACCAAGGGTGGAAGCCATCGCGCAGGCGCGCGCCGCGCTGGCCGCCGCGCAGGCGCAGGCCAGTGACACCCGCGCCTACTTCAATCGGCTGCAACCGCTGGGCAGGCAGCAACTGGTAGCGGCTTCCGAAGTGGATCGCGCCCGCGCCGCCGCCGACAACGCCGCCGCGCAGGTGCGTTCGGCGCAGGCGGCATTGCTGGAACTGGAGCGCGGCACCCGCCGCGAGCAGGTCGCGCAGGGCGAAGCGGCGCTTGCCGCCGCCGAGGCGCAGGCGGCGGTGCAGGCCGTCACCCTGGACAAGCTCAACGTGGTGGCGCCGCGCGCCGGGCGCGTGGACAGCTTGCCGTATCGCCTGGGCGATCAGGCGCCGATTGGCGCGCCACTGGCGGTGATGCTGGTCGGCGAGGCGCCGTATGCGCGCATCTACGTGCCGGAACCGCTGCGCGCGCGGGTCAAGGTCGGCGACGCGGTGCGCGTGCACGTGGACGGCCGCGAACAGGTGTATGCCGGCAAGGTCAGGATGATTCGCAGCGAGCCGGTGTTCACCCCGTACTACGCGCTGACCGGCAAGGACGCCGCGCGCCTGAGTTATCTGGCGGAAGTCAGCCTGGGCAAGGACGCGGCGGAACTGCCGGCGGGTTTCCCGGTGCGGGTGGAGTTCGGCGATGGCCACGGCAAGTGACTCCGGCGGCCTGGCGATCCAGGCGCGCGAACTGACCAAGCGCTTCGGCCCACTGGTCGCGGTGAACGCGGTGGACCTGAGCGTGCCGCGACGCCACGTGTATGGATTCCTCGGGCCCAACGGTTCCGGCAAATCGACCACCATCCGCATGCTGTGCGGTCTGCTGACGCCCAGCGCGGGCGACATCGAGGTGCTGGGCCTGCGGATTCCCGAACAGGCCGAGCAGCTGCGCATGCGCATCGGTTACATGACCCAGAAGTTCTCGCTGTTCGAGGACCTGAGCGTGCGCGAGAACCTGGAATTCCTCGCGGCCGTGCAGAACCTGTCGAAAGCCGAGGCACGCAAGCGCATCGACGAACTGGTCGAGCAATACCACTTCCAGGATCGGCAGAAGCAACTGGCCGGCACCATGAGTGGCGGCCAGAAGCAGCGCCTGGCGCTGGCCGGCGCGGTGATCCACCAGCCGGAACTGCTGTTCCTGGACGAGCCCACCAGCGCGGTGGATCCGGAATCGCGCCGCGATTTCTGGGAGAAGCTGTTCGAACTGGCCGATGCCGGCACCACGATCCTCGTGTCCACCCACTACATGGACGAGGCCGAGCGTTGCCACCGCATCGCCATCCTCGACCGCGGCGTGTTGGTGGCCGACGGCACACCGGCGGATCTGACAGGCGAGCTGGCCGGACGCACGCTGGCGGTGGACGCGGAACAGCCGCGCCAGGCGCAGAAGGTCCTGCTGGGCCTGCCCGGCGTGATCAGCGTGGCCCAGATCGGCAATACCCTGCGCGTGCTGATGGCGGGCAATGGTGATGCCGCCGGGCGGGTCGCCGCGGGATTGCGCCAAGCGGGCATGGCGGCGGAAGTCACCCCTTCGCAGGCCAACCTGGAAGACGTGTTCGTCGCCGCCACCCGCGGCCGCCCCGATCAGGACGGGCAGGAGCATGCGGCATGATCTGGCGCAGGCTGTCGGCGGTGATGCTGAAGGAAGTGCGGCAGATGCGCCGCGATCGCATCACCCTGGCGATGATCGTCGCCATCCCGGTCATGCAGTTGCTGCTGTTCGGCTACGCCATCAACACCAACCTGCGCGACCTGAAGGCGGGCGTGGCCGACCAGGCGAACACCACGGCCTCGCGCGCGATGGTCATGGATATCGTCGCAACCACGGTGATCAAGCCGACCCTGGCCGCACGCACGCCGCAGGAACTGATGGAAGCCATCCGGCGCGGCGAGATCAGCCTGGGCATCGTGGTGCCGCCGGATTTCGAGCGCCGTCGCGCCGAGGGCCGCGAACAGGTGCAGATCCTGGTCGACGGCAGCGACAACGCGGAGCAGAGCGCGGCCGCCCAACTGGCCCAGATGCCCGCCGATACCGCGGTCCGCGCGGTGGTTCCGATCGAGCGCCCGATCAGCGTGGTGGCGTTCTACAACCCGGAACGACGCTCCGCGGTGAATATCGTGCCGGGCCTGATTGGCGTGATCCTGACCATGACCATGGTGCTGTTCACCGGAGTGGCCATCGTGCGCGAACGCGAACGCGGCAACATGGAACTGCTGATCGCCACGCCGGTAAGCAGCGCCGAGCTGATGATCGGAAAGGTGCTGCCCTACATCGCTATCGGCCTGATCCAGACCACGGTGGTGCTGGCACTGGGCATGTGGCTGTTCGACGTGCCGCTCAACGGCAGCGTCTGGCACGTCTACGTGGCGGCGATCCTGCTGATCGCCGCCAACCTGACCCTGGGCCTGCTGATTTCGACCCGCGCGCAGTCGCAGTTCCAGGCGATGCAGATGACCTTCTTCGTGTTCCTGCCGTCGATCCTGCTGTCGGGCTTCATGTTCCCGTTCTCGGGCATGCCGCGGCCGGTGCAGTGGCTGGCGGAAGCATTGCCGCTGACCCATTTCCTGCGCCTGATCCGCGGCATCATGCTGCGCGGCGCCAGCCTGTGGGAGCTGTGGCCCGACGTGCTGGCCTTGCTGGCCTTCACCACGGTCATGATGTCCGCCGCCATCCTGCGCTTCCGCAAGCGGCTGGATTGAACACCCTTCTTTTCGGAACAACTCCTGTGGGAGCGACGTAAGTCGCGATGCTCTTCGCTCGCGGAGTCCGAATTCGCGACTTACGTCGCTCCCACAAGAGAGGTTTTCAAGCCGCGTTCTCGTCCACCGTGGCCACCCGCCCGCGCAGCGAATTGGTCAGCGCCTCGGTGATCACCACGTCGACGAACTGGCCGATCATCCGCGCGTGGCCTGGGAAGTTCACCGAGCGCATGTTCTCGGTCTTGCCGGTCAGTTCGTTCGGATTCTTGCGCGAGGGACCTTCCACCAGCACCGACTGCACGCTGCCGACCATCCGTTGCGAGATGCCGGCGGCGTAGGCGTTGATATGCGCCTGCAACTGCTCCAGGCGGGCGTGCTTGGTCGACTCGGCGGTGTCGTCTTCCAGATCCGCGGCAGGGGTGCCGGGCCGGCGCGAGTAGATGAAGGAGAACGACTGGTCGAAGCCGACGTCCTCGATCAACTTCATGGTCTTCTCGAAATCCGCATCGGTCTCGCCGGGAAAGCCGACGATGAAGTCAGAGGAGATCGAGATGTCCGGCCGCACCGCGCGCAACTTGCGGATCTTCTGCTTGAACTCCAGCGTCGTGTAGCCGCGCTTCATCGCCGCCAGGATGCGATCGCTGCCGGCCTGCACCGGCAGGTGCAGGTAGTTCGCCAGTTGCGGAACGTCGCGGTAGGCCTCCACCAGCGAATCGCTGAACTCCAGCGGGTGCGAGGTGGTGAAGCGGATCCGGCCGACGCCCTCGATCTCGGCGATGGCGCGGATCAGCAGGCCCAGGTCGGCCACTTCGCCGTCGCCATAGGGACCTCGGTAGGCGTTGACGTTCTGGCCCAGCAGGTTGATCTCGCGCACGCCCTGGGCGGCCAGTTGCGCCACTTCCACCAGCACGTCCTCGAACGGCCGGCTGACTTCCTCGCCGCGGGTGTAGGGCACCACGCAGAACGAGCAATACTTGGAGCAGCCTTCCATGATCGAGACGAACGCGCTCGGGCCTTCGGCGCGCGGCTCGGGCAGGCGATCGAACTTCTCGATTTCCGGGAAGCTGATGTCCACCTGCGGCCGGCCTGACTGGCGGCGCTCGCGGATCAGCTCGGGCAGGCGATGCAGGGTCTGCGGACCAAACACCAGATCCACGTAGGGCGCGCGCTTGACGATGGCTTCGCCCTCCTGCGAGGCCACGCAGCCGCCCACGCCGATCAGGACCGGCTTGCCGTCCTTCTTCAGCGACTTCCAGCGGCCAAGCTGGCTGAACACCTTTTCCTGCGCCTTCTCGCGGATGGAACAGGTGTTGACCAGCACCACGTCGGCTTCTTCGGGGTTGTCGGTCAGTTCCAGGCCTTCGGCGGCGGCCAGCACGTCGGCCATCTTCGCCGAGTCGTACTCGTTCATCTGGCAACCGTGGGTCTTGATGAACAGCTTGCCGCGGGCCGGCGCGACGGCCGGACGGGCGGGGGAGGCGACGGGCGGCTCGCCCGTCAGGGCGGTATCGGGGGCTTGCGTCCCGGTCATGGCGCTTATTCCAGTCGGGTGGGCGGGCGGAAACCGCATAGTTTACGCGGGGCGGTCCGGTTCCGCGCCGATTCGGCGTTGAAGGTGAGGAACACGCCCGTCGGGGCGGACGCGCGGGCGGGATGCGGAGTGGATATCCGGATCCCGGACCCACTGCACAGATTCGAGGATTCCTTTCTTGGACAAGGACTTGGCAATCACTCCCGGATCCTGGACACTGCCCCGCATGAGGGGGACGCTACTGCCATTGGGGATGCTGGCCGCGCTTGCCTGCGCGGTGCCGGCCGCGAGTGCCGGCACGCTGTACAAGTGCACCGGCGCCGATGGCGTTCCCGCCTATGTCAGCAAGCGCGTCAGCGGTGCCCGCTGCGAGGTGATCAGCCAGTACACGCCCGAGCGTGGCGGCCGCCGGGTTTCGTCCGTGTCCCGCCCGGCCGATGCTTCCACCCTGTCCGCGCCGGCGGCCCCGCCGACCCGGCCCGGAACCGCGATGGGCGGCACGACCAGCGCGGCCGCTCCGGTCACGACCGCGGCATCGGCGACACCGACGGCGATCACCCCGGCACCGCTGCCGGCCGCCAATCCCGCGGGCGGAACCCGCCGGGTGGTCAGCGGACAGGTCTACTCCTACATCAAGGATGGCGTGCGCCATTACACCAGTGCCCGTCCGCGCGGCGGTGCCGGTGCGGTCGCCAGCCTGCGCACCATCAAGTACAGCTTCATCGAAACCTGCTTCGCCTGCGGCAACCCGGGACTCAACTTCGGGACCCTGCGCCTGAACACCGCGGCCTACCAGGCCGAGATCGCCGCGGCGTCCCGCGAATTCGGGGTCGACGAGGCGGTGATCCGCGCGATCATGCACGCCGAATCCTCGTACAACCCGATGGCCCTTTCCCACGCCGGAGCCCAGGGCCTGATGCAGTTGATGCCGGCCACCGCGCGACGGTTCGGTGTCAGCGACGCCTTCAACGCCGGCCAGAACATCCGCGGCGGCGTGCAGTACCTGTCCTGGTTGCTCAAGCGCTTCAACGGCGACCTGCGCCTGGCCGCGGCCGGCTACAACGCCGGCGAGGGCGCGGTGGACCGCCACGGCGGGGTGCCGCCATACCGGGAAACCCAGCGCTACGTCGAGCGGGTGGCGGTCCTGGCGGATCGCTATCGCGGCAACATCGCCGCCGCGCGTTGACGCGGAATCCCGCCGCGCGGCGGGTTCGGACCGTCGCAAACCCTTGATCCACGGCAAAACGTTGTCGGTCGGTTAAGGCTTCCGCTACACTTTGCTGTCTTTGCGGCCCGCCCCGAGCTTCGGGCGCGGGTGCTGGCAGCCTTTTAGCTACCTGATTGTTTTGCGGAGTGCCGGAATGGCCAACGATGGGGTCAATGGGCCTGTGAATACAGGCCGACGCCGGTTTCTGACTGCGACCACGGCTGTGGTTGGTGCGGTCGGAGCCGGTTTCGCAGCAGTACCGTTTATCAAGTCGTGGAATCCGAGTGCGAGGGCCAAGCTGGCCGGCGCCCCGGTGACCGCCGACCTCACCGGCCTGCAGGAAGGGCAACGCCTGATCCTGGAATGGCGCGGCCAGCCGATCTGGATCGTCAAGCGCTCCAAAGCGATCCTGGACGCGCTGCCGACCCTGGACAGCCGCCTGCGGGATCCGGAGTCCAAGAACACGGACCAGCAGCCGGCCTACATCAAGGGCGAGACGCGCTCCCTGAAGCCGGAAATCTCCGTGCTGGTCGGCCTGTGCACCCACCTGGGCTGCTCGCCGGAAATGGTCGCGGAAATCCGTCCCGAGCCGTACGACCCGGACTGGAAGGGCGGCTATTTCTGCCCCTGCCACAAGTCGCGTTTCGACATGGCCGGCCGCGTGTTCCAGGGCGTTCCCGCCCCGACCAACCTGGTGGTGCCGCCGCACTACTACGAGAACGACACGACGATCGTGATCGGCGTCGATCCGAAGGGAGCTGCGTAAGCCATGTCGAACATCATTACCCGTACCGCCGATGGCGTGATGGATTGGTTCACTGCGCGTGCGCCGAGTTTCATGCCGTTCTACCGGAAGCACATGTCGGAGTACTACGCTCCGAAGAACTTCAACATCTGGTACATCTTCGGCGTCCTGTCCTCGATCGTGCTGGTCAACCAGATCCTGACCGGCATCTTCCTGACGATGCACTTCAAGCCGAGCGCCGCGGAAGCGTTCGCCTCGGTCGAGTACATCATGCGCGACGTGGAGTGGGGCTGGCTGATCCGGTACATGCACAGCACCGGCGCCTCGCTGTTCTTCATCGTCGTCTACCTGCACATGTTCCGCGGGTTGATGTACGGCAGCTACCAGAAGCCGCGCGAGATGGTGTGGATCCTGGGCATGCTGATCTACCTGGTGCTGATGGCCGAAGCCTTCATGGGCTACGTGCTGCCGTGGGGCCAGATGTCGTTCTGGGGCGCCAAGGTGATCATCTCGCTGTTCGGTGCCATCCCGGTGATCGGCAACGGCCTGACCGAGTGGATCATGGGCGACTACCTGCCCGGCGACGCCACCCTCAACCGCTTCTTCGCCCTGCACGTGATCGCGCTGCCGCTGGTGCTGTTGCTGCTGGTGGTGCTGCACATCTTCGCCCTGCACGAAGTCGGCTCCAACAACCCCGACGGCGTGGAAATCAAGAAGGGCCCGAAGGGCAACCGCTGGTCGCCGACCGCGCCGGCCGACGGCATCCCGTTCCACCCGTACTACACGGTCGGCAAGGACCTGTTCTACGTGTGCATGCTGGTGATGGTCGCCGCGTTCATCATCTTCTTCGCGCCGGCCTTCGGTGGCTGGTTCCTGGAACATGACAACTTCACCGAGGCCAACCGCCTGGTGACGCCGGAGCACATCAAGCCGGTGTGGTACTACACCCCGTACTACGCGATGCTGCGCGTGGTCCCGCACAAGCTGAGCGGCGTGCTGGTGATGTTCGGCGCCATCGCGATCCTGTTCCTGGTGCCGTGGCTGGACCGCGCCAAGGTCAAGTCCTACCGCTATCGCGGCAAGCTGTCGTGGGCCCTGCTGCTGGCTTTCGCCGTCAGCTTCCTGTGGCTGGGCAAGATCGGCGCCGGCCCGGGTACCGACATGGTCGAGACCTACATCGGCCGCGTGCTGACCGTTTACTACTTCCTTTTCTTCCTGACCATGCCGCTGTGGACCAAGTTCGACAAGACCAAGCCGGTGCCGGAACGGGTGACGACGCATGACTAAGACCTTGACTTCCCGGCTAGCCGTATTCGCCAGCGGGTTGCTGATCTCGTTCTCCGCGCTGGCCGCCGAGGGCGGCGACAAGCTCCAGGCCGGCAACGACCTGAGCGACCGCGCCTCGCTTCAGCGTGGCGCCCAGCTGTACATGAACTACTGCTCGGGCTGCCATTCGCTCAAGTACCTGCGCTATTCGCGCATGGCCGAGGATCTGGACCTGACCGAAGAAGAGGTAATGAACAACCTCAACTTCACCGGCGCCAAGTTCGGCGAGCAGATCCAGGTATCGATGCCGCACGACCCGGCAGGCAAGTGGTTCGGCAAGATGCCGCCGGATCTGAGCACCATCTCGCGTGTCCGCGGCAGCGACTGGATCTACACCTACCTCAAGTCGTTCTACCTGGACGAGTCGCGTCCGCTGGGCTGGAACAACAAGCTGTTCCCGAACGCCTCGATGCCGAACCCGTTCTGGGAACTGCAGGGCCTGCAGCACGCCGAGTATGGCAAGCCCGACGCGGCCACCGGCGAACGCCACGTCGAATCGCTGAAGCTGACCCAGCCGGGTCGCCTGAGCACGCAGGAGTTCGATCAGGTCGCGCGCGACGTGACCAACTTCCTCGAGTACGCCGGCGAGCCGGCGGCCCTCAAGCGCCAGAGCCTGGGCGTGTGGGTCGTGCTGTTCCTGGCGGCGCTGTCGTTCCTGGCCTATCTGCTCAAGCAGGAGTACTGGAAGGACGTGCACTGACACGTCCGGCGCTCCCTGATGCCGTCCGGCCGCATACGCCGGGCGCGGGGCAATGCCCGGTGGCATGGTAGCCGCTTGGCATTTTCCTGAAGGGATTGCACACTCGGGGACCGTGGCGACCGCCGGCAAGGGGCTGGCGGCGTCGGTGCGATCGGCGGATTCCGATCGTCGGAGAGCCTGATGGCTGCGAGTCCACGTATGCGCAATACACTGACTTTGTTTTCCTCCATCGATGACGTGCTGTGCCATCGGGTACGGCTGGTGCTGGCCGCCAAGGGCGTCAGCTACGACTTCGTGCCGGTGGATCCGCAGAACCCGCCCGAAGATCTCATCGATCTGAATCCCTACCATTCCGTGCCCACGCTGGTGGAACGGGATCTGGTGCTGTACGCCGCCTCGGTGGTCAGCGAATACCTGGACGAACGCTATCCGCATCCTCCGCTGATGCCGGTGGATCCGCTTTCGCGCGCGCGCCTGCGCCTGGCGATGCTGCGCATCGAGCACGACTGGGTGCCGCAGGTGCAGGCCATCCAGCTGGGCAACAAGCAGCAGGCCGAGGCCGGCCGCAAGCGCCTGAAGGAATTGCTGACCGCGTCGGTGCCGCTGTTCAAGGCGAGCAAGTTCTTCCTCAACCCCGAAATGAGCCTGGCCGATTGCGCCATGGCGCCGATCATCTGGCGGCTGCCGTCGCTGGACATCCCGCTGCCCAAGGATGGCAAGGCCATCGAGGACTACGGCAACCGCATCTTCCGCAACCCCGGCTTCATCCGCAGTCTCACCGATGCGGAGAAGAAGCTGCGCGACATCCCGAACTGAATCCGGGACGACGCGAGTGAAGTCGCTGCCGCGGCGCTGGCATGGAACCGCGGGACGGTCGTGACTTATCCTAGGTCGGTGGCGTATGCCGCCGGCTCCGACGTCCGTGCAGCGGACGACTTCACCAGGCAGTACCGATGAATGATGAAACCCCCCGCATGACCAGCCACCGTCCGTACCTGTTGCGGGCACTGGTGGAATGGATCGCCGACAACGGCATGACCCCGCACCTGCTGGTCGACGCGACCCAGGCGGGCGTGCAGGTGCCGGCCAGCGCGGTGAAGGAAGGCAAGGTGGTGCTCAACATCGCCGAGCGCGCGGTCGTGCAGCTGCACATCGACAATCATTCGGTCAGCTTCACGGCGCGTTTCGGTGGCGTGAGTTTCCCGGTGATGGTGCCGATTTCCGCCGTGCTGGCGATCTATGCGCGCGAGACCGGACAGGGCATGGCCCTGCCCGACGATGGTCATTCGCCCGGACCGGACGATGACGGTGGCGATGACGGTGCCGGTCCCGACAGCCCGGGCGACGACGACACCCCCGCGCCGCCGAAGCGTCCGCACCTGCGGGTGGTCAAGTAGGCGAGGCCATCCCACGGTAACGACTGTAGGAGCCCGACCGGGACTCAGTGCTCGAACGGCACCACGCTGGGCCGCGCCGGACCGACGAACGAGACCAGCGTTTCGCCGCGCAGCACCAGCCGGCCGGTATGCCGGTCCATGCCGTCGTAGGAGTACTCGAAGCGGAACGTGCGTTCCCAGCCCAGCCGGCCGTCCTCGTTGCGCCGCAGGCGCAGGCCGGCGGCGTGCACGGTCTGGTCCAGCCAGATGACGCCCGCGGCGGAACAGGCATTGCGGCCGAGCGCTTCGGCGCGCTCGGCGGCCGCGCGCGCGGCGTTCCAGTACGCGAAGGCGGCGGCGCCGGCGATCATCAGCAGGATCAGGCTGGGCATGGGATGGCGGAACCGGGCGGGAACTAGCCGCGCTCGCCCGGCGGCGGACCGAGCTTGAGCGACAGGTCGATGGCGTGGACGTGCTTGGTCAGCCCACCGATGGAGATGCAGTCGACGCCGTCCTCGGCGATGCCGCGCAGCGTGCCCATGTCCACGCCGCCGGAAACCTCCAGCGGAATGCGGCCGGCGGCGATGCGTACGGCTTCCCGTCGCGTCGGCGCGTCGAAATCGTCGATCAGGATGCGATCGCAACCTTCGCGCAGCGCTTCTTCCAGTTGCGCCAGCGTTTCCACTTCCACGATCAACGGCAGGCCGGGCCGGGCTTCCCGCGCCGCGCGGATGGCGCCGCCGAGCGAGCCGTAGGCACGGATGTGGTTCTCCTTCAGCATCACCGCGTCGTACAGGCCGATCCGGTGATTGTGTCCGCCCCCGCAGCGCACCGCGTACTTCTGCGCCAGGCGCAGGCCGGGCAGGGTCTTGCGGGTATCCAGGATCTTCGCGCGGGTTCCCGCCACCGCCTCGACATGGCGCGCGGTCGCGGTGGCGGTGCCGGACAGGGTCTGCAGGAAGTTCAGCGAGGTCCGCTCCGCGGTGACGAGCGCACGCGAATGGCC
Organism: Pseudoxanthomonas sp. PXM04; assembly: GCF_014851695.1. Taxonomy (NCBI): domain Bacteria; kingdom Pseudomonadati; phylum Pseudomonadota; class Gammaproteobacteria; order Lysobacterales; family Lysobacteraceae; genus Pseudoxanthomonas; species Pseudoxanthomonas sp. PXM04. The sequence continues at coordinate 431,384 of NZ_JACVAG010000001.1, forward strand.
CTGCAGGGTGGCGAGCACGGTGCCGGCGGTGATGCGATCGCCTTCGGCCACGCGCCAATCGATCCGCACCTGCGGGTCGAGCATCCGATGGGCCGCGTCGAACCACGGGCGTCCGGCGATGACGCCATCCTCCTTGCACAGCAGGTAGGCGCTGTCGGGACGGTCGGGCAGCAGCGCGGCGGTGACGTCGCCATCGCCGATGTCCTCGGCCAGCGCGCGGCGAACGTCGCCTTCGACGACCTCGGCGGGAGGTGGCTGCAACCCGCTCATCGCGCGGGGAAATCCGCCAACTGCGAAGTGGCGATGGCCTCCTCGGCCAGCAATACCGGAATGCCGTCGTCGACCCGGTAGAGCGTCCGTCGATCCTGGGTGACCAGCGCTTCGCGCAGCGCTTCGGCCTGGGGCGAACCGTCCGCGCGGGTCACCCCGCCCGCCGCGATCGCGCGGTTGGCCGCGTCCAGCCCACGACCGTCGAGCAGCGACAGGGACTGGCGGGTGGTGGGGCAGCAGAGGATGTCCAGCAGTTTGCGGTCCATGGGTCCAACGTCGTTCGGCAAGGAGGGTAGAATACGTCTTTGCGACAGAGGACGGCCATGACCGCCACCGTTGACAGCCCCGTCGTGGGCATCGTGATGGGTTCCCGTTCGGATTGGGAAACCATGCAGAACGCCGCCCAGAAGCTCGACGCGCTGGGCGTGCCCTACGAGGTGAAGGTGGTGTCCGCGCACCGGACCCCGGACGTGCTGTTCTCCTATGCCGAGACCGCCGGTCCCCGCGGCCTGCGCGCGATCATCGCCGGAGCCGGCGGCGCCGCCCACCTGCCGGGTATGCTGGCATCCAAGACGGCGGTGCCGGTGCTCGGCGTGCCGGTGCAGTCCAAGGCGCTGAACGGCATGGATTCATTGCTGTCGATCGTGCAGATGCCGGCCGGCATCCCGGTCGCCACGTTCGCGATCGGCAATGCCGGCGCCGCCAACGCGGCGCTGTTCGCCGCGGCCCTGCTGTCTCCCGAATACCCCGCGATCGGCGCCGCGCTGGCGACGTTCCGCGCGCGCCAGACCGACGACGTGATGGCGCACGACGATCCGCGCCTGCCGGCATGACCACGGTCGGCATCCTCGGCGGCGGGCAACTGGCCCGCATGCTCGCCCTTTCCGGCGCTCCCCTGGGCCTGCGTTTCCTGGTGATGGACACCGAGGCCGACGCCTGCGCCGGCCAGTTCGCGCCGCTGCTGGTGGGCGACTACCGCGACGAGGCCGCACTGGCCGAGTTCGCCGGCAAGGTCGATGTCGCCACCTTCGATTTCGAGAACGTGCCGGCCGAAAGTGCCGAATGGCTGTCCGCGCGGGTGCCGGTGTTCCCCAACCCGCGCGCGCTGGCGACCGCGCAGGATCGCCTGGCGGAGAAGACGCTGTTTCGCGAACTGGATATCCCGGTACCCGATTTCGCGCCGGTATCCAACCGCGCGGAACTGGACGCGGCGCTGGCCAGCGTCGGCGTGCCGTGCATCCTCAAGACCCGCCGCCTGGGTTACGACGGCAAGGGCCAGTTCCGCATCCGTGCACTGGCCGATGCCGACGCGGCATGGGACGCGCTGGGCGCGCAGGCGGCCAAGGTCGGCCTGATCGTGGAAGCCTTCGTGCCGTTCGAGCGCGAGCTCTCCGTGGTCGCCGTGAGGGGGCGCGACGGCGAGTTCCGCACCTGGCCGCTGACCGAGAACTGGCACGTCGACGGCGTGCTGTCGGCGAGCCTGGCGCCGGCGCGGGCCGATGACGCGGTCGCCAGGACCGCGATCGATTACGCGCGCCGCCTGGCCGAGCGCACCGACTACGTGGGCGTGTTCGCGCTGGAACTGTTCTACCGCGACGGCCAACTGCTCGCCAACGAGATGGCGCCGCGCGTGCACAACTCCGGGCACTGGACCATCGAAGGCGCGGAAACCTCGCAGTTCCAGAACCACCTGCGCGCGGTGCTCGGCCTGCCGCTGGGCGATACGCGCATGCTCGGGCATGCGTGCATGCTCAACTGGATCGGCCAGATGCCGGATGCGCTGGCGCTGCTGGGCGAAGCCGGCGGACATTGGCACGATTACGGCAAGCTGCCGCGCGCCGGCCGCAAGGTCGGGCACGCCACCGTGCGCGCCGACGACGTGGCGGAACTTGCGCAGGCGCTGGAGCGTGCCGGCCGCGCGCTGGGCCGCGAGGCGCAGGTGGCGCCGGTCATCGAACGCCTGCGCGGCTGAGCGCGGGCGGGTTGCGTGAAAAGCAGAAGGCCGGGGCATGCCCCGGCCTTCCCTGGTTTGCGGCGGTGAAACTCTGGATTCAGCGCAGGTTGCCGGCCACGAAGTCCCAGTTCACCAGCGCCCAGAACGATTCCACGTACTTCGGACGCGCGTTGCGGTAGTCGATGTAGTAGGCGTGTTCCCACACGTCGATGGTCAGCAGCGGCTTGTCCTCGCCGGTCAGCGGGGTGGCGGCGTTGGAGGTGCTGGCCAGCGCCAGCGAACCGTCCGGACGCTGCACCAGCCAGCCCCAGCCGGAACCGAAGGTACCGATGGCGGTCTTGGTGAACTCTTCCTTGAACTTGGCGAAATCGCCGAACGCCTTGTTGATCAGCTCGGCCAGCTTGCCGGTCGGCTCGCCGCCGCCATTGGGCTTCAGGCAGTTCCAGTAGAAGGTGTGGTTCCAGATCTGGGCCGCGTTGTTGAACATGCCGCCCTGGGACTTGCGCACGATCTCTTCCAGCGAAAGATCGGCGAACTCGGTGCCTTCGATCAGCTTGTTGAGGTTGTCCACATAGGTCTTGTGATGCTTGCCGTAGTGGTAGTCGATGGTTTCGCCGGAAATGTGCGGCTCGAGCGCCGTACGGTCGTAGGGCAGGGGGGGCAGTTCGATGGCCATGGCTGGGATCCTTGCGCTAGGCGGTGGAAGGGGGGCGTCGGCAGGGCGGCGCACGGGGGCTTACAATGGCGTTCCCGGCGGACGCGGTCCGTCGGGACGGGCGGAAGTGTACCCGACACCGGTTGGGTTACCGTAAAAGCAGGAGAAAACAGCATGCCGGTGATGGAACGCATCCAGGCCGAAGTCGAAAGCCATCCGATCGTCCTCTTCATGAAGGGCACGCCGGAATTTCCCATGTGCGGCTTTTCCAGCCGCGCCGTGCAGGCGCTGCGCGATGCCGGCGCCGAACAGCTATACACCATCAACGTGCTGGAGGAGCCGGAAATCCGCGCCAACCTCCCGCGCTTCTCCAACTGGCCGACGTTCCCGCAACTGTTCATCCAGGGTGAACTGATCGGTGGCTGCGACATCACGCTGGAACTGCACGAGTCCGGCGAACTGCGGCGCATCGTCGCCGAAGCCCTGTCGCCGTGAGGCCAGGTCCGTGAGCCTCATCGATCTGCCTACCCGCGCGGTACGCGCGCTGGACAACCGCGTGGTGCTGATCAGCGGCGCGCATGGTGGCCTTGGCGCCGCCGCCGCGCTGGCATGCGCCGAAGCGGGCGCGACCCTGGTGCTGCTGGGACGCAAGGTGCCCAAGTTGAACCGCATCTACGACGCGGTGGCGCAGGCGGGACAGGAGCCCCTCTTGTATCCGCTGGATCTGGAAGGCGCTTCGCCCGACGACTATGCCGAACTGGTCGACCGCCTGTACGCGGAACTGGGGAGGTTGGACGGCGTGCTGCATTGCGCCGCCGAGTTCCGCGGCCTGACCCCGCTGGAGCACACGGATCCGGCGGCGTTCGCGCGCGCGCTCCACGTCAACCTGACCGCGCCGTGGTGGCTGTCGCAGGCCTGCCTGCCGTTGCTCAAGCAGTCCGATGACGCCGCGCTGGTATTCGCCATGGACGACCTGTCCCGGGTGGGGCAGGCCTACTGGGGCGGTTACGGCGTGGCCCAGCATGGGCTGGCCGGCCTGGTGGACATGCTGGCGGCCGAACTGGCCGGTGGACCGGTCAGGGTCTCGGGCCTGCAGCCCGGGCCGATGAGCACCGGCCTGCGCTCGCGCGCCTATGCCGACGACAGCGACGGCCAGGCCTGTGATCCGGCCCGGTACGGGGCCGCCTGTGTCACATTGCTGTCATCCGCGGGCGCCGAACACCGGGGCCGCGTCTGGACCGTCCGGGCATGACCATCCTTTCGGCCGCACTGCTGTTGTTCCTGATCCTGGACCCGCTGGGCAACATCCCGGTGTTCCTGAGCGTGCTCAAACCACTGACGCCGCAGCGGCAGCGGGTCGTGCTGGCCCGCGAACTGCTGATCGCGCTGGCCGTGCTGATGATGTTCCTGTGGGGCGGCAAGTATTTCCTGGAAATGATGCACCTGCGGCAGGAGTCGGTGGCGATCGCCGGCGGCATCGTGCTGTTCCTGATCGGCATCCGCATGATCTTCCCGCGGCCGGAAGGCCTGATGGGGGAAATCCCCGGCGGCGAGCCATTCATCGTGCCGCTGGCCATCCCGCTGGTGGCCGGCCCGTCCGGCATGGCGGCGGTGATGCTGATGGGCAGCAACGAGCCGGCCCGGCTGGCGGACTGGAGCCTGGCCCTCATCCTGGCCTGGGGCGCGACCTCGGCGATCCTTTTCTCCGCCACACTGCTCTACAAATGGCTTGGCCGGCGCGTCCTGACCGCGGTCGAACGCCTGATGGGCATGCTGCTGGTGGCCCTTTCCGTGCAGATGTTCCTGGACGGCATCGGGACCTACCTCAAGCTGCCGCCGAGCATCTGAGCCGGCGCCGGGAAAAAGTGCTGCAGCGCGGAATTTTTGTCACGCGGCGGTCACAAAATGGTCCTATCGTGTTAACCTGTTATTAACCAACGCGGCCGTTCCGCGTAGGCTCAGGGAACCCCAGAAATGCCCCCCCACGACCCGCCGAGAGGCGGGCCGCCTGCGCGTCCGCATTTAGCCAGCCAGTTTCGCAACGCCAATTCCCGTACCGAGGCTCACACTCATGAATCAATCCCGTTGTCTCCGGATGTCCAAGCTCACCCTTGGCCTCGTCGCCGCGCTTGCCGCCGCCCCGGTCTTCGCCCAGAGCACCTCCGCCGGCGTCGGCGGCGTGGTCACCGGTGCCGATGGCCAGCCCGTCACCGGTGCCGAGGTGGTCATCACCCACGTCGAATCCGGCACGACCAGCCGCGTCACCACCGACGCCAGCGGCCGTTACAGCGCCCGCGGCCTGCGCGTGGGCGGCCCGTACCAGATCACCGTGACCAAGTCCGGCTCCGGTACCAAGACCGAAGACAACGTCTACCTGAACCTCAACCAGGTCAACACGGTCAATGCCGCGCTGACCGGCGATGCCACCACCACCCTCGAGACCGTCACCGCGGTCGGCGTGGCGGGCGGCTCGGAAGTGTTCAGCGCCACCAAGATGGGCACCGGTTCCAACATCAACCGCGAGAGCATCGAAGCGCTGCCGTCGGCGAACCGCAACATCCAGGACTACATCCGCCTGGATCCGCGCATCTCGCAGGTCAGCAAGGCGGACGGCGCGATCTCCGCGGGCGGCCAGAACACGCGCTACAACGCCATCCGCATCGACGGCGTCAGCGTCGCCGACCCGTTCGGCCTGGAATCCAACAACCTGCCGACCGAACGCCAGCCGGTCTCGATGGACGCCATCGAGGAAATCAACATCGATCTGGCCAACTACGACGTGACCATCGTCGGCGGCACCGGCGCGGTGATCAACGCGGTCACCAAGTCGGGTACCAATGAATTCCACGGCACCGTCTACGGCACCTATCGCGACAAGAGTTGGGTGCGCGAGGAACTGGAAGGCGTCAAGTTCAACGGCTTCGACGACGAAATGACCTACGGTGCCACCTTCGGCGGCCCGATCGTCAAGGACAAGCTGTTCTTCTTCGCCAACTACGAGAAGTACGAGCGCAGCGCGCCGGGCACCAGCCTGACCAACACCCCCTACGGCACCGGCAACATCACCGACGCCGACATCGCCGACCTCGTTTCGGCGGCCAACGACCACGGCATCAGCGCGGGCGGTTTCACGCTGCCGGGCACCAACAAGACCGAGATCGAAGAGTACGCGCTGAAGCTGGACTGGAACATCAACGAAAACCATCGCGCCGCCCTGCGTTACAGCAAGCTGGAGCAGAGCGTCCTGCGCTTCCCGGAAATCGACAACAACAGCGTCTCGCTGAGCAGCTTCTGGTACGCGCTGCCGAAGACCTTCGAAAGCTACGTCGGCGAACTGTTCAGCGACTGGAACGAGAACTTCTCCACCGAGTTCAAGGTCGGCTACAAGGACTACTCGGCGGTGCGCAGCACCTTCTCGAACCTGCCGCAGATCGAAGTCCGCGGTTTTGGCTCCAACGGCCAGTCGTCGGTGTTCCTGGGCACCGAGATCAACAGCCATGTCAACATCATCGAGACCAAGGAAACGACCGCTTTCGGTGCGGCCAACTGGTACATCGGTGACCACACCGTGAAGTTCGGCTTCGACTACTCGAAGAACGACATCCTGAACTTCTACGGCCGCGCGGTGAACGGCGTCTATTCGTTCGACAATATCGACGCGTTCCGCGCCGGCACGCCGAGCAACTACCAGATCCGTGCCCCGCGTCCGGGCGGCAGCATCAACGACATCCCGGCCGAGTACACCCTGAAGAACGTCGGCCTGTTCGCGCAGGACACCTGGGCGGTCAACTACAACCTGACCCTGACCTTCGGCCTGCGCGTCGATATCCCGGACTTCAGCGACCAGCGCCTGTACAACCCGCTGATCGAGCAGACCTACGGCTACGACAACACCCAGACCGTCGATGACAAGCTGGTGCAGCCGCGCTTCGGCTTCAACTACACCTTCGACAGCGACCGCCCGACCCAGCTGCGTGGTGGCGTGGGCCTGTTCGGTGGCGCTGCCCCGAACGTGTGGCTGGCCGGCACCTACCAGAACACCGGCCTGAACTACGTCGAATACAGCTGCTCCGGCGACCAGGCCCCGGTGTTCTCGCCGAGCCCGGCGCCGAACATCCCGGCCAACTGCCAGGCCGGCAACGCGCGCGCCAACGTCGACATCGTCGAGCCCGGCCTGAAGCTGCCGTCGGTGTGGAAGGCGAACATCGCCCTGGATCACGAACTGCCGTGGTACGGCATTGTCGCGTCGGCCGAGCTGCTGTTCACCAAGGTCAACGACGGCATCGTGGTGGACCGCCTGGACATGTACAACGCCACCGGCCAGGGCCCGACCGCCTACGGTCAGGATGGTCGTCCAATCTTCTGGAACGCGGCTGGCCTCAACCCGGCCAACGCCAATCCGACCCGGGGCATTGTCTACACGCCCAATGGCCCGTCTCCCAAGGCCAACCGCCCGGCCGGCATCGGCGATGTGATGCTTCTGCGCAACACCGACGAGGGCAAGAGCCGCCAGTACACCTTCGGCCTGAACAAGCCGATGCTCAACGACTGGTCCTGGTCGCTGGCGTACACCTACACCAAGGCGACCGAAGTCAGCCCGCTGACCAGCTCGCAGAACACCTCGAACTGGGGCAGCACCCTGATCGGTGCGGTCAACGGCGATACCGCGTGGGACTCGCGCTATGCCATCCGCGATCGCATCACCGGTACCGTGGAGTGGAAGCACCAGTTCTTCGGTGACTACGACACCCGCATCGGCCTGTTCTACGAAGGCCGCACCGGCCGTCCGTACAGCTACATCTACTACAACGATCTGAACGGCGACAGCAACCCGACCACCAGCACCAGCAACGCCGGTCTGTTCAACGACCTGTTCTACGTGCCGGCGGCCCCGGGCGACGTGCTGTTCACCGGCGGCGCCCAGATGGAGCAGGCGTTCTTCGACTGGTTGAGCCAGAACCCGGAACTGCAGAAGTATCGCGGCCAGATCGCGCCGGCCAATGCGTTCCGCGCCAAGTGGGTCAACAGCTTTGACGTGCGCTTCAGCCAGGAACTGCCGGGCTTCATGAAGGGCCACAAGACCGAGCTGTCGCTGGACATCATGAACATCGGCAACCTGCTGAACAAGAAGTGGGGCCTGATCGACGACTACGGTTTCAACTCGACCCGCCGCGTGGCCAGCTACGCCGGTATCGATCCGGCCACCGGCAAGTACGTCTACCACTTCAGCGGCAGCACCGACAGCTCGCAGATCCAGGAAAACAACAACGACAAGGGCAACACCGGCGTGTCGCGCTGGTCGGTCATGTTGGGCCTGAAGTACAAGTTCTAAGCCGCAAGGCCAGGGAACACCAGAAACGGCCGGGGCAACCCGGCCGTTTTTTTATGGGAATGCCTTGAGCGCGGGACTGCGCTAAAGTCATCGGGTCATGACACGAAAAAACGACGGGAAACAAACATATGAGTGAAGCGCCATCGAGGGCGTTGCCGGTACAGAACGCGCAGATCCACCCCCGCGGGGCGCTGGATGTGCTGTCCCGGGCCGAAGTGGCCCGCCTGCGCGACGCTTCGGCGGGCGGCATGCACGACCTGCTGCGCCGCTGCGCGCTGGCCGTCCTGACCAGCGGCAGCGCGTCGGACGACCCGCGCGCCGCCCGCGACCTGTACCCGGATTTCGACATCCAGGTGCTGCAGCAGGACCGTGGCGTCCGCATCGATCTGTTCAATGCGCCGGCGATGGCCTTCGTCGACGGCGAGATCATCCGGGGCGTGGCCGAACTGCTGTTCGCGGTGGTTCGCGACCTGGCCTATACCGCCATCGAGTTGGGGCCGGATTGCAAGGACGACCTGGACACCTCCTCGGGCATCACCAACGCGGTGTTCGGACTGCTGCGCAATGCGCGCATCCTGCGCCCGGCCGACCCGAACCTGGTGGTGTGCTGGGGCGGCCACTCGATCTCGCGCGATGAATACCTGTACACCAAGCAGGTCGGCTACGAGCTGGGCCTGCGCGGGCTGGACATCTGCACCGGCTGCGGTCCGGGCGCGATGAAGGGGCCGATGAAGGGCGCCACCATCGCCCACGCCAAGCAGCGCCGCCGCACCACGCGCTACATCGGCATCACCGAGCCGGGCATCATCGCCGCGGAATCGCCGAACCCGATCGTCAACCACCTGGTGATCATGCCGGACATCGAGAAGCGCCTGGAGGCGTTCGTGCGCATCGGCCACGGCATCATCGTGTTCCCCGGCGGCGTCGGTACGGCGGAGGAAATCCTCTATCTGCTGGGCATCCTGCTGCGCGAGGAAAACGCCGAACTGCCGTTCCCGCTGTTCCTGACCGGACCGACCATCGCCGCGCCGTACTTCGAGCAGATTGATCAGTTCATCCGCCTGACCCTCGGCGAGGAAGCGACCCGGCGCTACGAAATCATCATCGGTGACCCGGTCGCGGTGGCGAAGAAGATGGGGGCCGGCATCCGCAAGGTGCGCGAGTACCGAATCCAGCAGAAGGACTCGTTCTTCTTCAACTGGGCGGTGGATATCCCGGGCGATTTCCAGCAGCCGTTCGTGCCCAGCCACGAAGCGATGGCCGCGCTGGATCTGCACCATGGCCGTCCCGCGCACGCGCTGGCGGCGGACCTGCGCCGCGCGTTCTCCGGCATCGTCGCCGGCAACGTCAAGGAAGACGGCATGCGCCGGATCGAGGAGTTCGGTCCGTTCGAGATCCATGGCGACGCCGACATGATGCAGGCGCTGGACGCGCTCCTGCGCGCCTTCGTCGAGCAGCGGCGCATGAAGATCGCCGGCGAGTACAAGCCCTGCTACCGGGTGCTGACCTGATCAGGCCCATCCGGGAAAGCGGAAAGCGCCGCTTTCCCGGCTTCATTCCCGCCCTCGCGCGGTAGGGTGATGACGGCCAGGTAATGGCCGTCTTCCTGGCGGGTTTCCAGTTGCCCCAGGCCCTGGGTCAGCGCATGGATGCGGGCGCGCACCGAGCTCTGGCCGACCTGGTGCCCGCGGGTCGGCATCGCCCGTTCCGGGATCGGATTGCGGATGGTGATGACGATGTCGCGCACCGATGCCGCCACGCCGATGTCGAGCGTGCCGCCGGACGGACTGGGTTCGATGCCGTGGCGAATGGCGTTCTCCACGAGCGGCTGGATGGACAGGGTAGGAACCCTCACCTCCGGCACGGTGTCGGGCAGGTCCCAGCGTGCGTGCAGGCGTTCGCCGAAGCGCAGGCCCTCGATCTCCAGGTAGCGCCGGGTCAGCGCCAACTCCTCGGCCAGCGGGATCTCGCGGGGACCGGCCAGGGCCGCGCGAAACAGATCCGACAGATCCAGCAGCATCCGTTCGGCATCCTGCGGTCGTTGATGGACCAGCGCGGTGGCGCTGTTGAGCGTGTTGAACAGGAAGTGCGGCCGTATCCGCGCCTGCAGCGCCTCGAGTTCCGCCTGCTTGGCCTTCACCGCCATCTGGCGCGCGCGCCAATGATTCTGGAAGGCGGCCAGACCGAGCAGGCCGACGGTGATGGCCACGCCGGTGAAGCGCAGGAACATATCTTTCCAGTCGTCCTTCAGGCTTGACCATAGATCGCCCAGCAACAACCAGGTGGCTGCGCAGAACAGCCAGGTGGTCAGTACCAGCAGGCACAGCGCGGTATATGCGACATAGGGCGGACGCAGCCTGCCCAAGGGGCGCCGCAGCAGATAAAGGGCGCCCAGGGTGGTCAGCGAGATCCATTGGACGACCAGCGAGGTGAGCCCGAAATAGACCCAGGGACTGACGCCTCCGCCCGGTGCCAGGGTCAGTACCGCTGCGACGCCTTCCCCCGCGAGCACGACCCAGATGATGGCGGGGGCCTGCCAGAGGGCATCGAGTGGCGCGTTCTGCTGGACTGCCTTCATGGACCGGCGAAAAAGGGGAGACCCGGCCGCATGATGCCCGAAGGACCGGCGATTGGCAGCGTCCGCCCGTTGATGCCTTCAACGCCGCCGCCCATCGGCTCCCGACTGGCGGTCGCGGCGCACCGGGTCTACGGTGCGCCTGCTCACCGGGGAAGCAACCTATGTCATCTGGATGCAAGCGTGAGGCCCGGAGATGGGCTGGCAGGGGTGCCGGCCAAGCGGGTTTCAGCCTGATTGAACTGCTCGTGACCGCGGCCGTGCTGGCCATCCTGGCGGCGGTGGCATCGCCGTACCTGCTGGCCGTGGTCAACAACAACCGGCTGGCCAGCGGGACCAACGAGATCATCGCGGCGTTCCAGCAGGCGCGCATGGAGGCCATCCGGCGCAATGGCAGCGTCTCGGTCTGCCGGACCACCGACGGCGCCACCTGCGCCAACGATGCCGGCAATTGGGGACGCTGGCTGGTGGTGGTGGCCAGCGACGGCGAGGTGCTTCGCTCGGGAACCGCGACCGCTCCGCTGCGCCTGAGCGGCGGGCAGGGAACGATCACCTTCCGTGCCGATGGTCTTGCCCGCACGGGGGGCGCCCTGGTTTCCGCCGACATCGTCACCGTCTGCATTCCCACCACGCAACCCGCGGAAAACCGTCGCGTCATCAACATGGGAAGCGGCAGCCGCATTTCCACCTCGTCGAACAATGGCAACGGCGTTTGTCCCTGAAACCATGGGCATTTCCATGAATCGATTGCGTCATGCTTTTCCCGCCAGAACGCAGCAGATCGGCGCGGGCCTGCTGGAAGTGCTGATCGCCGTGTTGATTCTCGGGGTCGGCCTGCTTGGCATCGCCGCGATGCAGGCAACCGCCCTGCGCAACAGCCAGAGTTCGCTCGAGCGCAGTCAGGCGATCATCCAGACCTACGCCATCCTGGATGCGATGCGGGCCAACATCGACGTCGCGCGGATCGGGGGATACAACCTCACCGCGATGACCTGCAATGCCCCCGATGGGGGTGCGTCGCTGGCCGCCACCGATCTGCACAACTGGATCCAGTCCCTGCACGCCACGATCGGTGAAACAACCTGCGGGCAGATCAATTGTGGCGGCGTGAGCTGCGAGATCACGGTGCAATGGGATGAATCGCGCAGTGCCCGCGGACAGGAAGAGACCACCCAGCAGGTCACCACGAGGACCCGGCTATGAGGCGCGTGCAACCCCAACGCCGGTTTTCCATCCGCGGCCTTTCGCTGGTGGAGTTGATGATCTCCATGCTGCTGGGCATGCTGGTCGCGGGCGCGGCCATCACCATCTTCATGAGCAACCGCGAGACCTATCGCGCGACCGACAACCTGGGACGCGTCCAAGAGAACCTTCGCACCTCGTTCGAGCTGATGGCACGCGACGTGCGCGAAGCCGGCGGCAACCCATGCGCCAACGACCTGCCCATAGCCAATGTGCTGAACGACCCGGCGGCGTCGTGGTGGTCCAACTGGAACGGAGGGCTGATCGGTTACGACGGCGGAACCGCGGCCCAGGGACTGAATACCGGTGGTGGCACCGCAGAGCGCGTCGCGGGCACGGATGCGATTGAAATCAAGGCCAGCGTCGACAGCAGCATCCGGGTGGTGGTCAAGATGCCCGAACCCTCGGCGGACATCGAGGTCAACGCGACCACGGGCCTGCAGAACAACGACGTCATCATGATCTGCGATTTCAACCAGGCCTCGATCGTCCAGGTCACCCAGACCCCGGCCGGCCTCAAGATCCAGCACAACAGCGGTGCGGGCACACCGGGTAACTGCACCAAGCACCTGGGTTATCCGGTGGTCTGCACCAATGGTGCGGGCAACAGCCCCTACCTGTATGACCAGAACGCGGTCATCGCCGTGTATCGCGCCATGCAATGGTACGTCGGCAACAATGCGCGCGGGGGAAGATCGCTGTATCGCCGCACGCTTCGCTTCAACGGGGCCGCGCCCGAGGCCCAGGCCGAGGAAATCGCCGACGGCGTCACCGACATGCAACTGGAATACCTGGTGCGGGGGGACGATGAATATGTCGATGCGGACCCCAGTCCCGACTGGCCCAATGTGGTCGCGGTCAAGATTGTCCTGACCCTGCGAACCAACGAGAACGTCGGCACGGATGGCAACCCGATCAACCGCCGGCTCGAGCATACCGTGGCATTGAGGAACCGCGCGCCATGAATCGACAACATTCCACTCGAGGCCGGGGTGCCGGACGCCAGCGCGGCGCCACCCTGATCGTCGTGCTCATCCTGTTGCTGGTGATGACGTTGCTGGCGTTGGCGAGCATGCGCGGTACGCTGCTGGAGGAGCGCATGAGCGCCAACCAGCGCGATCGCAGTCTGTCTTTCCAGGCCGTCGAAGCCGCCCTGCGCGAAGGTGAGGCCATCGCCGCGCAGAAGCAGATATATGCGGCCGGATGCGCCAACGGACGCTGCGGCATCCCGGATCCCCAGGCAGCGCCGGTGTGGACCAGCGAGGACGTCTGGGCCGCGGCGCCGGTAGCGCAGACACAACTGGGCGACCAGACCGCGCAGCCGAAGTACATCATCGAGCTGCTGGCCACCAACGTGCCTCCCAAGGGCACCTGCACCACCACCGGCGACGTGTCGCTGACCAGCGGCTGCACGGGCACCGAGTACCGCTACCGCATCACCGCGCGCAGCCAGGCCAACGATCGTGCCGAAGTGCTGCTGCAATCCACCTACGCCGTGCCGTGACGGACATTCCTATGAACATCCCCAACAACAAACCGCGTGGAAACAGGAAGGGGAGCCATGGTGGCCGCCTGTTGCCGATGCTGCTGGCCTGCGCGGCCACGCTTGTTTCGCTGCCAGGCGGGGCGATCACGGTTCCGGACGTGCCTTTGCAGTCCGGCCGGCCGTACCCTCCGCCGAACATGATGTTCATCCTGGACGACTCCGGTTCGATGAATTTCATCGCCATGCCGCATGACGTGGCGGACCCCTGGGACCCGCAGCGCGACGATTACGGTGTGCGGATAGGGCTGCGCGACAACCTTGCCGACAAGTCCTATATCAACAACAGCATCTACTACAACCCTGCGGTGACGTACCACGCGTGGATGGGCGCCAATCGGTCCCGCTACACCGGCGGCACCACCTACGGTTCGGCCTACTGGAATCCCAGCGCGCTGACCGATGCCATCGACCTGGGGGAGCAGGTACAGACCTTCTTCGTGCCGAAGAATCCCGCCACGGCGACAACGGCCACCGGTCTCGGCGACTACTATCGTTTCCAGATCCTGACGGACGGGCGCATCATCCGCAGCGCCGTGGGCAATCGCAACGATGCGAACGGCGTGGCGGATTCCGGCTGCGGCAACAATCGGAATGGCGGCTACGACAGCACCAACGATGTCTATTGGCGAGCCTGCATGGTTACGACCCCGACCACGGGGCGTGATGCGGCCGCCGAGAAGATCAATTATGCGACCTGGTATTCCTATCACCGCACCCGCATGAAGGTCGCCAAGGCCGGCGCCAGCGAGGCATTCGCGCAGCTTGAAAGCAACATCCGCGTGGGCCTGGACACGCTCAACCGCAACATCAGCGGCCTGCCGTATTACATTCCCGTGGATTCCAGTGGCGGCCGGTTCGAAGGCGCCAACAAGACAACCTGGTTCACCTACCTGCAAACGGCGACGGGCGGTGGCAATACGCCATTGCGGCGCGCATTGCACCGGGCCGGACAGTATTTTTCGGGCCTGGCCACGGGGGCGCCCGATCCGATGGGACCGGTGATCGAGGGTTCCATGCTGAGCTGCCGCCAGAACTTCACCATTCTCACCACCGATGGCTACTGGAACAGCGATTCTGGCTTCAATGCCGTGGGCGACGCGGATGGCACGGCTGGGCCCACCGTCACCGGTCCCAACGACAAGAGCTATACCTACGCGGTCGCCTCGCCCTACCGGGACAATTTCGCGACCTCGCCCGGCAGCCGGGGCAACACCCTGGCCGATATCGCCATGTACTACTGGAAGCGCGACCTGCGCGACCTGGAAAACGATGTCCCCGATTCGGACGACGATCCGGCGTTCTGGCAGCACATGGTCACCTTCGGCGTCTCCATCGGACAGAAGGGCACCCTGAATCCCACCCAGGCCACCCTGGATGCAATCACCAACGGCAGCACGCGCTGGCCGGACCCCATCAGCAACAGCGGCGCACAGCGCATCGACGATCTCTGGCACGCGGCGGTCAATGGGCGTGGCGATTTCATCGTGGCCAACAATACCCAGAACTTCGTCCAGGGCCTGCAGGATGCCATCAACACCATGGCCAAGCGCCAGGGGTCGGCATCCAACGTGACCGCCAACAGTACCTCATTCGTATCGGACACGCGTGTCTACCAGGCCAAGTACATGTCGGGCAGCTGGACCGGCGAGTTGTCCGCCTATGACGCCACCGCGGCGGGCGTGGCGCGAAACCCGGCCTGGGAGGCCTCGCGGCAGTTCCCGGTGTGGAGTTCCCGCAGCATCTTCACCTGGAACGGGACCCAGGGGGCGACGTTCCCGACCAGCGATCAGGTCACCCTGCTCAACCAGAGTTCGCGCCTGGTCGCTCCGGTCAATGGCACGGACAATGCCAACTACATCAAGGGCGACGCGTCGCGCGAGCGCAAGAACACCAATGGCACCCTGCGCAACCGGGATGTGCTGCTGGGCGACATCGTCAACTCGTCGCCGATGTACGTGAAGGACAGCGAGACGATCTTCGTGGGCGCCAACGACGGCATGCTGCACGCATTCTCGGCCATCAGCGTGGGTAGCGGCAACAACGCGATTCCGGGAGGACGGGAGCTGTTCGCCTACGTTCCGGCCGGGGTGAACTTCACCGACCTGGCTTCGCTGAGCAACCCGAACTACCAGCACAAGTACTTCGTGGATGGCCCGATCGTGGTATCCACCCGCGCGCAGACCGGCGGCCGCAACTACCTGGTTGGCGCGCTCGGGCGCGGCGGCAAGGGCCTGTTCGGGCTGGACGTCACCGACCCCGCGCGCTTCCGCGCCACCGACGTGAAGTGGGAACTCACCAGCGGCACCCATATGGGCAACGTCCTGGGCGAGCCACTCATCGTCACGCTGAATGACGCCAACCACACCAAGGCCATCGTGGTCGGCAACGGCATCAACAGCACCAGCGGCAATGCGGTCCTGTTCGTGATCAACATCGCTACAGGCGCCGTTATCCAGACCATCGATACCGGCGTGAGCGGCGACAACGGCATGGCCGCGCCGCGTGGCTGGGATGAAAATGGCGACGGCACGGTCGACTACATCTATGCCGGCGACATGCGCGGCAATCTGTGGAAATTCGACTTCACCGGTGCGACCGCTTCGATCGCCTTCAGCGGCCAACCGATGTTCACCACCGCTTCCGGCCAGCCGATCACGACGGGTCTCGCGCTCGCCCGCGAGCCGCAGTCGGGACGGCGCTGGGTATTCGTCGGCACCGGCAGCTTCATCAGCGAAGACGACGTGGACAACACGACGACCCAGTCCGTGTACGCGCTCATCGACAGTTCGAGCGAGCCGATTGGGCGTGACGACCTGATCAGCCGGGACATCGTGGTGACCGGCACGATGAATGGCTCCGTGGTGCGCGGCTTCGAAACCCATGGTGGCCTGGTGGACACCGCGAAGGGCTGGTACCTCAACCTGGGCACGCCCACCGCGGGCGAGCGCGTGGTGAGTCGACCCGCGATCCTGGGCAAGGTGCTGATCTTCAGCAGCATCATCCCGCCACAGGATGACAACCCCTGCGCCGCCGGCGGTTCCGGCTTCCTGAACGCGATCGATGCGTTCACCGGTACCAGCACCAGCAAGACGTTCTTCGATGCCAACAATGACGGTACCGTCAACAGCTCCGATCAGATCGCGAATGGCAATACACGCTTGCCGGTGGGATCGTTCGATCCGGGCGTCGGCATGCCGACACTGCCGACGGTGATCGACAAGTTGATGGTGGTGGGCGGCTCGAAGGGCACGCTGAACGATACCGCGATCGATCCCGACATGGGCGCACCCAGACGGGTCTCGTGGCGCGAGATTGTCCGTGACTAGCCAAGTTCGAACCTGAGGAAACCGGAATGAAGCAACGAGGATTCTCCCTGCTCGAACTGCTGATCGTGCTGGCGATCACCGCCATCCTGGCGACGATTGCCTACGCCAGTTATCGGGATCAGGTCATCAAGTCACGGCGATCGGCGGGCGCCGCCTGCCTGCAGGAACGGGCCCAGTACCTGGAGCGTTTTTACACGACGAATATGACCTACCGGGAAGCTCCACTCGGTGAGTGCGATGCGGAAGTGGCGCAGTTCTACAATATTGAACCGGTCGGCGATTTCGACGACACCAGTTATGCGATCGAGGCTGTTCCGACAGAAGAACAGCCGGATCCCAAATGCGGCACGCTCACGCTGAACTCCAGAGGAGAGAAGGGCGAGAGCGGAACCGGGACGGTGGCGGATTGCTGGTGACACGCGCCGCGGGCCGCTGGCCCGCCGTCGCGTCAAGGGGATGAAGCACGGGCACGGCGTGGTCGTCGTGCTTTGCCGACAGGAGTTGACACGCGACCATCCATCCGTGCGCGGCGGGATACGATTTCCCGGAGCGCCCGACCTCGGTACGAGCCATGCTTGAACTGCGCCCTTTTTGCGAATGCTGCGGAAAAGCGCTGCCGCCGGAATCGCCGGAAGCGGTCATCTGCACCTTCGAATGCACATTCTGCATGGACTGCGCCCGCGAGGTGTTGAACGGGATATGCCCCAATTGCGGCGGCAACTTCAGCGCGCGTCCCATACGCCCGGCGCATCTGCTGGACAGGTACCCGCCGTCGGAAATACGCGTTGTCAAGGCAGGTGGTTGCCGGTCACGGCCGGAATAGGGCGGCGACTCCGCGGATGCGCCGCATTGCGGCATATGCCGGCCCAACAAAAAAGCCCCGCATCGCTGCGAGGCTTTCGAATCTGGCGCCCGAAGTTGGACTCGAACCAACGACCCCCTGATTAACAGTCTCCTTTTGCAACATCGAGCTCGGAGCCTGTTTCCAGGGATTCCCCGTCGCTTGGCTCGTCCAATACTGGCCTGCGCGATATGCCCTGAAACGTCGAAAGCAAATTAGCAGGATTACTCATATTGGACGCTAACGGGTGGGTTTCTGGCGCTGCACTTTGCGCCGGTAATGCCTGCGGGTGACCTTCGAATCGGAGTGGCCGAGCAGGGCCTGCGCCTCTTCGTCGGTGGCTTTGTCGCTGCCAGCCTTTGCGCGCAAGTCATGGAGTCGGACGTCGGCCACCCGCGGATCGACCTTGGCGGCATTCGCGCGCGCTGTGCGCCAGAGAGCGCGCAGGCCGCTCGGGGTGTACGGACCGACACCGCGCGCCGCGTGCTTGCCCTTGGGCTTGCTCTCGAACAGCCACTCGCGCCCGAACCGCCGCCATAGGCGCTTCGCATCTTCCACGACGGACTTGAGCTCGTCGGACCATTCCAGGCCCTGCCACTTCTTGCTCTTCGTGTTCCAGTAGGTGAATCCCTCGTCGTCGAGGTCGGTCATCTTCACCCGAAGCGCGTCGCTCTGGCGCATGCCGGTGAGCTCGATGAAGCGGGCGATGCAACCGAGTTTCGGGCTCGCCGCCTCGATCAGTATGTCCAGTTCCTCGTCGGTCACGTATCGGTCTCGCGGGTTTTCCTCGTTGCGCAGCTGCAATCCCTTCGTCGGGTCGTGCCCACGGAACCCGTGCAAGATGCGGGCGTGGGTGTAGGTGAGCGACAGAAACGCCTTGTCGCGATTGGCCTGCACGGTGCCCTCGGAGATCACGTAGCGGGTCACCTGGTCCGCCTCCAGGTCCTCCAGCGGCATGTGCCCGAATACCGGACCGAGCCTGGTCGCGCTGTGCTGGTAGCCTTCAATCGTAGCCTTCGATAGCGGGCGCTTGTGCTTCCGCGTCTTGCCGTGCTCGATGGCGCTCCACATGGCGTCGTTGATCGTCCGCACCCGCTTCGGGGTGCCGACGAAGGCGGCATATTTCGTGAGCGCAGCGCCGTACTCGCGGCCCAGCGGATGCCATTTCCCGTCCTTGACGAAGTAGTACGCCCCGCGCCGCTGGAACATGGAGCGGGGCAGGTGCTTGTTGTGCTTACGCGGCCTTCCCACCGACGTTCTCCCAGTTGGGTTCAGACTTCTTCCGCGGCGAACCGCTGCGCTCGGCGCTGAGCACCGCGGCCCGTTCCACTAGCGGCCGACCAACAGCATTCGGACGGAAGGGGATGCCCATGGCGGCAAGGGCGCGGCACTGGGCTGACCACCTCTGTCGTTCGGTCAACTGCTGCACCTCTTCAGGGGTGAGCCAGGAATCAGACATCATCTCCCCCTCGCAGCCGCCCGTAGTTGCGCGCGGATCGCGTCTACCAGATCAGGGTGGCGCTTCCGCCATCCGGCCCAGCTGGAATCGCGCAACTTGAATCGAATCCAGACCGGGAGGTCGGCGGTTGGCTTGAACGGCGCACGGCCGTGATAGCACCGCCGGCAGAGTTGGGCATTGTCCCGCCGGTCTCCTGCGGTCTTCTGGTGCTTACCGCAGAAGAACAGTCCACAGCCATGTTCGCCGCCGTAGGCATCACCACCGCAGACATATGACAGACCACGGTCGATCTCTTCGCTGCACCCAGGGTGGTCGCACGTTGCCGGGACGCCGTAGCCGATGTCCCGCTTCCACGTTGAATCAAAGCCGATTGACCAGCCCATCACCGCTCCCCCTTCGCGCCGTCGGGCGTGGTGGGCCGCTCACTCGCTGGATTGGCGTAGTGCGGCATGTTGTCGTAGCCGCAGTCATTGCACTCCCAGCCCGTGTCTAGGTGCGGAGAACCGCAACGCAGGCAACGCTCGTGTTCAGGGTCAACGCCGCCGATGTGGAGTTTCTCAACCATTGCCCACCCCCGGCGCGGCGGCGTCGATGGCTGCGGTTAGTTCGTCGGCACAGACCGCGACCGAATCCGCCACAGCAACGCCGGCATCGGTGTTGCCAATGGTATTGAGCATCTGTCCAGCTTCGTGCTTCCACCGCGCCACCAACTCCCGCAACTTTCCGACATCGACGCCCGGCGGAAGGGTGGTGTAGAACGCCGTCAATGGGCGAGCGTGACAGAATGATTCCGAAAGTGCGCGGTCTTGGTCTCTGGTCCAAAACCGAATGTTTCTCCCGTCCTCGCTGAACTGAATCCAGATTGAGGCGCGAGCAGTCGCCGAGCCAGCTCCCCATTCTGCCGACCAGTTCGTCAATGATTCAGCGTGGGACTCTGGGGAGTGCGGCCATAGCGCAGCAACAGCATTCGGGCTCACCTCATGGCTAGAGAAGCGCTCATTCACCTGAGTGGCGACACGCTCAGCCTCAGCCTTGCTAGGCGCCGCATGCACGTCATCCGGGCCTTGAAGGTGCAGGCACCAAAGGTCGTGACTGGAGGCATTCCCCTCCACCCCGGCGGCGTCCTGCGGGGTTGTGGCGCGCTGGATCGAAACCAGTTCGTGGTATGCGGCGGTAGGGATGGAATCGGCGTAGGTGCCGAGCCACTTTTCCAGCTGGCCCCACACGTCGCCCGGCACCTCGCGCGACTGGGGTGCGTATCGATTGGCGATGCAGTTGTCACACGCCTTGCCGTTGAAGAAATCATTGGGCGTGCACGGACCCTTACACGCCTCCCCGCCACGCGGCTGCGCGGAGAGGGCGGCGGTGATGAGGGGAATCCACGCCGACTCCAACTTCTGGGGCGTCGTCTCGGCGCACACGATGTTGCCGATGGTGGTGTCCGCGTAGGGCGCCTGCATCATGGCCCAGAAGAGATCTTGAGCCCGCTTTTCCAGGTCACACATGGTCGGAATCCTCGGCGGCGACTTCGGGCTCGGCAGGCAGTGGATGCCAGGCATCGGCATAGCTGGCCGTGCGTGCAACGACCACGCAATCCGGCCGGGGCGCATCAGACGGCATGTGGCCGATGGAGATTTCCTGTGTGTCGTCGTTCCACAGCAGGACTTTCGTATCGACAGGGCAGGTTTCCATTGGCCGCCACCTCGGGGACGGCCGCTGCTCCAGCGCGCCCAACTGTCCGGAATCTCCGGATGGTTCGTTCAGGGGCAACTCTTCGGGTTTTCCGAAGGGTTGGTTCAGCGCCGCGACGGCGAGCATGGCGCGGTAGCCCTCGCGCGCTTGGTGGCGGCGGATTGCCCGCGCGGGATGCCCGTAGTCGTCAGGCCAGACACTTTTGCCTGCGTGCCTGTCGCAGATGACCTCGACCATCTCCGGCGTCGGCTCCCTCGGAACCAGCACCACCCCCTCCGGAACCTGCGGCGCGGGGGTGAGGGCGCTATCGATGGCTGCGCGACCGGCGTCGGTGACTTCGTACTCGAAATTGTCCTTTCCTTCGGCCAACCATTCGCGCGCGACGAGGCGTTCGATTTCCTCGAGCTTGAGGGTCGTTCCGCCGTTCCAGCCGAACTGGGTGTCACAGACGATGAGTAGGCGTAGGTCGTCGCGTGCCTGTGCTGAAGGGCTTTTGCTATCGGACATGGCCGGCGGCCTCCTGGATGAGCGATTGGGAAAGGCAGCGGCCGTCGATTTCGTGTCCGAACGATTCCCAGCCCGGGCGCGCGCTGCGGGCGAAGAGTTCGGCGCGGCGGCCGGCGGGATAGAGCGATTCGATCCGGTCGTACACCTCGACCGGCTTCGCGGAATGCTTCAGCCGCTCAGCGAGGACAACCTGCCGCTGCGCCCGGGACGCCACCGGCATGCGGCCGCGCACGGCGAGCAGGCAGGGCTCGGTGTTGGCCCGGGTGTAGTGGCCCATACCGATGTGGTGATTCCCTGCCTTGGTCGTCTTGACCCACACGAAAGCGCAGGTCCGGAACCGGAAGCCCCAGGCGTCGATGACGCGCAGGGCGTCGGGCATCGTCGGCCAGGTGGCCCACAGGAACAGGGCGGCATTCGGAGCGGCGATGTCGCTCACCGGCAAGGCGGCGATGTCGCGGACCTTCATGGTCGGGTAGTGGCGCTCAGCGCCGCCGCGGTGCCGCGACTTGTCGGCGTACTGCCACGCCGGATCCGCCAGGATCACGCTGTAGGGCTCAGCCATGGCGCACCTCCTGCCGGCGCAGGCGGCGGGCCAGGCGACGCCACCAGCGGTTCGCCAGCGCGCCCTGAAGGCGCTCTATCTCGCTCGCGGCCTGGACGAGCTGAGCGCGCAGCTGGTCCTTCGTGGGCTGCTTCATGCGGCGCGGCGGCCGGGGAAAGAGCTGGTCCATGCCTAGAACGCCTCCGCCGGTTCGCTGAGGTGCGCGGCGCGCGGGTCGGCCAGCGCCTTGTCCGGCACGTTGAAAAAGCCCAGTTGCCCGCGGAAGGGCACCAACGGCAGCGGCTTCGCGTCTTCCAGGAGGAAGCCGTACGGACCGAAGAACCAGCTCGAGTTCAATCGGGTGACGCAGTCGGTGATCGTGGCGACGCCAACGATGCCGCCCTTCGGGAAGGCGTCCGGCGCCGGCATCGGGATCTCCGGGTAGCACTCGCGGACTAGGTCGTAGCCCGCCTGGTCGAATTTCTGGCCGGCGTGGATGAGGGTGGGGCCGCGGTGCTCGTGGGGCTCCTTCCGATTGTCGACGGGTTTGTACCCGTGGACGATCAGCCATGCCCAGGGCTGAATCACGCTTACTGCGAGCATGGTGAATCTCCCGGTTTCGAAAGTGCGTGGGCAAGGTGTCTGGCGTACGTCGAAACCGCTCGCCAGTACGCCGCCATCGGTCCCTTACGCTTTGCCCATGCATGTTCGGCTTGGTCGTTGGCCTGCTCACGCAGCTCGCGCATGACAGCCTCAATTCGCTGGCGATCGGGTAGCGGCAACTCGCGCAGTGCGCGGCCAGCGGGAAGATCGAGTAGGGGATTGCGATAACCCATGTGATTCTCTGGAAAGGGGCCCGACGTCGGCGGCAGCGGTATGCCGGCGCCAGGCCCCTGCGGGGCGGTCAGGGCTTGAACGTGCCCAGGGTGAGCGTCGCGGCGCCGCCAATGGCCGCAGCGAGCGCGGTGCGGAAGTCCTCGGCAATCGCTTCGGCAATGGCCTCGAGATTGACGATGCGCAGCACCAAGCGCGGCTTGTCGTGGCTGGTGATCACCGACAGGCGGAGCGGGAAATCCCGGCGCGGCAGTCCCGGATAGGGCACGCAGTTGAAGACGATGCGAGTCGGAAGCTGTCCGGCGCCACGTGCCTCCACCTGCTCCAGCGCGGTACGCTCGGCCCGAAGGGCTTCGGTCGTGTGGGAGCTGTTGCTTTTGGTCGTGATCTCCAGGCGCCGGATCGCCGCGATAGCGGAAACCGGTGTGACCGGCTGGCCCTGCTCATCGGCGAGGCTGAACACGTTGGGATGCCAGTCTTCGAGCCATTCGATCAGGTCAGCCTGAGTGAACTGGCTGCCGTTGGCCCTCAGCACGGCGGCATGCTCGGCGGTCTTCTTCAATTGCAGGATCGCCTGGTGGAGCGCGTGGCCCGGCTGGAACTTGCCTTCGGCGTCGATGACATTGAGATCGAAGAACACGCGAGCAGCCATCGCATCGACGTCGACGAAACCGGGGAACACGAGAGGTTCGCCGCCGTTGGCCGCCTGCTTGATCTTCTCGGCCTCGATGTAGAACGCCAGCGCGGCGATCGCGTTGGTACTGAAGATGCCGCGGAACTGCGAGCGATATTGCTCGTAGGGTTCCAGGTCGTGCAGGGTGTAGTCGTTCGGCAGCGCGGCCACGGGCTTGTGCGTCAGGATTTTGCGCATGCCCTCGGCGTTGAGCGCGGTTTCCTGGATGAGTTTCAGTGCTTGCTGGTCCATTACTCTTCATCTCCGGACTTGGCGAAAGGGAACTTGCCCTGGGTGTCGGGCATGAGGGTCAGGCGGCCGCCGGTGTTGACATGCAGCGGCGTATCGCCGGACAACTCTTCGCCGCGCTTGCCCTTTGACGTTGGCCGCTTGTAGGCCATCGCGTGGGTCAGGGCGATCTGGTTGCTCTCGCCGATCCGGGTCATCTTGAATTTCAGGGTGACTTCGCCAGTCTTGCCCTTGTCGCCGAAGTTCACGACGCCCAGGGCAACGTCGGACATCGCGGTGCCGACCTGCTCGAGGAACACGCCGCCATTGAGATCGGCGAGCATCTCGGCGACATTCGTGGCGACGGGAGACAGGGCGGTTCGCCCCGGATCCGACACCGGCTTGGTTTCACTGCTCATCACAGGGTTTCCTTGTGGTTGCGTGCTGCGGTTGTTCCGCCTTGCGGCGGGGTGTAGCGCTCGACGTGGCCGCCGCGGCACTGCGCGGAAACCTCGAACGTGCGGAGGCGGGTGGCTTCGTCGACGAAGTCGCGATGCTCGTTGGGCGGCGCGGTGATGGCTGGGCGCGGTGGGACGCCGCGGTGCGTGCGCTCGATGCAGTAGGCGGCCAGGTTCACGCGACACCGCCAAGGCGGCGGTACTCCGCCAGCGTGTATTCCTTCAGCTTGTCCAGCGCCGTCGGGTCGCCGGGCGCGCACTGCTGCGCCACTCGGTTGACCGCATAGCGGATGGCGGTCCACTTCCGGAGCTCGGCCGGCGTCGGCCGCACGAAGAATTCGTTACTGCCGCTCGTGGCGGCCAGGGCTTGAATTGCGGTGGGCCGACCCATCACGCACCCCCACAGGCGCGGAGGGCGGCGCGCTCTACACCCTGGTACTCGCAGTCCACCTTGGTGCACGGGTGCAGGCCATGCCGGCGCTTGAACTCGCGAGAGGCGCGCATGCGACCGCGCTTCGCAATCTCGGCCTCGCTGGCATGACCCGTCCGCAGCGGCAAGGTAACGTCGTCAACGATTCCAGAAGCACGGCAGACGAACCACGCTCCATCTCCTTTCTCCACCGCCAGCACATCCACGGGCGCGCTCATGCTGCACCCGGCGCCGGAGGCGTCCGCTGTTGCATGGCTTGCTGGCGAAGCTCACCGGCGACGCCATTCCCACTGAGGCCGGACGCGCGCTCACGCGCCACCATGCGGACGACGGTCGCCTGCGGCAGACCCAGACGAAGGCCCTGCTTGCGCGCGCTGGCGTAGGGCCGGAGTTCGGTTACCTGGCACATTCGGAGCGGTCTCCCTTGTAGGGGTCGGGGTGCGGGGAAGGCGAGGCGGTCCACCAGCTGTTCGCGATGTCGCGATTCCCGGTGAACAGGCCCTCGACGGGCAGGACGGAACCGGCAGGCGCAGGCCAGGCAGTCGGCCGTGCGCGGCGGTCAAAGGAGGGGAGGGGCTTCACCGGAACCCCAGTGCGATCTCGCGGATGCGCTGGATCTTCGCGAGGACATCCCGCGGCCACCGCTTCACAGTCAGGGGATCACTGAAGTCCCAGTCGACGGCCAAGCCTTGCAGCTCCTTCGCCGCGTTCAGCGCCGCGCGCTGTGTGTTTACATCAGGGATCGCCGCCAGGCCCGTCTGCGCGTGTGTCACGCTCCAACCGGGATAAACGCGACCGCCGAGCGCCACTTCGATCTGGCACTGGTGGAACACCACGAATGCGCCGAGGCGTTGGCCGCGCACCTGGATGTTCTTCATCTCGCCCTGATGCGCGCAGGGAATCGTGATCGTTACGTCACCGCGGGCCATGTCAGTGGCCTCCGTGCATGTTGCGAATGGGGGAGATCAGCACCGGCGGCCTGTCGAGGTCGGCCATCGCCGACTCGAGCCATCCGCGCACGTAGTCGTCGCCGAAGGCGGCGCGCATGTAGTAGAGGGCGGAGATGCCCAGGCCCTCGAGGTAGTCGCGGGCCATGTCGGCGGGCATCGCGCCGGCCTCGGCGATGACCTGCACCGCGCGCTGCATGCCGGCGGTGATGGCCGGGTTCACTTCAGCGCCGGCCATCGCAGAGCGCTCCGTGCTGGCGTTCGGCCGCGGCGGCGACGGCAGCGGCGTCGGGAATCGGCGCGGCTTCCGGACGGTCCGCCAGGCGCATCACAGCGCGGCGCGGCGGCAGGCCGGCGTGCCAGATGCGGACGACCTCGAGCATCTGCGCGTCGACGTCGATGCACGCGGTATCGCCGACCCAGATGGCAGGCCATGCCGGGTCGTTCTGGAAGCGCAGCTGGTCGCCCCACAGGATCAGCACGCACATGCTGCGGCCGGGGCTGAAGAACTCGGCCCGGAACCCGTCCGGGGTGCGCTCGATGCCGACGGTCAGGCCGCCGGCCTGGAAGTCGATGCGCTGGGGCTTCTTCGTGGTGGGCGCGGTTGCGCCGGGTACTGAGGTGGACATTGGCTCCGCCTTTGGGTGCCGGGATGGCTGGCGGAGCGAGAATCACATACCGTGATATTCGGTGTCAACACAAAATGTGATGTTTTTTCTGAACAGGGATTGCGACCTGCCCGGGGCGCCGGGGTTTATTGGGTGCCGGCGCTCACGCGGATAGCCTTTCCGCCAGCGATCGCGCTTTCGAAGTTGCAGCGTTCGTAAGGTTCCGACGGGCCGAGGGCCTTAAATGGGCTGCGCTGGCCCGGTGCCAGTGGTGCTACCTGGAGATGACCTTCGGCAAATCCCACGTGCTGACCACTCTTGTCGCGCAGGCGGAATTGCAGGCTCACAAATCGCAGCGCCTCGGGGCCAGTGTTCGTCGCGAAGCCTTCAACGATAGCCATGCCGCCGCGGCTGGCCGTGCAGTTCATCTCGTCGATGCTCAACGCGAGTACGGGCTCGCCACGCGCTGGGGGTGGAGAGGGTGAGGCGGATGTGCTCCGCCGCTCAGATGCGACATCGCTAGCCCCTTTCATAAACAGAGCGCATGTGCCGCCGCAGAATATCAGCGTGAGCACGAGCAACCCGAGCACGATCCACCCGATGACCCGCCATGGGTTCGTCGACTGCTTCTCCATGTTGTCCCCTTCCTACCGTCGAGAAAGTTTTCGCACCAGACCCACCTCTTCAAACGCCGTGCCTTCGCTGATGCAGTCGAGGGCTAGGTCGAGATCGGCATGCAGTGCCAGCAATTCGTCGTCACTCAGTGTGTCGAGCCCGAGCGTGTCGAACGTGGCTTGCTGCACCAGCCAGTGCAAATCATAGGCTCTGGCGAGGTACCGAATCCGCTGGAGATGGGAGTCCCGAGTGATGCTGTCAAAACGACGGGGCGAGTCGGTAGCCGGCGCGGCCACCACACGTAAGGGAGTTCGCTTAGGCGCCTGCCCCGCGAGACCTTCCTCGATTAGTTGCACCAGTCGATTGACCCGTCCCCTGTCTACCATCTTGCTCCACCCGTTGCCGTAGTCTCTCGGCGACCTTCGCGCCGAAGTCGATCACGTCTGCCGTGGAGGGTGCATCCGGTAGGGCGCAACTCAACTCGTAGGCAAACAACGTTTCAGCAGGGTGCGTCTCCGGGTCGTAGGCCCATCCGTTGTTCCGGGCCACCTGGCGAAGCGCTGCGATCGACTCGGCCAGTTTCGCCGGGTCCAGTCGCCCGGATTGAGAACCTTGCAACGGCGCGGCTTCCCCGAACAGTTCAGCAATGCTCACGCCCAGCGCCCGGGCCAGGACCGGCACTTCGGACACCTTGGGTTCGCGCGCACTGGGACTGGTGCTCTCGTAGTTGGCGATCCGGCTCTGGCCGGACCAGCCGCAGGCGAGCGCCAGCTGTTCCTGGGTCATCTTTCGCGCCAGGCGGAGGGCACGCAGGTTTTCGGCAAAGCTCGGCATACGGGCATTCTTCACGCCCTGTGATGCCGGTCTAACACGAGACGTGATTTTTCGGTTGACTTCAACATCACGCAGCGTGATGATTTCGGGCATGGACAACCCCAGCCCCGCCAAAGTCACCCCCTCCGAAGCCTTGGATCGCGCCACTGAGGCGGCTGGGGGCGTCATGCATCTAGCTGCGGCCATCGGCGAGCTCCCTCAGACCGTAAGCATGTGGCGGAAGCGGGGCAGGGTTCCCGCTGAGAAGTGCATCGCTGTCGAGAAGGCGTCCGGCGGCGCGGCGACGCGCTACGACCTGCGTCCGGACGTGTTCGGTGATTCCCCCAGCCCGGACGGGGAGGGGGTGGACCGTGCGGCTTGAAGCCCTATCGGCGCCGAAGCAGGCGGTCGGTACCAACCACCTGGAACTCGTAGCCCGTCCGCACCTGCTCAGGGTGGGACAGCTTGTTGACCCGCGTTCCATCCAGCAGGGAATACCCAGTGGCTCCGGGCGTCGTTGCGTCGGGGTCGTCGAACGTCCCGACCGAGATGAGCTTCGTTGTTTCCACCATGACGTCGGAAACACCCAGCTGATCCACGACGTTGATTTGAACTTGAACTGTTGCCACGGAGAACTCCATTGAGCGCAGAACTGACGCGCGAAGCCGAACTGGAGCATGGGCTTAGCCGGCTCCGCCATTTCGCCCTCGAGCACGGCATCACCGGCGATGGCTTGGTGGTCATCTTCGAAGCAGGCATTGGCCCGGTCAAGCAACTGCGGCCAGACGTGTTCGGGCAAGCCCTCAGCCCAAACGGGGAGGGGGTGGACCGTGCTGCCTGAATCTCGCTCGCGCCTGCCGTTTGTTGTCAGTTCGACGGACCTGGGGGAGACGACATCCCGACGCTGTCGGTCTTGTCCGCCGCCCGGATCATGGCTTCTGCCAGCTCGCGAAGCTGCGCAGTGTGAAACAGGAAGTTGGGTGACTGGTGCGCCTGGTTTGGTCGCTCCATCGGACTCACGAGGTACTGAATCGTGAGCGCAACCGCATTGAGAGCTGGCACCGACCTCAGGTCGAACCCCGTAGCTGGCGCCATTTGTATCTCGTCCGTCATTTCTGTCTCCGTCGTAGGTGAGGTCGGGTCGCACCGCCAATCCTACGCCGGAGGCGCTTTCTGCACGTAGCTCCATCGCCTCGCTCCCCAGTGGACGAGGCCAGCTTGCAACACCCGCCATCCACAAAAAACGTTCAGGTCACCGCCAAGTGAACATCCAAGACGCAGCCCACAAGACCGTGCACGACTACCCCGGTGGAAGCGTGTCGCTCGCTCCGCGCATGGGCATGTCACCCGCCATCCTGCGGAACAAGGTCAACCCCAACAACAGCACCCACCACCTTACGGTGGCCGAGGCCGACGAGCTGATGGGCCTGACCGGGGACCACCGCATCCTGCACGCCCTGGCCGCGGAGCATGGCTACACGCTCCAGCGCTCGGACGCACCGGACGCCGGCTCACTGATCCAGGGAATGCTGGCCGCGGCCGCAGGGCAGGGTGACCTGGCGCACATCGTCCAGGAAGCCATGGCGGACGGCCGAATCACCCCGAACGAGGTGATCGCCATCGAGCGCGCCTGCACCACCATCCAGCACGTCCTGGCCCACGTCGCCAAGCACGCCGCCGCCGCCGCGCGGCAGGCGGTGCCGGCATGACCTGCAACCGCGAATTCGTGCGCGGCCTGTTCGCCAAGGTCGAGGGCAACGAGCCCCTGAGCCTGGAAGAGCTGGCCGCCTACAACACGTCCCGGGCCGCCGAGATGGCGCGCGCTGAGGCTCGCCGCAACCCACCGGCCGAGCCGGAACTGCCGCTGGGGGCGCCGGACAATGGCTGCTGAGCACTGGTTCCGCTGGCACCACGGCACGGCCACCGATCCGAAGTGGCGGGTCATTGCTGCGCGCGCTGAAAAGACCTTGTCACGGCATGTCACGGTCGGTCACGTGTTGTCCGTGTGGGCGATGATGCTCGAGTGCGCGTCACAGTCGAATCCGCGCGGAGAACTGATCGGCTGGGTCGACGAGGACGTCGCTGCCGCCCTCGGCTTCGACGAGGTGGAGGTGGCCGCCATCCGCGACGCCATGCAGGGAAAGACCCTCGACGGCGACCACCTGAGCGCCTGGAAACGTAGACAGCCCAAGGCCGAAGACGCCACGGCAGCGGACCGGAAGCGTGCTCAGCGGGAGCGGGAAAAGTCACAGCGTGCAGCCGGGACCGATGGTGACAATCCCGAGTGTCACGACGCGTCACGCTCTGTCACGACAGAGACAGAGACAGAGACAGAGACAGAGACAGAGACAGAGACAGAGACAGAGACAGAGACAGAAGAGAAAGGATCTATTTCTTCGCTTCGCTCAGAAATTCCCGGCACCGGCGATGCCGGTACCGCGTCGAACCCGCCAACGGACCTCGGCCAGAAGCGCGCCCAGCAGGAGCAGCGCTTGGCCCAGGTCACGGCCGACGCCATCGCCGAGTTCAACGAGAAGCTCGGCAAGCCGAACGGGCACCTGCCGGCCGTGCATCCGACCGTCGGGCGGGAGAAGCGCCAGCAGCAGGTCAAGCGGTGCATTCCGCTGCTGCGGCAGATCGCCAAGGCGACCTACGGCATGGACCACATTTCGCGGCAGGTCTGGGCCGACTACTTCACCGAGTGCGCGGCGGATCCGTTCCGCAGCGGCGCCGGGCCGTACGCGGCACCGCACGAGAACTGGCGCCCTGATTTCGAGTTCCTGACCCGACAGGCCGAGATGCTCAAGGTCTTCGACAAGGCCAGCTCGTCCGCGGAGGTTGGCTGATGCGCACGCTACCTTTGGGCAGGCTGGACAATGCCAGTCTCGTGCATCGCTGCATGGCTTGCGGCCAGAAGTTGGGTGAGGTCTTCGTCCAGATCGGCTATCTCCGCAACGACCAAGTTTGCGCCTTCAAGCAGGACCTCGCGAGATACGTGCCCGGAATTGCCTCGCTCTATGACTGCAAGAACAACCGAGGGCGTCCTTCTTGCTCGTGCAAGTCGAGCGCCCAAGGTGTCGCCGAGAACGTGGAGGCGATCTTCGGCCGAGTCATGAAGTACAGAGTGAACCATGGAGACCCATCGTTCCACCCCGTCTCTGCACTCGCGGCTATCTGCAAACCGGTCGCGAAAGTCTGCCTTCTTCGACATCTTGAGGACGACAGTTGTTTGCGCGCTAGCGAGACGCAACGGCGTTTCGATACTGACCAGCATGATTCTCTTCTCAGAGGAGGCCAGCGCTGCTGCCGCCTGGTCACGCTGAGCTTCGAGCTTTGCCAGTTCCGCGTTCGTCTGGTTAGCCGCTGCCGCGAGCCGGTTTGTTCGGCTGGTCATGAATCCAACCGCAATACCGACGCCCACAGACGCAACTACGCCCCCCCAATCGGCGACGTTGCCCCAGTCGACCGAAAGAAACTGACACGACACAGCCATGTGACCTCCCCAGGTCCTTTGGAATGGCTGGATCCTGCGCCCAGCGCTGGCCGCCCGCAACTGGAGGCCGCGTGATGGACGGCGCTATCGAGCATCTGCGGGTGCCGCCGCACAGCGTCGATGCGGAGCGGGCGGTGCTGGGCGCGGTGATGCTCTCGGAAGAGGCTTACCTGCGGGTGGCAGACCTGACCGATCGCGACTTCTTCCGGAAGGACCACGCGCTGATTTGGCGGGCGGTCCAGTACATGGCCGAGAAGGAGCGCCCGTTCGATGCCGTGACCCTGGGCGAGTGGTTCAACGCCCGCGGTGCCGGTGAGCACGTCGACAATGGCGCCTACCTGGTCGAGCTGGCCGGCTCGACGCCGTCGGCGGCCAACGTCCGGGGCTATGCCGACATCGTGCGCGACAAGGCTCTGCTGCGCGGCCTGATCGACGCCGGCACGAAGATCGTTGGCGACGCCTTCAACACCGAAGGGCGGGAGCCGACCGACATCCTCGCCTCCGGCCAGGCGCTGCTGGGCGACCTGCTGAAGGCCAAGCCCTGCGAACTGGAGCCGGCGGCGGTGGTCCTGCGCCGGGTGTTGGACACGCTCCAGGCGCGCGCCGAGAACGGACCGGGCGAAATCGCCGGCCTGTCGACCGGCTACCCGGAGATCGACAACCTGATCCACGGGTTGCAGCCCGGCGACCTGATCGTGCTGGCCGGCCGCCCCGGCATGGGCAAGTCGACCCTCGCCCAGTGCATCGCCGAGCACATTGCCATCGTCCAGCGGCGCCGCGCGGCAATCCACTCCCTGGAGATGCCGACCGAATCGCTGATGGGCCGCTCCGTCTGCTCCGTCGGCCGTATCCCGCATGACTCGCTCGAGCGGGCGGACCTGAGCGACGAAGAGTGGGCGAAGCTGACGGCGGCGATGCGCGACCTGAAGGACGCGCCGATCGTCCTGTCCCGCCCACGCAGCGCCCGGGTGCAACAGATCATCGCCCAGACCCAGCGCGAGCACGCCGACCAGCCCCTGGCCGTGGTGGTCATCGACTACCTGCAACTGCTGGACACGCTGGGTGCCGAGAACAAGAACGTCGGCATTGGCGAGGCGTCGCGCCTGCTGAAGCTGATGGCGGTGAACCTGGGCGTCGCGGTGATCCTGCTGAGCCAGCTCTCCCGCGACTGCGAGAAGCGGCCCAACAAACGCCCCGTGCTGTCGGACCTGCGCGACTCGGGCTCGATCGAGCAGGACGCCGACGTGGTGCTCTTCGTGTACCGGGACGAGCAGTACAACCCCGACAGCCCCGACAAGGGGACAGCTGAGGTCATCGTCGGCAAGAACCGCCGCGGCCGTCTGGGCACCGCTCGGCTGCGCTCGCGCCTGGATATCTGCCGCTTCGACAACCTGTCCGCCGACTGGCGCCCCGCCGTCACCGATCAGCCGGAAAGCAAACCGCCGCGCAGGTCCGGCTGGCGCGCGCGCAACCACACCCACACCGCCCGCACGGGCACTGACGATTGACTGAGGAAGCGATGTACGAGTTCGAGGGCCAGCGGTTCGCGTCGCTGGGGGCATTCCAGAGGGCTTTCCCGGCCTATGGCCGCCATACCGCGTGGCTGAAGGAAGGGGTGACGACCATCATGGAGATGGAGAAGCGGATCGCCGCGGCCAATGCCGTCGCCCGGGCGAAGTCGCTGGCGGGCTCGCGCTCGACGCCGGCCTACACCTTCAGCCGGAAGGCATTCCCGCGCCGGAGGGGCCATGGGTAAGGGGGCGCTCCGTTACGCGTCGACCGAGTCCATGCCGGAGGGCATGCGGCGCCTGTTCGAGCGCGCCCAGCGCAACGCCTCGGGCGAGGTGAGCGAGGCGGTGCGCCGTGCCGTCGAGACTGTGGCCGGCGGCGGGACGAAGCAGGGCAGGGCCAGGAAGTACGGGAACGAGATCACAGTCGTAGATGGCATCCGCTTCGACAGCAAGCGGGAGGCCCGGTACTACGAGCAGCTGAAGCTGCGGAAGGCGGCCGGCGAGGTGTCGCACTTCCTGCGCCAGGTGCCGATCCATCTTCCGTGCGGCACGAAGTACGTCCTCGACTTCCTGGTCTTCTTCGCCGACGAAACCCGGCCGCCGGCCTACGTCGATGTGAAGGGGCGGGAGACGAAGGAATTCCGAATCAAGAAGCGGGGCGTGGAGCACCACTACCCGATCCGAATTGAGCTGGCCTGAAGGGGGCCGACGATGGACGCAGAAATGGAAACGAAGGGTTACCCGGTGATCGTCACGGCCGTCCGGGTCATCGAGTGGATCAACAGCCGGAAGACGTTCCCGACCGCCCAGGAGTTCCAGGAGCGGTTCGGAGGGCATATCTCGACGGCGCACCGGTGGCTCAACGCCATCGAGGCGGAGCGCGGAATCACCCGGCCGCGCCGGGTCAATGGCGAGCCGCTACAGGAGGCCAAGAATGCAGCCTGAAGGCATCAAGGAATCGCTGAAGGCGTGGGGCGCGGCGACCGTCAATCGCTACTGCTACAGCAGGACCGACCGGTCGGTGCATGTCTTAGATCAGGCAAGGGACATGGCCCCCGGCACAGCCGAGAAGGCGCTCCAGGCACTGGCCGGCCGCGACGGGACCGACCGGCGGCGACTCATGGCGAGGGCGACGGGGATCAAGGGGCTTCATGTCGTCCCGCAATGGGCGGCGGAGCCGGTGCGCGCAACCAACGACGCGGGCCGGCCATGCGACCTACCCGAGATCGCCTTCGACCAAGGAATACCCGATCACCTCTTGTGGCTGGATCGGGCCATCTCCCAGCTCGCCAGGCAATCCCCCCTCAGGGAATTGATTGTTCGAACGGAGTACACGGTGCAGGCCAGTCAAGCGGTCAAGGCGCGCATGGTGCAGGAGAAGTACGGCGGGCAGCTGTCGAAGTGGATGTACCGCCGGGAACTGGAGCGGGCGATGGAATGGCTCGACGGTCGCGCGCTGGCCGCGTAGAGGTAAGCTATCCCCAAGACACGGAGGGTAGCCATGGCGGGAAGTGAATTTTCAGCTCTGGAATCGCTGGCGTCGGTGAACTGGCTCGAGGTCATCAAGACCGGCGCTGCTGCTGGGACATTGCTGGTTGCGATGTCGGCGCTCAAGAACTGGAAGCGTCAAGACCGTGCGAAGCGCGAAGTCGAGTTCGTCGACTCTCTAATTGAGGCAACCCACAAATTCACAGCGGATATGCTCGCGCCGCTGATTTATGTGCAGATTGCTAAGATCGGCATGACGAGCCACGTGCCCCAATACAATCACAGTCCACTAGCTGGTGCGGTGGCCTACATAAAGAAGGATGGAGGCGATCAAGCAAAGGAGCTTCGTCGCGTGATGGAGGAAGCACAGCCCTCGGTCATACGTCTGAGGTCACTCTCGACGAAGGGCCAAGTATTCCAGTTTCCAGGCTATGGCGATTGCAAAAGGGCTGTGGACGGCATGGCGACTTACTATGATCTGGTCGAGGCTTTGCTGACCGTGCTGGGTTCTCCGAGTTGGGACTGGAACAACCCCGATGTGCAGGCACATTTGAGACGAGTTGTGGAGCTGGATCCAGACGAGATGAGAAAGGGAATCAAAGCAGGAAATCGAGCTGTTCTCGAGTTCTCGCGCGAGACCTATCAGCGGTTGTACGCGTAACAGAAGGTTACGAATTCGCACGCAATGCGAACACGAAAATAGTTGTTGACAGCGTTGCACACGCGACCCTAGTCTTTCTGAAAGTGTCAAGAATTGTCTCTGAAGCCCTGGCGAAAGCCGGGGCTTCTTCGTTTCACGCCGGTTGACTGCCGTGCGAAGGCCAACAGGGTCCGCGGTGACGCGCACCGGCCACGCCGCCAACAACGATCGACGTACTCCTTTGGATGGCATCACCAAGCCGCGCGCCTTGGCGGGCGCGCGCTGGCGGCTATCCAGCGGTAGTGACCGGCACCTTTCAATCAGGGGACCACCGTGCGGCACAACGCATTCGACAACGTGAACCTGCCGGCGGCGGTCGGTTTCGTCTTTGCCACCGTGAGTGGATGGACGGTGCAGGAGTGGGCCGCGGCGGCGGCGCTGGGCTATTCGCTGATCCTGATCGGCGAGAAGGTCGCCAGGCTCATTCGCAGGAAGCGCGAGGGCGTTCAGTCGTGAAGACAGGCGGCAAGGTCGGGTTCGCTGCCGCGCCAGTGGCCGTGGTGCTGCTGATCGTGGCTGCGCTCCAGGTCTCGGAAAAGCGTGTCCACACAACCTACTGGGACAAGCTCGGCGGGCTCTGGACGGTTTGTGCCGGCGTGACTGGTCCGGCCGCAATACCCGGGAAGACCTACACGGACGCCGAATGCGAGCGCCTGGAAGTCGCCTACGTCCAGAAGATGCTGGCCCGCATGGGAACGTGCGTGAAGGGCGAGTTTGAGTTCCACGAGATCAAGGCGTGGGGCCACTTCGCCTACAACGTTGGCACGGCGCGGTTCTGTTCGTCGACCGCAGCCAAACGGCTCAATGCGGGAGAACGGAAGGCGGCCTGCGCAGAGATCAGCCGATTCGTCTACATCGGTAAGAAGGACTGCCGACTGGCGGCAAACCAGTGCCCCGGAATTCCGAAACGGCGCGCCTGGGAGCGTGCCACGTGTGAAGGAACCAACCAATGAGCGTCTTGGCATCCGTCAACTCGACCGGTTTCGTCCTGAAGTGGGGCGCGGTCCTCGGACTCATGCTCGTGATCTACCTGGTCGGACGTGATCACGGCGCCGACGGTCCGCGTGCTGACTTGGCGGATTACAAGGCTGAAGTCGCTCAGGACACCGCGGAGGTTGCCCGGCTGGCCGCCAATGCCGCCATCAAGGCAGCCGCCGCCCAGCGCGCCCAGGTGGCTGCATTCAACGCAATCGAACGTACCCACGAGAAGGAGAGGAAAGATGCTGAGGTCACTGAAAGCCGCATTGCTGATGCTGTGCGCACTGGCGCTCTGCGCCTGCGGCAGCGCCTCGCTGCACAAGAAGCCACCGCCGCCCTCACCGCTGACGTGCTTTCAACCAGCACCGGCACCGGCGGTCCTGAAGGCGGACCCGGACTTCGGCCTGAGGATGCGGGCTTTCTTGTTCGAATCGCCGACGAGGCCGACGCAGCCATTCGCGGTCGGAACCGGATCATCGAACAGTACGAACGCGGCTCCTGTCCGGTTGCCCCGTGAAGCGCGCACCCCGACACGACCCGTTCCGGACTCCAGTCCGCCGATACCTACCACCCGAGCCAAGCAGGCAGGCCCGCCGCGCCCTCGCAACGAATAGCGCAGCCTGGCGCAAGATTCGTTCGGCCAAGCTGGCGCGCGACCCGCTGTGCGAGTGCTGCCGGCGGCGAGGCTGCCCGAAGTGCGCGAAGAGCGGCATCCGTCCGGCGAATCAGGTCGATCACATCGACGGCGACGACAGCAACAACGCCGACGACAACCATCAAAGCATGTGTGCCCCGTGCCACAGCCACAAGACGAGCCGGGAAAATGGCGGATTCGGAAACCCTCGAGCGCCTGACCAAGGCAATCGAACAGCAGGCGGCCACGGCGCAGCGGCTGGTGCTGGCGATCGCCGAGCAGACGCAGGTGACGGCCGGCCTGGTCGCGGCGGTCGCTGAGCTACTGGGCGAAGAGCTCGGGACGCCCGTCGCCAACGAGGCGCATGTCGCCCAGGACGTCGAGACGGACTGGGACGGCAACGCGGTCTGACCTCGCAACCTGAACGGGAAAGCTGAACGGGAAAGCTGAACGGGGGAGGGGCGGGTCGAAAGTCTGAGCCGCCCCATTCGCGACACGTGCGCCCAGGCAAATATTTGCGCGGTCAGTTCAGAATTTTTGGTTTTTCGGCGGTACGCCGCCCAGGTCAGTAGGTCATGGCAAACCCACGCAAGCCTACATCGCTGAAGGTCATCGCTGGGACCGACCGGAAAGACCGTGCGCCGGATCCGGCCGTTCCGACCGTCGAGCTTCCGCTCGTGGACGAGGTTCCTTCCGCCCCGGACTGGATGCCGAACGCGCATGCAATCAAGGAATGGAATCGGCTCGCGCCGATCCTCCATGCGAACAAGCTGCTGACCGAAGCAGGGCTATCCACGCTCGGCCAGTTGTGCGCGCTCCACGGAAAGGTGGTGCAGCTGTACGCGGCGGGCGAGGCGCCGGTCGCCTCGATGGTGGCGCAACTCCGTGCGCTATCGAACGACTTCGGGTTAACGCCAGTGGCGCAGGGCAAGGTGAGGCCCAACAGTGGCAAAGAAGAAGACACCGGCAACAAGTTCGCCAGGAACGGACGCCGGCCCGCGTGACTACATCGCAATCGCCCTGGCCTACGCCCAGGAAGCGATCGCGGACAAGAAGGGGAGGAAGTTCGGGAAGCTGATGCGCCTGGCGGCGCAACGCTTCGTCGGTGATCTGAAGCGAGCCAAGAAGCGCGGAGCTCCGTTCTACTTCGACGAGTGGCATGCGTGCGACGCGTGCGACTTCATCGAGAAGCTCCCTCACGTCGAGGGCGTGTGGAAGAACCCCGACGGGACGTTGCAACCGGAAATCCGGCTGCATCCCTCCCATGTGTTCTTCGTGGTGCAGCTGTTCGGATTTCGTAACCCGGACGGCACTCGGCGGTTTACGTCGGCGCTCTTCGCGGTGGCCCGAAAAAACGCCAAGTCGACGCTGGCAGCTGCCATTCTGCTCTACTGCGAGTGTTGCGAGGACGAGCCAGGCGCGCAGGTGATCAGCGCGGCAACCACGTTCCCGCAGGCGTCAATCATCTTCAACGTCGCGAAGCGGATGGCTGAGAAGACTTCGGATCTCCGGGAGGCGTTCGGCCTCCAGATCTTCGCGAAGTCCATCGCCCGGTTGGATACTGGCGGCAGCTTCAAACCGATTCACGCCAAGGCGAGCACGCAGGACGGTCTGAACCCGTCTCACGTTGGGCTGGACGAGATCCATGCCCACAAGACTGCGGACCTGCTGAATGTGCTCACCTCCGCCGCCGGTGCGCGCAGCAGCCCACTCTGGCTCTACACCACGACGGAGGGCTACACGAATCCCGGCCCCTGGGCCGAGATTCGCCAATTTGCGAAGCAACTTCTGCAAGGCGTGTTCGGCAACTCCGCCGACCACTTCCTCGCGCTGTTCTTCGCGGTGGACGACGACGACGACGAGTTCGACGAGGCCGCTTGGGTTAAGGCCAACCCGCTCATCGACAGCAACCCTCACCTTCTGACCGCGATCCGGAAGGAGGCGGTCGAAGCGAAGGCCATGCCGAGCAAGTTGGCCGAGTTCAAGATCAAGCGCCTGAACCGGCCGGCCAGTTCTGCCCAGGCATGGGTCGACCTGCTGAAATGGAAGAAGTGCAAGGGCGACGTCTTCCTGGACGAACTGGAGAAGTACCCCTGCACCGCGGCGCTCGACTTGGCGTCGACGACGGACATGGTCGCGTGGCGGCTGGTGTGGGAGGTTGGTGACCTTCGGGTCACCTGGGGTCGCCGCTGGGTGCCGGAGAATGCGGTGGCGCAGCGTACGGCACGGGGAACCGTTCCGTACGCGGGCTGGGTGGCGGCGGGCCACCTGACGCTCACTGAGGGTGAGGTCACCGACTACAACGTGGTAGAGGCGGCTATCCGAGAGGATATAGAGCGATTCAAGCCGAGCGCCGTCGCCTATGACCGGTGGAACGCGCAAGAGCTGGCGAATCGCCTAATCGAGGACGGTCATCCGCTGGTGGAGTTCGTCCAGGGGACGAAGTCCTACCACCCGGCCATGAAAGAGCTCGAGCGGCTCTATCGGTCTCGGAAGCTTGTGCATGACGGCGACCCGGTGCTCGAGTGGGCCGCATCCAACATGGTCGCCAAGACCGACCAGAACCTAAACACGGCCCCGGACAAGAAGAAGTCCGCGGACAAGGTCGACGACATGGCTGCTCTCTTGATGGCGATAGGTGTTGGCCTATCGCCAGCGGAGAGCGAAGAACATTCCCAAGGATTCGTGGTGCTCTGATGTCCAATTCCGCTCAGATGGCCCGCGAACGCCTGTCCGTAGTCGTCGCTCTCGATCACGCCGCTCGCGCGTCGGTGCGTGCGGAGGGCGAAGCGACGACCCTGTCGTCCGACCGAGAGGGCATGGCGCAGATCTTCCGCGACCCGTTCAGTACGGTAGCCGGCGCGGTGGTGAACGAAAGCACGGCCATGCGCGTGTCGGCGGTCTACGCCTGCACTCGCCTGATCTCTGGTGCCATCGCTGGTCTCCCGATTCCCGTCTACCAACGGGGCGTCGAAGGACGGCAGCGCGTGGAGCATGACTACTGGTGGATGCTCAATGAACAGCCCTGCGCCACGTGGAGCGCATCGGCCTGGCGAGAGTTCGCCCAGTTGCAGGTATTGCTGCGCGGCGACGCGATCGCGTACCTGCTGCGGAATCGGGCGGGCGTCGTGACTGCGATCGTGCCCTGGGCGCGGTCTAAGGTGCGCTGGGAGTTGGTGAAGCAGAGCCCGCGCGATCCCGGCCGGCTGAAATACTACTTTCAGTCCGACGAGGGCACGTTCGGCGCCGATCAAGACGACGTGCTGCACTTCCCCGGCTTCGGCTTCAACGGAGTGCATTCCATGTCCGTGATCCAGTGGGGGGCGCGGAACGGCATCGGCATCGCGATCAAGGGTGACGACATGGCCGGGAATTTCTTCTCTTCCGGCGGTAAGCCCGAGATCGCGATCACGTCGGCCAAGTCCATGACGCCGAAGATGCAGGGCGAGTTCCTGCACGCCTGGAATGAGAAGTACCGGGACTACTCCGACAACCGAATCCCGCTCATCCTGACGGAAGGGCTGGACGTGAAAGAGCTGACCATGTCGGCCGTCGACGCGCAGCTGATCGAGACGCGCAAGTGGCAGGTAATCGACATTGCGCGAGCCTTCGGCGTGCCTCCGTTCCTGATCGGTGAAACCGAAAAGCAGACCAGCTTCGGGACCGGCGTCGAGAGCCTTGGTATCGGTTTCGTGAAGTACACCCTGAAGCCGCACATTACCCGCGTCGATCACGAGCTGAATCGAAAGCTGTTCCGGACCTCTCGACATTTCGTCGAGCACAACGTGGACGGCTTCCTTGAGGGCGATGCGAAGGCCCAAGCGGAGTACTTCGCCAAGGCGCTCGGCGGCCCCGGCTCACAGGGCTACATGGCCGTCGACGAAGTTCGCCGAATCAAGAACCTGCCGCCCATGGGCGGCGAGTTCGGCAAGGTCATGAAGGCCGGTGGCCCGCCGAAGGAAGAGCCGCCGTCGTCCGACGAGGACGACCCCACCGACGACAACACCAAGCCCCAGGAGGGCGACGATGATGCACAAGAATAAGATCGGCAACCTGGCGCGCTTGATCCTCGACAACGCAACCAAGCCGCGCGACTTCCGCGTCGTGAACGAGAAGGCCGACGAGGCGACCGTGTACGTCTATGGCGTCATCGGCGGCTATTGGGGCGACGTGGACGCGCAGAGCTTCGCGAGCGCCCTTGCCGCCATCGACGCGAAGGTGATCCATCTGCGGATCAACTCGCCCGGCGGCGACGTGTTCGACGCCCGCGCGATGATGGCGGCGATCAAGCAACACAGCGCCAAGGTGATCGGCCATATCGACGGCATGGCGGCGAGCGCCGCGACCGATATCTGCATGGCGTGCGACGAGATCAAGATTGTGAAGGGTGGCCGCTTCATGATCCACAACGCATGGACGCTGGCGATCGGCAACAAGGCCGACCTCCGCGACACCGCCGACATTCTCGAAGGCGTCGACAACGACATCGCGGACGACTACGTCGCGCGGACCGGCCGCGAGCGCTCGGAAATTGTCGGATGGATGGACGCCGAGACGTGGATGACGGCCGAGCAGGCCAAAGAGCGCGGCTTCGCCGACGAGGTCGTCGAGGTCGTCTCCGGCACGAAGAACCTGGCCGAGTGGGATCTGTCCGCATACGCGAACGCGCCCAAGCCCGAAGAAAAACCCCAGCCCGATCCCGAGGCCGTCCGTGCCTCGCTCGAGCGCCGCTTCCGCCTGCTGGCACAGCCGGCGGCAGCGTGAGTCGTTCTGTGTAGGGATCGCTCCCGCACGCAGTAACAGGGCCGCCATTCGGCGGCCTTTTCATTTCCAACCCCTCAGGAGATACCCCAATGGGTGAGTCCATCCAAGCCATGCGGGAGCGCCGCAACGCGCTGGCGAAAGAAGTCCGCAACGTGCTCGACCAGAATGGTCCGTCGACCTGGAACGCCGAGCACCAGAAGAAGTACGACGAGAACCTGGAGCAGATCGAGCGAATCGACGCCGCGCTGGATCGCGAACAGCGCCTGCTCGACGCTTCGGCCGAAAAGACCTTCCAGGATGCCGGCGGAAAGATCCAGGACGGCCAGCCGGGCAACCGCAACCCGCTGCTCAGCAAGTGGCTGCGCGGTGGCGACAACGCCCTGAACGCGGCGGATTGGGAATCCGTGCGGGCCGCAACCAGCACCACCACTCCGGCCGAGGGTGGCTACACCGTCGACCCGACCGTCGCTGCCGAGCTGCTGAAGGCACAGAAGGAATTCGGCGGCATGTACGAGTCGTCCACCGTCTTCTCGACCGCGAAGGGCGAGGCGATGAGCTGGCCGACGATGGACGACACCGGCAACGAAGGCGAGATCGTCCCGGAGAACACCGCCGCGAACGATCAGGATCCGAGCTTCGGTACCGTGTCGCTGAACACCTTCAAGTTCAGCTCGAAGGTCGTGACGGTTCCGATTGAACTGTTGCAGGACAGCTCGATTGATATCGAGTCCGTGGTGTGGGCCCTGCTGGGCGAGCGCAACGGACGGATCAAGAACCGCATGTTCACCGTCGGCACCGGCACGGGCCAGCCGCGCGGCATCGTGACCGCGGCGTCGCTGGGCAAGGCTGGCACCACCGGCCAGACGCTCACGGTGACGTACGACGACTTGGTCGACCTGGAGCACTCGATCGATCCGGCGTACCGCAAGGCCCCGGGCGTGGGTTGGATGATGAACGACAGCAGCCTGAAGGTGATCCGCAAGATCAAGGACACCGAGGGCCGCCCGATCTTTGTCCCCGGCTACGCGACCGGCGCCCCGGGCGGCGCCCCGGCCACGCTGCTCGACCGCAAGATCCAGATCAATCAGGACGTGGCCGCGATGGCTGCCAACGCCAAGTCGATCCTGTTCGGCAACCTGAAGAACTACCGTATCCGCCAGGTGCTCGCCGCGACCCTTCATCGCTTCACGGACTCGGCCTACGCGAAGAAGGGCCAGGTCGGCTTCCTCGCGTTCTCGCGCGAGGGCGGCAACCTGCTCGACGTGAGCGGAGCCACGGTGAAGTACTACCAGAACTCCGCGACCTGATCGCAGCGCCACGGTAGATCTCCAACACGCGCCCGGGTCTCCGGGCGCTCTTCTGTGAAGAGGTGCAACGATGTCGAGGAACAACAATCAGGGCCAGGGTGCGCAGACCATCCTCCACGGCTCGAACACGCTGGCGGCGGTGATCGCACTGGCAGCCGGTATCGAAGTCCAGCTGGGCACGCTTGTCGCTCGTGCCCACAAAGAGTCGGGCCTGTCCGCGGAGGACTGGAACGCGCTCGACGAGGGCAAGCGCGACGAGCTGCTGAGCGCCACGGTCGATGCGATGAAGGCCGAAGCCGAGGCGCAGGCCGCGAATGGCAATGGCCCGCCACCACCCAACGCCAAGAAGGTAAAGGCACGCGTCCTGGTCGCCTTCGGCGGTCACCACCCGAACGAAGTCGTCTCCGTAACCCCAGCTGAGTTGAAGGCTTACGCCGAGTCGCTGGACGCGAATCCCGCCGCTGTGGCCTATGCCGAAGCCTTGGCGAAGGGTGGCGACGGCGAAGCAACCCTCGAAGCCTGATCGCAGGGGCCGGGTTTCCGGCCCCTTTCGTGAGTCTTCTGGAGCAACCCCATGCGTCTACGCCTCACCACCGCCCCGAACGCCCAGGTCGTGACCACGGCCGAGGCGCGGGCGCAGGCTGACCTGTACGGCACCAGCCACGACGCACGACTCGAGGCGATGATTGCCGGCGTCGTGTCCGGCCTGGACGGCTACGGCGGAGAGCTGGGCCGCGCCCTGGTCGAGCAGGAATGGGAGCTGGCAATTGATACGTTTCCGTCGTCCGCCCTGTGCC
Organism: Pseudoxanthomonas sp. PXM04; assembly: GCF_014851695.1. Taxonomy (NCBI): domain Bacteria; kingdom Pseudomonadati; phylum Pseudomonadota; class Gammaproteobacteria; order Lysobacterales; family Lysobacteraceae; genus Pseudoxanthomonas; species Pseudoxanthomonas sp. PXM04. The sequence goes on from NZ_JACVAG010000001.1 coordinate 474,602, forward strand.
TGCCGCTGCCGCCGCTGCTGTCCGTCGAGTCGGTGAAATACATCGACCCGGAGGGCGCAGAGCAGACGCTGGCGCCAGCTGCTTACACCGTCGAGCCAGGCGAGCACGGCTTCGCGATGCCAGTCCACGGTACGCGCTGGCCGGCCACCCGTGCACAGCCGCTCGCCGTGCGTGTGCGCTTCAAGGCTGGATACGGCAGTACGGGGGACAAGGTGCCGGCGGCGATCCGCTCGGCGATCCTGCTCCGCGTGGCCGACCTGTTCGAGAATCGGGAGTCGACCATCGTCGGGAAGTCAGTTGCGTCGAACCCAACCGTCGACGCGCTGCTCTTCCCGTTCAAGCAGGTGAGGCCGTGAGCGCCGGCAAGTATCGCCACCGCATCCGGCTTCAAGAGAAGGGCCATGCAACGAGCGGCCCGCTGGGTCCAATCCCCGGCGCATGGGCTGATTGGGAACCAGAGGCGGGGCAGGGGGCCGATATCCCCGCCCAGGTCGTCCCCCTCTCCGGGCGCGACTTCATAGCGGCCGGCGAGAAGCAGTCCGAAGTCACGGCGCGCATCGAGATCCGCTGGCTCCCTGGCGTGAAGGACACCATGCGGGTTCTCTTCGACGGCGAGCTGTACGCAATCGCGGCCGTGCTGCCCGACCCGACGGCGCGGAAGCACCTAACGCTGATGGTGAGCAAGGGCGTGACCGATGGACAGTAGCGTGCGCGTGCAGGGCCTGGACGGGCTGCTGGACGCCATGCGGCGTCTACCCCCGGAGATTGTGTCCAAGAACGGCGGGCCGGCGCGTACGGCGCTGGCACGGGGCGCCCGTCGCATGCGCGACGAAGTGCGGGCCAATGCGCCGGAGCGTACCGGTTTCCTGAAGAGCCAGATCGTCACGCTGCGGAGCCCACGGCCCCAGGCGTACGGTGGCAGCGAACTCTACTCGGTCGGAGTCAAGGGCGGGGCCCGGGCGCGATACGCGAACACCCGCCGCAACCGTGGGAAGGGCCGGGTAGGCAAGACGTACGAGAAGCCCTCGAACGCTTTCTATTGGCGCTTCCAGGAATTCGGGGTGCCGTCCAGGAACATCCCGCCGCTCGCGTTCTTCCGTCGCTCGCTGCGCAAGCTGGCCGAGCCGGTGATCGACCAGTTCGCCGACGACCTGCGCCGGTCGCTGGACCGCATCACACGTAAGCTCCGGAGGCCCTGAGTGTTCCCCCCGATCTATGCCCTCGTGGCCGCCGACCCCGAATGCACGGCTGTCCTCGGCGATCCCCCGCGCTGCTTCTTTGGCCTGGCCGAAGAGAACACGGCGCGACCGTACGTCGTTTGGCACCTGGCCGGCGGAAGTCCGGAGAACGTCTTCGACGGGCCGCCCCCGCACGACCACTTCGCCGGCCAAGTCGACATCGTGGCCGACGACCAGACCAGCTTCATCGCCGCCGCCACGGCCGTGCGCGCCGCCATCGAGCGCGTCGGCAACGTGACGTCCTACAACCCCGGAGGAGTGAACGCCGAAACCGGGCGATTCGAATACTCCTTCGACGCAGAGTTCCACGTGACGCGCTGACCCCAGTGCGGCACCGGAAAGTCCCAGCCCGCTTGCGCGGGCTTTTTTTCGCCCCTCGCAAGGATCACCACCATGGCAAGCACCAAGACCAAGCACACCACCATTTACGCCGCCACCGCGGCGGCTGTCGCGACCAAGATCATCGGCGTCCGCCAGGCGGGCGTCCCCGACGGCCAGGCGTCGCAGATCGACGTCTCCAGCTGGGACGACGACTTCGACCAGTTCGTCGCCGGCCGCAAGAGCACCGGCAGCACCACGATCGAGGTCATCTTCGATGCCGCCGCGCATGAAGCGCTCGAGGCCAAGTACCAGTCCGGCGAGGTCATGGAATTCCTCGTCCTGGCGCCGCTCAGCGACTCCGCGCCGGCGGAGGCCCCCACCGTGGCTTCCGGTGCGTTCGCTGCCGTCACCACGGTCGACAACATCAAGTTCAAGGGCTACATCTCGAACTTCGCGGTCAACCTGGCCGACAACGACGTGTGGCGCGGGACGATGACCATCCAGGGCACCGGCCCCCGCACCATCACCAAGAAGACCCCGTAACCGGGCGCAACGGCGAACCCAACTACACGCCCGGGCGCACGGGGTAACCCGCGTGTTCGCCGTGCGCGTCTCGCGCGTCCGGGCACCTATGGAAAAACGGCCATGTCCAATCGCAATACCCCCGGCGTCGAGAACGCCACCATCGCAAGCGTCGTGACCCTGTCCCTCTTGGACGCCCTCCAGGCGTCCGGCGCCTTCGCGTCGTCCGAGTTGCAGCAGCGCTCGGTCAAGCTGGGCAAGCAGTCCGCCGACGTCTTCGTCCGCGAGCTGCCCGATGCCGAGTTCCGGCAGAAGGTCGGCGCCCCCTACGACCGCGCCAACCTGATCGCCGCATGCATCTGCGACGCCGATGGCAAGCCGGTCATGACCGCCGAGCAGGCGGCTGCCCTGAAGGTCAATGTCGCGCGCGACCTCGAGCGGATCTGCTTCGAGGTCAACGGGGCCGGCGAGCAGTCTGATTCGGACGAGCGCGCGGGAAAGTCCTAAGCCGAAAGGGTGAGCTGTGGTTCTGGCATGTCCTGGCCTTGAACCTCGGCTGCACGGTGGCGGAACTCCGCAAGCGCATGACGCGGGCGGAGTTCCGACGCTGGTGGCAGTTTCACCAGCGCAACCCCATCGACCCGATCGGCCTGCATATCCGGCCGGCGGCGCTCGGCGCGTTCTACACGGCGAAGTACGGCTGGGCGAAGACGAGCGAGAGCTTCGATGACGTCTTCGAAGCGCTGGTTCCGCCGCATCCTGACGACGTCGCCCAGTCCGTGTTCGACGCATTTCTCTGAACCCACCCCGCCCCGGCGGGGTTATCTCTTTTGGTGACCCATGACCGTTCGTTCGCTCGGCCAACTGACGATCGACATGCTGCTCAAGACGGGCAGCCTCGAGACCGACATGGGGCGTGCCGCCCGAATCGCCGAGAAGGGTGCAAAGCAGATTCAGCGCGCCATGCAGGGCGCCGCGATCGGTGTAGCAAAGGAACTAGCCGCCGTGGCCGGCCTGTCCTACAGCATCGCTCAGGCGTGGCAAGGCTTCCAGGGAGCGATCAGTGCGGCCGACAAAGTCGACGAGCTGAGCGCGCGGCTGGGGATCAGCACCGAGAAGCTATCCGAGTACCGCTACGCCGCCCAGCTGACCGGATCGAACCTTGATGCCCTGACCGGGTCTCTGGCGAAGTTCTCGAAGAACCTGGCCGATGCACAGGATCCGAACAGCAAGCAGGCGAAGCTGTTCAAGACACTCGGCATTGAGGTCGTCGACGCGACCGGCCGCCTGCGCCAGGCACAGAGCGTGCTGCCGGAGGTGATGGACCGGTTTAAGGGCCTCACGAACGAGACCCTCGAATCCGCGACGGCGATGGAGCTGTTCGGCAAGAGCGGCTCCGAGATGCTCGAGTTCCTGAACCTGGGATCGTCTGGCCTGGAACAGATGGGCGCCCGGGCGCGCGAGCTCGGCGGCATCATCGATTCGGACACCGCCGCGGCCGCGGCTAAGTTCCGCGACCGTACTGACGAAATGACCCTCGCCATGGAGGGGCTGTATCTCCAGATCGCTGCGGACATGCTTCCGGCGATGACCCAGTTGACCGAGGGATTCACTGACTTCGTCAAGGACGGAGAGCGCGTCGCAGAGGTTACGAACACGATTAAGGGCACCTTCGAAGTGCTGGGCGGCGCTGTCGACTTCGTCGCACCCCTCTTCAAAGCCATCGACGATGTGATCCAGGGCGTCTCGATGTCGGTGGTCGGCCTACACGAATCGCTTGAAGGTTTGCTCACCCTGAACTGGGACAAGGTCAAGCGAGGATGGGAGGTCGCGGGGCAGGGCTCGGATCTCTTCTATCTCGGCGAGGAACAGGCGCGCCTCGCACATCCTGGGGCCTATGGCAGTGAGTCGACCGACGACCGTCCCGTGAATCAACGGAGACGGTCCGGAAGCTCGCGCCGAGGCGGCGCCGCAATGAATATGACGGACGGCCCAGATAAGGGTGCGTACGAGCGCGCGCTAGCCTCCTACTTCAGTGACGAGGAAGGCAGAGCCGAGAAGGCTCGGAAGGATGCCGCTGCACGCGCCAAGGAAGAGGAACGCGACGCGAAGCAGCGGGCCGAATCCCTGGCTCGCTACGCCGCTCAGGCGGAGATCGCCGCTGCCGCGCTGAACGGGCCATACGCCGAGGCCGTGGCGCGCGCTGACCAGCAGGCCAAGGAATGGCGGAAAGAAGTTGAAGCCGGGAACATGTCTCTCGCCGCTGAGCAGGCAATGCTGAAGGCTTCCGCCGCCGAGCTGGAAAAGCGTCGTGTCGAGCTGGAAAAGCAGCAGCGGGCGCCCCAGGCGCTCCTGGACACCATGAGTGGCGAGCTGCGTCTGCTGGGCATGATCGGTCCGGCGCGCGACCGGTACCAGCGCCAGTTGCAGAACGAAAACGACATGCGTCGGGCGATCACTGACGCAATCGAAGCGGGGAACATCGAGCTGCGCGATTCGCCGGACATGCAGCAGAAGCTGCTTGCGGAGGCGCGCGCTTTCGCCGATTGGTCCGTACAGGTCGAAGAGGCTGCGGCCATGGCCGAGCAATGGGCCGGCATCTTCGTCGGTGGCATCGAGGACGCCGCCACGGCATTCAGCGACTTCATCGCCGATGGTGCGCGGGACTTCGACGGTTTCTGGGATGACCTGAAAGACATCGCGAAGCGCGGAGTCGCGGACCTGATTCGGCAGCTCTTGCAGCAGAAGATCGTGATCCCGATCCAGACCCGAATTCTGGATGGGATGAGCGGTCAGGGGGGCGGCGGTATCTGGAACTCGCTGATGGGCCTGTTCAATGGCAACGGCTTCAGCGCGGCCGGCCAGGGAGCGGGCAATTGGGCGAGCGTGTTCGGTGGAGGGAATGGCGGCTGGATCTCGTCGATCGCCAGTTTGTTCGGTGGTGGCGGTGGTGCGTCCAGCGTTGGCGCCGGAAGTCTGTGGGCTAAGCAGGCGGTGAGTGGCGCCGGAAGTCTGTTCAACTTCGGGAACAGCGTCGGCAGCTTCTGGGGCGCGGGTGCCAGTGGTGCCGGCGCGGGCGCGGGCGCAGCGTCAGGCGCCGCAGGCGCTTTGGGCTCAGTGGCGAGCTTCATGCCCTGGGCCGCCTTGATCATGGCCGGAATGAAGATGGCCGGCTCCGCCTACAAGGATGGTTTCGGCCTCCAGTATCAGGACAAGAGCGACCTCCTCCTGCGCGGGAACCTGATGACGGGGGGTCTCGCGACGCCGCTGATGTTGGACAGCATGTCCCTGGACAAGATTGGCCGCATGCTGGGCATGAGCGACAAGACCGCGGCCATCTTCTCCGGCTCGTCGCTGCTCGGCAAAGCCTTCGGGCGCAGCGCGCCGAAGGTGCAAGGTTCCGGCATCGCGGGCACCTACGGCTTCGGCGGGTTCGACGGCAGCAGCTGGGCGGACGTGAAGCAAAAGGGCGGCTGGTTCCGCAGCGACAAGCGCTGGACGCAATGGGGAGCCATCCAGCCGGAAGTGGATCGCGCGTTCGACATGGCCGTGGACAGCGTTGGGAAGGGCGTGGAGACCCTTGCCAAGCAACTCGGCGTCGACGTCAGCGAGCAACTGAAGAACGTCAAGGTCAGCATCGGCAAGCTTCAGCTCGACAGCGACCCCGAGAAGGCCCGCCAGCAGATCGAGAAGGCGATCGACGACATGGTCGGCAACCTGACCGGCCAGGCAGTTCGGACGCTGGGGTTCGGCCACCTGCTCGACGATGGGTTCAACGCGACGGAGGTGATGACCACGCTGTCCGCGACGATCAACCTGGTCACCGGGAGCGCCGAAGACCTGGGACGGGCACTGACTTCCTGGGAGCTCGGCAACGTCACGAAGGGTGTCGAATACTTCATGGAGCTTGCCGAGAAGAATGGCACCACGCTCCAGGAAGAAATGGAACGGGTGATGGGGCTGCTCGGCAACTACAGCTCCCTGATGACCGACGTCCGCGCCGAACTGATGACCGCAGGACTCAGCGATGCGCAACGGGCGGCACTCGACATCGAGATGACCTACCGCCAGCAGGTCAAGGCGGTAAACGAGTATGCGAAAGCCCTCGGGCTGGCCGGCGCGAGCGCCGAGGACCTGGCAAAGATCGAGGAACTGCGTGCGGTCAAGATGGGGCGACTTCAGGAACAGATCGAGCGTGAGCGGAATGCTCTGCTCGGCGACCTGGCGGTCTCCCAGTATTCGCCCCTGAATGACCGGGAGAAGCTGGCAGAGAGCATGAAGCAGCTTCAGGCCGCGGTCGCGGCCGGTGACGTGTCCGCGGCGAGTTCGCTTTCGCAGTCCGTGCTTGGGTTCGGCCGCAACCTGTACGCGTCCGGTCGGGACTACAACGACCTCTATGACCGGGTGAAGGGGATGATCGGCGGCATGGGGTCGCCAGATCTGACCATGGACGACGGGACGACGATGGGCGACCTCGCAGACATCATAGGCGCGCTGCCGGACAACATCGCTCGGGCGCTCTTTGCGCGCGCGAGCGGCGCCACTGCTCCGCTGCCGACGGGAGGCCAGCCGAAGACTCCGACCACTGGTGGGAACGGTCCGGTCAATTCCGGAACGGGCGGCAGCGGCGGAGCGAATGGCGGAAACGAGCTGCTGACCCAGATCCGCGACGTGCTCTATCGCATCGCGGACGGCGGCGGCAGGGCCGACATGGATCGGGTTGTGGAACGCCTGGGCCGGTTGAACGCCTGATCATGGCCCGTCGCATTCTCCTCCTGGAAGTCGCTCCGAGCAGCCTCCCGGCAACTACGCCCGCAGCGCCAGTGTATGGCTCGTGGGTGCCGTCGACCTGGCAATCACCGCCGCCGCCGGTCCCGCTGGGCCTGGCGGCATCGCCACAAATCGGCGGGATTCGGCTGACGTGGCTATCGGTGACCACGAAGGGCGTCCAGTACGAGTTGGAGCGTGCCGTCGACAACGCGGGTGTACCCGGCGCCTCGGCGAGCGTCTATACCGGCACGGACCGGGTCTACAACGCCAGCGAGTCCACCACCACCCACTGGCGCGTGCGCGCAGTGCTGCGAGGCATCGCTTCCGCCTGGTCGCCCTGGGTCATGCAGACGCCGGTCGCGCCGGCCGACCTGTACGGCGGCGGTAGCGGATACAACCTGCTCGGCGACGAGTACGCCCGATACAAGGCGACCCAGCAGCTGACGGCCGCCACCTTCCCGCCCGTGGCCTCCGCGCCCGGCGGCCTGGTGTACGCAGTGGCCGACTCGGGTGCGATTGCCGGTCGGTCCCTGAAGGTGACCACCACCGACACCAACGCCAACAACAATTTCGCCTACTTCGGCACGTCCGGGACCGACTACAACACCCCGTTGGCGCCAGGGCGTTACCTGGTCTCGTTCTATGGCCGCGCGAGCGTCGCCGGCCACCAAGTGCGCATGACCCTGAAGGATGCGGACGGCAACATTCGGGCCGCTTCTACGCTGGCTCTGACGACTTCGCGGGCCCGGTACTCAGCTTCCATCGACATGACCAGTGCCGTCGCCGATGGCGCCGTGCTGCTGTTCTACTTCAACCGGAGCGGTGTTGCTGGTCGCGATGTCTACATCGACGGTTTGATGATCGAGCCCCAGATCGGCAGCTCGCTCACGCCATCGCCATTCGTACCGGGCCAGAGCACGCAGCAGGCCGACCGCGCCGTCGACATCGCCACGGCCGCAGCTGCCGACGCAACAGCATCCCTCGCCCAGCTAAGCGACATTGCCAACGATGGCAAGCTTACCGCCAACGAGAAAGTCACTGCCAAGCGGGAATACGAGGAGGTCACCACCGAGCAGGTCGGAATCGACGCACAAGGTACGGCTTACGGCCTGGCCGCCGAGAAAGCCGCCTACGACAACGCGGTCACCGCGCTGAAGACCTACCTGCGCACCACGGTGGGCGTCCTGGATGCTTCTTACGCCTGGACCAACGTAACCGGCACGACCAACATCGTCCGCGGCACATGGAATAACACCTGGACGGCGCTCTACAACGCGCGCCAGTCGCTGCTCAACGCCATCGCAGGGAAAGCGCGTGCGCTGGCGGCTGTCATGGCGGCCGGTGCCAACCTGATTCCCAATCCGACATTCACCTCCAACGTGACGGGCACGCCGGTTGGTGTGCTGGGAACCAACGCGGAATGCACCGACAACTGGATCGTGGTGCGCGGCGAAGAAAGCTATCCCGCGACGGCGGTAAACCGCCTGTCCAGCGGTGCTATCCGTTGCGAGGTGGGCAACAACCCGATCGTCAATACCGCGATCGTAGCGCCCCAGGTGCGCACGATTCAGCCGATTCCGGTGGAAGCTGGCGCGACCTACGTGTTGGTGCCGGAAATCGATGTAGCCTACAACGGTTCGAACCCGTCCGCCGGCATCACGGTCCAGTCCCGTATCTTCGTCTACTTCTACGAAGCCGACGGCACGCGCATCGAACCCCCGTTCCAGTGGACGCGCAACCGCGCCGCCGCGATGTCGGCTCCTGTCACCTTGGTCGCACCGGCCGGCGCGCGCTTCGCGCACATTTACTTCGACACCTACGTCCGCAACCAGTCCGGCGCCACCTACACCCACAACAACACGGTCATCCTGCGCACCGACTTCAAGTCGGTTTCGCTGATCCGGGCCTACTCCCTGGATACCGACCTGACCGATGGCGCGCAGTACGTGCGCTATGGCATCGAGGACGCCTACTACTCCGGCGGCAAGTGGCGCAACGGCATGCGCATCAACGGCTCAGGGCAGCAGGCCGGCGGTGCCTACAATTTCCCGCCCGGCGGTTTCGCCAACATGGGCGCCATGTGGCTCACCGGGGCGACGATCACCTACACGGCCACCGCGGGGAGCCCGGCGAGCGCAACGATCTCCGTGAGCGCGATGACCCTGCGCTCGATGGGCAGCGACAAGGCGTACAGCGCCAGCAGCGGAAGCGTGACCGGTACCGGCGGCACGACGGTGAAGTACCACCTGTACTACGACGACGACACGTGGGCAGGCGGCAGCCGGACGCTCGGCATCACCACGGATCTCAACCAGACCCAGAACTCCCGCTCTCGGCTCTACGTGGGCTCGCTGTCGGTCACCTTCCCGACCAGTGGATCCGGAGGCGGGGGAGGCGGGCCGCCGTGCGTCGTCGAGGAATCGCATTTGCCCTGCGGCCGGCGCGCGGGCGAGGTGCGGCGCCACAGCCTGATGCACCTGATCAATCCCTTCACGTTCGAACGCCGCACCGGCCGAGTTTCGCAGGCCGAGCGAAAGCGGACGGACTGCGTCCGGGTGCAGTTGGCAAATGGCGTTTGGCTCGATTGCTCCACGTCCGCGCCGCTGCCTACCCGCGAGCGCGGCCTGATGCTCGCGCCCGACGTGCTGGGACATCACCTGCCGAGCGCGCGCCTGCGGTGGCGCTGGCTGACCCTGCTGCCGGCCGGCTGGATGGTGCGGCACCGGTGGCTCTGGATCGACGAGTTCAGTCGCGTCGTGGGCGTCACGCACGTCGGCGCGAAGGTGGTCATCCATATCACCGTCGAGAACGCGTGCTTTCTTGCCGGCGGCCGCCGCGGGGCCTACATGGCGCACCACAACATCAAGATGGATCCTGGCCTTTGACGTTCACAGCACTTTTGGCACCGACGATGGCCTACACGAAACGCCCTGACCTGACGCCCACCGATGGACTGATCGTCCAGCTGGTCCAGCGCCTGCTGCCGAATGGTGATCCGGATCCATCCGACCAGTCGGGCGGCGAGCTGGTTCTCGTGCAGCAGCGCGTCAAGGCGATTCAGGAGAGCCTGTGCCCGAGCATCCAGGTAACGGCGACGTGGGTCGACGAGTTCATGCAACCGATCGTTGACGCGCAGGGTCGGCACAAGGCGTTCGTCGACTTCAAGCACGCGGCCAGCCAGTACCAGCAGGACACGCTGGGCGTCCCCGCCATCGTGCGCGAATGCCTCATGCTGGTTCTTGGTGAGCAGCTGACGATGGCGCCGCCGCCGGATCCTCCGTCGGAGAATCCGGACATGGACGCGACCACGCTGATTCCGTGGGACGGCGACCTGGTGCGCTCGAACGACATCCGCCGGGCGATCACGATCGCCAAGGCGAGCCTCGACGTCGACCTGGATCAGGTGCTCTGACGATGCCGACGGTATTCGGGCGCTTCGCCGTTTCCCCCCTTGGACCCCAACTGTCCGTCGATGCGGGCGGGCTCCTGCTGACCACCAATGCGGCGGCGAGCGGTGTCGCGCGCATCGCCCGCAGCGACGTCGCGATCAGCAGCGGCACGCGGGGCGTCGAGTTCACCTTCTGGGGCGACGACTCGCTGGCCGCAGTGATTGGCATCACCGCCCAGTCCGCTCCGGTCAATCAGGACGTGACCTATGCGGGAATCGGCTGGCGCCTGCGCCTGGGCGAAGTGGCGACCCCTGCCGGCATCGTCGCGAGCGGCCTGCCGCTGGCCGACAAGGGCGACATCGTCGGGATCCGAGTGCAGGTCGGAACCCCCAACACGTTCACCCTCTACCTCAACGGCGCCCAGGTCTGGACCGGCACCTTCGCACTGGCCGCTCCCCTGGTGTTCGCGGTTCGCCTGGCGACGACGCAAGCCGGCGGGCTGTCCTGCGCGGTGAATGCCGGCCAGTGGCAAGCGCGCAGCCCGGCCGCCGCGGCTGGCTGGCCCGCTGGCGCATTGCCCGCCAGCTCGACGCGGCTCGCGGATCTCGACTACCTGAGCGCGGGCACTGACGCGCCGGCACACGCGCGCTACGAGGGCGTCATCCTGGACGGCATCACGACCGTCGCCGATCTGGGTTTCTGGCCCTGGGGCGGCGACATGCCCGCCAACGCCAGCGGTGCGTCTTGCCGGGTAGTGGATGCCGACGGCGCGCTCGACGGCTTCGCGGCGGAAGATCTGCGCGGCATGCCAGTCCGCGTTCGCGTGGGCACCGACGACGGCGCCGTTGCCGCTGCGACCGACGTTGCGCGGTTCGTACTGGACCGGGTGGAAGTGGAGGGAGAGTCGGCGAAGACCCTGGTCCTGCGCGACGCTCACGACGACCTGGATCAACCGCTCGCCCGCGGGGTGTTCCTCCCGAACCTGCCGGCGCTGGCGTGGAAGTCGATCCCTGTCGTCATCGGCGCCGTGGCCAGCGTTCCGGGACTGCCCACCAATACGGACGGCACGTCGATCTACCTGGCTGGCCGCCCGCTGGCCAGCGTCTCCGTGGTGATGGACCGCGGCGACATCATGGAGGCCGGAACGTTTCAGGTAGCGCCGAATGCGCAGCAGCTGGAAATGTACAGCCCGCCGGTGGGACCGGTCGTGGCCGACGTCTCCAGTATCGGCGCCGGCCCTGCACCCGCGACCCTGGTCCAGGCCCTGACCGCCATCTTTGGCGCCATCGGGAAGGCGGCCTGGTCCAGCGCCGATGCGGCAGCCATCGACGCGGCCACTGGCTACGCCGGAGTGGGCTACTACGACGGCGACGGCAGGACCGTCCGCGAAGCGCTGGCTGCCATCCTCCCCAGCTACGGGGCGTGGTGGTGGCAGGACAGCGACGGCACGCTGCGCTTCAGCCGCATCATCGCCCCGGAGGCGTATGCCGGCGCCCCGGCGTTCGACCTGGACCGTGCCGACACCGTCGACGACGTCGTGAGCCTCCCGGATACGGCGCCGAACCTGACGCGGCGCATGGCCTATCGCCCGAACGCGCTGGCACTGAGCCCGTCCGACCTGGTGACCGATCTCGTCGAATTGCCGCAGGCGCGGCGCGACGAGCTTACCGGCCTGTGGCGGGGCCAGGTGTACGCGGCCGGCCCGTTGGCCGCGCGCTACGCGCATGCAGATAGCGCTGACCCGTTCGTGTCGTGCTTCTGGCGCCAGCAGGATGCACAGGCGGAGATTGACCGAGTCGTGGCGATCTACGCCGTCCCGCGCGCGCTATATCACTGGCGGGTGAGCGATCCGGACTTCGCGCCGAAGCCGGGCCAGGTCGGACGCATCACCCATCCACGATTCGGCCTCGCCGCCGGCAAGAAGGTTCTCGTGCGCGGCGTCGCCCGGAACCCGGCCACCGGCGACGTCACCCTTACGCTCTGGGGTTGAACCATGCTCATCGGATACGGAATGCCGGCGGTGTCGGCTCCCACGCTGACCGGGACCGGAGCCGCATGGCTCTCGGCCGATCTCGGTACTGCCATGTTCGACGGGAAGCCAGGGCGCCGTACGCGGCTTCGGTGGCTCTCGGGAACGCCCACGACGGCCCAGGTGCTCATGATCGCTGCACCCCTGGGTACCACCATCCGCCCGCGCGTCGTCGCGCTCCTGGGGCTCAAGGGCGTGCCGGAGGGGGTGTCGGTGATGGTCGCCGGCAAGCGGCCGGCGGATGGATCCCACACCTACACCCTCGGCGGCGGGAACACCGGCGTGACTCGCCGCATGGCCGACGGCTCGATCGGCTGCTGGCTGATCCTGGGCGAGGGCATCGATGCGATCACCAGCTTGGCGGTCAACCTCTACAACAATGCAGGCGGGGTCACCTGGGCGACGGCCGCGACCGAGTTCGAGATCGGTGAGGTCGTGATCATGCCGGCGGTGACCGTACGGCTTTCCGAAAGCTGGGCCATCGCGCGCGTCGACCCGAGCGCGCACATCCGCAGCCGGGGAGGGCAGGTGTCGACCGTCCAGGCGACGAGCTATCGACGGTTCACCGGGTCGCTCGCCGGGGCGCCCACGGCAGACGTTCGGGGTGGTGCCCTGGCGAACGGCGACGACTGGGAAACGGTCGCCGCGGCCATCGTTGGCGGGCGGCGCTGCTGCGTGGTGCCCCAGTACCGGAACAGCGCCGGGGCCATCGATCCCGCCTTGCTCAACCGTTCAGCGGTGTACGGCGTCGCCGTCGAGTTCCCGGGGCCGCAGAACATCCAGCGGCAGTATTTCGGCGGCGCCATGGCTGTTGAGGAAGTGCCGCCATAGGCCGATTTTTCAAATTCTCTTCACCAGAAGCGCGCGAAATTTTTTGCGCCGCCAGCTAGGTGCTCATCCGGCTTGGCAGCTCGGTCCTCGAGCACCCTGGCGGCTCACACCGCAATGGGCACGGTGTGGGGGTGGGGCCGGTCTCCGCTGTCGGTGGCGGAGGCCGGCTCGGTTATGCAGCCTCTCGCTCGATGACGTGCCCGTAGAAGGCTTCCGGCCGCTCGTCGAGCATCGCATGCAGCTGCTCGCGCGTGTACTGCTCCGGAGTCAGCCACGGCATCATGCGCGACATTGGCAATCGGATCGGGATTCGATCATGGCCGGCCGCCGCGACTTCGGGCGGCGGATCGTCGGTGACGAAGGCGAAGCAATCGAACGGATCCTCGTCCGCCCCTTCCCAGTGGTCCCAGATGCAGGCGATCACCATCGGCTCGCGCGGCTCCGGTGTGAACTTCACCTCGACGCCGACATCCGGCTCGCCAGGCGCGAGCTCCCGGCCCTCGGCAAGGTGCCGCGAGACGTTCTCGAAAAAGCTGTCGATCAGCACGACACCGTGCTTGCGCCCGAACTGGTCTTTCCAGTAGCGCTCGAGGTTGTCGCGCCTGGCGTTGTACGTGCCACTCAGGCGCCGCGGCGTCTTGCGGCCGTTGGGTAGTGCGCGACCCTCTATCCAGTCGGACGAGGCGGGCATGCCGGGCTTGCGCAGCTGGTAGCGCATGGGCTTGAGCACGAGGCGGCCTTCTTCCATGACCAGCACCGGCACCCACCACTGCGGGAAAAATCGGAAGTCGCGCGGCAGCTGCTGGACGCGCTCGGCATCGGCAATCCACCGCTCAATCTGCGTGATCTTCTTGTTCGCTTTGCGCACTTCCTCAGCTGCGGTTTTCGTCGGCTTCTTCTCGAGCTTGGCCTCGTTCAGTGCCCTGCGCTCGTGCTGTGCGGCCAGGTCCGTTGCCCAGGCAGCGACCTCGGCGGCGCGCTCGTCCCGGATGGCCGCGCCGATCTGCTGCCCGAGGCCATCGGGCTGCGGGCGCAGGAACCAATCCTCGACCGCCTTGGGCATCTTCCGACGCTGCTCCCGCTTCTTATGACGGTCCGGCGCGCTCCAGACGTTGAGCGCGAAATCCTCGAAACTCATGATCGCGCCGTTCTGGCGGCAGAACTTGTCGTAGTCGGCCTGGATCATCGCGCTGTAGCACATGGTCAGATTCCCAGGAGCCAGTCTCGGGGGATGGCGCCAGCGGCGGCGAGGCGATGCATCGCATCTTCGTAGAGCCGCGCGCCGTCCGATTCGCACACGCCTTCGAACAGGGGTGCCCACGCTCGCTCGATACGATCCCACAGGGCGTCGCCTTGCAGGTCGGCGGACTTGATGGCCGGGATCTCGGCGACGAACGCCGGCCAGGCGTCGGAGTGGATGGTCATGGGGCGGACTATACGCCCGGCCATCTCAAAGATTGAGACGGCCAATTCAGGGTTTCACCTTTCGGGTTGGCGAGGTCGGCCGTAGGCTGATCACATGCCTATCCCATGGCCCTCCAGCCTGCCGCCCGACGTTACCTGGCGGTACGACGCTTTCTTCAAGCACCACTGGTTGCGTATGGACCATTGCGACATCGCGCAGGTCACTCCCGTGGCGGTTGGTACCGGCTGGCTGGTGTACGTGAATCGGCACTGGGGCATTCGGCGAAAGAGTGTCGGAGGCAAAGCCCCGACGGCGGAGTTCGGGAAGAAGATGGTCGACCGGTGGCTGTGGGCAAACCTGGCCCGCCTGCGTCAGGAGGTGGCCGCTATACCGAGGCCACGGACCGCAACCGGTGAACCCGTCGGACCTGATGTGCCGCAGGCACCGCCGGTACCGGCTGTCGCCCGGCCGGTCGCGCCGCGGCCGGACTATGGTCCGCCGCCGACGCCGGAAGAGATGATCGAGCTCCAGCGGAAAGAGAATCGACGGCGGCGAGGAAAGAAGCGCCGCTAGTTGGCAGCCGTGGCAAACGGCGCGGCACGTGAGACGGCGCGCGGGCAGAGTGGGCGGGATGGCAGGTAGGCGCCCCAGGTTCAAGACGAAAGCCGAGTGGGCGAGCGCGCAGGCGGAAGACATGCGGGCGCGCGCCCACGACCTCCGCTTCAGATCATCGGCAGGCTCGTCGGCGAAGTCCCGCCGCAAGTTCGAACAGGTCGATCACCTGCAACGCGAGGCATCGAGATTCGATGCCATGGCGGCCCGGTACCGGCAGCGGGGCCTGTAGGGAAAACCCGACTGTCGATCGCGCCCTGGTCCGATGGTCTGGCGCTCCGCAAGGGCACAGGATGAGCCCATCGACACCGACGGAATATTGGACAGATGCCGGAATATTGGACAGAAAAAAGGCCGCGCAGATGCGCAGCCTCTTAAAAATGGCGCCCGAAGTTGGACTCGAACCAACGACCCCCTGATTAACAGTCAAGTGCTCTAACCGGCTGAGCTATTCGGGCGGGGTCCGCTATTGTAATCAGGCCCGCGGGAGCGGGGCAAGTCTCCGGGGCCTGGCGGGCTCAGGGCGGGCAGGTCTCGCCACTGCCGTTGCGGCGGCTGCGCGCGCGGCCCGCGTTGTTGACGATGACTTCCGTCATCAGGCGTTCCTGCAGGCAGATCCGGACGGTCAGGTTGCTGCCCGTGCTCATGCCGTTCGGCAGGTAGCGCAGCTGCGGCCGCCCGGAAGAGGAGCGGATCCTGAAAGCGTCCGGAAGCGACACAGCCTCGTGACGCAGCAGGTCTTCCGGGAGGTTGGGCTGGCGGTCGCCATCCGGGTCGAAGAACATCAGCCAGCCGTGGCTCCAGTCGCCGTCCTGGCGGCAGCCACTGTCGGGACCATTCGAAGGACAGACGGCGGTGATCCTGCGGTGACTGATGGCGGTCAGGCGGGCGCTGGCGAAGTGCGACAGCAGCAGGTTGCGCGTGGCGTCGGCGCGCCATTGCTGGGTCATCTGCAGGTACGAGGGCAGGCCCAGGCCAAGGAGCAGGCAGGCGATGGCCATGGTGGCCGCCAGTTCCAGCAGGGTCACCCCTCGCTGCGAACGGCCCGTGTCGGGTGGGAAGGTGATATCGGCGCGCGTCCGGCGCATGGGGTCTCCTGACATCCGTGCAAGGGTTGTTCAGGTTTGTCCAGGCGCGGATCGCGTGCCATCGGACGGCGCCGTGAGGCCGGGTAGGAAATCTACCCGGCGTCGGTCATCGTCGGATGGCTATACTCAGCGATCGCTTTCGGGATGCCCCCATGACCGACCGCTTCCAACTCGTTTCGCCTTACTCTCCGGCCGGCGATCAACCGCAGGCCATCCGGAAACTCGTGGAGAATTTCGAATCCGGCCTCGCCAAGCAGACCCTGCTGGGCGTGACCGGTTCCGGCAAGACCTACACCGTCGCCAACGTGGTCCAGGCGGTACAGAAACCGACCCTGGTGATGGCGCCGAACAAGACCCTGGCGGCGCAGTTGTACGGCGAGTTCAAGTCGTTCTTCCCGCACAACGCGGTGGAATACTTCGTCAGCTACTACGACTACTACCAGCCCGAAGCCTACGTGCCGTCGTCGGATACCTTCATCGAGAAGGACAGTTCGATCAACGAGCACATCGAACAGATGCGGCTGTCGGCGACCAAGGCGTTGCTGTCCCGTCCCGACGCGCTGGTGGTGGCCACGGTCTCGGCGATCTACGGCCTCGGCGCGCCCGAGGACTACCTGTCGCTGCGCCTGATCCTGTCGCTGGGCGAGCACATGGACCAGCGCCAGCTGATCAAGCACCTGACAGAGTTGCAATACACCCGCAACGAGTACGAACTGCAGCGCGGCACCTTCCGGGTGCGGGGCGAGGTCATCGACGTGCATCCGGCCGAAAGCGACAGCGAGGCGCTGCGCATCGAATTGTTCGACGGCGACGTGGAGAACCTGACCCTGTTCGACCCGCTGACCGGCGAAACCCTGCGCAAGCTGCAACGCTACACGGTCTATCCGAAGACCCACTACGCGACCACCCGCGACCGCGTGCTGACCGCCATCGACACCATCAAGATCGAGTTGAAGGAGCGGCTGGAGCTCTTGTACGCGCAGAACAAACTGGTCGAGGCCCAGCGCCTGGCCCAGCGCACCCAGTTCGACCTGGAGATGATGGCCGAGGTCGGCTACTGCTCGGGCATCGAAAACTACTCCCGCCACCTGACCGGCAAGGCGCCCGGCGAGCCGCCGCCGACGCTGTTCGACTACCTGCCGGCCGACGCGCTGCTGGTCATCGACGAATCGCACGTGACCATTCCGCAGATCGGCGCGATGTACAAGGGCGATCGCTCGCGCAAGGAGACCCTGGTCGAGTTCGGTTTCCGCCTGCCGTCGGCACTGGACAACCGGCCGCTGCGGTTCGAGGAGTGGGAAGAGCGCTCGCCGCGCAGCATCTACGTGTCGGCCACCCCGGGACCCTACGAGCTGCGCGAGTCCAACGGCGAAATCGTCGAACTGGTGGTGCGCCCGACCGGCCTGGTCGACCCCGAGGTGGAAATCCGCCCGGTCGGCACCCAGGTCGACGACCTGCTGTCGGAAATCAACCTGCGGGTGTCCTGGGGCGATCGCGTGCTGGTCACCACCCTGACCAAGCGGATGGCCGAGAACCTGACCGAGTATCTCGGCGAGCACGGCGTGAAGGTGCGCTACCTGCACTCGGACGTGGACACGGTGGAGCGGGTGGAAATCATCCGCGACCTGCGCCTGGGCAAGTTCGACGTGCTGGTCGGCATCAACCTGCTGCGCGAAGGCCTGGACATGCCGGAAGTGTCGCTGGTGGCGATCCTGGATGCCGACAAGGAGGGCTTCCTGCGTTCGACCGGTTCGCTGATCCAGACCATCGGCCGCGCGGCCCGCAACCTGCGCGGCAAGGCCATCCTGTACGCGGACAAGATCACCCGTTCGATGCAGGCGGCGATCGACGAGACCAGCCGCCGCCGGGAAAAGCAGCTGGAATACAACGTCGAGCACGGCATCACCCCCAAATCGGTGGCCAAGCCCATCGTCGACATCCTGGAGGGCGCCCGCACCGAAGTCGCCGAGGCCAGATCGGGACGCGGCAAGCGCAGGGTGGCGGAGGAAAGGAGCGAGTACGCCGTCCTGGATCCCGCCCAGGCGGTGGCCCGGATCAAGACGCTGGAGCAGCAGATGTACCAGCACGCCCGCGATCTGGAGTTCGAGGATGCCGCCCGCCTGCGCGACGAGATCCGCAAGCTCAAGGAGGCCAGCCTGGCCGGGTGAGCGGGTTTTGTGCCCGCGAGCCGCGCATTGCCGCCGGCCTGCCCCCGTCGCCACCGGGCCGCGCCGAAGCGGGGCGGGCGTTTCGCGCGCCCCGTGAAGACATGGTTGTCGGCGCACCGGTTTCCGGGCTAGAATTCGCGCCCCTGCAAAGGGCAGACCGGGCGGTTAGCTCAGCGGTAGAGCACTACCTTGACATGGTAGGGGTCACAGGTTCGAACCCTGTACCGCCCACCACGCTTCCAGAGCGTGGGTTCGAAGTCCTCCTTTGTACGCCACTCCGATATCACGAGGTGGCCCGCGGAAACGCTGGCCGAGCGTGCGACATGAGCACTACCACCGCCTGAATCCGGTACTGCCCGAGGCACTGCATCCCGTAGGCGCCCTCGTGGCGCTTTTTTGTTGGCCGCGAAACGGCCACGGGATTCGGGAATCGAGATTGGGGATTCGCTGTATCAGTTCCCGCTCGCTTCTGCGAATCCCGATTCCCCATTCCCGAATCCCGGCCTTCCAATGATCACGATCACGCTTCCCGACGGCAGCAGCCGCCAGTTCGAACAACCCGTTTCCGTCATGCAGGTGGCCCAGTCCATCGGCGCGGGCCTGGCCAAGGCCACCCTGGCCGGCGCGGTCGACGGCCGCCTGGTCGATGCCAGCGACGTCATCGATCACGATGCCAGCCTGCGCATCATCACGCCCAAGGACGAGGAGGGCCTGGAAATCATCCGCCACTCCTGCGCGCACCTGGTCGGCCACGCGGTCAAGCAGCTGTATCCGGAAGTGAAGATGGTCATCGGCCCGGTCATCGCCGAGGGTTTCTACTACGACATCTACAGCGAGCGCCCGTTCACGCCGGAGGACATGGCCGCGATCGAGCAGCGCATGCAGGAGCTGATCGCGCAGGACTACGACGTCATCAAGAAGATGACGCCGCGCGAGGACGTCATCCAGGTCTTCAAGTCCCGCGGCGAGGACTACAAGCTGCGCCTGATCGACGACATGCCGGAAGAGAAGGCGATGGGCCTGTACTACCACCAGGAGTACGTGGACATGTGCCGCGGCCCGCACGTGCCCAACACGCGCTTCCTGAAGGCGTTCAAGCTCACCCGCATCTCCGGCGCCTACTGGCGCGGCGACGCCAAGAACGAGCAGCTGCAGCGTATCTACGGCACGGCCTGGGCCGACAAGAAGCAGCTCGACGCCTACATCACCCGGATGGAGGAAGCCGAGAAGCGCGATCACCGCCGCATCGGCAAGCAGCAGAACCTGTTCCACCTGCAGGAAGAGGCGCCCGGCCTGGTGTTCTGGCACCCGAAGGGCTGGGCCATCTGGCAGGTGGTCGAGCAGTACATGCGCAAGGTCTACCGCGACAGCGGCTACGGCGAAGTGCGCTGCCCGCAGATCCTGGACGTGTCGCTGTGGCAGAAGTCCGGCCACTGGGACAACTACCAGGAAAACATGTTCTTCACCGAGTCGGAGAAGCGCACGTACGCGGTCAAGCCGATGAACTGCCCGGGCCATGTCCAGGTGTTCAACCAGGGCCTGCACAGCTACCGCGACCTGCCGATCCGCTATGGCGAGTTCGGCTCCTGCCACCGCAACGAGCCATCCGGCGCCCTGCACGGCATCCTGCGCGTGCGCGGCTTCACCCAGGACGATGGCCACGTCTTCTGCACGGAAGAGCAGATCGAGTCCGAAGTGACCGCCTTCCACCAGCAGGCGCTGGCGGTCTACCGGCATTTCGGCTTCGACGAGATCCAGATCAAGATCGCCCTGCGGCCGGAGAAGCGCCTGGGCGACGACGCCACCTGGGACAAGGCCGAGGACGCCTTGCGGGCGGCCCTGCGCAATTGCGGGGTGGAGTGGAAGGAACTGCCCGGCGAGGGCGCCTTCTATGGCCCCAAGATCGAGTACCACCTGAAGGACGCCATCGGACGGACCTGGCAGCTGGGCACGATGCAGGTGGATTTCATGATGCCGGGCCGGCTGGGCGCCGAGTACGTGGACGAGAACAGCCAGCGCCGCCATCCGGTCATGCTGCACCGCGCCATCGTGGGGTCCATGGAGCGCTTCATCGGCATCCTGATCGAGCACCATGCCGGGGCCTTCCCGGCCTGGCTGGCCCCCCAGCAGGCCGTCGTAATGAACATTACCGACGCCCAGGCCGATTATGTGGACGAGGTCCGGAAAACCCTTGCAAATCAAGGCTTCCGGGTGACGGCCGATTTGCGGAACGAAAAAATCGGCTTTAAGATCCGCGAGCACACGCTGCAGCGGGTCCCGTACCTGCTCGTGGTCGGAGACCGCGAGAAGGAAAATGGCGCCGTTGCCGTTCGCACGCGTTCAGGTGAGGATTTGGGCACAATGTCCGTGGCCGACTTCGCCGAGCGCCTGCGCAGCGAGGGCGCGTAAAGGGTCCGGCCCCGGTTGGGGCCGGCATGATTCTCTCTGGAGACCGCAACATCAGCACCCCTGACAACAAGCAAAACCGCAAGAACCACGAAATCCGCGTGCCGCGCGTGCGCGTGATCGGTTCCGATGGCGAAATGATCGGCGTGCTCACGCGCGACGAGGCATTGTCGATGGCCGAGGACGAAGGCCTGGATCTGGTCGAGATCCAGCCCAACGCCGAACCGCCGGTCTGCAAGATCATGGACTTCGGCAAGTTCAAGTTCGAGCAGCAGAAGAAGGCGAACGAGGCCAAGAAGAAGCAGAAGCAGGTCGAGATCAAGGAACTCAAGTTCCGGCCGGTCACCGACGAAGGCGACTACCAGATCAAGATGCGCAACATCCGCCGCTTCCTGGAAGAAGGCGACAAGGTGAAGGTCAACATCCGCTTCCGTGGCCGTGAGATGAGCCATCAGGAACTGGGTCGCGAAATGGCCGCACGCATCGAGGCCGAACTGGGCGACGAGATCGTCATCGAATCGCGTCCGCGCCTGGAAGGCCGGCAGATGGTGATGATGATCGCTCCCAAGAAGAAGTGACCTTCCGCGCCATGGGCGCGAAGGCCATGTCGTTGTTCCCTTCTCCCCTCCGGGAAGAAGGGGAAAAGAGCGCCGCGAGGCGCTCTTCTCGTTTTCGTGACGGGAGTGCGGCGGAGGCGCGTTGCTTACAGCCGCTGCCAGCCGAACCCGTCATCGCGGCGGTAATACACCGCCACCGCGCGGCCATAGACCTTGTCGGCGTCGACGAAGCCGAAGAAGCGGCCATCGAGACTGTTGCCGCGGTGATCGCCAAGTACCAGCAGCTTGCCGGCCGGCACCACCATGCCGTGGATGTCGGGGCCGCCGCCAAGATCGAGATCGAGGCGGGCGGCGCGGGTGCCGAAATCCTCGCGGGGCATGGCGCCGTCGAGCCGCAGCGGGCGGCCGTTGATGCTCAGATGGCCGTCCCGCAGGTCCACGCGGTCACCGGCCACCGCCGCCACGCGCTTGATCAGGCGCGTGCCGTCCGCCGGGGAGTCGAACACGGCCACGTCGCCGCGCTGCGGGGTACCCGCGGCCAGCAGGGTGTGCGAGGTGAACGGCAGGCGCAGGCCATAGGCGCGCATGTCCACCACCACCCGGTCGCCCGGTTGCAGGGTCGGCTGCATCGACCCGCTGGGTACGCGGTAGTGGTTGGCCAGGGTGTCGCGGGCGGCAAGGAGCAGGCCGAGCATGGCCAGCACGGGCAGGGCTTCCTTCTTCAGCCAGGCCCGGGCGCGCGGCCCCGGCGTTCGGGATACGGTCTGCAAGCTTGCCGCTCCATGGGACGAGGCCGGCTTGGACCGGTCGCCGGGCGGCGAGTTCCTGTACGCCGGGGCGCGGCCGAACCCGCTGATTTGCAAGGGAAACCAAGTCCCGGCATAATGTGCGGCCCGGTTCTCCGGGATTGGCTGCTCGCAGCCCAGGACCCGCTGTTTATTCCATTTGGAATCAATGGCTTACAAGCCGACTGGGGCATGGATGGAAAGCGTGGCACGAAGTGCCGCCGCCCAGGTCAGTGACATAAACCCATCAAGGACATCGCAATGCCCAAGATCAAGACCCACCGGGCGGCGGCCAAGCGTTTCCGCAAGACCGCCTCCGGCAAGTACAAGGCTGGCCACGCCAACCGCAGCCACATCCTCACCAAGAAAGCGACCAAGCGTAAGCGCGGCCTGCGTGCGACGAACATTGTTCGCGCCGAGGACAGCAGCCGTCTGGACCGCATGCTTCCCTACCTCTGAGGACTGAACCATGGCACGAGTTAAGCGTGGCGTGACGGCGCGTCGCCGGCACAAGAAAGTTCTCCACCTGGCCAAGGGCTACTACAACGCCCGTCGCAAGGTTTTCCGCGTCGCCAAGCAGGCGGTCATCAAGGCGCAGCAGTACGCCTACATCGGCCGCAAGCAGAAGAAGCGCAACTTCCGTTCGCTGTGGATCACCCGCATCAACGCGGCGGCCCGCATCAACGGCCTGAGCTACAGCCGCTTCATGAACGGCCTGCAGAAGGCTGGCATCACCCTGGACCGCAAGGTGCTGGCGGACATCGCCGTGCACGATGCGACGGGTTTTGCGGCCCTGGCTGAAAAGGCGAAGGGCGCACTCGCAGCCTAAGCTGCGATCTCCACCGTAAACGCAGTACCGGCAGTTCACCGCCGAACACGTGGGGAAGGGCGCGAGTCCTTCCCCATTGTTTTTTGTGGTCCCGGATTCGATTCCGGGCCACGGACAAGCCGAACCTCATCTGGACGATCCATGAGCGACATCGAATCCCTGTCCACCCAGGCGCTGGCCGACATCGCCGCCGCGCAGACACCGGACGCGCTGGAACACCTGCGTGTCGCGCTGCTGGGCAAGAGCGGCAGCGTCACCGCGCAACTCAAGCAACTGGGCACCCTGCCGGCCGAACAGCGCAAGAGCGCCGGTGAAGCCATCAACCGCGTCCGCGACGCCATCGGCGATGCCCTGGCGGCCCGCAGGACGGTACTGGAAGACGCGGTACTGGATGCACGCCTGTCCAGCGAAACCATCGACGTCAGCCTGCCGGGCCGCAATGGTTTCCGCGGTGGCCTGCATCCGATCAGCCGGACGCTGGAACGCATCGCCGAGATCTTCGGGCGGCTGGGCTATGAGCTGGCTGACGGTCCGGAGATCGAGGACGACTGGCACAACTTCGAGGCGCTCAACTTCCCGCCGCACCACCCGGCGCGCGCCATGCACGACACCTTCTATTTCGGTGACGGTCGCCTGTTGCGCACCCATACCTCGGGCGTGCAGGTCCGCTACATGGACAACCTGCTGAAAGCAGGCCACCAGCCGCCGCTGCGCATGATCGCCGCCGGCAAGGTCTACCGCAGCGACAGCGACCAGACCCACTCGCCGATGTTCCACCAGGTGGAAGGCCTGCTGGTGGACGAGCATTCGACCTTCGCCGATCTGAAGGGCACCCTGGCCGAATTCGTGCGTGCATTCTTCGAGCGCGATTTCCAGATGCGCTTCCGTCCGAGCTACTTCCCGTTCGTGGAACCGGGCGCGGAGGTCGACATCGCCTGGCAGCAGCCCGACGGCAGTGTCCGCTGGCTGGAAGTGCTGGGCTGCGGCATGGTGCATCCGAACGTGCTGCGCAACTGCGGCATCGATCCCGAGCGCTATACCGGCTTTGCCTTCGGCATGGGCGTGGAGCGTTTCGCGATGCTGCGATACGGCGTCAACGACCTGCGCGCGTTCTTCGACAATGACGTCAGGTTCCTGCGGCAGTTTGCGTAGGGAGGGCCTCGGCCCGCCGGTGTGGAAGCGATGATGCGGCGATGCTTCGGCACACGTCGACGACAATGGACAGATGGCAACGGTGGGCCAAGGCCCACCCTACGGTGACACGATGAAATTCAGCGAAAACTGGCTGCGCAGCCATGTTCCCACCCAGGCCACCCGCGACGAACTGTCGGCGGTGCTGACCGCGATCGGACTGGAGGTCGAGGAAGTGACGGCGCTGGGCGACGGCCTGGCCGGCGTCGTGGTGGCTCGCATCGTCGAATGCGCGCGGCATCCGGAGGCGGATCGCCTGCAGATCTGCCAGGTGGACGCCGGGCAGGGCGCGCTCCTGCAGATCGTGTGCGGTGCGCCGAATGCGCGCCCGGGACTGGTCGCTCCGCTGGCCATGATCGGCGCCAACCTCGCCGGCATCGCCATCAAGGCCGCCAAACTGCGTGGCGTCGAATCCAACGGCATGCTCTGCTCGGCCAAGGAACTGGGTATCGACGCCGATGCTTCCGGCCTGCTGGAACTGCCGGATGACGCGCCCGTCGGTACGCCCATCGGCGATTATCTGGGCCTGCCGGACGCCAGCATCGAAATCAAGTTGACGCCCAATCGCGCGGATTGCTTCAGCGTTCGCGGCATCGCCTACGACGTGGCCGCCGCGGTCGGCAGCCAGGTCAAGCCGCTGGATGCCGATCCCGTTCCCGCCCGGGACGACGCGGCGCGGGTGGTCGAACTTGAAGCCGGCGAGCGGGTGCCGCGTTTCGCTGGCCGGGTGATATCCGGTGTCGACGCCACCGCGCCCACGCCGGTCTGGATGGCCGAGCGCCTGCGCCGTGCCGGTGTGCGTCCGATCAGCCTGCTGGTGGATGTCACCCAGTACGTGATGCTGGAGCTGGGCCAGCCCATGCACGCCTTCGATCAGGATCTGCTGGACGGCACGGTCGTCGTGCGGCCGGCGCGTGCGGGAGAACAGATCAAGTTGCTCGATGGCCGCACCGTGACGGTGGACGAAGAGTTCCTGGTCGTTTCCGACAGCCAGGGCGGCAAGGCCGCGCGGGCCGTGGCGCTTGGCGGCATCATGGGTGGATACGACACCCGCGTCACCGATGCCACCCGCAACGTGTTCCTGGAGGCGGCGCACTGGATTCCGTCCGCCATCATCGGCCGCAGCCGCCGACTGGGCATGCACACCGACGCTGGCCACCGTTTCGAGCGGGGCGTCGATCCGGAACTGCCGCGCATCGCCGTGGAATACGCGACCCGGCTGATCCTGGCCGTCGCCGGCGGCGTGCCAGGGCCGGTGACCGAGACCGTGCTGCCGGAACACCTGTCGGCGCCGAAGGCCATCGGCCTGCGCCGCGCGCGCGTCGCGCGCGTGCTGGGCATCGAAATCGCCGATGTCGAGATCGAACGCATCCTGCAGGCGCTGGGCATGCAGGTCTCGCGCGATGGCGAAGGCTGGCGGGTGGTACCGCCGAGCCGTCGCTTTGATATCGCGCTCGAGGAGGACCTGATCGAGGAACTGGCGCGCATCCATGGCTACGAGCGCATCCCGACCACGCTGCCCGGCGGCGCCACGCGCGTAGCCGTGCAGACCGAAACCCGGGTCGAACCGTCGACCGTGCGCCGCCAGCTGGCCGCGCGCGAATATCTGGAAACGATCAACTATGCCTTCGTCGATGCATCGTGGTTGGCGCATTGGCAGGTTTCCGACGGGGCCGTGCCGCTGGCCAATCCCCTCAGCGCCGAACTGGGCGTGATGCGGACGCAGTTGCTGCCGGGCCTGGTGGCCGCCCTCGGCCGCAACGTGGCGCGCCAGGCCGGGCGCGTGCGCCTGTTCGAGCTGGGCAACGTCTTCAGCGCCTCCGGCGAAGACAAGGCGCCGTTGGAAACCCTGCGCATCGCCGCCGCGGCCTGCGGCGACGCACGCGCCGAACAGTGGGGCGAAAAGCCCGCGCGCAAGGTCGACTTCCACGACCTCAAGGGTGATCTGGAAAGCCTGGCGGCCACGGCTGGCGCGGTGCTGGAATATCGGCCGTCCACCCGGCCGTTCGGTCACCCGGGACGCTCGGCGGACATCTACCGCGACGGGCGGCCCGTGGGCTGGATCGGCCAGCTGCATCCGCGCCTGCAGCGACAGCTGGACCTGGATGCGGACGTGGTGGCCTTCGAAGTGGATCTCGCGCTGCTGGCTGAACGCGCGGTCGCGCGCGCATCGGAGCTGTCCAGGTTCCCGTCCGTCCGCCGGGATCTCGCGTTCGTCGTCGCGGATCAGGTGCCCTGGGATGCCCTGCGCCAGACCGCGCGAGAGGCCGCGGGCCCGCTGTTGCGGGACGTCCAGCTGTTCGACCGCTATGTCGGGCAGGGCGTCGAATCCGGTCAAAAGAGTCTCGCTATGGGCTTGATTTTGCAGGACAACTCACGCACTCTGACCGACCGCGACGTGGAAACCGTGGTCGCAGGCGTCGTGGCCGCCATCGAGGCGGCCCATGGAGCGAAGATCCGCGGATGAACGGCGTGAAGGCAATGGCAGGACTGGGAATAGAAATAGGGGACAGGCAGAAATGGCGCTGACCAAGGCCGAGATGGCCGAACGGCTGTTCGACGAGGTGGGTCTCAACAAGCGCGAGGCCAAGGAGTTCGTGGACGCCTATTTCGACGTGCTGCGCGATGCGCTGGAGCAGGGGCGGCAGGTCAAGCTGTCCGGTTTCGGCAACTTCGACCTGCGCCGCAAGAACCAGCGGCCGGGCCGCAACCCCAAGACCGGGGAAGAGATTCCCATTTCGGCGCGGACCGTGGTGACGTTCCGGCCGGGGCAGAAACTCAAGGAGCGTGTGGAAGCCTATGCTGGATCCGGGCAGTAATCGCGAGCTACCGCCGATTCCGGCGAAGCGCTACTTCACCATCGGTGAGGTCAGTGAACTGTGCGACGTCAAACCGCACGTGCTGCGCTACTGGGAAACGGAATTCCCCAGTCTCGAACCCGCCAAGCGCCGAGGCAACCGTCGCTACTACCAGCGCCACGACGTGCTGATGGTGCGCCAGATCCGCAGCCTGCTGTACGAACAGGGCTACACCATCGGCGGCGCGCGCCTGCGGCTGGAAGGCGAAGGCGCCAAGCAGGAATCGGCGCTCAGCAACCAGATCGTCCGCCAGGTGCGGATGGAGCTGGAAGAAATCCTGCAGCTGCTTCGCCGCTGAGCCCTTCCGCGGACGCGCCTAGGAAAGCCGGGCGCGTTGCCGCTATAATCAGCGACCGCCGCAAGGCGGACGTTTTCCAGGATTCGGGGTATAGCGCAGCCTGGTAGCGCACCAGTCTGGGGGACTGGTGGTCGTCGGTTCGAATCCGGCTACCCCGACCAACTCGCAAGAGACGAAAAAGCCCGCCGAGCGCGGGCTTTTTCGTGCCGGCCTGTTGCGGGCCACCTTGCGGGGAACCCCATGCTCATGTTTAGTATTCCTTCATGCACCCGCGCGCCGAAGAGTTGATCCAGTCGCTGGACCTGGCTCCCCACCCGGAGGGCGGGTACTACCGTCGCATCTTCGAATCGACCAAACGCACCGAGGTCAATGGCATCGAGCGGCCGACGCTCACCGCCATCAAGTACCTGCTGGTCGCCGGCGTCACCAGCCGCTGGCACCGGGTGGACGCCACCGAGATCTGGGACTGGTCCGAAGGCAGCCCGCTGGAGCTGTCGATGTTCGACCCGGAAAACCGCACCCTCAGCCGTGCCCAGCTCGACACGTCCGCGCGCGGCGGACAGCAGGTCCAGGTGGTGAAGGCCGGCATCTGGCAGAGCGCGCGCAGCCTGGGCGACTACAGCCTGATGGATTGCTCGGTGTCGCCGGGCTTCGTCTGGAAGGGTTTCCAGCTGCTGGAGCACGACAGCGAAACCGCACGGCACCTGCGCGAGGCCGGCGGCAAGGTCGCCTGAGTCACGGGAACCGGCGGTTGGTCGCGTGGTCTGAATCGCCGCCCGGCGCATCTGGCGCCTTTCCGTGAGTGCAGGGAATGCGATTGTCGATTTGCACAGGCTTGATTCTGGTTTCCTGCTGGTCGTGGGGTGCCTTGGCCCAGCAACCGCAACGGCCGGTCATCAAGGACACCGAAACCCCGGCCGCGGGGCCGGTCATCGACATGGACACCGTCGTGGTCAGCGGCGCGCAGCCGGGCCCGGGCCTGTGGCGGGTCAGCCGTGACGGACACGTGCTGTACATCCTGGGCACGCAATCCCCGTTGCCCAAGCAGATGATCTGGCAGTCGCGCGATGTGGAACAGGTCATTGCCTCGTCGCAGGAAGCCATCAAGCCACCACGGGTCAAGGTGGATGCCGACATCGGCATCATTCGCGGTGCACTGCTCATTCCTTCCATGCTCAAGGCCCGGCGCAATCCCGACGATCGGACCTTGCGGGATGTATTGCCCCCGGACCTCCACGCGCGCTGGTTGATCCAGAAGGCGCGCTACCTGGGGCGGGACAAGGGCGTGGAGAAATGGCGCCCGATCTTTGCGGCACGGGAGCTCTACGAAGCCGCGCTCAAGCGGGCGGGACTGGCCGAGTCCGGCATCGTCAGTCCGGTGGTGGACAAGGCCATCAAGCGACACGGCCTGAAAGTCACCACGCCATTGCTCAGCTTCAAGGTCGAACAGCCCAGGCAGGCATTGAAGGAGTTTGCGGGTACCCAACTGGACGACAGCGCCTGCTTCAGGGTGACCCTGGATCGCGTGGAAAACGATCTGCCCTTGATGACTGCCCGCGCCAATGCCTGGGCGGTCGGTGACATTCCCGCGCTTCGCGCCTTGCCCTATGGCGATCAGAACCGCACTTGCGCGCAGGTTCTGACCGAAACCGAGTTCGCCCGCAAGCGCGGCGTCGCCAATGTCGCCGCTGCACTGCAGGACCAATGGCTGGAGGCTGCGGAAAATGCGCTGCGGACCAACGCTTCCACTTTCGCGACCTTGCCGATCGCCGAGTTGCTCAGAAGCGATGGGCCACTGGCGAAGTTGCGGGCGCAGGGATACCAGGTCGAGGCACCGGAATAGCCATCGAAATGGCCACCCGGTGCTTCGGCACTGGCTACCCGCATCTGGTTCCCGTTTAATGGACGTCCGTCCACGGTCCTGGGGATGACCGCATGCGCCTTGCCGGAATGGCACTCACCACGATCCTGTGCCTGTCGATGACGGGTGCCGTCGGTGCTTGGGAAAGCACGCGAAAGGCTTCGCCGGCCCAACACACGGTCAATGATCCCTATCAACAACGCATCCAGGACGTTGCAGGGCGGTTCCAGCTTTCAGAATCCCGCCGCCTGAACCGGGAACTCAAGCCCATTCTTGCCGACAGGCGTTTTGACGCGTTGCCCGACGCGCAGCGCCACGGCCTGCTGATCATGGCCGCGGCCGCCGCCGCGTTCGAGGACGAAGGCGAGCGCTCGCGCTCATTGTTCCTGCGCAGCATCCAGATCAAGCCCACCGGCTATGCGTGGTACATGCTGTCGATGCTGGAAATCGAGGATGGACAGAATGATCAGGCGGCGCTCCATCTGAGCCGGGCATTGGCGGAAAGTCCCGGTGAACTGGCCGATTTCCCCGAGGAAATCGTGCCCGAGATCCTTCGGGCCTCGACGGCGGGATCCGATGCGAAGTTCGGACTATTGCAGGCTCTTTATGAGGCTGGCTGGGATCAGCGCGGGTTGGGGGCCAGTGATACCTGGTTCAAGCTGGCCGAGGAATACCTGCGGCGCGGAGAACCAACGCAGGCACGTGGGCCGATTGAACGCATCGATGGCGCGATGGCGCTGATCAAGCTGCGCATCGACCGCCGCTTCGATGGCGTGATGTCGGAACTGGAAGGTCTGCCGTCTCCGGAGCAGGCCGCGCAACGGCGCGTTGAACGGCTCCGGCGCCTGGCAACCGAACAGCCTCGCCGGCTGGAGCCGCTCAGCGAGTTGATGGGGGCGTTGCTGGTCGTCGGCCAATGGGACGAAGTGGTCCGTCTCAGCGGTGAGGTCAAGGCGCGCCTGAAGGAGGCGCCCGTCGATGCGCCGCCATTCGACGATGTCGACCAGTACCTGTGGGTGCAGAACCGACGCAGTACCGCGTTGCGCGCGCTCGGACGCTGGGACGAGGCCGTCGCCGAATTGGCCGAGGCCGCGCGTACGCCGGACCGCGGGCAGACCAACGTCAACCAGGTTCTCAACCTGGGGGGACTGTACTGCTCGCTGGGCAGGCCGGATGACGCGCTTGCCGCGATTGCCCCGGTGGGGGAGATGAGTGGCTACGGAAAGATGGTGCAGGCGTCCGTGCAACTGTGTGCCGCGACGCTCAAGCGGGACACGCGTGGAATCGAGCGGACACTCGGCTATCTGCGCAAGCATCGCGCGGACGGAGAAGACCTCCTGCTGGACGGCCTCGTGAGCACGGGGCGGCTGGACGAGGCGGCTGTCGAACTCATCGCGCAGCTGGAGGCGCTCGATACCCGCGCCGAAACCCTGCTGTCGATACAGGAACTGAAAGAGCATGACCCCATGCCTGGTGACGTCGAGTCCCATGCGCAGTGGAAAGCGCTGGTTGCGCGAGCCGATGTACAGGCCGTGGTTGCCCGGCTTGGCCGTATCGAGCACTACCCGCTTTATTGGGGATGGGACGATCACTAGTCCGGGGAACCCGGCAAGCGTGCCTTATCGGGGCATCACGAACCCGGGTTGATGGCCGGGTTCCTTGAACCGCGTCCCGACGCGCGGGTGTCTCGATTCCTGGCCGGGATCAGCCTGCCGCGCTGAGCGGCGCGCTGGCCGCCAGTTGCGGCCAGCGGCGCAGCACGGAGGCGCGGATGCTTGCCGCGTCGATGCCCGCTTCGGCCAGCAGATCCTCGCGGCTGGCGTGATGCTGGAATTCGTCGGGCAGGCCGAGGTGCAGGACAGGCAGGGCGATGCCTTCGGCATTAAGCAGTTCGGCCACGCCGGAACCCGCACCGCCCATCACCACGTTGTCCTCCACGGTGACGAAGCCCTGGTGGCTGGCAACAAGCTCCAGCACCAGTGCGCGATCCAGTGGTTTGACGAAGCGCATGTTGACCACGGTCAGGCCCAGTTCGCGACCGACCTGCTCGGCGGCGGCGACCGTGGATCCGAACGCCAGCAGCGCCACGCGATTGCCGCGCGTGCGCAGTTCGGCCTTGCCGATCGGCAGGGTGTCCAGATCCGTCTGCACGGCCACGCCGGGGCCGGTGCCCCGCGGATAGCGAACCGCGGCCGGGCCGGCGTGGTGATAGCCGGTGCTGAGCATGCGTCGGCATTCGTTCTCGTCCGCCGGCGCCATCACCACCATGTTCGGCACGCAGCGCAGATAGCTCAGGTCCAGGTTGCCGGCATGGGTGGCGCCATCCGGGCCGACCACGCCGCCGCGATCGATGGCGAACAGGACATCGAGATCCTGGATCGCCACGTCATGCACCAGCTGGTCGTAGCCGCGCTGCAGGAAGGTGGAGTAGATCGCCACCACCGGCTTGCCGCCTTCGCAGGCCATGCCGGCGGCGAGCGTCACCGCGTGCTGCTCGGCGATGGCGACGTCGAAATAGCGCTCGGGGTATTCCTTGCTGAAACGCACCAGTCCCGAGCCTTCGCGCATCGCGGGCGTGATGCCCAGCAGCCTGGGTTCGGCCGCGGCCATGTCGCAAAGCCAGTCGCCGAAGATGTCGGTATAGGTCGGCTTCTTGGCGCCGCTCTTGCTGACCAGGCCCTTTTCCGGATCGAACGGGCCGACCGCGTGATATCCGATCTGATCGCCCTCGGCCAACTCGTAGCCCTTGCCCTTGGTGGTCAGGATGTGCAGCAGCTGCGGTCCCTTCAGGGTCTTGAGCGTCTTCAGCGCGCCGACCAGCGCTTCCACGTCGTGGCCGTCAATCGGGCCGGTGTAATGGAAGCCCATCTGTTCGAACAGGGTGGATGGCACGAACATGCCCTTCCAGTGCTCCTCCCAGCGGCGCATGAAGCGCGCCGGCGGCTTCTTCTTGTCGCCCAGCAGTTTCTTGCCACCCTCGCGCAGCGCGTTGAGGGTGCGGCTGCTGCTCAGCCGTCCCAGCATCTTGGTCAGCCCGCCGACGTTCTCCGAAATCGACATCTGGTTGTCGTTGAGGATGACCAGCAGGTTCGGTTCGGGTTCCATGCCGCCGGCATGGTTGAGCGCTTCGAAGGCCATGCCGGCGGTCATCGCGCCATCGCCGATCACGGCGACCACCTTGCGGTCGTCGCCCTTCTGCGCGAGTGCGACGGCCATGCCCAGGGCGGCGGAGATCGAGGTGGAAGAGTGGCCGACCCCGAACGTGTCGTATTCGCTTTCCTCGCGCTTGGGGAACGGCGCGACGCCGTCCTTCTGCTTGACCGTGTGGATCTGGTCGCGGCGGCCGGTGAGGATCTTGTGCGGATAGCACTGGTGGCCGACGTCCCAGACCAGGCGGTCGACCGGGGTCTCGTACAGATAGTGCAGGGCGACGGTGAGTTCGATCACGCCCAGACCGGCGCCGAAATGGCCGCCGCTCTTGCCGACCGATTCGATCAGGTAGCCGCGCAGCTCCTCGGCGATGGCCGGCAGTTCGGACTCCTCGAACCGACGCAGGTCGGCGGGGGTCTCGATGCGGGAAAGGCGGGGGTAGCGGGCGGGATCGATCATGGGCTTGATTTCATCTGGCCCGCTATTTTCCCCCCCTTGTGTGAGGCGGGGCAAGCGACCGGGTGAAGCCGGGGCGAAGCGACGCGGCCCGGGCGGGCGAAACTCACGACCTGTTCATTTGCCGGCCGTGGCGTTCGGGTGCTTTCGGGCATAAGGGGCCGGGCAGGCCGGAACGGCCGGGCTCAGGCCGACAGCTTGGACTTCTTGGGCAGGTGGGCCTTCAGGAAGGCCATCTGGTCGGCCAGGATGTTGCGGTTGGACAGGATCAGGTGCTCGATCCAGCTGGGCCGGTAGGGCACCGCCAGCAACGGCATGTGGGCCTGCTGCGGGGTGCGGTTGCTCTTGCGCGAGTTGCAGTGGAAGCACGCGGTGACCACGTTCTCCCAGGTGTCGCGTCCGCCCTTGGACAGCGGCAGCACGTGATCGCGGGTCAAATGCTGGCGGCTGAAATCCTGGCCGCAGTACAGGCACAGATAGGCATCGCGCGCGAACAACGCGGTATTGGTCAGCGTCGGCGTGGGCGAGAGCGCGTGTGCACGGGCATGCCCGCGGGAAGCGACGATGGGGTGCAGCTCGATGACGCTCTGTTCGCCGGTCATGCGGCTGGTGCCGCCATGCACCCGCAGGCAGGGCTCGCCGAGCGTCCAGGCCACCGCGCCGCGCGCGTACAGGCAGGTCGCGTCCTGCCAGTTGATCCAGTCCAGCACGCGGCCATGCGCGTCGAGCGACAGCAGGCGCGGAGTGAAGCGGGAGGGGGATTGCGGAGCAATGACCGCCGGGCCGGATGCGCTGCCGGTGTCGACCAGGTGAAGCTGAGCTGTGTCTGCTTCCATGGGGAATCAGGTTATACCTGATTGATGACAATTTGGATAGCGCTGCTTTGGCAATGCCGGTGGCTATCGACCGGCAACCGCCGCCGGCACCGCGAATGCACGGGCATTCCCACCCTTGGTCCGGGTGGGAATGCCGCTGTCGAGTCTCATTCGCCGAACCGTTCCGCGGCCATCGCCATCAGCGGCGAGGCGCCGGAGCCGATCGCGGCGGCGTGGGCGAGGGTACGCGGCAGGATGCGGGCGAAGTAGAACCGCGCCGTTTCCCGCTTGGATTGCTTGAACGCCTCGGACTGGGACGACGCTTCCGCGGTCGCCACGCTGCGCGCCCACCAGTAAGCCAGGGTGACGTAGCCGGAATAGAACAGGTAGTCATGGCTGGCGGCGCCGATCTCTTCCGGATCCTGGCTGGCGCGCTGCAGGATGTCGCGGGTCAGCACGGCCCATTCGCTGGTCTTTTCGCGAAGCGGCGCGATGAATTCGGCGATGGCCGCGTTGCCTTCGTGCTCGCGCAGGAACGCCTCGATCTCGGCCAGGAAAATCCTCAGTCCGGCCGCCTGGGTGGACGCGGTCTTGCGCCCCATCAGATCCAGCGCCTGGATGCCGGTGGTGCCTTCATAGAGCGTGGTGATGCGCGCATCGCGCGCCAGTTGTTCCATGCCGTGTTCGTGGATATAGCCGTGGCCGCCGAAGCACTGCAGTGCGTGGTAGGTGTTCTCGATGCCCCACTCGGTCTGGCAGGCCTTGGAAATCGGGGTCAGGAAACTCACCAGCGTGTCGGCGCGTTCGCGCTCTGCCGGATCCGGCGAATGGCTGGCGACGTCGATCAGCGTGCCGGCGTGCAGCGCAAGCAGCCGGCTGCCCTCCACCAGCGACTTCACCGTCAGCAGCATGCGGCGCACATCGGGATGGACGATGATCGGATCGGCCGGCTTGTCGGGAAACTTCGGGCCGCTCAGTGCGCGCGTCTGCAACCGCTCGCGCGAGTAGCGCAGCGCGTTCTGGTAGGCGCGCTCGCTCAGTGCGATGCCCTGCAGGCCGACGCCCAGGCGCGCGGTGTTCATCATGGTGAACATCGCCTGCAGGCCCTTGTGCGGCTGGCCGACCAGGTAACCCTGCGCACCGTCGAAGTTCATCACGCAGGTAACCGAACCCTTGATGCCCATCTTGTGTTCGATGGATCCGCAATGCAGCGCATTGCGCTCGCCAACCTTGCCGTCGCGATCGACCTTGAACTTCGGCGTCACGAACAGCGAGATGCCCTTCGCGCCCGCCGGTGCGTCGGGCAGTTTGGCCAGCACGAGGTGCACGATGTTGTCGGTCAGATCGTGTTCGCCGGCGGTGATGAAGATCTTGGTACCGGTGATCGCGTAACTGCCGTCGGCGTTGGGTTCAGCGCGGGTCTTCAGCAGACCCAGATCAGTGCCGCAATGGGGTTCAGTCAGGCACATGGTGCCGGTCCAGCGGCCTTCCACCAGCGGCTTGAGGAAGACCTCCTGCTGCCAGGATTCGCCATGCTGCTTGAGTGCCTCGACCGCGCCGTGCGACAGCAACGGGAAATTGCCCCAGGCCAGGTTGGCGGCATTGACCATTTCGTTGAGCGGTACGCCCATCACGTGCGGAAGGCCCTGGCCGCCGAAGTCCGGCGACGCGGTCAGGCCGGTCCAGCCGCCCTCGATGAACTGCTCGTACGCAGCCTTGAAGCCAGGCGGCGTGGTCACCGTCTGGGTGGCCTGGTCGTAGGTCGAACCGATCTCGTCGCCGACGCTGTTCAGCGGCGCCAGCACGGTTTCCGAAAAGCGGGCAGCTTCCTCCAGCACGGCGTCCAGAACGTCGCGGGTGGCGTCGGCGTAGCCGAGCCGGGCGAACAGGGCTTCGGCGCCCAGCACGTCGTAAAGGGCGAAGCGGATGTCATTCAGGGGGGCGCGATAGGCACTCATGGGGGATGTCGGGACGGCGGCCCGGGGGCCGGAAGCCTTCAGCATACTACGGCGTATGGCGGTGGCGGATGGCGCGCCGCAGCATGCCGCGGCCAGGGACCGAGGAGCCGGAAACGACAACGGCCCCATGCGGGGCCGTTGCTGCAAACCGGAAGGCGAGGATCAGCGCATGACGCCGTCCAGCCCGGGCACCGGATTGAGGGTGCTGCGGCCGGTGATCTGGAAATCGCGCGGCTTGGCTTCCTCCGGCGTGGCGTTGGCCGTGCCCTTCAGGCTGTAGGGCAGCGAACGCCGGCCAGCCAGCGCGTCGGCCAGCACCATCTTGGCTTCCGCACTGGGCGTGAATGGCACCGTGACCACGTCCGCGGACTCCGGCCCGACCGACAACGCGGGGCTGGCTTCCAGGGTGCCGGCGTTGTGACCGTCCACTTCCACCGCCAGGCTGACCCGATCAAAACGCATCGGGATGCTGCTGTAGTTCTGCAGGCGCAGGTCCACCGACCAACTGCCGTTGGCCTTGACCGTCAACTGCTGGATGCTGGCCGCCGGTTCCGACACGCGCCGAACCGGACCGCCGCTGCACGCGGCCAGCAACGCCGTCGCCAGGAACACCACCGCCAAAAGACCACGCCGAATCATCCCGTCACTCCATGCCGAGTAGATGCGGATAGTACGCGTCGAGGGGCGGGGCTTCCAAGGGAACAGGGGTACGCGCTTTTCCGTGGTTGACCCGCGGATGGCGGAAGTTGCGAAAGAACAGCCGGGCCCCGTTCCGCCGCAAGCGGCAGATTCAGACGAATCCTATTCATTCACGCCCCTTGGCGACGCCATCGTCGGGCTGCTGGTGATCGAGCGAAGTCTGTTCGGCCTTTCGTATCCCGCCCCCGGTGCCTGCCTGCGAGCCGGCTCCTGTCGCATGGAAGCGCATGGCCTCACCCGGCAGGTCCAATGGAGGGATAGGGAATGCGTGCAATACGAAGTGTGGGGATTGCGTCGATGCTGCTGCTTGCCTCGCTGTGGTCGACCGGTGCGGGCGCCATCATGATGGCGGACAGGAGCAGGTGTCCAAATGGCGTGCAGGGACCGAACGGCTGCCAGTCCGAGGCGCCCACGCCCAACACCCTGGAAACAATTTCCGTAAGCGGAGTACGACCTCCGGCCTGGGAAGCCATCTACGATCGGTACATCTACGACAGTCTGTTCCGTGGGCAAACCGGTCCCCACAGGCGCGATGATCTCCCGGAAACCCAGATGCCCGGAGAGCCTGTCGAGGCCGAGGCAAAAGCGTCTCCCGGCCCCTGCGACGAAGCCGCCAAGGGAGCGGTCACCCTGGCGGGGGATCCGATCGACTATTCCAATGGCAACCTGCTCGAATTCGCCTATGACTTCACCACGGCGGGAGAAGTGCCGCTGTACCTGCAGCGCTCTTACA
This sequence comes from Pseudoxanthomonas sp. PXM04, assembly GCF_014851695.1. NCBI lineage: Bacteria > Pseudomonadati > Pseudomonadota > Gammaproteobacteria > Lysobacterales > Lysobacteraceae > Pseudoxanthomonas > Pseudoxanthomonas sp. PXM04. The sequence continues at coordinate 511,571 of NZ_JACVAG010000001.1, forward strand.
ACCGCTATTGGACCCACAAGGGGCTTTTTGGCTACAACTGGGTGAGCAACTTTGATCTGCGGTTGTCCAGGAGTGCCGACGGCAAGCGGATCACGCTGTCCAGGAACGACGCCACGATGCTTGGCTTTGCATACGCCGACAAGCCAATGGCAGGTTGGCATGCGGCCGGAACAAGCGCGTACATCCGCGCTGACGGCCGCGGCGGCTACATCTATCACGCGTCGGACAACAGCATCGAGACGTACAACAGCATCGGCCAGATCACCAGCCAGAAGAACTCGCGTGGTGTCGGCATCACCTTCGGCTACGTGGGCGGGTTGCTGACCACCGCGACACACACCTCCGGCCGCGTCGTTCGATTCGGCTGGTCCAACGGACTGCTGACCAGTGTCATCGATCCGGCAGGAAACGTATACCGCTACGGCTATCAGCGAAAGGCCGCCCAGGTCCAGCTCCTGAGCACCGCGACGTTGCCCGGAACGCCCGCCACGGTGATCGGCTATCACTATGAACAACCGGGAACGGGCCTTACCGGAAAATCGGTCAATGGCGAGCGCTTTGCGAACTTCACATATGACAGCTACAGCCGCGCCACCAGTTCGATGCACGCCAATGGTGCGGAAAAGTACACGTTCTCGTACAGCTTCCCAGGGGCAGGGCAACTGAAGTCGGTGGTGACCAATCCCTTGGGCAAGAAGACGACTTACCTCTTCAGGAACGGCAAGCTGCTATCCGCCACTGGACACCCTTCCGCGCACTGTCCTGGCACCTACCGCGAGATTACCTACGACAAATACGGGAACCGCGATCTGGTCACCGATTCCGCGGACGGAATCACCGACTACGACCACGACGAGAAAGGGCGCCTGACCCGCAAGGTCGTCGGTGCGGGAACACCACTGGCACAGGAGACCCGCTACAGCTGGGATGCCAACAACCGGAACACGCGTGTAGTGGTGAGTGGAGTATCCCAGACCGACTACGTGTATCGTCCGGACGGCCTGATAGCGTCGATCTCGGTCCGTAATCTCTCCAGGCATGGCATTGCCGGCCAGACCCTGGTCACGCGATATGGCTATACGTTCCACCCCAATCGCATGTTGCACACGGTGGTGGAGGACGGGCCCGTGGCAGGTGCGGGTGATGCGATCACGCGGACGTTCGACCAATTCGGGAACCTGACCGGCATCGCCAACAGCCTCGGACACCGGACGACCTACGCAGCGCACAACGGGTTGGGGAAGCCGGGCCGCATCACCGGCGTGAATGGAGAGGTCACCGAGTACACCTACGACGCCCGTGGGCGGGTACTTGCGGTTAGGCAAACCACGGGCGGAATCATTCGTATCAGCCAACATACGTACGATCAGCGAGGCCGTCTCATCCGGACGCTGGATCCGGAAGGAACGGACACGACGTATCAGTACGATTCGTCCGATCGCCTCATCAAGGTTTCCCGGCCCACCGCGAATCCCGAATACCGGGCGCTGGGCCGAAACGCCAGGGAGTATCGCCTGCACGTCCACGACGCCGCCGGCAATATCGTCCGTACCGACGTCGGGATTGAATACAACGCGCCCAGACAGGGGACAGGTCGGGCAATCACGATTGTCTGTCGGCCCCGACGGCTGGATTGCGGCCCCGAACTGCCGGAACCATTGCCGCCGTCGAGGCCCGCCGTCCCTTCCACGCTGTTACTGGCGCGCGAGCATACGGACTATGACGAACTGGGGCGGATTCGCGCCCGTCGGGGCAACAATGGGCAGATTGTCCGCTATGCCTACGACGCCAACGGCAAGCTGCGGACCATGACCGATGCGCTGGGGAGGAGCACCACGCTGGCACATGACGTACTGGGGCGGGTCGTCGCCGTGCGAGACGCGGCAGGTCACTGGACGCGCTTCGAGTACGACGGGGGCGGCCGCTTGAGCAGGATTGTCGATCCCAACCGGAACGCGACGACCTACGTGCATGACGGCCTGGGACAGTTGTGGGCGCAGCGCAGCCCGGATACCGGACTCAGCACGTTCGAGTACAACCCGAGCGGCCAACGTGTCCGGATGACCCGCAATGACGGTACGGTGACGACCTACGGTTACGACGCCCTCGGACGTACCAGCCAGATAGCGGCAGGCGGGAGCATCCATCGGTTCGGTTATGACTGGTGCACACATGGCAAGGCCAGGCTCTGCAATGCAGACAGTCCCGAAAGCAGTGTTCATTTCTCCTATGCCGTGGATGGCCAAGTGACCGCGCGTCGCGAGCGATTGATCGCCAATGGCCGGTTCGACGCGGATGACCGGACACGCTACCGTCATGACCGCATGGGCCGACTGGATGCCGTGGTTTATCCCAATGGCATGGCGGTGGGATATGGTTATTCGGGTGGCCGTCTGGTGGCGATGACGCTCAATATCGGCGGGAAAGTGCAGCACATCGTCACCGATGCGCGATATCGCGGTCCTGGCCCGATGGCCGAATGGAATTATGGCAATGGCCTGAAAAGGACACTCGGCTATGACCAGGGACAGGTGACGGGCGATGGCCGCCTGACCGGAATACGCACGCTGAATGGCAACCGTGCACTGCAGGCACTGGATATGAGTTACGACGTATCGGATGCCATTGTGGGCATCGCCAATCCAGCCAACCCCCGTGTGAGCCAGCGGTTCCGCTACGACCGCGTGGAACGGCTCACCGAGATAGATTCACCGGCGGGCAACCAGCGCTTCTCCTACGACCCCAATGGCAACAAGTTGCGGCACGTCTGGAGTTTCGATGAGGCACTGACCCTCGAGCGCGGCAGCAACCGGATTGGCGCGATGACGTCGCATGCCTATACGCATGACCGACTGGGAAACCGCGCAAGCCACGCATGGGGAGGTTCAACGGCCACCTACGCCTACGATGCCTTCAATCGGATGACCAGCGTGTCCAGGAACAGACCCATCCGGTCAGCCGAGCCCAACCACGCAACCGTCAGCCTGCCTGCCGGTACCGCAACCTATGCCTACAACACCTTCAACGAACGCGTGCGCAAGCGCGCGCCCGGGCAGGGTGGCCATCGATACGTGTATGGACCGGGCAGCCGGTTGCTGGCCGAGCGGGCTGACGGGACCGGCGTCTGGACCAACTACCTGTGGTTTGGCGACCAGTTGGTCGGGATGGTGCGCGGCACCCAGGTCTACCACGTGCATACCGATCATCTTGGACGCCCCGAACTCGCGACGAACAGCGCGCGAGCCGTGGTCTGGCGCGCGGACAACCACGCCTTCGACCGACGGGTGACCCTGGACGCGATAGGTGGACTCAACCTGGGCTTCCCGGGGCAGTACTACGATGCAGAAACCAACCTCTGGTACAACATCAATCGCTATTACGACGCACGTTTGGGGCGGTATACGCAGTCTGACCCGATTGGGCTGAGGGGAGGGGTAAATACATATTTATATGCCGGGGCAAATCCCGTTGTAAGAACTGATCTGCTTGGTTTAGTGGACGAAAATCCAATTGCAAGATTCAATCCTAGGTATGGGCCCATCATTCTAAGGACGCCAACAACGCCCATTCATTGGGGGGAGAAATTGGTCTCCGGTTACATTGTTGGAAAGCTTTCGTTCGGCTCTACCACTGTGAACAAATTTGGTCAGTTGGTGCCGCGCCCCTCAAGCCTCACTGGCAGAGTCTCCGTATACATCGCTCTCATGCAGCCGTTAGAAATGGGGTGCGCTGAGCTCGATTGCAATGAGGATGGGGTGGCGGATTATTTGCAGAGGGAAGGGCCTGATAGGTGCTTTGTTTCAGGAGCTGGTATTTCGCCCCTCTTTCCAGAATAGAGGGTATTAATATGTTAAAAAAAATATTTGTTTCAACAATTTTCTTGTCAATTTTCTTCTCTGGAGTGTTTGTACTGTGGGGATTGCCGGCGGCTTATTCGTGGTTGGCTTTGCCTTCTTGTTTTATCTGGTTCTTTGTGTCTGGAAAAATAACTTTGTTTTGTTTCGATTGGCTGGGGCGCAGATAAAAAGCAGTCGATGTTCATTGCTTGTGTTGGCTGCTTGGGTTTCGTTTTTCAGTGAATAACGTGCCACAGGACGGATCTGGTGGAACATTGGCTTATCGCAGTCGTAGCCCCGCTTGTTGAGCTAAATCCAGTGAAGTATGCCTTTAAGGAGGCGTATCGAATCTCGGCTGACGTCAGGCTTGGAAGAAGGGCTCGGAGGATTTTCTTTTATCAGATATTCGTCTTGATTCTTGCGATTCTAATCATCGTTTTCTGGGGCATGGTAGGGCTTGATGGCGGGTAGTAGGATGGGTAAGGGTGGCACCTGGCCGCCGCCTGTTCTTTGCGTCACATGTTGCCTGTAGTCGGCCCGTCGATCTTGCCTTTGCATGGGCGCGAACCCAGGTCCAGCCGCTCGGCGATGCCCTGCGGGCCGATATCTCCGGCACGATTGATAAGCACCACGACAGTTCGCCGCAGAGTGGGGACGTGACGCAGGTATCCCGTGAAGCCAGCCGTTCCCCCGCCGTGCCCCACCACCTGGCCGCCGTCAGCCAATTCCCAGCCAGCGCCCCAGCCGGCCGTAGTACCGTCGGCAAGCGGCGTGTTGCGCCACATCTCGCGGAGAAGGTCATCGGGCAATAGCTCGCCTTGGTCCAGTGCGACGGCGAAACGAGTCATGTCGTCGATGCTGGCGAGCAGCCCTCCGGCGGCCCAGGCAGAGCCGGGGGCGGTGATGGGCGGGTCGAGCCAGCGGCCATCCTGGTAGAGGTGTCCTTGGGCAATGATGCGACGGTCGTCGGCGCGACGCGGTCCGGCGTCGCGCATATCCAACGGGTCCAGGATTTCGTCCCGCAGGAACTGCCAGTAGTCCGCGCCAGTCACCTGCTCAATGGCGAGCCCGAGCAGGATGTAGTTGGTGTTGGAATAGGCGTGTCGGGTTCCCGGTGCAAAGTCCAGAGGCGCCTGCGCGACCATCGCCAATAATTCCCTGGGCGTGGGATCCGTCGGCATCAATTCGAGAAAGTTTCCCTCGTTGAGGTAGTTCGGGACGCCGGACGTATGGCTGAGCAGCCGGGACAGGGAAATCGGCTCCCATGCCGTCGGCAGGGCATCCACGTAGCGGCCGATGGGAGCCTCTATATCAAGCAGCCCACGACGCCGAAGCCGGAATACCAGCAGGGCAGTAAATACCTTGGTGATGGAACCTGTTTCGAACACCGTGTTGCGCTCGACCCGCGCACCGCTGGCATCGTTGCGCAGTCCTGCCGTGGCCATTTCGGTTATCCGCCCCCGGTCCACCACGACCGCGGCCATTCCCGGCTGGCGCTCGGCCTCGAGAAGGAGGGCCAAGGATTTGCAGTTCTCCGGTTGTCGGCCGCCTCCACGGGCACCAGGCACGATAAGTCCGGCACCTGCGGCGAGCAGCGCGGTACACAAGTGGCGTCGTGTCGGATCGTTCTGCATCGGCGGTGTGCTGTTGGTTCCGTAGTCGGCGATGGTAGAGCGGCAAAGGAGGCTTCGGCTACCCGAAGGACCGGAAAATCAATGTCCGGTACTCCGGCGACGGCGACCACAACTTCTCCAACTGGCGTGAGTTGGTGTCGCTGGAGCGGGTCAGCACAGGCCGCGTGCCGCCCATCCGTCGCCTGGGTTCGGGCCGCAGTTTCATGCTGGATACCGAATGCATGTCGTCGCTCGTGGTTGACATCATGGGAGCTGTCATCTCCTCCGACGAGGCGGGCTGACCAGCCAGGGCGAAAGTCGCACAGCCGACACCCGACCGGTACTCGCGTGCGGCGAACCGGGATGACGGATACTGGCCAGGTCCGGGAATCCGCTGGGCATCCGCGTGGCGACCGGCTACGCTTCCCGCATCGTCGGCGGCACCCGCGGACCATCCCGGCACGCACCACGACGAAGCGGACGGTCGGCAGACGTTCGCTAAGGAAGAGACGCGGATGGATTTCCTCAAGCTGCTCAAATCGCTGGAAGAGTTCCTCTACGAGGTAATCGCCTGGCTGGTGTTCTTCCCGCTCACGCTGTGGAGGGTGGCGCGCCACCCGCAACGGATGGCGCGCTACGCGGAGACCGAGCTGAGGGACAAGCTGGAGAAGCAGTTCGACGACGCACTGAGCCCGCCGCTGTTCCTGATGCTGGCTATCCTGGCCGCGCATGTGCTCGAACTCATTCTGCATCAGCGAGTGCAGGCGACTAGCGAACTGTCCCGCCAGGTAGTGGGCAACGAACAGGGCCTGTTGCTGTTCCGCACCCTGACTTTCGCACTGTGGCCCTTGCTGATGGCCATCCACTGCCAGCGGCGGCGTGGGCAGCGACTGGACCGCGAAAGCCTGCGGCGTCCGTTCTACGCGCAGTGCTACCTGGCGGCGCCCTTCGCCATAACCGTGTCGATGGCGATGCAATTGGTAATCAAGCCGGGCGTGACGTCCACCCGGATCGGCTGGGCGTTGGCTGCCGTTGCGGCGATCTGGTACCTGTGCGTGCAGGCGCGCTGGCTGCGCGACACTCTGCGGGCAAACTGGTGGAGCAGTGGGCTATCGGCGCTTGGGGTGCTGGTGCTGGGCGGCATCATCAACCTCACTATCGGCGCAGTGCTAGTCCTGAATTGAGTCCTTCACCCCGCGTGGACGCGCGCGGGGAGTTCCCGGATGGCTGATAAACAATCAAAGGAAATCGGGCCTTCCGAGGGTTTCTAAAGTAGAGCGATCCAGTGCTCCCGGGCACCCTGTGTCCGATCAGAGTTGGCTGGCCATAGCTGGCTGGAGGTCACGGAAGGCGAGCAGGAACGCCCCACTAGTCCCCAGGATCAGTGCCACGTTTGGCCAATGCACTCGTCGGCCGATGGCCGCCAGCAAGGCACTACTGCCTCCAGCACCAATCTGTGACGCCAGAACCATCTTGCGAAGTGTTGTGTCTGGGCGAACTCGATATCATCCTGTACACGCTGTACGGCCTACTATCCAACCGGAGGGATTAATCATGCGCGTCAGCCTGCTTGCAGTGTGTCTTGTTGCCACCATGCCTTTCTCGGCACTCGCGCAGACTGCACCCCCGGACGTGGCAGACCTGGTAGGAGCTCGAGCTGCCGGCGGTGAGACCCAACTGCTGTCCCGCGGCTATGAGTTGCGTGATTCGAGTACTGTGCGTGACCAGCGTTTTACTTTCTGGTGGAGCGCGAAGCGCAGCCAGTGCATCTCGGTATCCGCCTCCGAAGGACGCTATGCCGCCATACAAGCGGTTCCAGGTGCGAACTGCGGAGGTACAGGGTCGGCAGAGCTGGCAGATGTATCTGCCCAACAGGACCCGAACTCCCTGGTTCTGGTCTGCTACGGGGCGGGAACCAGGCCCGTCGCCAAGACAGAGCAGACCTATAGCTGGGACCACAAGGACAACAAGTGGAAGGAAGGGAATTCGGTGGTCAGCAGCGCGCAAGGCTTCAATAGCGACGTTCAAATCGAACTGTATGGCGACCATGGTCGAATCCACTTGGGACAAGGACTTGTGCCTCCGATTAATTCGGGGGGCGACCATGGCTGGTGGGAACTGGACAACCTGCAAGTTGGCGAAGACCGGATTACGGCGGGCTACCGTTTGAATGGTATGAACAAGCCGCGCGTGACCGTGAACCGGAATTCGGGGCAAATCATCATCGAAGGCGGAACGAAGTTCTCTGGTCAGTGCGATATCGGGAACTTCGGAAAAGGCCAGCGGCGTTTCTAGTCGCGGTCGTTCTGCTTTAGTGGAGACCGGCCGTTCTCTAGAGCGCGGCTCGCTGCTAGCCAAGTGACGCAGATCCGTTTCCAGCGTGATCTGCTGATCAATCTAGCAACTTGCTAGATCACTAACCAACCAGATGACGAATATGCTTCGCGCACCTTCTTGTCGAAGAGCAAGCGGTGGATGCATCAGTTCGATGCTTTCGTAGAAGCAAGACGCGGCGACCTCCGTAGGATTGCTTATGCAACCCAGGGCGAAATGGAGGCAGATGACCTCATCCAAGAGGCATGGGTGGTGGCAATCGAAATCGGCGATGGCATGGAGGAGCCGTTCGACTTCTCCAACCTGGAGCACCAGGAACATCTCATCGCCAAGATGTACGTCCGGTTCGTAAAGTACGCGGACAAGACGGTCCGGTACGCCATGAAGTTGGACCGTGGCTGGGACCAGCCTGAAGAAGAGTCCGCGGGCGGTGCCCTCTCCAAAGTCCTCTCGGGGCCGGAATCCGACGACCCCTTGGTGGCCCCCAAACCCCACTGATAGGGTGGGACTGGGCCTCCACACGAGGGGTAGGCAAGGTCTGCAATGGAACCCATCCGCCTCTCCTCGTGGACTTCCTTTAGTGGGATTGGGTCCAGTCCCACACAAAGTAGATAGGTGGGGCGAAGCATAGGCTTGGCGCCAGAGGCTACCTCGGCAACGTCACATGGCCATGCTCCGTGATTCAAGCGCGGTCAGACGCGCCGCGATGACCGAATGTCGAAGGTGGGGCACCGAAACAGGGTGTCTGTTTGGGCAGAGGCAAGGAATTTTCCTATGGCAACCAAAGCCATGCCGCGACCAAAGAAAAAGGGCCTGCATTTCTGCAGGCCCCTGAAATGGTGGCCGGGGAGGGAATCGAACCCCCGACACAGGGATTTTCAATCCCTTGCTCTACCAACTGAGCTACCCGGCCAGGTTTTATCGCTTTGCGGCTACGTGGCCGGTGCGAGCCGCGCATGATACGGGAAGGGCGGGCGGACTGGCAAGCCGGACGATGGCTGAACGTGCCGGGGATGCACCCGCGCCGGCGGTCGGCGGCTGGTGCATGATGCTGCCGGGAAGAGAAAAAACGTCGACCCGACCGGGAGTTACGCCATGAAACGTCTGTTCCTGCTGTGTGCCCTGGCCGCGCTCAGCGCGTGCGCCACCACCAAGATGAGTTCCACCGAACGCCTTGCCCTGTACCGCGAGCATGCCGCCGCGCCGGTCAAGGATTTCAGTTATTTCGGCAGCCTCAACGGCTGGCAGCCGCTGGGTGATTCCGCGCTGGCCGTCTGGACCAAACCCAATGAAGCCTACCTGCTGGATCTGGCCGGCCCCTGTCCGGATCTGGAGTTCGCGCCGGCCATCAGCATCAGCAGCATGATGGGGCGGGTGACCAACTTCGACCGCGTGCGCCCGCTGGGCGGTGGCAGCGGGATGATGCGGATGTCCTGCCGGATCAAGACCATCAGCCCGCTGGACCTGAAGTCGCTGAAGGCGGCAGAGAAGGAAATGCGCGAGGCGAAGATCGAGGCGCGCCAGGAAGGCGAGCCGGCCAACTAGTCGGCCATTGGTCCGGTCCACGAAAAAGGCGGGGATATCCCCGCCTTTTTTCATGCTTCCGGCACGTAGCCGGCCGGTTTGTCGGCGCCGCCGCCGAACAGGAACTTCTCCAGTTCCGCTTCCAGGAAGGCGCGGTGTTTCGGGTCGCGCGGCGACAGCCGGTTCTCGTTGATCAGCATGGTCTGGTGGGCGAGCCAGGCCGCCCAGGCCACCTTGCCGATGTGGGCGAACACGCGCTTGCCGAGTTCGCCGGGGTAGGGCACGAAATCCAGGCCCTCGGTTTCGCGCTTTTCGTATTCGCAGTAAACGGTGCGTGCCATGTAGGTGTGTGGATGTATCTTCGTCGTCGTGGGCGACAGGATAGCCGGTTCCCGCCGTAATGACGGTCGGAACGCGGGTTCAGACCGTGGTCAGCAGCTTGCGGATCGGTGCCGGCAGGCCGATCCGGGCCAATTCGTCACGTGCCACCCAGCGCAGATCGGCACCGTCGCGTACCGCCGCCCGTGGTGCGAGTCCGCGCCAGCGCAGCGGATGCATGCGCAGGCGATAGTGGCTGAACACATGCGGCAGTTCCGGCAGAGCCTCGGCGTGGTCGTAGTCGCCCTGCAGATGGGCATCGAACCAGTGCCGCGCTGCATCGTGATCGTCCGCCTCGGGCAGTGACCACAGCGAAGCCCAGATGCCCGTCGGGGGGCGCCGTTGCAGCAATACCTGGCCGTCGTCGTTTTCGGCCAGCAGCATGATCGCGATGCGTTCGGGCAGCGGCTTGCCGGGTTTGGAGGTCGGCAGTTCGTCGACCTGTCCGTCGCGCAGTGCCACGCAGTCCACGTGCACCGGGCAGAGCATGCAGGCGGGATCGTGGCGCGTGCACAGGGTGGCGCCCAGATCCATTTGTGCCTGGGTGTAGTCGGCCATGCGGCCTGCCGGCAGATGGGCGGCGGCGAATTGCCACAGCTGCTTTTCCACCGCGGGGGTCCCCGGCCAGCCGGTGACGCCGTGGTAGCGCGAGAGCACGCGTTTGACGTTGCCGTCCAGGATCGGGAAGCGGTCGCCCCAGGCCTGCGAGAGGATCGCGCCGGCGGTGCTGCGGCCGATGCCGGGCAGCGCGAGCAGGGCGTCGAAATCGCGCGGCAGGTCGCCGCCGTGCTGCTCCACACAGATGCGCGCGGCCGCGTGCAGGTTGCGGGCGCGGGCGTAGTAGCCCAGGCCGGACCACTGCGCCAGCACTTCATCGAGCGTGGCGGTGCCCAGATCCTTCAGGGTCGGAAAGGCTTCCAGGAAGCGGGCGAAGTAGGGAATCACCGTCTTCACCTGGGTTTGCTGGAGCATGATTTCCGACAGCCATACGCGGTAGGGCGTCCGTGGATGCAACCAGGGCAGGTCGTGGCGGCCGGACTGGTCGAACCAGGCCAGCAGGTGGTCGGCGAAACGGTCTTCGGTGGTGCTGGTCATGGCGCGGATTCGGGGGCGGGCAGGGCCGGATCGTCCAACTGCAGATCCACGCCTTCCAGGGTGGCGCCGGACACTTCCAGGCGGGGGGCGGTGAAGCGGCCGCTCAGCGGCGGCAGCGGCGAGCCACCACCGGCCTGCAGCGCATGCAGCCAGTCCATGACTTCGAACAGCCGGAAGCGGGCGTCGAAGCGGGCGTCTTCGCGTTGCAGGCGCAGGTGCGCGATGTCCGCCAGGTCGGTGGTGCCGCGATAGGCCAGTGCGAAGGGAAGTGAGGAGGTCGAGCGTCCCAGCGGCGGCGGCAACGCCGGCCATGCGTCCGGCCAGCCCGCCAATCGTCCGCGCCAGTCGAGCAGCAGGCCGTCTTCCAGGCGGAGTTCACCGGCGGCGTCCAGCGAGGGCATGGCCCCTTGCCCGCGCAGGGCGAACGCGGCCGGGCGCAGGCGCAGACCATCGGCGAATTCCAGTGGTCCGGCCACGCCGAGCGCGAACGACTGCCGGGTCGCGCCCGCGAGGTAGTGCGCGCTGGCGCCGAGCACGGCGCGTTCCAGGCGCGATTCGGCCTGGCGCAGGTAGGCGGACAGGCGCAGCCTGGCCGGCAGCCGCCAATCCTTGCCCGCCGGCGTGGCCTGCCCGGCGACGCCCAGTCCGCCATCCTCGCCCAGCCGGCGCAGATGGAAGGCCAGATCCAGCGGTGCTTGCAGTTCGCCGCCCCGATAGTGCGCCTGCACCTGGCCGCGCAGGGGCTGTCCGGCTTCCAGGCGGGGAATGCGCAGGTCGATGCGTTCGAGCGACCAGTCATCGCCGCGGATCCGACCGCCGTCGACGCGTATGCCATCGGTGAGCGTGGGGATGCGGGTTTCACCCGCCGGTCGCCGCGCCAGCCAGCGCCGGAGCGCCGCCAGATCGAGGACCGGTGCGTCCAGTTCCAGCCGCTCCGCGGTCAGATCGCGGCCACGCGTGCGCAGCGTCGACCAGGGTACCGAAATGAAGACGCGGTCGGCGGTCAACAGGGGCGTGGCGGCGCCCGGTTCCCGCGCGGTCACGCCGCGGACGATCAACTGCGGCGTGCCACGCAGGCGGTATTCGCCAACGCCGGATGCGGAGATTTCCAGGCCCAGCGCATTGCCGGCCATGCCCAGCAGCGCCGGCGCCAGCCGATGCGGTTGCAACAGCCAGTGCAGCAGGCCGATGCCTGCGAGCAGCAGGACCGCCAGCGACAGCAGCGCCAGCCTGCGGCGCCGGCTCACGCGCCCAGCGTTTCCGGCAGCAGCGCGTCGACGAAGGCTTCGGCGTCGAACACCCGCAGATCCTCGGAACGTTCGCCGATGCCGGCGAACCGGATCGGGATGCCGAACTCGCGTGCGAGCGCGAACACCACGCCTCCCTTGGCGGTGCCGTCCAGCTTGGTCACCACCAGCCCGGTGATGTTCACCGCGGCGTGGAACTGACGCAGCTGCGACAGCGCGTTCTGGCCGGTGGTGCCGTCGATGACCAGCAGCACTTCGTGCGGCGCGGCCGGATCCAGTTTCTGCAGCACGCGCTTGATCTTGCCCAGTTCCGCCATCAGGCCCTGCTGGGTGTGCAGGCGTCCGGCGGTATCGGCGATCAGCACTTCGGTACCGCGCGCCTGCGCGGCCTGCAGGGCGTCGAACGCGACCGAGGCCGCGTCCGCGTTCTGTCCCTGCGCCACCACCGGCACGCCGTTGCGTTCGCCCCAGGTCTGCAACTGCGCCACCGCGGCGGCGCGGAAGGTATCGCCGGCGGCCAGCATCAGGTTGCGGCCTTCGTCCTTGAAGCGGCGCGCCAGCTTGCCGATGGTGGTGGTCTTGCCGACGCCGTTGACGCCGACCGTGAGCAGCACGAAGGGGCGAATGTTCCGCGGGATCTCCAGCGGTTTGGCCACCGGCGCCAGCATTGCGATCAGGTCCGTCCGCAGCGCGGCCAGCAGTGCGCGGGCGTCGGCGAACTCGCGCGCCTTCATGCGCTTGCGCAGGCCCTCGACCAGCGCGGTGGTGGCGGGCACGCCGACGTCGGCGGTCAGCAGCGCGGTCTCGATTTCATCCAGCAGGTCGTCGTCCAGGCGCGGGTTGCGCGAGAACAGGCCGCCCAGGCCACGGGCAAAGCTGGTGTTGCGCAGGCGCTCGCGCCAGCCCGGCTTGCCGGCGGGGGCGGCGGGCGGCTCGGTTCCGGATGCGACGGTAGCGGTGGGGGCGACGACCGTCGGGGCGGAAGCCGGCACGGGTGCCTCGAACACGGCCGGTGCGGGCGATGCGGCGGCATCGTCCTGCGAAACGGGGTGGGAAGTGTCGGAAACGGGATTTTGGGGCGCCGGGCGCTGCGTCTCGGGCAGGCTCGCGGGCGCGTCAGGCTTCTTGCGTCGGAACCAGCTGACCATGACACGGGCAATCGCGGAGAATGGGCGCCATGGTATCACCCGCCCCCTTTCCGCCCCGATGAAACCCGGCCGCACGTCGCCCGCGCGCGGTCCACGCGCCGCCCCCCCAGCCGGCAGCGTCCGCATCATCGGCGGACGCTGGCGCAATACCCGCCTGGCGGTGCCGGATCGGCCCGGGCTGCGTCCGTCTTCCGATCGCGTCCGCGAGACCCTGTTCAACTGGCTGATGCCGAAACTCGCCGGCGCCCGCGTGCTGGATGCCTTCGCCGGCAGCGGCGCGCTCGGGCTGGAAGCGGTTTCGCGAGGTGCGGCGCAGGCGGTGCTGGTCGAGCGTGACGCCGGCCTGGCCGAGGCGTTGCGGCAGGCGGTGGAGCGGCTGGGGGCCGCGTCGCAGGTGCGGGTGGAGGGCGCCGACGCCCTGGCGTGGCTGGCGAACGCGCCCGGAGAGCCGTTCGACATCGTGTTCCTGGATCCGCCCTTCGCCGATGGCCTGTGGGACGCTGCGTTGCGGGCACTGCCGCGGCATCTTTCCGATGACGCCTGGGTATACGTGGAATCCCCGCGGGAACAGGCACTCGCGGTACCGCCGGACTGGCGACCGCACCGCGATGGCCAGACCCGCGACGTCCGCTACGCGCTCTATCGGGTTCCCGGCGGGCAGGGCGCTGCTACACTGCGCGGCGACTCCCATCGACCCGATTCCGAATGAGCGTGTCCCGTACCCGTACCGCGGTTTATCCCGGCACGTTCGACCCGATCACCAACGGGCACATCGACCTGATCGATCGCGCCGCGCCGCTGTTCGAGCGCCTGATCATCGGCGTGGCGGAAAGCCCCGGGAAGGGGCCGGCGTTGCCGCTGGAGCTGAGGGTGGAACTGGCCCGCAAGGCGGTGGCCCACCATCCGCATGTGGAAGTGCGCGGATTCGATGGATTGCTTGCCCACTTCGTCAAGGAAATCGGCGGCGGCGTGCTGTTGCGCGGCCTGCGCGCGGTCTCGGACTTCGAATACGAATTCCAGCTGGCCAGCATGAACCGCCATCTGATTCCCGAGGTGGAAACCCTGTTCCTCACCCCCGCCGAGCAGTACGGCTTCATCTCGTCCTCGCTGGTGCGCGAAATCTCGCGTCTGGGCGGGGATGTGTCCGGTTTCGTCACCGCCGACGTGGCCGCCGCCATGAAGGCCCAGTGGCGGCGCACCTGAACCGCGTGCTTTTGTGGCACGATCCTTCCTACATCGACTTATTGAGGGGACAGAACCATGACCAACATCGCCACACGACTGCTGCTGATCGCCTGCCTGGTCGTGCCGTTCGCCGCGTGCAAGAAGGAAGAGGCCAAGCCGGTCGAGGCCGCCGAGGCACCGCTGGTCGTTCCCGCCAAGGACGATGACGCCGGCTGGCGCACCTATCTGTCCGAGGTGGTGACCCGCAACATGGGCACCATCACCAACACCCCGTTCCTGTACTACCTCCCGCCGGAATCGGATCCGGAGTTCCAGGCCAAGTACGATCGTTCGCTGGAACAGGCCAAGAACGCGATCGCGCGCGGCATCGTCGGCGGCAACCTGCTAGCGTTCGGTTCCTCCGCTTCCACCCGCATGGCGGATCTGGTGGTCGCTTCGTTCCAGGGCGTCGAACCCGACACCATGAAGGGCGTGCGCGTGGTCTTCATCGGCGAAGCCGCCGACGGCGAGCGCGTCAAGGCGGCCGTGGCCCCGGCCGGCGTGGACTACGTCTTCGTCGAAGCCAAGTAACAGGCTCCGCGCGTGGCCGCCTTCGCGGCCACGCCTTTGCGGGGGCATCGCGCCCCCGCGAAAGCGGGGCTCCCGGAATCGAGAAGTCCCCCGCAATGTCACTCAAGATCAACGAACTCTGCGTCAACTGCGATGTCTGCGAGCCCGCCTGTCCCAACCAGGCCATCTCGATGGGCGAGACGATCTACGTGATCGATCCGGCGCGCTGCACCGAGTGCGTCGGCCATCATGACGAACCGCAATGTGTCGTCGTCTGCCCGGTGGAGTGCATCGACCCCGATCCGGCGTATCCTGAGACCCAGGAGCAGCTGCTGGCCAAGTTGCGCCGGCTGCAAGGCGGCTGACGCGGGAGGGCCGCCAACAGGTACCCGTCAGGAGATGTCGTGAAAGCACGTCGAGTCACCGCGCTACTGTTTGCGCTTTCCCTTTTCGTTCCCGCGCTGCATGCCGCCGATGCCGGCGACGCCGGCCAGCGCGTCGCCAACGCGGCGACCCATCCGCCCGGATCGGCCATTGCCAGCGCGCATGCGCTGGCGACTGAAGCCGGCTTCGAAATCCTGCACGCCGGCGGCAACGCCTTCGACGCGGCGGTCGCGGTATCGTCGGTGCTGTCCGTGGTCGAACCGATCAGCTCGGGCATCGGCGGTGGCGGCTTCTTCCTGCTGCACGATGCGCGGACCGGCAAGGACGTGTTCGTCGATGCGCGCGAGACCGCGCCGGCCGCCGCCACGCCGGAGGCCTATCTGCTGGCGAACGGCGAGTTCAATCGCGATCGCGCCGAGAACGGTCCCTGGGCCGCCGGCATTCCCGGCCTGCCCGCCGCGCTGGTCCACCTGGCGAAGAACTACGGCAAGCTGCCGCTTGAGACCTCGCTCGGCCCCGCCATCCGCATCGCCAGCGATGGCTTTCCTGTCTATGGCCGGCTGGCGCGTGGCTATGCCTCGCGCCGCGAGGTGATGGAACGTTTCCCGGGTACCCGCGCGGTGTTCCTGGCCGATGGTGATCCGCCCAAGGAAGGCGAAATCCTCAAGCAGCCCGACCTGGCCCGCACGCTGCAATTGCTGGCCGAGCGCGGCCACGACGGTTTCTACAAGGGCGAGATCGCGGGCAAGCTGATCAAGGGCGTGAAGGCCGAAGGCGGTCGCTGGACCGCCGGCGAACTGGCCGCCTACCAGGTGCGCGAGCGCGAACCGCTGAAGTTCAAGTATCGCGACTGGCAGATCACCACCGCGCCACCGCCATCCTCCGGTGGCGTGGCGGTGGCGCAGATGCTGCAGATCCTGGAAGGCTGGGACCTGGCGAAGCTCGATGAAACGCACCGCACCCACCTGACGGTGGAGGCGATGCGCCGCGCCTTCCGCGATCGCACCTTCTACCTGGGCGATCCCGATTTCGTCGAGATTCCGTTGAAGACGCTGACCAGCCGCGACTACGCCGCCGGTCTGCGCGCGACCATCAATCCGGACAAGGCCACGCCGAGCAACCTGTTTTCGGGCCAACCCACGCCGCTGGAAGACGAGGAAACCACCCATTTCTCGATCATCGACGCCGAGGGCAACCGGGTCGCGGCCACCCAGACGGTCAACCTGCTGTTCGGCTCGGGCCTGATTCCGCCCGGCACCGGCGTGCTGCTCAACAACGAGATGGACGATTTCGCGCTCAAGCCCGGCACGCCGAATGCCTTCGGCGTGATGGGCTTCGATGCCAACGCGCCCAAGCCGGGCAAGCGCATGCTCAGTTCGATGACGCCCAGTTTCATGGAGTCGCCGGATCGCATCGCCGTGCTGGGCACGCCCGGCGGCAGCCGCATCATCACCATGGTCCTGCTGGGCATGCTCGGCTACGACCAGGGGCTGGGCGCGCAACAGGTCGCCGCGCTGCCGCGCTTCCATCACCAATGGCTGCCGGACGTGATTTCCGCCGAAAGCGGCGCGTTCAGCCCGCAGGTGGCCGAGGCACTGCGGGCAATGGGCCACCAGGTCGATCTGCCCGGCGACACCGCCGCCGGCGGTCGCGGTTCCAGCCACGTCTGGGGCAACTTGCAGACCGTGCTGTGGGATCGCAAGGCCAACACCCTCACCGGTGGCGCGGATCCACGCAATCCGGTGGGCAAGGCGGAAGTCGAACCGGGCGAAGCCGCCACGCGCTGAGAAGGATCCCGTCCGTAGAGCGGAGCTTGCTCCGCTGCTGGGCGGGCTGGAGACCACCCAGCCGAGCAAGCTCGGCTCTACACGCGCACCGGCGTACAATCGGTGCCATGAAACTCTGGTCCATTCTCGGCAATTCCCAGAAGCTCGACGGCGGCGCGATGTTCGGCAACGCGCCGCGCGCGATGTGGTCCAAATGGCTGGCGCCCGACGAACAGAACCGGGTGCCGCTGGCCTGCCGCGCGCTGCTAGCGAGTCCGCTCAATGGCAAGACGGTGTTGTTCGAAACCGGCATCGGCGCGTTCTTCGATCCGAAGATGCGCGAGCGTTTCGGCGTACAGGAGGAGCGGCATGTCCTGCTGGACTCGCTGCGCGAAGCCGGCTTCGGCCACGACGACATCGACGTGGTGGTGCTGAGCCATCTGCATTTCGACCACGCCGGTGGACTGTTGGCGCCGTGGAGCGAAGGCCAGGCACCGGAACTGTTGTTTCCCAACGCCACCTTCGTGGTCGGCAAGGCGCACTGGCAGCGGGCGCTGAAGCCGCATCCGCGCGATCGCGCGAGCTTCATTCCCGAGTT
The DNA here is from genome assembly GCF_014851695.1 of Pseudoxanthomonas sp. PXM04. Lineage (NCBI taxonomy): Bacteria > Pseudomonadati > Pseudomonadota > Gammaproteobacteria > Lysobacterales > Lysobacteraceae > Pseudoxanthomonas > Pseudoxanthomonas sp. PXM04. Next base: position 529,228 of record NZ_JACVAG010000001.1, read on the forward strand.
GCAGGGATTGCTGGAGGCCAGCGGCCGGCTCGAGCTCGTGGACGGCGAACATTCGCGCGCACTGGGCGACAGCGTGCGCTTCAGTTTCAGCGACGGCCACACGCCGGGGCTGATGCTGGCCGAAGTGGTGGGTCCGGAACGCGTGGATGGCGCGCCGCATGGCGGCGTGGTGTTCTGCGCCGATCTGATTCCCGGACGTTCCTGGGTGCACGTGCCGATCACGATGGGCTATGACCGCAACGCGGAACTGCTGATCGACGAGAAGCGCGCGTTCCTGGAAGACAAGCTGGCCCGCAACGTGCATCTGTTCTTCACCCACGATCCCGATTGCGCACTGGCCCAGGTCACCCGCGACGAGCGCGGCAGGTTCGGCGTGGCGCACGAGTTGCCGGAGCTGCACGCTCGTCCGCTGGCCGCATGACGTAGAGCGGAGCTTGCTCCGCTTCGCGCGAGAAGCAGGTCATGAAGGAGCCGGGCAAGCCCGGCTCTACGTGGTTGACGTCATCCGTAGGGATCCCGCTACAACGCGCAACGTTTGAATCCGACACGCCGATGGACTTTGTTCCGACGGCGGCGATGAAGCGGCCACGCCATGCTTCGGTCATGGCAAGTCCAGCATTGAACAAGGGAAGATGGTCGGAGAAGGGCGCCTACTACGTCGTCACCGTGGTGACGGCCAGCCGGACGCCCTGGTTCCGCGAGCCTCGGCCGGCGCATTGCATTGCAGGCGAATTGAAGCGTTGCGAGGACGAAGAGCGGCTCAGGTCGTTGGCCTGGGTGGTGATGCCCGATCATGTGCACTGGTTGTTCGAGCTTGGTGACGGCTCCATCAGTCAATGTCTGCAGGCATTCAAATCACGCAGTGCACGCGCGGTCAACGAAATCGTCGGGCGCGCGGGACCTGTCTGGCAGGCGGGTTTCCATGATCACCGGGTGCGCAGTCATGAAGACTTGCGTTCGCAGGCGCGCTACATCGTTCGCAACCCATTGCGCCGTGGTTTGGTGGAACGACTGGATCACTATCCGCACTGGCATTGCGAATGGCCAGCCGACGCGTAGAGCGGAGCTTGCTCCGCTTCGGGCTTGCCAGACGTCTGGAGGAGCCGGGCAAGCTCGGCTCTACGCGGGCTGTAGAGCGGAGCTTGCTCCGCTTCGGACGTGCCAGGCATCCAGAGGAGCCGAGCAAGCTCGGCTCTTCGCGGGGTGTGGAGCGGAGCTCTCCGCTTCGGGCGTGTCGGAAATCCGGAGGGGCCGAGCTTGCTCGGCTCCGGGGCACGATGCAAATCCGGGAGAATCCGCGCAGCCTGGGCTTCGGCTCAGCCCACGCGGGTGCCGAAGATCCGATCACCGGCGTCGCCTAGGCCAGGCAGGATGTAACCCTTGTCGTTCAGATGGTTGTCGATGGCGGCGGTATAGACCTCGACGTCGGGGTGGGCCGCTTCCAGCGCGGCCAGCCCCTCGGGCGCGGCAACCAGGAAGATGCCCTTGATGCGTTTGGCGCCGGCGCGCTTGAGCATGTCGATGGTGGCGATGAGGGTGCCGCCGGTGGCCAGCATCGGATCCAGGATGAGCGCGTCACGCTCGTCCAGGCGACCGGTCAGGCGTTCGAAGTAGGGCACCGGTTGCAGGGTCTCCTCGTCGCGCTGCAGGCCGACCACGCTGACCTTGGCGGCGGGAATCAGCGCCAGTACGCCGGGCAGCATGCCCAGGCCGGCGCGCAGGATGGGCACCAGGGTGATCTTGGCGCCGGCGATCTTGCGTACCTGGACCGGTCCGGCCCAGCCCGGCATGGTCGCTTCCTCGGTTTCCAGATCCGCGGTGGCCTCGTAGGCCAGCAGGGTACCCAGCTCGGTCACCAGTTCGCGGAAACCCTTGGTACTGAGCGAGGCGTCGCGCAGCAGGCCGATCTTGTGCTGGACGAGGGGGTGGCGGACTTCGACGGTCTTCATGGCGGCCTGCGGCGATGACGGGTGGCGAAAGTCTGCATCAAACCCGCCCGTCCCACAAAAAAGAAGCCGGCTTGCGCCGGCTTCCACGGGACGCGGGGAGGGCCGCGCTCAGAACGCCCAGCGCATGACCAACTGATAGCTCGGGCCGGCCTCCTCGGTTTCCAGCTCGTACTCGTCGTAGTCGCGATCGATCTGGTCGGCCTGGTTGTCGAACTTGTGGAAGAACTCGTCCTTGGAGGCGTCCAGCAGGTTGGCGGCGGTCAGGCGCATCGACATGGTCCTGCCGAAGCGCTTCTCCACGAACACTTCCAGATCGTCGCCGTACTTGACGGTCACTTCCTCGGCCAGGATGCGGCTGAAGGCGTCGCCCTGCTTGCGATAGGTGGCGCCGAAGCTGGCACCGAGCGACGGCAGGTCCTGGATGAAGCCGACGTTGTAGACGCTCTTGGCCTGGTCGTTGAAGCGGCGCTCGCCGATGAAATCGGTGACCTTGCTGTTGAGGTAGGAGTAGTTGAGGAACACGCCGGTGTTCGGCATGCCCAGCGCGGTCAACGGGGTCGACAGGTCGAACTCGACGCCGTAGACCTTGCCGTCGCCGACGTTGGCCGAGGTGAACAGCCAGCTTTCGGCGTCGAACTGGAAATCGTCCTCGGTCGCGCCGGGATTCTCCGCCAGGAATTCCTCCAGGTCCTCGGCGTACTTGTCCTGCGCGTCCTCGCTCAGTTCGCCGGTGTTGACCAGTTCGATCAGGTTCTTCACATCGCGGTAGAAGAAGTTCAAGCCCACCACGCCATGCTTGCCGAGGCGACGCTCGAAGCCAAGGTCGATGCCGTTGGCGGTTTCCGGGTCGAGTTCCGGATTGCCGATGTAATCGTTGTCGCCGTACTCGCCGTCCAGCAGGGCGGGAATCAGCTCGTTGAAGTTCGGGCGCTTCACGCTCTTGGCCAGCGACAGGCTGATGCGGGTGGCTTCGTCCAGATCCCACTTCAGGTGCAGCGAGGGCAACAGTTCGTTGTAGTCCTTGCTGGCAGATCCGGCGACGTCGCCGTCCTCCTGGTAGCGGATGTCCGAACGGGTGGTTTCGTAGCGCAGGCCGGCTTCCCAGGAGAACGCCTGGCCCTTGCCCGAAAGCATCAGGTAGGGGTCGACACGGGTTTCCTCGATCAGCGAGCCGATGACGCCGTCCGGTTCATAGGCCACCGGGTCGCCTTCATTCTCCGCTTCCCAGGCGTAGTTGGTGTAGGTGACGTCGCGTTTCTTGCGCCGCCAGTCCACGCCGAATTCGAGTTCGGCGCCGCCCGCCGGGCGCTTGTGCGCGATCTTGAAGCTGGTCTCGGTGTCCTTGGCGTCCACGGCCTGGGATTCGGCTTCGGAAGCGTCCCATTCGCCGTTCACGTACTCGTGCTTTTCTTCGCTGACGGCGCTGTCGTCCTCGAAGCGCGCGTAATCGAGGTCGAACTCGGTGGTGCCGCCGGCCATGTCGAACCTGTACTCGGTGCCGATACCCCAGTTGCGCTGGTCGATCGGATTCAAGCCGGGCACGCGGGAGTCGATGACGTCTTCGTCGTCGTACTCCACTTCATGGGAGACCTCGGTGACGTCGCGGTCGGTCTTGACGTAGAAGCCGTCGATGCTGATGCGACCGGTTTCGCCGACGTCGGCGGTGTACGACACGTTGGCCGAGTAGTCGCGGCCGTCCTTGACCTCGGTCTGGTCTTCCCAGCTCACCAGTTCCTGCCGGGACGGGTCGGCGAAGCGGTCCGAGCGCTTGACCTTGGAGCGGTAGCGGTCCTGCACGTTGATGCCGGCGAGCAGGCGGCCACCCAAGGCGTCGACGCTGGTCACCGCGCCGAAGGTCGGGTTCACCTCGCCGTCGTACCAGCGATTGACGCCGATTCGCAGGTAGCTGCCGTCGAACACGTAGGCGTCGCGCAGGACGATGTTGATGGTGCCGGCGATGGCGTCGCCGCTGCGGTTGGCGCTGTTGCTGCGCAGGATTTCGATGTGGTCGACCATTTCCGCCGGGATGCGGTCCACCCAGAACGAGCGATCGTCACCGGCGCCGGGCACCTTCTTGCCGTTGATCAACACCTGGGTGTAGCCGGCGGCCATGCCACGCATCATCGCGCCGTCGAATTCCATGATGTCCGAGCCGACGAAGGTCACGCCGGGCACGCGCTTGAGCATGTCGCCCACGGTGTTCGGCTCGAAACGCTGGAAGTACTCCAGGTCGTAGGACAGGGTGGGGGAGATGTCGTCGGTGCGGTTGCGGTAGGCGATTTCGCCCTGGACGACGATGGTGTCCAGTTGCTTGGGGTCCTCCGCCGGCACGGCGGACGCGCCGCCACCGCCATCGGGCATGGCCTGCGCTCGCGCCAGCGGGATGGCACTGATCATGCCGGCGCAGAGCAATGCCTGTGACAGGCCGATGGCCAGGGCGGTGCGTTTCATCGTCGTGTTTTCCCCGTGTGAAGATAAACGGCGATTTCTACGGGGCTTAGATGGCGGCAATATGACCATCAGATGGCACGTCGGCGAACCTTCGACGATGCAACCAAAACGTCATAATCGATGCGTAGAACATTGCGGTTTGTTGACCGTCAACCGCTCCAGGGGATAACGCATGTCGCACCGCTTGAACGCAATGGCCAGCCTGCTGGCGATCCTGTCCATGGCCGGCTGCGCCGGCGTCGCGCCGACGGTGGCCGACCGCGAGCCGGACGAGAACGTGGAAAAGGATCCGCTGCTGAGCGAAGCGAAGATCCCGCACGTGGTGGTGCCCGAGGCTTTCCTGACCGCCGACACGCCGGCCGACAACGTCGACTCGCCGGCCAGTTGGCGCTCGCCGGACGGCAAGCGTTGGCTGATCGCCACCGCCAAGGCGACGGATCAGCTGATCGTCTATGACGGTGTCAGCGGCGAACGCCTGCGCACGGTCGGGGGGCCGGGCACGGGTGCCGGCCAGCTCCAGCGTCCCAACGGCATCGCCGTGATTGACGATCTGGTGCTGGTGGTCGAGCGCGACAACCATCGCGTGCAACTGTTCCAGCTGCCGGGATTCCAGCCGCTGCTCAGTTTCGGCGCCGAGGACCTGAAGCAGCCCTATGGCCTGTGGGTTCGCCCGCAGAAGGACAGCTACGAGGTCATCGTCAGCGACAACTACATGTCGCCGCAGAACGAGGACGTGCCGCCGCCGCTGGCGGAGCTGGATCGCCGGTTCAAGCGCTACCAGCTGCGGCGCGTGCCGCAGGGCTGGGCGGCGACATTGACGGGCACCTTCGGCGACACCTCCGAAGCCGGCGCGATCCGGATCGCCGAGTCGGTGTTCGGCGATATCGCCAACGATCGCCTGCTGCTGGCGGAAGAGGACGTCGCCACCGGCACCCGCCTGCGCGAGTACGGGCTGGACGGTCGCTATCGCGGCCGCGACATCGGCGCCGACCTGTTCAAGGCGCAGGCCGAGGGCATGGCGCTGGCGCAGTGCGCGGGTGGCACGGGCTTCTGGATCGCCACCGATCAGTTCAAGGACCGCAGCGTGTTCCATGTGTTCGATCGCCTCAGCCTGGAACACCTGGGTGCCTTCACCGGCGAGCGCACCGCCAACACCGACGGCGTGTGGCTCGATCAGACCGTCGACAAGCGCTTCCCGGAAGGCGTGTTCTACGCGGTGGATGACGACAAGGCCGTCGCCGCGTTCGACTGGCAGGCGATTGCGCGGGCGCTGAAGCTGCCCGCCTGCAAGCCGGCGCAATGAGCCGCGCGGTCGTCCTGCTTGCGGGATTGATGGCCGCATCGCTGGCGCAGGCCGGCGATACGGTGGTCCACCCGTTCCTGGCCGCGCAATCGCCGAAGGTGCCGGAAGAAGCGGTGCTGGCGGTGGAAATACCGGCCGGCAGTTTCACCAAGTACGAGATCAACGAAGAAGGATTGCTGTTCGTCGATCGTTTCCAGTCTATGCCGGTGGCCTATCCGGCCAACTACGGTTCGATGCCGCGCACCCTGGCAGGGGATGGGGATCCCCTGGATGCGCTGGTGTTGACCCGCGAGCCGCTGCATCCCGGCGTGCTGATCCGGTTCCGGCCGATTGGCGTGCTGCGGATGGTCGATGACGGCAAGACCGACGAGAAGATCATCGGCGTGCCGACGGACAAGGTGGATCCCACCTACGCCGGCATCCGTGATCTCGCCGACCTGCCCGCCATCGAGCGCGATCGCATCGAGGCGTTCTTCCGTGTGTACAAGGATTTGCCCAGGGGGCGCAATCCGGTCCGGTTGAACGGCTATGGCGACGCCGCCGAGGCCAGGGCGTTGATCCAGGCGGTGATGGTGCGGTTCAACGAGGCGAAGCGCACGCCGTAGCGCCGGAGTTGCCGGCGCGGGATGTGGGGAGCCCGGGCAGCGGAGCACGCTCCGCTCTACGCGAGCCGCGCGCAAAAAAGGCGGACACCGCCAGGGGTGTCCGCCCACGAGGAAAAACGCGATCCGGGAGGATCAGGCCGCCGCGGCCTGGGTGTTGCGCGGACCTTCCTGCAGCGCGCGGCCGACCATCGACACCAGCAGTTCCAGTTCCTCGGCACCCATCGCGAAATGCGGGGTGAAGCGCAGCGAGTTGGCGCCGCCGTGGATGACGTTGATGCCGTGCTGGCGCAGCCATTCCTCGGTGGAGTTGGCGCCGTAGCACTTGAATTGCGGGGCCAGTTCGCAGGAGAACAGCAGACCGGTGCCCTGCACCTTGGTGATCAGGCCGCCCAGTTCGTCCTTCAGTTTCTCGAGGCGGGCGACCGCATCGACGCCGCGGGCGCGGATGTTCTCGCGGACCTGCGAGGTCAGCTGTTCCAGCGTGGCGCAGGCCACGTCGAGCGCGCGCGGATTGGTGGTCATGGTGTTGCCGTAGACGCCCTTGCGGTACAGGCCGGCGGCGCGTTCGCTGACCGCCAGCACCGACAGCGGGTACTGCGCGGCGTTGAGCGCCTTGGAGTAGGTCTCCATGTCCGGCGCGTCCAGGCCTTCGAAACCGGGGTAGTCGACGATCGACAGTACGCCGTGGGCGCGCAGGCCGGCCTGGATGGAGTCGACCAGGAACAGGCTGCCGTGCTGGCGGGTCAGCTCGCGCGCGGCGGCGTAGAAAGCCGGCGGCACCGAGCGGCCCGGATCGCCTTCGCCCATCACCGGCTCCAGGAACACCGCCTCGATGAACCAGCCCTTGGTTTCGGCGTCGGCGAACGCCCGCTTGAGCGCCTCGACGTCGTAGGGCTCGATGGCGATCAGCGAATCCTCGCCACGGTAGCTAGCCAGGTGCTGCTGGTAGGTCTTTCGCGAAGAGTCCGAATACAGGGCCGGACGCTCGGTGCGGCCATGGAAGCTGCCCTTCACGACCACGCGCTTGACCGCGCGACCTTCGTGGCGGGCACCCGGGTCGGTCTGCAGCTTGGTGTTGATGTCGGCGATGCGGGCGGCCAGGCCGACCGACTCGGAGCCCGAGTTCAGGCACAGGAACTTCGCGTACGGACAACTGCCGCGGGTCTGGCCGATTTCCTTGCGCAGGGCGCGGTCGAAGCGCAACTGCGACAGGCTCGGGGTCATGATGTTGGCCATCACCTGCGGCCGCGCCATCGCCGCCAGGATCGGCTCGGGGGTATGGCCGAAGCCGAGCATGCCGTAGCCGCCGGCGTCGTACAGCACCGCGCCGTTGAGGGTCACCACCCACGGACCGCGCGCGGCCAGCGCCACGTACGGGTTGACCGCGTCGTCCGGATAGAAATTGACGTAGCCGGCCTGGACGGCGCGCAGCTGCGCTTCCTCGTCCAGATCCAGCAGCTCGGCGAATTCGTCCTTCAGGCGGGCGTGTTCGGCGGCGGCGGCCTCGATGGCCGCGACCAGGGCCGGCTGGCTGGCGGCGAAACGCTCGAGGGTGGCGTCGTCCAGTCCGGTGGTCAGGCGCTTGCCCGCATGGGCGCGGAGGGGGGCGAGCAGGTCGAGGAGGGCCATGGTGTTCTCCGGAAAGGACGGCAAACCTCTATTATGTGGATAAATTCGTCGTTTGACAGTTATGATTTGCACGAATTTTCTGTAGATTTCGTCGAATCGACGAGGCGAGTGCCCTGAAATGAAGATCTCCGCGACCGACCAGTTGCTGCTCAGCCTGTTGCGCGACAACGCGCGCGCCTCGACCGCCCAGATCGCGCGCCGGCTCAATCTGTCGCGGACGACGGTGCAGAGCCGGATCGAGCGGCTGGAACGCGAGGGCGTCATCAGCGGCTATACCGTGCGGGTGCACGATGACTACGAGCGCGGGCACATCCGCGCGCACATCATGATCACCGTGCATCCCAAGCAGATGACCTCGGTGGTCGCCTCCCTGCGCGCGATGCCCGAGGTGCGCCTGCTGCAGTCGGTCAGCGGCGCCTACGATCTGATCGCGGTGGGCGTGGTGCCATCGGTGGACGGCATGGATCTGCTGACCGATCGGATCGGCGCGATTGACGGCGTCGAGCGCACCACCTCGTCGATCGTGCTGTCGACCAAGTTCGAGCGCTGAACGGCGGCGCGCGCCGGGCAGGGGACACAAACGCCCGTGGCGACCGGCTCCCTTACAATGGCGGGCTTCCCCGAGTCGTCCCCCTGTGAAGAAATCCGATTTCCATTTCGACCTGCCCGAGGCCTTGATCGCCCAGGCGCCGCTGCCGGAGCGTTCGGCCAGCCGCCTGCTGGTGGTGCCACCGGGCGACGCCGCCTTCGCCGATCGCCAGGTCCGCGATCTGCCGGAATGGCTGGCGCCGGGCGATCTGCTGGTGTTCAACGACACCCGGGTGATTCCGGCCCGGCTGTTCGGCCAGAAGGAGACCGGCGGGCGGGTCGAAATCCTGATCGAGCGCCTGTTGCCTGACAACGAGGCGCGGGCGCAGGTGGGTGCCAGCAAGTCGCCCAAGCCCGGTAGCAGGATTGCCCTGGACGCCGGCGGCGAGGCCGAGGTGCTGGGCCGGGACGGCGAGTTCTACCGCCTGCGCTTCCACGTGCCCGCGGCGCTGGAAAGCTGGCTGCTGCAGGCTGGCCGCCTGCCGCTGCCGCCGTACATCCAGCGCGAAGCGGGGAAGGACGACGACGAGCGCTACCAGACCGTGTTCGCGCGCGAGCCGGGCGCGGTCGCCGCACCGACCGCCGGCCTGCATTTCGACGAGCCGCTGCTGGCGGCGCTGCACGAACGCGGCGTCGAATTCGGCCACGTCACCCTGCACGTGGGCGCCGGCACCTTCCAGCCGGTGCGGGTGGATGACGTCCGCCAGCACCAGATGCACAGCGAATGGCTGAACGTCGGTGCGGCGCTGATCGAACGCATCCAGGCCACCCGCGCCGGCGGCGGGCGGGTGATTGCGGTGGGCACCACCGTGGTGCGCGCGCTGGAATCGGCGATGCGCGATGGTCAACTGCAACCGTTCGCCGGCGAGACCCGCATCTTCATCTTCCCCGGTTATCGCATCCGCAGCGTGGACGCGATGATCACCAATTTCCACCTGCCGGAGAGCACCCTGCTGATGCTGGTTTCGGCGTTCGCCGGCAAGGAACGCGTGTTCGCCGCCTATGAGCACGCGGTGCGCGAACGCTACCGCTTTTTCTCTTACGGCGACGCGATGCTGCTGTTTCCGTCCATATGACTCCTGCAGGAGCGACGTCAGTCGCGACGCTGATGTTTCCGATGTGCTCAAGCCATCGCGACTGACGTCGCTCCCACACCAAAGATTGCAATCCGGCTTTCCTTCTTCCAGTCCCGCCCTCCCATGTCCCGACTCCAGTTCCAGCTCGACACCACCGACGGCAACGCCCGCCGCGGCCGCCTGACCTTTCCGCGCGGCACGGTGGAGACACCGGCATTCATGCCGGTGGGGACGTATGGCTCGGTCAAGGGCATCCTGCCGGACCAGATCGAGGCGCTGGGCGCGGAGATCATCCTCGGCAATACCTTCCACCTCTACCTGCGCCCGGGCCTGGAGGTCATCGCCCAGCACGGCGGCCTGCACGGCTTCGCGCGCTGGAACCGGCCCATCCTCACCGACTCCGGCGGCTTCCAGGTGTTCTCGCTGGCGCACCGCCGCAAGATCACCGAACAGGGCGTGACCTTCGCCTCGCCGGTGGATGGCAGCAAGGTGTTCCTCGGTCCCGAGGAGAGCATGCGCATCCAGAAGGTGCTGGACTCGGACATCGTGATGATCTTCGACGAGTGCACGCCGTATCCGGCCACCGAGGAAGTCGCGCGCAAGTCGATGGAACTGAGCCTGCGCTGGGCCGAGCGCAGCAAGCGCGCGCACGAGGGCAACGACGCGGCGCTGTTCGGCATCGTCCAGGGCGGCGTGCACGAGCCGTTGCGCGAGCGTTCCGCGGCGGGGCTGCAGGCGATTGGTTTCGATGGTTACGCCATCGGCGGGCTGGCGGTCGGCGAGCCGGAGGAGGAGCGCAACCGCATCCTCGAACACATGCATCCGATCCTGCCGCAGGACCGCCCGCGCTACCTGATGGGCGTGGGCCGGCCGGAGGACCTGGTGGAGGGCGTGGCGCGCGGGGTGGACATGTTCGATTGCGTGATGCCGACCCGCAACGCCCGCAACGGCCACTATTTCACCTCGTTCGGCACCGTGCGCATCCGCAACGCCAAGTACGAGAAGGACATGCAGCCGATCGAGCCGGGCTGCGGCTGCCATGCCTGCCGCAACGGCTTCACCCGCTCGTACCTGCGCCACCTGGACCGCTGCAACGAGATGCTGGCGCCGATGCTCGGTACCCTGCACAACCTTTGGTACTACGAAAAGCTGATGGCCGACATCCGCGCCGCCATCGAACAGGGCCGCTTCGGCGACTTCCGCCAGGCGTTCTATGCCGCCCGCGGGGCGGAAGCCCCCCGGTAACCGCGATCGCGTAGAGCCGAGCTTGCTCGGCTTGGCGGGGGAGGGGGGAAGAGCAGCGGAGCAAGCTCCGCTCTACGCGGGTGCGCCGAGCTTGCCTATCGGCAAATGCGCTCCGGCGGTAACCACCAGCATGTAGAGCCGAGCTTGCTCGGCTTGGCGGGATGCCTGGGTGAGGGGAAGAGCAGCGGAGCAAGCTCCGCTCTACGCGGGTGCGCCGAGCTTGGCTATCAGCAAATGCGCTCCGGTAATCCCAATCACGTAGAGCCGAGCTTGCTCGGCTGGGCGGGATGCCGGGGTGAGGGGAGAGCAGCGGAGCAAGCTCCGCTCTACAGGGTGATGCGGAACCTTTCCGGGCCGGGACGGTCTTCACACCGTCCCGGCGAAGCCCGCCGGGTCCGGCGCGGCGCCGGGACGGGGATGCCTGCCGCGTGGCATAATTCCCGGCTGCTTTCGCATAAGAACGGATAACTCCATGAATCTGCTCGATTTTCTGATCGCCCCGGCGCATGCACAGGCCGCCGGCGCTCCCCAGGGTGGCCTGGGTGGTTTCGGCCTGCTGATGCCGATCATCCTGATTGCCATCATGTACTTCCTGATGATCCGCCCGCAGATGAAGCGTGCGAAGGAACATCGGGCCATGCTGGAAAAGCTCTCGCGCGGCGACGAGGTCATCACCACCGGTGGCATCGCCGGCACCATCACCGACATCGGCGACAACTTCATCACCATCGAAGTGGCCGACAACGTGCGGGTGCGCGTGCAGAAGGCCGCCGTGGGCAATGTCCTGCCCAAGGGCACCCTGAAGTCCGCCTGATTTTCCCTTCCGACCATCGTTGAGCGCGCACCCGGGACGGGTGTGCGCGGGTTGCCGCAATGCTTGAATTCCCTCGCTGGAAATACGTCGTCATCCTGCTGGTCGTTGCGCTGAGCGTGTTCTACGCCCTGCCCAACATCTACCCGCAGGATCCCTCGGTACAGATCACCCCGAACCGCGGATACGCGGTGGACGCGGCGTTGCGGCAGAAGGTCGAGGCCAGCCTCAAGGAGGCCGGCGTGGCCACCAAGGCGCTGGACGACCAGGATGGCAAGAGCCTGCTGGTTCGTCTGCCGGGCCTGGATGCGCAGACCAAGGCCAATGACGTCCTGCGCGGCGCGTTGGGCGAGAACTACGTGGTGGCGCTGAACCTGGCCTCGACGGTCCCGGACTGGCTCAGCCGGTTCGGCGCCCGCCCGATGGTGCAGGGCCTGGATTTGCAGGGCGGCGTGCACTTCGAGTTGCAGGTCGACCAGAAGGCCGCGCTGGACAAGCGCGTCGACGCCTACGTCGAGGACGCCCGCCTGACCCTGCGCGACAACCGCATCAAGTACCAGTCGGTCGAACGCCGTCCGGACAACAGCATCGCCATCGCCCTGGCCCCGGGCGAGGACGCCAACAAGGCGCGCGACCTGCTGGCCAAGACCCTGGTCGCCTCGTCCAATGCCGGCGGCACCGGGCTGGCGGGGGGCGGCGCCCTGACCTATGACGTGGAAGGCGAGCGCATCACCATCGTCCTGCCGGAGAGCGAACTGAACCAGATCGCCGGCAGCGCCATCGAGCAGAACATCACCACCCTGCGCAACCGCGTGAACGAGCTGGGCGTGGCCGAGCCGATCATCCAGCGCCAGGGCAACGATCGCGTGGTCGTGCAGCTGCCGGGCGTGCAGGACACCGCCGAGGCCAAGCGCATGATCGGTGCGACCGCCACCCTGGAGTACCGCGCAGCGGTCGACGGCAACGCCTACGACGCGGTTGCCAGCGGCAACGTGCCGCCGGAGGCGCGGGTGTACTACCGCCGCGAGCTGGGCCCCGATGGCAAGCCGATCCCGATCCTGCTGAACAAGCGCGTGATCGTGTCCGGCGACCAGATGGTCGGCGCGCAGACCTCGACCGACCAGAACGGCCTGCCGGCGGTCAACGTCACGCTGAACAACATCGGCGGCCAGCGCATGTTCGACTTCACCAGCGCCAACGTGAACAAGCCGATGGCGGTGGTCTACATCGAGCGCATCCCGCAGGTGGATATCGTCAACGGCGAGGAAGTGCGCAGCACCCGGATCAAGGAAGAAGTGATCTCGGTGGCCAACATCAATGGCGTGTTCGGCAAGAACTTCATCACCACCGGCCTGGAAAAGACCGAGGCCGACGGCCTGGCCAAGCTGCTGCGCGCCGGCTCGCTGGCCGCGCCGATGGACTTCATCAACGAGCGTGTGGTCGGTCCCAGCCTCGGCAAGGAGAACGTCGAGCGCGGCACCAAGGCGGTGATGTTCTCGTTCCTGTTCGCACTGGCTTTCTTCCTTGTCTATTACCGGGTGTTCGGTCTGCTGACCTGCATCGCGCTGCTGCTCAACCTGGTGATGGTGGTGGCGGTGATGTCGCTGTTCGGCGCCACCATGACCCTGCCGGGCTTCGCCGGCCTGGCGCTGTCGATCGGCATGTCGGTGGACGCGAACGTGCTGATCAACGAACGCATACGCGAGGAATTGAGGGCGGGGGTGCCACCGCTGGCGTCCATCGCCACCGGCTACGACAAGGCCTCCGGCACCATCTTCGACTCGAACATGACCGCGCTGCTGGCCGGCGTGGCGCTGTTCGCCTTTGGCACCGGCCCGCTGAAGGGCTTCGCCGTCACCATGATCGTCGGCATCCTGACCTCCGTGTTCACCGCCGTGACCGTGTCGCGCGCGCTGGCCACGCTGATCTACGGCCGCCGCCGCAAGCTGAAGTCGCTGGCCATCTGACGAGAGCAACCGAACCATGAAACTCTTTCCGCTGCATCTCGTTCCCAACGACACCAACATCGACTTCATGCGCCTGCGCTGGGTGTCGCTGGCGGTCGCCCTGATTCTCGCGGTGGTCGCCGTCGGCGCCATGGCGTTCAAGGGCTTCAACTACGCGCTCGATTTCACCGGCGGCATCATGGTGGAACTGCGCTTCGACAACCCGCCGGACGTGGATGGCGTGCGCGAGCGCCTGGAAACCTCCGGTTACCAGGGCGCGCAGGTCCAGACCTTCGGCAGCGGCCGGGATCTGCTGGTCCGCCTGCAGCCGCGCGAAGGCCAGACCGATTCGGAAGCCGCCAACCGCACCGCCACCGAGGTGGTGAAGCTGGCGTCCTCGGCGGAGAACCCGGCGACCAAGCTGCGCAGCGAAATCGTCAGCCCGCAGGTCGGCAAGGAACTGGCCATGAACGGCCTGTACGCGCTGATCTTCGTGGTGGTCGGCTTCCTGATCTACATCGCGTTCCGGTTCGAATGGAAATTCGCGCTGGCGGCGATCTTCACCACCCTGCACGACGTGCTGATCTGCGCCGGCTTCTTCGCCCTGACCGGGCGCGAGTTCGACCTGACCGTGCTGGCGGGCCTGCTGTCGGTGATGGGTTTCTCGATCAACGACACCATCGTGGTGTTCGACCGCGTGCGCGAGAATTTCCGCTCGCTGCGCGTGGATCCGGTCGAGGTGCTGAATCGTTCGGTCAACCAGACCCTGTCGCGCACCATCATCACCTCGTTCGTGGCGTTCCTGACCGTGCTGGCGCTGTACATCTACGGCGGCGGTTCGCTGGAAGGCATGGCGATCTCGCAGATGATCGGCATCGTGATCGGCACCATCTCCTCGATCTTCATCGCCTGCCCGCTGCTGACGATGGGCTTCATGAAGGTCACCAAGCAGGATCTGATGCCCAAGGCCAAGGACGAAGCGGCGCTGGCGCGCAGGCCCTGAGAGCCGGGATTCGGGATTGGGGATTCGAGAAGTCTCCCCTTTCCGGAATGAAAAAAGGCCGCGCATCGCGCGGCCTTTTTCGTAGGGCGGAGCTTGCTCCGCTGATGTTCATCCGGGCAAGGCGAAGCCGAGCAAGCCCGGCTCTACCCATCAGCCCTTGGGCGGGTCGAAGCTGGCGGCGTAGCCGGAGCTGACGATGGTCTTCTGCAGGGCTTCGGCCACCTTGATGTTGCCGGCGACGATCTGGCGGGAGGCCGGGCCACGCCCGTCCATGCGCGGGGTGGCCGCGCCGCGGAAGTCGCAGATGCGGCCGCCGGCCTCGCGCACCAGCAGCACGCCGGCGGCGATGTCCCAGTCCTTCACGCCGGCTTCGAAGTAGGCGTCCAGGCGGCCACAGGCCACGTAGGCCAGATCGAGCGCGGCCGAACCGGTGCGGCGGACGTCCTCGGCCTGGACCAGCAGTTCGCGCACGCATTCGAGCTGGGCGCCGGCACGGGCGCGCTCGCGCGGCGGGAAGCCGGTGCTGATGACGGTGCCGGCCAGATCCTTGCGATCGGCCACCCGGATCTTGCGCTCGTTGAGCTGGGCGCCGGCGCCGCGGCTGGCGGTGAACAGGTCGTTGCGCAGGGGATCGAAGATCACCGCGTCGGTGGGCTCGCCGTTTTCGACCAGCGCGATCGACACGCAGTAGTGCGGGAAGCCGCGCAGGTAGTTGCTGGTGCCGTCGAGCGGGTCGATGACCCAGGTGTAACGGCTCTGGCCCTGGATGCCGCCTTCCTCGCCGACCACGGCGTAATCGGGATAGGCGCGGCGGAGTTCCTTGACGATGACCTTCTCGGCATCGGCGTCCACTTCGCTGGCGTAGTCCATCCGGTCCTTCTGCACCACGTTCAGCGCGTCCAGCTTGTTGATGCTGCGCAACAGGACGTTGCCTGCCAGTCGGGCGGCTTTGACCATGACGGTGACGGCGGGTTTCTGCATGGCTTCGGACCTCGGAACAGGCAGGGGGGCGGTATGGACGGTGGAAAAGAACGGCGCGGCGCAGGGGCCGGCGCGCACAGTTTAACATCTGCGCCCATGAACACTCCCGAATTCCCGCTTCCCGCGGCCGACCGGCTGCGCATCGTGCTGGTCGGCACCCAGCATCCCGGCAACATCGGCGCCGCCGCGCGCGCCCTCAAAACCATGGGGCTGGCCCGGCTGGTATTGGTGGCCCCCGAACAGTTCCCGGCCGAGGAGGCCAGCCGCCGCGCCGCCGGGGCCGACGATCTGCTGGCCGACGCCCGGGTGGTCGCCACCTTGGCCGAAGGGGTGGCCGACTGCCGCTACGTGCTGGGCTGCACCGCCCGCAGCCGCCGGGTGCAACTGGAGGAATTCGAGCCGCGCCAGGCCGCCGCCCGGGCGGTGACGATGGCCGCGCAAGGCGAGGTGGCGATGGTGTTCGGCCGCGAACGCACCGGCCTGACCAACGAGGAACTGCAGCTGTGCCACGCCGCCGTCCACATTCCGGCCAATCCCGAGTACAGCTCCCTGAACCTGGCCGCCGCCGTGCAGGTGCTGGCGTATGAGCTGCGCCTGGCATTGCGCGGGCAGGCCTCGTCGCCGGCGCCGGAAAGCCGCCACCCCGACGACGCGCCGGCCAGCCACGCGCAACTGGAAGGCTTCTTCGCCCAGTTGGGGCAGACCCTGGATGAGATCGATTTCCACAAGGGCCGCACGCCGGATTCGGCGATGCGCAAACTGCGTCGCCTGTTCCTGCGCGCGGACCTGAGCGAACAGGAGGTGAGGCTGTTGCGGGGCGTGCTGGCGGACGCCCAGCGGATGGCCCGTTTGGCCGACGGGCGCACGTAATCTACTGTCCCAAAGTCACAATTTCGGCTAGGCTCCCACCACCTTTTCGAAGGATTCTCCTCGTTGCCTACGTCCCGGTTCGCATTCGTCCTGACGCTGATCGGGGCGTTCCTCCTGCCGGGTGCCGTGGCGCCGGCCGATGCCGCCGGTGGCGATGATCACGTGCTTGTCCTGGGCCGCATCAGCGACGATCCCAAGGCCCACTACGAACAGCTCAAGCCGCTGCTGGACTACGTGATCCCGCGCATGCGCGATGTCGGCATCACCGAGGGCCGCATCCTGATGGCGCGCGACACCCAGCAGATGATCAGCTACCTGCGCCGGGGCCGGGTGGACTGGGTGACCGAAACCGCCGGCACCGCGATGCGGTTGCAGGACCGGGCCGGCGCAAAGCCGCTGGTGCTGACCGAGCGTGGCGGGGTGGGGCGCTACCACGGCGTGTTCTTCGTGCGCCGCGACAGCGGCCTGGAGAACCTGCAGGACCTGAAGGGCAAGGCGATCGCGTTCCAGAACACCGCTTCCACCAGCGCCTATTTCGCGCCGGCGGTGGAATTGCTGGATGCCGGCCAGCGGCTGGAGATCCTGCTGTCGCCGATGGATCGGCCGGCCCCGGATTCGGTCGGCTATGTGTTCGCCCGCACCGAACTGAACATTGCGGCCTGGGTCCACAAGCGCCTGGTCGATGCCGGCGTGGTGAGCAGCCTGGACTGGAACGACGCCCGCCGCATCCCGCCCTCGTTCCGCAACGACTTCCGCATCATCCACGAAACCCCCGAGTATCCGCGCGCGCTGGAGATGGTGCGTGGCGATCTGGAGCCGGCGGTCGAGGCGCGCCTGCGCGAGGTGCTGCTGCAGGCCGCCGAAGATCCGCAGGCGCGCGAGGCGATGCGGCTGTTCTTCCGCACCACCGCCTTCCTGCCGGTGGATCCCGACTCGCGGCGTGCGCTGGAGCACCTGCGGCAGGGCGTGGGCCGCGTGCGCGAGCAGGTCGAATGAAGAACAACCTACGTTTTGGCCTGGAAGCGCGCTTCCTCACCGCCATGGCCATCATGCTGGCGGTGGTCATCGGGTTGCTGGCGACCCTGCTGCACCGGCAGAAGGCGATGCAGCAGGAAGTGGCGGGCGTGGCCCGCGAAGCCATGCACGGCATGGCCGAGGACAGCCTGCGCCGGCACGGCGGCGCCACCGTCGAGCAACTGGCCGACGCCCTGGCCAATCCGCTGTACTACTTCGATCTGGACACCATCGGCACGCTGGTCCGCTCCGCGCAGAAAGAGCCGGACGTCAGCTATGTGCTGGTCTACGACCCGCAGGGGCGGATCATCCACGACGGTTCCGAGGAAATCGCGGTCTACGGGCAGCAGATGAGCGACCCGCTGGCCTACGAGGCGATCAGCACGCCGGAACTGCATACCCAGTGGTCGCCGCAGATCGTCGATATCTCGGAGCCGATCATGATCGGCAACCAGCGCATCGGCGGGGTGCGGGTGGGCTACTCGCTGGATTCGGTGCGCGGACACGAGGATCGCGCCGTCGCCGCGGCGCGTACACGGCTGGAGGAACTGGGACACCGCCACCTGATCTGGGTGTGGGCGCTGCTGGCCGCGCTGGTGGTGGCCTGCGTGGCCATCATGGTCTACGCCCAGCGCACCCTGGTGCGTCCGATCCGGCAACTGGCCGAAGCCGCGCACGCCATCGAGGTGGGCAACTACAACGGCGAACGCCCGGTCAGCCACCGCAACGACGAGGTCGGCGAACTGGTGCGCGCCTTCAGCAGCATGAGCGACAGCATCGCCCGCCACGATCGCGACGTGCGGCGCATGGCCTACACCGATTCGCTGACCGGCCTGACCAATCGGCTGGCGTTCCGCGAGAGCCTGGATCACCGGCTGATGATGCTGCGCGGCGCCGGCCGCCAGCTGGCGCTGCTGTTCGCCGACATCGACGACTTCAAGCGGGTCAACGATACCCTCGGCCACGAAGCCGGCGACGAGGTGCTGCAGCAGTTCGCCAACCGCATCCGCGAGGCGGTCGAGCAACTGGGCGGCGACGACGCGATGCTGGCGCGCTTCGGCGGCGACGAGTTCGTCATCCTGATCCAGGACGGCGACGTGCGTTCGGTGGCGACCCGGCTGGCCGAACAGCTGGTGACCGAGCTGGGCCGGCCGCTGGTGATCCAGGATCGACAGGTATTCCTGGGCACGTCGATCGGCATCACCCTGTTCCCCGAGGACGCCTCCGGCGCCACCGCGCTGATGAAGAACGGCGACATCGCCATGTACCAGGCCAAGGTGGCCGGCAAGAACTGCTACCGCTTCTACAGCCGGGCGATGGATCAGGCGGTGGAGCGGCGGGTGCGGATGGAGCAGGAACTGCGCGGCGCCTGGGAGCGCGGCGAACTCAGCCTGCTGTACCAGCCGGTGTTCCGGCTGTCCGACAGCCGCATCGTCGGCGCCGAGGCGCTGCTGCGCTGGCAGCACCCGGAGCTGGGCATGGTTGCGCCCTCGGTGTTCATCGATGTGGCCGAGCAGAGTGGGCTGATCGAGAGCATCGGCCCGCGCGTGCTGCGCGCGGCGTGCACGGCGGCCGCGCGCTGGAGCGCGGATCGGGATCCGATGGATCAGCTGTTCGTGTCGGTCAACGTCTCGCCGCGCCAGTTGCGCAGTGGCGATCTGCCAGAGGTCGTGGCCGAATGCCTGCGCGAAACCGGGCTGGCTTCCTCGCGGCTGCACCTGGAGCTGACCGAGACCGCGGTGATCGCCGACGAGGCGCACGCCAGCGCGCTGCTGGCGACCCTGCACCGCACCGGGGTGAAGGTCTGGCTGGACGATTTCGGCACCGGCTTCTCCGGTCTGAGCCACCTGCGCCGGGTACCGGTCGACGGCGTGAAGATCGATCGCAGCTTCATCGCCGACATGCTGCGCGATCCGGACGATCTGGCCCTGACCAGCGCGATCATCGCCATGGCCCATTCGCTGGGCATCACGGTGGTGGCCGAAGGCGTGGAGAAGGAAGGCCAGTTCAACATCCTGCGCGAACGCGGCTGCGATCTGGCCCAGGGCTATTGGCTGGGCTACCCGGTCACGGCTGCCGAGTTCGCCCAGCTCATCGCTTGAGCAACCCGGATCGATTCTCCTGTAGGAGCGACGTGAGTCGCGACCATGCGCTTGCACCTGTCCGTATGGGACGGTATCCGGCTTTCATGGCCGAATCGGGTTGACGGTCGCGACTTACGTCGCTCCTACAACGGGTTCCTGCGGATCAGGAAAACCAGCGGCCGAGGAATTCGGTGGTGGCGGCGACCAGGTGTCCGGACAGGAAGCCGAACACGATCACCGCGGTCCCGCCCGCCACCCAGGCCACCAGCATCAACGCGCCATCGCGTTCCAGCAGGGCCAGCGCGAACAGCAGCAACAGCACGCCGAAAACGTAGTTGGTGAACGGAATCGGCAGGGCCAGCAGCAATCCCAGCAGGATCAGCAGCAGGCCGGTGAAGGAGAGCGCCAGCTTGTGATCGAGCACCGCGTGCAGGCGCGGGCGGATCAGTTTTTCCAGCCGTGCCAGCCAGGGCGAGAGCAGGGTGCGGAAGGTGATCAGCGCGCTGCGGTGCGGACCACGCCGGGCGATGAAGCCGGGCAGCCACAGCCGGGAGAGGCCGACCAGCAACTGCACGCCGACCAGGATCACCAGCGGACCGCCGATGGCGCCGCCGACGCCCGGGATGGGAATGAACGCGGGCAGCACGCCGATGAACAGCAGCAGGCCGAACGCGCTCTGGCCGAAACCGGACAGCAGATCGCCCAGTTGCAGGACCTGGTTGGGATCGCCGAGCGCGAAATCGTCCAGCAGGGCGCGGGTCCCCGCGTGGGGCGGGTGGGACGAGGTGGAATCCATGGGGGTCAGGCCGCCGCGTCTTCGCCGGTTTCCTCCGGCAGGCGCTGCAGCAGCAGCTTGTCGACGCGGGCGCCGTCCAGGTCCACGACCTCGAAACGCCAACCGTCCAACTGGAAGGATTCGCCCACGTGCGGGATGCGGCCGAAGCGTTCGATCACCAGGCCGGCGATGGTGTTGTACTCGTCATCATCGGGCAGGGTCACGCCCAGCAGTTCGCGCAGATCATCGTTGGGCAGCGAGCCGTCCACCAGCAGCGAACCGTCGTCGCGCACGACCACCAGCGCGGCGTCCTCGTTGTTCTCCGCGGACTGCAGGCGTCCCACCACCGCGCCCATCAGATCGCTGATGGTCACCAGGCCCTGGATTTCGCCGTATTCGTCCACCACCAGCGCCAGCGACTGCTGTTCCTCGCGGAAGATCTCCAGCAGCTTCATCGCATGGGTCGATTCGGACACGAACAGCGGCTCGCGCAGGTTGCGGAAAATCTCGGGCGACTTGTCGGCGAAGCGGTCCAGCAGCGACTTGACCTCCAGCACGCCGACCACGTCCTGGTCGCCGGCGCGATAGACCGGGAAGCGCGAGAACTGGGATTCGCGCATGACCTCGAGGTTTTCCTGGTAGTCGGCGGCGGTATCCAGCCAGACGATCTTCTTGCGCGGGGTCATCAGGCTGTCCGCGGTGCGATCGCCCAGGCGCATGACCCGGTTCATCATGTTGCGCTCGTCGACGTCGATCACGCCCTGCTCGTGGCTCTCGGTCACCAGCAGGCGGATTTCCTCCTCGGTCACCGCGCCGCGGTTGTCGTCGCGGATGCCGAGCATGCGCAGCACGGCGCGGTTGATCGCGCCCAGCACGAACACCACCGGACGGGCGATGCGCGACAGCCAATCCAGCGGGATGGCCACCATCGACGCGATGGCCTCGGCATTGGTCAGCGCCAGCCGCTTGGGAATCAGTTCGCCGAAGATGACCGAGCCGGCGGTGATCAGGGTGACCGCGGTACCGATGCCGATCGGGCGGGCGTACTGCTGGACGCCCGGCACCAGCTCGGCCAGCCAGCCGGCGATGATCGCGCCGATGGCGTCGCCGCCGAACACGCCGGCCAGGATGCCGATCAGGGTGATGCCGATCTGGACCGTGGACAGCAGGTTGTCCGGGTGCTCGGCCAGGTGCAGGGCCACGCGTGCCCCACGGCTTTCCTGGGCCATCTGCTTGAGCTTGAGCTTGCGCGAGGTCATCAGCGCCATCTCCGACAGGGCGAAGAAGGCGTTCAGGATGATCAGGGCGATGACGATCAGCAGTTCAAGCACGGCGGCCCTCCGTCATGGCCGGAGAGGGCGCCGCCGGGGATGCGTATCGCGGGCGACAGTGCGAGGGGGAGGTAGGGTCGTCTTCCATAGGGTGCACCCTCGGGTGCCGGAGGAGTGTACCAAACCCGGACCGGAGGGCCGCAGAGGGGGCTTTCCGGGGCCGGGATGGGGCCTGGCCGTCGCCAGGACGGTCACTAAACGGTCATAATTCCGCCCCTAAAGCCGTCCGCCCCGTGACGGCGGGATTTCCCCGATGTTCTCGCTGCAGACCATTTTCGGCTCCGGCCAGCAGTTCTACACCCTGCTCGAAGAGGCTTCCCAGGCCGCCCTGGACAGCGCCAAGGCCCTCCACGCCATGATGAAGGAAAGCGACCGCCAGCCGGCGCTGGACGCCTTCAAGCTGGCCCGCCTGCGCGAGCGCGCCACCTCGGACAAGATCAGCCAGGCGCTGGTGGACAGTTTCATCACCCCGATCGAGCGCGAGGACATCGAGGCGCTGGGTTCGGCCCTGTACAAGATTCCCAAGCAGATCGAGAAGTTCGCCGATCGCTACTCGCTGGCCCTGCAGCACCTGGAAGGCATCGACTTCGCGCCGCGCGCGGCGATGCTGGAGCAGGCCGCCGCGGTGGTGGTGGAGATGGTCCACGAACTGAAGAAGATGAACATCGATCGCATGACCGCGCTCAACGAGAAGCTGCGCGCGATCGAGAACGAGGCCGACCGCCTGATGCTGGAGCTGTACCGCGACATCTATTCCGGTCGCCTGGATCACCTGCAGATGTTCCTGTTGAAGGAGTTCTTCGAGATCCTGGAAAAGGCCATCGACCGCTGCCGCGAAGCCGGCGTGGTGGCCTACCAGATCGTGCTGAAGAACAGCTGAGGACCGGCCCATGCTGACCCTGGTCCTGGTGGTGATCCTGGCCGCGCTCGTGTTCGAGTTCATCAACGGCTTCCACGACACCGCCAATTCCATCGCCACCGTGGTCGCCACCAAGGTGCTCTCGCCCGGACAGGCGGTGATGCTGGCGGCGATCATGAACCTGGTGGGCGCGTTGACCGGCACCGCGGTCGCCAAGACGATCGCTTCCGGCCTGATCGACACCGGCGTGGTCGAGGTCACCTCGCAGGTGATCCTGTGCGCGCTGCTGGGCGGCATCGTCTGGAACCTCATCACCTGGTGGAAGGGCCTGCCGTCCTCCTCCTCGCATGCGCTGATCGGCGGCCTGTGCGGCGCGGCGCTGGCCGCGGCCCACAACGACTGGGGCGCGCTGATCTGGTCCGAAGCGGTTGGCGACTGGACCAAGAACAAGGGCATCCTGTGGAAAGTCGTGGTGCCGATGATCAGCTCGCCGATTGCCGGCTTCCTGCTGGGCATCGGCGTGATGCTGCTGCTGTGGGGCCTGATCGCGCTGCTCTCGCGGGCGACGGGCTGGCTGCGCCGGCTGGCGCGTCCGAACTTCGTCAACAAGTTCTTCGGCAAGGCGCAGATCCTGTCGGCCGCCTACATGGGCTATGCGCACGGCCACAACGACGCGCAGAAGACCATGGGCATCATCGCGCTGACCCTGTTCGGCGCCGAGGCCACGGGTGCGTTGAACGAACTGCCGGGCTGGCTGGCGTTCCTGCATCCGGGCAGTGCCGGCGAGCAGGACATCGCCACCTGGATCGTGCTGACCTGCGCCGTGGTGATGGCGCTGGGCACTGCCTCGGGTGGTTGGAAGATCATCAAGACGCTCGGCCACAAGATGGTCAAGCTGCATCCGATCAACGGCTTCGCCGCGGAAACCAGCTCGGCCACCATCCTGACCGTGGCCGCGCATTTCGGCATGCCGGTCTCCACCACCCACAGCATCTCGACCGCGATCATGGGCGTGGGCTTCGCCAAGAACCCGCGCGCGCTGAAATTCAGCGTGGTCGAGCGGATCATCTGGGCCTGGATCCTGACCATCCCTGCCGCCGGCGGCATTGCCTATGGCCTGTTGAAGTTGCTGCAGGCGATTGGGTGGGCCTGATGAGGGGCCGGGATTAGGGATTGGGGATTCGGGATTGGCAGGAGCGAAGGCGTGTTGCCTGCGACCTGATCGCGTTCCGATCCCGGGTCCCGCTGGGTGAATCCCGGTCCTGATGTTCCAACGCCGGGATCAGCTTCAACGAATCCCCAATCCCGAATCCCCAACCCCCGCCTTCAGAGCAAATCCCCTTCGGCGGAAAGCGCGCGTTCCATGCGGTCGCCCAGGCCGCCGATTTCCAGCACCAGGCGGTCGACTTCGGCCGGGGTCAGGCCGTCGTAGGGGCGGTTTTCGCACAGTTGCAGGTAGGGCACGCCGTCGAGCTCGCCGATGGCGAGGTAGCCGACGCTGCTGTGCCAGTTGAAGCCGAGCGCGCGGCGGGCGTCGACGCCGGTGATCGGCGCGATGACCGTGCTGACCCGCAGGTAGCTGCGCTCGTCGTCGTTGCTCAGTTCGGACAGGAAGATGGCCTGGTGCCGGTTGCCGCTGTCCAGCGAGAGTTCCACGCAAGCCACGTAGGGCTCCTGGACCGACACCCGGTAGCCAGAGGTGGTCAGGTGGCTGCGGATCTGTTCGAAATTCTTCATGGCGTGGCGGACTCGGGAAATTCCAGAACCGTATGGTAGGCCGGTTTGCGGTGGCCGGGGTAGCCAGCGGGCGGGGCACGCGCCACACTTCCGGCATTCACCGACCGGACGACCCGCATGGCGGAAGCCACGCCTGAAGCGAAGATCCTCGCGGCCATCCGCGCGATTCCGCGCGGCCAGGTGGCCGGTTATGGCGAGGTCGCGCGTCGCGCGGGGCTGCCGGGCCGGGCGCGGCTGGTGGCGCGCATCCTCAGCAACAACGATGACGCGCGGCTGCCCTGGCACCGGGTCCTGCGTTCGGACGGCCGCATCGCGTTTCCCGAGGGCTCGAAGGGCTACCGCGAACAGGGCCAGCGGCTGCGCGCCGAAGGCGTACGGGTCGAGCAGGGGCGGGTGCGCGGGGTAAAAGCTGCACGCACGCTGGACGAGGCGTTGTGGGGACCGCCGGGCGGCTGAAACCCAGCGGTTATCATGGGCCCGTTCCCGAAGGATGCGAGCCATGTTCCCTCCCGTGCTGCCGGTTACCCGCGCGCTGCTGATCGCCAATGTGGTGGTGTTCCTGCTCCAGAGTTTCCTGGGCGATGCCGTCACGGTCCCCTTCCTGCAGTGGCCGATCGATTTCACCGGAAATGCGGACGACTTCGCCCGCCATGCGTTCATGCCCTGGCAACCGCTGACCAGCGGGTTCATGCATGCCGGCCTGACCCATCTGTTGTTCAACATGCTCGCGCTGTGGATGTTCGGCTCCCCGCTTGAAGCGACCTGGGGCGAGAAGCGCTTCACCACCTACTACTTCGTCTGCCTCATCGGCGCAAACCTGTGCCAGCTGCTGGTGAGCTCGTGGGTGTTGTCCGGCGGTGGCCCCGCGATTCCGTCACTGGGCGCCTCGGGCGCGGTGTTCGGCCTGTTGCTGGGTTACGGCATGCTGTTCCCGAACCAGCGCATGATCGTGTTTCCGATTCCGATGGAGATCCGCGCCCGCACGCTGGTGATCATCTACGGCGCGCTGACGCTGCTGTTCGGCATCACCGGCATGCAGTCAGGCGTGGCCCACTTCGCCCATCTCGGCGGCATGATTTTCGGCTGGCTGATGATCCGCTACTGGCGCGGGCAGCCGCCGTTCGGCAAGCGCCGGCCGCCGGGGCCGAGGATGCGGATCGTCAAGTAATCGATCCGAACGGACGGCACTCCTCCCGGGGAGGAAGCCGCACAAAGAAAAACGGCGCGTTTCCGCGCCGTTTTTTGTTGGCTTTTCCGGCCCGCCGTTTCAGCGCCACTTGCCGATCAGATCCGCGTCCTTGCGCTGCATCGGCTGGCCCGGCTTGCAGCTGAAGGCCTGGCCGAATGTCGCCTGATTGGACAGCGGCGCGTTGGTGCGCCAGACGCCCGGCGCACGCACGTCCGTGGCGGCGCGCTGGGCGGCCTCGGCGGCGTCCATGCGTTGCGCCCACAACTGCGCCCAGGCGGTGTAGAACGACTGCTTGGCGGGGACAGCGGCCTGCGGCTCGGCGGTGATGAAGGCATCCCACGCCAGTTCGACACCGGCCAGGTCGGCCAATGCCTCGTCCTGGACCAGCTTGCCGTTGACCTTGACGTTCTTCAGTTCGGGATAGGCGAACGCGTCGTACTGCGCCGCGATCTTCGCGCCGATGGCGTTCCAGGCGGTCAGCTCGGAGGCGGTCCACCAGTCGCGCAGTTCGCCCTTGGCGTCGACCATGCGGCCCTTGTTGTCGAAGCCGCGGCTGAGCTCGTGGCCCACCAGCGCGCCGTAGGCGCCGTACTGGCCGGCGGCATCGCGCTGCGGATCGAACACCGGTGCCTGCAGCACCGCGGCGGTGACGATCAGGCGGTTCTGGGCCAGGTCGTAGGCCAGCGCGGGCTGTTGCGGCAGCACGTCCCAGCGGCGATCCGCATTGCCCTTGCCGATCCGCTTCATCTCCTCGCGGTGGCGCCAGGTCGAGGCGATCAGCATGTTGCCGCCGAAGCTGCCGCGGCCCATCGGCTGCACGCTGTAATCGACGTCGCGGTGCGGCGTGCCGACTTCGATCTTGAGCTTGCCCAGCTTGGCCTTGGCTTCGGCCTTGGCGCCATCGCTGAGCCAGGTGGCGCGTTCGACCGCGCGGCCCAGCGCGTCGCGGACCTGGGCGGCGATCGCCTCGGCCTGCTGGTCGCTGGACCTGGGCAGGTAACGCTCGGCGTACTCCTTGCCCAGCATCGGGCCGGCGGCCAGGTTGATTGCGCCCAGCACCTGCTGCCAGCGGGCCGGCGGCGTGGTCTCCCCGCGCAGGACCTTGCCGCGGAACTCGAATTCGGCGTCGCGGAACGACTTGGCCAGGTACGGGGCCATGGCATCGCCGACGCGCCAGCGCAGGTAGGCCTTCCACTGGTCCGGCTTGAGGCTGGCGACCAGCGTGTCGATCTGCTTGAACAGCGCTGGATCGGCGATCGACACGGTGTCGTCGCTGACGCCCTGGGCCTTGAGGAAGGCATCGATCTGCAGGTTGCGGTATTGCTTGCCCAGTTCCTTGGTGGTGACCGGGGCGAAGTTGGACAGCGGATTGCGCAGGTCCAGCAGCGGCTTGGAAACCTGCGCCAGGCGGGTTTCCAGATCCAGCACCGCCTGCGTGTCGGCGTCCAGGCGATTCTGCGCGGTGCCGGTGAGGGCGAGGATCTGCTTCACGTAGGCGCGATAGCGATCCATCACCTGTTTGGTGTCGGCGTCATTGCGGGTGTAGTAGGCGGGATCCGGCAGGCCCAGGCCACCCTGCATGAAGTAGCCGATGTGGCGATCCAGCGCACGCAGGTCCACGTCGGGGCTGAAATTGAAGGCGACCGGAATGCCGACCTGGTGCAGCGCCGCGATCGCCGGCGCGACGTCCTTGGCCTTCTTGATGGCGTTGATGCGATCCAGCAGCGGCGCGATCGGCTTGGCGCCGTCGGCCTCCACCGCGGCTTCGTCCAGGCCGCTGGCCCAGAAGTCGCCGAGCAGCTTCTGCACGTGTCCCTGCGGCGACTGCATCGCCGCCTGCAGCAGGTCGCGCTGCTGCTGTTCCGCGCGCTCGCGCAGCTGGCCCAACGCGCTGGTGCCCGGCGTGGCGTTGGCCTTCAGCCAGTCGGCATTGGCATGGGCATAGAAATCGCTGCAGGCGGGGCTGACGGCGGGAGCGCGCGGCGCCTTCTTCTTGGCGGCTTCGGCCTGCGGGATGCCCAGCGCGGCGACCAGGGCGAAGGCGAGCAGGGAGGGATGGCCAAGGGCGGCGCGGGTCTTCGACATCAGGGAATCCGGGGTGTTGGAGTTGGCGGATTCTAGCAAGCAGGGCTGGCACTCCCTGAACGCGGCGCACACTTCCAAGGCAGGTCCGGAAACGAGGAAGGCCCGGGAATTCCCGGGCCTTCGGAGGCAACGCCGGACGTAGTCCGGATTACCAGATCACCACCTGCTTGTCGCCGTCGCGGACCATGGCGTCGCCGGCCTTGCACTGGAACGCCGCGGCGAACGCCGGCAGGTTGGACGGGGCACCGATGGCGCGGAAGTTGGCCGGCGCGTGCGGGTCGGTCTTCAGGCGCACCGTCAGTTCTTCCGGGGTGAAATTGCGACGCCACACCGTGGCCCAGTTCAGGAAGAAGCGCTGGTCGCGGGTCAGCCCGTCGGTCTTCGGATCCGGGGTGGCCTCGGTGGCCTTCTTCATCGCTTCGTACGCGGTCGCCAGGCCGCCCAGGTCGGCGATGTTCTCGCCCAGGGTCAGGCTGCCGTTGACCTTGCCGCCGCCTTCGGTGGTGTAGCCGTTGAACTGGTTGACCAGCTTGCCGGTGAGGCCGGAGAACGCCTTGGCGTCGCCGTCGGTCCACCACACTTCCATGTTGCCGGTCGGCCCGAAGCGCGAGCCCTGATCGTCGTAGCCGTGGATCATCTCGTGGCCGATCACCGCGCCGATGCCGCCGTAGTTCATTTCATCCGAGGCATTGGGATCGAAGAACGGCGGCTGCAGGATGGCGGCCGGGAACACGATCTCGTTCTGCAGCGGGTTGTAGTAGGCGTTGACCATCTGCGGCGGCATGCCCCATTCGGTCTTGTCCACCGGCTTGCCGATCTTGCCCAGGTTCCACTTGTAGTTGAATTCCTGCGCGGCCAGCACGTTGCCGATGTAGCTGTCGCGGCTGGTGGCCAGGCCGGTCCACTCGCGCCACTTGTCGGGGTAGCCGATCTTCGGGGTGAAGGTTTCCCACTTGGCGATGGCCTTCTGCTTGGTTTCCGCGCTCATCCACGGCAGGTTTTCCAAGCGGGTCTTCAGCGCCGTGCGCAGGTTGCCGACCAGGGTTTCCATCTTGGCCTTGGATTCGGCCGGGAAGGCGACCTTCACGTACATCTGGCCCAGCGCTTCGCCGGCCTCGCCTTCCACGGTATCGAGCACGCGCTTCCAGCGCGGCTTGATTTCCTTCTGCCCGCGCAGGGTCTTGGCGTAGAAGTTGAAGTTCTCGTTGACGAAGGCGTCGCTCAGGTACGGCGAGGCGCCGTCGACGGTGTGGAAGCGCAGGTAGGCGCGCCAGATCGCCGGGTCGGTGTCGCCCAGCATCTTGCTCACTTCCTGGTGGAAGCCCGGCATCGCCAGCGAGAACTTGTCCGCCTTCACGCCCTGCGATTCGAAGAACCGGGTCCAGGAGAAATTCGGGGTCAGCTTGTCGGCGTCGGCCAGGGTGACCGGGTTGTAGTACAGCGAGACGTCGCGCGAGAGTTCCTCGCTGGTCTTGGATGCTTTCGCCAGGCGGGTTTCGAACGCGACCACGTCCTTGGCCTGCTTGGCGGCGTCGGCGACGGCCACGCCGGACAGTTCCAGCACCTTGGCGATGTGGGCCTCGTACGCCTGCAGCTTTTCCTTGTTCTCGGCGTTGGTGTAGTACTCCGGATCCGGCAGGCCCAGGCCGCCCTGGGAGGCGTAGGCCAGCACCATCGAGGAATCCTTGAAATCGGCTTCGCCGCCGAAGCCGAACAGGAAGTTGCGGCCCTTGGCGGCATTGGCGCTCAGGTATTCGACAATCGCTTCCTTGCCGGCCAGGCCGTCGATCGCGGCCAGATCGGCCTTGATCGGCTCGATGCCCTGGGCGTTGACCTTGGCTTCGTCCATGCCGGTGGCCCACAGGTCGCCGACGATCTTCTCCACGCCGGTGGCGTTGGCATGCGCGGCGGCCTGTTCGGCCAGCTGACGCTGCACGGCGGTGGAACGCTCATCCAGCATTTCGAACGCGCCCCAGCTGGTGCGATCGCCCGGGATGGCGTTGGCGGCCAGCCACTTGCCGTTGGCGTAGCCGGTGAAATCGGCGCAGGCGTTCTTGCTGGTGTCCAGATCCGAGACCAGGAAGCGGTTCACCGGCGGCAGCTTGCTCTCGTCCAGCTTCAGCTGAAGTTCGCCGCTGTCGGCGCCGGCCTTGGCGGCGGCGTCGGGGGAGGCGGCTTCGTTGGGCTTGGAACAGCCGGCGAGGGCCGCGGTGACGGCCAGGGACAAGAGAAGCATCTGCGGTTTACGGAAGGTCACTTTCAACTCCGGCCCGGGTGGGCATTGGGATAGGTCTGTCCAGACGGACGTGCGCGGACTCTACTCCCCGCCCGGAAAGGCGGGGGGTGTCGAAGGTCATGGTACGGGGCCGGCCATTGCCGGGGCGTCATGGCCACGGTGGCCGGTCATGCTAGGGTTGGGCGGACATTGCGAGAGCCGAGAATGCGGATCGAATTCCATGGCGCGGCCGGCGAGGTGACCGGCTCGATGCATCTGCTGCACGCGGGCGGCAGGCGGATCCTGCTGGACTGCGGGATGCTCCAGGGCAGCCGCGAGGCCGAGGCCCGCAATGCCGATCCGTTCCCGTTCGAACCGTCGTCGCTGGACGCGCTGGTGGTAAGCCATGCCCACATCGATCACATCGGCCGGATTCCGCTGCTGGTGCGGCGCGGATTCCGCGGGCCGATCCATGCGCAGGCGGCCACCGCCGAACTGATGCCGGTGATGCTGATGGACTCGGCCTCGCTGGCCGAAGCGGACGCCGAACGCGCCAACCGGCGCCGCCGCGACGGCGAGCCCGAGGTCCAGCCGCTGTACGGACGCGAGGACGTGCAGGCGGCGATGGCACAGGTACGGCCGCTTGCATACGACCAGCGACAGCCGATCCTGGCGGGCGTGGACATCGCCTTCCGCGATGCCGGCCATATCCTCGGTTCCAGCATCGTCGAGATCTGGGCCGATGATCGCAAGCTGGTGTTCTCCGGCGATCTGGGCCAGAAGGGCACGCCGATCCTGCGCGATCCTTCGCCGGTGCGCGACGCGGACCTGGTGCTGATGGAGTCCACCTATGGCGATCGCAACCATCGCGATCGTCCGGCCACGGTACGCGAACTGGGCGATATCCTCGAGCAGGCCTGGGCCGATCGCGGCAATGTGCTGATACCCGCGTTCGCGGTCGGCCGCAGCCAGGAACTGCTGTACTGGTTCGCGCGCCATTGGGACGAGTGGAACCTGTCGCGCTGGCGCGTGTTCCTGGACAGTCCGATGGCGGGCAAGGTCGTGCAGATATACGGACGCCACCACGAACTGTTCGACATGGAAGCGCAGGAAGTCTGGCGCGGCTCGCCCAATCCGTTCCGGCTGCCCAACCTGCACATCACCGAAAGCACCGCCGAATCGATGGCGATCAACCAGATCACCAATGGCGCGATCATCATCGCCGGCTCGGGCATGGCCAACGGCGGTCGCATCCAGCACCACCTGGCCCACAACCTGGATCGGCAGCGCACGCACGTGGTGTTTGTCGGTTACCAGGCCGAGGGCACGCTGGGACGGCGGCTGGTCGATGGCGCGCGCTGGGTACGCATCCACGGTCGCGACCACCGGGTCAATGCGCGGTGCCACACCATCGGCGGCCTGTCCGCGCATGCGGATCAGGCCGGATTGCTGGCGTGGTACGGCGGATTCGAACCTTCGCCTCCGGTGGTGCTGGTGCATGGCGAGGACCGCGCGCGCGAGGCGCTGGCCGGCGAAATCGGCGAACGCTTCGGAGTGACCGCGGAACTGGCGCGGCCGGGCATGCAACTGGACGTCTGAAAACACTCGCGACCGGTGCGTCGGTCGTCAGGGCGTCGCGGCGGCGTGGCTCACACTGCGGTTGCGACCGGCCTGCTTGGCCTGGTACAGCGCCGCGTCGGCGCGTTCGAACACTTCCGCCGAATCCAGATTGTCGCCGGCCTGGGTGGTGTGGATGCCGATGCTGGCGGTGAATGGCGGCGCATCGAGGGCACGCTCGGTGCGGGCGGCCAGATTGGCCAGATCGACATGGATGGTGGTGGCGATGGTGGCGGCCGCCTGCGCGGAGGTTTCCGGCAGCAGCACCGCGAATTCGTCGCCGCCCAATCGCGCGATCACGTCGCGCGGGCGGCGCGCGCGTCCGCGCAGCACGCGCGCCAGCAGCCGCAGCACCGCGTCGCCGCTGGCGTGTCCCTGGCTGTCATTGAGCTGCTTGAAGTGATCGATGTCCAGCAGCAGCAGCGACATCGGCAGGTGGGTGCGCTGGATCGCGCGCAGTTCCTGTTCCAGCGCATGGTTGAACTTGTTGCGGTTGGCCAGCCCGGTCAACGGGTCGGTCTGGGCGGCGCGCTGGGTGCGGCGAATCAGGCGGTATACCCATACCGACGCGCCGGTCGCCAGCACCAGCAGGGTGGCCGAGGCGGGGAACCACAGCCGCGCGAACTGCAGCAGCAGCAGGGACAGCAGCAAGGTCAGGGCAATCGTGGCCAGCGCCGGCCGCCAGATCTGGCGGAACGCCGGGAAGCCGCACAACACCATCGGCAGCGATACCAGCAGGATCGACAGCAGCAATTGCGCGCCCAGCGACATCGGGGTGATGGCGGTGCCCTGGATCAGCATGTTGAGCACGTTGGCCTCGTACTCAACGCCGGTCAGTCCGCGTCCGCCGCGCTGGCCCGGCACGTTGACGGTGTCGCCCATTCCCATCGCGGTGGTGCCCACCAGCACCCAGCGTCCCTGCAACAGCGAGGCCGGCACGCGCTGGTGGATGACGTCGGTGTAGGAAACCTGGGCGAATCCGCCCGGAGGACTGGCGTAGGGAACCAGCACGCGGTGATCGCGCACCCAGCGCTGCGGCGAGGCCTGGTCCTGATCCGACAGGCGTTCGCCGGGCAGATCATCGTTCTGGGCCAGCGGCTGATCCAACTGGCTCAGCGCCAGCGCCAGGGCCGGCCAGCGCGGAGAACCCTGGCCGGCGCGCAGATAGGCGCTGCGCACCACGCCATCGTCGTCCGCCGCCAGGTCCACGTGACCCAGTGAAGCGACCGATGCGGAGAATTCCGGGATTGGCAGCAGTTCCACCAACGGCCCGTTGGCCTGGGTCGCCTCGGCCAGCACCGGCAACACCACCTTGCCGTGGCGACTCATGGCACGCGCCAGCAACGCATCGCCCTCGGGGTCGAACAGCGCCGGTTCGGACAGCAGCAGATCCAGGCCGATGCCACGCACGCCGATGCGTCCGAGTTCGTCGATCAGGCGCGCATGCTGGCGCCGCGACCACGGCCAGCGACCCAGTTCGCCCAGGCTCTTTTCGTCGATGGCGACGACGACGATGCGATTGTCCGCTTCCTGCGAGACCAGCGGGCCGAGCCGGTCGTACAGCCATTGATCCATCCGCGCGACCAGGCCGGTCAGGATCAGGCAGGCCACGATTGCCGATGCGCCGAGCGCGATCAGCAGGCGGCTCCTGGGCTTGGAGGTCGAGGGCGGGGGGATCATAGGCTCAGCAGGAGCAGGACCGCGCCCGCTCCGGCACCGATCCGGCACAGCCGACAGGGCAGCTTGACCTTCTGCGCCGGCGCGAACTCGCCGGTTTCCCCGTCGGTGTCGATGGCCTGCGCGCGCAGGTACCAGGTTCCGCCGGCCAGCTTGGACACAGTGATTTCGGGCTGTTCGACGACCTCGTCGACGCGCAGCTTGTCAAACGACGGCGAACGCGACATCTGGAAGCGGTAGCGCTGGCCCGGCTGGCCCGCGCGCCAGTGGAAACTGATGTCTCCGGCGCGTGCGCCATCCTTGTCCAGATCGATGTCGTCGATCGGATCCAGCGGGCGGACCGTGAACTCGATGGCGTCTCCAAATGGCCCCTTCTTCCCCTGGGCATCGATGCTGCCCACCCGCCAATAGTACGCGCCGGGCGGCAACGGCTCTGCGACGGTGATCGCTTCTCCGCGCACCTCGTCCCCTCGCGCGACCGGGGCGCGGAACTCGGGGTTGTCCGCCACTTCGTAGCGGTAGCGGTGGGCTTCCGGCGCCTGGGTCCAGCGCAATGCCGGACGGTTCTGGCGGACCAGGCCGCCGGCCGAGGGAGTGATGGCATACGGCGGCACGGGCCGGCCTTCGATGGCGAACGCGGCGTCGGCATCGCGGCCTTCCAGGCCGCCGCCATCAATCGCGCTGACCCGAAGGTGGTACTGGCCCGGCTCCAGCACCGGGGCGGTGACCGACGGCGTGCCGCTGGCGAGATCGGCGACGAGCGCCGCGAAATCCGGGTGCGGGCTGATCAGGACACGATAGCCCGCGGCGCCGGCGACCGCGGGCCAGGCGAACTGCGGGCGCACACTGTCCTGGTGCGCGGCGATCGACGAAAGGTCCGGCGCGGGCAGCAGCGCGATCGGCTGCAGCGAATCGCCGCCCCCGGTTTGCGCGTGCGTGCCGAAGCCGGGCTTGAGCAAGGTCGCGTGCCGCCCGACGGTCACCGCGACGCGTCCGTCCAGCACCTCCGCCTGGGTACCCTGGTCACCGCTGTGGATGCGGAAACGGGTGCCGCGCACGGCGGAGGAAGCGGTGGGCGTGTCGACGATGAAGCGGGAACCCGGACCACGCAGATGGCGGACTTCGTTGTGGACGTGGCCGCGCTGCAGGCGCAGGCGGGTGTCGACCATGCCGGTGCGGCCGTAGCGGGTCAGCCGGTCCAGCACCAGTTCGCTGCCCTCGCGCAGGCGCAGGCGGGAGCCATCGGCGAACTGCAGGCTCAGCGATGCGCCCGCGGCGGTCAGCAGGCGGCTGCCTGCTCCCAGTTCCATGCCTTCGTTCACTGCTTGCGAGGTGCCGGCGCTGGTCACGGTGGTGGCCTTGCCGATCAACGCCACCACCCGCGCCCGCGCCGGCTGCTGGCGCAGCCAGGTCAGGGGAATGCGCAGGCGGGTGCCCGGCGCCAGCCGGTAGGGATCGGCGATGCGGTTATGCTGTTGAAGCCGATGCCAGTCGACTCCGGGTTTGAGATAGGCGCCGCCCAGATCCCACAGGGTGTCGCCCGGGCGGACCCGGTAGACCCAGTCTTCGGCGAACGCGGGGACGCAGGCCAACGCCAGGACCAGCAAGAGCCCCGCGCGGAATCCCATTCCCCGGACCAACGTCGTGATCGCCAAGCCTGTTCCCTGCCATCCAGTTTGCGTGCTGAATCACAATTATAGGCGAGCCGGCCTCCCGGCTGTGGCCGCTGCGGGCCCCGGCTTCCGTTTAGGCGTTCCGGCCGGAGCGGGGGCATGAGCGACTCCTCCCGGGACGTCCTGCTGGTCGGTGGAGGCCACAACGGCCTGGTCTGCGCGACCTATCTGGCCAGGGCGGGCCTGGGGGTGACCGTGCTGGAACGCCGCGCGGTGCTGGGTGGCGCCGCGGTCACGGAGGAATTCCACCCCGGTTTCCGCAATTCGGTGGCTTCCTATACGGTCTCGCTGCTGCAGCCCCGGGTCATCGCCGAGCTGGAGCTTGCCCGCCATGGCCTGCGGGTGGTCGAGCGCCGACGCAACAACTTCCTGCCGCTGCCGGACGGCGGCTACCTGCTGACCGGCGGCGGCCAGACCCGGGCCGAGTTCGCCAAGTTCTCCGCCCGCGACGCCGAGCGGCTGCCGGCCTACGAGGCCCGCCTGGACGCGATCGCCGACGTGCTGCGCGCGCTGGCGCTGGAGCCGCCGCCCAACCTGACCGATGGCGGTTGGTGGAAAGCATTGCCGGAACTGCTGCGCACCGCGCGCCTGGGCCGGAAGCTGCATGCGCTGGACGAGACCTTGCGGCAGGAACTGCTGGATCTGTTCACCATCTCCGCCGGCGAATACCTGGACCGCTGGTTCGAGAGCGAACCGGTCAAGGCGCTGTTCGGTTTCGACGGCGTGGTCGGCAACTACGCCAGTCCGTACACGCCCGGTTCGGCGTACGTGCTGCTGCACCATGTGTTCGGCGAGGTGAACGGGGTCAAGGGCGCGTGGGGCCACGCCATAGGCGGCATGGGCGCGATCACCCAGGCGATGGCCGGCGCCGCGCGCGCGGCCGGGGTGGAACTGCGCACCGGTGCCGGCGTGCGCGAGGTGCTGGTGGAACGGGGCCGCGCGGTCGGCGTGGTGACCTCCGACGGCGAGACGCTGCGCGCCCGCGCGGTGGTCGCCAACGTCAATCCCAAGCTGTTGTACGAACAACTGATGCGCGCGGACGACGTACCCGCGCCCACCCGCGAGCGGATGGCGAACTGGCGCTGCGGCTCCGGCACCTTCCGCATGAACGTGGCGCTGTCGCGGCTGCCGGATTTCACAGCGCTGCCGGGCGAGGGCGATCACCTGACCGCCGGCATCATCCTGGCGCCGAGCCTGGATTACATGGATCGCGCCTATCGCGACGCGCTGGCGCACGGCTGGTCGCGCGAGCCGATCGTGGAGATGCTGATTCCCTCCACGCTGGACGATTCACTCGCGCCGCCGGGCCAGCACGTCGCCAGCCTGTTCTGCCAGCACGTGGCGCCGGTGTTGCCGGGGGGACGCAGCTGGGACGATCACCGCGAGGAAGTCGCCGATCTCATGATCGCCACGGTGGATCGCTTCGCGCCCGGGTTCGCCGCTTCGGTGCTGGGCCGGCAGGTTTTGAGCCCGCTGGACCTGGAACGCACCTTCGGGCTGATCGGCGGCGACATCTTCCACGGTGCGCTCTCGCTCAACCAGTTGTTCAGTGCCCGGCCGATGCTGGGGCAGGCGGGCTATCGCGGTGCGATTCCCGGCCTGTACCTGTGCGGTGCGGGCACCCATCCGGGCGGCGGCGTCACCGGCGCGCCCGGGCACAACGCGGCGCAGGTGATCCTGGCCGATCTGAAGTGAGGCTCAACGCTGGCGGAACAGATCCGCGATGGCGACGGCGGTGCGATAGGGCTCCGGATCGTTGCGGTTGCTCAGCAGGATGACGGTGAGCTTCTCCTTCGGATAGCGCACGATCACGTTGCGGAAGCCGATGCTCTCGCCGGAATGCCAGACCGCGTCGCCGTTGATGCGCCAGCCGAAGCCGTAGTACGGCACGTCCGGTTCCGGCGTGGGCGTGGCATGGCTGAAGGCCAGGTCCAGCGATGTCTTCTTCAACAGGCGCTCGTCGTAGAGCGCCGCGTCCCAACGCGCCAGATCCCGGATCGAGGAATAGATGCCGCCGTCGCCCAGCACCGCGCTGGTCGGGCTCTGGTCGGTACGCTCCCAGCGGCCATCGGTTTCGCTGTAGCCGTAGGCGCGGTTGACCACGGTGGAGACGCCTTCCTCCAGCGCCAACGTGTCGGCCATGCCCAGCGGCAGGAAGATGCGCTGGCGCAGGAAGCTGGCGAAATCCTGCCCCGAAGCCTTGCCTACGATCAGCGCCAGCAACGCGTAGCCGCTGTTGCTGTAGCGGTACGAACTGCCGGGCGCGAAATAGGTGCGGTCCTGTCCTTCCAGGATGTGCAGTACGTCGATGTCGTGCAGCTGGCCCTTCAGATCGGCGGGCATCACGTCTTCGTAGTCGATCAGTCCGGAGGTATGGCTGAGCAGCTGGCGGATGGTGATGGCGTCGGCGGCGGCCGGCAGGGAAGGCAGCCAGCGCTTGACCGGATCGTCCAGCCGCAGCTTGCCGTCCTCGGCCAGCAGCAGGATGCTGGCGGCGGTGAACTGCTTGCTGATCGAGGCCAGTCGGTAGTTGGTCTCCGGCGCGGCGGGCACGCGATCTTCCAGGTTGGCCAGGCCGAAGCCGCGATCGACCACCGGCTGGCCGTCCTTCAGGACCAGCAGGGAGGCGCCCGGCACCTGGCCGTCGTAGCGCTGCATCAGGCTGGCGATGGCGGCGTCACGGCGGGCCTTTGCGTCACCGGCCGCGTCCGCCTGTGCATGCACGGTCATCGACGGGAACAGCGCCGCCACCAGCAACAGGGGCAGCACACACGCGGTCCGCGACAGATTCATCCAGCCTCTCCCCGGTTTGAATGGAAGCCGGAGCATAGCGGGTTGGGGTGGCGCGCGCAGCGCGAGGTCTGGATGGCGAAGCGGAGCAAGCTCCGCTCCACGCAATGCGGCATCCGGTTCCCCGTAGAGCGGAGCTTGCTCCGCTGGCACCGCCCGCATTCGAGCCGCTCAGTCCGCAGCCGCTTCCTGCCGCAGCTGCCGTTCGCGGTCCTCGCCCAGGTAGCGGCGGATGGCGTACCGCATCAGGTACAGCAACGGGATCAGGGCGATCGCGGCGAGCATCTTGTAGACGTAGTTGACCGAACTGACCGCCAGGAACAGCGACGTCGGCCACTTCTGCGGGCCCAGCACGAACGCGATCCAGATGACCACGAAGCTGTCGACCAGCTGCGAGATCGCGGTCGAGCCGGTCGCGCGCAGCCAGACCATGCGCTCGCCGGTGGCGACCCGGATCCGATGGAACACCGCCACGTCGATCAGCTGCCCGATCAGGAAGGCGATGATCGAGCCGACGATCGACCACATGCCCTGGCCGAAGATGGCCGCGAATGCGGCCTGGTAGTCCGGCACGCCCTGCTGCTCGGCCGCCTTGACCCACCAGCCCGCCGGCGCGGTGGCGATCGCGAGGAAGGCGAACACGAAGCCGTAGACGATCAACGCCACCGCCATCCACGAGATGAAACGCACGCCGCGGCGGCCGAAGAACTCGTTGATGGTGTCGGTGAGGATGAACACGAACGGCCACAGCAAGGTACCGACCGTGAAATTGAGCGAGCCGGTCTGGCCGAACAGGTTCCATTCCAGCGGCGCGATGCCGAGGGTGTCCTCGAGGGCGAAGATCTTGACCCCGATGAACTCCGCCAGCACCGCGTTGACGCAAAAGAACGCCGCCAGTGCGATGAACAGCCGTACCGCGCGATCGTCGAGGGTACGGCCACTCATCACTGCCATCGGTCAGCGCTCTCCCGCGCGGGTGAAGGGCATGGATTCCGGCGAAACCGCGCCGCCGGAGATGATGAAGCTCATCGCCTGATCGACCGTCCAGTCGGTCGGGGTCAGCAGTTCCACCGGCACGATTTCCAGGTAGCCGGAGGTGGGATTGGGCGTGGTCGGCACGTATACCGCCGCCAGTTCGCGGCCGGTGCCTTCCTCGCGGATCACCCGGGTCACCAGGCCCACCGATTTCATGTCGCGATGCGGGAAGTCGATCAGCACAACGCGCTGGGTGCTGCCGGGCTTGGTCTGCAGGATGTCGAGCAACTGGCGCGCGCTGGTGTAGATGGTGCTGGCCAGCGGGATGCGCAGCACCAGCAGTTCGAACCAGCGCAGCAACTGCTGGCCGATCACGCGGCGGGCGAGGATGCCGACCGCGAGGATCGCCAGCAGGGTGGCGGCCAGCGCGATCGTGTTCTGCACCCACTGCGCGTTGAACCAACCCAGCGCCTGCGGGAACGAGGCGGCGATCTGGTGCGAGACGGGGCCGACGAAGGGCTTGCTGATGTCGGACAGCAGCACGAAAACGAACTTGACCACCACCCAGGTCAGCCAGATCGGCAGCAGGGTGAGCAGTCCGGTCAGGAACAGGCGCTGCAGGGAAGGGCGGGAGGAGGCATCGGGGGGCATGGCGGCTATTGTAGGACCAGCCCGGGCCGGCGTGCGGGGCTTTGCTAGGCTGGGCGGGGGAACGCTGTGGGGAGCGATATGAAACGGATGTTGCGGACGTTGTCGGGGATCGTGCTGGCGCTGGGAATCCTGGCGGGAGCCTTGTACGCCGCGTCGTGGCTGTTGTGGCCGACCCGGGCACAGGAACAGGCGCTGGCGGAGATGACCGCCCCCTTGCCGGTGCCCGCGGGACGCAACGCGTTCGCCGACGTGTGGCTGCTGCGCTATGACCTGACGCCTGCCGAGCGCGCCCGCATCACCGCCGGCGATGTGGAGCGGTTCAATCGACGTGGAGCGCCGGCGTTCGGAGCCGACGGCACCGTTGCGGCGGAAACGCCGGGATTCGCCTCCGCGGCGGAAGGACGATACCCGGCGGAGAGATTGCAGGACCCGGATCGTGTGTTGTGCGAAAGCACCGACGTCGATTGCCTCGACAAGGTGCGCGCGAAGCCGGAACAGGTGCGCGCATTGCTGGATGCGCATGCGGGTTTGCTGCAGCGGACCCGGGACGCGCTGGAAAACAGCGACTACCTGAGGATGCCGTTTCGCCTGACCTACGAAACGCCTTTCGCGATCACTGCGATGAGCGACGGAATGCGCCTGATGCGGACGGACGCCGCGCGGTTGTTCGTACAGGGTGATCATGATGCTGGATTGACCCGGGCATGCCGGGCAGCGGACGCGTGGCGGCGCTGGATGCGCGAGCCCGATCTGCTGATCGATCTGATGATGGGCGACTCGGCGCTGACGGGCTGGCTGCACTTGCAGGGACAGATGCTGGCATCGCTGCCCGCCGATGCTCCCTTGCCGGCGGCATGCGCCTCGCTGCGCGATCCGCCGTCGCTGGACGAACGTTCGTTCTGCCGGGTGGTCCAGCGGGAGTTCGAGTTCACCCGCTCGCTGATCGAACTGGCCGGCGACGGGGCGGTGATGCAGCCGGGTGAACCGGAATGGCTCACCTCGCTGGCTTATCGAAAGGACGCGACGCTGGCGATGATGGCGGAGGCACGGGCCTGGCACTGCGGCGCGGCCGTGCGGCGCGAGCTGCTTGCGGACCAGCCGGTGAGTGCGCCTGCGCCGCCTTCTCCGTGGCGGCTGGAATGCGCGGCTAACTGGTTCGGTTGCCAACTGGCCGCGATGGATCACGCCGGCATGACGGAGTACCAGCACCGCATGCAGGACCAGCGCGCCAGGCAGAACCTGATGGCCACCTTGCTGTGGTTGCGCGAACAGCCCCGCGAGGGTCGCTCGCTGGCGCAACGCGTGGCAGCCCGCCCGCTCGCGCTGAAACAGGGGCGCGATATCCGGGTGATCGACGGGCACCTGCGCATGCCCTTGTTCGAACGGCGGAACGCGGCCTACTGGGAACTGGCGATGCCCGCGGAACTGCGCTGACCGCTGACGTGGTGCATCACGCCGCCGCCTCGCCGTTGCGTGCCCTTGGTTTCAGCCGCACGTAGATCTGCTTGCGGATCCGCGCGACCACGTCGCCGTGCGCGTCGATCACGTCCACCGGCAGCCAGCGCAGGTGCTTCTCGCCGTTGGCGGCCTCGGCGCGGATGGCGTCGAGCATGGCTTCGTCCACGCGGAACTCGGCATGCACGGTGCCCTTGCCGGGTTTGACGAATTCGATTTCGCCGGCCTTGTCCCAGACGAAGTAATCGGCGCCCAGACATTCCTTCACCAGAATCATCCAGAACGGATCGGTCATCGAGAACAGGCTGCCGCCGAAGTGGGTGCCGACGTAGTTGCGGTTCCAGGGCCGCATCCGCATCTCCACCCGCGCGCTGCGCCAGTCGTCGGCCATGCGGGTGACGTGGATGCCGCTGAAAAGGAATGGCGGCCAGACATTGAAGATGTGGCGGAGCGTGGAGGCTTTCATGCGGGGGCGGCGGGGGAAACCGGCGGACAGCCTACCATACGCACTGGTATGGTTTTGTTGTTGGCCAGAAATGACGGTTGTCGCTTGCTGGGCCGGGTCATTCGCAGGCACCGCAGCGGTGGCGGGCCGGGACGTGGCGTGGAACGACGACATCTCCATGACGCCAGGTGATCAACCCGCGACCCGCAGCGCCAATGCAGCGCGCCGGATGGCGACCCGCACCGCTCACACAGGGCGGTGGAGGCGTCGTCTCCGGAAATCCCACAGGCGGTTGCAGAAACGACGTGCGACGCGTCGCAACGCGCGCCAATCCGCGACGACTCATATTTGGTAATGATTATCATTTCCATTGGCGTGCGGCTCCGGATGGGGTTCACGACGTTCCCCACACCGATGGAGCAGTTCATGTTCGCGCAGTTCCGCTTTACTTCCGATCGTCTCCCGCTTCTTGCCGGCATCGCGCTGTTCGGCGTGTTTCCTGCTCGCGCCGCCGAGGATGTGTCCGGCGCGACCACGCTGGACACGATCAAGGTCACCGCCGACGCCATCGATCCCGATGACAGCAGGGCGAAAACCGTCAGCAGCGCAACCCGCATCGCGATGGATCCCCGCGATGTCCCGCAGACGGTCAACGTCCTGGAGATGAGCAAGTTCAAGGTGTATGGCCTCAACGACCTGAACGTCCTGCTGGACGGCACCCCGGGCGTGGACACCTCCTACGACATGCGCGGCGACGGCATCATGATTCGCGGGTTTGCGGCGGACTCCAACGACATATACCGCGACGGCATCCGCAACGCCGGGCAGATTCGGCGCGGTACCGCGAACGTGGAGCGTATCGAGATCGTCAAGGGGCCCGCATCGGTGCTGTACGGGCGCGGGCTGGGCGGCGGCGTGGTCAACCTGATCAGCAAGCAGGCCAGCTTCGATGCCGTCAGCAGCGTCAATACGCGCGCCGGATCCTGGGACAGCCGGGCCGCGACCGTGGACATCAACCGGGTGCTGTCACCGAGGTTCGCCGTGCGCCTGACCGCCGATCACGAACACGCGGACAGCTTCCGTCGCGGCATCTCCAGCCACAGCCGGATGCTGTCGCCCAGTGTCCTGTTCGACAACGGCGACGGCCTGGACTGGCTGCTTCAGTACACGGACGAACGGATCTGGCGCCGGCCGGATCGCGCGCCGGCCCACGACAGCCTGCCGGCCGGCGTATCCACCCGCACGGCGTATGCGCATCCGGACGATTTCGTCGCGGACAGGACGCGCACCTTGCGGACCGTGCTGAACCAGCGCCTGTCCGATGACTGGACGGCGCGCGTCACCGCCGCCTGGAACCGGTCGAGCCAGGATTTCGATCACCTCTACGCCGGAAGCTATTGCCGGCCGGACGGTACCCTCCTGGCCAACGGCCGGCCTTGCCCGACGCCGGCCGCCATGACCTTCACCCGCGCCTGGCAGGAAACAGACAACACCACCGCGACCGGCATGATCGACGTGATCGGAAAATTCTCCACCGGCAGGATTGCCCACGACCTGCTGGTGGGCGTGGAATACAGCCGCGAACAACGCAACCCGGATCTGGCGATGTCGACGCCGCGTTCGGACCCGTCACTGCGCTATCCGCATGGCGTGGATCCGTTTCATCCGATCTGGCCGGGGCCGAAGACGCCGCGCGGACGGGCCACCACGTCCAATCGGCATGCCGCCGAGGCGCGGGCCCTCTACGTGCAGGATCTCGTGGCCCTGACGCCGCAGTGGAAGATGATGGCCGGGCTCCGGTTCGATCGCTTCATGTTCCGGTCGCACAATCGCATCAATGGCAAGCAGCGGCGCTATGAAGGTTCGACCACCAGCCCGCGGTTGGGCCTGATCTGGCAGCCCACCGACGCGCACAGCCTGTACGCCTCCTACAGCCGCAACTTCGCCCCCTATGGCGGGCGCGGATTGATGGGCGTTGCCGTCAGCGAAGAGGCGGTGTTCGACGCCAGGCCGCAGTATTCACGCCAGTACGAAGTCGGCAGCCGCAATGACTGGTCGCAGGGACGCCTGTCCTCGCATTGGTCGATCTACGAACTCGAGCTCTACAACGTTCGTTATCAGCCCGACCCCGAGAACGATCCCTTCCATTGGGCAGTACGGGGACGCGAACGTTCGCGCGGTATCGACGGCAGCCTCACCGGGCGTTTGGGCCAGGCGTGGTACGTGCGTGGCGGCGTTGGTCTGCAGGAAGTGCGGATCGTGCAGGATCGGGCCAACCCCGCCAACGAAGGCCGTCATCGCCAGGGCTCGGCGCAAAAGACCGGGAACCTGTTCATGCGCTACGCGCCGGCCGGTGCCTGGTACGGCGAAACGGGCGTGACCTTCCGCGGTCCGATCTACAACGACCTTGCCAACACCAGCAGGCGTCCGGGATATGCGCGCTGGGACGCTTCGGTGGGCTGGCGGACGCAACCGTGGACGATCACGCTGGCGGCCACCAATCTCGCCAACAGCCGGTACTGGCGTTCCACCAGCATGCCGGGAACGCCGCGCAGCCTGC
This sequence comes from Pseudoxanthomonas sp. PXM04, assembly GCF_014851695.1. Lineage (NCBI taxonomy): Bacteria > Pseudomonadati > Pseudomonadota > Gammaproteobacteria > Lysobacterales > Lysobacteraceae > Pseudoxanthomonas > Pseudoxanthomonas sp. PXM04. The sequence goes on from NZ_JACVAG010000001.1 coordinate 572,817, forward strand.
TGCTGAGCGTGAACTACCTGTTCTGAGCGAGCCATCGATCGCCGGAGCGGACGGTGGATCGGGCCACCACCGGATCTTGCCGGTGGTGGACTTGCCGATGGCCGCGATGGGAAGGCATCGCCGCCATCCAGAAATTTTCCAAAAAAAGAGCCCGGCGTGGCCGGGCAGCCCCTCTTGCGGACGCTTGTGGCGTTGCGTCCGTCAGGTACATGGGTGACCGAGAGAGAGAGTGGTCGGGGTGGAGATACTTTGCCCCCGGAATAACGATCCGGCTGTGCATGATTTGCGTGTTGGGTTATCCGCGAAAGGGAATTCGCAGCGCATGCCCTTCTTTCCGCCACCGGATCCGTCTCCGTTCCCCCGCAGGGATTCCCGCACGAAGTTCCTGACGGAATCTGCCGTGCCAATTCGTTTTTCTTGCACAACGTCAATGTGAAGTTCCCGTTAGTTTTCTCGGCAGGACGCCGGGCCGTCGCATGCCTGTCCGCAGCGCGGTCCGACAACGTCCATCTCATCCACCGATTCACTGCCGAGAGCGCCAATGACCAACCAACGGAACCCGAAACATCTCTCCAAAGGACTGCGCCGTACCGCCCTGTGTGCCGCGCTTGGCCTGTGCTTCGCCGGCGGCGTGCACGCGCAGTCCAATTCGTCCGGCGCGATCGTGGGTCGCGCCGCCGCCGGCGAAACGATCACCATCACCAATCCCGCCACCGGCTTCAGCCGCGCGATCACTGCCGGCAGCGATGGCAGCTACCGGTTCTCCGCGCTGCCCACCGGGCAATACACCATCACCTCCAGCAGCGGCGGCAACCGCACGGTGAACGTCAGCGTCGGCACCGCCTCCACCGTCGACTTCGCCGCGCGCGATGCCTCGACCCTGGACACCATCACGGTGGTCGGTGGCTCGTCGATCAATCCGATCGACGTGTCCTCGGTCGAGTCCACCACCATCCTGACCGCCGAGCAGATCGCCAAGGTGCCGGTGGCGCGCGACGCGACCAGCGTCGCCTTGCTGGCGCCGGGTACCGTGCGCGGTGACGTGGCGTTCGGCAACCTGGCATCGTTCGGTGGATCGTCGGTGGCCGAGAACCAGTACTTCGTCAACGGATTCAACATCACCAATTCATTCCGCAGCCTCAACTTCTCGCAGGTGCCGTTCGAGGCAATCGCCGAGCAGCAGGTCAAGACCGGTGGTTACGGCGCGGAGTTCGGGCGTTCGCTGGGCGGCGTGATCAACCAGGTGACCAAGCGCGGCAGCAACGACTTCCATGCGGGCGCGAGCATCTACTACACGCCCGATTCGCTGCGCGAGAAGACCCGCAACACTTATCTTGCCAACCCGCTGGCCTGCGGCCCGGCGCCTTACACCGCGTGCACGAAAGGCCAGTTGCGCCAGGACAGCAGCCGCGACAGCACCTGGGACGTCGAAGGTTCGGTCTGGGCCAGCGGCGCGCTGATCCAGGACCGCCTGTTCGCCTACGGCCTGATCGGCTACAAGCGGCAGGAACAGGAGCTGTGGGGCAACGTGCTGTCCAGCACCAATGTCGACAACTCGGTCAAGACGCCGACCTGGCTGCTGAAGATGGACTGGCAGATCAGCGACAACCATCTGCTGGAGTTCACCGGTTTCTCCGACAAGGCCGATACCGAGACGGCGGTCTACGGCAACACCATCGGCGTGCTGGATAGGCAGGCCCTGATTGGTACCTCGTACGGCGAGCAGGGTGGCGAGAACTACGTGCTGAAGTACACCGGCTACCTGACCGACAACTTCACCTTGTCCGCACTGTACGGGCATGGCGAGTTCTCGCGTGGCCAGTATCTGCGCACGGCCTCGGGCGTGGACGTGCGTTACAACGGCGATCTGCACACGCCGGCCACCGGCTGCCCGATCATCGTCGATGCGCGACCGTCCTCGCGCCAGCAGGCCACCGGTGTGTACGCCAGCAAGTGCAACCTCACCGGCGGCGCGATCCCGCGTTCGGATTCCGGCGACACCCGCGATCAGTTCCGCCTCGATGCGGAATGGCTGCTGGGCAACCACCGCCTGCAGTTCGGCGTGGACATCGACAACTTCGAGTCGGTGTCGGGCACTTCCACCGAGGGCGGACGCGTGTGGCGCTATTCGACCCTGGCCGACGGCACCGACATCGTGCGCGAGCAGATCGTCAACCAGGGATCGGTGAACGAGGTCAAGCAGCGCGCCCTCTATGTCCAGGACAGCTGGAACGTCACCGAGAATTTCATCGCCTACCTGGGTGGTCGCTGGGACACCTTCGACAACCGCGATGGTTTCGGCAACACCTTCGTGAAGGTGAGCAACCAGTTCGGCCCGCGTCTGGGCTTCGCCTGGGATGTGAACGGCGATTCGAGCTTCAAGCTGTTCGGCAACGCGGGCCGCTATGCGCTGCCGCTGACTTCGGACGTGGCGACCCGCGGCGCGTCGGCTTCGATCTTCACCCGTCAGCAGTTCACCTTCACCGGCGTGAATCCGGACACCGGCGCGCCGACCGGGCTGGTGCCCCGCGAAGGTCCCCCGGGCCAACTGCAATACATCAATGGCGAGTTCGGCGAGCCCAAGAATCCGTTGACGGTGGCCGCCAAGGATCTTGACCCGATGTACCAGGACGAATTCATCCTGGGCTTCCAGGCCGCACTCAGCGATCACCTGTCGCTGGGCGTGCGCGGCATCTACCGCAAGTTGAAGGCCGCGATCGACGACAACTGCGACTACACGGCGATCCTGGAGGCGGCGGGCTTCCATCTGGACGAGGATGACGGCTGGCTGGACGGACAGGGTCGCAGCCCGGCGCTGCCGAGCGCCGGCTTCCCGTACTGCCGCATGTTCAACCCGGGCAAGGACGCGGTGTTCCTGACCGACCTGTACGGCGACGGCAATCTGACCGAAGTGAAGGTCAAGGGCGATCGTCTTGCGCCGAAGGCCAAGCGCTCGTACCAGGCGGTCGAGATCTTCCTCGACGGCAACTGGGACAAGGTGTTCCTGCAGGGTTCGTACACCTACGCCAAGAGCAAGGGCAACACCGAAGGCGGCGTCAAGTCGGATATCGGCCAGGTCAACACCAGTGTCACCCAGGACTTCGACTACATCGAACTGACCGCCGATACCTTTGGTTACCTGCCCAATGATCGGCGGCACAGCCTGAAGCTGTTCGGCAACTACGAGATCAGCGACGAATGGTCGGTGGGCGGCAACCTGCTGGTGCAGTCGGGGCGGCCGATCAACTGCCTGGGCGTGCTCTATCCCTACCACGGCGACTTCCACGTCTACGGATCGTCGTTCATGCGTTGCGGCACGACGTCCGCGGGACAGTCGGTCAACCCCGACACCGGTGAACTGAACGGTCCGGTCGAGGCGGTGCCGCGCGGCACCAAAGGCCGCCTGCCTTGGACCTATTCGCTGGATCTGAACCTGCGTTACGCGCCCGCCTGGGCCAAGGGACTGTCGTTCAAGGTGGACGTGTTCAACGTGCTCAACAAGCAGCGGGTCGTGTCGGTGGTCGAGCAGGCGGAGGATCCGGACACCGGCCTGCCGTCGGACGCCTACCTGCTGCCCACCGCCTACCAGCCGCCGCGCTCGGTGCGCTTCATGGTGCAGTACGACTTCTGACCCGCGTCCGGTTTGCATTCCATGCCGTTTCGATGGCCGCCTTCCCGGCGGCCATCGTCGTTTCCGCCCATGTCGGGATGACGTTCATCACCTGCGAACGACGATTCGTCACGACCGGGTTGAGGGGGGACGGGGCGGGGGACAGCATGGTCCCGTCTTGAAGGGGATGCGTCATGCGCGACGACACGGTGTCAGCCGGCAAGCAGGACTGGGAAACGGGAGGGTTGCCCCTGCGGGAAGACGACGGGGAACGGGAGTTTTCCGGCCACGCATGCGACGTCGTACTGATGGACGCGGAAGGCGCCGACATCCTCCTGCCGCGCGCTGGCGTCGGCAATAGCGCGCTGTATCTGATCCACGCGGCCCGGCCCGGCGCCTTCGTCGAACTGCCGGCGGGCTGGTGGTCGGTGCTGGTGCCGCTTGCGGGTACGGTCAGCGCCGCCGGCGAGCGGTTGCGCTGGGACATCGACGCGGGCCGATGCCTGCTCTGGGATCGCCCCTTGCGGATGATGGGAGGTCGGTCGGACGGCCGCTGGCTGTGCCTGTGCGGTCCGATGGAAGCCTGGATCCGGGGAGGCTGCGAATCGCGGGTGATGGCGGATTTGCTGGCGGATGAAATGGCGTGCCCTCCGGATCTGGTGACGCGGCTCGTGGCGCTCAGGGCGATGTTGACCGCACCGGAACACACGCGGGATGTCGCGCGAGGACAGGGCATGGGACATCGCGGGAAAGCGGCGATCGTCCGCAGCGTGTTCGGTGTCGCGGAAAGCATGCACGCGCAGCAGCAGGGACTGCGCGCGCTGATTGATCGTTGCCCGGGACGCAGCCATCGCCGCAAGCGCTGGTCGATGCAGCGCCTGCTGCGCATCCGTCACGCGATCGTCAGCGGTCATCACGACGGGCGGATGAGCCTGGATCGGCTGTCCCGCCAGGTCAGCTATTCCCGCGGACACCTGGCGCGGGTCTACCACAGCGTCTTCAGCGAGACTCCCAGCGAATGCGCAATCCGGATGCGCTTGCAGCGTGCGTTATGGCTGGTGGAGCAGACCGGGCTGGCCTTCTGCGATATCGCCGAATACACCGGCTTCGACAGCCAGAGCTCCTTCAGTCGCGCCTTCAAAGGCCGTCATGGCGTGACGCCCACGCAGGCGCGTGCGCGCAGTCGCGACGCGGGCTGTGGCGCCGAGCAAACCCGGCGAGGCGGTGTCCGGCCAGCGGAGCAAGCTCCGCTCCACGTGTAGCGCCGAGCTTGCTCGGCGGGAGGATGACCGGCAGCGGAGCAAGCTCCGCTCTACGTGGTTCAGAACAGCAGCGACGACATCCGGCGGCGGTAGCGGCCGACCAGCTCCTCGTCCTCGATGACGCGGAAGGCATCGATCAGCGTCTTCTTGGGCAGGCCTTCCTGGTAGCCGCGATCGCGGGCGAGCATTTCGATGAACTGCGTCAGCGCGGCTTCGTCGTCGCCAGCGATCAGGCGGTGCACGCCCAGCAGATGGCGCGCGCGCAGATCGTCCGGACTGGCGGCGACCGCGGCTTCCAGCACCTCCACCGGCGGCGCATCCTTGAGCGCCGATACGAATCCCAGTCGGGCGCGGGCGCGCACGGCGCGATCGTCGGTGGCGAGATTGGCGGGCAGGGCGTCCAGCAACTGCTCGGCCTCGTGGGCGGCGCCGGTCTTCAGCAGCGCCAGCGCCAGGTCCAGCTTCAATTCGTCCTTGTCCGGCTCGGCTTCCACCGCATGGCGCAGCGCGACCACCGCGGCATGCGGGTCCACCGCGACCTCGGTGGCGGCCTCCGCTTCGTCGGCGGCCGCCGGTTCGATGCCGTGCTGCTTGAGGAATTCACGCAACTGGCCCTCGGGCAGGGCGCCGGGGAAACCGTCGACCAGTTGCCCGTCCTTGACCAGGAACACGATCGGCACCGAGCGGATCTGGAAGGCCGCGGCGATCTGCTGCTCCTTGTCGACGTCGACCTTGGCCAGCAGGAATGCGCCGTTGTACTCGCCGGCCAGCTTTTCCAGGATCGGGCCCAGGGTCTTGCAGGGACCGCACCAGGTCGCCCAGAAGTCGACCAGCACCGGAACTTCCAGCGATTTGCGCAGGACGTCGGTTTCGAAGGTTTCGGCGGTGGCGTCGAATACGTGGGGCAGGTCGGTCATGGGGAAGAGGGCGGTCGTGGACGGATGCGGCCTGAGATGGCGGCGATTGCCGTTGCTTTCAAGCACGGGCAGCGGGTCGTCGCTGCCGCCCCCCCTTCCGCCTGGAGATTCACCGCATGAACCCGCTGTCCCGCGTGGCCGCCGCCGGCCTGCTGCTGTTCGCGTTCCGTCCATCCTGGGCGGGTGAGGAAATCCGGCCCTCGGTCGAGCGCAATGCCGCACCGTCCGTGCAACTGGACCACTACGCCCGCTTCGAACTCAAGCCGGTGCGGATGGATGCGCCCTATGCGGGCCAGGAGACCAACGAGAAGGCCCGCAACGCGGTGCAGGAAAACCTCCGGCAGGGGCTGGGGCAATGGGTGGCGCAGCGCAACGCCGAAGCGGTGAAGGCCGAGCCGGCGCAGACGCTGGTGATCGAGCCGGTGATCGAGAAAGTACGTTTCATCAGCGGTGGCAAGCGATTCTTCGCCGGCGCCTTCGCCGGCAGCTCGCGCATCCTCCTGCGGCTGCGCCTGACCGATGCGGCATCCGGCGAGCTGGTGGCCCAGCCCGAGTTCTACCAGCATGCGCGTGGCATGGCCGGCGCCTGGACCGTGGGCGGCGCCGACAACGCCATGCTGGCGCGGGTCGCCAGCCTCGCCGGGGACTACGTGACGGCCAACTACACCGCGCAGGTGGGAGGACCGACGGGGTGGGAAGAATAGGGCCGCCATCCCCGGGTCGCCCTGATGTAAAAAAGACTTGACATGTCGGTCGGCCGATGTAAGGTTAACTTTACATTCGGCCGGGGCGTCATCAATGAAGGGATATCCGGGGAACAGGGCGGTCCGCTACGGATTGCTGGCGGCGGCGGGACTGGCGCTTTGGCTGCTGCTGGCCGGGCCGGGCCGGGTGCTGGGCTTGGACCCCGGCCAGATCGGCATGGCGCTGCTGGTCGCCACGACATGGATCGCGTTGTACTTCGTGCGCCACGCGCCCCGCGACGAGCGCGGACAGACGGTTTCGCCGGGCGAATGGCGCGCCTGGATCGGTGTCGGGTTCATGGCGGCGGCGGTGGCCTATTTCCTGGCCAGGCTGGACCTGTTCACCGGACCGGAAGGCATGGGCAGCGCACACGCCCGCGCGGTCGCCCGCAACCTGGTGATGCTGGGCATCGCCTGGGCGGTACTGGGACAGGTGCTGGCGGCACGCTGGAAGGGCCAGATCCAGGAAGACGAACGGGATCGCGAGATCGCGCGCCGGGCCGCTCATTGGGGATACGGCGCGCTGGTGTTCTGCGTGATCGCGCTGGCCGTCACGCTGGGCTTTTCACCCGCGCACCGGCTGCAATGGGCCAGCCACTTCCTGCTCGCCAACCTGCTGGTACTGGTCCTGATGCTGGGGTGGCTGTGCGAGTACGCCGCCACCGCCGTCTACTACTGGCGCGATCGCCGGTGAGCGGAACGCCCATAGCCAACGACATCCGCCGTCTGCGGACCGAACGCGGCGACATGACCCAGCAGGCGCTGGCCGACGCCTGCGGGGTCACCCGGCAAACTATCATTGCGCTGGAGGCGGGGCGCTATGCGCCGTCGCTGGAACTCGCGTTCCGCATCGCGCGGACGTTTGGCATGGGTGTTGAAGAGGTGTTCCGTTGGGAAATGCAATGAATCGCTGGCTGCCGCTGGCCGGCATCGCCGGCGCGGTCGTGTTCGCCGCCGCCGCGGTGGGTTTCGGATGGGCCCTGCCGGGGTATTCGCACGTGACCCACCCGATCGCGGTGCTGGGCGCCAAGGGCATCCCGCACGCCAATGCCTTCAACCTGCTGGGCCTGATGCTGCCGGGACTGCTGGCCTCGGCGGCGATGCTGTCGCTGCGCCAGCGGCTGCCGCGCGACGCCGGCTGGCCGGTGCGGATCGGCGCGCAGTTGCTGTTCCTGTCCACGCTGGGCGTGGTCGCGCTGGGTCTGCTGCCGCTGGATCCGGAGGATCTGCACAACGCCAGCAGCAGTTACCACGCCACCGCGTGGATGCTGTGGTGGGTCGCCTTCGTGCCCGGCGCGCTGCTGCTGGCACTGGGCCTGCGCGGCCGCGCGGGCTGGTGGGGCGTCGGCCGCGCCAGCGTGCTGGCGGCGGTGGGAATGCTGTACGCGGTGCTGTTCGCGGTCGATACGCTGCCGGCCGGCGTCGCCCAGCGGCTGGGCTTCGGGATCTGGTGGATCTGGGGCGCCTGGGCGGGCTGGGCCGCGTGGCGCGCCGCCGTCAGGGGCGCCTGACCCCTCAGGGCTGCTTGAACAGCACGCCGTCCTTCATCACCAGCGCGACTTCGAGCACGCGCTGGATGTCGGCGACCGGATCCCCGGGCACGGCCACGATGTCGGCGCGCTTGCCGGCCTCGATCACGCCCTGATCGTCCACCCCCAGCACTTCCGCCGCGCGTACCGTCGCCGCCTGCAGTGCCTCGGCGGCGGGAATGCCGGCTTCCACCATGTAAACGAACTCGCGCGCGTTGTCGCCGTGCGGCCCCACGCCCATGTCGGTGCCGAAGGCGATCTTCACTCCGCTGCGATACGCCTTGGCGGCGGTGTCCTGGATCTGCGCGCCGATGCGGGCGGCCTTGGGGCGCACGACTTCCGGGAAGTAGCCGTCCACCTTGGCCTTCTCGGCGACGAAGCGGCCGGCGTAGAGGGTCGGCACGTACCAGGTGCCGTGCTGCTTCATCAGCCGCATCACCTCGTCGCTCATGTAGGTACCGTGCTCGATGCTGGTCACCCCGCCGAGCACGGCGCGCTTCATGCCTTCGGTGCCGTGCGCGTGCGCGGCGACCTTGTAACCGTAGTCGCGCGCGGTCTCGACGATCGCCTTGACCTCGTCCACGGTGAACTGCGGCGCGTCGCCGGATTTGGCGTAACTGAGCACGCCGCCGGTGGCGGTGATCTTGATGACATCGCTGCCGTCCTTGTAGCGCTGCCGCACCGCCTGGCGCGCGTCGTCGACGGAGTTGATCACGCCTTCGGTGGGGCCCGGCGGGCCGATCAGGTGCGACAGGTGATCGTTGTAGCCGTTGCTGGGATCGGCGTGGCCGCCGGTGGTGGCGATGGATTTGCCGGCCGCGAAGATGCGCGGCCCCTTCACCAGGCCCTGGTTGATCGCATCGCGCAGGTGCGGGGCGATTTCGCCGCCCAGGTCGCGCACGCTGGTGAAGCCGGCCAGCAGGGTCTTTTCGGCGAAACCCACCGAGCGATAGGCGAAATCCACCGGATCCAGGCGGAATCCCTCCGAATAGCTCTGCGGATTGGACTGGCTGCCCAGATGGACGTGCAGATCGGTCCAGCCGGGCAGGCAGGTGTGACCGGCCAGGTCCACCGTGCGGGCGCCGGGCACTTCGACCCGGCCTTCCAGCACCTCGGCGACGCGGCCCTGGCGGACCACCACGGTACGCGCCGGGAGCAGCTTGCCGCTGCGTGACTCGAACAGCCGTTCGCATTGGAGCGCCAGCGGTTCCGCGGCGCGAGCGGACAGCGGGACAAGCAGGATAGCCAAGGCCAGCGGCAGGGCGGGACGGGACATGCGGGGCTCCGGGGCGGGTCCGGGCCATGGTAGCCGAGCGTCCTGGCGTGGATCCGGCAGTCGGCCCGTGACCTTCCGGAGTGGAGCCCTCTGCTGCACTGCGGTACCCTTGCCGACTTTGCCGTCGCCTTTCCCGCCTACGCCTGCCATGTCCGCTGCCGAACCCGTCGCCTACGAGCCGAAATCCGTCGAATCCGCCGCCCAATCGTTCTGGGAGACGCGCCGGGCCTTCGAGGTCGACGAACAGTCCGACAAGCCCAAGTACTACTGCCTGTCGATGCTGCCGTATCCGTCCGGCGCGCTGCACATGGGCCATGTGCGCAACTACACCATCGGCGACGTGATCAGCCGCTACAAGCGCATGACCGGCCACAACGTGCTGCAGCCCATGGGCTGGGACGCGTTCGGCCTGCCGGCCGAGAACGCGGCGATCAAGAACCGCACCGCGCCGGCCAAGTGGACCTACGCCAACATCGACCACATGCGCAGCCAGCTGAAACTGCTGGGTTACGCCATCGACTGGTCGCGCGAGTTCGCCACCTGCCGTCCGGACTATTACGTCCACGAACAGCGCATGTTCACCCGCCTGCTGCGCAAGGGCCTGGCCTACCGCAAGAATTCGGTCGTGAACTGGGATCCGGTCGACCAGACCGTGCTGGCCAACGAGCAGGTTATCGACGGCCGCGGCTGGCGCTCGGGCGCCGTGGTCGAGAAGCGCGAGATTCCGCAGTGGTTCCTGCGCATCACCGACTACGCCCAGGAACTGCTGGATGGCCTGGACGAACTGCCGGGCTGGCCCGACGCGGTCAAGACCATGCAACGCAACTGGATTGGCCGTTCGGAGGGCCTGGAGATCCAGTTCGCGGTCGAAGGCAATGATCCGCTGACCGTATTCACCACCCGTCCCGACACGCTGATGGGCGTGACCTTCGTGTCGATCGCCGGCGAGCATCCGCTGGCGCTGAAGGCCGCCGCGTCCAATCCCGCGCTGGCCACGTTCCTGGCCGAACTGAAGCAGGGCGGCGTCTCCGAGGCCGAGCTGGAGACCCAGGAAAAGCGCGGCATGGACACCGGCCTGCGCGCCGTGCATCCGATCACCGGCGAAAAGCTGCCGGTGTGGGTGGCCAACTTCGTGCTGATGGGCTACGGCACCGGCGCGGTGATGGCGGTGCCCGGCCACGACCAGCGCGATTTCGAGTTCGCCACCAAGTACCAGTTGCCGATCCAGCAGGTCATCGCGCTGAAGTCGCCGCGCAATGACGAGGAGGCCAGCTACGACCCGACGATCTGGCGCGATTGGTATGGCGACAAGACCCGCGAGGACCTGGAACTGGTGAACTCGGGCGAGTTCGACGGCCTGGGCTACCAGGGCGCCTTCGAGGCGCTGGCCGAGCGCTTCGAACGCCAGGGCCGCGGCCAGCGCCGGGTCAACTACCGCCTGCGTGACTGGGGCGTCAGCCGCCAGCGCTACTGGGGCTGTCCGATTCCGGTGATCTACTGCGACAAGTGCGGCGCGGTGCCGGTGCCGGATTCGCAACTGCCGGTGGTGCTGCCGGAAGACGTCACCCTGGACGGGGTGAAATCGCCGATCAAGGCGGATCCGGAATGGCGCAAGACCACCTGCCCGGAATGCGGCGGCGCGGCCGAGCGCGAGACCGACACCTTCGACACCTTCATGGAGTCGAGCTGGTACTACGCGCGCTACACCTCGCCGGGCGCCAGGGACATGGTCGACAAGCGCGGCAACTACTGGCTGCCGGTGGATCAGTACATCGGCGGCATCGAGCACGCGATCCTGCACCTGATGTATTTCCGCTTCTACCACAAGCTGCTGCGCGACGCGCGGCTGGTGGACAGTGACGAACCGGCGACCAACCTGCTGACCCAGGGCATGGTCATCGCCGAGACCTTCTATCGCGACAATCCGGATGGCTCCAAGGACTGGATCAATCCGGCCGACGTGGACGTGCAGCGCGACGAGCGCGGCCGCATCACCGGCGCGACCCTGCGCGCGGACGGCGCGCCGGTGCAGATTGGCGCGGTCGAGAAGATGTCCAAGTCGAAGAACAACGGCGTGGACCCGCAGGCGATGGTGGAGCGGTTCGGCGCCGACACCGTACGCCTGTTCTCGATGTTCGCCGCGCCGCCGGAGCAGTCGCTGGAATGGAACGAGGCCGGCGTGGAAGGCATGGCGCGGTTCCTGCGCCGCTTGTGGACGCAGGTGCAGAAGCATGCGGCTGACGGTCCGGCGCCCGCGGTGGATCCGGCCACGCTGAGCGCCGGGCAGAAGGCGCTGCGCCGCAAGACCCACGAGACCATCGACAAGGTCGGCAACGACTATGGCAAGCGCCACAGTTTCAACACCGCGATCGCCGCGGTGATGGAACTGTCCAACGCGGTGTCGAAATTCGACGACGCCAGCGACAGTGGCCGCGCGGTGCGCCAGGAAGCGCTGGAAGCGGCGGTGCTGCTGCTCAACCCGATCACGCCGCATGCCAGCCACGCGCTGTGGCAGGCGCTGGGCCATCCGGAAACGCTGCTGGAAGACGTCGCCTTCCCGCAGGTCGACCCGGCCGCGCTGGTGCGCGATTCGGTGACCCTGGCGGTGCAGGTCAACGGCAAGCTGCGCGGCACCATCGAGGTCGCCGCCGATGCCGCCCGCGAGCACATCGAGGGGCTGGCCCGGGCCGAACCGAACACCGCCAAGTTCCTGGAAGGCGCGACCATCCGCAAGGTGATCATCGTGCCGGGTAAGATCGTCAATATCGTCGCCGGCTGAGCCGGCTTGGACGCGTGGGCGACCCGCGTCGCCCAACCCCGCCCCGCGATCGCCGCCGTTCGCGGGGGGACCGTTCCAGACGTGCGCGGCGTCATCTCCCCTTCGCCGTCATCCCGGCGAAGGCCGGGATCCGTTTCCCCGAAAGGGTGAATGCCACGCGCCACCCGATTCCGGCTCGACCCGCCACTCGGCCGTCGAAGGCCGCTGGATGAAGATGCGCATGACGGTAGAAGCCGCGCATTGCCGCATCGACATCCCGAATCCCGAATCCCGAATCCCCCGTATTCACCTGCGGGCCGGCTAGGCTATTGCCGCCTTTCGCGGCCTCGTCCAGACTTCGCCCATGATCCGAACCCGATTCCTTGCCGCCGCCGCCTTGGCCCTGTTGCTGGCCGGCTGCGGATTCCACCTGCGCAGCCGCATCGCGCTCCCTTCCGATCTGGGACCGGTCCTGGTCCGCTCTGCCGCGACCTACAGCGACCTGGCTTACAAGCTGGTGCGCGGGTTGCAGGCGGCCGGTGCCGACGCGCATACGCCCACGACCGCGGACCTGGAGGCGGCGAAAGCCGCCGCCGCCAGCGGCGACATGGTCCCCAGGAAGGCGGAACTGGTCATCGTCTCCGAGCGCTGGGGTGATCTGCCGATCGCGGTGGACGCACTGGGCCGCGCCCAGGAGTACAGCCTGCGCTACGCCGTCGTGTTCGTGTTCCGCAAGGCCGACGGCACCGATCTGGTGCCGCAGCAGGTGGTGGAGCTTTCGCGCGACTACGTGTCGCCGCCGGAGAACGCCACCGGTACTACGACCGAGCGCGAGATCCTGGCCGACGAACTGCGGCGCGAGATGTCCGCTTCGATCCTGCGCCGGGTCGACGGTGTGGTGCGCGCCGGCCAGATGGTCAAGCCGGCCGATGGAACTTAAGCCCGAACAGATCGCCGCACGCGCCGATGAGCCGCTGCTCCCGGCGTACCTGATCGCCGGGCCGGAAATGCTGCGGGTGCTGGAAGCCGCCGACGCGGTGCGCGCGCAGGCGCGTGCGCAGGGCATCGGCGAGCGCGAGGTATTCGACGCCGACGGGCGCGATTTCGACTGGAACGAACTTGACGCCAGCTTCCACGCCCCGAGCCTGTTCAGCGCGCGGCGCCTGGTCGAGGTACGCCTGCCAGGCGGCAAGCCGGGCAAGGAGGGCGCCGAGGTCATCAGCCGGTTCTGCGCGAATCCGCCGCCCGACGTGGTCCTGCTGATCACCGCCGGTGAATGGTCGAAGGCCCATCAGGGCAAATGGGCCGACGCCGTCGCGCAGATCGGCGTCCTCGCCGTCGCCTGGGCCATCAAGCCGCACGAACTGCCTGGCTGGATCGAGAGCCGGCTGCGCGCGCGCGGGCTGCGGGCCGACCGCGACGCGGTGCAGGCGCTGGCCGAGCGGGTGGAAGGCAACCTGCTGGCCGCGGCGCAGGAGATCGACAAGCTGGCGCTGCTGGCGCAGGGCGGAAGCCTGTCGGCGGAAACCATGCAATCGCTGGTGGCCGACGCCGCGCGCTACGACGTGTTCCGCCTGACCGACGCCATGCTGGCCGGGCAGGGGCCGCAGGTGTCGCGGATGCTGGCCGGCCTGCGCGCCGAGGGCGACGTGGTCGCCGGCCTGATGCCGATGGTGGTCAAGGAATTGCTGCGCACCGCCCATCTGGCGAGGGTGCAGGCGTCCGGCGGCAACCTGGCCGCGGAAATGAAATCGCAGGGCATCTGGGAATCCAAACAGGCGCCGTTCAAGCGGGCCTTGCAGCGGCACGCCGCACCGCAGCGCTGGGAGCGTTTCGTCGCCGAGGCCTCGCGCATCGACCGCATCGCCAAGGGCCGCGCGCCGGGCGACGCCTGGGTGGCGATGGAACGGCTGCTGCTGGCCGTGGCCGAGGCGCGCGCGGTGCGCCTGCTGGTGGCCTGAGGCGGATCTTTTCCCGCGCCGGCAATCCCCGCACACTGCCACGGTCTCCGCGACGGCCCTGACACCGCATGCTCCACCTTTTCTACGGCGGCACCTTCGATCCCGTCCATAACGGGCATCTGGCCATTGCGCGGGCGGCCCGCGACGAACTCGACACCCTGGTCGCGCTCACGCCCGCGGCGGATCCGCCGCATCGCGCCCCGCCGGGCGCCAACGCGGCGCAGCGCGCACGGATGCTGGAACTGGCCATCGACGGGGAGGTCGGCCTGCATGTCGATCGCCGCGAACTGCGCCGCGCGCTGCGCCAGCCCGAGCGCCGCTCGTACACCGTCGACACCCTGCGCGAACTGCGTGGCGAACTCGGCGCGCGCACGCCGATTGCATGGCTGGTGGGAGCCGACAGCCTGGTCGGACTGCCCACCTGGCACGAATGGCGGGACTTGTTCGAACTGGCGCATTTCGTGGTGGCCGAGCGCCCGGGCAGTCCGCTGGACGGCGAGTTGCCGGTTGAACTCGCCGCCACGATTGCCGGTCGCTGGACGACCGATGCCGGCGACCTGCGTGCGTCTCCCGCGGGGCGGATACATCGGCTGCACCAGCCGCTGCAGCCGGAGTCGGCCAGCGACGTGCGCCGGCGGATCGCCGAAGGCTGGCCCTGGGAAGACCTGGTCCCGCCCGCCGTGTCCGCCTATATCGCGGACGAGCGGCTCTACTTCACGTCGGCGGCGGCGGACGGTCCGGTATAATCGGGCCGAGTTCCCGGAGTCACCAGACCTTTGTCCAGCCAAGCGCAAGTCATCAAGACCCGTCTTCCCAGCCCCCCGCCGGCCGTGCCGGTCCTGCTCGCCAACGTGCACGCGGCGGTGGAAGAACTGAAAGCCAAGGATGTCGTTGAAATCGATGTGCGCGGCAAATCCAGCGTCGCCGATTTCCTGGTGATTGCGTCCGGCACGTCCACCCGCCACGTCAAGTCGATCGCCGACGAAGTGGTCAAGTTCGCCAAGAAGCTCGACGTCATGCCGCTGGGCGTGGAAGGCGAGCGCGAGGCCGAGTGGGTGCTGGTGGACCTGGGCGACGTGATCGTCCACATCATGCTGCCGCGGGTGCGCGAGTTCTACGCGCTGGAGCGGCTGTGGACGGTGGGCGACCAGCCGCCGGAGCAGGACGAAGTCGAAACCGGTGCGGAAGATCGCCTGTAAGCGGCTTTCGGTTCCGCGATGAAACAACGGCGCCGAAAGGCGCCGTTGTCGTTTACGTGGCGTGCGTTGCGCCTTAGAGCGGCCCGCGCTCCCACGGCCCGGTAATCGCGAAGGTGATACCCGGGGTCTGGATATTGACGAACAGCGTGCGTGATAGCGGATCCCAGCAGGCCCCGCAGAACTCGCTTTCGCGGTAGTCGCCTTCCTCGATCGTCTTGCCGGCGTTGGCGATCTGGGTCGAGGTCACCTGTATGTTGTTCTTGCACAGGTAGAACGATTCGCCGGCCCGGGTCAGGCCGATCAGGCGCGCGCCGGGACCGTACTCGTCCGGACTCTCGCCGCCGTCCTCGCACAGTACGACGCCGCCGCGCGCGCTCACGGTGATGTTGTCCGGATTGTGCGCGGCCAGCTGGTGGCCACTGACGAACAGCGCCTTGATCTGCTGGGTGAACAGATCCAGCACCCATACCGCGCCGTTGCCACGTCCCTTGCGGCCCTGCGCATCGACGCCGGTGCTGGTGTCGACGATGAACATCTTGCCGTAGCTGTACCAGATGCCCTCGCCGCGGCTCATGCGCAGCGCGCCCTCGCTCCAGGCCTGGGCGAACGGACCGCTGAGGGTCTCGCCGGCGGAGATGTCGGGGAAGCCGGCGGGAGCGGCGATGGTGTCCAGATCCGGTTCCGGCACGTCGACCCATTCCAACTGGTAGCGGTCGCCGATGCTGGCCACGGTGAGGTCGGCGTTGCGCTTGCCGCGCACGCGCGCGGCCTGCAGGCGGCCGCCATTTTCCAGCGAGCCGTTGCGGCCTCGCCGATCGTTGGGGACGAAACGGTACAGCCCGGCCTTGTTGCGGTCGTCTTCGGTCAGGTAGACGATGCCGGTGCGCGGGTCCACCGCGACCGCCTCATGGCTGAAACGGCCCAGGCCGACCAGCGGACGGCCGGTGGTGCGCTCGTTGTCCGGATCCACCTCGAACACGTAGCCGTGCTTGCGGCCGGCGCTGGAGGTGGCATCGGTCTTGATTTCCTCGCAGCTCAGCCAGGTGCCCCACGGGGTCAGGCCGCCGGCGCAATTCACCAGGGTGCCGCCCAGGCTGGGCTCCAGCGCGTTCCAGCCGGTACCGGCACGGTAGGTGAGGGTGGTGGTGCCGCCACCGGCCACCTGGCTGCCGTCGACGAGGCCGGTGTCGTACATGCCAGGCGCCTGGATGGGGGCGCCCGCGCCACGTTCGTGGTTGCGGATCAGCACGTATTCCAGCCCACCGTGGCCATGGCCATGGCCACGTCCGTATCCGTGCCCGCGGCCCGGGCGTGCGATCCGGGTGGCGACCACGGCCATGCCGTCATGGCGATCCGGGCAGGGCTGGCCGTCGTCCATGCGATCGCCGGTCCAGCCGAACGAGCGATAGCTGAAGCCGCGCGGCAATTGCAGCAGCGGCAGGCCGGTGGTGCGGTCGGCGACGGGCGCGATGGGCCCGTAGCGACTGGGAACGGGGGACAGCCGCACCGATTCGGTGGCGGCGAGGGCCTGGCGCGAATACAGCGCGCCCAGGCTGCCCATGGCGCCCATGGCCATGGCGGCGGCACTGCCCTTGAGGACGTTGCGGCGGGCAGGATCGAAGACGGTCATCATGCGACTCCAGCTGGCGGGGAGCCGGTGACGCTAGGCACTGCGTGTAACCGCTGGATGACAAAGGCATGACGCTTGCATGCGGTCCGACGAAAGCGTGGCGCCGGTATCATTGCGGCATGAAGAGCAGGTTGATCGCCACCGGCGAACGCGCCCCGGCCTGGGTGGCGCAGGGCTTCGCCGAATACCAGAAGCGCCTTTCGCACTGGCTGCCGTTCGAACTGGTGGAAATCGAGCCCGGCCTGCGCGGCAAGGGCCGGGACCCGCAGCGCGCCATCGAGGACGAGGGCAAGCGGGTGCTGGCGGCGGTGCCGAAGAACGCGCACATCATCGCGCTGGAAGTCACCGGAAAGCCGTATTCCTCAGAACAACTGGCGCAACGCCTGGAACACTGGCGTGGGCAAGGCCGGGATCTCGCCTTCCTGATCGGCGGTCCGGAAGGCCACGCCGCCGACGTGCTGGCCGCCGCGCACGAGAAGTGGTCACTGAGCCCGCTGACCCTGCCGCACATGCTGGTGCGGCTGGTGGTGGCCGAGCAGATCTACCGCGCCGCGGCGATGCTGGCGAATCATCCTTACCATCGCGCTTGAGTCGGATTCATCGAATCTTCGAGACACGCTGCCGCGAGTAATCGCTCGGGCAATCCGCCGAATGGCGTTCAGCATCCTTGCCAAGCGATTGCGGAAAAGTGGAGGCCCGCCGAAGCGGGCCTCTTGATACCTGTGATCGAGCGGATCAACCCGAACGAATCAACGCAGTACAAAATCGATCGGGACCAAACCGTAGGCCTGCACAGCGATGCCGTCGCGAACCGCGGGCTTGAAGCGCCAGTGTTTCAGCACATGCTGACGGGCTTCGCGATCAAGGTTGCGGTTGCCGCTACTGGTCTCGATCACCACTTCCAGCGGTGCGCCATCGACATCCACCAGCACTTTCAGTACGACGGTGCCTTCGATGCCGGCGCGTGCTTCGACCCGCGGATAGGGAGGAGCAGGCGCTGTCACATACTGGAGTTGCGAACCGACCATCGGCGAGGTGTCCGGCGAACCGATATCGCTGGTTGGCGCGGAATCAATCGTATCGCTGGTGGCAGCGATCGTGCCCTGATCGATGATCGGTGCGGTATCGGGGACGTTGGCCGGCGTTGTCACGGCCGGAGGGGTTACCGGAGTGGGAACGCGCTTGTCCTGGGGTGTTGGCTCCACCGGTTGCGGCGGCAACGGCGGCGGCGGAATGGGATCCGCCTGCAGCGGTACCGGTATCCGCTGTTCGACAATCTGCGCGATCTGCGGCGCCGCCATCGGCATCAGCAGCAGGAGGAGGGCGAACACGTGCAGGGCGATGGCCGCGGCGATGGCCAGGATGCGGCCGATGTCCAGACGGGTCGGGGTGCGGAAGGGTAGTGCGCGAACCATGGTCCACCTCCTGAAGGGCTGTGACAGGAACAACGCTCGGCCGCGAGGAGTGGGGTTGCAACGCCCCCGCGCCGCAGTTCCAGACTGTACTCCGCCGTGTGGTGGCCGCAAGAGGGGGGCGACCAAGGTCGAATGAATGCCGTTCCGGACGCCGGAAACGGCAACGGCGCCCGGAGGCGCCGTTGCGTGGAGCGGGGTGGCGGGGCTCAGCGGCCCAGTTCGAACACCACGTCCAGGTTCACCGACAAGGTGGTCTCGCCCGGGGACACCGGGGTGGACTCCATCCGGCCGGCCTTGGCGTCCATCGCCATCGCCATCATCGGCACCGGGCGGAAACCGCCGCCGCCCTCGGAGATGCTGACGATGCGGCGGACCCGCAGGCCCAACGCCTTGGCGTAGGTCTCGGCGCGGGCCTGTGCCTTCTTCAGCGCGGCCAGGCGGGCTTCGTCGTAGACCGGCTCGGGCTGGTCGATTTCGAAGCTGGGGCCGTTGATCTGGTTGGCGCCCACCGCGGCCAGCGCGTCCAGCACCTTGCCCAGCTTGGCGATGTCGCGGACCTTCAGGCTGACCGTGTTGCTGGCCTGGTAGCCGGTGATCTTCGGCGGTTCGTTCTCGGCGTAGCGGTACTGCGGGTTGAGGCTGATGCCGCTGGTCTGGACGTCCTTCTCGGGGATGCCCGCGGCCTTGATGGCGGCGACCACCTTGGCCATCTGCTCGGCGTTCTGGCGCATGGCGGCGTTGCCGTCGGCGGCCTGGGTGACCACGCCGGCGGACAGGGTCGCCACGTCGGGCACGCGCGACGCCTCGGCCTGCGCCGACACGTTCAGCAGGGTGCCGTCGGCGGGCACGGTGTAAGCGGGGGCGGTCTGGGCTTGGGCGGTCATCGTGACGGTTCCTAGGGCCAGGGACAGGGCGAGCAGCAGCGGGCGGAACGGGTGGTGGCGCATGGGATCTCCTTGTATGCGTCGGTGGCCGGGGGCCAGTGGGAGTGAAGCGTGTTCAGTACACGATGAACGCGTTGTGAGTCGAATCGGGTTTCGCCGTCCACGGGAACACTCAACCGGCGTTCAGTCAGTCGCCTCAGGTTATTCTTTCCCGATGCTGCATCTGGCCTCCCAATCCCCCCGCCGCGCCGAACTCCTGACCCGCCTGGGGCTGACCTTCGGGCGCATTGATCTGGATATCCCCGAACACCGCCAGCCGGGCGAGTCCGCCGAAGATTACGTGCGTCGGGTGGCGCGCGAAAAGGCCGGGGCCGGACTGCTGAAGGTGATGACCGTGCCGGGCGCGGTGGTGCTGGGGGCGGACACCGAGGTGATCCTGGACGACGAGGTCTTCGGCAAGCCGGCCGATGCCGACGACGCGGCCGCCATGCTGCGCCGGCTGTCGGGCCGGACCCACCAGGTGATCTCGGCGGTCTCGGTGGTCGACGCCGGCCGCGAGGAGCAGGCGGTATCCATTTCCAAGGTGAGCTTCGGCGAGCTTTCGGACGCGGACATCGCCGCCTATGTCGGCAGCGGCGAGGCGATGGGCAAGGCCGGGGCCTACGGCATCCAGGGCCGCGCCGAACAGTACGTGACCCGCCTCTCGGGCAGCTTCTCAGGCGTGATGGGGCTGCCCCTGCACGAGACCGCCCGCCTGCTGCGCGCGTTCGGAGTGCTGGCATGACGGCAGGCGCGGCGCTGGCCGCCCGCCGTCGCTCCCCTTCTTTTCCTTCCAACGGACGGTGACATGAGCGAAGAAATCCTGGTCAATGTCACCCCCCGCGAAACCCGCGTGGCCGTCATCGAGAACGGCATGCTGCAGGAACTGCACATCGAGCGCGGCTGGCGCCGGGGCGTGGTCGGCAACCTGTACAAGGGCAAGGTGCAGCGGGTGATGCCGGGCATGCAGGCGGCGTTCGTCGAAGTCGGCCTGGATCGCGCGGCGTTCCTGCATGCCAACGACATCGTGCGCCCGGCGCCGGTCGCCAACGGCGAGGCGGTGGAGACGCCGCTGCCGCCGCCGCCGTCGGTGCCGATCATGGACCTGCTGCGCGACGGCCAGGACGTGGTGGTGCAGGTGGTCAAGGATCCCATCGGCAGCAAGGGCGCGCGCCTGACCACCCAGATCAGCATTCCCTCGCGCTACCTGGTGCTGCTGCCCCAGTCGAAGGTGGTCGGGGTGTCGGCACGCATCGAGGACGAGGCCGAACGCCAGCGCCTGAAATCGCTGGTGAGCGATCTTGCTGCGGCGCATGGCGGTCATGGCTACATCATCCGCACCAATGCCGAGGGCCAGCCGGCCGAGGCGCTGGCCGAGGACATTTCCTATCTGGCGCGGGTCTGGGCGCTGGTGGAACAGCGCAGCCGCGATGCCGCGGTGGGTACCTGCATCTACGAGGACCTGACCCTGCCGCTGCGCGCGGTGCGCGACCTGATGCGGCGCGATGTCGAGAAGGTACGGGTGGATTCACGCGAGACCAGCGAGCGGCTGCAGGCGTTCGCGGCCAAGTACATGCCGGTCCTGGCCGAGCGCATCGAGCATTACAGCGGCGAACGTCCCATCTTCGATCTGTATGGGGTGGAAGACGAAATCGGCCGCGCGCTGGACAAGGAAGTGCCGCTGAAATCCGGTGGCTACCTGGTCATCGACCAGACCGAGGCGATGACCACCATCGACGTGAACACCGGTTCCTTCCTCGGCCAGCGCAACCTGGAGGAAACCGTCTACCGCACCAACCTGGAGGCGGCGCAGGCGGTGGCGCGGCAACTGCGCCTGCGCAATCTCGGCGGCATCATCATCATCGATTTCATCGACATGGACGATCCCGAGCATCGCCGCCAGGTGCTGCGCACACTGGAGAAGGCGCTCTCGCGCGATCACGCCAAGACCACGGTGTACGAGTTCTCGCCGCTGGGGCTGGTGGAGATGACCCGCAAGCGCACGGTCGAGAGCCTGGAGCGGCAACTGTCCGAGCCGTGCCCGGAATGCGGCGGCCGCGGCAGCATCAAGACCGCCGAAACCGTCACCTACGAGATCTTCCGCGAAATCACCCGTGCCGTGCGCCAGTTCGAGGCCGCGCGCCTGCTGGTGATCGCATCGCCCAAGGTGGTGGCGCGCATCACCGACGAGGAATCGCAGTCGGTGGCGGAACTGGAGGAATTCCTCGGCAAGTCGATCCGCTTCCAGGCCGACGAGCAATACCTGCAGGAGCAGTTCGATGTCGTGCTGCTTTGAGGCCGGGATTCGGGATTGGGGAATCGTGATTCGCCCCGTCCCCAATCCCCAATCTCCAATCCCGGCTTGCCGCTGATGCCCACCCCGATGCGCCGCCGCCTGCGCCTTGCCCGACGTGGTGCCGTTTACGGCATCGCGATCGTGCTGGTGTGCATGGCCGTGGTGCTGGGCATCGCCAGCCAGGTGCTGCCGCTGGCCGAACGTCATCCCGAGCGTGTCGCCGCGTGGTTGAGCGAGCGGGCCGGGCGGCCGGTGGCATTCGATCGGGTGCAGACCCAGTGGACCCGGCGCGGGCCGCTGCTGCAACTGGACGGGCTGCGGATCGGCGAGGGTGAGGGTGGCGTCCGTATCGGCCAGGCCGAGGTGCTGGTGTCGATGTACGGTGGCCTGCTGCCGGGCCGGTCGTTCACCGAACTGCGCCTGCGCGGCCTGTCGCTGACCCTGCAGCGCGCCGACGACGGCACCTGGTCGGTGCGCGGCTTGCCCGGGCAGCAGCAGCCGGGCGGGGATCCGCTGTCCAGCCTGGAGGGGTTGGGCGAACTGCAGATCATCGACGGCCGCCTGGACATCGACGCGCCGTCCATTGGCTGGCAATTGCGGGTGCCCGATATCGACATGCGCCTGCGGGTGAACGGCGATCGCGTACGGGTCGGTGCACGCGCGCATATCCGCGCCGACAGCGCGCCGCTCAACGTTGCCGTCGATTTCAATCGTCGCAAGGGCGACGGCCAGGCCTACGCCGAGGTGACCGCCGCCGACATCGGCGTGTGGTCGCCGCTGCTGCGCTACGCGGGTGTGGTGGCCGATTCCGGCAGCGGGCGGCTGCAAGGCTGGATATCCCTGTACCGGCATCGCGTGGTGATGGTCACCGCCGAGGCGCACGTGCAGAAGCTGGGCTTGCGCGGTGCGCCGCTGGTGGGGGGCGGGGCGCTGCCGCGCGCGGCCTTCGAACAACTGGACGGCAGGTTGCGTTGGCGCCTGATCCGGAGCGGCTGGCGACTGGATGCGCCGCTGCTGCGGGTCGGCAGTGGCGAAAGCACGCAGACGCTGGACGGCCTGCTGCTGGCCGGTGGTCGCGAGACCGCGCTGGTCGCGCGCCAACTGGATGCGGCGCCGCTGTTCGCGGTGCTGGGGTTGAGCGACCGGGTCGGCGACGACATGCGCCGCTGGCTGGGCCAGGCACGTCCGACCGCGCGGCTGGCACGGGTGGAGGTCGCCGGCAATCGCCAGGGCGGCCTGCGCGCCAGCGGCGAACTGCTGGAAGTCGGCTTCGCGCCGGTCGGCCGCGCGCCGGGAATGAGCGGGCTGGCGGGCGATTTCGAGGGCGACGCCGAAGGCCTGCGCCTGCGCCTGAAACCGGCATCGCGCCTGCAGTTCAATTGGCCCAGCGGCTTCGGCGTGGTGCATGACGTCACCCTCGATGGTGAAATCGTCGGTTGGCGCGAAGGCGCCGGCTGGCGCGTCGGCACTGCGGCGTTGCGCGTGCGTGGCAAGGATTACGGCGCGCAGGTGCGCGGCGGCCTGTGGTTCCAGAACGACGGCACCCGACCGTGGATCGATCTGGCCGCCGATCTCGATCAGGCGCCGGTGCCCACCGCGCAGCGCTTCTGGGTTCACCACCAGATGCCCAAGGCGGCGGTGGACTGGCTCAACGCGGCGCTGGTCGGCGGCCAGGTGAACAATGGCCGCGCCATCGTCTCGGGCGATCTCGACGATTGGCCCTTCGTCCGCAACAACGGCCGCTTCGAGGCGGTCGCGCGCATCAACGGCGGGCAGTTCAAGTTCCAGCGCGACTGGCCGGCGCTGGAGCAGGTGGACGCGGATGTCGCCTTCATCGGCAACGGATTCTCGCTGGACGGGCACGGCAGCCTGGCCGGCGTGGCGGTCGAACATTTCAGCGCCGGCATCGCGGACTTCCGCGAATCCAACCTGCGTGTCGACGCCGACACGCACACCGATGCGGGGAAACTGCTGGCGATGCTGCGGCAGAGTCCGTTGCAGAAAACCCATGCCGACACCTTCGCCAATCTGGAAGCCTCCGGCGCCACCCGCGCCAGCTTCCATCTGCTGCAGCCGCTGAAGAAGGATTCGCCCACCCGTCAGCGGATGGAAGGCGAGGTGGAACTGACCGCGGCGAAGCTGGCCGAAAAGCGCTGGAACCTCGCCTTCACCGATGTCACCGGCAAGGCGCGCTACGACAACGGCGGATTCGCTTCCGAACCGATGAAGGTGATGTTGCAGGGCCAGCCCGGCGTGCTGTCGCTGCGCGCGGGCAGCGGCGCGCGGGATCCGCAGCAGGCGTTCGAGGCCGAGCTCGCTGCGCGCCTGGATGCGAAGGAACTGCTGGATCGCGCGCCGGAAATGGCCTGGTTGAAGCCGTACATCGAAGGGCGTTCGGACTGGAACGTCGCGGTCACCATTCCCAAGGGCGCGGCCAGCAACGCGCCCAGCCAGCTGCAGCTGCGTTCGCAGCTGGTCGGCACCGCCCTGAGCCTGCCGGCACCGCTGGAAAAACCGGCATTCGCCGCGCTGCCGACAGTGGTACGCACCTCGATGCCGCTGGGTAGCGGGCAGATCGAAGTCGCGTTCGGCCAGCGCCTGGCATTGCGCGCGCGCAACAACGGCCAGCAGACCGGCGTGCGGGTGGTGCTGGGGAGCGACAATGTCGCCGAGGCTCCGCCCGCGTCCGGGTTGATCGTCAGCGGCCGCACGCGGCAACTGGATGCGATGGACTGGATCGCGCTGTTCAAGGGCGGCGAGGACGAGGGTGACGACGATGGCCTGAAGTTGCGCCATGTCGATGTCACCGCTACGCGCCTGCTGATGATCGGATCGGTGTTCCCCGATACGCGCCTGCAACTGGCGCCGGCCCCCAATGCACTGGCGGTGACCCTGGAAGGTCCCGCGCTGTCCGGTGGCCTGCTGGTGCCGGAGACGCGGGGCGCCGCGATCGTCGGGCGGCTCTCGCGCCTGTATTGGCAGAACGCGTCGCCCGCCGGCACCGCCACCGCGGCGGCCACGGTCCCGACCAGGGCGGTCGCGGGCGCGCCGATCGGCATGCCCGGCGCGCCGCCGGTACCCGCCGACGATGGCCTGGATCCGTCGGCGATTCCGCCGCTGTCGCTGGACGTCGATGAACTGCGCGTCGGCAGCGCGAAACTCGGCAACGCCCGCCTGCGTACGCGCCAGTTGCCCGCCGGCATGCAGATCGAACAGCTGCAATTGCGTTCCCCGCAGCACGACATCGACGTGGCAGGTACCTGGCTGGGGAAGGGCGCGCATGCGCGGACCCAACTGCAGGCCAAGGTGGCGAGCCGCGATTTCGGCGCGCTGCTGGCCGATGCCGGCTACGGTGGCCGCATTCGCGGCGGCCACGGCACCGTCCAGGCCACCGCGGGCTGGCGTGGCAGTCCCGGCGCGTTCCGGCTGAGCGAACTGGAAGGCAAGGTCGGCGTGGATGCGCGCGATGGCCATCTGCTGGAACTGGAGCCCGGTGCGGGCCGCGTGCTCGGTTTGTTGAGCGTGGCCGAATTGCGTCGCCGGCTGACCCTGGATTTCAGCGACTTCTTTTCCAAGGGATTCGCGTTCAACCGGATGGAAGGCGAGGTGGCCCTGGGCAACGGCCTGGCCCGCACCGACGCGCTGGTGATCGACGGTCCCGCCGCCGAGATCCGGATCGGCGGCACGACCGATCTGCGCGCCGAACAGTTCGACCAGGTGGTGGATGTGCTGCCCAAGTCGGCCAACGTGCTGACCGCGGTCGGCGCGGTCGCCGCCGGACCGTTGGGCGCGGCGGTCGGCGCGGTCGCCAACGCGGTGCTCAAGCGCCCGCTGGGCGAAATGGGTGCCAAGACCTATCGGGTGACTGGTCCTTGGAAGGAACCCAAGGTGGAGGCCATTTCGCGCGAGCAATCACGCGAACAGGCGCCATCCTCGGCCGCGCGCGCCGGCCTGCCCTGAACCGCGGCGCCCGCACCGCCTTGCGCTGGCCCGTCCCAACCCCCACCTTGCTGCCATGACTGCTTCCCTGACGCTCGCCGAAACCCGCCTTCTGCTGCCTGCCGGCCTCGACCAGCACGGCCTGGACCGCACCTTCGGGGCGCTGCTGGGACCGGGTATCGATTTCGGCGATCTCTATTTCCAGCATGCCCGGCGCGAGAGCTGGACGGTGGAGGACGGCATCGTCAAGGACGGTGCGCACTCGATCGAGCAGGGTGTCGGCGTACGGGCGATTTCGGGCGAGAAGACCGGCTTCGCCTATTCCGACGATATCAATTCGGTCGCCTTGCTGGACGCCGCGCGCTCGGCGCGCGCGATCGCCCGTGACGGCGCGGCGCATGCGCCACGCGCGCTGGTGCGGGGCGGTGGACGCGCGCTCTACGGCGCGGACGATCCCATCGACGCGATGGACAATGCCGCCAAGGTCGAGGCGCTGCGCACGGTGGACCGTTTCCTGCGCGCGGCCGATCCGCGCGTGCAGCAGGTGACCGTGAGCCTCTCAGGCGGCCTGGATACCGTGCTGGTGGCGCGCAGCGACGGCGTGCTGGCCGCCGACGTGCGTCCGCTGGTGCGCCTGAACGTGCAGGTGCTGGTGGAGCAGAACGGCCGTCGCGAGTCCGGTTACGCCGGCATGGGCGGTCGCTATTCCTATGCCGAACTGCTGGGTGGCGGCCGCCCCGAGGAACTGGCGCGCGAGGCGCTGCGGCAGGCGCTGGTGAACCTGGACGCCATCGATGCGCCGGCCGGCGTCATGCCGGTGGTGCTGGCGTCCGGCTGGCCCGGCGTGCTGCTGCACGAGGCCGTCGGCCACGGCCTGGAAGGCGATTTCAACCGCAAGGGCACCAGCGTCTACGCCGGCCGCATGGGCCAGCGGGTCGCCTCGCCGGGCGTGACCATCGTCGACGACGGCACCCTGCCGGGCCGGCGCGGATCGCTCAACATCGACGACGAAGGCACGCCCACCAACTGCACCACGCTGATCGAAGATGGCGTGCTGGTCGGTTACATGCAGGACACGCTCAACGCGCGCCTGATGGGCATGGCGCCGACCGGCAACGGTCGCCGCGAATCGTTCGCGCACCTGCCGATGCCGCGCATGACCAACACCTACATGCTCGCCGGACAGCACGATCCGGAAGAGATGATCCGCTCGGTGAAGAAGGGCCTGTATGCGGTCAACTTCGGCGGCGGGCAGGTCGACATCACCAGCGGCAAGTACGTGTTCTCGGCCACCGAGGCCTACCTGATCGAGGACGGCAAGGTCACCGCGCCGGTCAAGGGCGCCACCCTGATCGGCAACGGACCGGAAACCATGCAGAAGGTCAGCATGGTCGGCCACGATCTCGCGCTGGATGCCGGAGTGGGCGTGTGCGGCAAGGACGGACAGAGCGTGCCGGTGGGCGTCGGCCAGCCATCGTTGCTGATCGAGGGCCTGACGGTGGGCGGCACCCGCGCGTGAACCGCGGGCGGGTGGACGGCGCCGAGCGGGCGCCGGCACGCGGCTCAGTCTTCGTCGGTGTCCGTGTCGCCGGGCGCGTCGTCGCCCTCGGCGAGCAGTTCGCGGATCTCGCGGAACAGTTCGCGGAACGCATGCGGCGGCTTGTTCTTCGCGCGTTCCTCGCCGGCGTTGCGAATCAGCTGGCGCAGGCGCTGGCGGTCGGCCTGCGGGAACTCCTCCAGCAGCTCGCCCAGCGCACTGTCGCCGTCGGCGAGCAGGCGTTCGCGCCACCTCTCGGCACGGTGCAGTTGCGCCGCCTCGCGCCGGGCCGCGTCGCCGCCTTCGTCCATCGCGTCGCGGATCGCGGCCAGGACGTCGTCATCCTCGCGGCGCATCTGCTTGGCCAGGTACTGCAACTGGCGCTTGTGCGCGATGTGCGAGGTGATGCGCTGGGTTTCCAGGATATGCGGCATCAGGTCTTCGGGAATCGGCAGCTTCGCCAGGCGGGCCGGCGTCAGCGCCACCAGTTGTTCGGCCAGGCTGCGCACCTCCAGCGCTTCCTCGCGCTGCTGGGTACGGCTGGGGCTAAAAAATTCGCCGGTTTCGGGGTCGCGTCCGCGCATGGTCGATCTCGGTTGCCGGTCACGCGGCGGTGCCTGCACGGCGCGCCGGGACATCTTTCACGGGGGAGGCCGGGACGTCCGGCTTCCTGCATTGCATAAGGATAAGCCATTGAACGCCATCACCGTTTCCGCCGACGACAGTCTGGCCCGGCTGGATACCCTCGCCGAGCTGTCGCAGCGCCTGCTGGCGGCCGCCCGCGCGCGTGGCGCCAGCCAGGCCGAGGTCAGTTGCAGCGAGGAGCGCGGGCTGAACGTCAACGTGCGCCTGGGCGAGGTCGAGACGGTCGAATCGACCCGTGATCGCGGCATCGGCGTGACCGTCTACTTCGGCCGGCGCAAGGGCAGCGCCAGCACCGCGGATCTGCGCGAGGAAAGCCTGGAGGCCACGGTCGAGCAGGCCTGCGCCATCGCCCGCTACACCGAGGACGACGAAGCCGCAGGGCTGGCCGACGTGGACCGGATGGCGGCGGAGTTCCCCGATTTCGACCTCTGGCATCCCTGGCCGGTGCAGGCCGACGAGGCGCTGGATCTGGCCCTGGCCTGCGAGAACGCCGGGCGCGAAGCGGATTCGCGCATCGGCAATTCCGACGGCGCCTCGGTGGGCAGTTCGGAGAGTCTTTCGGTGTATGCGAATTCGCACGGGTTCGTCGGACGTGAACGCAGCACCCAGCACACCCTGGGCTGCGCGCTGATCGCGGGCGAGGGCGACGGCATGCAGCGCGACGGCTGGTACACGACGGCGCTGGCGGCGTCCGCGCTGGAAGCGGCGCAGGTGGTCGGACGCAAGGCGGCCGAGCGCACCGTCGCCCGGCTGGAACCGCGCACGGTCGCCACCGGCCAGTACCCGGTCCTGTTCGCCGCCGAGGTGGCGCGATCGCTGGTGGGCCACCTGCTGGGCGCGGTGGCCGGTTCGGCGCTGTACCGGCGGGCCAGCTTCCTGCTGGATCACGCCGGCCAGCGGGTTTTCCCGGAATGGTTCTCGATCGAGGAACGTCCGTTCCTGCGCCATGGCTGGCGCTCGGCCGCCTTCGATGCCGAGGGCGTCGCCACCCGCGATGCGCCACTGGTGCGCGACGGCGTGCTGGAGCGCTACCTGCTGGGCAGCTATTCGGCGCGCAAGCTGGGGTTGCAGAGCACCGGCAACGCCGGCGGCGTGCACAACCTGCAGGTCTCGGCCAATGCCGGTGGCTTCGATGAACTGGTGCGCGGCATGGGACGCGGCTTGGTCATCACCGAGCTGATGGGGCAGGGCGTCAATCCGGTGACCGGCGACTATTCGCGCGGCGCGGCCGGGTTCTGGGTGGAGAACGGCGAACTCGCCCATCCGGTCGATGGCATCACCATCGCCGGCAACCTCAAGCAGATGTTCGCGGGCGTGGAGGCGGTCGGAAACGACGTCGATCCGCGTTCGCACGTGGCCTGCGGTTCCATCCTGCTCGGGCGCATGACCGTTGCCGGATCCGATTGACGTGTCTTGACAGGATCCCCCGGGGCCCCGAAAGTGGCCGCCGGGATTGTTCCATACCATCAACGTCAACAAGGAATGGGGATACACGCATGAGCGAGTTCGAGAACGTCACCGCACCGCCGCCGCCGCCGACTTCGGGAAGCCCGAGTGCGGAAGAGCGTCAGTGGGCCCTGTTCGCACACCTGTCCGCGCTGGTCGGCGGCATCCTCACCTCGGGTTGGGCCGGCAGTCTCGGCTGCTTCATCGGTCCGCTGATCATCTGGCTGGTCAAGAAGGACACCATGCCCTTCGTCAATGACCAGGGCAAGGAAGCGCTGAACTTCAACATCACGGTCGGCATCATCTTCCTGGCGCTGTTCCTGCTGACGATCGTGACCCTGGGCATCGGCGCGCTGATCACGCTGCCGCTGATGGTGATCGTCGGCATCGCCTGGCTGGTGTTCACTATCATCGCCGCGATCAAGGCCAACAACGGCGAAGCCTATCGCTATCCGTTGACGCTGCGCCTGATCAAGTAAGCGAAGTTCGCGAGTCAATGAAAAAGGCCCGGTAGAACCGGGCCTTTTTTGTGCGCGGATTGCCGCGATCAATGATCGCGGCGGACCGCCAGTTCGCCCAACGCGCGCAGCGCATCGGCGGCCTCGCCGAATGGCGACAGCGCTTCGCGCATCGACGCGTCGAGTTCGTTCAATCGCGCCTTGGCGCCGTCCATGCCGAGCAGGGCCGGATAGGTGGACTTGGACTGGGCCGCATCCTTGCCGGCGGTCTTGCCGAGCTGTTCGGAGCTGCCTTCCACGTCCAGGATGTCGTCGCGGATCTGGAAAGCCAGGCCCAGCGACGAGGCGAATCCGTCCAGGCGTTCCACGACATCCGGCGCGGCGCGGCCGGCCAGGGCTCCGAGGCGGACCGCCGCGCGGATGAGCGCGCCGGTTTTCCAGGCGTGCATGCGGGCCAGTTCTTCCAGGCTCTGCTGGCGCCCGGTGGCGTCGATGTCCAGGGCCTGCCCGCCGCACATGCCGGCCACGCCGGAGGCGCCGGCCAGCGCCTGCACCCAGGCCAGCCGGATATCGGCGTCGGCGGGTGCCTGCGCCAGCACTTCGAAAGCACGCGTCTGCAAGGCGTCGCCGGCGAGGATGGCGGTGGCCTCGTCGAAGGCGACGTGCACCGTCGGCCGGCCCCGGCGCAGATCGTCGTCATCCATGGCCGGCAGATCGTCGTGGACCAGCGAATAGGCGTGGATCAGTTCGACCGCGGCGGCGGGCGCGTCCAGCATGGCTTCCGGCGCGCCGGAAACGGCGCCGGCGGCATAGACCAGCAGGGGGCGCATGCGTTTGCCGCCGCCGAGCACGGCGTGGCGCATGCCCGCGTGGAGGCGTCCGGGTGCCTGGTCGGGGGACGGAAGGGCCTGCTCGAGGGTGGCTTCGGTACGCGCGGCCCAGGCCGCGAAGCGGGCCTCAGTTGCCATCGGGCAGCGGCGCGAACGGCTCGGCGCTCTCCGGATTGGCGGGATCGCTGAGCAGCCGGACCCGTAGTTCCGCCTGTTCCAGCGCGGCCTGGCACTGGCGGTACAGGCCGACACCGCGCTCATAGGCGGCCAGCGAGTCCTCCAGGCTGAGGTCGCCGTGTTCCATGCGGTCGACCAGGCGTTCGAGTTCTTCCAGCGACTGTTCGAAGTTCGCCACCGGGGACGCGTCGGGGGTGTTTTTCTTGGCCATGCGGGAAAGTGTGCGGAGCCGCCGCGTGAAGGTCAACGCGCGGCGGTCAGGTGGCTGCCCGTTCCCAGCGCAGGCTCGCGCCATGCCGGCGCAGCCAATCGTCCAGGCGCGCATCCAGCAGCAGGTCGCCGGCCGCGAGCAGTTCGCCGTCGGCGTCCCGCAGCAGCGGCAGCAGGCGGCGTTCCCACGGAGGAATGCCGTCGGCCTGCAGCAGCTTCTTCAGCGCCTGGCTGTGCGCGCGACCGGGCTGGCGCAGGCGCTCGCCGCCCAGGCGCGCGCCGACCCGCAGCGGCGTCGGCCAGGCCGCGCCTTCCAGGACCAGCCGGTCGCCGGTCGGCAGCCGCAGGGGCTGGTGCGTGTCCCATTCGACTTGCCAGTCGGCCGGCAGTGGAGGTCGCATCGACTCGGCATGCAACAGATCGCGCCAGCGGCGTACGACCGCGCCCTGCCAGCTGAATTCGGCTTCGTCGTCCGCCGCCGCGGCCAGCAGATCCCGCTCGATGTGGCGCACACCTTCGGTAGGGAGGGGCGGCAGATCCAGCTGGCACAGCCAGTGGCGCAGTACGCGGGCGCGCCGCGCGGGCGGGAGCGCAAGCAGGGCGGTCACCGACAAGGCCGCCGGATCCAGCGTGCGGATTGTCGCCAGCGCCAGCGCGTCGTCGCGATCGAGCAGGTCGGCAGTTTCCCGCGCCAACGAAGCGCTGCGCGCGAATGCGGCCGCGGCATGCGGCCAACGCTGTTCCAGCAGCGGCATGACCTGCCGGCGCAGGAAGTTGCGGTCGTGGGTGGTGTGCAGGTTGCTCGGATCATCGATCCACGCCAGACCATGCTGGCTGGCATGGCTTTCAAGCACGGCACGCGAGGTGTCCAGCAGCGGGCGCCAATGCCATCCACCGGCAAAGGCGCGCCAGTCGCGCATCGCCGCCAGCCCATCCACGCCCG
This sequence comes from Pseudoxanthomonas sp. PXM04, assembly GCF_014851695.1. Lineage (NCBI taxonomy): Bacteria > Pseudomonadati > Pseudomonadota > Gammaproteobacteria > Lysobacterales > Lysobacteraceae > Pseudoxanthomonas > Pseudoxanthomonas sp. PXM04. Next base: position 604,521 of record NZ_JACVAG010000001.1, read on the forward strand.
AAGCCCGCAGGGCACGCAGCAGGAAGGTTTCCGCCTGGTCCTGCAGGTGATGCGCGGTCACCAGCACCTCGCCGGACGACATCGCCTCGGCGAACGCCGCATAGCGCGCGTGGCGGGCGGCCGCCTCCATACCCTGGCCGGCGTCGGCGGAAACCCGTACCTGCACGATCCGCAACGGAACTTCCCAGGCATCGCATGTGCGTTGGCAGTGCGCGGCCCAGTCGTCGGCCGCCGGCTGCAGGCCGTGATGGACGTGGATGGCGCGAAGGACGCCCTGGAATGCCGGTTCCGCATGGAGGCGGTGCAGCAGGACCGTCGAATCCAGGCCACCGCTGAAGCCGATCAGCAGGGACGGCACGACGGCGGGCGCGGGCGGCAGGGCGAACATGCCGCCCAGTCTAGCCGGCAGGCCCGCGACTCAGCGCAGCTTGTTCAGGATGACGATGATGGCGGCCAGCCAGCAGACACCGACGAACAGGCCCAGAACCCAGTTCTGGTTGACCCCGTTCCGGTGCCAGCGCAGGCGGTTGTAGAACAGGCCCACCACCATCGGCAGGACGAACAGGATGAGCGGAACCAGCCACCATGGATGCAACAGGTCCATCACGTTTTCCCCCGTGAGCCGGCCGATGCCGGCGATCTCATCCTAGCGCCGTCGGCGCGTCCGCGCCTGCGGCGAATCGTCGCGGGAGGAGGAAGACAAGGCTTAGATCCGGGACGCCACCATGTGCGCCGCCGGAAGTGAAGCGGTGGGCATGGCTCAGGAATTTGTCCAGAATGCCACCGCGCACAAGATTGAAATCAATAGGAGCAATCCGACCATGATCGGCCATGCGCGGCGGCTGCCCGCCTGACCGAACAAGTCAAGCCAATGTGCCAGCAGTTGGGCGATGGCTTCGAACATGGGTGTATCCACGTCGTTGAGGGGCAACGATCATTGAACACCCGGCAGCTCTGAGCGGAAATGACTCCGTTTGTTGGTTCGGCCCGAACGCCAGGGCATTCCAACGCAGTGCTTGCTAGCAGTATTCGCGGTAAGACAGCCAGGACTGCCGTTCTTTACTCGAATCAGGACGAGGGCAGGTTGGCCAGTTCGTTGCGGGCCAACGCGATCCACTCGCGCTGATCGCGCTGGTAGTACTTCGGCAGGGCGTCGGAGCGGGTCAGGATTTCCTGGAATACCGCGCGGGCGCGAACCAGATCGCCCTGGCGCTTGAGCAGCAGGCCATAGCGGGCACGCGCCTCCTCGCCGGGATGGCCCTGCACGACGGCTTCGTATTCGTGCAGGGCGGCGGCCGCATCGCCCAGGTCTTCCACGGCGCGCGCATACAACAGGTGCCCGTCTGAGGAGCGGAAGTTCGGATTGGCGGCGATGAGTGCGTCCAGGGTCGTGCGCGTCTCGCGTGCCTTGCCCTGTCCGTACTGGGCCTTGGCCAGGCCGAGCATCAGGTCCGGATCCGTGCGGTACAGGCCCTTGAGCGCGTTGCCGAACAGATCCTCGGCGCGGGCGAAATCCCCGCTGCGCAGGCATTCCTCGGCCAGTTGGCGACGGGTTTCCGGTGTATCGGAAAGCCCCAGCTTGCGATCCGCCTTGCGCTTCTCGTGCTCGGGATCGATGCGCGAGCGCACGCTGCGCGCGGCCCGGCGCGCCGACGGGTTGTGGCGCAGATCCGGCAGCACTTCGGCGATGAAGTACACCAGCACCGCGATGTAAGAAAACAGCAGCAGGATGAAGACCCAGTACAGCGGCCGTCCCGTGCGCACGACGTGCACGCAGCAGGCGACCTGGAGGATCAGCGACAGGATGATGAACGGGCTCATGCGGCTTGATTGGATACCGGGAAGGGAAGCAGGGTGGTGGCGGGTGCTGAGGCGCTGTTGCAGGCGGAGGGATGGGCTCGCAACCGTTCGCGTGCACGTGCCAACGCGGTGTCGATATCCGGGATGTTCAGATGCGCGGATACGAAGCGGAAACGTTCTTCGAAGCGTTTCGGATAGCACACCGGATCATAGAAGGACGGCCCTCGATCCAGAACCTGCAGCGCCAGGAATTCTTCTGGCCACAGGGTTTCCGGGGACTGGCCATACCAGGCCTTGGCGGCGGCGGGCAGGCCGTGTGCGCCTCGCCCGTAGAATCCTTCGTTCAACACCGTGTTGACCTGTTCGTCGATCGACCATGCGCGGCTGACGAATATCGTCGCGGCGATGTCGGCGGCGACGCGACGCGTGCCACCCACAGGGCGATCCGAGCGCTGCAGGAGGGTGCGGCCGGCCCAGGCGGGAAGCCGCAATTCATCCGTTCCTGCGGACTGTCGAAAAAAGTACCAGGGCACCGTCAACGGATTCAGGCGGACGGCTCCGTCACTGTGTACGCCATGGATGGCCTGAAACTGCGCTCGCATCGAGGGCGGCAAAGCGCCGGTATTTGGCTGGCGATCGGCGGGAAGCGCGCCGGCTCCCCACAGATACACGCCCAGGCACAGCACCACATAGCCGACCACCGGCACCAGCAGCAGGGCAGATATCCATTTCTGCCAGCTCATCGCGTTTGCCCTCAGGCGGCCTCGTAGGCCCCGTAGCTGCGCAGGCGCTCGTAACGGCGCTGCAGCAGTTGTTCGACCGGAATCTGTTCCAGCGCGTCCAGTTCGTTGAGCAGGACCGCCTTCAGCCGGGTCGCCATCTGGCGCGGATTGCGGTGGGCGCCGCCGATGGGTTCGCGCACCACCTTGTCCACCAGGCCGAGCGAATGCAGGCGCTTGGCGGTCAGGCCGAGCTGCTCGGCGGCGTCCTTGGCCTTGTCGGCCGACTTCCACAGGATCGAGGCGCAGCCTTCCGGGGTGATCACCGAGTAGGTGCTGTATTCCAGCATCAGGGTGCGATCACCCACGCCGATGGCGAGCGCGCCGCCGGAGCCGCCTTCGCCGATCACGGTGCAGATCACCGGGACTTTCAGTTCCGACATCTCCAGCAGGTTGCGCGCGATCGCCTCGGACTGACCGCGTTCCTCGGCATCGATGCCCGGCCAGGCGCCGGCGGTGTCGATGAAGGTCAGCACCGGCAGGCGGAAGCGTTCGGCCAGCTTCATCAGCCGCAGTGCCTTGCGGTAACCCTCCGGCTTGGGCATGCCGAAGTTGCGCTTGATCTTTTCTTTGGTATCGCGGCCTTTCTGGTGGCCGATGATCACCAGCGAGCGCCCATTGATGCGGGCCAGGCCGCCAACGATCGCCTTGTCGTCGGCGAAGGCGCGATCGCCGGCCAGTTCCTGGAACTCGTCGCAGATCACGCGCGCGTAATCCAGGGTGTAGGGGCGGGCCGGATGGCGGGCCAGCTGCGATACCTGCCACGGGGTCAGGTCGCGGAAGATCTGGGCGGTGCGGACGCGCAGCTTGTCCTGCAGGGCATGGACTTCGGCGTCGACATTCACCGCCGGTCCCGCGCTGGCGTTGCGCAGCTCCTGGATCTTGGCTTCCAGATCGGCGATGGGTTGTTCGAAATCGAGGTAGTTCGGGTTCATCAAGCGGGCCGTGGGCCGGAAAGGGGGGAGTTTATCCCAGCCGGGGCCTCCATACCGAGCCGTGCAGTACGGTCCGGAGCCCGGAACCGGGCCTCAGTGGTTCTGCGCCCAGGGGCGGCCCACCGCCAGCTTGACCGCGCGCACGCCAGGGGTGGCCCGCAGCGCGTCGACCAGTTCGGTATCGACCCGCACCGACAGGCTGCCATTGACGTCAAGCATGCCGGCGGTGGCCGACTTGCCGGAGGGCAGCACCAGATCCAGGCGCAGGGGCGTGTTGCCGGGGCGGTGGCGGGCGAGCAGGGCTTCCACCCGCGACCACAGCCCCGGTTCGCGCAAGTCCAGCCGCAGCGACAGCCGCTGCGCCTGCTGCGCGCACAGCTGCGAGTAGTCCCAGCACTGGCGGATGCGCAGGCTGAAGCCGCCGTTGAACTCGTCCTCGCGCAGGCCGCCCTTCATGATCAGGATGCGGTCGCGGGTCAGCAGCGGGCCGAACTCGGCCATCGCGTCGGAGAACGCACTGCATTCGATGCGGCCGCGGCCGTCCTCCAGTTGCACGAACACCTGGCTGTCGCCCTTGCGGCGCACGCCGACCACCTGGCCGGCGATCAGCGCGCTGACTTCCGGGCGCCAGCCCTTCTTTTCGCCCGGCGACTGGTTGCTCCAGAGTTTTTCCAGATCACCCAGGTCGCTGCCGACCAGGGCGCGCAGATCCTCGCGATAGGGATCCATCGGATGGCCGCTGAGGTAGTGCCCCAGCGTCTCGCGCTCGCCATTGAGCAATTGGCTCAGCGGCCACTCGTCCGATTCGGTCAGCACCACTTCCAGCGCGGGCGCGGCATCGCCGCCGCCGAACAGCGAGCTTTGTCCGGCCGCGCGCTCCTTGGCCAGCTGATCGGTGGCCTTCAGCACTTCGGGCAACTGCAGCATCAGCGAGGCGCGATTGCGGCCCAGCGCGTCAAGCGCGCCGGCATTCACCATCGCTTCCAGCGCGCGCCGGTTGAGCTTGGAGGAATCGACCCGTTTGCAGAAATCCAGCAGGTCGCGGAATTCGCCGCCCTGCCGGCGTTCGGCGACGATCGTCTCGCACAGGCCCTGGCCGACGCCCTTGATGGCGCCGATGCCGTAGCGGATGGTGCGCGGATCGGTCGCCTCGAACATGTAGTCCGAGTGGTTGATCTCCGGCGGCAGCACGGTCAGCGACAGCCCGCGCGCCTCGTCCAGGAAACCGACCACCTTGTCGGTGTTGTCCATGTCCGAGGACAGCACCGCGGCCATGAACTCGGCCGGATAGTGGCACTTCAGCCACGCGGTCTGGTACGACACCAGCGCGTAGGCCGCGGCGTGCGACTTGTTGAAACCGTAGCCGGCGAACTTCTCCATCAGGTCGAAGATTTCGTCGGCCTTCTTCTCGTCGACGCCGCCCTTGCCGGCGCCCTCGCGGAAGATCTCGCGGTGCTTGGCCATTTCGGCCGGCACCTTCTTGCCCATCGCGCGACGCAGCAGGTCGGCGCCGCCGAGCGAGTAGGCGCCGACGATCTGCGCCATCTGCATCACCTGCTCCTGGTACACCATGATGCCGTAGGTGTCCTTCAGGATTGCTTCGGTGCGCGGATCGGGATACTCGACTTCCTCGCGTCCGTGCTTGCGGTCGACGAAGCTGGGAATCAGGTCCATCGGGCCGGGTCGGTACAGCGATACCAGCGCGATCAGATCCTCGAAGCGGTCGGGCTTGGCGTCCTTCAGCAGCCGGCGCATGCCGGAGGATTCGAACTGGAACACCGCGCCGGTGTTGCCGGAAGCGAACACCTGGCGATAGGTGGCGGCGTCGTCCAGCGGAATCGTCGCGATGTCGATCGGCGGCACGCCCGCGCGTTCGTGGCGGCGGTTGATGGCCTTGACCGCCCAGTCGATGATGGTCAGCGTGCGCAGGCCCAGGAAGTCGAACTTCACCAGGCCGACTTCCTCGACGTCGTTCTTGTCGAACTGGGTGACCGGGTTCCGGCCCAGCATGCCCTCGTCGTGTTCGGCGAACAGCGGGCAGAAGTCCGACAGCGGCGACGGCGCGATGACCACGCCGCCGGCGTGCTTGCCGGCGTTGCGGGTCAGGTCTTCCAACTGGCGCGCCAGGTCGATCAGATCGCGGACATCGTCCTCGCTGTTGTAGCGTTCGATCAGCTCCTGCGAGGCCATTTCGCTGTTGCCTTCGCCCATCGCATCCTTCAGCGTCACGCCGAGGATGTTCGGGATCAGCTTGGCGACGCCATCGACCAGACCGTAGGGAAAGCCCAGCACGCGGCCGGCGTCGCGCACGACCGCCTTCGCCGCCATGGTGCCGTAGGTGATGATCTGGCTGACCCGGTCGCGGCCGTACTTGCGCGCGACGTAGTCGATCACCTCGTCGCGCCGGTCCATGCAGAAGTCGATGTCGAAGTCGGGCATCGACACGCGTTCCGGATTGAGGAAGCGCTCGAACAGCAGGTTGTAGGGCAGCGGATCCAGATCGGTGATCTTCAGCGCCCACGCCACCAGCGAACCGGCGCCCGAACCGCGGCCCGGGCCGATCGGGATGCCGTGGTTCTTGCCCCACTGGATGAAGTCGCCCACGATCAGGAAGTAGCCGGGGAAGCCCATCTTGATGATGGTGTCCAGCTCGAACTCCAGCCGTTCGAAGTAATCCTCGCGGGACTTGCCGGGGGCGAGCGGGTTCTTCTCCAGCCGTTCTTCCAGGCCGGTCCGGGCCTGGCTGCGGATCCAGCTGTCCAGGGTCTCGTTTTCCGGCACCGGATAGGCGGGCAGGAAGTAGGTGCCCAGCCGCATCTCGATGTTGCAGCGCTGCGCCAGCGCCAGCGTGTTGTCGATGGCGTCGGGCACGTCGGCGAACAGCGCGGCCATTTCCTCGGCCGACTTCATGTACTGCTCGGGACTGTACTCGCGGGGCCGCTTCGGGTCGTCCAGCACGCGGCCGGAGGCGATGCACACGCGCGCCTCGTGCGCGTCGAATCCGTCCGGCGAAAGGAACCGCACGTCGTTGCTGGCGATGACCGGCAGGCCGCGCTTGGCCGAAGCGTGCAGCGCGAATGCGTTGAACGCCTCCTCGCCATCGCGCTGGGTGCGGGTCAGTTCGAGATGCAGATCCTCGCCGAAACTGCGCTGCCATTCGGCCAGGTGCTGCTCGGCCAGTTCATGCCGTCCGCTCAGCGCCAGCCGGCCGGCCTGGCTCTGGCGGCCCATCAACGCGAACAGGCCCTGGCGATCCTCGTGCAACCACTGCGGATCGATGGCGACGCCGTCGTTGCGGTGACCTTCCATCCACGCGCGGGTGAGCAGGCGCGACAACGACAGGTAGCCCTCGCGATCCCGGCACAGCAGGGTCACCGGCCACGGCGTCTCGTTGCCCTCGGCCACCAGGACGTCGGCGCCGGCGATCGGCTTGATGCCGACGCTTTCGGCGGCCTTGTAGAACTTGACCAGGGCGAACAGGTTGTTGCGATCGGTGACCGCCAGCGCCGGCATGCGCAGCTCCACCGCGCGGCTGAGCAGGTTGGCCTGCTTGGCTTTCTTGGGGTCGGCCTGATCCGGCTTCTCGGGCACGCGGATGATCGAATCCGCCATCGAGAACTCGGTGTGCAGGTGGAGATGAACGAAGCGGGAGGACATGCCGGCTCGGAAGACTGTCCGGGCAGGTTACCGGCGGGGGTGGGGAGGGGCAAGGCTTGACATCGGCGCCCGGGCCGGCGAGCCCGGGCTGCCTGGGCGCATGGCGGGCGCGAAGCGTCCCGGCGGCCGGCTCAATGCACCCGGAACACCGCCGGTTGCGCGGGCGCGTAGCTGGTTTCACGGACCTGCCGATGGTGTTCGCGCAGGGCGCATTCCTCCTCGCGTGCGTGTTCCCAGTCGTGCCGATCGAACGGGAAGGCGCCAACCTCCGCATGTCGCAGGTTCGACTCGACATCGCGCAGACGCAGGAAATCATCGTGGGCCTCGACCTCCCGCCACAGGCGGGGCCAGGACAGGTCCGATGGCAGGGCGCCCATCGGCTGTCCGGCAGGCTGGGCGAGTCGCGCCAGCACGGCGGCCAGGCCAGCCCTGATCGCGGGCTCGCAGTCCCAGGCGGTGTCTTCCAGCAGCGCCGCGATGCGTTGCGGACCGTCGATGCCCGGCGACGGTGCATCCGGACAGATCCCGCGTACCAGCGCGGCCAGGTGTTGATGGGAGGCGGGGCCGTTGCCGGTGCGGGAGCCGCAACGGGATTCGGGGGACGGCGCTCCGGGTTCCGGAGCGGCATGGTCGGGATGCAGGTTCATGGCAGTTCTCGCGAGACCGTCGGGGGCCGGGGCGTGTCACCGTGATCCTTGGAAGACGGCATTCCTCATGGAGGAGATGCGATAACAGCCTGCAGGGTTGCGAGGATTGTTTCGACTGCTGGAAGTCGGCGTGACCAAGGACAGGGCGTCCTGTTCATCCGACCGGCGGCGGGGAGGCGCGGGAACTCCGCGCTCAGGCCATGCCGTGCGCTTCCAGCGCGACGCGAACGGGCGCGAAACTGCGGCGGTGCAGCGGGCAGGGGCCATGCAGGGTGAGCGCGGCCAGGTGCTCGGGCGTGGAATAGCCTTTGTGGTTGGCGAAACCGTACTGCGGGAACTGCGCGTGCAATGCCACCATCGCGCGGTCGCGGGTGACCTTGGCGAGGATGGATGCGGCCATGATCGCGGCATCGAGCCGATCGCCGCCCACCAGCGCCTCGGCCGGACACGGCAGGCGGGTGGGAATCCGGTTGCCATCGATGCGCGCGAGTTCGGCCGCCGGCTGCAACGCGCGAACCGCGCGTCGCATGCCTTCCATCGTGGCCTGCAGGATGTTGAGCGTGTCGATTTCCTCGCGCTGCACCAACTCGACCCGCCAGGCGAGCGCGCGCTCGATGATCAACGGATACAGCGCCTCGCGCTGGACTTCGGTCAGTTGCTTGGAATCGTTGAGGCCGTCGATGGGGCGATCCGGATCCAGGATCACCGCCGCCACCGATACCGGTCCGGCCAGCGGGCCGCGGCCGGCTTCGTCCACGCCGGCGATCAGGCGGAACACGGGGTCGGGAAACAGCGAACCGTTCGGAAGCATGGCGCGATTCTAGCGGATGCCCGCGGGCGCGGCGGCCGGTTCCAGCAGCTCGGACACCGCGTCGGCGGCGCGCGCGGAAGCATCCTGGCGCAATTGCTCGTGCAGGTGCAGGTACTTCGGTTGCAGGGCGGCGGCTTCCTGCGGCGCGCGGAACCAGTGCAGCACGGCATCGGCCAGTTTGTCGGGCGTGCACTCGTCCTGCATCAATTCCGTCGCCAGGTCCTCACCTGCCAGTACGTTGGGCAGGGCGTAGCGCTCCACCTTCAGCAGGCCCAGCGCCTTGACGATGCGATAGGTCATCGGCGCGACCTTGTAGCCCACCACCATCGGGCGCTTGGCGAGCATGGTTTCCAGGGTCGCCGTGCCGGAAGCCAGCAGGACCACATCGGCCGCGTACAGCGCGGTGCGGGCATGGCCGTCGAGCAGATGCAGGTTCGGCACGGCCAGTTGCGGATCGGCCAGCAGGGTTTCCAGTTGTTCGCGGCAGGCGGGGTTGGCGGCCGGAACGCACACGCGCAGTTCCGGTACCGCGCGCGCGACGCGCTGCGCCGCTTCCAGGAAGGGTGGCGCGAGCCGCTGGATTTCACCCAGCCGGCTGCCGGGCAGCAGGGCCAGCACCGGCGCGTCGGCCGGCAGGTCCAGCGCCCGCCGGGCGGCGGCGCGGTCCGGTTGCAGCGGCATGTCGTCCGCCATGGGGTGGCCGACGAAGCGCGCATCGACGCCATGGCGGGCGTAGATGGGCGGTTCCATCGGGAACAGGCACAGCACGCGGTCGGCGCTGGCGCCGATCTTCTGCGCGCGCTTCTCGCGCCAGGCCCAGACGGAGGGGCTGACGTAATGCACGGTGCGGATCCCGCGCTGCTTGAGCCAGCGCTCCACGCCCAGGTTGAAGTCGGGGGCATCGATGCCGATGAACACATCCGGCCGCCAGGCCAGCACGCGCTCGCGGAACGCACGCCGCAGCTTCAGCAGGCGGGGCAGGTGGCGCAGTACCTCGGACAGGCCCATCACCGCCAGCTCGCCCGCGTCGAACCAGGTCTGGCAACCTTCGCGGCGCATGCCATCGCCGCCGATGCCGGCGAATTCGGCGTCGGGCCAGCGTTCGCGCAATGCGGCGATGAGGCCGGCACCCAGCCCGTCGCCGGAGGCCTCGCCGGCCACCAGCGCGATGCGCGGGCGGCGCGCGGGGGAATTCATCTCAGCAGCGGCCTCTCGCCGCGTTCGATGAAATCGAGCAGGGCACGAACGTCTTCGCTGGACTGGGCCTGTTCCGCCAGTTGCTGCTTGGCCTCGGCCAGCGGCAGGCCGGCGACGTACAACGTGCGGTAGGCACGCTTGATCGCGGAGATGCGTTCGCTGTCGAAGCCGCGCCGCTTCAGTCCCTCGCTGTTGATGCCACGCGGCCGGCCCAGCGAATCGCTGCCGACCATGGTGTACGGCGGGACGTCGCCATTGACCAGCGCGCCCATGCCGATGAAGGCATGCGCGCCGATGCGGCAGAACTGGTGGGCGCCGGAGAAGCCGCTCATGATCACCCAGTCCTCGACGGTGACGTGTCCGGCCAGGGTCGAGTTGTTGGAGAACACGCAGTGGTTGCCGATCACGCAGTCGTGCGCGACGTGCGTATAGGCCAGCAGCAGGTTGTCGTCGCCGATGCGGGTGATGCCGCCGCCGCTGCCGGTGCCGCGGTTGAGAGTGACGAACTCGCGGATGATGTTGCGATCGCCGATGACCAGTTCGGTGCGTTCGCCGGCGAACTTCTTGTCCTGCGGATCCCCGCCCGCGGCGACATGGCCGACCAGGTGGTTGTCGCGGCCGATCCGGGTGGGACCGGTCACGCTGCAATGCGGGCCGATGACTGTGCCATCGCCGATTTCAACGCCGTCGCCGATCAGGCTGAACGGACCGACGCGCACGTTCGCGCCCAGGCGCGCGCCCGGATCGATGACCGCGCTCGGATGGATATCGGTACTCATGCCGGGGTCTCGGCGCACAGCACCTCGGCGCTGGCGACCTCGTTGCCGGCGACCTTGGCCACGCAGGTATACAGGGTCATGTTGCGGATGACCCGCTTGATTTCCACGTGCAGTTCCAGCACGTCGCCGGGCACCACCATGCGCGAGAAGCGGACGTTGTCGACCTTGACCAGGTAGAACAGCCGGTCGCCACCGCACAGGCCGCGCGAAATCTGGGTCAGCACGCCACCGGCCTGGGCCAAGGCCTCGATCACCAGCACGCCGGGCATCACGGGATGGCCAGGGAAGTGGCCCTGGAAGAACGGCTCGTTGATGGTCACGTTCTTGATGCCGACGATGCGCTTGTGCGCTTCGAACTCCACCACCTTGTCCACCAGCAGGAACGGATAGCGGTGCGGCAGCAGTTTCTGGATGGTGACGACGTCGATGGGGAGCTTCACTTCGGGTTCGGTCATGTTCATTCCTTGTCCGCGGCCAGCACGCGGCGTGCCAGTGCGTCGAGTTGCTTGAACCGGGCGGCGTTCTTGCGCCAGGTCCGGTTGTCGGTAAGCGGGGTGCCGGACGAGTATTCGCCCGGCTCATGGATGGAACTGGTCACCAGCGACATCGCGGTGATGACCACGCGATCGCAGATTTCCAGATGGCCGAGGACGCCGGCGGCGCCGCCAATCAGGCAGTAGCGGCCGATCTTCGCGCTGCCGGCGGCGGCGCTGCAGCCGGCCATCGCGGTATGCGCGCCGATGCGCACGTTGTGGCCGATCTGGATCTGGTTGTCCAGGCGAACGTCCTCTTCCAGCACGGTATCGTCGAGCGCACCGCGATCGATGGTGGTGTTGGCGCCAATCTCGCAGTCGTCGCCGACCACCACGCCACCCTGCTGCGGTACCTTGATCCAGTGGCCGGCATCCATCGCCAGCCCGAAACCGTCGGCGCCCAGGACAGCGCCCGGGTGGATCAGCACGCGCTGGCCCAGGCGCACGCGGACGACCAGGGTGACCCGCGCGATCAGCTCGCTGCCGGCCCCGACGACGCAATCGTCGCCGATGACGCAGTGCGGGCCGATGATGCAACCCTCGCCGACTTCGGCACGGGCGCCGATGCTGACGAAGGGACCGACATGCGCGCCGGGCGATACCCGGGCCGAGGGGTCGATCACCGCGCTGGGATGGATGCCTGCTGGGCGGGCGGGGCGTTGTTCGAACAGCGCCGCGATCTTGGCGAAGGCCGTGTATGGGTCCTTGGCGATGAGTGCCGTGCCCGGTGCCGCCTCCGCGTCATCGGCACGCAGCACGACAATGCCCGCGGCCGATTCGGCCAGCTGCGAGCGGTAGCGGGAATTGGCAAGGAAGGCGAGCTGGTGGCGGCCGGCACGGGCGAGGGTCGCCACGCCTTCGACGGCCACGGTGCCGTCGCCATGCAGGCCCAGCGAGAAGCGCTCGGCGAGCGCGGCGGCGGAAAGGGGGGAAACGGTCATGGGGCGCAATTGTAGCGCCTCGCCCAGTTTCGTCGCCGTACCCCCGGACACGCCGGAAATACGGGCTATACCATACGGGGGGCGATGGAGCCCCCCGCACGCGGCGCCTTCGATCAGAAGCCGCCGCCGAAGGTGAACTGCAGGCGCTCGATTTCGTCGCCGTCCTTCTTCTTCAGCGGGAACGCATAGCTGATCGAGATCGGACCGACCGGCGCGCGCCACAGCAGCGCCACGCCCGCGGAAGCGCGCAGTTCGCCGGCGTCGAAGTTGTCGTATCCGTCGAACACGTTGCCGAAGTCGAAGAACGCAGAAATGCGCGCGGCGTTGGAATCGAACAGGCGCGGGAAATACATTTCCAGCGAACCGACCGTCTTCAGCGACCCGCCGAGCGGCTGGCCGCGGTAGTAGTAGCCGTTGGCTTCCGAACGCGGACCCAGCGTGTTGTCGCTGAAGCCACGCACCGAACGCACGCCGCCGGCATAGAAGTTCTCGAAGAACGGCAGGCCGGTGGCGGTCAGGGTGCGATCCAGCACCGAACCAGGTGCGCAGGCGCCGGTGCTGTCGGCTGCCGCCGCCGGATTGGCCTGGCCGGGAATCGACGGGTCGGTGGGCAGCATCCGGCAGACGTTGCGCGACGTGTCGTTGCCCCAACTGTCGCCGTAGCCGAAATCGAAGCGGGTGTTCAGGACCAGCGACGGGGTGAGCGGCCAGTACTTGGAGAATTCGTAATTGAGCTTGTAGTACTCGACGGTCGAGCCGGGCAGGGTGATTTCAGCCGACACGCGCTGGTAGGTACCGGCGGTGGGCATGAAGTAGTCGTTGCGGGTATCGCGCGCCCAGCCGATTTCCGAGCGCCAGGCGTGGAACGTGCGCTGGCCGATCGCGTTGATGTAATCCACGATCGAACTCGGAGTCGCACTGTTGTAGTTGATCTGGTTGCGATCGATGCCGAACAGCAGCGACACGCTGTCGGTTTCGGTCAACGGCAGGCCCAGGACCGCCTGCGCCGCGGCACTCGTGCTGGAGTACTGTGCGGTGTTGAAGTCGGAATAGTCATACTCGCGCCACCACAGGTTGTAGCCGAGCGACATGCCCTCGTCGGTGAAGAACGGATTCAGGAACGAGAACGAGTAGCGCTGCAGGTAGTCGCTGCGCTGCGCCTCGACCGACACGCGGTTGCCGCTGCCGAGGAAGTTGTTCTGCGACAGCTGGATCGAGGTGGTCATGCCGGACAACTGCGAGTAGCCCAGGCCGAACACGAAGCTGCCCGAGGTGGTTTCCTTGACCGTATAGACGACGTCGACCTGGTCGTTGGTGCCGGGAACCGCGGGCGTCTCGACGTCGACGGTCTCGAAGTAGCCCAGGCGCTGCAGGCGGATCTTCGAACGGTCGATCGCAGCCTGCGAATACCAGGAGCCTTCGAACTGGCGCATCTCGCGGCGCATGACCTCGTCGGAGGTGCGCGCGTTGCCCTTGAAGACGATGCGGCGGACGTTGACGCGCGGGCCGGGCACGACCTGGAAGTTCAGGGCGACGGTGCGCTTCTCGCGGTCCACCGACGGAATCGGGTTGACCTGGGCAAATGCGTAGCCGATGTTGCTGAGGGTGGCGGTGATGCCGTCGGAAGTGATTTCCAGCAGCCGGCGCGAGAAAATCTGGCCCGGCTTGACGATCACCATGCGCTCGACGTTCTCCTGCGGCAGCACGGTATCGCCGGTGACCTTGACCTCGGAGACCTTGTACTGCTCGCCCTCGGTGATGCCCGCGGTGAGGAACATGTCGCGCTTGTCGGGGCTGATCGACACCTGGGTGGAATCGATGCTGAAGTCGACGTAGCCACGGTCCAGGTACCAGGAATTCAGCTTCTCCATGTCGCCGGAGAGCTTTTCCTTGGAGTACTGATCGTCGCGGCGGTACCAGGACAGCCAGTTGTGCTCCTTGGATTCCCAGGTCTTGAGGATGTCCTCGTTCTGGAACTTCTCGGTGCCGACCAGGTTGACGTGGCGGATCTTGGCGGCCTTGCCTTCCTTGATGGCGATGGTGATGTCGACGCGGTTGCGGTCCAGCGGGCTGACCGTCGGGGTGATTTCGACGTTGTACTTGCCGCGGTTGTTGTACTGCTTGATCAGCTCCTGGGTGACGCGGTCCAGGCTGAGGCGATCGAAGGTGTCGCCCTCGGACAGGCCGATGTCCTTCAGGCCGGTCATCAGCTGTTCGGTCTTGATGTCCTTGTTGCCGGTCACGGTCAGCTTGTTGATGGCGGGTCGTTCGACCACGGTGACCACCAGGATGTTGTCCTGGCGGTCCAGGCGCACATCCTGGAAGAAGCCGGTCTTGTACAGCGCACGGATGGCGTCGCCCACGCGCGAGGAGGTGACGGTATCGCCACGTTCGATCGGCAGGTAGGTCAGCACGGTACCGGCGGAGATGCGCTGCAGGCCATCGATGCGGATGTCGCTGGCGGTGAAGCTGCCGGCCTCCGCTTCGGCGGGGGCGACGATGGGGGGCAGGGCCGTCTGCGCCCAGGCGGGGGCGGTAAGGGCCGAGGCCAGGGCCAGGGCGAGCAGGCGGCGGGTGGGCTGTCGCGTCATCATCACATCCGGTAGGTGGCGGGCCTGCAGGGCAGGCGTTTGCCGGGAAAAGTCATGCTGGGGGCTGGCGGGCTTTGAGCAGACCGGCACAAAAAAGTTCAAAAGCATCAAGTCACCAGACGGAGGATGTCGTTGTAGAACGCCAGACCCATCAGGCCCGCCAGCAGGGCCAGGCCGATGTACTGCCCGGTCACCATGCTGCGTTCGCTCAACGGACTGCCCTTGACCAACTCAATAAGGTAATACAGCAGGTGTCCGCCGTCCAAGACGGGGATGGGCAGCAGGTTAAGGATGGCCAGGCTCAGCGACACCAGCGCCAGGAAATAGAGAAACCAGGCCACGCCCCGCTTGGCGGTGTTGTTGGCGACCCGGGCGATGGTGATGGGGCCGGACACGTTCTTGACCGAGGCGTGCCCGGTCAGCATGCGCCGGATCATCCCCAGCGAATCGGCGGTCATCTTGCCGGTCTCGCGCAGGGCCGCCGGGACGGCGGCGAGGGGGCCGAACTGCTGGAGGGAGTCGTACTCGGCCGGTGGCAGCGACTTGGGGGGCTCCAGGCCCAGCGCCCAGGTCACCTTGCCGGTTTCCGGATCCCGGATTTGCCGGGGTTGCAGTTCGAAGGCATGCCGCGCACCCTCGCGGTCGACTTCGATCATGGCCGCGCCGCCGCGCTGGCCCAACTGGTCGACCAGCGGATAAAGGTCGCCAAACTGGTGCACGGGTTGACCATCCACCGCGGTGATGGTGTCGCCAGGCTTGAGCACGCCGTCCGCGGCGCTGCCGGGCTTGATCGCGGTGACGGTCGCCGGCAGCAGCAGGTGGCGCCAGGAGAGTCCGGCGGCGCCTCCCACGTTTTCCTGATTGAAGCCGACCGGCAGTCTGGACAGTGCCAGGGTCCGGTCCTGCTCATTGCCATCGGCGTCGATGACCCGCAACCGCGCATCGCGGCCGTCCATCGCCGCCATGGTCAGGGTCTGCAGCGCTTCCATCCACGTGTTGATGGTCCGGTCGTCGACCGCCTCGATACGGTCGCCGCCGTGCAGGCCGGCTTCGGCGGCAATACCGGTGGTCGGTCCCAGGGTGGCGGAATAGTCCGGACGGCCGATGACGAACATCGCCCAGAGCAGGGCCACGCACAGCACCAGGTTGGCGATCGGACCGGCCGCGACGATGGCGATCCGTTGCAGGACCGGCTTGCGGTTGAAGGCCTGGGGCTGTTCGGCGATGGAGACGTCGCCTTCAGCCTCGTCCAGCATCTTCACGTAACCGCCCAGCGGGATGGCGGCGATCGCGAACTCGGTGCCGTGGCGGTTCCGGCGCGACCATAGCGGGCGGCCGAAACCGACCGAAAAGCGCAGTACCTTGACCCCACAACGACGGGCCACCCAGTAGTGGCCGAACTCATGGAACGTGACCAGCACGCCGATGGCGACGATCATCCACAGCAGGGAACCCAGCACCTCGCTCATCGGAACCGCTCACGGGTTGTGAAAGGGCACTCAAGCACGGGCGGCACGACCTGCGATGGTGGTTTCGGTGATGCGTCGGGCCCGTGCATCGGCTTCCAGCAGCGCCTCCAGTGAATCCGCGGGCGCGGCAGGCAGCGCGGCGAGGGCTTCCTCGACCAGCGCGGGAATGGATAGGAAACGGATTTTGCCCTGAAGAAAGGCTGAAACGGCCACTTCGTTGGCCGCGTTCAGGACCGCGGGTGCGGTGCCGCCGGCATCCAGCGCTTCGCAGGCCAGCCGCAGGCAAGGGAAGGCGTCGGTATCAGGGGCCTCGAAGTCCAGCCGTCCGTGGGCCAGCAAATCCAGGCCGGCGACGCCCGAGTCGATCCGATCCGGCCAGCCCAGGCCCACCGCCAGCGCGGTCCGCATGTCCGGCAGGCCCAGTTGCGCGAGGGTGGAGCCATCCACGAATTCCACCAGCGAGTGCACCAGGCTCTGCGGATGGACCAGCACGCCCAGCCGGCCCCCGGACAGGCCGAACAGGTGATGCGCCTCGATCAGTTCCAGGCCCTTGTTCATCAGGGTCGCCGAGTCGACCGAGATTTTCGGTCCCATCGACCACTTCGGGTGCGCGACCGCCTGCGCCGGCGTGACCCCGGCCAGCTCGGCACGGCCACGGCCGCGGAACGGCCCGCCGGAAGCGGTCAGCACGATGCGGCGAACGTCGTCCTTAGCCTGGCGTGAACGCAGGCACTGGAAGATGGCGTTGTGCTCGCTGTCGATGGGAATGATTTCGGCGCCGGCGGCGTCGCAGGCGCGGGTCATCAGTTCGCCGGCCAGGACCAGCGACTCCTTGTTCGCCAGCAGCAGGCGCTTGCCCGCGCGCGCGGCGGCCAGGGTCGAGGAAAGGCCGGCCGCGCCGACGATGGCGGCCACCACGGTGTCGCATTCCCCGTCGGCAGCCAGGCGATCCAGCGCGGCCATGCCGGCGTGGGCCTCGGTGGCCAGCCCGTGTTCGCGCAGGCCGTCGCGCAGGGCGGGATAAAGATCATCGCGGGCGATGACCGCATGGCGCGGCTGGTGGCGCTGGCACAGTTCGAGCAGCGCTTCCACCTGGCTGCCGGCGGCCAGCACCGTCGCCTGCAGGCGCTGCGGGTGGCGCGCGATCACGTCCAGCGCCGAGGCGCCGATGGAACCGGTGGCGCCCAACACCGCCACCCGCTGGAGCGTGCTGCCGGTTGCCATGTCAGAACCCGAACAGTTCCTTGCCCAGCGCGAAAATCGGCAGCGCGGCCAGCACGCCGTCGACACGGTCGAGCACGCCGCCGTGACCCGGGATGACGTCGCCGGAGTCCTTGGCGCCGACGTGGCGCTTGAGCAGGCTTTCGAACAGGTCGCCCACCACCGAGAACAGCACGGTCGCCACCGAGACGATCAGCACGTAGGGCAGCTCGACCAAGCCGGCACCGGCAAAGAACGTGCCGGCCGCGGCGACCAGCAGGCCGGCCACGATGCCGCCGAACACGCCCTCGATGGTCTTGTTGGGACTGATGCGGGGCGCCAGCTTGCGGCTGAACAGGCGGCCGCCGAAATGGCGGCCGGCGAAGTAGGCGCCGCTGTCGGCGGCCCAGACGATCGCCAGGGCCACGAACAGCCAGCGATGGCCGTAGGGCTGGCCGGCATGGATCAGGCAGAGCGCGCACCAGGCCGGCACGATCGCCAGGGTTCCGGCGGCCAGCTTGAAACCGCGGGCCCAGGTCTCGTGATCCGAGGCGAAATCGAAGAAGCGCAACCACAGCAGCGCCAGCACCCACCAGAACACGCCCAGCAGGGAGACCAGCCGCAACGGGACCAGGTCCGGCGAGCCGGCCGAAGCCCAGACCAGCAGCACCATCAGCAGCACGTTGGCGAGCAGCAGCAGCGTGCGCGGCAGGGTGTCGTCGATTTCCGCCAGCTTGAACCATTCCCACAGGCCGACCAGGAACACCAGCGCGGCCAGCGCCGACAGCCAGGGCGTGGACAGCAGTAGGATGGCCGCGATGGCGATCGGCGCCATCGTCAATGCCGCGATCACGCGGACCTTGGTGCCGCCGGGATTGCTCATGCGGAAGTGTTCTCCGTCGCGCTCTGCGCGATCTGGGCGCTGGTCAAGCCGAAGCGGCGCTCGCGGCCGGCATAGTCGTCCAGCGCGCGTTGCAGGGTCGCCGCGTCCATGTCCGGCCACAGCTGTTCGGTGAACCAGAGTTCGGTATAGGCCAGTTGCCACAGCAGGAAGTTGCTGACCCGATGGTCGCCGCCGGTGCGGATGAACAGATCCGGCGGCGGCAGATCGGCCAGCGCGACGCAGCGGCCCATCGCCGCCTCGTCGATGTCCTCGGGCCGCAGCCGGCCGGCCGCGACCTCGGTGGCCAGCGCGCGTGCGGCCTGGGCGATGTCCTGGCGGCCGCCGTAGCTGGCGGCGATGACCAGGGTCAGCCGGGCATTGGCGCCGGTTTGCGCCTCGGCGGCTTCCATGCGTTGCCGGATCGCCGGCGGGAAGCGTCCGCGCTCGCCGATGAAACGCACCCGCACGCCGCGCCGGTCGAGTTCGTCGACTTCGCGGTCCAGCGCGTTGAGGAACAGCTTCATCAGCGCGCCGACCTCTTCCTCCGGCCGGCCCCAGTTCTCGCTGGAGAAGGCGAACAGGGTCAGCGCCTCGATCCCGCGCTCCAGGCAGAAGTCGATGCACACGTTCACCGCGCGGGCGCCGGCGCGATGGCCGATCACGCGCGGACGCCGGCGGCGTTCCGCCCAGCGTCCGTTGCCGTCCATGATGACGGCCAGATGACGTGGAATACCGGGTCTGGCGGTGGACATGGCAGTCCTCAGACCGCCATCAATTCCTGTTCCTTGGCCTTGACCACGTCGTCCACGTCCTTGATCGACTTGTCGGTCAGCTTCTGGATCTCTTCTTCCGCGCGACGCTCCTCGTCCTCGGTGATCTGCTTGTCCTTCAGCAGATCCTTGACCTGCTGGTTGGCGTCACGGCGGATGTTGCGGATCGCGACCTTGGTGTCCTCGCCTTCGCCATGCACGACCTTGGACAGTTCGCGGCGGCGCTCCTCGGTGAGCGCGGGCAGGTTGAGGCGGATGGTGGTGCCGGCGGTGTTCGGGGTCAGGCCCAGGTCGGAGGCCAGGATGGCCTTCTCGACCGCGCCGACGATCTGCTTTTCCCACGGGGTGATGGTCAGCGAGCGCGCGTCGGAGACGGCGACGGTGGCGACCTGGCTCAGCGGCACATCGGAACCGTAGTAGTTGACCTTCAGGTGTTCGACCAGGGCGGTGGAGGCGCGGCCGGTACGCACCTTGACCAGGGTGTGACGCAAGGCGTCGATGCTCTTGGTCATGCGCGCCTGCGCGTCTTTCTTGATGTCGTTGAGCATCAGCGGTTCCGTGGCAATTCTTAAACGCCCGATTATAGGCGTTCCTGGCACCTTTGCGGACGTTCCGGCCCCGGGGCCGGGCTGGGCTCAATGCGAATGGTGCGGCGCGGCATCGTGCAGGTCGTGCCCGCACTGGCTGCCGCGCTCGATCTGCAGGGTCGCGTGGTTGATGCCGAACCGGTGGTCCAGCGCGTGCAGGGTGGCATCGATGAAAGCGTCGTGATCCTCGCCCTCCGGCCGCACCAGGTGCGCGGTGAGGGCGATTTCGCCGGCACCCAGCGGCCAGATGTGCAGGTGATGGACCGCCTGCACGCCGGGCTGGCCGGCCAGGAAGGCCTGGACCTGGGCCTGGTCGATGCTGGGCGGGACCGCGTCCATGGCCGCATTGAAGCTGTCGCGCAGCAGGCCGAAGGTGCCGATTGCGATGACCACGCCGATCAGCAGGGCGGTCAGCGGGTCGAGCCAGGCCCAGCCGAACGCCAGCATGCCCAGGCCGGCGACCACCGCCGCGAGCGAGACCGCCGCGTCCGCCATCAGGTGCAGGAAGGCGCCACGCTTGTTCAGGTCATGCGCGTGGCCATCCCGGACCAGCCAGGCGGCGCCCAAATTGATGGCGATGCCGATGGCGGCGACCACGATCACCGGGGTGGCGGGAATCGCCGGAGGCGCGCTGAAGCGGCGGATCGCCTCCCAGCCCAGCGCGCCGGAGAACACCATCAGCAGGACCGAGTTGGCGAGCGGGGAAAGCAGGGTGGCGCGGCGCCATCCGTAGGTGTGGCTGCTGGTCGGGGGACGGCGCGCCAGCGCCGCCGCCGCCCAGGCCAGGCCGAGTCCGAGGACGTCGCCCAGGTTGTGCAGGGCGTCGGACAGGAGCGCCAGCGAATTGGTGTAGAAGCCGTAGCCCGCCTCCAGAGCGGTGTAGGCCAGGTTGATCAGGGTGACCAGCGCGAAGGTGCGGGTGGCCGAACCGTGCGAGTGGCCGTGCGAGCCGTGTGAATGTCCCATGCCGCATAGGGTGCCGCGTGGATGCCGCGGACACTATTACAGCAAGGGGATTCGGGATTCGGGATTCGGGATGGGACGAGCAGCTCAGCCCCGGCCCTTCACCAGGGTGCCGATGTTTTCGCCGCGCAGGATGCGCATCAGGTTGCCGGGGACCGACAGGTCGTAGATGCGCAGCGGCACATCGCTGTCGCGGCAGAGCGCGAACGCGGCGGTATCCATCACCTGCAGATCGCGGGCGATGACCTCGTCGTAGGTCAGCTGTTCGTAGCGCTGGGCGTCGGTGTGCTTGCTCGGATCCTTGTCGTAGACGCCATCGACCTTGGTGGCCTTCAGCAGCAGATCCGCGCCGATCTCGATCGCGCGCAGCGCGGCGCCGGAATCGGTGGTGAAGAACGGATTGCCGGTGCCGGCGGCGAAGATCGCGATGCGGCCCTTTTCCAGGTGGCGGACGGCGCGGCGGCGGATGTAGTCCTCGCACACGTCGTTGATCTTGATCGCGCTCATCACCCGGACCTTGGCGCCCAGTTTTTCCAGGGCATCCTGCATCGCCAGCGCGTTGATCACGGTGGCCAGCATGCCCATCTGGTCGCCGGTCACCCGATCCATGCCGCCGGCGGCCAGGCCGGCGCCGCGGAAGATGTTGCCGCCGCCGATGACCAGGCCGATTTCGGCGCCCGCGTCGCGGGCCTCGATGATTTCACGTGCGATCCGCCCGATCACGACCGGGTCGATGCCGTAGTCCTCGGACCCCATCAGCGCCTCGCCGGAAAGTTTGAGCAGGATGCGGCGATAGGCGAGGGGTGCGGTCATGGGGGCTCTCGGCGAAGGGGCAAACGCCGCAATTCTAGCCGAGCCGAGCGGGGCCGTCAGGCGCAATCGCGCGATCGCGCCTGACGGGAGCCGGCACGGTCGCGCGCGGTTCAGTCCTCGACGAGCCCGGCCACGACCCGGTTGCGCCCCTCGCGCTTGGCGCCATACAGGGCCTCGTCGGCGGCCTGCAGCAGCTGATCGACGTGGGCGAACTGTTCCAGCGCGCCATGCGTGGCCAGTCCGGCGGAGAAGGTCACGTGCAGGGGACGTCCATCCACCCGAGTCATCGGCGCCTGCCCGACCTTGGCCAGGATCCGGCGCATCACGCCCAGCGCCGCGCGCTCGTCGGTGCCGGGCAGGACAATCAGGAATTCCTCGCCGCCATAGCGGGCGACGATGTCGCTGCCGCGCAGATGCTGCTGCAGGGTGGAGGCGAAGCTGCGCAGCACCTGGTCGCCGACCAGGTGGCCCCAACCGTCGTTGATCTTCTTGAAATCGTCCAGGTCGACGAAGGCGATGGACAGGGGCCAGCCGTGCCGCGAGGAGGTTTCGAATTCCTTCTCCAGCACGCTTTCCAACTGGGCGCGGTTGTAGACGCCGGTAAGCGGATCCCGCCGCGCCTCCTCGGCCAGGCGCCGGGCACGATGTTCGAATTCGTCCGCGTCCTTGCGCGCGCGCGCGGCGTCCTGGATCTCGCGCAGGTTCCGCAGCACCAGCAGTTCGCGCGCCTCCTGCAGGAGCGCGGCGATGCGGCGTGGCTGGGTGATGCGCACTTCGAACATGGTGGCGATTTCGGGCAGCATCTTGCCAATCTGCTCGATGACGCCATCCACGGCGACCACGTCCAGCGACAGGTGGCTGTGCGCGGCATCGATGGCGCGCAGGCGAGCGGCGTCGGCGTCCTCCTCGATCCACAGATCCGCGAGGAAGCCGGAAACGGCCACGCAGGCGTCGAAAGGCGTGGGGACGCGTTTCGACTCGCTGGATCCGATGGCGTCCTGCAGCAGCGGGGGCAGGTTCCAGTGGCGCGCCATCCAGTGCCCGACTTCGGCGTGATCGCAGCCGAACTGTTCGCGCTCGCGTTCCAGCAGGCTGGCGTTGTCCGGGCTGGCCGCCAGCAGCGGCGCATAGGTTTTGCGATCCAGTTGCAGCAGGCCGAGGATGCCGATGTCCTGCAGCAACCCCGCGAGCATCAGCTCTTCGAGCCGGCGCTGGCCGGTCCGTTCGCCCAGCAGGCGGCTGGCGAGCGCGGCGATCACGCTGCGCCGCCAGACCTTCTCTTCGCATTGCGCGTCGGCATGGTGACGCGAGCGCATTCCCGAAGCGAGCGAGAAACCGAGCGCGAGGGTCAGGGTGGCATTCAGACCCAGCAGGGTGAGTGCCTGGCTCAGGTTCTCCACCCGCCGGCGGCTGGCGTAGAGCGGCGAGTTGGCGATGCGCAGCATGCGGGCTGTCAGCGCCGCGTCCAGGCCGATGGTGTCGGCCGCGGTGGCCATCACGACATCGGGATCCCGCGCAAGCGCGAGGATCCGCAGTGCCACCCCCGGCGGAGAGGGCAGATCGCGGCAGCAAGATAGCTTGGCTTCGAATTCGGCTCGCATCGCGCGCGGCTGGACCTTGTCGTATGGCGGCGGCGTTCCTGCCACCCTCGCCTCGCTATCGGCCGGTACGCGCGGAAGTTTAGCGGTCCGCGGAATCCCGCCGACGAACGGCGAAAGCGCGGCTGGAAGCGGTCTCGAACGTAATCCGGAAAAACGAAAAAGCCGCGGTTTCCCGCGGCTTTTCCGATTCCTTCCGAGAAGGAAATCAGGCCAGGCCGGCCTGCTTCATCACTTCGGCGGCGTAGTCTTCGACCACCTTCTCGATGCCTTCGCCCACGGCCAGGCGCTGGCTGCTGACGACTTCGGCGCCGGCGGCCTTCAGCACCGCCTCGACGGTCTGGTTGGTGTCCAGCACGTACGGCTGGCCGTACAGGGTGACCTCGTTGACGATCTTGGCGATCTTGCCGCTGATGATCTTCTCCAGGATCTCGGCCGGCTTGGCCTTGTCCTTGTCGGACATCTTGGCCAGCTCGATTTCCTTTTCCTTGGCGACGAAGTCGGCCGGCACGTCGGACGCCTTGATGTACGGCGGGTTCATCGCCGCCACGTGCATCGCCAGGCCGCGGGCCAGTTCGGCGTCGCCGCCCTTGACCTCGATCAGCACGCCGATGCGGCCGCCGTGCACGTAGGCCGCGACGTTGTTGCTGCTGTCGGCGCGGACCAGGCGACGGACCTGCACGTTCTCGCCGACCTTGGAGATGACGGCGGCGCGGGCTTCCTCGACGGTTTCACCGGACGGGAACTTGGCGGTCTTCAGGGCTTCGACATCGGCGGCGCCGGAGGCCAGGGCGACCTGGGCGACAGTGTCGGTGAAGCCGACGAAGTTACCGTCCTTGGCGACGAAGTCGGTTTCGGAGTTGATTTCCACCAGCACGGCCTTGCCGCCGTCCTGGGCGACCGCGATGCGGCCTTCGGCGGCCACGCGGCCGGCCTTCTTGTCGGCCTTGGCCAGGCCGGACTTGCGCAGCCATTCGGCGGCCACGTCGATGTCGCCGTTGTTCTCGGTGAGCGCCTTCTTGCACTCCATCATGCCGGCGCCGGTGCGCTCGCGCAGTTCCTTGACCAGGGAAGCGGTGATTTCCACGGGATTACCTCAGATTTCGGATTTCGTTGGGCGGGCAGGGAGCCCGCCGACGGATTGAACAAGGCGGGCCATGGCCCGCCTGCAGGCATCGGATGCCGCCGCGCACTGTGGCGCGGCGGCATTGCAGCGCGATTACTCGGCAGCGGCGGCTTCGTCGGCCTTCTTGCCAGCCTTCTTGGCCGGGGCGCGGCGGCCCTTGCCTTCCTCGTCCGATTCCACGAACTCTTCCTCGCGGACGGTCGCGGCGTTCGGCGAAGCGGCCTTGCCTTCCAGCACGGCGTCGGCGGCGGCGCGGGCGTACAGCTGCACGGCGCGGATGGCGTCGTCGTTGCCGGGGATGGCGTAGTCGACCAGGGCCGGGTCGTAGTTCGAGTCGACCACCGCGATCACCGGGATGCCGAGCTTCTTGGCTTCCTTGATGGCGATGTCTTCATGGCCGATGTCGATGACGAACAGGGCGTCCGGCAGGCGGTTCATGTCCTTGATGCCGCCCAGCGAGGCTTCCAGCTTGTCGCGCTCGCGGCGCAGGCCCAGCACTTCGTGCTTGACCAGCTTCTCGAAGGTGCCATCGGTTTCGGCGGCTTCCAGTTCCTTCAGGCGGGCGACCGACTTCTTCACGGTGGCGAAGTTGGTCAGGGTGCCGCCCAGCCAGCGCTGGGTCATGTACGGCATGCCGCAACGCTCGGCTTCTTCCTTGATGGCTTCGCGCGCGCTGCGCTTGGTGCCGACGAACAGCACGGTGCCGCGCTTCTGGGCCACGCCCGAGAGGAAGTTCATCGCGTCGTTGAACAGCGGAACGGTCTTCTCGAGGTTGATGATGTGGATCTTGCCGCGGGCACCGAAGATGTACGGCGCCATCTTGGGATTCCAGTAGCGGGTCTGGTGGCCGAAATGGACGCCGGCTTCCAGCATCTGGCGCATGGTGACTTGGGGCATTGCTTGAACTCCATGAACGTGGAACCGGCCGCCGGGAATGGGATGGCGGTTGCCCGCGAGGGCAGGGTTCCGGGGTTGGGCCTCCCTGCGGCTTCCGTGTCCGAACCTTCGACCCTAAGGGAATGATCCCAAAGGAGTTTTCAGGCACCCCGGCACGGAGGTTGGCAGCAGGTGTGGATTCGCCGGTGACGCCCGGCGTGGGCAGCCTGGACGGACGGGTCCGGCCAAGCCGCGGAAGTATAGCGGGAACAATGAGTTGCCGGCAACAAACACCCTGCCGGGCGCTCAAAGGGGGGCGAAATCGGCGATAATCCCGGCCATGGCCATCACCCTCAAGACCCCCGAAGAACTCGAGCAGATGCGCGTCGCCGGCCGGCTGGCCGCCGAGGTCCTGCAAATCGTCGCGCCGCATGTGAAGCCGGGCGTGACCACCGCCGAACTGGACCGCATCTGCCACGATCATATCGTCAACGTGCAGAAAGCCATCCCGGCCAACATCGGCTACGGCGGCGGCCACGGGCGGATTCCGTTCCCGTCCACGGTGTGCACCTCGGTCAACAACGTCATCTGCCACGGCATGCCCAGCGAGGGCAAGGTGCTGAAGGACGGCGACATCCTGAACATCGACGTGACCGTCATCAAGGACGGCTGGCACGGCGACACCAGCCGCATGTACTTCGTCGGCACTCCTTCGGTGATGGCGAAGCGGCTGGTGGACACCACCCGCGAGGCGATGTTTCGCGGCATCAGGGCGGTCCGTCCGGGCGCGACCCTGGGCGACATCGGCCACGCCATCCAGCAGTTCGCCGAGGCCGAGCGCTTCAGCGTGGTGCGCGAGTACTGCGGCCACGGCATCGGCAAGGTCTACCACGACGAGCCGCAGGTGCTGCATTACGGCCGCCCGGGCGACGGCGTGGTGCTGAAGCCGGGCATGACCTTCACCATCGAGCCGATGATCAACGAGGGCACCCGCTTCTCCAAGGTGCTGCCCGATGGCTGGACCGTGGTCACCAAGGACCGCAAGCTCTCGGCGCAATGGGAGCACACCGTGGCGGTGACCGAGGACGGCGTCGAGATCCTGACCCGCCTGCCGGGCGACGACAACGACCTGTGAGCAGTCCCCAGGCCGCGACTGATTCATTGCCGCGGCTGACCGGGATCGGCCCGGGTATCGCGGACGACGCGGCCTGGTCGGCTGCCGCCCGCGCCGCGCTCGGCCACAACGACGCGCGGCTGGGCAAGCGCTTCGACCACGGCGACGGCATGGACCGGATCCTCGCGCTGCGCGCGCGCGGCGTGGATCACCTGCTGCGGGACGCCTGGCAGCGCTGCGTCCCCGCCGACAGCCTGATGGCGTTGTTCGCGGTAGGCGGCTACGGCCGTGGTGAACTGTTCCCGCAGTCGGACGTGGACCTGCTGGTGCTGGCCGAAGCGCCGGCGCAGGCGCGATACCACGAGGCGCTGGCGCGTTTCTTCGCGCTGCTGTGGGATGCCGGCCTGCCGATCAGCCATGCGGTGCGTTCGGCCGTCGAGTGCACCGAGGCCGCCGCCGACCAGACCGTGCTGACCGCGCTCATCGAGGCGCGGCCGGTGGTGGCCGAACCGGTCGACGAGGCGCGCCTGATCGATGCGGTGTCGGCGGCAAGGGTCTGGCCCGCGCGCGATTTCTTCCTCGCCAAGCGTGAGGAAATGAGTGCCCGCCATGCGCGTTTCGGCGACACCTCCGAAAACCTGGAACCGAACATCAAGGATGGCCCGGGTGGTCTGCGCGATCTGCACACGCTGGGCTGGATGGCGCTGCGTACCTTCGGCGTGCGGGATCTGGAACCGCTGGTCGGCATGGGCCAACTGGGACCCGACGAGGCGGCCGCGCTGGCACGCGAGCGCCGCGCGCTGGGCCGCCTGCGCTACGGCCTGCACCTGATCGCCGGTCGTCCCGAGGAACGCCTGCGCTTCGATTTCCAGAAAGCGCTCGCGCAGCGCCTGGGCTTCGTCGACGACGCCGAGAACCTGGGCGTCGAGAAGATGATGCAGGGCTTCTACCGCAGCGCCGCGATTGTCCGTCGCATCAGCGATCGGCTGCTGCAGCGGTTCGAGGAACAGTTCGACGGCGAGGCGTTGCCGGAGCCGCTGGACGACGCGTTCGCGCTGCGCCGTGGCTACCTGGCCGCGCGGGATCCGGCCTGGCCACAGGATGACGTGTCGCAGGTATTTGCCCTGTTCGCGATGTGGGCCGCGCAGCCGCAGGTGCGCGGACTGCATTCGCTCACCGCGCGCGCGCTGGCCGAGTCATTGCCGAAACTGACCGCGTATCCGGCTGCGACGGGCACCCAGCGCGATGCCTTCATGGGCCTGCTGCGCGGGCCGCGCGTGGTGGAAACGTTGACCCGGATGGCGCGGCTGGGCGTGCTGGGCCAGTGGCTACCCGCGTTCGCCCGGGTGTCCGGGCGCATGCAGTTCGATCTGTTCCATGTCTACACCGTGGACCAGCACACCCTGATGGTGTTGAAGAACCTGGCCACGTTCTCTTCCGGCCGCGCGGACGAACGCTTCTCCATCGCCCACGAGGTCTGGCCGCGCCTGCGCAAGCCGGAACTGCTGCTGCTGGGCGGCCTGTTCCACGACATCGCCAAGGGCCGCGGCGGCGATCATTCCGAACTCGGGGCGGTCGATGCGCGGGAGTTCTGCGCCGCGCATGGCCTGAGCGCCTCCGACACCGATCTGGTGGCCTGGCTGGTGGAACAGCACCTGCGCATGTCGGTGACCGCGCAGAAGCAGGACATTTCCGATCCGGACGTCATCCACGCGTTCGCCCGCCTGATTGGCGATCGCGAGCGGCTCGATTACCTGTACCTGCTGACCTGCGCCGACATCGCCGGCACCAGTCCCAAGCTGTGGAATGCCTGGAAGGATCGGTTGCTGGCGGATCTCTACTTCGCCACCCGCCGGGTGCTGCGCGAGGGCCTGGAACATCCGGTCGACGTCGACGCGCGGCTGGCCGAGGCGCGCGAATCGGTGCGGGTGCTGCTGCGCCTGCACGCCATCGGGGACGTGGACGCCGACGCGCTGTTCGCGGCGATGCCGGAGGAGAGCTTCCTGCGTTTCCGGCCGGAGCAACTGGCCTGGCAGGCCGAGGCGTTGCGAGGCGTGGGGCCGGGCGAGACGCGCGTGCGTGCGCGGCTGATCGCCGAGGATGCCAACGCGATGGAAGTATTCGTGCATTCGCCCGATCGCGATGGCCTGTTCGCCGCGATCCTGTCCACCCTCGATCGCATGGGCTACGCCATCCACCAGGCGCGGGTGCTGGTGGGGCCGCAGGGCACGGTGTTCGATACCTTCGAGGTGCTGCCCGCCGACAGCTACGCCACCCGCGATCCGGCCGACGTCGAGCATGGCCTGAGCGTCGCCTTGGCCGGCGCGCTGGACAAGGTGCGCACCTCGCGGCGCGCATTGCCGCGCCAACTCCGCCATTTCCGCTTCGCGCCGCGCATCGAGTTCGGGCGCACGCCGGATGGCCGACGCACCGTGCTCAGCCTGATCGCGCCGGATCGCCCGGGCCTGCTGTCGGACGTGGCCCAGGTGCTGCGCGCGCAACGCCTGCGGGTGCATGACGCCCGCATCGCGACCTTCGGTGAACGCGCCGAAGACATCTTCCAGATCACCGACGAAGGCGACATGCCGCTGGCGTCGGAAGAACAGCAACAGGCCCTGCGCGACGCATTGCGCGTGGGGCTCGAAACCCATTGACGAACACTCCCCCAAGGAACCCGGATTGATGAGCCCGAAGAAAGCCACTGCCGTTGAAGAACTGAAGTCGACCATCGAGAGCGCGTTCGAACGCCGCGCCGAACTGACCACCGTCGAGATCGAGGGCTCCACCCGCGCCGCGGTCGAGCGCGCCATCGACGGCCTGGAAAGCGGCAAACTGCGCGTGGCCGAACCGGACGGCAAGGGCGGCTGGAAGGTCAACGAGTGGCTGAAGAAAGCGGTGCTGCTGTATTTCCGGGTCAACGAGATGGAACTGGTCGAAGCCTATCCCGCGCCGTTCTGGGACAAGGTGGAAGCGCGCTTCGGCGCGTTCGACGAAGCCGATTTCCGCAAGCTGGGCGTGCGCGTGGTGCCGGGCGCGATCGCCCGCCGCGGCAGCCACTTCGGCAAGGACGTGGTGCTGATGCCGAGCTTCGTCAATATCGGCGCCTATGTGGGCGAGGGCACCATGGTCGATACCTGGGCCACGGTCGGTTCCTGCGCGCAGGTCGGCAAGCATTGCCACCTGTCCGGCGGCGCCGGCATCGGCGGCGTGCTGGAGCCGCTGCAGGCCTCGCCGACGATTATCGAGGACCACTGCTTCATCGGCGCGCGCTCGGAAGTCGTGGAAGGCGTGGTGGTCGGCCATCACAGCGTGATCGGCATGGGCGTGTTCCTGGGCCAGTCGACCCGCATCTACAACCGCATGACCAAGGAAATCACCTACGGTTATGTGCCGCCGGGCAGCGTGGTGGTATCCGGTTCGCTGCCGGCCGCCGACGGTTCGCACTCGCTGTATTGCGCGGTGATCGTCAAGCAGGTCGACGAGAAGACCCGCAGCAAGACCAGCGTCAACGAACTGCTGCGCGGGCTGGCCGACTGATTTTTCCCGAGCCGGTGGACGCGAAGGCGCCCATCGGCATGACGTTGCGCACGGACACGCGGGATCCATCGCGGGACGCGTGGCCGTGAAAAAGGATTCGAGCATGACCACGACGATCTACGGACTCAAGAACTGCGACACCTGCAAGAAGGCCACCAAGTGGCTTGATCGCTTCGAAGTCGCCCATGCCTTCATCGACTACCGCGACAACCGGCAGGCGCCCGAGGTGCTGAAGGACTGGGCCGATCACGCCGAAGGCTGGGACGCGCTGATCAACAAGTCCTCCACCACCTGGCGGCAGTTGCCGGAGAATCGCAAGTCGCCCGGTTCCGAAGCGGAATGGAAACTGCTGCTCAAGGAATACCCGCAGTTGATCCGCCGGCCCGTGGTCGTACGGGAGGAAGGCGGTGAAACCGTGTTTTCACAGGGCTTCAGTGACAATGGCTTCAAGAAGCTGTTCGGAGTCGGCAAGTGAGCGATGTCGTCGAGCTTTCCAGCGAACTGATCCGTCGCCATTCGGTGACTCCCGATGACGCGGGCTGCCAGCAAGTGCTGACCACGCGCCTGACCGCCGCCGGATTCCGTTGCGAATCCCTGCGCTTCGGCGATGTCGAAAATCTCTGGGCCACCCACGGCAGCGGTGCGCCGGTGCTGGTGCTGCTCGGCCACACCGATGTGGTTCCGCCCGGCCCGCTGGATGCCTGGACCAGCGATCCCTTCATCCCGACGGTGCGCGACGGCGTGCTGTACGGGCGCGGCGCGGCCGACATGAAATGCAGCGTCGCCGCCTGCACGATCGCGCTGGAGCGCTTCGTCGACGCGCATCCGGATCATCCCGGAACGGTCGCGCTGCTGGTGACCTCGGACGAGGAGGGCGACGCCCTGGATGGCGTGAAGCTGGTCGCCGAAACCTTCCGCGAGCGCGGCCAGCGCATCGACTGGTGCATCACCGGCGAGCCTTCCTCCAAGGAGGTGCTGGGCGACCTGCTGCGCGTCGGCCGTCGCGGCACGCTCACCGGCACCCTGAGCGTGCGCGGGGTGCAGGGCCATGTGGCCTATCCGCACAAGGCGCTCAATCCGATCCACAAGGCGCTGCCGGCGCTGGCCGAACTCGCCGCGCGGGTCTGGGACGATGGCTACGAGACCTTTCCACCGACCAGCCTGCAGATTTCCAACATCAACGCCGGCACTGGCGCCAGCAACGTCATTCCGGGCGAACTGAAGCTGGTGTTCAACCTGCGCTTCAATCCCACCTGGACCGCCGCGCGCCTGGAAGAGGAGATCGAGTCGGTGCTGCGCCGGCACGAACTGGACTACGCCATCCACTGGCACCGCGGCGGAGAGCCGTTCTACACCCCGGAAGGCCATCTGCGCGCCACCGCGCGCCAGGTGCTGGCCGAGTTCTCGGGCGCGCCACCGGAAGAGAGTACGGCGGGCGGCACCTCCGACGCGCGTTTCATCGCCCCGCTCGGGGCCGAGTGCATCGAGATCGGCCCGGTCAACGCCAGTATCCACAAGGTTGACGAGAACATCGTGGTGGCGGAGCTGGAAGCGCTTCCTGGCCTCTACCAGCGATTGCTGGAGCGGCTCCTGCTGCCGGCCGCCTGAGTGGTCCGGGAATGGTTGCGGCTGAAACCATGACGAGGAACGCGCCCGGTACTTGCCAAGCCCCGCCGGGACCGGTTAGGGTCGCTCCCATGCTTCGTCTCGCCACAGCCGCCGCGAACAATTCGAACCGCCGCAACAATGCGCGTGCGAATAATCGCGCGTGGACGCTGCGGGTCTGCGACTAGGCATAGAAGTACCAGCCGGACACAGAAAACCCGCATCGCGAGATGCGGGTTTTTTTTCGCCCTTCGCCAGCCCTTCCTCTCCCAACCCCATTTCCCAGGAGTTTCCCCATGTGTTCCATCTTCGGCATTTTCGGCCTGCAGGCCGGTGACGACGCCACCGTCCTGCGCCGGCAGGCGCTGGAACTTTCCCAGCGGCAGCGCCATCGCGGCCCGGACTGGAGCGGCGTGCATCTGGACGACGGCGCCATCCTCGTCCACGAGCGCCTGGCGATCGTCGATCCCGCCGGCGGCTCGCAGCCGCTGCGCTCGGCCGACGGCGGCCTGGTGCTGGCGGTGAACGGCGAGATCTACAATCACCGCGAGCTGAAGAAGGAACTGCGCCAACCCTACGCGTTCCAGACCGGTTCGGACTGCGAAGTGATCAACGCGCTGTACCGAGAAGACACCCCGGAATCGTTCCTCAACCGCCTCAACGGCATCTTCGCGTTCGCGCTGTGGGACGTGGCCGCGCGCCGTTTCCTGATCGCGCGCGACCCGATCGGCGTGTGCCCGTTGTACTGGGGACACGATCGCGAAGGCCGCCTGTGCGTGGCCTCGGAGATGAAGGCACTGGCGGATCTGTGCGCGGACGTCGCGCAGTTCCCGCCGGGGCACTACTACGACAGCGCCAGCGGCGAACTGAAGCCGTACTACGGCAAGGACTGGCGCAGCTACGACGCGGTGCAGGGCGTGGAAGTCACCCGCGAGGAGCTGCGCGAGGCGTTCGAGCGCGCCGTGCATCGCCAGCTGATGACCGACGTGCCGTACGGCGTGCTGTTGTCCGGCGGCCTGGATTCCTCGCTGGTCGCGGCGGTGGCCGCGCGTTTCGCGCGGCGCCGGGTGGAGGACGATGACACTTCCGAAGCCTGGTGGCCGCGTCTGCATTCCTTCGCGATCGGCCTGAAGGGTTCCCCGGATCTGGCCGCCGCGGAGGTTGCCGCGCAGGCGCTGGGCACCGTCCACCACGGATTCGAGTACACCTTCGAGGAAGGCCTGGACGCGCTGCCTGAAGTGATCCGCCACATCGAGACCTACGACGTCACCACCATCCGCGCTTCCACCCCGATGTTCCTGCTCGCGCGCCGGATCAAGGCGATGGGCGTGAAGATGGTGCTGTCGGGCGAGGGCTCGGACGAAATCTTCGGCGGCTACCTGTACTTCCACAAGGCGCCGAACGCACGCGAGTTCCATGAGGAACTGGTGCGCAAGCTGGATGCGCTCTACAACTACGACTGCCTGCGCGCCAACAAGTCGATGATGGCCTGGGGCGTGGAGCCGCGCGTGCCGTTCCTCGACGTCGAATTCCTCGACGTGGCGATGCGGATGGACGCGCAGTACAAGATGGCCGGCAAGGGCCGGATCGAGAAGGCGGTGCTGCGCGAGGCGTTCGAGGGCTACCTGCCGGATTCGATCCTGTGGCGGCAGAAGGAGCAGTTCAGCGATGGTGTCGGCTACGGCTGGATCGATGGCCTGAAGGCGCATGCCGAGGCCCAGGTCAGCGATCGCGAACTGGCGGCGGCGGACAAGCGCTTCCCCATCAACCCGCCCCGGACCAAGGAAGCCTATTACTACCGCAGTCTGTTCGAGCGCTTCTACCCCGGCCAAGCCTGCGCCGAGACGGTGCCGGGCGGCAAGTCGATTGCGTGCTCCTCGCCGGCGGCGATTGCCTGGGACGCCAGTTTCGCGGCGGCCGCCGATCCGTCCGGCCGGGCGGTGGCGGGGGTGCACAACGCGGCCCTGTGAGGGCCGCGAAGGCGGCTGCGAGTGCGACTGATTCCGATTAGAACACCGGCGCCCGGCTTCGGGCATCATGCGCGGCAGTTGCAAGGAGTTGAACCCATGAAAGGCCATCCCGAAGTTGTCGATTACCTCAAGCAGTTGCTGCGTGGCGAGCTGTCCGCGCGTGACCAGTACTTCATCCATTCCCGTCGCTACGAGGACATGGGGCTGATCGCGCTCTACGAACGCATCGACCACGAGATGCAGGAGGAGACCGAGCACGCCGACGCGCTGCTGCGGCGGATCCTGTTCCTGGAGGGTGATCCGGACATGAGCCCGACGCCGTTCACCTCAGGGCGCACGGTCGAGGAAATGCTGCAGCGGGATCTGGAAGTGGAGTACGAGGTCCGCGCCAATCTCGCCAAGGGCGTGGCGCTGTGCGAACGGCACGGCGACTTCGTCAGTCGCGAGATCCTGCAGACCCAGCTGAAGGATACCGAGGAGGATCACGCGCACTGGCTGGAACAGCAGTTGGGCCTGATCAAGCGCATCGGACTGGAAAACTACCTGACCGCGCGACTCGCGCAGAAATCCTCGGCCGAGTGACTTCGCTGGAAGATGAAAAACACCCTGGCGGCGACGCCGGGGTGTTTTTTTTTAGGCGCGCTTTCGCAAACGGTAGACCGCGGTGTGCAGGGCGGTGACGCCCTCGGCGCGGAAGCTGGCCTCGCTGGCGAGGATGTCGCGGCGCTCCAGCCGCTCGATGTCCCAGCGATTCGCGAACAGGCGCTGGACTTCGGCTTCGTCGACCGAGAACGGCGGGCCGTTCTTTTCCGGTTGCGGATATTCCAGCGTGATCAGCAGGCCGCGGCAGCCGACGGGCAGCCGGCCGTAGACCTCGTTGGCGTAGCGTGCGCGCAGTTCCGGCGGCAGCGCGATCAACGCGGCGCGATCGTAGACGGCCTCGCATGTCGCCAGGGTGGCGGCGTCCAGCGCGAACACGTCGCCGAGCATCAGTTCGATGCCATCGACCGCATGCAGGCGACCGGCCGGCGTGTCGGTGACCTGCGGACGCAGGTCGTTTTCCTCGAAGAACTGCCGCACGGCGAGCGGCGACAGTTCGGCGCCCAGCACCGGATGGCCCTGCGCGGCCAGCCAGATCATGTCCAGCGTCTTTCCCGCCAGCGGCACGAACACCCGCCCGCCGGCGGGCACCGCCAGCGCCGGCCAGTGCTGGACCAGCAGCGGCATCACCTCTTCCCGATGGAAGCCGATGCGGCCCTCGCGCCAGCGTTCCAGCCAGAACTCCGGCTGCATCACTCCACCCCGAGCCCGTCGACCTTCTGCCAGCCGCGCGGCAGCAGGCCGCCGCGGGTCGCGCGCGCGCCGAGGTAGGCGTCCAGATCCTTGAACGACAGCGACATCGTGCGCTGTCCGCTGCGTACCTGCAGGGTGTTGCCCGGAGACACGGCGGCGATCGCGACCACCCGTTCGGTGCCGAGCTTGGCCTTGGGGATGTCGATGATCTTGTTGCCCTTGCCCTTGTCCAGTTCCGGCAGCTCGCTGATCGGGAACGCCAGCAGGTGACCGGCGGTGGTCACCGCGACGATGCGGTCGGTGTCCGGATTGGCGATCGGGGCCGGTTGCAGCACGCGCGCGCCGGTGGTCAGGTTGAACATCGCCTTGCCGGCCTTCTGGCGGCCGGTCAGGTTCTCGAAGCGGGTGACGAAGCCGTAGCCATGCGAGGATGCCAGCACCAGCCGGGTGTCGCTGTCGCCACTGGCCAGGGCCTGGAACGAGGCGCCGGCGGCCGGCGAGAAACGGCCCGTCAGTGGTTCACCGTTGCCGCGCGCGGAAGGCAGGGTGTGCACGGCGGTGGAGTAGCTGCGGCCTTCCGAATCCAGGAACGCCACCTGCTGGGTGCTGCGCGAACGCACCGCCGCCAGCAGGCTGTCGCCTTCGCGGTAGGACAGTCCGGCGGCGTCGACTTCATGGCCCTTGGCCGCGCGGATCCAGCCCTTCTCCGACAGCACCACGGTCATCGGCTCGGCGGCCACCAGATCGGTTTCGTCCAGGGCCTGCGCGGCATCGCGCTGCACCAGCGGCGAGCGACGGGCGTCGCCGAACTTCTTGGCGTCAGCGGTCAGCTCGTCCTTGATCAGCTTCTTGAGCTTGGCCTTGGATTCCAGGATGGACTGCAGCTTTTCGCGTTCGGCGGCCAGTTCGTCCTGCTCGCCGCGGATTTTCATTTCCTCCAGCCGCGCTAGCTGGCGCAGCTTGGTGTCGAGGATGTAGTCGGCCTGATCCTCGGTCAGCTTGAACCGCGCAATCAGCGCGGGCTTGGGCTCATCCTCGGTGCGGATGATGCGGATGACCTCGTCCAGGTTGAGGAACGCGATCAACAAGCCTTCCAACAGGTGCAGGCGGCGATCGACCTTCTCCAGCCGGTGCTTGAGCCGGCGGGTGACGGTTTCGTAGCGGAAGCTGAGCCATTCGGTCAGCAGCATCTTCAGGTTCTTGACCTGCGGACGCCCGTCCAGGCCGATGATGTTGAGGTTGACCCGGTAGCTCTTTTCCAGGTCGGTGGTGGCGAACAGATGGCCCATCAACTGTTCGACGTCGACCCGGTTGGAACGCGGAATCAGCACCACCCGCACCGGGTTGGCGTGATCGGATTCGTCGCGGATGTCCTCCAGCCAGGGCAGCTTCTTGGCGCGCATCTGGGTGGCGATCTGTTCGATCACCTTCGAGGGCGAGACCTGGTAGGGCAGGGCGTTGATGACCAGGTTGCCGTTTTCCCTGGCGTAGGTGGCGCGGGCGCGCACGCTGCCGTTGCCGGTTTCATACATCGCCCGGAGATCCGACAGCGGCGTGATGATCTCCGCGGTGGTGGGATAGTCCGGGCCATGCACGTGTTCGCACAGGTCGGCGACAGTGGCGTCCGGATCATCGATCAGGCGGATGCACGCGCTGACGATCTCGTTGAGGTTGTGCGGCGGCACGTCGGTGGCCATGCCCACGGCGATGCCGGTGGTGCCGTTGAGCAGCAGGTGCGGCAGACGCGCCGGCATCCAGGTCGGCTCTTCCAGGGTGCCGTCGAAGTTGGGCGTCCAGTCCACCGTGCCCTGGCCAAGCTCGCCCAGCAGCACTTCGGCGATCGGGGTCAGCTTGGCCTCGGTGTAGCGCATGGCCGCGAACGACTTGGGATCGTCGGGCGAACCGAAGTTGCCCTGGCCCTCGATCAGCGGATAGCGGTACGAGAACGGCTGCGCCATCAGCACCATCGCCTCGTAGCAGGCGCTGTCGCCGTGCGGGTGGTACTTGCCGATGACATCGCCAACAGTGCGCGCGGACTTCTTCGGCTTGGAGGCGGCGCTGAGCCCCTGTTCGCTCATCGAATAGATGATCCGGCGCTGCACCGGCTTGAGGCCATCGCCGATGAAGGGCAGGGCGCGGTCCAGCACCACGTACATCGAGTAGTCCAGGTAGGCGCGTTCGGCGTACTCGCGCAGGGGGATCTGTTCGAAGCCGTGGAAGGAGGTGCGGATGGTGTCGCTCATCGGTTGCGTCGGTCTGCGGGTTGTTCCAATCGGGCAATTCTACCGGTCAACGGCCTGATCCATGCCCAAAAGAAAAGGCCCCGCGATGCGGGGCCTTCCTGGCGAAGCGAGTGGAACTCAATTGCCGGCGGACGGTGCCGGTGACGGCGCGGGATCCGCCCCGGTCGCGGCGTCGCCGGCCTTCGGGGTCGGCGGCCGCGCGGTACCGCCCGGACGCAGGGTGACCGTGGCATTGAGGACGTTCTCCTCGCCACGGACAATCTTCACCTCATAGGTGCCCAACGGGAGCGAGCGAAACCGGTACTTGCCGTCTTCATCGGCCACGGTCTCGCGCTTGAGGCCGGTGCCGGTATTGGCGACGTACACCTTGTCGCCGGGCGACGCGTCGCCGTTGATGTTGCCGTCGGCGCGCTGCGCAAACGCCGTGAATGCCACCAGCAGGAGTGCCGTCGCCGCAGCGAACAGTCCCGCCTTCTTGCCGAATGCCTTGATCATGTCCTTCTCTCCCTGAGGAGAGCGCACATTCACGCGCCGCCCCGGGGCGGGGACAGTGGCGGAAGTCATGGTTACAGATACAAAAAAACCCGCCGGAGCGGGGTTTCGTGTCGGCGGATTCCGCCGGTTTGCAGTGGTGCCCAGGAGAGGACTCGAACCTCCACGGTTTTACCCGCTAGTACCTGAAACTAGTGCGTCTACCAATTCCGCCACCTGGGCGAGGTGTGCAGGCCGCGAATTCTGGAGGTCGCGTCGGACTTTGTCAACGGTTGTTTTTCTCACGGCCGGCATTCAGGCGGGGTGTAACATGGCCGCATGAGCAAAAACACAAGCAGGAAAGGCGGCAAGGCCGCACCCGGAAAGGGCAGCAGGGGTGGCGCCGGAGCCGCATCGGGTGGTCCGCGCAAGAAGGCCGCGCTCCCACCCTGGATGCCGGATCTGCCGCCGTCGCGCGGCAAGGCCGCGGCGCCGAAACCGTCCCCCGGGCGTGGCCCGCGGCCCGGCGGACGTGGCTCCTCCTTCACCGATCCCCATGCCGCGCGCGAAGCCGCGCGCTACGACAACCCCATTCCCAGCCGCGAGGCCATCCTCGGCCTGCTGGAAGCGTCGGACGGCCCGCAGACGGCCGAAGAGATTGCCCCCCGGCTGGGCCTGACCGCGCTGGACCGTTTCGAGGCGCTGGGCAAGCGCCTGGCGGCCATGCTGCGCGACGGCCAGGTGGTGCAGAACCGCCGCGGCGGCTATGCGCCGGTGCAGCAGACCGACCTGGTCGCCGGCGTGGTCATCGCCAATCCGGACGGGTTCGGTTTCCTGCGCCCGGATGCCGGCGGCGACGATCTGTTCCTGCCGCCGTACGAGATGCGCAAGGTGATGCACGGGGATCGCGTGCTGGCCAACGTCACCGGCATCGATCACCGCGGCCGCCGCGAAGGCAGCATCGCGCGGGTGCTCGAACACCGCCTGACCCGCTTGATCGGGCGCTTCGGTTTCGAAGCCGGCATCGCCTACGTGGCGCCGGATGACAAGCGCGTGCAACGCAACGTGCAGATTCCGCCGGACGCGACCCAGGGTGCGCGCGACGGCCAGTTGGTGGTCTGCGAACTGACCCAGCCGCCGGACGCGCGGCGTCCGCCCATCGGCAGGATTCTGGCGGTGCTTGGCGACAAGCTGACGCCGTCGCTGGTGGTGGAAGCCGCCATCCACGGCCACGACATTCCCCACGAGTTCCCGCCGGAAGTGCTGGCCGAGGCCACCGCCGTGCCGCTGGTGGTGGAGGAAGGCATGCTGGACGGACGCGTGGATCTGCGCGCCGTGCCGCTGGTCACCATCGATGGCGAGGACGCCAAGGATTTCGACGACGCGGTCTACTGCGAGACCAGCCGTACCGGCTTCCGCCTGATCGTCGCCATCGCCGACGTGTCGCATTACGTCCGTCCCGGGACGCCGCTGGACGACGAGGCGCAGAAGCGCGCGACCTCGGTGTACTTCCCCGGTTTCGTGGTGCCGATGCTGCCGGAGACCCTGTCCAACGGCATCTGCTCGCTGAACCCGAAGGTCGATCGCATGTGTTTCGTCTGCGACATGCAGATCGATCACGACGGCCAGGTCACCCGCTCCAAGTTCTACGAAGCGGTGATGAACTCGCATGCGCGCCTGACCTATACCCAGGTCTGGAACGCGGTCGGCCTGGACGACGAGGAGGCGAAGCGCCAGGTCGGCGCGCAGTTGCCGCAGGTCGAGCGCCTGCACCAGCTGTACCAGGTGCTGGCCAAGGCGCGCCAGCAGCGCGGCGCGATCGAGTTCGAATCCTCCGAGGTCCGCTTCGTGCTGGACAACCGCGGCGAGGTCACCCAGGCGGGCATGCTCCAGCGCAACGACGCGCACAAGCTGATCGAGGAATGCATGATCGCGGCGAACGTGGAGGCGGCGAAGTACCTGCTGCAGAAACGCGTTCCCGCGCCATACCGCATCCACGAGAAGCCGCCGGAATCCAAGTTCGAGGATCTGCTGGAGTTCCTCAAGGAATTCAAGTTGAGCCTGCCGGCCTGGGGCAAGGTGCAGCCGCGCGACTACACCAGGCTGCTGAAGAAGATCCGCGACCGTCCGGATGCCGCATTGCTGGAATCGGTGCTGCTGCGCAGCCAGAGCCTGGCGGTCTACGCGCCGGACAACGTCGGCCACTTCGGCCTGGCGCTGGAGGCGTACGCGCATTTCACCTCGCCGATCCGGCGCTATCCGGACTTGCTGGTGCACCGTGCGATCAAGTACGCGCTCAAGGGCGGCAAGCCCGACAAGTACCTGTATCCGCCGCACGAGATGGCCGCGCTGGCGCTGCAATGCTCCGAGCGCGAGCGCCGTGCCGACGAGGCCGAACGCGAGGTCGACGAGCGCTACCGCGCGGCGTGGATGGAAAAGCACATCGGCGGCCAGTTCGAAGGCGTCATCAGCGGTGTGACCAGCTTCGGCCTGTTCGTCGAACTGGACGAATCCAAGGTCAACGGTCTGGTCCACGTCACCCAGCTGCCGCACGACTATTACCACTTCGATCCCATCCGCAAGACCCTGTCCGGCGAACGCCGCGGCAAGCAGTACCGGCTGGGCGATCGCGTGCGCATCATCGTGCTCAAGGCCAGCCTGGAAGAGCGCAAGATCGACTTCCGCCTGGTCGAGGACAAGGCGGAGCAGGGCGTGCCGGCGCCCCCGCCGCGCGGCCAGCCGGCGAAGCGCAAGAAGCAGGCGTACTGAATAGCCGGGATTGGGGATTCGGGATTGGGGATTGGTGGCTTGCCGCGGATCTTCCAGGACGTGTCCCCATCCCGAATCCCTCATCCCGAATCCCCAATCAAAATGAGCAAACAGAACCAATGGATTGTCGGCGTCAACGCGGTGGCCTCGGCCATCGAGAACGATGCCGATAACGTGCGCGAGGTCCTGGTCGAGGGCGGCAGCAAGAACGCGCGCCTGACCGAGATCGAGGAGAACGCGCGCCGCAAGGGCATCGAGGTGCGGCGGGTGACCGCGCAGGCGCTGGACGGCGTTGGCGGCAGCGTGCGCCATCAAGGCGTCGCCGCGCGCTATGCGGCCGCGCGGACCTGGGACGAGAACGAACTGGAAGGCCTGGTCGAGGCGGCCGAAGGCAAGGCGCTGCTGCTGGTGCTGGATGGCGTGCAGGATCCGCACAACCTCGGCGCCTGCCTGCGCAGCGCGGCGGCGGCTGGGGTGACCGCGGTGGTGATTCCGAAGGACAAGTCGGCCACGGTCAACGCGACCGTGCGCAAGACCTCGGCCGGCGCGGCGGATCGGATTCCGGTGGTGGCGGTGACCAATCTTTCGCGCTGCCTGCGGGATCTGCAGAAGCAGGGCGTGTGGATCTACGGCCTGGCCGGCGAAGCCGACGCGTCGCTGTACGCCACCGACCTGCGTGGCAACGTCGCGCTGGTGCTCGGTGGCGAGGCCGATGGCCTGCGCCGGTTGACCCGCGAGCACTGCGACGGCCTGGTGAAGATCCCGATGCCGGGCGACATCGAAAGCCTCAACGTGTCGGTGGCCGCCGGCATCACCCTGTTCGAGGCGGTCCGCCAGCGCCTGGGCTGAGCCGCGTCGGCGGCGAAGACGATAGGATGGCGCGCATGCCTACCATGCGCCCCTTCCGTTCCGTCCTCGCGCGGCTGCTCGCCGTCGCCCTGCTGATGTCAGCTGCCTGTGCCGCGTCGGCGCAGTCGTCCGAACGCGTGCGCGCCCGTGATCTGGGCGTGGCGCCGGGCATCTTCCCCACCGGCACGCATAACGCCATCACCGACGTGGCCGGGGTACGGGTGGGGCAGGTGACCCTGCGCGAGGGCGAGCGCGTGCGCACCGGCGTCACCGCGATCCTGCCGCATGCCGGGAACGCCTACCGTTCGCGGGTTCCGGCGGCGCTGCATGTCGGCAACGGTTTCGGCAAGTTCATCGGCGCCACCCAGGTGAACGAACTGGGCGAACTGGAAACCCCGATTCTGCTGACCTGCACGCTGTGCGTGTGGAAGGCCGCCGACGCGATGGCGGCGTGGCTGCTGGAACAACCGGACATGCTGCAGGTGCAATCGATCAATCCGGTGGTGGGCGAGACTAACGATGGCGGCCTGAACGACATCCGCGCGCGACCGGTGACGGCCGAGGCGGTGCGCGAGGCCTTGACCGGCGCCCGTGGCGGACCGGTGCAGGAAGGCAGTGTCGGCGCCGGCACCGGCACGGTCGCCTTCGGCTGGAAAGGCGGCATCGGAACCTCGTCGCGGGTGTTGCCGGCCTCGCTGGGTGGCTGGACGGTGGGCGTGCTGGTGCAGAGCAACTTCGGCGGCGTGTTGCAGGTGCAGGGCGCGCCGGTCGGCCGTGAGCTGGAACGGTTCGCCTTCCAGGAAGCGGTCGCCGCCAAGCTGCCGGATCCGGGGCTGGCCGACGATCGCGGTGACGGGTCGATCATCCTCATCATCGCCACCGATGCGCCGCTGGGCGATCGCAACCTCGGCCGGGTTGCCTCCCGCGCGATGATGGGGTTGGGCAGGACCGGCAGTTCGGCCTCCAATGGCAGCGGCGACTATGCGCTGGCATTCTCCACCGCCGAATCGGTGCGCCGCCGCTTCGGCGAACCTCGCCGCACCACCACCGAACTGGCCAACGACGAAATGAGCGCGGTGTTCCAGGCCACCACCGAGGCGGTGGAGGAAGCGATCTACAACTCGCTGTTCATGGCCACCACCACGCACGGCAATGGCCAGACGGTCGAGGCAATTCCGCTGGACCGCGTGCGGGCCATCCTGGCGAAGTACGGCATCCGCCCGCGCTGAGATTCCGCTGCGGGCTCAGTGCACCACGTTGCGGACGAAACGCAGCGGAACGGTGCCGCCGTTGCGGTAGGCGTAGTCGCGATCGCTGGGGAAGACGAAGAAATCGCCCGCGTCGATCCGCTGTTCGCCTTCCGGCAATTCCAAGGTCAGGCAACCTTCGATGATGTAGAACATCTCGTGCCAGCCGGCCGGATCGGCGAACGAGGTGTAACGCTCGCCCGGCATCAGGGTCCAGGACCAGAATTCGACTTCGCCGCGGGCCGGAACGCTGGCCAGCAGGACCGCCTGCGAGGCGGGATCGCGGCCGCTCCAGGCCAGGGCTTCGATGCGCTCGCGGCTGGCCCCGACCGGCGCCTGGACCAGATCCGCGAACTTCACCCCCAGCGCCTCGGCGATCCGATCCAGCGTGTTGAGGCTGACGTTGGCGTCGCCCGACTCGATGCCGACCAGCATG
This sequence comes from Pseudoxanthomonas sp. PXM04, assembly GCF_014851695.1. Classification (NCBI taxonomy): domain Bacteria; kingdom Pseudomonadati; phylum Pseudomonadota; class Gammaproteobacteria; order Lysobacterales; family Lysobacteraceae; genus Pseudoxanthomonas; species Pseudoxanthomonas sp. PXM04. The sequence continues at coordinate 647,010 of NZ_JACVAG010000001.1, forward strand.
CGCCGGCTGACCTCGGAGGCGTCGGCGAGGGCCTGCTGGCTCAGGCCCGCGGCCTGGCGCAGGCGGCGGACGTTTTCGGCGACGTGTTCCAGAACGCTCATGAAGTAATTGCGCAATATGTTGCACAGCGGTTAAGCTGCCCTTGTGCAATATAGTGCACCTAATCCTCCTCCTCAAGCGCCGACCCAAGCCGGGCCCGGCGATCGCAGGTCATGTCGTGAACACCGTCCGTACCTCCTCCCATCACTCGCTGTGGCTGCCGATTGGCTTGCTGCTGATTGCGATGGCGTCCATCCAGCTCGGCGCCTCGCTGGCCAAGAGCCTGTTCCCGGCCGTGGGCGCCGCTGGCGCGACCGCGCTGCGCCTGGGCGTGGCGACCGTGCTGCTGGCGGTGGCGTTCCGGCCGTGGCGGGTGCGGGTCCAGCGCGACCAATGGCCGGCGTTGCTGGTCTACGGCGCGTCGCTGGGCCTGATGAACCTGCTGTTCTACAAGGCGCTGGAAACCATTCCGCTGGGCATCGCGATCTCGCTGGAGTTCACCGGCCCGCTGGCGGTCGCGCTGTTCGGCTCGCGCCGGCTGCGGGACGTGGCCTGGGTCGCGCTGGCGGTCGCCGGCCTGCTGATGCTGCTGCCGAAGGGGCAGGAGCAGGCGCTGGATCCGGTCGGCATGGCCTATGCGCTGGGCGCGGGCCTGTGCTGGGCGCTGTACATCCTGTTCGGACAGAAGGCCGGCGCCGAACACGGCCCGCAGACCGTGGCGCTGGGATCGATCATCGCCGCCGCGGTCGCGGTGCCGTTCGGCATCGCCCATGCCGGCACCGATCTGCTGTCGCCGGCGTTGTTGCCGGTGGCGCTGGCGGTCGCGCTGCTGTCGACGGCGATTCCGTACAGCCTGGAAATGGTCGCGCTGACGCGGCTGCCGACCCGCACCTTCGGCATGCTGATGAGCCTGGAGCCCGCGTTCGGCGCGATGTCCGGCCTGCTGTTCCTGCACGAGCAGCTCAGCGGAATGCAGTGGCTGGCGATCGGCGCGATCATCCTGGCCTCCGCCGGCACCGCGATGACCGCGCGGGCGCCGGTGCATGAGCCCGGCGCGGGCGAGGGCTGACAACCCGCGACTTCGCGCGGATCAGCCGGATGCCAGCAGGCGTCGGTAGATCGCCAGGTCGTCCGCGGAGAAACAGCAGAAAAGCACGAGGTCGGGCATTTCCTCCCCGGCGAGTTCCACCCGCACGGTGTCGACCGCGATGCGCGCGGCCGGTTCCGCGGGAAAGCCGAAGATACCGGTGCTGATGCACGGGAACGCGATGCTGCGCAGGCGGTGCGCGCGCGCCAGTTGCAGGCTGCGCCGGTAGCAGGAAGCGAGCAACGCCGCTTCATCGTGATCGCCGCCACGCCAGACCGGCCCCACCGTGTGGATGACATGCCGCGCCGGCAGGCGATGGCCGCCGGTGATCTTCGCGTCGCCGGTCTTGCAGCCGCCCAGCAGGCGGCATTCGGCGACCAGCGCCGGCCCGGCGGCGCGATGAATCGCGCCGTCCACGCCACCGCCCCCCAACAGCGAGCTGTTCGCCGCGTTGACGATCGCGTCCATCGCCAGGGTGGTGATGTCGGCGTGGCGTGCGTCCAGGCGAGCGGTCATCAGAACAGTCCCGGAATCAGCGCGCGGGTACGACGCTGGTAGGCGAGATAAGGCTCGCCGAAGCGTTCGCGCAGCCAGCGCTCCTCGTGGCGCAGCTTGTACCAGAACGAGGCGGCGACGATGGCCAGGGCCAGCAGGCCGCGCCAGTCGCCCACCGCGATGGCGGTGCCGAGGAAGGCGAGCAGGAGCCCGCTGTAGATCGGATGGCGCACATGGCGGTATGGCCCCGCCTGGATCAGTTCATGGTCGCGCTTGATCTGCACTTCGCTGCTCCAGTTGCGGCCGAGCAGGAACCGCGCCCAACACGCCAGGCCAAGCCCGGCCAGCGTCAACAGCAGGCCGACCGTTTTGACCGAAACGTTCTTCGGGACGAACCGCTCCTGCAACAGGCTGTCGCCGAACCATTCGCCGGGGCCGAGCAGCACGATGGCGAGCGCCAGCGGCAACCAGTAGGCGCACAGGCGCAGCCACAGCGGCTCGGCGCGGACGACCGGCTTGGTGTCGCGCGCGCTGGCAATCCAGTACAGCAGGAAGCCGAGCCAGGGCAGGTAATGCAGCCATCCCGGGATTGCTTCGTACATCGCATGCTCCGGCTTGGAAGAAGCGCCGGGCGCATCGCGGGCGAGGAATCAGACCGGCGAAGGCCAGGCGTTGGCGATCTTGCAGAACAGCCGCGCGGTCTGCTCGGCGTCGTACACCGCCGAGTGCGCGTCTTCGGCGCTCCACTCGAAACCGGCGGCCTGCACCGCGCGCGCCAGCACGGTCTGGCCGTAAGCCACGCCGGCCAGGGTCACCGTGTCGAACACGCTGAAGGGGTGGAACGGGTTGCGCTTGTGGCCGACCCGGGTCACCGCGGCATTGAGGAAGTTGAGATCGAAATGCGCGTTGTGGCCGACCAGGATCGCGCGCTGGCAGCCGTGCCGTTTGACCGCCGCGCGCACCGGCGCGAACACGTGATCCAGCGCCTCGCGCTCGGGCTTGGCGAAGCGGAACGGGTGATCCAGGACGATGCCGGTGATTTCCAGTGATTTCGGATCGATGTCCAGCCCGGGCGCGGGATGCAGGTGCGCGCTGGTGGTCTGGCCGGGCACGAACAGGCCGTTCTCGTCGAGCTCGATCGGCACCGCCGCCAGTTCCAGCAGGGCGTGGCGGTTCCAGTCGAAGCCGCCGGTCTCCACGTCCACCACCACCGGCAGGTAGCCGCGGAAGCGGCGGGCCATGGGCGTGGTGGCGGGCAACTCGGCGGCGTTCATGGGCGACAGGGTAGCAGAGCGCGACGACGCTTTTGCTGCGCGCGGATGAATGCGGATTGGTGCCGCGCGCCGTACCCGATATCGAAACCGGCGGGCAGCCGATGGTCGCGCGGCGACGAACTCAGCCGGGCAGGGCGGTACCCAGCAGGCTGCCTTCGCGGCGCATCCGCACCAGCATCGCCTCGCCTTGCGCGATGAAGCCGTCATCGGCCGGTACGCCGGCTTCGGCCGCCAGTTGCCGCAGGGCCTGGCGGCCGCTCAGGCGACGTTCGCCGAGCAGCTCGAACAGGCGATAGACCAGCGGCGACAGATCCGCGAAACGGATCGCGTGGTCCGGGTCGCGGCGAACGAGCAGCAGGGTTGGGGTGGCTGGCGGTACCGACGGCCGGTACTCCGGCCCGATGCGCGGCACCGGCCACTGGTAGGCGAGCGCCCACGCCCATGGCGAAGTGACGGGCATGCCGTCCAGCAGATCGCCATCCGGATCATGGCGCGGCGCGGGCTCGTCGCTGATCTGCAAGGCCAGTTCCACCCATTCGTAATGCGCCAGTTCGGCCAGCCAGGGCGCGTCTTCGCGGACCGGGCAATCCTGCAGGAAGCGGATGAATTCCCGCGCCACCTCCGGAAACAGCGGCGTGTGGCTGCGGTGCCTCGCATAGAATCCGCGTACCAGTGCGCGCCAGTCCGTATCGCCCAGGGTCTGGCGGATGACCGGGAAATTGCCGGCCAGCAAGCCTTCGATGTTGTTGAAGAACAGATCCCGGTAGATCGCCATGCGGCGATCCTCGATGCCGGGCGGCGCGGGATACCGCTGCGGATCACGCAGGTGCCGCGCGAACGCGAACTGCTGCTCGCGCAGATGCTCAGCCATGCGCGCTCTCGCGCGGGGCCGCCCGCGCCTGCAATTCGCGGACGCGGCCGAGTTCACCCAGCAGCGTCGCCAGCGGCGGGAAGTTGAAGTCGCGTTCCAGCAATGTCGGGCGCACGCCATGCAGGCGATAGGCGTCCGCCAGCAGCGTCCAGACGTCTTCCTTCACGTCGGCGCCATGGGTGTCGATCTTCAGATCGTCGGCCTCGTCGTAGTGGCCGGCGATGTGGTACGAGGCGATGCGCCGCGACGGCATGCGCGCAAGGAAGCCGTGCGCGTCATAGTCGTGGTTGATCGCGTTGACGTAGATGTTGTTGACGTCCAGCAGCAGATCGCAGTCGGCTTCGTCCAGCACCGCGTTGACGAAATCGACTTCGGCCATGGCCTGGTACGGCGCCGCGTAGTAGGACACGTTCTCCACCGCGATGCGCCGGCCCAGCGCGTCCTGCACCTGGCGGATGCGGGCGGCGACGTGGTGCACCGCTTCCTCGGTGAACGGAATCGGCATCAGATCGTAGAGATGGCCATCGTCGGCGCAGTAGCTCAGGTGTTCGCTGTACAGCGCGACCTGGTGGCGATCCAGGAAACGGCGGGTGCGCGCCAGGAAGGTATCGTCCAGCGGTTCGACACCTCCCAGTGACAGCGACAGGCCATGGCAGGTCAGCGGCACGCGCGAGGTGAGTTGTTCCAGCGCTTCGCCCAGGCGTCCGCCCACGCCGATCCAGTTGTCCGGCGCGCATTCGAGGAAATCGAAATCGCCGGGCGCGGCGGCCAGCAATTGATCCAGCAGCGCGCGGCGCAGGCCGAGGCCGGCGGAGACGGGCGCGGGAGACAGGTGGGAGGAAACCACGTCGGCAGCGGGGAAGCGGTGGCCCGGCCATCACCCTCCCCCGGACGGGGGAGGGCACGGAACACGGGCCGGTCGGATCAGGCCGCGCCGCCGCACTTGCCTTCGCCGCACTTGCCTTCGTGCGCGGCCTTGCCGTCGGCCTTGGCGCCATCCTTCTTGTCGCCGCCGCACTTGCCTTCACCACACTTGCCCTCGTGATGAGCCTTGGCCTCGGCGGCATCGATGAAGCCGTCCTTGTTGGTGTCGATGGCGGTGAACTTGTCGCTCTTGCCGGGATGGGCGGTCTCGAACTCGGCCTTGGAGACCTTGCCGTCCTTGTCGGTGTCGGCCTTCTCGATGCCGCACTTGCCTTCACCGCATTTGCCCTCGGCCGTCTTGGCATCGGCGGCCTTGGCATCCTGGGCGGCAAGCAGGTAACCCTGCGAGAGCGGTTCCATCGCGAAAGCCGAACCCGCGAGAACGATTCCGCCGGCCAGCGCGGTGCACATGGCGAGGGCGACGGGCTTCTGGTTGGACTTGGACATTGCAGTTTCTCCAGTTGAGGTGCGGGGGTTCCGCACGGCAGGGGGCGCCAGTGTAATCCGGCGTTGTTAGGGAAGTGTGGGGTCTGCGCCGAGGTATTCGCGGGCCAGCGCGCGGGCCCGGTGCAGGCGGGATTTGACCGCCTGCGGGGTCAGCTGCAGCTGTTCGGCAAGCTCTTCGATGGTCATGCCTTCCAGGTCGCGCAGCAGGAGGATCTGGCGGTAGTGGGCTGGAAGCGTTTCCAGCACCCGCGCGACGTCATGGCCGAGTTCGACCGGTTCGAAATGGATGGGAGGCAGCAGGTCCTCGGTCACCGCCTCTCCGGTCAACAGGCGCAGGCCGCGCTTGAGCCGGTTGCACTCCCGCTTGACGATGCGGAACAGCCAGGAAGTGAAGGCCTCGACCGCGCGCAGGTCGCCGATCCGGCGGGATACCAGCAGCAGGCTCTCCTGCACCGCGTCCTCGGCGTCGTTGACCACGCAATGGTATTCCGCGTAGCGACGCAGGTTCTGCCGCGAAATCGCCAGCACGCGCTGCAACGCCGCCGCGTCGCCGGCGCGCGCGGCCATCAGGTCCTCGATGCTTGCGATGGCTGCTCCACTCATCCGTCGTCGTTCTCCGTCGGTCAGCATCGCGCGTCCGCGCCATGTCCGCCAGCTGGAAAGAGAACGGGGGCGGGCGAAAGGATTCGCCCGCCCCCGGATTGGGTCAGCCGCTATTCAGCCCTGGAGCAGGGATCAGATCGCGCCGGTGGTGCTGGTCTCGTCGCGCTTGTCGCGGGCCGGCAGCGGCTGGTCGCCGTGGATCAGGAACCACACGTTCTCGGCGATGTTGGTCGCGTGGTCGCCGATGCGTTCCAGGTTCTTGGCCATGAACAGCAGGTGCGTGCACGGGGTGATGTTGCGCGGGTCTTCCATCATGTAAGTCAGCAGCTCGCGGAACAGCGCGGTGTAATGGGCGTCCAGTTCGGCGTCGCGTTCGCGGACCTGCAGGGCGTGGGCGTCGTCGTTGTTCTGGTAGGCCACCAGCACTTCGCGCACCTGCTGCGCGGCCAGCTTGCCCAGCGCGCGCAGGCCGGTGATCTGCGGCATCGGCGGCGAGACGTTGAGGGCGATGGAGCGCTTGGCCACGTTGGCGGCGTAGTCGCCGATCCGCTCGATGTCCGCCGGGATGCGCAGGCCGGCGAGAATCTCGCGCAGGTCGCGCGCCATCGGGCCGCGCAGGGCCAGGTGCATCACGTCATGGCTGATCTGCTGTTCCAGCGTATCGATGGCCTCGTCGTTGGCGATGATGCGCTGGGCGGCGCGGTCGTCGCGGCGTTCAATGACATCGAGGGCGGCTTCCAGCTGCGCCACGGCGATCTCGCCCATGCGCACGATCTCGGCCACCAGCCGGCGCTGTTCTTCGTCGTAACTTTTCACAATGTGCTCGTGCGGTTGGGTGTTCATGGATGAGGGCCGGGATTGGGGATTGGGGATTCGGGATGGGCAGGAGCGGACGGGAGCGGGGAGGGGCGGGGAGTCGTGCTTGCGAATCCCCAATCCCGAATCCCCAATCCCGCGGGGCGTTTCATCCGAAACGTCCCGTAATGTAATCCTCGGTCTGCTGCTTGCTGGGCTTGGAGAAGATCGTCGCAGTGGCATCGTGCTCGATCAGCTCGCCCAGGTACATGAAGGCCGTGTAGTCGGAAACACGCGCGGCCTGTTGCATGTTGTGGGTGACGATCGCGATGGTGTAGTCCTGCTTCAGCTCCTCGATCAGCTGTTCGATCTTGCTGGTCGAGATCGGATCCAGCGCCGAGGTCGGCTCGTCCAGCAGGATCACGTCCGGACGCAGGGCGACCGCGCGGGCGATGCACAGGCGCTGCTGCTGGCCGCCGGACAGGCCCAGCGCGCTCTGCTTCAGCTTGTCCTTCGCCTCGTCCCACAGCGCCGCCTGGCGCAGGGCCTGCTCCACGCGCACGTCCATGTCGGCACGGCCGATGCGCTCGTGGTGGCGGATGCCGTAGGCGACGTTTTCATAGATCGTCATCGGGAACGGCACCGGCTTCTGGAATACCATGCCCACCTTGCTGCGCAGGCGGTTCATCGGGTACTTGGGATCCAGGATGTTCTGGTCGTCCAGCAGCACCTCGCCCTTGGCTTCCAGCTTCGGGTACAGCGAATAGATGCGATTGAAGATCCGCAGCAGTGTCGACTTGCCGCAGCCGGACGGGCCGATCAGCGCGGTGACCCGCTTTTCCGGGATCTCCAGGTTGATGCCCTTCAGGGCATGGAAACCGCCGTAGTAGAAATCCAGGTTCTTGGCCGCCAGCTTCACGCGGGCCGGCGCGCCGGCCTCGACTTCGCGCTGTGGGGTCGCGACCGAGATACGGGCCACGTCATTCATGGGTCACCTTGTTTCGCAGGAGGATGGTCCGGGCCAACAGACTGAGCAGCAGCACCAGCGCGGTCACCAGGAACGCACCGGCCCAGGCCAGCGAGTTCCAGGAGTCGTACGGGCTCATGGCGTACTGGTAGATGACCATGGGCAGGTTGGCCATCGGCTGCATCAGGTCGGTGCTCCAGAACTGGTTGTTGAAGGCGGTGAACAGCAGCGGCGCGGTTTCGCCGCTGATGCGCGCCAGCGCCAGCAGCACGCCGGTCACCACGCCGGGCAGGGCCGAGCGCAGCAGCACCTGGGTGGTCACCTTCCATTGCGGTACGCCCAGCGACAGCGCGGCTTCGCGCATCTGCTGCGGCACCAGCCGCAGCATCTCGTCGGTGGTACGGACGATCACCGGCAGGGCGATGAAGGCGAGCGCGACCGCGCCCGCCAGGCCGGACCAGTGTCCCATCTGCGCCACCATCACGGTGTAGATGAACAGGCCCAGCACGATGGACGGCGCCGACAGCAGGATGTCGTTGACGAAGCGGATGGTCTCGCCCAGCCAATGCTTGTTGGCGTACTCGGCCAGGTAGGTGCCGGCGGCGATGCCGATCGGCGTGCCGAGCACGATCGCCAGCAGGCTGATCACCACGCTGCCGAAGATGGCGTTGAGCAGGCCGCCGGGTTCATTCGGCGGCGGCGTCATCATGGTGAACAGGTCCAGGTTCAGGCTGCCAAGACCCTTGGTGATCGTGGTCCACAGGATCCAGACCAGCCACATCAGGCCGAAGATCGCCGCGGCGATCGACAGGGTCAGCGCGATGACGTTCTTGACCTTGCGCCAGGTGTACAGGGAGGCGGACATGTCAGTTGCCCTCGCGCTTGGCGAGCTGGCGCAGCATCAGGCGGGCGGCGGCCAGCACGATGAAGGTCAGCAGGAACAGGGTGAAGCCCAGCAGCAGCAGCGAGCCGCGGTGCAGCGGGTCGGTGGCTTCGGCGAATTCGTTGGCGATGGTCGCCGCGATCGAGGTGCCCGGTTCCAGCAGCGCCGCGCTGATCGCGTAGGCGTTGCCGATGACGAAGGTCACCGCCATGGTCTCGCCGAGCGCGCGGCCCAGGCCGAGGAACACGCCGCCGATGACCGCCGAGCGGGTGTAGGGCAGCACGATGTCCCACATCACTTCCCAGCGGGTCGAACCGAGCGCGTAGGCCGATTCCTTCAGCCGGCTGGGCACGGTCAGGAACACTTCGCGCATCACCGAGGACACGAACGGGATGACCATGATCGCCAGCACCAGGCCGGCGGTCAGCATGCCGATGCCCAGCGGCGGGCCGGAAAACAGCAGGCCGATGCCGGGAATCTGGCCCAGGTTCTCGTCAATCCACGGATAGACGTATTCGCTCAGTTGCGGCGCCAGTACGAACAGGCCCCACATGCCGTAGATGATCGAGGGGATGCCGGCCAGCAGTTCGATCGCCATGCCGACCGGCCCGCGCATCCAGGTGGGCGCGACCTCGGTCAGGAACAGCGCGATGCCGAAGCTGACCGGCACCGCGATCACCATCGCGATGGTGGCGCTGACCAGGGTGCCGTAGATCGGCACCAGCGCGCCGAACTCGCGCGTGCCCACGTTCCATTCGGTGCTGGTGAAAAAGCCCAGGCCGAAAGTCTGCAGGGCTTCGCGGCCGCCCCACAGCATCGACAAGGCGGCGGCGATCAGGGAGATCAGGACGAACAGGCCGGCGGCGGTGAGCGTCCAGCGGAACAGGCGATCGGCGCGCGCGTCACGGGCGGTGCGCAGATCGACCAGGGAAGCGGGGAGGGCGGCGGTATTCATGCGGTCGGGAAGTCCGGGCCGGCGTTGCGTGGGGGGAGGCGTGGCCGCGGTCAGGCGGCCACGCGCGGGGCACGGATCAGAGCTTGATTTCCGCCGCCCAGTACGCTTCGACCTGCTTCACCAGTTCCGGCGGCAGCGGCACGTAGTCCAGCTGTTCGGCCTGCGGCTTGCCCTGTTCGTAGGCCCACTTGAAGAAGTCCAGCGTGTTCTTCGCGCGCGCCGCATCCTTGGGCTGCTTGTAGACCAGGATGAAGTTGGTCGCGGTGATCGGCCAGGCGTCCGCGCCCGGCGCGTTGGTGATCACCAGGTTGAAGTCCTTGGCACCGGCCCAGTCGGCGCTGGCGGCGGCGGCGGCGAAGCTTTCCGCGGTCGGCTGCACGAAGTTGCCCGCGGCGTTCTGCAGCGAGGCGTAGGCCATCTTGTTCTGCTCGGCGTAGGCCAGTTCGACGTAGCCGATGGAGTTCTTCAGCTGGCGCACGTAGGCGGCCACGCCCTCGTTGCCCTTGCCGCCGACACCGCCGGCCCAGTTCACCGAGGTGCCTTCGCCCACCTTGCTCTTCCACTCCGGGCTGACCTTGGACAGGTAGTTGACGAAGTTGAAGGTGGTGCCCGAGCCGTCGGAGCGGTGCACGCTGTTGATCTTCTCGGCCGGCAGCTTCAGGCCGGCGTTGAGGGCGACGATGGCCGGGTCGTTCCAGGTGGTGATCTTGCCGAGGAAGATGTCGGCCAGGACCGGGCCGCTCAGCTTGAGCTGGCCGGACTCGATGCCGGCGACATTGATGACCGGAACCACGCCGCCTATGACCGACGGGAACTGGCCCAGGCCGGCCTGCGCCAGTTCTTCCGGCGACAGCGGCTTGTCGGAGGAACCGAAATCGACCGTGGCCGCCTTGATCTGGGCGATGCCGCCGCCGGAACCGATCGACTGGTAGTTGATCTTGGCGCCGGTGCTCTGGTTGTAGTCGCTGGACCAGCGGGCCATCAGCGGATAGATGAACGAGGCGCCCGCGCCGGTGATCTCGGCGGTCACCTTGGCCGCGCCGGTGCCGGCGTCCTGGCCGGCAGGCGTGGTGCCGGAGGCCGCCGGGGCGTCGGAGGCGGGCTTGCAGCCGGCGACGAACAGGGTGGCGGCGACGGCGAGGGCCGCGAGGCGGACCGGCGAAGCGAAGGACATGGCGGGCTCCATAACGTGGGCGGTTTGTGTCATGCCGGCTATGAAATGATGTTTTTGTTACAGCGTGATGACATTGTGGCCGGCGTCGGATTTCCGGCACTCGCCACGGACCGGGAGGTAGGAGCGCCGTCCCCGGCGCGAGCTCTTCCGACCCGCCGCCTGGTCGGTACCCGGTGACCCTGGATGAGGTGAGGACAGGGTCCTCCGATTGGCGCGGAAAAGCTCGCGGCCGGAGGCCGCTCCTACCGCAGGGGAAGGGAGATTTTCCGCGGCATAAAAAAAGCGGGCCAGAAGGCCCGCTTGGACAAAGATGCCAGTTGGTTTGAGAGAGGGGATCCCGACCGCGCGGGAGAGAGGGGTACGCGGCCGGGATCGGGGAGAGGATTACTTCAGGTTCTGCGACCAGTAGGTTTCGATCTGCTTGACCAGCGGATCCGGCAGCGGGACGTAGTCCAGCGCCTTGGCCTGGCCGTCGCCGTTGGCGTAGACCCAACTGAAGAATTCCTGGGTGGCCTTGGTGCCGGCCGGGTTCTTCGGCTGCTTGCTGACCAGGATGAAGTTGGTCGCGGTGATCGGCCAGGAATTGGCGCCCGGGGCGTTGGTCATCACCAGGTAGAAATCCTTGGCGGTACCCCATTCGGCGCTGGCGGCGGCGGCCGAGAAGGTCTCGTCGCTGGGCAGCACGTAGTTGCCGGCGGCGTTCTTCAGGCGCGAGTAGGCCATCTTGTTCTGCAGCGCGTAGGACAGTTCGACGTAGCCGATGCCACCCTTGATCTGCTTGACGTACGCGGCGACGCCTTCGTTGCCCTTGCCGCCGATGCCGGTCGGCCACTGCACGGAGGTGCCTTCACCGACCTGGCTCTTCCACTCGCCGCTGACCTTGGACAGGTAGTTGACGAAGTTGAAGGTGGTGCCCGAACCGTCGGAACGGTGGACGACGGTGATCTTCTGCGCCGGCAGCTGCACGCCGCCGTTGAGCGCGACGATGCGCGGGTCGTTCCACATCTTCACCTTGCCCAGGAAGATGTCGGCCAGCAGGTCGCCGTCGAGCTTCAGCGCGCCCGAGGGCACGCCCGGCACGTTGATGACCGGCACCACGCCGCCGATCACCGACGGGAACTGGGCGAGGTTGAACTTGGCCAGCTCGTCCGGCTTCAGCGGGGCATCGGACGAACCGAAGTCGACCGTGCCGGCCTTGATCTGGGCAATACCGCCACCGGAACCGATGGACTGGTAGTTGACCTTCTTCTGGGTGGCCTTGGCGTAGTCGGCCGACCACTTGGTCATGACCGGGTAGACGAACGACGCACCGGCGCCGGTGACGTCGGCAGCGGCGGCCTGGGCCGAGAGCGCGCCGGCGATGGCCAGCACGGCGACGCGGGTCTTGAACGAGTTGAACACGGATGGCTCCTGGGAGTGGCGTAGCGGCACGGTGTGCCGTCGGCGTGCATTTCACGACGTTTGCGTGACAGCGCCATGTCGCCTTCATGACAGCCGGATGACAGGCGACCGGGGGCCTCAGCCGGTCGGGGAGCCCCTTGTACGGAGGCCAAGAGCTCGCGCCGGGACGGCGCTCCTACCCGGACGGATTTCCACCAAACCAAGGTAGGAGCGCCGTCCCGGCGCGAGCTTTTCCCGACAATACCCGCGCTCCCCCGGTCCCCCCTCCCGCAAAACGAAAGAGGGCGCGGCCTGCGCCGCGCCCTCCGCGAATCCCGTTCGGGATCGTTCCGGCTTACCAGTAGAACTGCAGGCGGGCTTCGACCACGTTCGGGTCGTCCTTCAGCACGCCCTTCTCCTGCTTGACCGCGACGTAGTTCAGCATGAACTTGAAGTTGGAGCGCCAGTACCAGTTCACGCCGGCGGTCCAGCTGTCCATCTCGCCGCCGACCACCGCGCCGTCGGTCAGATCGATGGTGTCGTAGCGCAGGCCCAGCTGCCACATGCCCTTGGTCGGGTCGCTCGGCAGGCCGGTGGTCGGCACGCCGGCCTTGTAGCCCCAGGTCTCGCCGGTGATGTTCCACAGGCCCGACACGTAGAAGCCGTCGCCGCTGTAGTCGTCGAAGCTGCCGTAGCGCTTGACGTCGGTCTTCATGTATTCGCCCTGCAGCTTGAACGGACCGTTCACCCACATGGCTTCGGCGCCGAGCACGCTGCTGCGGTCGCTGGCGCGCAGGCCGCTGCTGCCGGTATCGACAAAGCGGGTCGGGACCATGTCGGCCATCGGACGGGCGCGCAGGCGGATCACGTCGCCATCGGTGTCCTTGTCGGTGTACGACAGGCCCAGGTGCAGGATGCTGCCGGCCTCATTGATCGGCGCCCAGTAACCGCGGGCCGAATAGCCGCCGCCATGTTCGCGGTTGCGGGTCAGTTCACGGCCGAAGAAGCTGGCGGTCACGCCCCAGTTGGCGTCGCCGATGTTGTACTGCAGGCCGAGGCGGCGCGGGGTGCCCAGCGAGTTGGTGATCGACGACTTGGAGATGAAGTCGTTGTTCTTGGTGCTGGACAGTTCTTCCAGGGTGGCGCCCGGCTGCTTGAACTGGCCGATCTGCAGGAAGTGGTTGGCGTTGCCGCCGATCTTGTACTTGACGTTGGCGTCCAGGAACTTGTCGTCCTTGGCGTCATAGCCCAGCACCCACTCGATGTTGCCCGGGCCCTTGCCCTTGAGCACCAGTTCGGCGCGGCGCAGTTCGTTCAAGTAGTCGTCGCCATCCAGATCCGAAGACGAATCGGCGCCGTAGTCGATGGTGTCGGTGTCGAACTTGTAGAAGTCCGCCTGGACCAGGCCTTCGAACGAGACTTCGGAACCGCCGATCACGTCGATCGGAATCTCGGCCTGGGCGGCAGGCGCCGCGACCGCGGCCAGCAGTGCGAGAGTCAGGGTGCTGCGGGAGAGTTTCATGGGTTAGCCCTTGGGGCAGGTGTGGAAGACGCTGCGCAGGCTAGTTGGTAAAAGTTGCGTTATTGTTACAACGCTGTCTTATTTCGTCGGGATGACAGTTTGATGGCGGTCGGGGCCGGGATTGGGGATTCGGGATGAACGGCCGTGCGGCCGTTGAAAGCCGGGATTCGGTAAAAGCTCGGCTGTGCCTCTCCCTTTGAAAAAGGGGGACCGAGGGGGATTCGCTCCTGGCAGACGGCAGGCGCCCAACGTCGCCCGAGGCGCCTGTCAGCTTCCGATAGCCGTCATGCAGCTTGCCGCACACGGCAAGCCGTCGCCATCGCGATGCATCGTTGCCTTCCCCCTCAATCCGCCACCGTCTTGTCCGGATAACGGCAGATATCGCGGATCACGCATTGCGGGCAATCCGGCTTGCGCGCTTTGCAGACATAGCGGCCATGCAGGATCAGCCAGTGGTGGGCGTCGTGCAGGAATTCGGCCGGGACCGTCTTCAGCAGTCCATCCTCGACTTCGCGCACGTTCTTGCCCGGCGCCAGGCCGGTCCGGTTGGCGACGCGGAAGATATGGGTGTCCACCGCCATGGTCGGTTCGCCGAACGCGGTGTTCAGCACCACGTTGGCGGTCTTGCGGCCGACGCCGGGCAGGGCTTCCAGCGCTTCGCGCGAGCGCGGTACCTCGCCACCATACTGCTCGACCAGGATCCGGCAGGTGGCGATCACGTTCTTCGCCTTGGCGTTGTACAGGCCAATCGTCGAGATGTACTTCTTCAGCCCCTCCTCGCCGAGGGCCAGGATCTTTTCCGCGGTGTTGGCGACCGGGAACAGGCGCCGGGTGGCCTTGTTGACGCCCACGTCGGTGGCCTGCGCGGACAGGGTCACCGCCACCAGCAGCTCGAACGGGGTCTTGTATTCCAGTTCGGTCGTGGGCTTGGGATTGAGTTCGCGCAGGCGCGAGAACAGTTCCTGCACCTCGGCCTTGCTCAGGGTGCGGCTGCGGCGTTTGCGGCGTTCTGTCATGCGTTCCAGGGGCTTGGTGTGCGGCGGCTAGGAACCGCTTTTTCCCGCCGCACGCGCCTTGGCGCGCGCCAGGATGGCGGCGGCGGAAGGGGGAAGTGACGGGCGGGGTGCCTGCGGCGCCGCCGGTGCCGGCATGCGCCGGGCATCGCGTTCGGCGGCACGCCGGAGCAGCCGCGCCTGGCGCGCGCGATGGCGCTCGCGCGCCTCCCATGCCGTGCGCAGCCGGCGCTGGGCATCCCAGATGGGTGCCAGCCGGGTGACGCACGCGCAGTCCGCGGAGCAGGGCGCGATGTCCATCAGTCCGGCGTCGATGGCGGCATCCAGGTCGTCCCGCGCCAGCAACGCCAGCAGGCTTTCCCCGCGCGCGGCCTGCCGGCAGATGGAGGAAGATGCCTCGCCCATGAAGGTTTCAGCGGCCGGCGAACTGCGGCTTGCGGCGTTCCAGGAACGCGCGCGTGCCTTCGCGCATGTCCTCGGTCGAGAACATCAGGCCGAACTGCGCCGATTCGTACTGCAGGCCTTCCTCGATCGCGCATTCGCCACCGACGTGGATGACGTCCAGGTTGCCGCGCAGCGCCAGCGGCGCGGCCTGCGCCAACTGTTCGGCCCATTGCGTGGTTTCGGCTTCCAGCGTGTCGGCGGCGACCACCTTGTTGACGATGCCCAACTGGTACGCGCGTTCGGCGTTGATGGGCGCGCCCAGCAGGCACAGTTCCAGCGTGGCCGCGCGGCCGGCCAGGCGCAGCAGCCGCTGGCTGCCGCCAAAACCGGGGATCAGGCCGAGATTGATTTCGGGCTGCCCGACCTTGGCGTTGTCCGAGGCGATGCGCAGGTGGCAGGCCATCGCCAGTTCCAGGCCGCCGCCCAGGGCGAACCCGTTGATCATCGCGATCACCGGCTTGGGCAGGGTTTCGATGCGCCGCATCAGGCGTTGGCCGCGCAGGGAGAAGTCGCGCCCCTCGACCGCGCTCAGGGCGGACATCTCGGCGATGTCCGCGCCTGCCACGAACGCCTTGGGGCCGGCGCCGGTCAGGACCACCACCCGTACCGCCGGGTCCGCCGCCGCCGCTTCGAAGGCCACGAGCAGGGCGTCCAGGGTGGCCGCGTTGAGCGCGTTCAGTTTGTCCGGGCGGTTGACGGTGATGCGCCGGATGGCGCCCTGGTCGGTGACGGAAACGGGGGTGTCGGACATGCGCGGGAATCCCGGTAAATTCGTGAATTTTAAGTGAAATTGAACTCTTGGGCCGCCCCGTCGGTCGTAGCCGGCGGTTGTCAGTGGCGGTTAAGCGCCCTGGCCGCTATCCTAGCGCGTCCATTCGAGGCGGTACGTCCGCCCTGTACCACCACCCTGGAGAAATCGTTGATGAAGTTGCGTTCGTTAGTGGTCGCTGTCGCGGCATTCGCCATGGCCGGTAGCGCCCTGGCTCAGGACACCACGTCCGAGAAAGGCAAGTTGAGCTATTACTTCGGCTACGACTACGGCAACAACCTGGCGGAACTGACCGGTCGCGGCGAGCAGCTCGACATCAACACCGTCATCAAGGGCCTCCAGGATGCGTATGCCAAGAAGCAGCCGGCGCTGACCGCCGATCAGCTCAAGCCCGCGCTGGAAGCGTTCCAGAAGCGCGAGCAGCAGCGTGCCCAGCAGGCCAAGGCCGAGTACGACAAGGTCGCCGCGGAAAACAAGACCAAGAGCGATCAGTTCCTGGCCCAGAACAAGGCCAAGCAGGGCGTGCAGTCGCTGCCCAGCGGCGTGCAGTACCGCGTGATCGAAGCCGGCGCCGGCGCCAAGCCGACCCAGGCCAGCACGGTCAGCCTGGAAGTCGCCGGTCCGTATCCGTTCGGCCAGAAGCCGGCCGAGGCGCGTCCCGCCCAGCAGATGCCGAACGTGAAGGTCAGCGAGATCGAAATGCAGGCCATGCGCGAAGTGCTGCTGCAGATGCCGTCGGGCGCCAAGTGGGAAGTCGCGCTGCCGCCGGACAAGGCCTACGGCGCGGATCCGCGCACGGGCTTCCCGCCGAACGTGGCGGTGGTTTTCGAAATCAAGCTGCTCAGCACCAAGTAATTCCAGCAGTCGATTTTTCCCAGCAGTCCCGCTACGCCGGCCCCAGGCCGGCGTAGTGCGTTTTGCGCGGCACGGGCGCGGTTTTCGCGCTAGGCTGCGCAGGTATGAAGGTTCATGAATTCCGCTTTTCGCGCCGTGCTTAGCCCGTGCATCGGCGTCTGTACCCTGGGTGACGACGGGCTGTGCGAAGGCTGTCTGCGCACGACCGCCGAGATCGCCCGCTGGTCCCGAATGAACGATGACGAACGCCTGCGTCTGATGGAAACGGTGCTGCCCGCGCGCGAGCAGGGCAAGCTGCCGTTCGAGCAGCGCCTGCCCGAGGCCGCGCGCCTGCATCACGTGCTGCATCCGCTGGACCACATACCCACCGCGCGCGGCTGGAACCACGAGGAACTGCTGGACCTGTTGCCGCCGGGCGAACCGGCGGAAGCCGCGGTACTGGCCGGCCTGGTGCCGCGCCCGCAGGGCACGCAGGTGATCCTGACCAAGCGGACCGATGGCCTGCGCCACCATGCCGGGCAGGTGAGCTTTCCCGGGGGCCGCATCGAGGCGGCAGACGCGGGCGTGGTTGCCGCCGCGCTGCGCGAGACCTGGGAGGAACTGGCCATTCCCGCCAGCCAGATCGCGCCGCTGGGTTTCCTGGATCCCTTCACGACGATCAGCGGTTTCCGGGTGGTGCCGGTGGTCGCGGTGATCGATCCGGCCTACGTCGCCACCCCGGAACCTGGCGAGGTGGCGGACGTGTTCGAAGTACCGCTCGATTACCTGATGGCGCCGGCCAACCTGCGTCGGGTGGAAGTGGACTATCGCGGCCGTCGCCGTGCGGTGCTTGAGTACGGTTGGCCCGGCCAGCGCATCTGGGGCGCCACCGCCGCGATCCTGTACAACCTGAGGCAACGACTGGAGGGCGCGTGATGCACTGGACGACGCTGGTGGACGTGGATGCGTTGGCAGCGGCGCTGGACGATCCCGGCCTGCGGATCGTCGACGCGCGCTTTGCCCTGATGGATCCCGGCGCCGGTCGAACGGCGTACGCGGAGTCGCATCTGCCAGGCGCGGTGCATGCCGATCTCAACGAAGATCTGTCCGATCTGTCGCGTTCCGGCCTGGGCCGGCATCCGCTGCCGGAAGATGCCGCTTTTGCCCGACGCCTCGGCGAGTGGGGCATCGGGCCCCAACATCAGGTCGTGGTGTACGACGCCGGTGACGGCAGCATGGCCGCCGCACGGCTGTGGTGGATGCTGAGGCTGCTGGGCCACCGTCAGGTGGCGGTGCTCGATGGCGGCCTCGCCGCGTGGCGCGCGCGCGGCTTGCCGGAGACCGCGGAACCACCCCGGATCAACGCCCTCCCGGCGTATCCCGCCGGATTCGATGCGCGGCTCATCGCCGACGCCGACGAAGTGCGCCGGCGCCTCGACGAGGACAGCGGCTGGTTGTTCGATGCCCGCGCGCCCGAGCGTTTCCGTGGCGAGGTCGAGCCCATCGATCCGGTGGCCGGCCACGTGCCCGGCGCGCTCAATCGTCCTTTCGGCGCCAACCTGCGCGACGGCAAGTTCAAACCCGCCGCGGAACTGCATGCCGAACTGGCGCCGATGCTGGCCGGAAGGCGGCCGGATGATCTGGTGCTCATGTGTGGTTCCGGCGTGACCGCCTGCCACCTGCTGCTGGCGTTCGAACACGCCGGCCTGTCGGGCGCGCGCGTTTACGCGGGTTCCTGGAGCGGCTGGATCACCGATCCGGCGCGTCCGGTCGAACGCGGCGCGCGCTGACGCCGCTGTCGGCATCAGTCCGGCGTCATCGTTCCCTCCGAAGTCGCGTTCACCGTCATCGCCCTGTAACCGGACGCGGTCACTCTGCCGCGCTTCACAGGGGGATGATCGATGCTGCACCGTTTGCCGCGCGTCGCACTGGCGATGTGCCTGTTGTTGCCGGCCTGTCTGCCGGCGTCCGCGCAGGATGATGGCTCCGCCGAGCGTCTGCGCATCCATGGCTCCAATACGCTGGGCGACGCGCTGGTCCCGGCGATGGTCGAATCCTGGCTGCATCACATCGGCTATACCGGAATCCGCCGCAAGGCCGTATCCGCGCAGCAGACCGAGATCCGCGCGACCCGCGACGGGATGCCGCTGATCGTGGAAATCGGCAAGCGCGGCTCGGCGGCGGGGTTCAGCGATCTGGTCGAGGGGAACGCCGAGATCGCGATGCTGGCGCGCGCGCCGGACGCGGCGGAACGCGAGGCCGCCTGGCAATTGGGGGACCTCGAATCGCCGGATCAGGAATTCGTCGTCGCCGTCGACGGCCTGGCGGTGGTGGTCAATGAGCGGAATCCGGTCCGCCGCCTGTCGGTGGCGCAGTTGCGCGAGCTGGTCACCGGTCGCATCGGCGACTGGTCCGGGCTCGGGGGACGCAACGCGCCGATCCACCTGCATCTGGCGCGCGCGCCCAGCGGCAACCGCGATTTCCTGCGCGAGCGTGTGCTGGGGGCGGCGCCGGCGGCCGCGAACGCGCAGACGCATGCGACCCTGGCGCAGGCCGCGCGCGCGGTCGCGGCGGATCCGGATGCGGTCGCGGTGGTCGGGGTGGCCAGCGCGATCCCGCGCGGCACCCGCACGCTCGCCATCGCCGATGGCGGCCTGGCCATCCTGCCGACCCGGATCAACGTGATGAGCGAGGACTATCCGCTGGTGCGGCGCTACCGGCTCTACGGGGGGCCGCTGATGTCGGCGCTGGGCCGCAGCTTCGCCCAGTACAGCGTCGGCCGCGAAGCGCAGCAGGCGGTGGAACGGGCGGGATTCCTGGCGATGACGCTGCGTCCGGCAAGCCAGCCGCGCGCGCCGGATGCCGCACAACCCTACGGGCAGGCGGTGGCCGGCACCGAGCGCCTGCCGCTGAGCCTGCGCTTCAACGCGGCGTCGCTGACCACGTTCTTCGACAGCCGGGGTGCGAATGATCTGGAACGCCTGATCGCCTACATGCGGCTGCCGCAGAACCAGGGACGCCAGGTCACGGTGGTGGGCTTCTCGCACGACGACGGCAGCAACCGCCTGATCGCCACCGTGCGCAGCAACCAGCATGCCGACACGGTGGCCGACCATCTGGTCAAGCAGGGCATTCCGGTGCAGCGATCCATCGGCATGGGCGCCACCCGCGCACTGGGCGGCGGCGCCGACGCCGGCACGCGTTATCGAAACGAGCGCGTGGAAGTGTGGGTGAGGTGAGGCGGACGACCCTTAGGTCGATTCTTCATCGAAGTAGTCACTATCGATTTTGGGGATGCGCAGGGTGCGGGAAGAAACACCTACCTCGTGTTCGATCATGAGATCAGCCAGGCGGGCGCCATCGACCAGGATTACTCGTTCCACCGATCTTGCGAACTCGATGGCCTGGGTGGTGTAGGCCGAGGTCGTGATGAACACGCCCTTGTTCGCGCGCTGACCAGCCAATGCGCCGTAGAAGGCCTGTACTTCCGGACGTCCTACGCTCTGCTGCCAACGTTTCGCCTGAACATAGACCTTTTCAAGGCCCAGTTTGTCCAGCGAGATAACGCCGTCGATACCTCCATCCCCAGAGCCTCCTACGCGTTGGAGATCGGACCGGCTTGTTCCGTATCCCATGCGATGCAACAGATCCAGCACAATGGTTTCAAAGTAGGTTGGGGAGACGTTCGCGAGAGTTTCCAACAGCGCGGCGGCAACGGTGGTTCTGATCTCCGAGACGGCTTGGCCGAGGCGATCGTCGGGACTTGCCACGGCTAGCTCCTGCGGGTGGGGCGCCGCCGTCGGATGCCCCACGGGTGGAGAACTTTGAGGCTTGAGGCGCACATCGATGTAGCCGAGAGCGATCTGCTCGAGTTCGTCGGTACTCAAGGGTGCGGGATGGCGCGTTGCAAAGGTGCGTCCCTGTTCCGTGAGCTTCCAGAAGCCGTGCCGCGGGCTTGCGGAAAGGCCCGCGCGTTTGAGCCGATCATGTGCCCAGCCCGCGCGGTTCTTATAGATCGGCTGCACGCCGCTGGGCAGGACTTCGTGGCGATCCTGCTCGGAAATTCCTAGCGCATTCGCCGCTGCATCGTGCGCGTCCTTGGCCGGGGAACCTTCCGGATGGTTCGCCAGGAAACGCAGGATGGGTTCGATGAACTTGTCGTAGGTGGGAACTGCCATGTATGCACTCTCCGTCGATTATTTCTTCAGCTTGTCCACCAGCGCCTTCAGCGCGGTCTGGGTGTCGGGCGCGTCCCAGGCGTCGATGAAGCGGTCCAGTTGGATGAATTCCGGTGACATCGCTTCCACCACGTCGCGGCGGGCGATGGCACGGGTCTGCAGCATCGGATGGTGGGGCAGGCGCAGCAGGTTCTCCAGCCAGGCCAGCGCACGCGCATCGACCTGCTCCTGATCGGCCAGTTCGTCCACCAGCCCCAGTTCCAGCGCACGCTCGGCCGGCACCATCTCGCCGGCCACCAGCAGGCGTTCGGCGCGATGCGGGCCGACCAGTCGCCGCATCAGTCGCTGGATGCCTTCCGGCGCGACCAGGCCGACCTGGGTTTCGTTGAGGCCGATGCCGAAGGGACGCGCGGGATCCACGCTGCGGGCCATCACCCGGTAGTCGCAGCACAGCGCCAGCACGCAGCCGCCCGCGGGCGCGTGGCCGCCGATGGCCGCCGCCACCGGCACCCGCGAATCGGCCAGTGCGCGCGCCGCGCCGAAGAACGCCTGCCAGGCGTCCATCAGCGCGTGCCGGTTCTCGCCCAGCGACAGCAGGTAGGGCACATCCATGCCGGCGGAGAAGATCTTCGGGTTGCCGGCCAGCACGATGCCGCGCACGCCATCGCCCACGGCGGTATCGACCGCGTGGATCAGGGCGCGGCACAGTTCGGTGTTGAGGGCGTTGACCGGCGGACGCGCCAGCCGGATCTCGCGGACGCTGCCATGGTCCCGGGTTTCAATCAACGAGGACATTCATCTGCTCCAAGGGCGTGTGGGCCTATGATAGGCGCATGAATCGCCGCCTTGTATCCGCTCTCGTCCCGGTCGCGCTGCTGGCCGGCAGCGTCTCCGCCCATGCCGCCGAGTGCCTGCCCACGGCCCGCCAGGCGTGGATACGGCTGCCGCCATCGCCGGCCATGCCGATGATGGCCGGCTTCCTTCGCATCGATAACACCTGCGCCAAGGCGGTGGAAGTCGCCGGCGCCGACAGCCTGGCCTTCGCCGAGGTGTCGCTGCATGAATCGCGGCAGGTCGATGGCGTCAACAAGATGCGCGAACTGGAAACCCTGCCGGTCGCCGCCGGCAAATCGGTCGAGTTCAAGCCCGGTGGCCTGCACCTGATGCTGTACAAGCCCTACGCCCCGGTGAAGGAAGGCGACAAGCCGGTGATCACGCTCAAGCTGAAGGACGGCCGCAGCCTGCCGGTGACCTTCGAGGTGCGCAGGACGGCGCCGTAGCCTGTCCGTTTCGAAGCCAAGGGCAGCTTGTGGGAGCGACGTCAGTCGCGATGCTTTCCGATCCGGCAAAGAGCATTCGCGACTGACGTCGCTCCCACAGGGACGAACCTGACGTCGTCAAACGGACGCGTTGCGCACGGCGTCCGGCAGCGGCGCGCTCTTGCCTGTGTGGGTATCCATCCACACCACCACGACGTTGCCGTCGCAGTACAGCACGCCGTTCTGGTCGACGATGCGATGACCGATGGTGACGCTGCTAGTGCCCAGCCGATCCACGTACAGTTCTACCAGGATGTCGTTCGGCCAGGTCAACGGACGGCGGTAGTTGATGTTGTTGGCGGCGACCACGGGCGCGATGCGATCGGTCATCGAGACGCCCGGAATGTCGAGGATCCAGCGTACGCGCGCTTCTTCCAGATAGGACACGTACTTGGCGTTGTTGACGTGACCCATGCTGTCCATGTCGCGCCAGCGCACGCTGATCGGAATCGCCGCCAGCATCTTGCGGTCGGGGGAACTCTCGGGCGTCGAGGTCATTTGGCTTTCACCGCTTTCTTTTTCTTCTCGGACTTGCGCGGCGGCAGCACGTCGGGCTTGGCGACCGCGGCCGGCTTGCTGGCCTTGGGTGCCTTGCTGGCCGGCAGCAGCTTGGCCAGGA
Organism: Pseudoxanthomonas sp. PXM04; assembly: GCF_014851695.1. NCBI lineage: Bacteria > Pseudomonadati > Pseudomonadota > Gammaproteobacteria > Lysobacterales > Lysobacteraceae > Pseudoxanthomonas > Pseudoxanthomonas sp. PXM04. The sequence goes on from NZ_JACVAG010000001.1 coordinate 669,602, forward strand.
ATCGGCCGGTATGCGAATCCGGATGCGCGGCGATGTCTTCCGGCGTGCCGCTGGCGAGGATGCGTCCCCCGCGATGGCCGCCCTCCGGACCCAGATCCACCACCCAGTCGGCGGTCTTGATCACGTCCAGGTTGTGCTCGATGACGACGATGGTGTTGCCCTCGTCGCGCAGCTTGTGCAGCACCGCCAGCAGGTGTTCGATGTCGTGGAAGTGCAGGCCGGTGGTCGGCTCGTCCAGGATGTACAGGGTACGGCCGGTATCGCGGCGAGACAGTTCCTTGGACAGCTTGACGCGCTGCGCCTCGCCGCCGGACAGCGTGGTCGCGCTCTGGCCCAGCTTGATGTAGCTCAGGCCCACGTCCATCAATGTTTCCAGCTTGCGTGCGATCGCCGGCACTGGCTCGAACAGCTTCAATGCGTCCTCGACGGTCATCTCCAGCACGTCGTTGATGTTGAAGCCCTTGTAGAGAATCTCCAGCGTTTCGCGGTTGTAGCGCTTGCCGTGGCAGACGTCGCAGGGCACGTACACGTCCGGCAGGAAGTGCATCTCGACCTTGATCAGGCCGTCGCCCTGGCAGGCTTCGCAGCGGCCGCCGCGCACGTTGAAGCTGAAGCGGCCCGGCGAGTAACCGCGCGCGCGCGCTTCCGGCACCTGCGCGTACAGTTCGCGCAGCGGCGTGAACAGGCCGGTGTAGGTGGCCGGGTTGGAGCGCGGGGTGCGGCCGATCGGCGACTGGTCGATGTCGACCACCTTGTCGAACAGGTCCAGGCCGACCACATCGCGGTACGGCGCCGGCTTGTGCGAGGCGCCGTTGATTTCATTGGCGGCCAGCGCGTACAGGGTGTCGTTGATCAGGGTGGACTTGCCGGAACCGGACACGCCGGTAACGCAGGTGAACAGGCCCGAGGCGATGTCCAGGTCCACGTCCTTCAGGTTGTTCCCGCTGGCGCCGCGCAGATGCAGCATCATCTTCGGGTTGGCCTTGTGGCGCGCCTTGGGCACCTCGATGCTGCGCTTGCCGGACAGGTACTGGCCGGTCAGCGAGCGCGGTGCCTTGAGGATGTCCTGCAGGCTGCCTTCGCCGACGATCTCGCCGCCATGCACGCCCGCGCCGGGACCGATGTCCAGCACGTAGTCGGCCGCGCGGATGGCGTCCTCGTCGTGTTCCACCACGATCACGGTGTTGCCGAGATCGCGCAGGCGGGTGAGGGTGCCGAGCAGACGTTCGTTGTCGCGCTGGTGCAGGCCGATGCTGGGTTCGTCCAGCACGTACATCACGCCGACCAGGCCGGCGCCGATCTGCGAGGCCAGGCGGATGCGCTGCGCCTCGCCGCCGGACAGGGTATCGGCCTTGCGTTCCAGGGTCAGGTAGTCCAGGCCGACATCGACCAGGAAGCCCAGCCGCTCGCCGATTTCCTTGACGATCTTGGCCGCGATCTCGCCGCGCCAGCCGGGCAGGGCCAGGCCGCGGAAGAACGACAGCGCCTCGTCCACCGGCATCACCACCAGCGCCGGCAGCGGCCGATCGGCGACGAACACGTTGCGCGCGGCCTTGTTCAGGCGGGCGCCGCCGCAGTCGGGGCAGGGCTGCTCGCTGATGTACTTGGCCAGTTCCTCGCGCACCGCCGGTGATTCGGTCTCGCGGTAGCGGCGCTCCAGGTTCGGCACGATGCCCTCGAAGCGATGCTTGCGCTGGGTGCGCCCGCCCGATTCGGTGAGATAGGTGAAGGTGATGACTTCCTCGCCGCTGCCGTACAGCACCGCCTGGCGGGCCTTCTCCGACAACGACTGCCACGGCGCATCCACGTCGAAGCGATAGTGCTTGGCGAGCGAGGCGATCAGCTGGAAATAGTAGGCGTTGCGGCGGTCCCAGCCGCGCACCGCGCCGGCGGCCAGCGACAGTTCCGGATGCACCACCACCCGCGCCGGATCGAAGAACTGGGCCACGCCCAGGCCATCGCAGGTCGGGCAGGCGCCGACCGGCGAGTTGAACGAGAACAGGCGCGGTTCCAGTTCCGGCAGCGAGTAGTCGCAGACCGGGCAGGAGTACTTGGACGAGAACAGCAGCGGATCGGTTTCCGGCTTGTCCAGCGACATCACCGAAGCCATGCCGTCGCCGAGCTTCAGCGCGGTTTCGAAGCTCTCGGCCAGGCGCTGCTTGATGTCATCGCGCGGCCGGAAGCGGTCGATGACCGCCTCGATGGTGTGCTTCTGGCGCAGCGCCAGCGGCGGTACCGCGTCGATTTCATGCAACTGGCCGTCCACCCGCACGCGCACGAAACCCTGCGCGCGCAACTGGTCGAACACCTGCGCATGCTCGCCCTTGCGCTCGCGGATGACCGGTGCCAGCAGCATGTAGCGCTGCTCGCCGTCCAGGCCCAAGACCTGGTCGACCATCTGGCTGACCGTCTGCGCCTCCAGCGGGTAGCCGTGGTCCGGGCAGCGCGGGGTGCCGACGCGGGCGTACAGCAGGCGCAGGTAGTCGTAGATCTCGGTGATGGTGCCAACCGTCGAGCGCGGGTTGTGCGAGGTCGACTTCTGCTCGATGGAGATCGCCGGCGACAGACCCTCGATGTGGTCCACGTCCGGCTTTTCCATCACCGACAGGAACTGCCGGGCGTAGGCGGACAGCGACTCGACGTAGCGGCGCTGGCCTTCGGCGTAGATGGTGTCGAACGCCAGCGAGGACTTGCCCGAGCCGGACAGCCCGGTGATGACAATCAGCTTGTCCCGGGGCAGGTCGAGGTCGATGTTCTTGAGGTTGTGGGTGCGTGCGCCGCGGATGCGGATGCTGTCCATGCCGTGGGGTGGCCTGTTCAGAAGGGAGGGAAGGGCTCCGGATCCGCCGGCGCGACCCGGTCGCGCCAGCGAATCGCCCAGCGTAGCGATTCCGGTATTTGGGGGCAAATCGCCGCCAGCAAAGGCCCGGCAGCGGACGCCGAGGGCGCCCGCTGCGCTCCCGTTCACGCCGTTGCCGGCCCGGCTGGCGGGCCCTTCCGGGCAGTGGAACCCGGTGGCGTCTCAGGGCCTGCGACCCGGGCGCGCTGGGCCACGGAGCCACCGGGCGGGCGGGAAGGGGGTGACTTGACCCTAAGCTGCTGAAAGCCCTACAATTCCGCTTCTGACCGCCCTCGATGGTGGTCGGGTTCAAGAGAATAACTACAGAAGAGGATTCACCAATGTACGCAGTTCTGGTCACTGGCGGTAAGCAATACCGCGTGATGAAGGGCGAGACTCTGCGCGTCGAGAAGCTCGATGCGGAAGCCGGTAAGGAAGTCACGTTCGACAACATCCTGATGCTGGGCGACGGCGAAAGCGTCACCCTGGGCGACGCGCTGAAGAGCGCGAGCGTCTCGGCCAAGATCGTCGGCCACGGCCGCGCCGACAAGGTCCGCATCATCAAGTTCCGCCGCCGCAAGCACCACATGAAGCGCCAGGGTCACCGGCAGCATTACACCGAAATCGAAATCACCGGCATCAACAAGTAAGGAGAATCAGTCATGGCACATAAAAAGGGCGTAGGCTCATCGCGCAACGGCCGCGACTCCAATCCGAAGATGCTGGGCGTGAAGGTCTATGGTGGCCAGGCGATCGACGCCGGCAACATCATCGTCCGTCAGCGTGGCACCCAGTTCCATCCGGGTTCGGGCGTCGGCCTGGGTCGCGATCACACCCTGTTCGCGCTGGTCGATGGCAAGGTCGAGTTCTCGATCAAGGGCCCGAAGAAGCGCCGCACCGTCAGCGTGGTCACGGAAGCCTGAGGCTCCGCGCACACGTAGCGAAGGGCCCCGCCGCGTGCGGGGCTTTTCGTTTCAGGGCCGGGATTGGGGATGGATGATTCGGGATTCGCGAAAGGCGGATTCCGCGCCGGTTCCCTTCCTGCTCCATCCGGAGAAGCAGCCTTGCTTGTCCGAATCTCCAATCCCGAATCCCCAATCCCATGAAACTCGTAGACGAAGCGGAAATCCAGGTCATCGCCGGCAACGGCGGCAACGGTTGCATCGGCTTCCGGCGCGAGAAGTTCATCCCGCTGGGCGGGCCGGACGGTGGCGACGGCGGTAGCGGCGGCAGCGTCTGGCTGGTTGCCGACGAGAACCTCAACACCCTGGTGGATTTTCGCCACGAGAAGAATTTCCGCGCCCAGCGCGGCGAGAACGGCATGGGCCGGCAGATGTACGGCAAGGCCGGCGAGGATCTGACCATCACCGTGCCGGTCGGCACCGTCATCACCAACGTCGAGACCGATGAGGTCATCGGCGACCTGACCCGCCACGGGGATCGCCTGCTGGTCGCCAAGGGCGGCAAGGGCGGCCTGGGCAACATGCATTTCAAGAGTTCGGTGACCCGCGCTCCGCGCAAGGCCACGCCGGGCGAAGAGGGCGAGCAGCGCCTGCTGAAGCTGGAGTTGAAGCTGCTGGCCGACGTCGGCCTGCTGGGCTTCCCCAACGCCGGCAAGAGCACCTTCATCCGCGCGGTCTCGGCGGCCACGCCGAAAGTCGCCGACTATCCGTTCACCACCCTCTATCCGAACCTGGGCGTGGTCAGCGTCGAGGCGCACCGCAGCTTCGTCATCGCCGACATTCCCGGTTTGATCGAGGGTGCCGCCGACGGTGCCGGCCTGGGCGCGCAGTTCCTGCGCCACCTGCAGCGCACCCGCCTGCTGCTGCACCTGGTGGACATGGCGCCGATGGAAGGCGGGGTGGAAGGCATCGCCCCGGCCGAACAGGTCCGTGCCATCGAGCAGGAACTGATGAAGCATGATCCGGAACTGCTGGAGAAGCCGCGCTGGCTGGTGCTCAACAAGGCCGACCTCATGTTCGAGGACGAGGCCCGCGAGCGCGCCGAGCAGATTGTGGCCGAGCTGGACTGGATGCATCCCTGGTACCAGATTTCCGCGATTTCGCGCGAGGGCACCTGGCCGATCATGCAGGACGTGATGGCGTTCTTCGATCGCCAACGCGAAGAGGCCGAAGAGGCCCGGAATGCCGGCTGAGCCAGCGCCTCCTCGACACCGCGCTTCGCCTCTTCCCCCGCATGCGGGGGAAGGCCGGAATGGGGGCAAGCCGGAACCCGTGGCAGGTGTGCAGCCAACCACATTTCGAGTGAGGAAGGCTCGGGATGCTCGCAGGTTTTCGTACGCGCGAAGCGAGTCGATTCCGTTCCGCCCCCACCCCAGCCCTCCCCCGCAAGCGGGGGAGGCAGCAGATTCTTCCAACGCAACCGTCAGCATGAAAAGGCCCGGAATGCGGGCTGAGGCAGCGCCTCCCCGACACCGCGCTTCGCCCCTTCCCCCGCATGCGGAAGGCCGGGATGGGGGCAAGCCGGAGCCCGTGGCAGGCGTGCAGCCAACCACATTTCGAATGAGGAAGGCTCGGGATGCTCGCAGGTTTTCGTCCGCACGAAGCGAGTCGACTCCGTTCCGCCCCCACCCCAACCCTCCCCCGCAAGCAGGGGAGGGAGCAGATTCTTCCGGCGCAACCGTCAGCATGAAAAGGCCCGGAATGCGGGCTGAGGCAGCTGCTCAGATGCTCTCCGCTTCGCCCCTTCCCCCGCGTGCGGGGGAAGGCCGGGATGGGGGCAAGCCGGAACCCGTGGCAGGCGTCCAGCCAACCGCATTTCGAGTGAGGGAAGCTCGGGATGCTCGCAGGTTTTCGTCGGCACGAAGCGAGTCGACTCCGTTCCGCCCCCACCCCAACCCTCCCCCGCAAGCGGGGGAGGGGGCTGGATTCCGGGCAACAAAAAACCCGGCCGGAGCCGGGTTTTTTTGCTTTCCCGTGGACGCCTGGTCAGGCGGCCTGGAGCGCCTTGATGCGGGCGGTCAGGCGGCTCTTGTGGCGGGCAGCCTTGTTCTTGTGGATCAGGCCGCGCGAGCTGTAGCGATCCAGGATCGGCTGGGCGACGGCGAAAGCGGCCTGCGCGCCAGCGGCGTCGTTGGCGTCAAGCGCCTTGAGCACTTTCTTGACGGCGGTGCGCAGCATGGAGCGCTGGGCAGAGTTGCGCGCATTGCGCACGACGGTCTGCTTGGCGCGCTTCTTGGCGGACTTGATATTGGCCACGATGGGTTCCTGAAAGCTGTGATAATGGGGTTACGGGAAAATAGACAAAAAAGTATGGACTATTCAGCAGCTTGCGTCAACCTGGGTCAACCGGCAGGGGAGGCCGCCCGATGAGCGGCAACCGGCTCCTGCGCTCCAGTGCCATTTTCAGCGCCATGACCTTCCTGTCCCGGCTGTCCGGGCTGGTCCGGGACCAGGTCTATGCCGCCGTGTTCGGCGCCACGGCCGCGATGGACATCTTCTTCATCGCGTTCAGGATTCCCAACTTCATGCGCCGGCTGTCGGCCGAGGGCTCGTTCTCGATGGCCTTCGTGCCGGTCCTGGCCGAGTACAAGGAAAAGCACGGCCCGGAGGCGGTCAGGGAACTGATTGACCGGGTCACCGGCACCCTCGCCGCGGCGCTGCTGGTGGTGACCGCCGTGGTGCTCCTGCTGGCGCCACAACTGGCTTTCGTGATCGCGTCCAAGTACACGGGCGCGCACCACGACATGCTGACCGAGATGCTGCGCATCACCTTCCCGTATGCGTTGTTCATCTCGCTGGCCTCGTTGGTGGGCAGCATCCTCAACAGTTACCAGCGCTTCGCGATTCCGGCGCTGTCGCCGATCCTGCTGAACCTGTCGATGATCGCGGCGGCATGGTTGGCCTACGTGAGTGGCGCCTCGGTGATGATGCTGGCTTGGGGCGTATTCGTCGCCGGCATCCTGCAACTGGTCTTCCAGTTGCCCGCGCTGGCGAAGCTGGGCCTGCTGCCGCGTCCGAAGCTGGGCCTGGCCCATGCCGGCGTGCGCAGGATCATGACGCTGATGGTGCCGACCCTGTTCGGCTCCTCCGTGGTGCAGTTCAACCTGCTGTTCAACACCTGGGTGGCGGCGTTCCTGCTGAGCGGCAGCGTCAGTTGGTTGTACTACAGCGATCGCCTGTTGGAGTTCCCGCTGGGCATGTTCGGCGTGGCCATCGGCACGGTGATCCTGCCGCATCTCTCCAGCCGCCACGCGGCGACCGATCCGGAGGGCTTCTCCAAGGGCCTGGATTGGGGCTTCCGGCTGTGCCTGATGATCGGCGTACCGGCCTGCATCGGTCTGGTCGTCTGCGCCGGCCCGCTGATGGCGACGCTGTTCCAGTACAACAAATTCACCGCTTTCCATGCCCAGATGAGCACCTGGAGCCTGATGGCGCAGTCCACCGCGGTGCCGGCGTTCCTGCTGGTCAAGGTGCTGGCGCCGGCCTTCTACTCGCGCCAGGACACCCGCACGCCGGTGAAGGCGGCGGTGGTGTCGGTGCTGGTGAACGCGGCCGCCACGATCCTGCTGTTCGCCGGCCTGCTGCAGTTCACCGACATCGGCCAGGCCGCCCTGGCCAAGGCCGACGGCCGGTACCTGGACGCGCTGGCGCATATCCCGGGTGCGCACGCGCTGCTGGCCTTGGCCATCGCCATCGCCGGCTGGGCCAACGCGGTGCAACTGGCGTGGTACCTGCGCCGGGCCGGGGTCTATCGGCGCCAGCCGGGCTGGGGCCGGTTCCTGCGCCAGATCGGCCTGGCCTCGCTGGCGATGACCGTGGTGCTGCTGGCGCTGCGCTGGGTCTGGCCCGACTGGTCCCACTGGGCCTGGTGGGAACGTGGCTGGCGGCTGGCGGTACTGGTGGGCAGTGGTGGAGCCCTGTATGGCGCGCTGCTGTGGCTGCAGGGCATCCGTCCGCGCGATCTGCGGGGGCATTGAGACCGGACAGGGCGGCTATACTTCGGGATTCGCGCGTTTCGCGCCGGCCTGCCCGCAATGGCGGCCATCCAACCAGGAATATATGAGCAGGCTGTTTCGTGACGTCGACGGTGGACCGCTGGGTCCCCGGGGAAGCGTGGTCTGCATCGGCGCTTTCGACGGCCTGCATGGCGGTCACCGGGCGCTGGTGCGCCACACGGCCGCGCGCGCGCGCGCATTGGGCGTGGACGCGGTTGCGTTGACCTTCGAACCGCTGCCGCGCGAGTTCTTCGCCCGCGAGAATCCGCCGCCGCGCCTGACTTTGGCCCGCGCCAAGGTCGAAGGCCTGCGCGAACTGGGTGCCGATACGGTCGGCCTGCTGCGCTTCGACGCGGCGATGGCGGCGATGAGCGCGGAGGATTTCGTCCGCCGGATGCTGGTGGAACGGTTGTCCGCGCGCGAAGTCTGGATTGGTCCCGAGTTCCGCTTCGGCCACCGGCGCGGCGGTGATCTGGCGCTGTTGCAGGCGATGGGTGCCGAGCTCGGCTTCACCGCCAACGAGATCGAAGCGGTGCAGTCGCAGGGCGAGCGCATTTCCAGCACCCGCATCCGCGAAGCGCTGAAGCAGGGCGACTTCGCCGATGCCGCGCGCCTGCTCGGCCGGCCCTACGCGATTGGCGGGCGGGTGGTGCGCGGGCAGCAGCTCGGCCGCACGCTCGGTTTTCCGACCGCCAACCTGCGCTTTCCGAAGACGCCCGCGCTGTCGGGCATCTACGCGACCTGGGTGCATGGTGTGGCGGAACAACCATGGGCTTCCGTGTCCAGTTTCGGCACCCGTCCCACCGTGGACGGCGTGGAGCCGCTGCTGGAAGCGCACCTGTTCGATTTCGCCGGCGACCTGTACGGGCGCCACATCGAAGTCGAATTCGTCGCCAAGCTGCGCGATGAACTGAAATTCCCCGATCTGCCCAGCCTGACCGAGCAGATGCACCGCGACGCCGAACAGGCGCGCGCCCTTCTTTCAAACGACAACCAACGAGCAACGGCGTGAGCCAGGACTACAAAGCCACCCTCCACCTGCCGGCGACGGATTTCCCGATGCGTGGCGATCTGCCCAAGCGCGAGCCGGACACCCTGGCGCGCTGGGAAGCCGACGGCCTGTACGCGCAGCTGCGCGCCAACGCCAAGGGCCGCCCGCTGTTCGTGCTTCACGACGGCCCGCCGTACGCCAACGGCGCGATCCACCTGGGCCACGCGGTCAACAAGATCCTCAAGGACATCATCGTCAAGTCGAAGTACCTGGCCGGCTTCGACGCGCCGTACATCCCGGGTTGGGACTGCCATGGCCTGCCGATCGAAATCGCCATCGAGAAGAAATACGGCAAGGTCGGCGTCAAGCTGGACGCGGTCGAGTTCCGGCAGAAGTGCCGCGAGTACGCCGAATCGCAGATCGATCTGCAGCGCAAGGACTTCAAGCGGCTAGGCGTGATCGGCGACTGGGACAACCCGTACAAGACCCTGGATTTCCGCTTCGAGGCCAACGAGATCCGCGCGCTGGCCAAGATCGTCGCCAACGGTCACCTGACCCGCGGCGTGAAGCCGGTGCACTGGTGCTTCGATTGCGGCTCGGCGCTGGCCGAGGCGGAAATCGAATACCAGGAGAAGGACTCGCCTGCCATCGACGTCGCCTACACCGTGCGCGACCGCAAGGCGCTGGCGGCGGCGTTCGGCATCGAGGTTCCCGACGATGTGGAAGTGGCGGTGCCGATCTGGACCACCACGCCGTGGACGCTGCCGGCTTCGCTGGCGGTCTCGCTGGGGCCGGATCTGGAATACGCGCTGGTCGAGGGACCGGCCCACCACGGCAAGCGTCGCTGGCTGGTGCTGGCCGACGCGCTGGCCGCGCGCGCGCTGCAACGCTACGGCGTGAATGAAGCGGTGGTGCACGCACGTACCGCCGGTTCGTCGCTGGAGGGCGTGGTGCTGTCGCATCCGTTCTATGCCGAGCGCGAGATTCCGGTGCTGCTGGGCGATCATGTGTCGGCCGAGGACGGCACCGGCGCCGTGCACACCGCGCCCGGCCATGGCCAGGAAGACTTCGTGGTTGGCCAGCGCTATGGCCTGATCGACAAATACACCACTGGCCAGCTCAATCCGGTCGACGGTCGCGGCGTGTACCTGCCGTCCACGCCGCCGGCAGGCGAAACCGCGCTGGCCGGGCTGCATATCTGGAAGGCCAACGAGGCGCTGGTCGAGGTGCTGCGCGACAGCGGCGCCTTGCTGGCGTTCGCCAAGCTGACCCACAGCTACCCGCATTGCTGGCGGCACAAGACGCCGATCGCGTTCCGCGCCACCCCGCAATGGTTCATCTCGATGGAGCAGGCGCACCTGCGCCGCGACGCGCTGGCCGCGATCAAGCAGGTCGGCTGGTTCCCGCAGTGGGGCGAAGCGCGCATCGCCGGCATGGTCGACGGCCGCCCGGACTGGACCATCTCGCGCCAGCGCACCTGGGGCGTGCCGATCGCGCTGTTCGTGCACCGCGAGACCGGCGAGCCGCATCCGCGCAGCGTCGAATTGATGCAGGCGGTGGCCGATCGGGTGGAGCAGGGCGGCGTCGATGTCTGGTACACCCTGGACATGGCCGAACTGCTGGGCGACGAGGCCGGCGACTACGAGAAGATCACCGACATCCTCGATGTCTGGTTCGACTCCGGCGTGACCCATGAAGGCGTGCTGCTGGAACGCGGCCTGGGCAAGCCGGCGGACCTGTACCTGGAAGGCTCGGACCAGCACCGCGGCTGGTTCCAGTCCTCGCTGCTCACCGGCGTGGCCATCGACAAGCATGCGCCGTACCGGCAGTGCCTGACCCACGGCTTCACCGTGGACGAACACGGCCGCAAGATGTCCAAGTCGCTCGGCAACGGCATCGAGCCGCAGGACATCATGAAGAACCTGGGCGCGGACATCCTGCGCCTGTGGATCGCCTCGGCCGACTACAGCAACGAGATGTCGCTGTCGCAGGAAATCCTCAAGCGCAACGCCGACGCGTACCGCCGCCTGCGCAACACCGCGCGCTTCCTGCTGGGCAACCTGCACGGCTTCGATCCGGCGCGCGACCTGCGTCCGCTGGAGGACATGGTCGCGCTGGATCGCTGGATCGTGCACCGTGCCTGGGAAGTGCAGGAGAAGATCAAGGCCGCCTACGATCGCTACGACTTCGCCGAGATCGTGCAGGCGCTGCTGAATTTCTGCAGCGTGGATCTGGGCTCGCTGTACCTGGACGTCACCAAGGACCGCCTGTACACGATGCGCGAGGACTCGCGCGGCCGTCGTTCGGCGCAGAGCGCGATGTACCGCATCGCCGAGGCGTTCGTGCGCTGGATCGCGCCGGTGCTCAGCTTCACCGCCGACGAGATGTGGGGCTACCTGCCCGGCGAGCGCACCGGCAACGTGCTGTTCGCCACCTGGTACGACGGGCTGGCGCCGCTGCCGGCGGACGCCACCCTGACGGCGGCCGATTTTGACCAGTTGCTGGCCCTGCGCGAACAGGTCGCCAAGGTGCTTGAGCCGATGCGCGCCAACGGCCAGATCGGCGCGGCGCTGGAAGCGGAGATCGCGGTGTCGGTGAACGCCGCGCTGGCCGCCAAGTGGCAGCCGCTGGCCGAGGAACTGCGCTTCTTCCTCATCAGCGGCGACGTCAGCGTCGGCGCGGTGGAGGCGGACGAGGTGTTCGTGCTGGCCCAGCCGACCGACAAGGCCAAGTGCGTGCGCTGCTGGCACCACCGCGCCGACATCGGCGCCAACCCGGCCCACCCGGAACTGTGCGGCCGCTGCGCCAGCAATGTCGACGGCCCCGGCGAAGACCGCCGCTGGTTCTGACCAAACCCCTTCCCCCGCCCAGCGGGGGAAGGTGGCGCTCAGCGCCGGATGGGGGCAGCACGACGGTTCCGAAGTCCCCACCCGGAACCCCGGAACCGCCCACCCAAGCCCACAAGTCAGCCCCCCTCCAGCCACCCCTTCCCAGAATGCCTCCCCGATAGGCCCGGCTCGGCGCCTTCGGTCCTCCTTCCAAACACCCGGCGGAAGGGCATCAAGCGCCGTAACCGTGCCGCTTTACCCGGCATACTCACTTCTCCAGAACACACCCTCCAGAAACCGCGACCCGACCCATGAGCCAAACCGCCGTCAAACCCAACGCCCTGATCTGGCTGCTGCTCTCGGCTGTCATCATCGGCCTGGACCAGTGGACCAAGGCCTGGGTGCTGGCCTCGCTGCCCGAGTACACCGCCGTGCCGGTCATCGAAGGCTTCTGGAACTGGTTCCGCACCTACAACACCGGCGCGGCGTTCAGCTTCCTCAGCGGCGCCGGCGGCTGGCAGATCTGGTTCTTCACAGCGCTGGCGATCGGCATCTGCGGCCTGCTGACCTTCTGGCTGGGCCGCACCCCGCGCGGCGACTGGCGCCAGGCGCTGCCATACTCGCTGGTCATCGGCGGCGCGCTGGGCAACGTGGTGGATCGCCTCATCCACGGCCACGTCATCGACTTCATCCAGTGGTACTGGCGCGACCATTACTGGCCGGCGTTCAACCTGGCCGATTCGGCGATCGTCGCCGGCGCCGTCGGCATCGCCCTGTTCGGCCTGTTCGACGGCAAGCGCAACAAGCCCGCCAAGGCTTGAGCCAGGGCCGGGTGAAGGGGATTCCGGGCCGGAAGCGCCGATTCACCGTTCCCGCCGCCGGCTCCGGTAAAATCGCCGGCATGGATGTCCTGCTCGCCAACCCCCGCGGCTTCTGCGCCGGCGTCGACCGCGCCATTGAAATCGTCAAGCGCGCCATCGAGACCCTCGGTGCGCCGATCTACGTGCGCCACGAAGTCGTGCACAACCGCTTCGTCGTCGATGACCTGCGCAACCGCGGCGCAGTGTTCGTGGAGGAGCTGGACGAAGTGCCGGACAACGCCACCGTCATCTTCAGCGCGCACGGCGTCTCGCAGGCGGTCCGAGCCGAAGCCGACCGCCGCGGCCTGAAGGTGTTCGATGCGACCTGCCCGCTGGTGACCAAGGTCCATCTGGAAGTGGCCCGCCATTGCCGTGCCGGCCGCGACGTGGTGCTGATCGGCCATGCTGGCCACCCCGAGGTGGAAGGCACGATGGGCCAGTGGAGCCGCGAGGGCAGCACCGGTCGCATCTATCTGGTCGAAGACATCGACGATGTCGCGCAACTGGAAGTCGGCCAGCCAGGCAACCTGTTCTACACCACCCAGACCACGCTGTCGGTGGACGACACCATCGGCATCATCCAGGCCCTGCAGGCGCGCTTCCCGGCCATCCAGGGCCCCAAGAACGACGACATCTGCTACGCCACCCAGAACCGCCAGGATGCGGTGCGCGATCTGGCCAAGCAATGCGATCTGGTGCTGGTGGTCGGCTCGCCGAACAGCTCCAACTCCAACCGCCTGCGCGAGCTGGCCGAGCGCGATGGCGTGGAGTCCTACCTGATCGACGGCGCCCACGAGATCAACCCGGCCTGGGTGCAGGGCAAGCAGCGCATCGGCGTGACCGCCGGCGCCTCCGCGCCGGACATCCTCATCGACGGCGTCATCCAGCGCCTGCGCGATCTGGGTGCCGCCAGCATCGGCGAACTCGACGGCGAACCGGAAAACATGGTCTTCGCCCTGCCGAAGGAATTGCGGCTGCAGCTGGTCAGCTGAGCGCGCCGCTCAGTTTTCCTGCGCGGTCGCTTCCGGTTCCTTCTGCCGCGCCCAAAATTCCACGACGATGGTCATTATTGTCCAGACCAGCAGGGTCGGCTGGATCTTGTCCGGGACCAGATCGGGCGCCCGCAGGAGAAAACCCATCACGTAAGGGAAAAGCAGCGCGTTGACGAGCCCGAAGATCGCGTAGCTCACCCGGTTACGGCTCGATGAAATGAACAGGATCGTGATGACGTTCCCGGCCAGGCAGAACAGCATGACGCCGAATTGCCACGCGTCCAGCTTTTCCGTGCCGGTCAGCACCAGCCCGAGCACCGCGCCGAAAAACATGTTCAATCCGTTGAGGTTGGCCTGATACTCGCCGGTCGACATGCGACCCAGGCCCAGCCTGCGCATCAGTGTGGGTTGCGTGCTCACGTATCGGTGTCCTTTTTCAGGTGGATGCCAGGCGCAGGATGACCGCGATTATGAAGTACGCGGCGAAGCCGATGGGCGGCGCCAGGAAGGCGCGGGTCAGGCCATTGGCGCTGCGGTAGCAGCGCAGCGCGGGATCGTCCCATTAGCCGATTGTTCCGCTTGCCCCCACCCCAACCCTCCCCCGCAGGCGGGGGAGGGGGCGTGCACATACTGCCGCAAGCTTTTACCCCTTCCCCCGCTTGCGGGGAAGGCTGGGATGGGTGAGGGGGCCGTACCGTGTTCCGCCGCGAGCTTTTTGCCCCTTCCCCCGCTCGCGGGGGAAGGCTGGGATGGGGGCGCTTTCAGCAAACGCTCCCATCGCTCGTAGTCGATGCATGTCCGCCAAGGCTCCCTTCGTCTGGAACCAGCATCAACAACGTCTGCCATCGGTAGAGCGTCCCGCACGGTTCCTGCCTTGGCCTGTCGCTTGTCTCGGGAGTCAGGTGAATGCGCTCATTGGCGACAAGATGAGTCATTCTGTTTCCATTGAATGGACAATTCGAGAAACAAGCGAATCCGGACTGCGAAGTTGATCTGAACGCGATGGATCCCGAGCGGAATTTTGGATCGTGTCAGATGTAATTCCACAAGAAAGCATTGCTTCCAACGCCGCATACAAGACCGCACCGATCATTTGACAACGTTGTCCGCAATGCGCCAGATTCGCCCCCTTCAACCATCACGAATCATCAAGAGAAGGGAAGGGAACAACATGGCGCGGAATCGTATCTTCGTCGTAAGCCTGCTTGCTGCATCGCTCGCCGTTGTCGGCTGCGATTCAAAAACCGAAACGGCCACGGAGCAGGCAAACGCACCTGCGGAAGCCAAGGCCGACGCGACTGCCGCAGCGCCCACCACGGCGCCGGTTTTCTTCGATGATTTCAGCTATCCGGATTTCGCCGCGTTCCAGAAAAATGGCTGGAAAGTCCGGACAGAAACCGGCCATCCCGGCATCAAGGGCGCGACCTGGTCGGGCGATGGCCTGACGTTCCATGCGGACATTCCGGAAACAGAAGGCGGCGCCGTCCGGATGAGCTCGATCACCAACGGCACTCCCGAGAAAACCCGCCAGACCCAGTTCTGCCATTCCCGCAAATACCGCGAAGGCACCTACGCCGCACGCATCTTCTTCCGCGATGAACCGAGCTACGGTCCGGACGGCGATGAAGTCATCCAGACCTTCTATGCCATCAGCCCGCTGAAGGCGCCGATGGACAAGGACTACAGCGAAACCGACTTCGAGTACCTGCCCAACGGCGGCTGGGGCGAAAACACCAAGCCGGCGATGTGGACCACCACTTGGGAAACCTTCCAGCTCGAACCCTGGACCAAGGTGAACGAGTTCTCCCGCAAGGAAGGCAGCTACGCCGGCTGGCGCACGCTGGTGCTCACCGTCGCCGACAACAAAGTCACCTACTACGTCGACGGCCAACTGTTCTCCGAGCACAGCAGCGCCGTGTACCCGGAGGACTTCATGTCGATCAACTTCAACCTGTGGTTCATGCCCAAGGGCGCGGACGGCTCGCTGGGCCCAGTCGACTCCCCGGAAATGCGCGAGTACCAGGAAGACATCGACTGGGTGTTCTTCCAGGAAGGCGTCGCCCTGTCCACCGCCGACGTGGAAGCCCAGGTCGCCGGCCTGCGCGGCAAGAAAGTGGCGCACATCGACAACGTGAAGGAACAGAACCCGGTGCTGCCGTCGCCTTGCGGGCTTTGAGTCGCACTGCCTGAAGGTGTTTGTCGCGGGGATGCCCCAGGCATCCCCGTAGTCTTCGTGCGTCGTGAGTGCGTCGAACCGAATGTCGGCTGTTGTCCGCTCACACGGACGGGCCTGGCGACGTCGGCACGGCCAAGCTGGGCCCGTACCAGGACCAGCTTGGAACAGGCCATTTGATGTTGGAACCCTTTGGCATCAAGCACTTGTGAAGGGTCAATTGACCGGATTCAGGCTGCCCCCTAGAATTTGCGGTTCCGCCGGAATAGCTCAGTTGGTAGAGCGGCGCATTCGTAATGCGTAGGTCGTAGGTTCGATTCCTATTTCCGGCACCAGATCAATAAAAGCCCCGCTTCGGCGGGGCTTTTGTTTTTCCGGGCCGGGCAAACCGCGTATGGCTCACCAGGAAACAGGGGACGAGCGGCTTCTGTCCGCATGCATTTGCATTCGTTGTTGAGTCGCAATCCAGGCCGGAAAGCCCGTTGAATGGTTTTGCCGGCATGAGCAGACTTCCGGCCTGGAGCGTCGAAACTCCGATAGACAGCGGCAAGCCGCCACCGAAATCCGGCGGCTTTTTCAAGGAAGCAATGCAATGAGCCGCAAGTCCGATACAAGCATGGGTTACTGGATGAGTGAAGAGCACCAGCTCCGACTGGTGCAACTGAGGGATCAGCTTCGGCTGATGTCGGACCTCAGCAGTCCGCGCAATCCGCAGAACGAACACATGAGGCTGCCGATCAAGTTGCAGGCGATGGCCGATTGTTTTGCCGGCATGTCCGATGATCTGGGCCGGGTGCTCCGGCGAATGCAGTGGATGTCCCTGCGGGACAAGTGACGTCCGAAGGCCCGCCTGTGAAGGCGGGTCTTTTGTTTGCGTCGATGTCGAATGACACGCTTTTTCCGGGGTCGCGGACACCCGGATTTGCGGGCTTTGTCCTTCCAGCTCCAAACCGCCAATGTTAGTTGAGCTTGCGCCTGGTCCCGACAAGAATCGCTGACCAAGGAGTGTCGAAACTCCTCACACACAGCCTGGGTCCAGGGCGGGTTCGCCGGTGGACTTCCTCGCCTGCGGGCTTGGGCCGATGCGTTTCCGCGTCGGGAGTGGACCGAATACAAGACCCGCTTGCGGGAAACAGGTCCGCCGTTCTGTGTGTGCGGTTTTTCGACCTCCCGACATCCCGGCGCACATGCCGTGCGCCGGTCACGGCGGTCCACAGAACAGGAGGCGACATGTCCCATTCCCACAGTGCCTACATCATCAGCGAGGAAGCCCACGCGCAGCTCGTGCAGATGCGCGATACCTTCCGGCAGTTGTCCGGGTCCGATCAGTTCCGCGAGGCGGCGGCCCTGCTCAAGATTCCGGATGAAGTGTTGATGTCGCAGTTCGAGCGGATGGCCGACGAGGTGGACGGGGTTCTTGGCGAGTTGGTTTATTTGCCTGCGGATCGGCATTGAGCTGGGGCGGTTGATCGCGCAAATCCCCCGTCGCCTGCTTTGCAGGCGCCTGCCCCCTTTGTAAAAGGGGGCTATTTGCCGTCCGGGGTCTGCTGTGGCTTGCGGGGTGCTTTCTACCTTTCCGCTGGCCCGCCATTTGCAGCGCGGTGCATCTGAAAAATGGCTTCCAAGGATTACGTCTCACGCCATCGACAGCAACGTGGACTCCTGTCGGCTTTCTTCATCTGCGCGTATGCCCTGTATCACCCTACGAGAGAAAGAATTCGACCTTGCCGCACTGGTGACAGGCGTAGAGGTCGAAGCTTTCGCGGTTGACCAGCAGTTCGCCGAGTTCGGCGAGCAGGAAGGGGGCCATGCGCGAGCCTTCGTGGAAGCGCCGGGTGCCGATGAGCCGCATGGACGACTGGCAGCGCAGGCATTGCAGTGTCCGGAATGACTCATGGACGGCTTCCTGGTTGCGGTTGAAAGCCGGGGCGGGCGGCGCGCCATCGCGGCCGGTGCCGCATTGCCAGCAGATGTCGAATGCCCCTTCGTTGCTGGCGTTGCAGGCGGTGCAGATCCAATCTGCCATGGGAACTCCTGTTGGGACGGTTGTCGACAACAGGGTAGTCCGTCGCGACGACCATGACCAATGGCCTACGGACCCGTCCGGACCCAGCCCTTAGCATCGGGCGGTTACCGTTTCGTGGAATCCTTGATGAAGCCGCTTGCCCTTGCCGTCTCGTTGTCCCTGTTGATGCCCCTGGCCGGACTGGCGCCGTCCGCCGCGCGGGCGGACGAAGTGCCCGCGCCGAAGGATGTGCCGTTCAACGGGCAATTGCGCATCGAGGTGGACGCCACCGACCTCAACCGCCGCATCTTCCGGGTACGCGAGACCATTCCGGCACAGGCGGGGCGGCTGACCCTGCTGTATCCGCAGTGGCTGCCAGGCAAGCATTCGCCGGCCGGTCCCATCGAGAAGATGGCGGGCCTGGTGATCACCGCCAACGGCCAGCGGCTGCCGTGGGTGCGCGATCAGTTCAACGTGTATGCCTTCCACGTGGAGGTACCGGCGGGCGTGAGCGAAGTGACCGCCGAGTTCCAGTTCCTGTCCTCGCAGGGCGGATCGCAGGGGCGGGTGGTGATGACCCCGGACATGCTCAACCTGCAATGGGATTCCACCTCGCTTTATCCGGCGGGCTACTACAGCCGCAACGTGCAGGCGCAGGCCTGCGTGAAGCTGCCGCCGGGCTGGTCGTACGCCACCGCGCTGACCACCGACACCCGCAACGGCGACACGGTCTGCTTCAAGCCGATCCGCTTTGACGATCTGGTTGATTCGCCGATGTTCGCCGGCAAGCACTACAAGCGCATCGATTTGGATCCGGGCGCAAAGCAGCCGGTGCACCTGAACGTGTTCGCCGACGAGGCCAAGGATCTGGAAGCCAAGCCCGAGCACATCAAGGCGCATCAGGCGCTGGTCACCCAGGCCAGCAAGCTCTACGGCGCGCGCCATTTCGATCACTACGAATTCCTGCTCGCGCTGACCGACAAGCTGGGCGGCATCGGCCTGGAGCATCACCGCTCCAGTGAGAACAGCGGCGACCGCGGTTACTTCACCGACTGGGACAAGACCTGGCAGGGCCGGGACCTGTTGCCGCACGAGTTCAACCATTCCTGGAACGGCAAGTACCGCCGTGGCGCGGATCTGGCCACGCCCAGCTTCAACGTGCCGATGGGCGACAGCCTGCTGTGGCTGTACGAAGGCCAGACCCAGTTCTGGGGCCACGTGCTGGCCGCGCGCTCGGGCCTGTGGAGCCAGGAGCAGGCGCGCGATTCGCTGGCGCTGGTGGCCGGCGTATATGACCGCGGCCGTCCCGGCCTGGCCTGGCGCAACATCCAGGACACCACCAACGATCCGACCATCGCCTCGCGCCGCTCGCTGCCGTTCCGCAATTACCAGATGAGCGAGGACTACTACTCCGGCGGACAGATGATCTGGCTGGAAGTGGACGGCAAACTGCGCGAGCTGAGCGGCAACAAGCGGTCCATCGACGACTTCGCCAAGGCGTTCTTCGGCATGGACAACGGTGTGTGGGAGGTGAATCCGTATACCTTCGACGACATCGTCGCCACTCTCAACGGCATCGCGCCGTTCGACTGGGCCACGTTCCTGCGTTCGCGCGTGAACGGGCACGGACCGCTGATCGGCGGGCTGGAAGCGGCGGGCTGGAAGCTGGTCTACACCGACAAGCCCAGCGATGCATTCAAGGCGATGGAAAGCGAGCGCAAGGACGCCAACCTGACCTATTCGCTGGGCCTGTCCGCCAGCAGCACCGGCGTGCTCGGCGACGTGCGCTGGGATGGTCCTGCGTTCAACGCCGGGCTGGCGCCGGGCATGACCCTGCTGGGCGTCAACGGGCGCGAGTACAGCGCCGAAGCGCTGAAGGACGCGGTGACCGCGGCCAAGGGCGGCAAGACGCCGATCGAACTGGTGGTCAAGCGCTTTGACCGCATCGAGACCGTGCGCATCCCGTACTTCGACGGCCTGCAGTATCCGCACCTGGAGCGCATTGCCGGCAAGCCGGATCGGTTGGCCGAGCTGTACAAGGCGCGTTGAGGCGCGAAGGCGCGGCGGCGGTGTCGCTGCCGCGCCGTTCAACTTCGCTCAGCGCAGTGGCAGGCAGATCGCCGTGCGCCATTCGCTGGGCGGCGCGCTGCGCGGATCGTTGAGGTATTCCTCCATCACCGGCGCGTTGGCGGCTTCCTCGCCGCTGGCCGGCAGCCATTCGCTGAACAGCCAGCGGTAGGGGCGATCCAGCTCCGCGTACGGCCCCACATGCACCAGCACCGCGTAGCGGCCACCGGCGAGGGTCAGCGGGCGCAACGGTGCCTGCACGTCGGCGGTTGCGGCGATTTCCACGCAGGCATCCGAGCGCAGCGCGTCGGCGGGCACGCTTTCGGGATCGTCGTAGTACAGGCCGAACGATCGCGCCTGCGGCGGCACGCCCTGGCCGGCCGCCCAGGCGGCGAGTTTCTCGAAGCTCTCGCCGATGTCCTGGTAGTTGCCGCGATGGGGCAGGGCGGCGACGGTGAGAGCGGGGAAGGTCTGGATGCTGACGTCGTACATGGGGAAATCCTCGGGTTCTGACAGGTCGGGGCGCGGCGGAAGCGTCGCTTCCATGCCGCGCTGGCGGAATGCGCCCGGAGGAACCCCGTAAGCCTGTGCGAACGCCCGGTTGAAGGCGGTAGCGCTGCCGTAGCCGCAGCGGCCGGCGATGGCCGACAGCGAGCGGGTGCCGTGCCGCAGTTCCACCGCGGCGCGGTGCAGGCGCATGCGCCGCAGGGTGTCGGCCACGGTCTCGCCCATCGCGCCGCGGTAGATGCGGTGGAAGTGATAGGGCGAGAAGTGGCCGATCTCCGCCAGGTGTTCGAGGGTCAGTGGCTGGTCGAGGTGGGCGACCAGGTGGGTGACCACTTTCTCGATGCGGGCGGCGTAGCTGCGGCGGGTGGCGGGACGTTTCATTCGGTCCGGGGTTCCTCGGGGCGCGGGGACAGCCTGCCGGGATGGCG
Source organism: Pseudoxanthomonas sp. PXM04 (assembly GCF_014851695.1). Lineage (NCBI taxonomy): Bacteria > Pseudomonadati > Pseudomonadota > Gammaproteobacteria > Lysobacterales > Lysobacteraceae > Pseudoxanthomonas > Pseudoxanthomonas sp. PXM04. The sequence goes on from NZ_JACVAG010000001.1 coordinate 690,249, forward strand.
TTGACCCGGGTTGCGCATTGTGGCGGGTGGTGGAAGCAAATCCCCCTCAATCCCCCTTTTGCAAAGGGGGAGGCAAAAGCCAGGTTTTCTTGAGCATCTCGAACGCATGTGGTGCAAGACAGGCCGCTTTTTGCCCCCTTGACCAGCCATTCGGCTGTTGAGAAGCGCCTGAAAAAGGGGGCGGGCGGCCGCGCAGCGGGCGGCGGGGGATTTGCGCGGGATGTCCCTGGCGCCAACCCCGTCTCCATCCCTGCGATCCCGCTCCGGTATCCTGAGCGCCTTCAGTTTGGCAAGGCGAGACGATGGGCAAGGCCAGGACCGCGTATGTCTGCAACGAGTGCGGCGCGGAATTCAGCAAGTGGCAGGGGCAGTGCGGTGAGTGCAATGCCTGGAACACGCTGACCCAGATCGCGCTGGAAGCGGCCGCCGGTCCGCCGGCGACCCGCCGCAGTGGCTGGGCGGGCAAGGCCGACGCGCCGAAGATCACCGCGCTCAAGGATGTCCGCCACAGCGAGGAAGCGCGGGTGAGCACCGGCATCGGTGAATTCGATCGCGTGCTCGGCGGCGGACTGGTCGAAGGCGCCGTGGTGCTGGTCGGCGGCGATCCCGGCATCGGCAAGTCCACACTGCTGTTGCAGGCGCTGGCGAAGATGTCGGCCAGCTTCCCGGCGCTGTACGTGACCGGCGAGGAATCGCTGGCGCAGGTGGCCGGGCGCGCGGTGCGCCTGGATCTGCCGCTGGACAATCTGCAGGCGTTGGCCGAGACCGGCATCGAGAACATCCTCCAGCATGCGTCCTCCGCGCGGCCGCGGCTGATCGTGGCTGACTCGGTGCAGACGCTGTGGACCGAGTCGCTGACCGCCGCGCCCGGGTCGGTCAGCCAGGTGCGCGAGAGCGCGGCGCGGCTGGTGCGCTACGCGAAGGAAACCGGCACCGCCGTGTTCCTGGTCGGCCACGTCACCAAGGAAGGCGGCATCGCCGGTCCGCGCGTGCTGGAACACATGGTCGACGCGGTGCTGTATTTCGAGGGCGAGAGCGGCAGCCGCTTCCGCCTGTTGCGCGCGTTCAAGAACCGCTTCGGCGCGGTCAACGAACTGGGCGTGTTCGCGATGGGCGAGAAGGGCCTGAAGGAAGTGTCCAATCCTTCGGCGATCTTCCTGTCCGGCGGCAGCGCGCAGCAGCCCGGCAGCTGCGTGCTGGTGACCCGCGAAGGCACCCGTCCGCTGATGGTGGAAGTGCAGGCGCTGGTGGATGCCTCGCCGCTGTCGAATCCGCGTCGCGTCGCGGTCGGCCTGGAGCAGAACAGGTTGGCGATGCTGCTGGCGGTACTGCATCGCCACGGCGGCATCGTGGTCGGTGATCAGGACGTGTTCGTGAATGTGGTCGGCGGCATCCGCGTGCAGGAAACCGCGGCGGATCTGCCGGTGCTGCTGGCGGTGCTGTCGTCGCTGCGGGATCGGCCGCTGGCGGAGAAGACGGTGGCGTTCGGCGAGGTCGGGCTGTCCGGCGAGATCCGTCCGGTGCCCAACGGCGAGGAACGCCTGCGCGAGGCGGCCACCCACGGTTTCAAGCGCGCCATCGTGCCCAAGGGCAACGCGCCCAAGTCGGGCACGTTCAAGGGGCTGGAGGTGATCGCGGTGGAACGGCTGTCGCAGGCGCTGGAGGCGGCGGCGGAGTAACCGGCGCCGCGCGCAGTGCCGGTTGGGCGAGCGCGGTGACCAGGCGCTGCATGCCGTCCTCATCGTGCAGCGCGATCGCCACGTCGGGCGCGATGCCTTCGATTTCGTTAGTGCCGTCGGCGAGGAAGCGCGCGCAGTTGGGCATGACCACATCGAAGGGCGCGACGCTCAGCGCCGTGCGCCCACCGCCGTCGACGTAACCGCATCCCGCGCCGAGCGTGCGTTCGCCGAGGATGGTGGCCGTCTGGTTCTGCTGCAGCCAGGCGACCAGATCCTCCGACGCCGAGGCGGTGCCGTGATCGGCAAGGATGAAGATACGGCCGGGCCAGGCGCCGCGCCCGGAGATGCGTTCACGTTCGCCGTCCGGCGCGAGTACCGGACAGCCAGTTTCGCCGTACCAGACGCGGCCGCGATCACAGGTTGGCGCGCTCATGCGCGGCGGGGCGCGTTGCAGTTCACCGGGGGCGAGCAGGGCGATGACCTCGGAGACCCATTCACTGCCACCACCGTTGCCGGTCACGTCGACCAGCAGCCGGCGGGCACCGCTCGCATGCAGGGCGGCCAGCGTGCGGGCCAGTTCCAATTGCAGGTACGCGCGCACCCTCAGTTGCAGGGCGCGTTGGCCGACGCCCGCCCGGAACACCTGCCGGCACGCGGCCAGATAACGCTGCTCGCCAAACTGGGCGATGCGCAGCACGCCGATGTCGCCGAAACGGCCTGCGGGGAAGTGCTTGCCCGGCAGCGCGCGCCAATCCGGCAGCTTGGCGAATGGCAGGATGAAGGCGTGTTCGTCTTCTTCGTAGCCGGCGGCTTCGCAGTCGGCACCGGCGGCGGGATCGGCGGGTTCGATCGCGCTGTCGGTTGTGGAGGCCAACGGCTGTGTCGCCGGGCGCTGCGCCGGTTCCAGCCGAAGGTGCGGGTCACCGAAACGCTTGACGAAGCCGCGCAGCGCCAGAAAGGCACGCACGCGCGAATGCGCGCGGTTCAATGCGGCGGTGGTGTCGCGATCCAGCGCGGCCAGATCCAGTTGCCGGTGCGTGGCGATCCAGTCCAGGTTCGCATAGCCCTGCGCCATGTCGTGCTTGAGCCGCCGGTAGTCGGCCAGCCAGGGACGCGCATCGTAAGTGGTGACATCCCAGGCCGCCGCCGCGAACACCAGCGCGAAGAGGGCCAGGCACAACCGCTTCCACCCACGCCGGCGGCGGGGAGGGCGGGCAACAGTATTCGATGCGGCCATGCGCGTTCATTCCTTGACGGCGGAAGACGCGACCATAGCGAGGGCGGATGCGGGAAAGCAGGCGGATCCGATGGAAGCCGGTGCCGGGCGACGAACCCGGTCGCGGAAGGGATGAAACTGGCGGCGGTGCCGCCTTTCCGGCCTCAGGCGCGGTGCAGCACCTGTTCCAGCACGTATTTGCTGCCGAAGAACGCCAGCAGCAGCAGGGCCATCGCGAACAGGGTCCAGCCGGCGGCCTTGCTGCCGCGCCAGCCGTAGCGCCAGCGGCCGACCAGCAACGCGCCGAAGGCCAGCCACGACAGCACGCTCAGCACGGTCTTGTGGACCAGGTGCTGGGCCAGCAGGTTCTCCACGAACAGCACGCCGGTCAGCAGGGTGGCGGTGAGCAGGGCGAAACCGACCGCGATCGTCCGGAACAGCAGATCCTCCAGTTCGGTCAGCGGCGGCAGGGCGCGCAGCCAGGCATGGAACTGGCGTCGCCGCAGCGCGCGTTCCTGCACCAGCAGCATGATCGCCAGCAGCGCCGCGACCGCCAGCGTGGCGTAAGCCAGCAGGGCCAGCCAGGCATGCAGTTGCAGGCGCCAGTCCAGGCCGGGGGAAGGCGCGTGCCCGAACTCGTGGTAGGCCAGCAGCAGCACCGCCGCCAGCGGGAAGGCGACCACGCCCAGCGTGGCCATCCGCCCGCGCGCGCCGGCCAGCGCGGTCAGCGCGGCCATGCCCAGGCTGACCAGCGACAGCGCCGAGTAGAAATGCATGTCCAGTCCGCCGGCCGTGCGCCAGGCCACCAGCAGGTGGTAGCCGCCATGCAGGATCACCGCGATCAGCGCCGGCCACAGCCAGCCCCGCCGCACGTCCAGCGCCGATTGCGCGGCCGCGCGGACCAGCAGGGCGGTGGCGGTCAGGTAGCCGAGGATGGCGATGAGAACGATTGTCATCGGCGAAGTGTCGCATAGGGCCGGAACCGGGAACAGCGCGAGGCCGCGGGAAAGCCGCGCACCGGGACCTTCCGCCCCGCCGGGCTATAATCCGCCTCCGTTTTTCCCAGGTTCCCGCTTCCCATGTTCGAGTCCCTCACCCAGCGTCTTTCCGGCACCATCGAGCGGCTGCGTGGCCGTGGCCGCCTGAGCGAGGAGAACATCCGCGAGGCCACCCGCGAGGTCCGCATCGCCCTGCTGGAAGCCGACGTGGCGTTGCCGGTGGTGCAGGCGCTGATCGAGCGCATCAAGGTGCGCGCGGTCGGCCAGGAAGTGCTCAAGTCGCTGACCCCGGGCCAGGCGCTGATCAAGATCGTCCGCGACGAGTTGACCACGGTGATGGGCGCCCAGGCCGCCGATCTGAACCTCAACGTGCCGGCGCCGGCGGTCATCCTGATGGCCGGCCTGCAGGGCGCGGGCAAGACCACCACCGTGGGCAAGCTCGCCAAGCACCTGAAGGAACGCCGCAAGAAGAAGGTGATGGTGGTCAGCGCCGACGTGTACCGTCCGGCCGCGATCGAGCAGCTCAAGACCCTGGCCGAGCAGGTGGACGTGCTGTTCTTCCCGTCCGAGGCCTCGCAGAAGCCGGAAGCCATCGTGCGTGCCGCCATCGACGATGCGCGCAAGTCGTTCGTCGACGTGCTGCTGGTCGACACCGCTGGCCGCCTGGCGATCGACGAAGCGATGATGACCGAGATCAAGGCGCTGCACGCGGCGGTCAAGCCGGTGGAAACGCTGTTCGTGGTCGACGCGATGACCGGCCAGGACGCCGCCAACACCGCCAAGGCCTTCAGCGAGGCGCTGCCGCTGACCGGCGTGGTGCTGACCAAGACCGACGGTGACGCGCGTGGCGGCGCCGCGCTGTCGGTGCGCTACATCACCGGCAAGCCGATCAAGTTCATCGGCGTGGGCGAGAAGCCCGACGGCCTGGACGTGTTCCACCCCGAGCGCGTGGCCAACCGCATCCTCGACATGGGCGACGTGCTGTCGCTGGTCGAGCAGGTCGAGCAGAACGTCGATCGCGAGAAGGCCGAGAAGCTCGCCGCCAAGGTCGCCAAGGGCAAGAAGTTCGACCTCAACGACATGCGTGATCAGCTGGAGCAGATGCAGAACATGGGCGGCATCGGCGGCCTGCTCGACAAGCTGCCGGGCATGGGCCAGATCCCCGACCACGTGAAGCAGCAGGTCAGCCAGGGCAAGGAAGTGCCGCGGATGATCGCCATCATCGGCTCGATGACCAAGAAGGAGCGCCGCAACCCGGCGCTGCTCAACGGCTCGCGCCGCGCCCGCATCGCGCGCGGTTCCGGCACCACGCCGGCCGACGTCAACAAGCTGATGAAGCAGTACCAGCAGATGGAAAAGATGATGAGCAAGATGGCCGGTGGCGGCATGAAGGGCCTGATGCGCGGCATGAAGGGCATGATGGGCGCGCGCGGCGGCCTGCCGTTCCGCTAGTCCTGGCGGCTCATCCTGTGGGAGCGACGTCAGTCGCGAAATCCCGGATGTTCCAACGCCGTCGAATCGCGACTGACGTCGCTCCCACAATGGTGTTCGACAACAACGGCTGAGACGGAACCATGTCCATCGCCCTGCTCAACGGACAGCCCGCCGACGCCGACGCGCTGCGCGCGCTGGCGGTGGTCAATTACGGCCATTTCACCGCGATGCAGGTGCGCGATCGGGCGGTGCAGGGACTGGATTTCCACGTCGCGCGATTGCAGCGCGCCACCCGTGAACTGTTCGGCACCGAGTTGCCGCGCGGGCGCATCGTCGCCGAACTGGTCGCCGCGCTGCGGGCCGGTCCGGCCGACGCCTCGTTGCGCTTCACCGTGTTCGCGCGCGGATTCGACTACCGCCAGCCGCTGCGGCCAGTGGATCCGGACGTGCTGATCACGCTCGGGCCGGCCGCTCCGGCCGACAAGCCGCCGTTGCGGGTGAAATCGTATCCATTCGAGCGGTCGCAGCCGCACCTGAAGCATGTCGGCACTTTCCCGCTGTTCCACTACCGGCGGCAGGCGCTGCTGGACGGATTCGACGACGCGCTGTTCGTCACCCCGGATGGGCACGTCAGCGAGGGCTCGATCTGGAACATCGGGTTCTGGGACGGCCAGGCCGTGATCTGGCCGCTGGCCCCCGCCTTGCGGGGAACCTGCGAGCAACTGTTGCAGGCCGGCCTGGCCGGGCAGGGGATTGCCCAGGAAACCCGCCCGGTGGCGCTGGCCGAGGCCGGCGGCTTCCGCGCCGCTTTCGCCGCCAATGCCAGCGGCATCCAGCCCCTCCTGGGCATCGACGGGGTCGAATACGCCCCGGACATGGGCCTGATGGACCGGCTCGGCGCGGCGCTGGGCAGCATGCCCTGGGAAAACCCGGCCTGAGAGGCGGTTTCCTTCCGCCGTTCAATGGCTTAGAATAGCCGGCTTACCTCGCCATCCTGGCGACTGGGCAACACTGGAAATAGAGCAATGGTCAAGATCCGCCTTACCCGTGGCGGCGCCAAGAAGCGCCCCTTCTACCACATCATCGTCACCGACTCGCGCAGCGCCCGTGACGGCCGCAACATCGAGCGCGTGGGTTACTACAACCCGGTCGCCGCCGGCAACGAGAAGCGCATCGAGCTGGACGTCGCCCGTGTGGACCACTGGGTGGGCCACGGCGCGCAGCTGACCGAAAAGGTCCGCAACCTGTACAAGGAAGCCACCAAGGCTTCGGCCTGATCCCTCGGGCCGCGCCCCGGCGCGGCCATGCTGACGCATGGATAACGAGCGCCCGCCGCGTCCCGGCAAGACCATCCTGCTGGGCCGCTTCGCGGGCGCTTTTGGCGTTCGCGGACAGGTCAAGCTGGAATCCTGGACCGAACCGCGCGATGCCATTTTCCGCTACCAGCCCTGGATTCTCCGCGAGGGCTCCGGCGCCGAGCGCGAGCTGTCGGGCGTGCGTGGCAAGGCTTCCGGCAAGCACCTGATCGCGAACGTACCGGACATCGCCGATCGCGATGCCGCCGACGCCCTCCGGGGCATCGAAATCCTGGTCCCGCGCGACGCACTGCCGCCACCGCAACCCGGCGAATTCTATTGGGTGGACCTGGAAGGTCTGCGCGTGATGACGATCGACGGCGTGGACTTCGGCACCGTTTCGCACCTGTTCTCCACCGGCGCCAATGACGTGCTGGTCGTGCGGGGCGAGCGGGAGCGGCTGATTCCCTTCATCGAACCCGACGTCGTCCAGTCCGTCGACTTCGATGCCCAGCGCATCACGGTCGACTGGGATCCCGAGTTCTGATCGCTGGAGCCGGCATCGGGGCTGGGCAATACTCCTTTCCCGATTCACGTGTTTCCCCTCCGGGCTTTCCATGCGCATCGACGTCCTGACCCTGTTTCCCGAGTTCATCGCCCAGGCCGCGGCGGTGGGCGTGGTCGGGCGCGCGCAGGAACGCGGATTGCTGACCCTGCAGGGCTGGAATCCGCGCGACTACGCCGAGGGCGGCTACCGGCGGGCGGACGACCGTCCGTTCGGCGGCGGCCCGGGCATGGTGATGATGATCGAGCCCCTGCGTGCCTGTCTGGCCGCGGCGCGCGCGGCGGATCCGGCGCCAGCGCCGGTGATTTACCTGAGCCCGCAGGGCCGGCCGCTCACCCAGCGCAAGGTCCGCGAACTGGCGACAAGGCCGCGCCTGATCCTGCTGTGCGGCCGCTATGAAGGCGTGGACGAGCGCCTGCTGGACGCCGAGGTGGACGAGGAAATCTCCATCGGCGACTACGTGCTGTCCGGCGGCGAGCTGGCCGCGGCCGTGGTGGTGGACGCCGTGGCCCGGTTGCAGGACGGAGCGCTTGGCGATGCTGAATCGGCCGTTCAGGACAGCTTCGAGAACGACGGCCTGCTGGACTGCCCGCATTACACCCATCCGGCCCAGCACCCCGAACTGGGCGACGTGCCGGACGTGCTGCGTTCCGGCAACCACGCCGCCATCGCCCGCTGGCGCCGCCAGCAATCGCTGGGCCGGACCTGGCTGCGGCGGCCGGACCTGCTGGACGAGTCCGGCCTGTCCAAGGCCGACCGGGCCCTGCTGGCGGCGTTCCGGGCCGCCCGGGACGGGCAGGACGAAAGCTAGCCAGGACCAAGAAAAATCAGTAAGATGGCGGGCTTCCAGCGCCTGACCGGCCCGGAACCCCATAACAATATCGTGCAGCGCAATCCGGCGACTGCATCAGTCATTGCTGTCGAACGACACACCCACGCATACAGAACGGTGCCACCATGAGCAGTCTCAACAAGTCCATCATCGCGGAATTCGAAGCCGCCCAGATCCAGCGTGAGCTGCCCGCCTTCGGTCCCGGCGACACCGTCGTCGTGAACGTGAAGGTGAAGGAAGGCAACCGCGAGCGCGTGCAGGCGTACGAAGGCGTGGTCATCGCCAAGAAGAACGCCGGCCTGAACTCCGCTTTCACCGTGCGCAAGATTTCGCACGGCTACGGCGTCGAGCGCGTGTTCCAGACCCACAGCGCCTCCATCGACTCGGTCGAAGTGAAGCGTCGCGGCAAGGTCCGTTCGGGCAAGCTGTACTACCTGCGCGATCTGGAAGGCAAGGCCGCCCGCATCAAGGAAGACCTGGCCGCCAACGCCGCCGCCAAGAAGGCGCGCCTGGCCGCCGCTGCCGAGTAATCCACTCGCAGGCGCCATCGCTGGACGGCCACCTTCGGGTGGCCGTTCGCGTTTCTGGCGTCTGCATTGGCGCCGATGCAGACTGTCTTTAATTCGTGGCACGGCGGAGCGTGACGATGATGGGTTTTCACGGTGGGCGATGGAATGCGGTTGTACTGTCGTGCGTGTTGACCGGCTGCGCCGGCGGCGATGCGATGAGCCTGGATACCCGATCGGATCTGCCGTTCCCCTGGTGCGCCGACGAGTTGCGTGCCGCCGCCCAGCAGCCCATGCCGGACAAGGCCACGCCGGAGCAGCGGCAAGCCGTGCGCGACTACCATGTTTCCAAGGCGTGCCAGCAGGCCGACCAACACAGCGTCACCGTTCCCTTGAGCCATCCATTGCCACGCAAACCCTGATCCGATGAGTTCCGATTCACCCGTCGCCGCGCCCGGCGTCCGCCTCGACATCTGGTTGTGGGCCGCGCGCTTCTACAAGACCCGAAGCCTGGCCAAGCAGGCGGTGGAAACCGGAAAGGTGGACGTTGCGGGGCAACGCGCCAAGCCATCGCGCATCGTGCGCGTGGGCGATGAACTCAAGGTCGTGCGTGGCGAGGACACCTACAGCATCCGCGTCGAGGGATTGAGCGAGCAGCGTGGCTCCGCACCCGTGGCACAGGCGCTGTACCGAGAAAGCGATGAATCGCGGCAGCGCCGCGAGGCCGCCGCCGCCACGCGACGCGCCGAACGCACGGGTTATCAGGCTCCGCTATCCAAGCCAGACAAGCGCGCCCGTCGCCTGATCCGTGCCCTGGGCGATATCGACGCGATGTAAGCGCGTAGAGCGGAGCTTGCTCCGCTGGGCCTTCGAGGAAAAAAGCAGCCGAGCAAGCTCGGCTCTACGCGGATGTAGAGCGGAGCTTGCTCCGCTGGGCCTTCGAGGAAAAAGCAGCCGAGCGAGCTCGGCTCTACGCGGATGTAGAGCGGAGCTTGCTCCGCTGGGCCTTCGAGGAAAAAAGCAGCCGAGCGAGCTCGGCTCCAACGGTCAGCGGCCGCCGCCGAGGAATCCGCTGCCGACCTTCAGCAGGTCGCCCAGGCCCAACTGGCCGTCGCCGTCCTGATCCAGCACGGCGCCGAGCAGACCGCCGCCCAGTCCACCCTGCTGGCGGATCTGCTGCTGCTCCTGGCCGAGTACCTGGCTGAGCGCGCCGGGCGAGCCTTGGCCGCCCTGGCTCATGCGCTGGGCGAGGAAGGCCAGCACAATCGGGGCAAGAATCTTGAGGAGCTGGCCGGCACGATTGCTGTCCAGGCCCGTGGCCTGGCCCAGGCCGGCTTCGGCGCGCGGCTGGTTGCCGCCGAAGATGTGGCCGAGGATGCCGGCGCCGTTGGCTTCCGGGGTGGAGGCGCCGCCCAGGACCGAACCCAGCACGCTGCCGATATCCAGGCCGCTGTGGTTGCGCTGGAGCGCGCCGAACAGCGCCTCGGCGCCCTGCGGCTGCTCCGCGTTGCGGCCCAGCGCGCCCATCAGCAGTGGTAGCGCCGCGCCGATCGCGCCGGACGCCTCGGCCTGGCCGATGCCCAGTTGCTGGGAGACCTGCTGCAACGGCGCGCCCTGGAGCTGGGCGAAGAGTTCTTGCGCGAGAGACTGGTTGCTCATGACGGCCGTCCTCCTGGACGCGGGTTGGAACCGCCGATGCTAGCGCCAAACTGTGACGCCGGTGGTTAACCCGAAGAGAAGGCGCGTCGCACCTGGCGGTAGCGCCCCATCCGCCCGGCATATCGGGACGGACGGGGGCGCCAAGGCGGCGTCTTTTAGGCCGCCTTGCGGGCGTTGCGCAGGTCGAAGCGATCCAATTCCATCACCTTGGCCCAGGCGGCGACGAAATCGCGCACGAACTTCTCCTTCGCGTCCGCGCTGGCATACACCTCGGCCAGCGCGCGCAGCTGGGAATGCGAACCGAAGATGAGATCCACGCGGGTGCCGGTCCACTTGCGCTCGCCGGTCTTGCGATCGAGTGCCTCGAACACCGCCTCGTTGTCGGAGGTGGCCTTCCACTCGGTACGCATGTCGAGCAGGTTGACGAAGAAATCGTTGCCCAGCACGCCCGGGCGGTCGGTGAACACGCCGTGCTTCGTCTGCCCGACGTTGCCGCCGAGCACGCGCAGGCCGCCGACCAGCACGGTCATCTCCGGCGCGGTCAGGGTCAGCAGCTGCGCCTTGTCGATCAGCAGGCTTTCGGCCGGCACGCTGTACTTGCCCTTGAGGTAGTTGCGGAAGCCATCGGCAGCCGGTTCCAACACCGCGAACGAGGCCACGTCGGTCTGTTCCTGCGAGGCATCGGTGCGCCCCGGCGAGAACGGCACCGCGACGGGATGCCCGGCCTTCTTCGCGGCGTCCTCGACCGCCGCCGCGCCGCCCAGCACGATCAGATCCGCGAGCGAGACCTTCTTGCCGCCGGACTGCGCGCCATTGAAGCCCGCCTGGATGCCTTCCAGCACCTTGATCACCTTCGCCAGTTGCGCGGGCTCGTTGACCTCCCAGTCCTTCTGGGGCGCCAGCCGGATGCGCGCGCCGTTGGCACCGCCGCGCTTGTCGGAACCGCGAAAAGTGGAGGCCGAGGCCCATGCGGTCGACACCAGCTCGCCCGTCGACAGGCCGGATTCAAGGATCTTCTTCTTCAGCGCGGCGATGTCCGCTTCATCGATCAGCGGGTGATCCACGGCGGGCACGGGGTCCTGCCAGATCAGTTCCTCGCTCGGTACTTCCGGGCCGAGATAGCGCGCGCGCGGCCCCATGTCGCGATGGGTCAGCTTGAACCAGGCGCGGGCGAACGCATCGGCGAACTGATCCGGATGCTCCATGAAGCGCCGCGAGATCTTCTCGTACGCCGGATCGAAGCGCAGCGACAGATCGGTGGTCAGCATGTTCGGTGCGCGCCGCTTGGTGCCGTCATGGGCGTCGGGCACGGTGTCGGCGCCGGCATTGTTCTTCGGTTTCCACTGGTGCGCGCCAGCCGGGCTCTTGGTCAGTTCCCATTCGAAACCGAACAGGTGCTTGAAGAAATCCTGGCTCCATTGCGTCGGCTTCGTCGTCCAGGTGACTTCAAGCCCGCTGGTGATCGCATCACCGGCGATGCCGGTGCCGTGGGTGCTGCGCCAGCCCAGGCCCTGGGCGACGATGTCGTCGGCTTCCGGATCCGCGCCGACATGCGAAGCTTCGCCCGCGCCGTGGGTCTTGCCGAAGGTATGGCCGCCGGCGATCAGGGCGACGGTTTCCTCGTCGTCCATCGCCATGCGTGCGAAGGTTTCGCGGATGTCGCGCGCGGCGGCGACCGGATCCGGATTGCCGTTGGGGCCTTCCGGATTCACGTAGATCAGGCCCATCTGCACGGCGGCCAGCGGGTTCTCCAGGTCGCGCTCGCCGGAGTAGCGTTTGTCGCCACCCAGCCACGCGGTTTCCGAACCCCAGTACACGTCCAGATCCGGTTCCCACACGTCCTCGCGGCCACCGGCGAAACCGAAGGTCTTGAAGCCCATCGTCTCCAGCGCGACGTTGCCGGTGAGGATCATCAGATCCGCCCAGGAAATCCGGTTGCCGTACTTCTGCTTGATCGGCCACAGCAGCCGGCGCGCCTTGTCCAGGCTGACATTGTCCGGCCAACTGTTGAGCGGCGCATAGCGCTGCTGCCCGCGTCCGCCGCCGCCGCGTCCGTCGCCGATGCGGTAGGTGCCGGCGCTGTGCCAGGCCATGCGGATGAACAAGGGACCATAGTGGCCGAAATCCGCCGGCCACCACGGCTGCGAGTCGGTCATCAGATCGGCCAGATCCTTTTTCAGTGCTTCGTAATCCAGGCTTTTGAACGCCTCGGCGTAGTTGAAGTCCTTGTCCATCGGATCGGACTTGGATGAATGCTGGTGCAGCAGATCCACGCGCAGTTGCTTCGGCCACCAGTCGCGATTGGTGGTGCCGCCGCCGACAGGATGATTGAAGGGACATTTGGCGGTTTCGAGACTCATGGTCGTGCTCCTGGGCTGTGGTCCTGGGAAAGGCGGAATGGGAAAGCCGCGCGCGGTTCCTGAGGGAAACCGGATGGCCTGGGGAGGGAACAAGGGCGGCACCGCACCGCATGTGCGGACGCCGGAGGCGGATGCGTGTTGCAGTGGCGCTATCGTCGTCGCGGTGTCTGCTGACGTGACGGACGCGGAAGGGTCGGGAACGCGTTCATGGCTGACGATCTCGTTGGCGATGAAAGGGACACGGCCAGACTAGGCAGGCTTTGCGATTAAGCAAAATCGTTTTTGGCGAACAATCCGATAGCACCGCTCAATGGTGCGGTGCGCAAGGCAGCGACCCGGACCGCGTCACGATACCCGGGGAGCGTTACGCGCATGTTGTCGAGCGGAGGATGCCCGTTGCGACGCGAAGTGTCGCGACAGGCCGCCGGATCAGAGCAGATGCTTGAGCCGATACAGTGCTTCCAGGGCCTGCTTGGGACTCAGTTCATCGGGTTCCAGCGCCGCCAGCGCTTCCATCGCGGCAGAGGGAACGGGCGCGAACAGGCCGATCTGCTGCGGGGCGTCGAGCGCCTGCGGGGCCATCGCCGAGGCATGGCTTTCCCGGCCGCGCGCTTCCAGTTCGGCCAACCGCCGACGCGCCTGGGCGACGGTGGATCGCGGCAGGCCGGCGAGCGCGGCGACCTGCAGGCCGAAGCTGCGATCGGCCGGACCGTCCTTCACCGCGTGCATGAACACCAGGGTATCGCCGCGTTCGCGGTCGTGGTGTTCGACCGCATCCAGGTGGACGTTGGCGATGCCGCTCTCGCCGCCTTCGGCGGAACCGTCCGCCAGCGCGGTAAGTTCGAAATAGTGGGTGGCGAAGAGGGTGTAGCAGCGATTCTGGCTGGCCAGGTGGCGGGCGACCGCGTCGGCCAAGGCCAGGCCATCGTAGGTGGAGGTGCCGCGGCCGATTTCGTCCATCAACACCAGCGATTGCGCGGTGGCGTGGTGGAGGATGTAGCTGGTCTCGGCCATCTCGACCATGAAGGTCGACTGCCCGCGCGCCAGATCATCGCCGGCGCCGATGCGGGTGAGGATGCGATCGATCGGACCGATGTCCGCGCGCGTTGCCGGCACGAAGCTGCCGATATGGGCGAGCAGCACGATCAGCGCGTTCTGGCGCATGTAGGTCGATTTGCCGCCCATGTTGGGGCCGGTGATGATCAGCATCCGGCGCGCTTCGTCCAGGTGCAGATCGTTGGGCTCGAACGGTTCGGCGCGCACCGCTTCCACCACCGGGTGGCGTCCGCGTTCGATGCGCAGGCCGGGGGCGGCGGTGAGGCTGGGGCGGGACCAGTCCAGCGCCTGCGCGCGTTCGGCGAAGCCGGCCAGCACGTCCAGTTCGCTCAGCGCCGCGGCGCAGCGCCTGAGCGGTTCCAGGTTCTGGTTGAGCGAGTCGAGCAGGCCCTCGTACAGGCCCTTCTCGCGTGCCAGTGAACGTTCGCGGGCCGACAGCACCTTGTCCTCGAAGCTTTTCAGCTCCTCGGTGATGTAGCGTTCGGCGTTGGTCAGGGTCTGCCGGCGGGTGTAGTGGACCGGCGCGCGGTCAGCCTGTCCCTTGCTGATCTCGATGTAGTAACCGTGCACGCGGTTGTAGCCGACCTTGAGGGTGGCGATGCCGCTGCGCTCCCGTTCGCGGGCCTCTAGATCGACCAGGAACTGATCGGCGTGGGTGCTCAGCCGGCGCAGTTCATCCAGATCGGCGTCGAAGCCGTCGGCGATGACGCCACCGTCGACCAGCTTGAGCGCCGGATGCGGTGCGATCGCGCGGGCCAGCAGCGCGGCGACGTCGGCATGCTCGCCCAGTTCGGCCGCGAGTTCGGCCAGGCGTGGCGAACCCGCTAGCGTAGTGGACGAGACCGTCGCGCCGGCCAGCGTCTGGCGGATGTCCGGCAACAGCGCCAGCGCGTCGCGCAGGGTGGACAGATCGCGCGGACGCGCCGAGCGCAGGGCCACGCGGGTCAGGATGCGCTCCATGTCGCCGAGGGCGCGAAAGCGTTCGCGCAGGCCGGTGTCCAGCCCGCTTTCGATCAGGCTTTCGACCGCCTGGTGGCGTTCGCCCAGCGTCCGGTGATCGCGCAGCGGGCGATGCAGCCAGCGGCGCAGCAAACGGCCACCCATCGGGGTGATGGTGCTGTCGAGTACGCCGAGCAGGGTGTTGGCGGTGTCGCCGTCGATACGGGTGTCCAACTCCAGGTGCCGGCGGGTGGCGGCGTTCATGGCGATCGCGTCGCCGGCCGATTCGGTGCTGATCGCGCCCAGGTGGGTCAGCCGCTGCTTCTGGGTTTCCTCGACATAGCCGAGCAGGGCGGCGGCCGCGCCGGTCGCCAGCGGCATGCGTTCGATGCCGAAGCCGTTGAGATCGCGCACCTGGAAGAATTGGAGCAGTTGGCGGCGTCCATTCTCCGGGTCGAACAGCCAGGGCGCCCGCCGGCGCAGGCCGTGGCGGCTACGCAGGAATTCCGGCCAGCCGTCCTCGTCGGCGAGCAGGATTTCCGCCGGTTCCAGCCGCGAAAGCTCGGCTTCCAGCCCGTCCTCGCCGTCGACCTCGTTGACCACGAAGCGGCCGCCGGCCAGATCCGCCCAGGCCAGGCCGTAACCCGCGCGACCACGGGCGATCGCCATCAGCAGGGTGTCGCGGCGCTCGTTGAGCAGGGCCTCGTCGGTGACCGTGCCCGGCGTGACCACCCGCACGACCTTGCGTTCGACCAGTCCCTTGGCCAGGGCGGGGTCTCCGATCTGTTCGCAGATCGCCACCGATTCACCCAGCGCGACCAGCCGGGCCAGGTAGCTCTCGTAGGCGTGGTGCGGCACGCCGGCCATCGGGATGGGCGCGCCGGCCGAGTTGCCGCGCTGGGTCAGGGTGATGTCCAGCAGCCGCGCGGCCTTGCGGGCGTCGTCGTAGAACAGTTCGTAGAAATCCCCCATCCGGAAGAACAGCAGCAGATCCGGATACTCCGCCTTGGCGGCGAAGAATTGCTTCATCAGGGGCGTGTGTTCCTGCGACTTGTCCTGCTTCATGTGACCTTCTGGAAAACATCCGGCGCGCCGGGCGCCCGTCCGACATCGGCGGAAAGGCCATGCAGCCGGGCGGGGAAAGGCTGTAAGTTTAGGGGATCGCTGGTGGACCGAGGAGCGGGCGCGCCGCCGCCGCCGGCGATGGCTGGCACCCGCGGTCGGCGGATTGCCACGCGCGCCGTCGGCATGCATGCGCCATGCGGTCGTTCCTGATCGCATCGCCAAGGCGTGGCCACCCTCGCTCAAAGGGCTGGAAGGAAGACGTCGGGCCCCCGGTTCGCGCCATCGCGCGAGTAACCGATTTTCCGCACGAGCGTGCTTATTTTCCCGTGCAAAGTGCGCGGTCTGCGTATGGGTGCGCTGCAAAATGCTTCGTTGCGGCCAGGGGTGCTAGCTTCCCTCGCACAGGGGGCGCGCAATGCGCGCAAATGAATATCAGCAGTCGCAAGGCAGGTCCGAATATCGCAGTCGATTGATTACATCCGACATGACCCGGGGGAGGGGAACACATGGTCGCCAAACCGCAGCACCGCGCACTCGCGCTCGCCGTTTTCGCCGCACTGTCCGCCAATCTGCAAGCGCAGGAAGCCACACCAGCCCAGACCAAACCCGACGAGGAGGCGACCACGCTCGCGACCATGACGGTCACCGCGCAGAAGCGCGAGGAAGCGATGCAGGATGTGCCGATCATGCTGACCGCGTTGCCGGAGCAACTGCTGCAGGACGCCGGGGTGTCCGACATCAAGGACGTGCAGTTGCTGGTGCCGGGCCTGCATGTCAGTTCGACCACCAACGAGTCGCAGACCACCGCGCGCATCCGCGGCGTCGGCACCAACGGTGACAACGCCGGCCTGGAGTCGGCGGTGGGCGTGGTGATCGACGGCGTCTACCGGCCGCGCACCGGCGTGGGTTTCGGCGATCTGGGCGAACTGGAACGCATCGAGGTCCTGAAAGGACCGCAGGGCACCGTGTTCGGCAAGAACACCTCCGCCGGCGTGATCAACGTCATCACCCGCCGTCCCAGCTACACCCAGAGCGCGGAAGGCGAGCTGACCTTCGGCAACTACGGCGAGTTCGGCGTTTCGGGCGCCTACAACGACGCCATCAGCGACCACGCCGCCTTCCGCATCTATGCCGCCAAGCGCACCCGCGATGGTGTGACCGACGTGAACACCGGCACCGGACCGCGCACGCAACGCGAGGACAGCGACCGCGACTTCCGCACCCTGCGCGCGCAATTGCTGTGGGAACCGAACGACGATCTCGACTTCACCTTCATCGCCGACTACACCCGCCGTGACGAGAACTGCTGCGTCGGCGTGACCACCGTGCGCGGCCTGACCGCCAACATCCTGGATGCGCTCGCGGGCGGGGTGGGGCGCGCGGTCATTCCGGTCGCCGATCCCGAACGGCGCCTGGCCTACAGCAACCGCGGCACCGAGCAGAGCGTGCTGGACAAGGGCTTCTCCACCCAGATCGACTGGAACACGCCCTGGTTCAATGGGGCCACACTCACCTCGATCACCGCCGCGCGCGACTGGCAGTCGGTCAACGCGCTGGACTTCGACTTCAGCGGCGCGGACCTGCTGTACCGGCGCAACAACTTCGATGACTCCTCGACCAAGTTCAAGACCTTCAGCCAGGAACTCCGGCTGACCGGCAGCACCGACAAGCTGGACTGGATGGTGGGTTTCTTCTATTCGGATGAGGACCTGGAGCGCCACGACCAGTACATGATTGGCAGGCACTACGAAGCGTATCTGTCGACTGCGCTGTTGAGCCTGTTCGCCCGCCAGCTCGCTCCGCTGGGCATCACCGTCAACACCGCCAATCCGTTCCTGTTCGCCTCGCAGGCCACCGGTCGGGCGTTCGGCAGCGTATTCCCGGGGGAAAGCGAGGGCGCGCACGACACCTACAACCAGAACGCCAGGACCGCGGCCTTGTTCACCAACAACACCTGGCATGCCACCGACCAGTTGGCGATCACGCTCGGCCTGCGCTATACCCACGAGAAGAAGGAACTGGATTCGGTCTACACCAATCCAAACGGCAGCCTGGGCTGCGCGACCGCGCTGATGGCCCCGGCACAGGTGGTGGGCGCGTTGATGGCGCGCGGGATTCCGCAGGCGGTCGCCCAACAGCTCGCGCCAACCACGATCGGCTACATGTGCCTGCCCTGGGCCAACATCGCCCACAACGGACGCCACACGAAGCAGGACCGGTCCGAAAGCGAGTGGTCCGGCACGCTCAAATTCGCCTACCGCTGGAACGACCACCTGATGACCTACCTGTCCGGCGCGCGCGGCTACAAGGGCGGCGGTTTCAACCTGGATCGCGTGCAGTCGAACACGGGCCTGTCCAGCGGCACCGCCGGCATCCTGCCGGTCAGGGACACCTCGTTCCCCGGCGAATTCGTCGACAGCTATGAGCTCGGCGCCAAATCCACCTGGCTGGACGGCAACCTGCTGCTCAACGGCACCCTGTTCTACCAGGAGTTCACCGACTTCCAGCTCAACAGTTTCCTCGGCACCAGCTATGTGGTGCGCTCGATTCCCAAGGTCACCTCCAAGGGCATCGACGCCGAAGTGCTGTGGCAGACCGGACTGGATGGCCTGATGCTGCAGGCCGGCCTTACCTATGCCGACACCCGCTACGGCAACGACAGGCCCACCTCGGAATTCGTCGCTCCCGGCGGCACCCTGTACAAGCTGCCGGGCAACCACATCAGCTTCGCGCCGCTGTGGTCGGGTTCGGCGTCGCTGACCTACCAGTGGGACTTCGGCAGCAGCCTGATCGGGCGCTTCAATGTCGGCGCCAAGTACATCTCCGAACACAACACCGGTTCGGACATGGACATCGAGAAGATCCAGGAGGGCTACACGCTGGTCAACGCCCGCATCGGCTTCGGCGCGAAGAACAAGCGCTGGATGGTGGAGCTGTGGGGACAGAACCTGACCGACGAGACCTACCAGCAGGTCGGCTTCGACGCCCCGCTGCAGAACTTCTCGCCGACGCCGGGCGATCCGACCAATTCGTTCAACGCGTTCCTGGGCGCGCCGCGCACCTACGGCGTGACCCTGCGCGTGACGTACTGACCCCGGGCGATTCCGCCGGCATGGCGCATGCACCCGTCCCGTTCCGGGCGGGTGCATGCCGATGGCGGGCAGACAGGAACATCGAATTCGGCTAAAACGGGGACTTCTTCCCCCGAGCTTCGCCGATGTCGACCGTGGCCGCGATTCCTTCCGACGCCGAACTGCGCGAGCAGGCCGAACTGATTGGCGCCCGCCTGCGCGCCGAGCACGATCACCTGGTGACCGCGGAAAGCTGCACCGGCGGCTGGATCGCCAAGACGGTGACCGACATCGCCGGTTCCTCGGACTGGTTCGACAGCGGCATGGTGGCGTACAGCTACGAGGCCAAGCAGGCGCTGCTGGGCGTACGCCCGCAGACGCTGGAAACCCATGGCGCGGTCAGTCGCGAGACCGTCATCGAGATGGTGTCCGGCGCGCTGGTCAATTCCGGTGCCAGCGTCGCCGTGGCGGTGACCGGCATCGCCGGCCCCGGCGGCGGCAGCGAGGGCAAGCCGGTCGGCACGGTCTGGATTGGCTGGAAGCGGCGCGGCGGCTACGCGCGCGCCGAGGTGTTCCAGTTCGACGGCGACCGCGACGCCGTGCGCCGGCAGACCGTGGCCTCCGCGCTGCGCGGGCTGGAACGGTTGTGACGATGCAGACGGGCAGGGATGGGCGACGCTGACATGTGGGAGACCTTGGGGGCGGTACGCGATCTGGGGCGGCTGCAGGAAATCGCGTCGGTCCTGATCCGCAACGGTTTCGGCGACATGGTGCGGCGCGTCGGCCTGGCCGGCGCGCTGGAACGGGCCGGCCGCCTGCTGCACTGGCAGCATGCGGAGGAAACCCTGCGGATGGAGCCGCCCGAGCGCCTGCGCCGCGCGCTGGAAGCGCTGGGCCCGACCTTCGTCAAGCTTGGACAGGTGCTGGCCACCCGCATCGACCTGCTGCCACCGGAATGGATCGCCGAGCTGAGCCGGTTGCAGAACGCGGTGCCGGCGTTGCCGTATGACGCCATCCGCCCGCAATTGATCGAAGACCTGGGCGACGCGCCGGAGAACATCTTCGCCCGACTGGATCCGGAACCACTCGCGGCCGCGTCGCTGGCGCAGGCGCATCGCGCCTGGCTCGATGACGGCACGGCGGTGGTGCTGAAGGTGCGCCGGCCGGGCATCCGCGAAGTGGTCGAAGCGGATCTGCGCCTGCTGGCGCGGCTGGCCGAAATCATCCAGGCGCAGGTTCCCGACCTGCGCCGCTATCACCCGGTGGGCATCGCCCAGCAATTCGCCGCGTCGCTGCGCGCGGAACTGGATTTCGCGAGCGAATGCCGCAACGCCGAGCGCATCGCGTTCAATTTCCGCGACCATCCCGAAGTGCTGATTCCGGCGGTGCACTGGCAATGGACCAGCGAGCGCCTGAGCGTGCAGGACTGGGTGGACGGCATTCCCGGCTGCGATTTGGCGGCCGTCGACGCGGCGGGACTGGATCGCCACGCGCTGGCGAGCACGGGCGCGGCGATCGTGCTCAAGATGGTGCTGGTGGATGGCCTGTTCCATGCCGATCCGCACCCCGGCAACGTGTTCTATCTTCGCGACGGTCGCATCGGCCTGATCGACTTCGGGATGGTCGGCGGCGTCTCCGAACAGCGGCGATTCCAGGTCGCGCGCTTGCTCAACGGGCTGGTCGGCGAGGACCCGGAGGCCGTCACCGACATCCTGCTCGACTGGACCGAGGGCGACGCGTCGGTCGACGAAACCCGCCTGCAGGCCGACGTCGGCGTGTTCACCGATCGCTATCGCGGCGTGCCGCTGAAACAACTGCGGATGGGCGCGATGCTCACCGACGTGGCTGCGCTGCTGCGCCGGCACGGCCTGAGCCTGCCGCCGGATCTGGCGCTGATGATCAAGGCGTTCCTGACCCTGGAAGGCCTGGGCCGGCAACTGGATCCGGAATTCGACATGGCCAGCGAGGCGCGCCCCTACCTGGAGCGGGCGATCCTGGATCGCTATTCACCGCGCGCGGTCGCCCGGCGGGGACGCCGCAGCCTGTCCGGCGCCCTGGACCTGGTCGGCGACATGCCGCGGGACCTGCGCCGCCTGCTGCAGGCGGCCCGCCGCGGACGCCTGCGCGGGCAACTGGACATCACCTCGCTGAAAGCCTTCGGCGACCAGCTCAACAGCGCCGCCAACCGGCTGACCATCGGCGTGGTCACCGCCGCCCTGATCATCGGCTCGTCCATCGTGATGAACAGCGTCGGCGGAGGCATCTCCAACCGCTGGCTGATGGCGATGGGCGTGCTGGGCTTCGTGTTCGCGGCGATGACCGGCGTCTGGATCGTGCTGTCGATCTGGCGCAGCGGGCGGAAGTAGGCCGACTCCGCGGCCAGCAGGCTGGCGGGGCCCCGGCGTGCCGAAAGGGAATGGGGTACAGGCTTGCCAAGTGCGTTTGTTAGTAGTAATACTACTAACCATGGACCTGACCGATACCCAGCAAGCCATCCTCGCCCTGATTGCCGAGCGCATCGAGGCCGAGGGCATGCCGCCCTCCCAGACCGAGATTGCCCGGGCCTTCGGGTTCAAGGGCGTGCGGGCGGCGCAATACCATCTGGAAGCCCTGGAGCAGGCCGGTGCCATCGAGCGGCTGCCGGGCCGGGCACGCGGAATCCGCCTGCTGAAGGCGCCGGTACAGCCGCAGCCGGAGCTGGAGCTGGCATTCCCCTCCGCCAACGACGACGGGCTGCGGATTCCGGTGTTGGGCCAGGTCGCGGCGGGCGCGCCGATTGGCGCCGATGCCGGCCATCATGACTACGTGCTGCTGGACCGGGCGTTCTTCGCCCCGGCTCCGGACTACCTGCTGCGGGTCAAGGGCGATTCCATGCGCGACGAGGGCATCTTCGACGGTGACCTGATCGGCGTGCACCGCACCCGTGACGCGCGTTCGGGGCAAATCGTCGTCGCCCGCATCGACGACGAGATCACGGTCAAGCTGCTCAAGGTCGGCAAGGACCGGATTCGCCTGCTGCCGCGCAATCCCGACTATTCGCCCATCGAAGTGCAGCCGGATCAGGATTTCGCCATCGAAGGCCTGTATTGCGGCCTGGTGAGGCCCAACCGGTGAAGGGCCGACGGAACCGTGCGGGTTTGTCCGACGCCCGGCCGCCGGATTCCCCGATGGCCGGACCACGGCGATTTCCTTAATTTCAGATTTTCCGGGGCTGTCGCAGCCCGTGCGATCCACCCCCGCTAGCCTTGCATTCAACGATTGATACTTCCGAGGAACTGATGATGGACGAGAACAAGAAGCGCGCCCTTTCCGTGGCCCTGACCCAGATCGAGCGCCAGTTCGGCAAGGGCTCGGTGATGCGCATGGGCGACCGCGTGATCGAACCGGTGGAAGTCATCCCGACCGGCTCGCTGATGCTGGACATCGCCCTCGGCATCGGTGGCCTGCCCAAGGGCCGCGTGGTGGAAATCTACGGACCGGAATCCTCGGGCAAGACCACCCTGACCCTGCAGGCCATCGCCGAGTGCCAGAAGCAGGGCGGCACCGCGGCCTTCATCGACGCCGAGCATGCGCTGGATCCCATCTACGCCGCCAAGCTGGGCGTCAACGTCGACGACCTGCTGGTCTCGCAGCCGGATACCGGCGAGCAGGCGCTGGAAATCGCCGACATGCTGGTGCGCTCGGGCTCCATCGACATCGTCGTCATCGACTCGGTCGCCGCGCTGACGCCGAAGGCGGAAATCGAGGGCGAGATGGGCGACCAGCTGCCGGGCCTGCAGGCCCGCCTGATGAGCCAGGCCCTGCGCAAGCTGACCGGCAACATCAAGCGCTCCAACACCCTGGTGGTCTTCATCAACCAGCTGCGCATGAAGATCGGCGTGATGATGCCGGGCCAGAGCCCGGAAACCACCACCGGCGGCAACGCGCTGAAGTTCTACGCCTCCGTGCGCCTGGACATCCGCCGTATCGGCGCGATCAAGAAGGGCGACGAGATCATCGGCAACCAGACCAAGATCAAGGTCGTCAAGAACAAGCTGGCGCCCCCGTTCAAGCAGGTCGTCACCGAGATCCTCTACGGCGAGGGCATCAGCCGCGAAGGCGAACTCATCGACATGGGCGTGGAAGCCAAGCTGGTCGAGAAGGCCGGTGCCTGGTACAGCTACGGCAGCGAACGCATCGGGCAGGGCAAGGACAATTCGCGGACCTTCCTGCGCGAGAACCCGCAGATCGCGGCCAAGCTGGAAGGTGAACTGCGCGAGAAGTTCCAGCCGGCCGAAGCCTCGCGTGGCGAGAGCGACGACGCGGACCAGGATGACTGAGCCGTTCGGCATGGGAAGTGGCCTGGAATGGATGCCGGCCGCCCGGCCCGGCGGATGGAATGATGGGCAGGGATGAAAAGCCGGGTTCGCCGCGTCCGCGGCGGTCCCGTCCCGAGCAGACGCCGGTCCAGCGGGCACTCGGGTTGCTGACCCGTCGCGAGCATTCGCGGCGGGAGCTGGAACGCAAGCTGGCCTCTCGCGGCGTGGATGCAGGGGAGGCCAAGGCGGCGGTGGAACGACTGGCCAGTGAGGGTTGGCAGGATGACCGCCGGTTCGCCGAATTGCTGGTCCGCAGCCGGGCCGGCAGCGGTTATGGGCCGCTCCGCATCCGCGCGGAGTTGGCGACCCATGGGCTGGATCGCGACGCCATCGCGGCGGCCATGGACACTTTTGATGGCGACTGGACCGAAACGGCGTGCGACCTCGTCCGCCGCCGTTTCGGTCCGGGCGGCTTGACCGATCTGGCCTGGCGGCGCAAGGCCGCCGATTTCCTGATCCGGCGAGGTTTCGACGGCGGCAGTGTCCGCGCGGCGACCCGGCTGGACTGGGAGGACTGAACCCGCCGGGCCTGTTAATCTAGGGCATTGGGTTGCTTCGGCAGGCCCGCGCCCGCATCTGTGGGGGACGCGGCGTCCGGATGCGCCCGTCAGCCAATGCCAGCCAGATGACCAGCTCCCCCAAAATCAGCACCCGCCAGATCCGCCAGGATTTCCTCGATTTCTTCCACAGCAAGGGCCATACCATCGTGCCCTCGGCGCCGCTGGTACCGGGCAACGATCCGACCCTGCTGTTCACCAACTCGGGCATGGTCCAGTTCAAGGACGTATTCCTGGGCGCGGAGAAACGCAGCTACGTGCGTGCGGCCGACGTGCAGCGCTGCCTGAGGGCCGGTGGCAAGCACAACGATCTGGATTCGGTGGGCTATACCGCGCGCCACCACACCTTCTTCGAGATGCTGGGCAACTGGTCCTTCGGCGACTACTTCAAGAAGGAAGCCATCGCCTGGGCGTGGGAACTGCTGACCGGCGTGTGGAAGCTGCCGAAGGAGCGCCTGCTGGTCACCGTCTATCACACCGATGACGAGGCCTTCGAGATCTGGAACAAGGACATCGGCATCCCGGTCGAGCGGATCGTCCGCATCGGCGACAACAAGGGGGCGCCGTTCGCTTCCGACAATTTCTGGCAGATGGCCGACACCGGTCCGTGCGGTCCGTGCACCGAGATCTTCTACGATCACGGCGATCACATCGCTGGCGGTCCGCCGGGTTCGCCCGATGAGGATGGCGATCGTTTCATCGAAATCTGGAACCTGGTGTTCATGCAGTTCGACCGCCAGCCGGATGGCACCCTGGTGCCATTGCCGGCGCCGTGCGTGGATACCGGCATGGGCCTGGAGCGCCTGACCGCGATCCTGCAGCACGTCCACAGCAACTACGAAATCGATCTGTTCCAGGCCCTGATCGAGAAGGCCGCCGAGCTGACCGGTACGCAGGATCGCGAGAACAAATCGCTGCGCGTCATCGCCGATCACATCCGCGCCTGCAGTTTCCTCATCGTGGACGGCGTGCTGCCTTCCAACGAGGGCCGCGGCTACGTACTGCGCCGGATCATCCGCCGCGCCCTGCGCCATGGCTGGATGCTGGGCGTGCGCCAGCCGTTCTTCCACAAGATGGTGGGCACCCTGTCCGAGCTGATGGGCGAGGCCTATCCCGAACTGCCGGCCGCCCGCGATCTGGTCGAACGGGCGTTGAAGGCCGAAGAGGAGCGCTTTGCCGAGACGCTGGATTCGGGCATGCGGATCTTCGACGACATCGCCGCCCGTGCCCAGGGCATGATTCCCGGTGTCGAGGCTTTCCGCCTGTACGACACGTATGGCTTCCCGGTTGACCTGACCGCCGACATCGCCCGCGAGCGCGGCCTCACGGTGGACATGGCCGGTTTCGAGACGGCGATGGAGCAGCAGCGCGAAACCGCGCGCGCCGCCGGCAAATTCGCTTCCGGCGCCAGCCTGCCGGCCGATCTGGTGGCGCAGCTGCAGCCGACCGGGTTCCTGGGTTACGAGCAACTGGACGCGGGCGACCTGCGTGTGGTGGCGCTGATGAAGGACGGTCGTCCGGTCGAGTCGATCGGCAGCGGGGACGAGGCTTTGGTCCTGCTGGATCGCACGCCGTTCTACGCCGAGTCCGGCGGACAGGTGGGCGACGTGGGCCGCCTGGCGGGACCCGACGCCGAGTTCGCGGTGTCGGACACGCAGAAACTCGCCGGCCAGTTCCACGGCCATGTGGGCCGGATGACCCGCGGCACCCTCAAGCTGGGCGACCGGATTGCCGCGAGCGTGGATGCGCCGCGGCGCGCGGCCACCATCCTCAATCACTCCGCGACGCACCTGCTGCATGCGGCGCTGCGCGAAGTGCTGGGCACCCATGTGCAACAGAAGGGCTCGCTGGTGGCGCCGGATCGCCTGCGTTTCGACTTCTCGCATTTCCAGGCCATCAGCCCGCAGGAACTGGCCGAGGTCGAGCGTCGCGTGAACGCGCAGGTGCGCGCCAACCATGAGGCCGAAGTGCACCACATGGGCATGCAGGAAGCATTGGATTTCGGCGCAATGGCGTTGTTCGGCGAGAAGTACGGCGAAAACGTGCGCGTGCTGCGCATGGGCGAGTACTCCACCGAGCTGTGCGGCGGCACCCATGTGGGCCGGACCGGTGACATCGGACTGTTCAAGATCGTCAGCGAAGGCGGCGTCTCCGCGGGCGTGCGCCGGATCGAGGCGGTGACCGGGCAGGGCGCGCTGGATCACGTGGACGCCGAGGAGCGCCGGCTGCAACAGGCCGCCGAACTGCTGGGTGGCAACGCCAACGACGTGGTGGAGAAGATCCGCGCCCTGGCCGAGCGGCAGAAGAAACTGGAACGCGAGCTGGAAGTCCTCAAGGCGAAGGCGGCCTCGGGCGCCACCGCCGATCTGGCCGGAGCGGCGCAGGACGTCAAGGGCGTCCGCGTGCTGGCTTCGCGACTGGAAGGTTTCGACGCCAAGGCGTTGCGTGACGCGGTCGACCGGCTCAAGCAGCAACTGGGCGATGCGGTGATCGTGCTGGCCGGTACCAGTGACGGCAAGGCGGCGCTGGTGGCCGGCGTCAGCGGCGCGGCCGCCGGCAAGGTCAAGGCCGGGGAACTTCTGTCCCATGTCGCCGGTCAGATCGGCGGCAAGGGCGGCGGTCGCCCGGATCTCGCCCAGGGTGGTGGCGAGGACGGGCCCGCCCTTGTGTCTGCCCTCAAGGGCGTCAATGACTGGGTCGCCGGGCACCTGCAATGAACCGCCCGGCCCGCGCCCGCGCTTGCGGGCGCGTGCTTCGGCCCGTACCATGATTCACGACGATGAACCTATCTGGAAGCGTCCTCGCGCCCAGCGATGCAGGAACGCGGCCCCGGCCTTAATCTTGCCGGATTCAGGAGAAGAAACATGTTGATTTTGACCCGCCGAGTCGGCGAAACCTTGATGATCGGTGATTCGGTCACGGTGACTGTGCTCGGCGTGAAGGGCAACCAGGTGCGCATCGGTATCACCGCGCCCAAGGACGTTGCCGTGCACCGCGAAGAGATCTACCAGCGCATCCAGCGCGGAGAGGAAGCGGGTTCCGCTTCCCACAACGACGATTCGTCCTCGAGCTGATTCCGTTTGCCGCCGAACCGGTCTGCCGTTATCCTATGCGGCCGCCGTCGTTCGACTGCGGAACATTTCCCGGAGTGATGCCCGAGTGGCCGAAGGGGCTCCCCTGCTAAGGGAGTATAGGGTCAAAAGCCTTATCGAGGGTTCGAATCCCTCTCACTCCGCCAGTTGCATCCAGAAACCCCGCCTCGGCGGGGTTTCTGGTTTTCGGCGCCTGCGAATCCGATTGCGCGAAGTCGCGCCGACGCGGTGACGCTCGTGGTCGCAACGTGCCGACCGCATGTGGCATGCGGGTGACCGATGCTTTCCGACCACCTGGCGACGTGTTCGTTCTTCGCATTTTTCTTCACGGCGTCGCTCGGGACGTCTCCGACAGGGGCTCACCGATCGTGTCGCCGCGCGGCCTGGGGGCCTTCCAGGGCGATCCGGGGATACCCCTGCCATCGGTCATGCTTGACTACAGATGTAGTCAGATTTAGCTTGACTACATCTGTAGTCACCCCCGTGGAGGGGACCATGGCACGCAAGAGCATCGGGGACCAGGAGTTGGCCCTGCTCCAGTATGTGGGGCAGCAGGGAGACGCGTCGGTCGGGGAGGTCGCCGCCGGTTTCGGCGAGGTGCAGGGACTGGCGCGCTCGACCGTGCTGACCATGATGGAACGGCTGCGCGCCAAGGGATATCTGAAGCGGCGCCAAGCCGACGGCCTCTACCGTTATTCGGCCACCACCGGCGAGGACGACGTGGTGCAGGGCGCGGTGGCGGCTTTCGTGGAGAAGACGCTGCGGGGCTCGGTCAGTCCTTTCGTCGCCTGGATGTCCAAGCGCGGCGAGGTCAGCGACGAGGAACTGGCCGAACTGGAGGCACTGGTGGCGCGACTGCAATCCAAGCGGCAGGAGGACTGATCGATGGACGCCTTCATCGTTGCGTGCCTGGAGCGGCTGGCGGCGACCAGCGTGCAGACCGTGGTGCTGGTGACCCTGGTCTGGGGTCTCTGCCGGCTGTTGCCACGCGTGCCGCCGGCGACCCAGTGCTGGTTGTGGTGGCTGGTGGCCCTGCAGGCCCTGCTCGGGCTGGTCGCGCCTCCGCTGGAACTGCCGTGGCTGGCGCAGGCGCCTGCCGTCCCGGTTGTCGAAACCATGCCGCTTGCCGCGGCGGGCGGCGACGCGATGGCGGGTGCGAACACCGCCGCGCCAGCGGTCCCGCCCGGGTTTTCCTGGCAGCTTGGCCTGGTGGCGCTATGGCTGGCAGGCGTGATCGTCATGAGCGGCGTGACGCTGCGTGACTGGTGGCGCAGCCGCGAACTGCTCAGGCGTTCGGCGCCATGCACGGACGAAGTGCTGGTCGAGGCGCTGGCGCTCGCCGCCGAGGCCCACGGACTGCGGCGGACTCCGCGATTGCGCGTCTCCGACGGTATCGATTCCCCGCAACTGGTCGGGCCCTGGCGCCCGATCCTGCTGCTGCCCGCGCATCGGCTGCTGGGTGGCGACGACCTCGACATGGCGCTGACCCACGAGCTGGTGCACCTGCACCGGCGCGATCTGTGGTGGGGATGGGGCCCGACCCTGGCGCGCCACCTGTTCTTCTTCCATCCGCTGATCCACCTGGCGGTGCGCGAGTACGGCATCGCCCGCGAAGCCGCCTGCGATGCGGCGGTGGTGGCGGGGGATCGCCGCTGCCGTCATGACTACGGCCGCCTGTTGGTACGGCTGGGCACGTCGCCCTCGCTGCGTACCGGGCTGGCCAGCGCCTCTCCCACTTTCCTCTGCCTCAAAAGGAGATTGACCATGTTGCAGAACACCGCTTCCTTTCCGCGCGTGGGTGCTTTCGCGCTGCTGATCCTGGTGGCCGCCATCGGCGTGGCGCCGTTGCGGCTGGTGGCCGCACCCAGCGAGGGGGCCGCCGCGGCGGGTCCGCAGTCCGCCGGTGGTGGAACGGTCATCGTCCAGTCGACCACTTCCCTGGTCACCACCGCGAGCGGGGAGGATGAAATCAGCGGACAGATCCACCTGTCCAAGTCCGGTACGGATCAGGCCTATGTGCGCATCCGCGGCAAGGGCGAGCGCACCGTCATGAATGGCTCCACCGATGATCTGGAAGAAGCGCGCCGCGCGATCGCCGGGCAGGGAGACGCGCTCTGGGTTCGCCAGGGCGGCGCGCGCTACCTGATTCGGGATCCGGAGACGCTGGCGCGCTTTGACGCGCTGATCGCACCCATCC
The DNA here is from genome assembly GCF_014851695.1 of Pseudoxanthomonas sp. PXM04. NCBI lineage: Bacteria > Pseudomonadati > Pseudomonadota > Gammaproteobacteria > Lysobacterales > Lysobacteraceae > Pseudoxanthomonas > Pseudoxanthomonas sp. PXM04. The sequence goes on from NZ_JACVAG010000001.1 coordinate 719,128, forward strand.
GCGAACTCGGCGATCAGCAGGGCGCGCTGGGCCAGCGCCAGGGCGCGTTGGGCCAGCAGCAGGGCAAGCTCGGCCAGGAGCAGGGCGAGCTGGGCCAGCGCCAGGCGCGGTTGGCGCTGGCGGCGGCGCAGCGGGCGATGGACGGAGGTTCGCGTGATGAATCGGCCAGTGAAAAGCGCGAACAGGCCGAGCTCGCCGCGCGCCAGAAGGCGTTGGGCGAGCGCCAGGAAGGCCTGAGTCGCCGACAGGCCGATCTGAGCCAGCAGCAGGCCGTGCTCAGTACCCGCCAGGCCGAAGCGTCCCAACGCGCCAATGAGGGACTGAAGCATCTGCTGGCCACCGCGTTCGCCAGTGGCGTCGCTCAGCCGATCGGGAAGTAAGAGGGCGGCTCCCTCCGGCGTTGGCCGACCCGCGCCCCGAAAGCCTCGCCGCGGCGAGGTTTTTCGGTTTTCGGAGCTTCGTTGCACCCTGGAAAATTAAGAGGAATCCGATTTTCTGGCGGTCCCCGGTTTCTCAGACTGTGCCGTATGCAGTCCAAATCATTCCCGGGGATAGGCAGCAAGAATCACGTATCGGGGGTCACACTGGTCGAATTGGCGGTGGTGCTTGCCGTCGCGGGACTTTTGCTGGCCCTGGTGGTGCCGGCCTATCGGGATTTCATGGCCCGGGCGCGCATGAGTGAAGCCTTTGCGGTAGTGGGGCCGCTCAAATCGGCGGTACTTGAGACAGTCATGACCCAGGGGGACCCGGCCACTTTCCTGGCATCCCTGCCGATCCAGGGCAAGAGCCCGATGGAAGTCTTCGGCTACACGCCGGTCGGTTATCTTCCGGGAAGTCAGGGAACCCGCCACGTCAAACAGGCGGTCATCAGCGAGACCGGGGTCATCATCGTCCAAGCCGAGGACACCGGTTGCGCGGCATACATCGGCGGCGGGGAAGACATCACCCTGCTCTGGCTGTATCCGAAGCTCAATGCCAGCCAGTCCGGACTGGACTGGCTATGCGTATCCGCCTACTACTACTGGCAGGCCAAGGAGCGCGCCTACAAATGCATGCCCGCCGCCTGCCAGCATGATGACAACGATCTGCGAAAGTGGTTGAGGGAATGACGACGGGGACCAGGCTATCGCCTGAACGCGTCGTGGAGCACAGCCGCTCGTGCGGCCATCCCATCCATGAAGGGAAAAAGGCGGGGCGAATGCCTCAGGTTTCCAGCGTCGCGGACATAAAAAAACAGGCAGACCGAAGTCTGCCTGTTCTTGCAAATGGCGCGCCCGGAGAGATTCGAACTCCCGACCGCCTGGTTCGTAGCCAGGTACTCTATCCAGCTGAGCTACGGGCGCGTTGCGTTAGAGGCGGAATTCTGCACGATTCGATTTCGGTCGTCAATCATTTTTCCGTAACGAATTTCCGGGGCCGATGCCGGCCCGCGGCGGGCGGGCACCGCCGGCGCTCCCGCCATTGAGCCGGGATGACGACCCGGTCGCAGTTCGGAAAATGCCGGGGACGCGATCGGCGCCGGTTAGCGGGACTTTCACGGTCGGCCCGTGACAATACCGTCCACAGGGGGAACAACCAGAATTCCGGGAGTTCCAAATCAATGCGTTTTTCCAAGTCCTTGCTCGGCCTGGGGCTGATTGCGGCTGCCCCGCTGAGCGCGGCGGCCGCGACCTATACGGTCGGCCCGTCCGGGCGCCAGTACACCCAGCTGTCCACGCTGTTCAACAACGTCAACCTCGCCCCCGGCGACATCGTCGAGGTGGATGGCAATGCGACCTACACCGGCAACATCGTCATCGGTGACGACGACAGCGGCACCGAAGCCAATCCGGTGACCATCCGCTGGCGGCGGGTGGCCGGCGCCACGCGGCCGGTGCTGAGCGGTGGCACCCATACCATCAAGTTCGAACAATCCAACCACGTCGTGCTGGAAGGATTCGAAATCACCGGCGGCAGCTCGAGTTGCGTCTTCAGCGAGGCCCACAACGCGACCGTGCGTGATGCCTACATCCACGACTGCCCGTCGCACGGCATCCTCGGCGCGGATCAGAATTCGGGTTCGTTCACGCTCGAATACAGCGAGGTCGCGCGGGCCGGGCAGGGCGATCGCCGTCATGCGATCTACATGCAATCCGACGAGGTCGCGTTCCCGGACACCGTGTTCCGGATGCGCTACAACTACGTGCACGACGCCACCGGCGGCGTGCTGGTGCGGGTGCGCCACCAGCGTGCGGAGATCTATTACAACTGGATCGAAGGCTCGGATCTGCACGAGGTGGAACTGATCGGGCCGGACTGCGAAACCCAGAAGTCCGGCTGGACCGCGGACCTGCGCCGCGAGGATGCCGACGTGGTCGGCAACGTGATCATCCATCGTGCCGGCAGCCGTTCCGGCAACGCATTCCGCATCGGCGGCGATCTCAACGGCCGCAACCAGGGCCGTACCCGCCTGGTCAACAACACGATCATCCTGGATCGCGGCGGCAACGCCAACGCGGTGTTGGTGCAACTGGGCCAGGGCTCGCTGGAGATGCACAACAACGCCATCTACCAGAATGGCGGCAGCACCCCGGCGATCGTGCGTGAGAACCCGGCCAGCGACGTGGCCGCGCCCTACTGTGGGCCGTCGAGCCGCGAGCCGTGGTCGAACGGCCGCAAGGTCGCCGGCAGCAACAACTGGGTGCAGACCGGGGCGACCCTGGTGCCGGCGGAGTGGAGCGGCACCGTGCGTGGCTCGGATCCGATGCTCACCAATCTCACCCAGCGCAGCCTGCGTCCCCGCGCCGGCAGTCCCCTGCTCGCCGCGGGCAACAACACGCCGGTGACCCCGACGGCGTTCCCGTTCCCCTCGCCGCAACTGTTGCCGGCGTTCGACCCGCCGCTGCGGGCCAAGCTGGCGATCGGCGACGCGCACGCGCGATTGGCGCCGAGCCGGATCGCCATCGGTGCGCTGGAGCAGAGCGACATCGATACCCGCATCCGGGTCAACGGCGCACAACCGATGATTCCCGGACAGGGGCCGGCTTCGTCGGCCGCACCGCCGACCGCCGGAGGGCAGGTCCAGCCGGTGTCGAGCGGGCGTGGCGTGTATGTCGGGCGGTCGCCGTACCGGCAGGCACCGGCGGCGCGTTATCGCCGTTCGGTTGTGAGGCCCTGACGGACGCGCCGGGTAACCGGGCAGGCTCCGGCCTTCCCGGCGCTTGCGGAAAAAGGAAGGCCGGGGCGACCCGGCCTTTTTCGTGGTCGCGGGCGGGGGAGATCCCCGCGGACGGATCGCCAGGGGCCTGTCCGGACAGGTATCCCGCCGTCGGGGCAGGGTGTTTCCCGGTGCGGACTCCCGATTCGGGAAGCGGACGGAAGGTGGCCGGGTGCCGGCTGAAGTCGCGTTGATAGCGGTGTTACCAATGCAAGTGAAACCGTGGGTATCCGCGAATGACCTTAGTACGGGCAGGCCGCAGGAACACCAGGGATTCGGGGGCCAGGACAGGGGGAGACATGCAGGATTGCTTGAATGCGTGCGGCCGGTGCCGCGCGCCGCGGGGCTTGCGGATGAAGGCGCTGCCGATGCCGGTGGCCGGGAGGTTGTCATGAAGTCCAGCCAGGCCAGCCGCAAGGCGCGCGCCGCCCGCATCCTGTGGATCGCGGAGGCCATCGTGCTGATGGCCGCGGTGATGGCCGCCGCCTGGATCCGTTTCCACAACGAGCCCGAGTACCACGTCGTCTTCGTCGAACAGGCGCCGATCCGCGCGGTGCTGGTGGCGCTGTTCCTCACCGGCGCGATGGCGGCGTTCGGCCTGTACCAGGTGCACGTCCGCCACACCCGGCTGGATTTCATCCTGCGGCTGACCCTCTCGTTCGCATTCGGCGGCATTGGCCTGGTGGTGCTGTATTACCTGATTCCGGCCACTTACATCGGCCGCGGCGTGCAGGCGATGTCGCTGGCGCTCGGTCTGGTAGGCGTCTGCCTGGTGCGGCTGGCCTGGATGCGCATCTACGGTTCGGATGTGCTCAAGCAGCGGATCCTGATTTTCGGCGCCGGCAAGAATGCCGACCTGATCAATTCACGCATGCGCCGCAAATCTGATCGGCGTTCGTTCCTGGTGCTCGGCTTCGTGCCGGTGCCCGGCCAGCCGGTGCTGGTGAGCGAGGACCTGCTGGTCCGCCCGGGCGAGGAGGGCCTGGCCGAACTGGTCGAGCGCATGCAGATCGACGAACTGGTGATCGCGCCCGACGAGCGTCGCGGCGGCCTGCCGATGGAAGAGATGCTGCTGTGCGTGCAGCGCGGCGTGTCGGTGGTGGACCTGTCCAGCTTCTTCGAGCGCGAGGCCGGAATGGTCCAGCTCAACGTGGTGGATCCTTCCTGGCTGGTGTTCTCGGGCGGATTCGATTATTCGACGCCGCGGCGGCTGAGCAAGCGCTTCTTCGATCTGGCGGCGGCGCTGGCGCTGCTGCTGATCGCCTGGCCGCTGATGCTGCTGGTGGCGCTGGCGGTCTGGGTGGAATCGGGCGGCCCGATTTTCTACAGCCAGACCCGGGTGGGCGAGCGTGGCCGCCACTTCACCCTGACCAAGTTCCGCAGCATGCGCGTGGATGCGGAAAAGGACGGCGTGGCGATATGGGCGAGCAAGGACGATGATCGCAGTACCCGGGTCGGCAAGTTCATCCGCAAGACCCGCCTGGACGAGCTGCCGCAACTGGTGGCGGTGATCCGCGGCGACATGAGTTTCGTCGGGCCGCGCCCGGAGCGGCCGCATTTCGTCGACATGCTCAACGACGAGATCCGCTACTACGGCGTTCGCCACAGCGTGAAGCCGGGCCTGACCGGCTGGGCGCAACTGCGCTATCCCTACGGTGCCTCGGTGCGCGACGCCGAGGAGAAGCTGAAGTTCGATCTGTTCTACGTGAAGAACCACGGCCTGGTGTTCGACCTGATGATCCTGCTGCAGACGGTCGAGGTCGTGCTGTTCGGACGTGGCGCGCGCTGACGGCGTTCCCGGGATGCGGGAACGCCGCGGCTCAACCGGGAAGCAGGCTGCGGATCGCGCGACGCGCGGCGAACGGCGCCAGCCGCAGCAGTTCGCGGCGGACCGCCGGATCCGGCGTCAGTCGCCAGGCATCGCGCGCCAGTCGCCAGCCGTCGCGCCAGCGCCCGCGAATCAGCATTCCACGCGCGTTGCGCGCGTAGGTGCCGGCCAGGGCGCGGTCCAGTTCCGCATCGGCGACCTGCCCGCGCGCGGCGCGCACCGCACGTTCGACCACGCGCACGTAGTCGTCATAGGTGCTGGCTTCGGCGGAGAGGCCATCGTGTCCGCGCATGGCGCGCACCAGCGACTGCTCGACCACGCCGATCGGCCAGCGCTGGGCGATGCGCAGGTGGAAGTCGATGTCCTCGGCGGTGCGCAGGCTTTCATCGAAACCGCCGATGTCCTCGAACACCTCGCGGCGCAGGATCGCCGACGCCGGCGCGAGCGCGGGATTGTGGATCACCCAGCGCAGCACCTGGCCGTCTTCGCGGATGACGTCGCGGCGACGAAACACGTCGATCAGGCGGCCTTCGCTGTCGACCCGCTCGACGTCGCACAGGACCATGCCGGCCTCCGGGTGCGCTTCCAGCCAGGCCAGTTGCCGTTCGGTCTTTTCCGGCAGCCATTCGTCGTCGCTGTCCAGCAACGCGAAGTAGCGGCCGCGGGCCAGGCGCATGCCGTGGTTGCGCGCGGCGGATACGCCTGCGTTGGCCTGCCATACGTAGCGCACGCGATCGCCGTAGCGCGTGCGCAGGAGTTGTTCCGTGCCATCGGTGGAGCCATCGTCGACGACGATGATTTCGTCGACGGCGCGGGTCTGCGCGAGCACCGTTTCGATCGCGCGCACCACCAGGTCCCGCCGGTTGTAGGTGGGTATAATCGTTGAAACCTCGATAGCTGGCGCCATGCTGAAGGATCTCTCCAAGAAGCTTCTATACGTCAGTGGCCTGTTGGGCCTGTACCACCGTGTGCGCAACGCGGACAGCCTGACCGTGGTGATGTTCCATCGTACCCTGAGCCCGGACGATCCGCGCTGGCGGACCTGCGATCCGGATTACACGCTGGCCACGCGCTGGCTGGCCGATTCGCTGGCGTTTTTCCGCAGGCACTACCACGTGGTATCGCTGGAACAGGTGCTGGCCTCGCGCCGGACGGGGGCGCCGCTGCCGCCACGCGCGCTGCTGATCACCTTCGACGACGGCTGGGCCGACAATGCCGACTACGCGTTGCCCGAATTGCGCAAGGCGGGCCTGCCGGCGTTGATGTTCGTGGTGTCCGATGCGGTCGGTACCCGCCAGCCGTTCTTCCAGGAACGCCTGATCGCCGCGCTGCGCCGCGGCGCGTTGAAGCTGGCCGACTTGGCCGACGCGATGCAGCCACACCTGTCCGAACCGTGGCGGCCGCGCGATGAATCGCTGGACGAACTGCGCGAGGCGATCGCGCGGCTCGAACGGATGCCGGCCGAACACCGCGAGGCGGTGCTGGCGCCGTTCATGGCGGCGCTGGACGATGGCCACCGGCACATGGTGACCGTGGAGGAATTGCATCGGCTGGCCGCCGGCGGCATGGCGCTGGGCCTGCACGGCAAGACCCATGCGCCGATGAAGCACGCGGCCGATCTCGACGCGGAACTGTCCGGCGCGCGCGCCGCGCTGGCGCGGCAGCTGGGACAGCCGGCGCCCAACGCCGAATCGATGTCCTTCCCGCATGGTTCCTTCGACGATGCGATCGCGCAGCGCGCGCGCGATGCCGGCTACGAGCTGATCTTCACCAGCGTGCCGGTGCTCAATCCGGCCGCCGGCGGGGTTGGCTGGCTGCTGGGGCGCACCGGCTTCGAGACCGATGCGGTGGTCGATGCGCGTGGACGTTTCCGGCCGGACTGGCTGGCGCTCTACCTGTTCCGCAAACCGGCGCAGCGGCTGGCCTGAAGCCAGGCCGCGCGCCTCATTCGTCCTCATCCGCCGAGGTCAGGAACCAGACCGGTTCGGTGGCGTTGGCGAGGTTCCAGCGCACGAACACCGGGCGTTGGCTGCGTTCGCTGAAGCCGGCCTCGCGCCAACCCTGCAACTGGCCTTCCGGCCCGGTGATCTCCACCGATACCGAGCCATGGCCCGCTGCGCGCGCGGCGGCGATCAGGGCCTGCACGTAGTGCACGGTGAGTCCGTGCGCGCCGTTGTCGGACCAGAAGTCGCGCACGTGCAGGGTGGCGTCCTCCACCTGCACCGCGAACCATGCCTTCAGTGCGTGGCTGCCGGGCGAAGTGATCCAGAGGTAGCGGGTGGTCGCCAGCGGCGAGTCGTCGAAGCGCCACTTGGCGTGCACGCTGTCGCGCACCGCGAGCACGCCATCGCCCTGCGACGCGGCAGCCCACAGGGCATCCATGCGCGGATCGGCGCGGTTGCCCCATTCGGTGCGCAGGCGCGGGCCATGCCAGCGGCGCCAGCCGTCGCGCAAGGCCACCCCCGTATCAAGCAGCCAGCCCGCGGCGGGTGCCAGCCATTCCGGCATCCGCGCGCGCAGGTAGCGCGCGTGGCGGATCACCCGCGCATAGCGCACCAGATGGGTCGCCTGCTGGTAGCCCATGCGCTTGAACACCGCCGCCGCCTTCGGATTGGGGAATCCGTACAGGACGTCCACCTGCTCCCGGCCGGCGTCGATCAGCCCCTGCTGCAGCATCAGCGCCGGGCCGAGCGAGCGGTGCTCGGGCAGCACCGCCAGATCGACCAGCACGCCGGCGTCCAGATCGCGGCCACGATGGCGCATCCGGCGGCGGCCGGCGCAGGCAGTGCCCACCCATTGGCCGGTCCGGGTTTCCTGCAGCAGTTGCAGCAACGGCGCGCCGTGCGGGCAACCCAGGTAGAACCAGTCGTACTTGGCGGCGATCCGATCGGTGCGGCCCAGATTGCCCCACCAGATCGACAGCACGGTGTCGCGGTCGCGCAGCGGATCGCCGGCATGGACCAGGTACTGCGGCGTGGGCGGGGATTGGTTCACGGATCAGTCCAGCTCGGGCACGTCGCCGGCCAGCACCGGTGCCATGTGCAGGTAGCGGGTGGTGCGGCGCTTGTTGCGGATGTCCTCGTAGACCGCCTCGGCCTGCGCCGGGGTGATGCCCAGCGCGGTGGCCAGTTCGCCGGCGGGACGGGCGTGGTTGAGCGCCCACAACGCCAGATCCATCTGCTGGTAGGGCAGGGCGAAGTAGAACTCGTCCTGGCCCTGGCTGAGGCTGTAGGTGTCGGTGGTGGGAATCGCCGCGCAAACGCGCTCGGGCAGGCCCAGGTGGCGCGCCATGCCGTACACCTGCGATTTGTACAGGTGGGCGATGGGCTTGACGTCGGCGGAGCCGTCGCCGTTCTTGACGAAGAAGCCCTGGTCATATTCGACCCGGTTGGGCGTGCCGACCACGCCGTAGTTGAGGCGATCGGCGTGGAAGTACTCCAGCGTCTTGCGGATGCGCTGCTTGAAATTGGTCGCGGCGACGATGGCCAGGTAATCGGCCAGCGCCAGTTCGCGCTCGTGGCGCCGCCCATCCGGCGATTCGGCGATCAGGCGGAAGCGGTTGATGCGGCCCTCGGTGCCGCCGTCGATGACGATCTTGAACTTCCAGCCCTCGCCGTACCCGGGCAGGGTGTTGCGCACCGCCTGGTCGCGCGCGCGGTAGCAGCCGATGGCTTCCAGTGCCGGCGCGATGTCGACGGTCTCGGTGCGCACGCCGAGGTGTTCGGCCAGCAGGCGGGCGCGCACCGCGCTATCGTCGGAGGAGTCGCGTTCCGGCAGGATCAGGGTGAACACGCGATCCGGACCCAGCGCGCGCACGGCCAGCGCCGCGCTGACCGAGCTGTCGATGCCGCCGGAAATGGCGACCACCAGGCCGCGCCGGTGCAACTGCCGCGCGGTGATTTCACGCAGGCGCGCGGCGATGCGATCGGCTTCCTGTTCGTAGTCGATGTCGAGGACGTGGCGGTCGAGGCTGCTCATGGCGTTGCGGTCTGCTCCATCAGTTGGAAGCGTCGCACCTTGCCCGAGGCGGTCCGGGGCAGGGTGTCGACGAAGGTGACTTGTCGGGGAATCTTGTACGGGGCCAGGCGCGCGCGGCAGTGCGCCTTGATGCGGTCCTCGGCGCGGGGCGGCAGTTCGCCGGCGGCGACGACGAAGGCACGGATGACCTGCCCCATCACTTCGTCGTCCACGCCCACCACCGCGACCTCGCGGACGACGGGCAACTCGGCGATGACCTCTTCCACGTCGGTGGGGTGCACGCGGTGGGCGCCGGTCTTGATCATGTCGCTGCGGCGGCCCTGCAGGTACAGGAAGCCGTCCGCATCCAGGTGGCCGAGGTCACCGGTGTGCAGCCAGCCGTCGCGCAGCACCTGCGCGGTCGCCTCGGGATTGTTCCAGTAGCCGGCCATCACGTTCGGGCCGCGCACGCAGACTTCGCCATCCTCGCCGGGCGCCGCGGTGGCGCCGTCCTCGCGGCGGATCCGCCATTGCACGCCGGTCACCGGGATGCCGACCGAACCGAGCTTGTCGTCCAGCCGTTCCGGTGGCAGCCAGCTGATCCGCGAGGTCGCCTCGGTCTGCCCGTACATCACGTACAACCGCGGCGTCGGCAGCAGTTCGCGTACCCGGCGGGTCAACGCCGGCGACATCGCGCCACCGGCCTGGGTGAGATAGCGCAGGCTGGACAGCGGACGTGCACGCGCGGCCAGTGGCTCCAGCAGCAGGGCGAAAGTGGACGGCACGCCGGAGAAGCCGGTCGCTTCGGCCTGCTCGATGGCGTCGAGCACCAGGTGAGGGAACATCAGGCCGGGGCCGAGCACCACGCAGGCGCCGCTGATGAGATGGGTATGCAGCACCGATGCGCCATAGGCGTAGTAGAACGGCAGCACGCTGAGCACGCGATCGGAAGCATCCAGGCGCAGGTAATCCACGATGGCCTGTGCGTTGGCCAACAGGTTGGCGTGGGTGAGCATCACGCCCTTGGGCGCACCGGTGGTGCCGGAGGTATATAGGAGCAGCGCAGGATCCGAGGCTTCCGGCAGCAATGTGGTGGGCGGCGGTTCGCCAGCGTTGCCGTCCACCAGTGCTTGTCCGTCTTCCAGCGCGGTGCAGGCCGGTGGCGTGGGCAACTGCGCGATCGCCTCGACGACATCGCGATGCGCGGCTTCATGCACCACGTGGCGTGCGCCGCAGTGCTGCAGCCAGGGCAGGAAGTCGCGCAGGCGCGCCTGCGCGTTCAGCGGCACCGCGATGCCGCCGGCCAGCCAGGTGCCGTAGCAGGCGACCGCGGCCTCGATGCGGTTGGGCAGGATGATCGCCACCCGATCGCCATCGCGCAGGCCGGTCTCGCGCAGGCGCGCGGCGAACCGGCGCGCCTGCCGCCAGAAGCCGGCGTAGTCGGCGTGGCGATCGCCGTCGACGAGGGCCGTGCGCGCGGGCACATCGCGCGCCACGCGTTCGACCCGGGAGCAGAGGGTTTCCATCGGCGATGGATCAGCCGGCCCGCTTGCGGGTGACGAACTCGTCCACCGTGTCGATGGTGTCGAAGTTGGCCGGGGTCATTTCCTCCGGCACGATCTGCAGCTTGAACTGATCCTCCAGGAAGAAGATCAGCTCGTGGATGCCGGTCGAGTCGATGATGCCGCCGCGAATCAGCGAATCCTGGTCCCCGATGGCGGTGGGGTCATCCGAGAACAGGAAGTTCTCCAGGATGAACTGCTTGATCTGTTGTTTCTGCTGCATGGGGGTCCCCTGTGGCGGTTTCGCTTGCTGTCATTGAAAACGCAAGCCCGGCGGGCATCCGGCCAGTCCGTACGGTGGCGTTGGCGTGGTCGGTGGCGGTGTTACCATCGCGGCGGTCTTCACGCCGGGGAAGCTCGCGATGCGCCGTCTGCCACTGGTTCTGCTGCTGGGATTGGCGGCCTGCCGCCAGGATGCGCCGGCGCCTTCCGTGCAGCCCCACGTGGTCCGCGGGGCGACCCCCGTCCCCTACGTTTCGGAGAAGGGCGCTTACACCGTGACCGAACTGGTCACCGGGCTGGAACACCCCTGGGCGCTGGCCTTCCTGCCGGATGGCGGCATCCTGATTACGGAACGCCCGGGCCGGCTGCGCCGCATCGCGGCGGACGGCGAGGTGTCCGCGCCCATCGGCGGATTGCCCGACATCTTCGTCGATGGCCAGGCCGGGCTGCTGGACGTGGCGCTGTCGCCGCAGTTCGCGCGCGAGCCCTGGGTCTATCTGGCATTCGCCGAACCCACCTTCCGCGGCAACAAGGCCGGCACCGCGGTGGCGCGCGGAAGGCTGGAGGGCGACCAGCTCAAGGACGTGGAGGTGGTGTACCGGCAGGAACCGAAGCTCTCGCATGGCACCCACGTCGGCGCGCGGCTGGTGTTCGACGACGCCGGCCACCTGTTCGTCACCCAGGGCGACAACCGGGTGGCCGCCGCCGCTGCGCAGGAACTGGACAAGCTGCAGGGCAAGGTGGTGCGGATCTGGCCGGACGGGCGCATCCCGGACGACAACCCGTTCGTGGGCAAGGCCGGCGCGCGCCCGGAAATCTGGTCCTACGGCCACCGCAACATGCAGGGCGCGGCGCTGCACCCGGTCACCCGCGCGCTGTGGACCAGCGAGCATGGCCCGCAGGGCGGCGACGAGATCAACCTGCCGCGACCGGGCGCCAACTACGGCTGGCCACTGGCCACCCATGGCATCGACTACAGCGGCAAGCCGGTGGAAGGCGCGCGCGGGCGCAGCGTGCCGGGCATGGAGGATCCGCATTACGTCTGGGAGAAATCGCCGGCGGTCAGCGGCATGGCGTTCTATACCGGCGGGCTGTTCCCGCAGTGGCGGGGCAACCTGTTCCTGGGCGCACTGGCGGCCAAGGAATTGATCCGGCTGGAACTGGATGGCGACAAGGTGGTGCACGAGGAGCGCCTGCTGGGCGAGCGCGGCCAGCGCATCCGCGATGTGCGCCAGGGACCGGACGGCGCGCTGTACGTGCTGGTGGACGCGCCGGACGGCAAGCTGTTGCGGATCGCGCCGCCGGCGGGCGCCGCAGGTGCGCCGGGCGGCTAGATCGCGGCGGCCACCGCCGGCGCCACCGCCATGGCGGGTTTGCGCGCGATGAAGTCCACGCTGGTAATGCAAAGCTGTTCCGGCGGAATGCCGGCGAACTGCGGGTGCACCGGCGTGGCCGCCAGTTGCCGCAGGCGCTCCGGGCGCGCGTTCGAGGTGTCCAGCACGATGGCGAAGCCGCAGTCGCGGGCGTCATCGACGAAGCGGTGCGCGCGCAGCCGGTTCTGGTACAGGAAGGCGTTGTTCCAGCGTTGCCACTGGCGATCGGAATAGCGCAGGTAGTGCAATTGGTGAATCTCGCGATCCACGTAGGCGTAGTGGTCGCCGCAGTTGACCGAGTGGAACATGATGCCGCCCGGCGCCAGGATCCGCATCGACTCGCGATACATCGCGCCGATGACTTCCGGCGGCACGTGTTCCAGCACGCTGTTGGAGAACACCACGTCGACCTCGCCGTCGGCCAGGGAGGTGCGGGTGGCGTCAGCCGGGGCGCGGTACTGGATCACGCCGTCGGTGGCCGCTTCCAGCGAATCGCCGGCCAGCAGGCGGTTGCGCAGGCGCAGGTAACGCTCGCGCACCGCATGCGGATCCGCGCCGCCGGCTTCGGCGATGCGCGGCAGGAATTTCTCCAGCGTGGCCACGCACCGCTCGGTCAGGTCGCGGCGCAGGTGGGTGTTCAGATCGTAGGTGGTGATGCGCGCCGCGCCGGCCAGGTAGCAGGCGAACGGGAAGGTCGGGTACCAGCCGGTGCCGATCTCGAAACCGCGCATGCCGGCGAACGGTGCGCCGGCATCGCGCAGGTGGCCTGCCATGATCGCCCAGTCGTCGATCTTCACCGACAGTTCGCGCTCGAAGTCCTGCAGGCCGCCGAACTGGCGTTGCAGGTGGAAATGCAGGGTATGGCCGCCGGGCAGGTATCCCAGCACTTTCTGGACCATTCCTTTGACTCGCCAGTGCATGTCGGCTCCGTGATCGGGTGGGTGCGCTCAGCCCGCCGGGACGGCCAGCGGCGCGTCGGTGGCGCGATGGGCATGGGGGGCGGTGCGCGTTTCGTTGAGCTGGCGGTGCACCAGCATGGTCGAGAGGATGCCGACGAACGCCTGGTTGTCGGCGAAACCGGTGGCGCGGCCCTGCCGGCATTTCTCCACCAGCCGCGACACCGCCTGCGGTTCGAAGTAGCCGGCGTCGCGGATGGAGGCCGGCGCGAGCAGTTCGGCGACGTAGTCCAGCGGCTTTCCGTCGAAGAAGAAACTCTGGCTGTCCGGCGCGCGGTAAGGCTGCTTGGTACGCTGCACGATGTCGGCCGGGAGCAGATCCGCCAGCGCGCGGCGCAACAGGTACTTTTCGGTCATGCCGCGGATCTTGAAGCTCGGCGGCAGCCGGTTGGCGAACTCGATGACCCGGTGATCCAGATAGGGGAAGCGGCCTTCGATGGAATTGGCCATCGCCACCCGGTCGCCCTGCGAGGACAGCAGGTAGCCGGCCAGCAGCGACTTGGCCTCCACGTACTGATCGCGCGCCAGCGGACTCCACGCCATGATCTCCGGTGGCAGGGTCTGCTCGTAGGCGTCGAGCGGATCCCAACTGGTGGAGGCCGCGCGCAGATCCGGCGAGAGGAATCCCAGCGCGCGCTGCGAGGTGGTCCAGCGCGGCACGTGCGCGAACACCGGCCGGTGCAGGTGCTCCATGCCCTGGCCGAAGAACGACTGGGCGAAACCCGGGTGGCTGACCGGCGAGTTGCGCAGGTAGCCGTACAGGCGTTCCAGCAGGCGCGGGCGCAGGCGCGAATCCGGTTGCCGCGCCCAGAACCGGCGCACCTTGGCCTCCTTGAACAGGTCGTAGCCGCCGAACACCTCGTCGGCGCCTTCGCCGGTCAGCACCACCTTGTAGCCGTGCTCGCGCACGCTGCCGGCCAGCAGCATCAACGGCACCGGCGCGGTGCGCAGCACCGGCGTCTCGGTGTGGCGGATCAGGCGCGGGAACGCTTCGCCGATATCGCGGCGGGTGCAGCGCAGGGTGGTGTGATCGGTGCCGAGGTGGCGGACCATCGCCTGCTGGTGTTCGCTCTCGTCGAACTCGCCGTCCTCGAACGCGACCGAGAAAGTGCGGACGGGCGTGTCGGTGAACCCCTTGATCAGCGCGACGATGCCGGAGGAATCCAGGCCGCCGCTCAGGTAGGCGCCGACCGGGACGTCGGCGCGCAGTTGCAGGCGCACCGCGTCGACCAGCAGCGTGCGTAGTTCGGCGGTGGCCTGTTCCACCGACAGCGGGTAGCGCGATGGCGCGGTTTCGGCGGCGTCCGGGAACGTCCAGTTCCAGTACGGACGCAGGTGCTGGCTGCCATCGGCCTCGATGCTCAGCAGGCAGCCCGGCGGCAGGCTCTGCACGCCTTCGTACAGGGTGTCCGGATCCACCGGCGCCCAATAGGTCAGGGTCTGCATCAGCGCGCGCGGATTGAGCTGCGCGCATTCGGGCAGCACCGCCAGCAGCGACTTCACCTCCGAGGCGAACCACACGCGGCCATGGCGATGGGCGTGGTACAGCGGACGGATGCCGGCGCGATCCCGCGCCAGCACCAGCCGCCGGCGTTCGCCGTCCCACAGGGCGATCGCGAACTGGCCGTTGAGGTGCTGGACGAAATCGTCGCCGTAGCGGTCGTACAGGTGCACGATCACTTCGGTATCGGAGTGGGTGTAGAAGCGGTGGCCGCGGGCTTCCAGATCCCGGCGCAGTTCCACGTAGTTGAAGATCTCGCCGTTGAACACCGTCCACGCCGTGCGGCGCTCGTTGTGGATCGGTTGATCGCCGGTGGCCAGGTCGATGATCGACAGCCGCGCATGCGCCAGTGCCGCGCCGGGTTCGGCGTGGAAGCCGAAGCCGTCCGGGCCGCGATGGGCCAATGGATGGATCATCCTTTCCAGCGCCGGGCGGGCGCCGTCCGGGGTCACGTCAGCGCCGCTGAAACCTGCGATTCCGCACATGGTCGGGTCTCCTTCGCGGCGGAATCAGGTGGAACCGGCGGCGTACAGCGCACGCTCGCCCCGGGCTTCGGCCAGCACTTCCTCGCAGGCCAGCAGGGTGTCCTGGGCGACCTGGCGCCAGTCGCGCGAGAAGCGGCGCGCCAGGGCGGCCTCGTCCCAGTCGCGCTCCAGCGCTTCGCGCAGGCCCTCGGCCAACGCGGCCGGATCGCGCGCCGGCACCAGCACGCCGCTGGCCGCGTCGACCACCTCGGGAATGCCGCCGACCGGGGTGGCCACCACCGGCCGGCCGCAGGCCAGCGCCTCGACCAGCACGTTGGGATGGCCTTCGGAATAGCTGGGCAGGGTGACCAGATCGGAGGCGCACATCCAGCGCGCGACTTCCGCCGGCGGGCGCGTGCCGGCGAAACGCACCGGCAGCTCGCCGGCCGCGGCCAGCGCCGCCAGTTCCGCGTGCATCGGGCCTTCGCCCACCAGCACCAGTTGCAGGCGCGGCCGGCTGGCGCGCAGCGCGCCGGCGGCGGCGAGCAGTTCGCGCAGGCCCTTCTCGGGCACCAGCCGGCCCACGTAGGTGACCACTTCGGCGTCCGCGGGCAGATCCAACGCCCGCCTGGCCTCGGCGCGGTCGGCCGGATGGAAGATGGACGCATCGCAGCCGTTGGGGATGGCGCGGATGCGGTCCGGATGGGCACCGTAGTCGCGTTCGGCGACCCGGCCCAGATCCTCGCTGACCACCAGCAGGCGGCGGGCGGCATGCAGCACCGGGCGGGTCAGCCGGCGGCTGATGGCGTCGCGCACGCGCAGATCCGAGCCGCGCGCGCCCACCACCAGCGGCACTTCGGCCTGGCGCGCGGCCAGCATCGCCCCGTAAGCATCCGGATAGAGCCAGTAGGACAGCACCAGGTCCGGCGCGAAGGCGCGCAAGGGCGCGGCGATGGCGCGCGCGCACAGCCGGCCGTTGAACGGGCGGCTGACCGCCGGCAGGGCGGGGTAGCGCACGTATTCGACGTCGCAGCCCGGCACGCTGTGGTGCTCGTCCGAGGCCCGGTAGAGGTAGCTGCGCGGCTGCGCCCAGCGCGGATAGGTGGCGACCGGGCTGAGCACGCGCACCTGTGCCAGCCGCGAAAGCTCGCGCACGGTCTGGTAGATCGGACGGCCGCGGTTGGGCTCGCCGGCAATCGGGAACTGCGAAGTGACGATCAGCAGCCGCATGTCGCCCCGCCTCGGCCGGATGCCGGGAACTGGCCTGTTGCGGGACTCGCTAGCGTTATATCGACCATGCAGTGAACCGGTTCCGGGAGTTGAAGTGGTCCGCGAAAATTCGCCTTCCGTGCGCGTGGTGGAGCTGGATGCCCTGCGGGGCATCGCCGCCGTGGCCGTGATGGCTTACCACTACACAACGCGGTACACGGAGCAGATAGGCCATGCGGGGGGCATGCCGCTGGACCTGCTGGCCGGCAAGTACGGGGTGCAACTGTTCTTCCTGATCAGCGGCTTCGTCATCTTCATGACCCTGGAACGGACCCGGACCGCGATGGATTTCGTGGTCTCCCGATTTTCCCGGCTGTTTCCCGCC
Organism: Pseudoxanthomonas sp. PXM04; assembly: GCF_014851695.1. Lineage (NCBI taxonomy): Bacteria > Pseudomonadati > Pseudomonadota > Gammaproteobacteria > Lysobacterales > Lysobacteraceae > Pseudoxanthomonas > Pseudoxanthomonas sp. PXM04. The sequence continues at coordinate 735,781 of NZ_JACVAG010000001.1, forward strand.
TACTGGGCGGCGCTGGCCCTGACCAGCCTGGTGGTCTATTCGATCGGCCTGCCGTTGCAGCAGTTGTCGCTGCACGACTGGGCGCTGAACCTGACGATGTGCCAGGAGTTCCTGGGCGGCGAGCACCTGGACGGTTCGTACTGGACCTTGCAGATCGAGCTCTTCTTCTACGCGCAGATGCTGCTCTGGTACATGCTGGGGCTGCTGAAGCGGATCCACTGGATCATCGCCGGCTGGCTGGTGCTGGCCGCCATCGAAGGGCTGTGCGAGAAGAATGGCTGGCACTTTTCCTACGTGCTGCGCGAACTGCTGATCCTGCGCTTCATCCCGTTCTTCGCGATGGGCATCCTGTTCTACCGGATCCGCCAGAATCCGGAGGAATGGCGATTGAACGCGACCATGATCGGGCTTTGCCTGCTGGCGATCGCGGTCGGCGAGCGGCCGGTGTTCCTGCTGGTGGGCACGGTCTGCTGCGCGATCTTCATCGCCTTCACCCTTGGCTGGCTGCGCTTCCTCAATGTGCGCTTCTTCGCCTGGCTGGGCACGCTGTCCTATTCGCTGTACCTGATCCACCAGGCGATCGGTTTCGCGGTGATCTACCGGCTGGAGCAGTTGGGCGTGCCGAGCCTGGCCGCCTGCGGCGCGGCGGTGGGGGTGGCGTTCGCCCTGGCCGTGCTGCTGAGCCACGGGGTGGAGAGGCCGGCGATGCGCTGGATCCGCTCGGAGTGGAAGCGGCGCGGCATGCGCCTGGAGACCGCGTGAGCACGTACGATGGCGCCCACGCGGGGCGGGGTGGGGACGGGGTTTGAAGGACAGGCACAAGATCGTTTCCGCCGCCGCGTGGAGCATTGGCGCCGGCCTCGCCGGCCGCGCCGTCGGGTTGCTGGGCACGCTGCTGATCGCCCGCCACCTGAGTCCGGACATCGTCGCCGAGGTGACGGTCGCCACCATCATCGCGCTGACCGGCAACTGGATCGGAGCCTGGGGCTGCGGCCAGTACGTGATGGTGCGCGGCGGCGAGGGGCGCGAGGCGATCTTCACCGCCAGCGTGTTCTACCTGCTGGCCGGTTCGCTGGTGATCGCGGCGACCTGGTGGGCAACGCCATGGCTGGCCGGCTGGCTGCAGGCGCCGAACCTGGCGGCCTACCTGCCCGGCGCCCTGCTGGGCATCGGCATCCGCCGGCTGGGTGCGATCCCCGACAAGCTGCTGGCGCGCGAACTGCGGTTCGGGCGCATCGCCATGGCCACCGCGCTGGGTGACGTGGCCTACGCCACCGTCGCGGTGACCCTGGTGAGCACGACCGATCTCGGCGGTCGCGCGATGATCCTGGGTTTCATCGCCCAGTCCTGCGTGATCGCGGGGATCACCATCACCGGCACCGGCTGGCGCAGCTGGCTGGCGCCGGCCCGCCTGCGCTGGGCGCGGGTGCGCGACATCATCCGGTTCGGCGCGCCGATCACCGGCGAAATCACCCTTGCCGAGGGCGGGCGCTACTGGGACAAGCCGCTGATGCTGCGGCTGGTCGGCGCGCATGACGCCGGCGCCTATGGCATGGCCTTCAACCTGGCGCAATTGCCTGCGGTCTACGTGGGCGGCCATATCGGCACGGTGATGGTGCCGGCGATCGTGCGCGCGGAACCGGCGGCGCGCGCGCCGCTGATCGTCAACGCACTGGTGGTGGCGGCGGTGCTGCTGTGCCCGATGGCGGCGGGCCTGGCGATGGTCGCGCCGACCCTGGTCGCCGCGTTGCTGCCGCCGACCTGGGCGCTGGTCGCGCCGCTGCTGGGCGTGCTGGCCTTCATGCTCCTGCTGGGACCGGGCAGTTACATCCTGTCCTCGTTCCTGACCTCGCTCGGCCGCAACGCGATCCTCATGTGGATCGAGGTCGCGACGATGGCGGTGCTGTTGGCCGCGTTTGCCGTGCTGGCGCGTTGGGGAGTGATGGCGGCGGCTTTCGCGGTCGGGGTGGCGATGCTGGTGCAGTGGTTGCTGACCGTCCAGGCCTGCCATCGCGATGGCGTGCGGCTGGGACGCCTGTGGTCGCCGCTGTCACGGGTGGCGCTGGCTTGCGTGGCGATGGCGCTGGCGGTGTGGGGCGTGCGCGCGCTGATCGCCGGCCAGGTGCCGGCCGCCGCGCAGCTGCTGCTGGAAGTGGCCACCGGCGTGCTGGCCTATCCGGTGGCGCTGGGCGTTTTTGGCGGCGGGTTGCTGGGGAACCTGCTGCAGTCGGCGGGCCTGGGACGGTTGCCGTTGCTGGGACGCTGGTTGCGCGGTTGAAGAACGGGGTGGTGCGGGGCGATCGCCCCGCGCATGCGGAATCATGGCTTCCAGGGAAGCTGAAGGGGAAGGAAGGGGATGTTCGATTTCAATGCCATCGTGCTGTTGCGACGCGAAGCCGGCAGCGCGGGCGACAATCCGCTGGCACCGGAGCAGCGGTTCGTCGAGCTGAGGCTGGGCGACGAGGCGCGGCTGTCGAAGGTGTACCGGCAGCAGGGCCGCACCGGCGACCCGGCGCGCCTGCGCCGGCGCTTCGAGCGCGGTTTCCGCTGTTTCGCGATCGAGGAGGGCGATGAAGTGATCGCCTGGTTCTGGGCGCTGCACGGGGTGCCGCGTTACTTCGACGAGATGGGCTGGCTGTTTCCGCTGGACAGGACCCAGGTCTGGCTGCGCGATGCCTACGTCGTGCCGCGCCGTCGCGGCCGCCGCTTGCTGCTGGCGATGATGGCGATCGGCAGCACGGTGGAATCCGCGCCGCTGGAGTACCTGTCCGATGTCAGCTACATCAATCGTCCGTCGCTGCGTGCGCACCGGACGATGGGCTTCAAGCCGTTCGCCACCGTGTGCAGCCTGATGCTGGGTGGGCGGTTGCTGTGGCGGAGCCAGCCGCCGACGCTGCTGCCGGCGCCCACGGCGCTGCATCCGCACAAGCGCCTGCTGTGGTTGAGCGCCGAGGAGCGCGCCTGGCATCGCACCGAGATCGCCTGAGCCGCCGGTGCGTGCGGACGGCGGGTTTCAGTCGTCGTGGCCCAGCCGGTACGCCAACGGCCGCAGTGCGCGCGCCGCCGACAGCCAGCGATTGGCCGCGGATCCGGCGGCGAGCACGCCGGACACCATGACCTGCTGATCCGGCAGCAGCTCGGCCAGGTAGGAGTTCTCCTGCGCCTGGCTGTCGAACTGGCGCAGGTGCGGCCAGCGCGCGTGCATCGCTTCGAACAGCTGCCACTCGTTGAGCCGGCCGGGGCTGGCCTGGCGATACTCGGGATCCCAACCGGTCTTGAAGCCGCTGAGGACCTGGCCCGACATCAGGTTGCTGGTCGAGGCGATGACCTTGCCCGCGCACAGCGTCTCGACGAACACCAGCGCGCCGGTCGGCGCCAGCCGCGCCGCCATTTCAAGGAAGAAGCCGCGCTGGGCCGCGCTGGCATGCAGCGAGCTGCCGGCCTCGCCCTTCCAGCCGGCGTGCTCGAGCGCGAGGTGCCGTTCGGCCGCGGCCTGGTCGGCATCTCCCCCCTGCAGGATGCGAGTGGCGACTTCGCCCTGGTCCTGCAGGCGGCGCAGGCGTCGACGCAGATCCTTGAGCACCGAAGCGCGCATGCGCGCGGCGGTGGAGATCCCGGCCCTGGCGCGCAGCACCGGTCGCTGGAAGCGCCGGGTTTCGTGCCATTGCAGGCGTGGATCACGGGTTGCCCACAGCGCCGCCGACAGCGGGCATTCGGCCACCAGGTTGTGCAACAGCAGTACCGGGGCCGGTGACCGCGGCTGCGCCATCAGATCGATCATCGCGGCGGCGACCGTCTCGGCGGCGCCGGGCGCATGCAGCAGGCCGGACTGGAACGCGTGCGCATGGCGATAGCCGCGCCAGTGCGGCAGCGGCACGAACAGGTTGGGCCGCCGGCGTTCCAGGCAGGCCAGGCCGATCAGTGCGCCGCCGCCGTCGCGCACGCGCAGCAGCGTCGGCGGGGCGTGCGGCGTCAGCCAGCGCGCCGCCGCCTGCACGAAGCCCGGCATCAGGAATGGATTGGAAGCCGCGCTGGTGTCGGCCAGGGCCTCCCATTCCGCGAAGTCGGCGGCCTGCAGGCGATCCCAGGGATCCAGGGCAACCGTGGCGGTCATGCCGGCACGGTTCCATGCTTGCGGCCGCGCAATGCATCCATCACCCGCGTGCGCAGGCCCACGCGATCCACCGACAGCCAGGCCATGCGGCCTTCGGCCATCGCCAGCACGCGCTTGTAGTCCATGTCGCCGGCCATCAGTTCGTAGCGCGACTGGCCCTCCTGGATCGCGTGCTGCACCGCTTCGGTCAGCAACAGGAGTCCGGGACTGCCGCAGTCGCCGATGCGCGGGTAGTCGATGCCGGCCTGGTAGAAGCAGACCACGCCGCGCGACACCAGGTGGTAGAGATAGCCGACCACATGCCCGCCGGCCTGGAAGCGCAGCAGTTGCGCGCCATGTCCGGGCTCGGAGTCGGCGATCAGCTGGCGATGGAAGGCGACGATGCGCGGATCGGCGAACGCGCCCTGTTCACCGGCTTCGGCGGTCCAGTGCGCCTGGTGCAGCGCGACCAGGCCATCGAAGAACGCCAGCCGCTCCTGGGCCGTGGCCGCCACGGCCACCTGCAGTTCGCCCCAGCGTTCGCCCAGCCTGCGGGCGGTGCGGCGCACGCGGGCGCGGGTGTTGCGTCCGAGCACGCTGGACAGGTACAGGCCGTGGTCTTCGCGCAGGCCGGTCAGATCGATGTACGGCGTCGGCCGCTTGAACATGCGCAGGCGGAGATCCGGCGCGCGCATCTGTTCCAGCGGAATGCGATCGACCTCGATGCCTGGCAGGAACAGGGTGAGCCAATGACGCTCGTGGCGATGCAGGTGATCCACGAATGCCACCAGGGTGTCGCTTTCCAGTCCGGCTTCGCTGAGCAGGCCGTTGAATTCGATGGTCAGACTGTCGAGCGCGCGGTCGCCCACCTGGTGCAGCCGCAGGTGGGTGGGACCCAGGCCGAAGAAACGGCGGCGCGCGGTGACGATGCCCAGCCCGACCAGGCGCTTGTTCAAGTAGACCGACGCCAGCCGCGCGGTCCTGCGCGGGCAGATCAGCTTCAGCCAGGTGCCGATCCACAGCCAGCTGAGGAACACGCTGCAGTGGGAGCGGCTTTCCAGCTCCTCCCAGCGCAGGCGCAGGACCTCGAGATCCGGCAGCGGCTCCAGGCGGACTTCGAATGAGCGGGTGGCGGGCGAGAGCATCGCGGGTTTCTCGTATCCGTGGAGAGGCATCACCACGACCCCGCGCGACCGCGCGGGATCAGGGCGGGTGATGCAAGAGCTGTGCCACGCGGGCGCGCATCGGCGGAAGGAGCGGGAAGGAACGCGACGCGGTCAACCGAACGTCGCATCCAGCCCCTGCTCCACGCCCACGCGCGGCGTCCAGCCCAGCTGTTCGCGCGCGGCGGTGGTGTCGAAATTGGCCAGCGGCCGCAGCGAACGCACGCGGTAGCGGGTCAACGGCACGTCGCGCTTGAGCAGCTTGCCCAGCAGTTCCACGCCCCAGCCCAGCAGCATGAAAATCCCCACCGGCACCCGCAGCCGCTTGAGTTCGCCGCCCAGCTTGCGCTGCGCGCGCTGCAGGTAGGCTTCCTGGGTGACGGCGGAGGTGTCCACGATGTTGAAGATGCGGCCGGGCGCACCGGGCGCGTCGGCCGCCTGCACCAGCGCGTCCACCACGTCGTCGATGTAGACCAGCGGCAGGGTCTGCGCGCCGCTGCCCACCGCGACCCAGCGACCGGCCAGGCCGATGACGCCGTTGGGGGTGACCTTTTCCGCGCCGGGGCCGAAGATCTGGCCGGGCCGCAGGATCACCGCCGGCAGGCCCTGGCGCTCGATCGCCTCGCGCACATGGCGCTCGGCGCTCAGCTTGGTCTGGGTGTAGGCGCCGCGCCATTCCGGATGCGGTTCATAGGCGGAGGATTCGTTCATCACCGCGGTCGGCGCGCGGCCGGCGTGATCGAACACGCTCATGGAACTGACGTAGACCAGGCGGCGGCTGCCATGGGCCAGGCAGGCGTCGACGACGTTGCGTGTCCCCCACACCGTGCCGGCCTCGAAATCGCGCGGTCCGCCGCGCATGGCCGCGCCGACGTGATAGACCACGCCCGCGCCCTTGACCGCGTGGTCGACGATGCGCGGGTCGCCCAGGTCGCCGATCACCGACTGCACGCCGGGATCCTGTGCATAGGCGGCGACCGGACGACGCACCAGCACGCGCACGCTGCGGCCCTCGGCGCGCAGGCGCGCGACCAGCCGGCGGCCGAGGAACCCGGCGGCGCCGGTGACCAGCGCATCGACGGGCGGCAATTCGGTGTAGCGGCTTTCCAGCAGCGCCAGGCGCTGGCGATCCGGTTCGGCGCACAGCGGTTCCAGCAGGCGGGCGATGCGCAGCGCGTCCTCGCCGGTGAACGGCGGTGCGGCGCCATCGCGCGCGGCCTGCGCGAATGCCTGCGCGCCGTGGCGGATGCCGGGAGAGGGCTTGAGCATCCCGGTGGCGAAGCGCACCACGTTCCAGGGAATCCGGAACACGTCCTTGAACGCGCTGATGAAAGAGTTGGCGACGATGCCGATGAACTTCGGGCCGGGCAGCACGCGGTGGACGCGGCAGGTCTGCAGGAAACGATCGACCTCGATGGTGCCGCGGGTGCCGCGCACGAACACGCGGTTTTCCATCGGCCGCGCGTTCCAGGACAGCAGCAGCCGGCCGGTGCCGCGCGCGGCGCGCACCTGCGCCTGCCACTCGTCGAAGTGCAGGTTGGGATCGGCGCCGCGGGCCTGGAATGCGACCTCGGCATGTTCGATGTCGCCGAGGAACGCCTCGATGGTGTACAGGCCGTGCACGCCGAGATCGCGGAACGGATAGGAACCCTGGGTCACCGAACCGGGCAGCGGGCCGCCGGCGTACGGCGGATATTCGGAATTGCGGATGATGTCGACCGACACCACTTCGCCGATTTGGCCGTCGCGCACGGCCTGCAGGGCCTGCATCAGCACCGGGTCGAACAGATCCGAATGGTTCACGCCCAGCAGCAGGCCGCGGCTGCGGGCGCTGGCGATCATCGCTTCGCAATCGGCCACGCTGTCGGCCATCGGCTTTTCGACCAGCACGTGGCAGCCCATGTCCAGCGCCGCCAGGGCGATGGCCGGGTGCGACGAAGGCGGGGTGAGCACGTACACCGCCTGCGGCTGCGCGTCGGCGAGATCCTCCAGGCGCGCGGCCGCGCGCGCCACGCCGAAACGCTGGGCCAGCGCCTGCGCCGCCGGCAGCTGGCTGTCGCAAATGCCGACCACGTCGACGAAATCCAGGCGCTTGAGCGCGGCCAGGTGGTGGGTGGCGACATAGCCGGCGCCGACGATGGCGACGCGCAGCCGGGTGGAAGCGGAAGCGGGCATGGGGGTATTGAGCATGATCAGGAAAGGGGGCGTTGGCGTTGCAGGGCTTGCGCGAGGGTTTCGAGCACCGTGTCCACGCGGCGATCCCAGGTCTGGTCGGCGACCGCGGCGATGCGTTCGGCGGCGGCTTGGGGCGTGTCCTCGGCCAGCGCGCTTTCCAGCGCGCGCAGGTACTCCTCGCGATCGCGGGCGATGCGCACCCAGCGCGAGAACTTCTCGATTTCGGGGTTGTGCACGCTCACCACCGGCTTGCCGGTGGCCAGGTACTCGCGCAGCTTGAGCGGATTGGAGTTGGCCACCTGGCGATTCATCCGGTACGGGATGATCGCCACGTCGAAGGCCTTGGCCCATTGCGGCAGGGTGGCGTAGGGCTGGGCTCCGGCCAGGCGCACGTTGGGCAGCGCGCGCAGTTCGCTCACGTCGGCGGCGGCATGGCCGACCAGCAGGAAGGTCCACTGCGGGCGCTGGCGCGCCAGCCATGCAATCAGGTCCAGGTCGATCCATTCGTGCAGCGAGCCGATGTAGCCAATCACCGGCCCGGGCAGGTCGCGCGCGGCGGCGGGCAGTTCGGTATCGGCCTCGCTGGCGCGGCGGAACAGATCCACGTCCACGCCGTGCGGGGAGTAGACCGTGCGCGGATTCAGTTCGCGCTTGCGCGCCAGCAGCGCCGGCGGGGCGACGAACTGGAGGTCGGCGGCGCGGCTCAGGGCTTCGTCGCGACGACCGATCAATTCCGGATCCACGCCCGGGTGCGCGGCGTAGTCGTCGATGCAGTAGTACACGCAGAACTCCTCGCCCAGGCGCCCGGCCAGGAAGCCCGGATGCGGAACGGCGAACCAGGAGATGCGCCGCTGGATGCCGACCGCGCGCAGCGCGCGACGCACGGCCCAGCGTCCGAACAGGCGGTTGAACGCGTCCACGCCGGGAATGCGCCGGAACGGCAACTGCGGCACGGTGCAGCGCCAGAATCCCTCGCGGATGCGTTCGGGGCGGCGCAGCGCCGCGCTCAGCTTGCGCCATGCCTTCTTCAGATCCCGTCCGGACGCATTGGGCGCGCGCATGCCGGGGGAATCCACGTACAGCACCGGCATGTGGCCGGCCAGGCGGGTGGCGATGTGGTGGCTGCTGGTGCGGTTTTCCGCGTTCCAGTCGTTGCCGAAATAGACCACGCCCAGCCCCTGCAGGGTCGTATCGGCGTCAGTCATCGCGCCACCATGCGATCAGCCAGGCAGTGGCGCCATGGTGGATCCAGTCCTTGCGCACGCCCGGGATGTCTTCCACGTGCGGGCCGATCCGCCCGCAGGCCGGCGCGAAGAATGTCACCAGCCCGTTGCGGCCCAAGTGACGCATGCGCGCGATCGTGGCGGCAGGCTCGCTCAGGTAGTAGAGCACTTCGCAGGCGGTGACCAGATCGAAGCGGTGGCGCTGTTCGCCCCAGGGCTGGTGGAACAGGTCGGCGGCGGCGAAATGCGCGCGCGGCAACCGCGCCTGCGCGCGCGCGACCGCGTGCGCGCTGACGTCCAGGCCGTACTGTTCATCGCTCAGGCGCGCCAGGTATTCGGTCTGGTGGCCTTCGCCGCAACCGATCTCGAGCACGCTGCCGACCCGGCCGAAGGCCTGTTCGATCACCCGGTTGGTGGCCTCGAAGCGGGTCCGCTCCATCGCCGAATCCATGTTCCAGGGATCCTCCATGCGATAGGCCATGTCCAGCCGCGCATGGTTGTCGCTGCCGCCGACGCCGCGCAGCGCGTACTTCATCCACAGGCGTCGCTGCGCCTTCTTCAGCAGTCCGGCGGTGCCAGCAAACATTCGAATCCCCCTGAACCTTCGTCCTTCAGCAGTGCGGCACCTCCTCGGTCGCCGCATGCGCGCTTGCCTCGTCCACCCGCAGCGGCCGCAGTGGCGAGCTGTACCAGCCGGCCACCCTGCCACAGCGGAACTCCACCCACGAAGGGCCGTAGTCCCAGCGGGCCGCGTGCTCGCCATCGGGCTCGCCGAGGATGCGCCGGGCCTGCCGGGTGTCCATGCCGACGGCAAGCCGGCTGGTGATCTCCGGCGTGCCCAGTCCCGGCGAAACCGCGTCACCGGGACCTGCGGGATCCAGCGAGGGCGTGGCGCTCTTCTGAGCGCCCCACCAGTACAGCACCAGCGCGAGCAGCGCCAATATCAGCAAGTAACGGCGACGACGCGGAAATCCGGTCACCGGGTCGGGCACGGGTTCCTCGTCGGCATCGTTGGCCGGTTCGGAATCTCGGGTCCAGCGCGCCTGCTCGGCGGCGAACGCGAGCGCGGGACCCGGCGCCGGGGCAGGAGGGAAATCGTCCACCAGCACGGGAGCATCGCCGCCGTCGTCCGGCGACACCGGTGTCGGCCGCGATGCGCCGGGCAGGCGGCCGTGGGCGCGGTGGAACTCCAGCGCCGCCGCGTACATGCGGTTCAGCCGCTGCAGTCGCGCGACGTCGGCGGGATGGCGCTGGTGATCCGGATGCAACTGCATCACCCGGCGCCGGTAGGCATGCTTGAAAAGCTGCATGCTGCACTCCGCGTCCAGCCCCAGTTCGTTGTACAACGCGACGAAGTCGGTATCGTCCGACATGCAGGACACGCCCCTGATAATCCCCGTTTACGTTAGCGCAGCGCGCTTGCGTTCGCCTGCCAGACGACAAACCGGAGCGGATGCGGCCAACCGGCGCAGGCGTGGCCGGATTCGGCGGCAATCCGCGTATTCAGGGCATCGGGCATGGTTGCCGGATGCGGATGGATGATGGCCAGGGGAGCATCGAAACAGGCAAGGGAGCGTGCGGGCCGCAGGCAACTGCTGGCGCGCTGGTGCCACCGTGCCGGCGTGCTGCCGCTGCTCGGCAGGATGCGGCTGGGCTCGGGCGACGCGGTGCGCGTGCTGGCCTATCACCGGGTACTGGAATCGGCCGAACCGGCCGACTTCAGTTTCGACACCGACCTCATCAGCGCCTCGGCGGATGCGTTCCGCCAGCAGATGGCCTACCTGAAGCGCCACTTCGTGCCGATGACTTTCGCACAGGTGCTGGATCACCTGGACCAGGGCCGGCGGCTTCCCCGCGGTGCGGTGCTGGTGACCTTCGACGACGGCTACGACGACAACTACCGGATCGCCTTCCCGATCCTGCGCGAGTTGGGCATGTCGGCAATGTTCTTCGTATCGACCGGCCATATCGATTCCGGCCGTCCCTACGCATATGACTGGCTGGTGCACATGGTGTGTTCGACCCCGGCCGCGCGCCTGCAGGCGCCGGAGCTGGGCGTGGACTGGGCGCTGGGCCCGAATCTGGGCGAACGCCGCGCGCAGGCCTCGGAATTGCTGGACCGGCTCAAGTCGCTGGATGACGAGGGCCAGGGCGCGCTGATCGCGCGGCTGGAGCGCGAGTGGAGCCTGCCGCGCTCGGAGGGACATCCCCATTGCCGGCCGATGACCTGGGACCAGTTGCGCGAAATGCGCGCGGCGGGCATGGAAATCGGTTCGCACGGCGTGGACCACCGGATGCTGGCCAAGCTGCCGCGGGATCGGATGGTTGCCGAGGTGCAGGGTTCCAAGCAGGCGCTGGAGCGCGAACTGGGCGGCCCGGTCGCGGTGCTGTCCTATCCGGTCGGCGGGCCGGACGCGTTCGACGGCGACACGGTCGAGGCGGTGCGGGCGGCGGGATTCCGGATGGCCTGCAGCTACGTGGCCGGCACGCGCGCGATCGAGGCCACCACGCTGTACTCGGTGCCGCGGTTGCCGGTGGAACGACAGATGGACCGGGAATGGTTCGAGGCGATGGTGGCGGTGCCGGAGGTGTTCAGCTACACATCAAGGTTGCGCACAGGTTGAACGAGCGGAGCGACAGGGGCTGATGTTCTTTTTCTTGTTGGTGTATCTGGCGCTGGTGATCATCCGGCCCCAGGACTATCCGGCCATTGCCGAGAACCCGGGGCCGCCGCTGCAGTCGATTGCGCTGCTGCTGGCCGCCGGCCTGTGGGTATTCTCCGCGCGCAAGTCGTTCTCGGCGCCGCAGTACCTGCTGATACCGTGCTTCCTGTTCGTGGCCATGGTTTCCAAGGTGGTGAACGGCTGGCCGGGCGGCGCGCTGTTCGTGTTCTTCATCTTCGCGCCGGTGCTGCTGGCCTACGTGCTGCTGGCCAACGCGGCCCACACCCGCGAGCGGCTGGAAACGGTGATGGCGGTGCTGACCATCTGCGCGGGTGTGCTGGCGCTGCATGGCGTGGAACAGGCCACCATCGGCATCGGCTGGACCGGGGTGGAACTTTCGCAGGGTACCCGCATCCAGTACGTGGGCATCTTCAATGATCCCAACGACCTGGGCCTGTTGTTCGTGATGTGCCTGCCGATGGCCTTCTACCTGAGCGCGCGGGGCGGCCTGATGGGCCTGCGCCGCCTGTTCTGGCTGGCGGTGGCCGGCCTGCTGGTCTATGGCTGCTACCTGACCAACTCGCGTGGCACCCTGCTGGCGCTGGTCGCGCTGCTGGGCGTGTACGTGTGGCGCAAGCGCGGCATCTTCACCGCCGGCCTGCTCGGGGTCGCGGCGCTGGGCGGGCTGATGATGCTGCCCTCGCGCCTGCAGGACATGGAGGTCTCCGAAGCCTCCGCGATGGGCCGGGTGGACTCCTGGTACGAAGGCATCCAGATGTTCATCGGCAACCCGGTGTTCGGCATCGGCGCCGGTGGCTACTCGGATCTGCACGAGCTGACCGCGCACAACTCCTTCGTGCTGGTGCTGGCCGAAATGGGCATCATCGGTTTCACCCTGTGGCTGGCGATCGTCGGCTACAGCTTCCGGATGATGCTGGCGCCGCTGCAGCGCGGCGACGACATCATCAACGACGTGCCGCCGGAAGTGCCGGACGATGAGGCGCTGGCGGACTGGCGCAAGGATCGCGCGCTGACCTTGACCCTGCTGATGTCGCTGAGCGGCTTCATCACCGCCGCGTTCTTCCTCAGCCGCAGCTACGTGATCATCCTGTACCTGCTGATCGCCATCGTGGTCGCCCACTACACCCGCCTGCGCGAGGTCTACCCGAGCCTGCCCGCGTTCAGCCTGGACAAGGACCTGCTGCGCTGGCCGATTTACGCCGTAATCGGCGTTATCGGGCTGTACGTGGTGGTCAAGGTCCTCCTGGCAATGGCATGAACAGTCGGTCGCGCACCCTCAGCAACACCCTGTTCTCCTCGGTGGGCACCTACACCGAGTACGTGCTGGGCATGCTCACTTCGATCGTCATCGCCCGGCACCTGGGGCCGGACGGTTTCGGTACCTACAGCCTGGTCATCTGGCTGGTGGCGATGGGCGTGGCGATCACCAACTCGGGCACCGCCAGCGCGGCGATCAAGTTCGTCGCCGAACTGCGCGGCACCGAGCGCACGGAGATGGTGCCGTACCTGCTGGACTACCTGCGGCGCGCGCAGCGGATTTTCCTGCTGGTGGTACTGCTGGCCGGCGCGGCGGTATTCATCTTCGGCGGCGACCACATCGCTCCGGGCATGAACCACAAGTTGCTGCTGGGTTTCCTGGTGGTGGCGGTGGCGCTGCGCTCGTCGTACATGTTCAACATCGGCGTGGCCAAGGGCTTCGAGAATTTCCGCGCCACCGCGACGGTGGCGCTGGTATCCACGCCGATCAACCTGCTGCTGGTGCTGCTGGCCTGGCGGCTGGATGCGCCGGTGGAGTGGCTGCTGGCGGTGTTCGTCATTTCCAGCTTCGTGTTCTTCGGCATCTCGTTCCGCCAGATCGCACCGATGGTGCCGGCGCGCCAGCCGGGCGTGCAGTTGCCGGCCCCGCTGCTGGCGCGGGTACGACGGCACATGGGCTGGACCGCGTTGACGGTGTCGGTCGGCTTCATGGCGGCCAGCGAAGTTGAAGTGATGTTCCTGAACATGTACGCCGACAGCCATGCCGCCGGCCAGTTCAAGGTCGCCTACCAGTTGGCCATCGGCGCGGCGATGCTGGTGCCGGGCGTGTTCGGGGCGCTGCTGCTGCCGATGATGGCCAATGCATTGAGCCGCGGGCGCGAGATCGCCGCGCAGCGCTTCGTCGCCACCACCGGCTATCTCGTCCTGCTGGCCGCGCCGCTGGCGGCGTTCGGCGTGGTGTTCTGCAACGACGTCATCCATTTGCTGTACGGCCGCGAGTACTACGCGGCCGGGCCGGTGTTCGCGGTCTGCCTGGTGGCGGCCTGCCTGACCGCGATGACCCAGGGCGGCTCCAGCCTGCTGGTCAGCGCCGATCGCCAGCGCAGCATCCTGGTGCTGGTGATCATCTGCGCGCTGCTCAAGGTGGTCCTGGACGCGGTGCTGATCGCGCATTTCGCGCTGAAGGGCGCGGTGGTCGCCTACATCACCGTCGCCACCGTCAACGCGGCGGTCTACATGACCCTGGCCACCCGGGTCAGTCACGCGCAGCCGGAATGGGCGCGGCTGGCGCGCATCCTGCTCGCCGCCGCGCTGGCCGGCCTGCTCGCCTGGCCGTTGCGCGGCCTGCTGCCGATCGCCTCCGTGCTGGCCGGCGGAACGGTCCTGGTCCTGGCCTACGTACCGTTGACGCTGCTGCTGGGGTGCTGGAGCCGCGGCGATATCGAACACCTGCAGCACCTGCACCAGCGCTTCGCCGCGGGCCGTCCACGGCTGGGCGCACGTTTCCTGGCCTGGGCCTACCAGCGCGCGCCGGGGGAGGGCACCTCATGAGCCTGTACGAACCGCTGTTCCGGCGCGTGTTGTTCCCGCTGTACGAATCAGGCCTGCGCCGACGCAAGACATTGCGCTACCTGGACGAGTACGAGCGCAGCCAGACACTGGACGAGGAGGCGCTGCGCGCACTGCAATGGCGCAAGCTGCAGCAACTGCTGCGCCATTGCTGGGAGCAGGTGCCGTTCTACCGGCGGACCTGGAGCGAGCTGGGCATCCGCTCGCCCGAGGACATCCGCGACCAGGACGATTACGCCCGCCTGCCGTTGCTGGACAAGCCGACCATCCGCGCCAACTTCGAAGAGCTGATCGCGACCAACCGGCGCGAGGGCCTGCTGTACAAGACCACCGGCGGATCCACCGGCGAACCGCTGAAATTCGGCTACACCCACGAAAGCTACGAGCGCCGCATGGCGATCATGTGGCGCGGCTACGGCTGGGCCGGCGCGCGCCTGGGCCAGCGCACGTTGTACCTGTGGGGCACGCCGATCGGCGCGCAGAAGCGCAAGGATCGCCTGTACCACGCGGCCTTCAACCGCTACATGCTCAGCGCCTTCGAGATGAGCGATGCGCGCATGGCCGAGTATGCCGACGCCATCGACCGGTTCCGCCCGGAGACCATCGTTTCCTATGTCGCGCCGATCGTGAAGATGTCCGAATGGCTGATCGCCAACGGCCGCCGCGTGCATCGGCCCCAGCGCATCCTCGGCGCGGCCGAGACGTTGCACGAGAGCCAGCGCGCGTTGATTGAACAGGCTTTCGGTTGTCCCGCCTACAACACCTACGGCTGCCGCGAGTTCATGCTGATCGCGGCCGAGTGCGAGCACCGCAAGGGCCTGCACATCAACGTCGACCACCTGCACGTGGAACTGGGCGCGGGCGTTGGCGACGACGCTGCCGGCCCGCGCGAGATCATCGTCACCGACCTGCACAACCTGGGCATGCCGCTGCTGCGCTACGTCAACGGCGACCTGGCGACACCGGGGCAGGGGCGCTGCAGCTGCGGACGCGCGTTGCCGCTGCTGGCCAGCGTCGATGGCCGCAAGCTGGACGCCCTGCGCACGCCGGACGGCCGTTACATTCCCGGCGAGTTCATCGTGTACGCTTTCCTGGGCGCCACCGGCATCCGCCGCTACCAGGTGGTGCAGAAGCGCCTGGACGCCTTCGAGATCACCCTGGTGCGCGATCATGATTTCGATCCGTCGGTGGTCGAACGGATGGGCGCGGAACTGCGCAAGGTGATCGGCCAGCAGGTCGCGCTGGATTTCCGCTTCGCCGACGACATTCCGCTGACCGCGACCGGCAAACAACGCGTGACGGTATCTGAACTGACATGAAGGGTATGGAAGTCATCCACTTCGTCGAGAACCTGGAGCGCGGCGGGCTTGAGCGCACCGTCATCGATCTGGTCGCGGCCCAGCGCGACGCCGGCCACGAGTGCCGGGTGATCTGCCTGTTCGAACCTGGCCAGTTGGCATCGGAACTGACCGCGCAGGGCGTGGAAGTGACCGCCTGCCACAAGCGGCGTGGCCTGGACTGGCCGGCGGTGCGCCGCGCCCGCGCGCTGCTCCGCCGCCACCCCGGCGCGGTGCTGCATACCCACAACGCCACCGCGCACTACCATGCGGTGCTGGCGGCGTGGGGCCTGCCGCTGGTGCGGGTGATCAACACCCGCCACAGCATGGGGGCCGTGGATCCGCGCAGTCGCAAGGAATGGCTGTATCGCCGCAGCATGCGCCTGACCGACTACGTCGCCGGCGTGTGCGAAGCCGCGCGCCGGTGTTTCGACGACCAGGGCGTGCGCCCGCGCGAGCGCCTGCTGGCGGTGCCCAACGGCATCCGCCTGGAACGCTTCCAGGCCGCCGATGCGGCCGGGCGCGCGGCGCTGGCCGCGGAGCTGGGCTGGCCCGCCGACTGCCGCATCATCGGCACGGTCGGGCGGCTGCAGCCGGTCAAGGAGCAGCAGGGACTGTTGCGCGCGTTCGCGAGCTTGCGTGAGGAGATGCCGCAGGCGGTGCTGGCGGTCGTCGGCGATGGCGCCCTGCGTGCCCCGCTTGAACGCCTGGCCGGTGAATTGGCCCTGGGCGATGCCGTGCGTTTCCTTGGCGACCGCAGCGATGTGCCGCGGCTGCTGACCGGGATGGAAGTGTTCGCACTGCCTTCGCGCAGCGAGGGCTATTCGATCGCGTTGCTGGAGGCCTGCGCCGCGGGCCTGCCGATCGTGGCGACCGACGTCGGCGGCAATCGCGAGATCGTCCGCGACGGCCACAACGGAAAACTGATCGCCCCGGGAGATCCCGACGCGCTGGCGGCGGCGCTGCTGGCCCTGCTGGAAGCGCCGGAGACCGCGATGCGGATGGGCCGTGCCGGCCGGGACTGGGTGCTGGCGGAAGGTTCGTTCCGGACCATGGCGTTGCGTTACGAACGCCTGTATGCCGGCCAGCCGAGCGCGCTGGGCGAACTGGCTCCCGAGGTGGAGGTCGGCTGATGCGCGCGATTCGCCACATTGTCATCCGCAACCGTCATGATCCGCGTGCGGCCTCGTGCGCGGGCGCGCACCGCGGCATTTATTCCCCCGAATCCGGACCCTACGCCGCATGAACCCCCGGCCGCGCCGCCTGAAAGTCCTGCAATGGATGCCCAATGCCTGGCTGACCACCGCTGGCCCGGCTGACGGCCGCGCGATCTACCTGACCTTCGACGACGGCCCGCATCCCGAGCACACCGCGCCGCTGCTGGACCTGTTGGCCGAGCACGATGCGCGGGCCAGCTTCTTCCTGATCGGCCAGCAGATCGAACGGCACCCGGAGCTGGCCCGGCGGATTGCCGCCGAGGGGCACACGCTGGGCAACCATTCGTTCTCCCATCCGCGATTCGAAACGCTGTCGCTGCGGCAGCAGTTCGAGGAGATCGATCGCACCGACCGGCTGCTGACCGCCATTAACGGCCGCGAGCGACATGGCTTCCGGCCACCGCGCGGCGTGCTGTCGCTGCCGATGATCGCCCGCTGCATCCGCGAGCGCCGCCGTATCCTCTACTGGTCCTACGACAGCCTGGACTACAGCCGGCGGTCCGCCGGCGAACTGCTGGAAGTCATCGAACGCCATCCGATGCGGCCCGGCGAAATCGTGCTGATGCACGATGACAGCCAACTGTCGCTGGACCTGCTGCGCGAGCTGATCCCGGGCTGGAAGGCGGCCGGCTTCGCGCTGAGGGCACTGCCCACGCCGGAATGAATGCATGGCGGGAGAGCCCCACCGCCCGTGAGCCCGTGGCCGGTTCGCCCCCCGCACCGCGTTGTTGGGAATGGCGGCAGACGCCGGACGAAGGCAGCGACAGGGGGAAGGCTTGAACGTTCTGACAGGAGTGGCCGTGCTGGCCGCCATCGTGGCGCTCGGTGCCTTCGCGATCTGGCGCCTGCTGCGCGCCCGCAACATGGAAATCTGGATCGGCAGTTACCTGCGCCGCAAGCCGCCGCAGGTCACCGGCCGGCCGGTCCACGTGATGTTCTGTTTCGTCGATCACTTCGAACCGATGTGGCGCGGCGCCGACCTGGCCACCCAGCGCACGCGGGTGGATCGCTGGTGCCGCGAGTACCGGGACATGGCCGCGCGCCACCGCGACGCGGACGGGCGCCCGCCGCAGCACAGCTTCTTCTATCCGGAAGAGGAGTACGCGCCGGAACACCTGGAGAAGCTGGCCGAACTGTGTGCCGACGGCTACGGCGAAATCGAGGTGCACCTGCACCACGACAACGACACCGAGGCCAATTTCCGCCAGAGCATCACCCGCTTCTGCCATATCCTGCACGAGCGGCACGGGGCGCTGCCGCGCGATCCGGCCAGCGGTGAACTGCGCTTCGGCTTCATCCACGGCAACTGGTGCCTGGACAATTCGCGTCCCGACGGCCGCTGGTGCGGCATCGACAACGAACTGATCCTGCTGCGCGAGCTGGGTTGCTACGCCGACTTCACCATGCCCTCGGCGCCGAGCGATACCCAGACCCGGATCATCAACTCGATCTACTACGCCACCGACGATCCGCACGCGCCCAAGTCGCACGACGACGGCACCCCGGTGCGGGTGGGCGGTACGCCCAGCGGCGACCTGATGCTGATCCAGGGACCGCTGGGACTGAACTGGCGGGACCGCCGGATGGGCCTGATCCCGCGCATCGAGAATGCCGACGTGCGCGGCGGCCAGCCGCCCACCGCCGAACGCGTGGACGCGTGGGTGCGTACCGGCGTGCACGTCGAGGGCCGGCCAGAGTGGGTGTTCATCAAGATCCACACCCACGGCACCCAGGAAGCGGACATGGACACGCTGCTCGGCGCGCCGGTGGATGCCATGCACGCGCATCTGGAATCGGCCTACAACGATGGCCAGCGCTACGTGCTGCACTACGTCAGCGCGCGCGAGGCCTACAACATCGCCAAGGCCGCCGAGGCCGGGCGCCAGGGCAATCCCAACGACTACCGCGATTTCGTCCTGCCGGCGCCACGTTCGTCGTGGGCGGGCTCGGGTCGCAACACGGTCGCCCGGGACGCCGCGTGAACACCATGGCCGCCCGCTTGCCCGCGCAGGACGCCGACACGCTGGTGAGCGTGATCATGCCGGTCTACAACGCCGAGCAGACCCTGCGGCGTTCGGCCGACTCGGTGCTGGCGCAGAGCTTCGGGCAGCTGGAACTGATCCTGATCGACGACGGCTCGCGCGATGGTTCCGCCGCCATCGTCGAGGAACTGGCGCGCCGCGACGAACGCGTCGTGGCCGTGCGCCAGCCCAACGGCGGGGTGGCGGCGGCGCGCAACACCGGGCTGCGCGCCGCGCGCGGCACCCACATCGCCTTTCTCGACAGCGACGACTGGTGGGAACCGCGCAAGCTGGAACTGCAGCTCGCGCGGATGCGCGAGACCGGCGCGATGGTCTGCTACGCCAACTACCAGCGGGTGGCGGAGGACGGCCGCCTGCTGTCGAAGGTGTCGCCGCCGCTGGAAGTCGACTATCGCCGCATGCTGGGCAGCAACCACATCGGCAATCTCACCGGCATCTACGACCGCCGCCTGGGCGAGGCTTCGTTCCAGAAGATGGGGCACGAGGACTACGTGTTCTGGCTGGACCGGGTGCGCCGCGCCGGCAGCGCGGTGCGGGTGCCGGGCGACGCCCCGTTGGCGTACTACCTGGTGCGCAACGGTTCGGTGTCGGCCAACAAACTGCGCGCTGCCGGTTGGCAGTGGCGCATCTATCGCCAGGTCGAGGGACTGAGCGCGCCGCGCGCGGCCTGGTACATGCTCCAGTACATCCGGCACGCGCTGTGGAAGCGCAAGCCGGTGACGACCTGATCCGACGATGACCGCCACGCCCGAAGCCACCGACTCCTATGCCGTCGTGATTCCCGCCTACAACGCCGCCGCGACCATCGCGGTGGCGCTGGACAGCGTGTTCGCCCAGACCGTGCCTGCCCGCCAGGTGATCGTGGTGGACGATGGCTCCGCCGACGGCGACCGGCTGGCCGAGGTGCTGGCCGGCTACGGCGGGCGGGTACGCCTGCTGCGCCAGGCCAACGCGGGTCCCGCCGCCGCCCGCAACGCCGGCGCGCGCGCCTGTGCCGGCGAATGGATCGCGTTCCTCGACGCCGACGACAGCTGGTTGCCGCACAAGCTTGAACGGCAACTGGAATTGGGGCGCGATCCGCGCGCCGGCCTGCTGCATGGTCGCGCGCGCGCGCCGGCGCTGCCGCCGGAACTGGATTTCGACGCCCTGTGGGAGTGCAACCGGGTCTGCACCTCGATGACGGTGGTGCGCCGGCAGGCCTTCGAGGCGCTGGGCGGTTTCGACGAATCGCCGGAACTCGTGGGCGCCGAGGATTACCACCTGTGGCTGCGCATCGCCCACGCCGGCTGGCGGGTGCTGGCATGCGGCGAACAGATCGGGCGCTACACCCCGGCCGCCGGAAGCATCACCAGCCGCATCGAACGCTGCGCACGAGCGGAACTGCACAACGCCATGACCCTGGGCAGGACGCTGGGCGTGCCGCAGGCACGGGTGGACGCCAAGGTGCGGGCCATCCGCACCGACTTCGGCCAGCACCTGCTGCACGCGCGCAACATCCGCGGCGCGCGCAGGATGTTGTCGCAGGCGTTGGCCAGCCGGATGTCGCTGCGTGGCCTGGGCCTGTGGTCGGCCACGTTCGTGCCGACTCCGCTGCTGGACCTGCGTCGCCGCCTGCGCAACGGCTGAGCGTCGCGCAGGCGGGCCAGGCCGGATCAGATCTCGCTCAGCTCCACCACGTAACCGCTGGTGCCGCCGGTCACGTCGATGCGATAGCGCGCGCCATCCTCGACGTACTTGCCCGAGCTGAAATTGCTGTTGATGGTGGCGTTGGCCGGCTCGATCACCCGCACCCGCAGACGTCCGGCGACCGCTTCGCGGCTGTTCACCAGGGTCGGCGCCACCGGTACGTTGACCTGGAAGGTCGCGGTGGTGCCGCTGGTGACGGCGAACTGATCGCGCACGGTCAGGCGCCGGTTGGCGAAGGTGAACTGGCGCTGCCAGGAGGTCACCGCGGTGTTGTCGCAGAAGGCCGGAGTCAGGTTGGCATTGGCGGTGAACGAACCGCCGGAACCCGGGCTGACGCTGAGGGTGGATGCGCGGGTCGTCGACTCGCACTGGCGGACCACCGTGCCGTTGCGGGCGAACCGCACGATGTTGTGGACATCGGTTCCCTGGTTGATGCCGCTATGGCTCCAGATATTGGCGGTCACCGCCAGCCAGTCACCGGCGAACAGGGTGAACGACCCCTGGTCCTGGTGCGCATGGCTCTCGTTGTACGGGCCGGCGACGATCGCCACCCACATCGCGCTGCGATCCCAGCCGGTGCGGGCGAACAGATGGCCCACGCCCCTGGCGTGATAGACCAGCGTGCTGGGTTGGACCGGAGTGGAGCCCGCGGGCAACAGGTCGTAGCGATAGTTGAAACCCGAGGTCATCTGCGCCACTGAAATGTTGCGCAGCCACCAGGTGGCGACATTGCTTGCCTCGGCGGTGGTGGCGAGTTGGCGTGCTTCCAGCACGAGCCGGCGATGGTAGTCGTACAGCTCCGGAACCGAGTTGCGCGCCTGGTCGCCGATCGGGGCGAAGCGATCCATCGTCGGTACGGTGGCATGTGCCCAGTAGTAGATGCTGTCGGTCGCGTGCGGGCTGGCCGACGCGAGATCCGTGCCCGTCGCGTCGCGCCACAGCCGGTACAGCGAGAACAACCGCATGTGCGAGGTGCCGTAGCCGGTGCCTTCGCTGCTGCCGCCGCCGGGCAGGCGGGCGAAGTACTCGCGCAGCGCGGGCAGCTTGTTGGTCTGCAGGAAGTTCTTCCAGGTGTTGCTCTTGCTGGCCAGCGCCCAGTACATGGTCGCTTCCAGGAAGCTGTAGTAATAGTTGTTGCCCGGGTTGCTGGTGGACCAGCCCGACCACGGGAACGAACGCCCGCCCCATTGCGCGCTGTTGTAGTTCCAGATGTTCCAGACGGCCTGCTCGGCGTAGGCGGACCAACGGCTGCGCTGGCTGGCGGTGAGGAAGCTTCCGCAGGTGTCCAGCGTGGTCGCCACGTCGGCGATCATGGTGCCGACTTCCAGATAGGAGTCGTTGGAGACCGCGGGGCGGCCGCCAGCGGCGATGGCGGCTTCCGCCTCCGTCACCTGGCGTTCGGTGATGTTGATGGCCAGCGTGCAGTACCGGGTTTCCGGCGACAGCTGGTACATCATCGCCGCCTCGCTGGCGGTGAACCCGTAACCCGTGCCGCCGTTGCCGACGGCCGCATCGACCCAGTTCTTGAAGCGGGTATAGGCGGCGGAACTGCGGTTTACGTACAGGCGCGCGGAGGGCAGGGCGACCAGGCGGGGCTGCGAAGAGTTCTGCGCGCTCGCGCCGCCGGTGACCGGCACCTGCACGGAGGGAGGAATGACCGGGGTTTCGCCGGCGGCCGGCTTGCGGACGCCGAGACGCACGAACGGGGTACGCGCGAACGTCCCGATCTGGGCGGCGGCGGCACGCACATCGTGCCAGACGCGAACCGTGGTCCATTGGGCGCGCTGGCCCAGCAGACCCGCGGCGCTGGCCACGCCGAGTCCCGCCAACAAGGGCAGGGCAATGAAGAAAGAAAGGGCGAAACGGCGCCAGCGGGCGGACCGCGGCGGGCGGGGGACACCGGAAAACGGGATGCGCGACAAGGGGATCTCCTGGCAAGGAAACCGCGCGCAGAAAGGAAAGACACGACCTGTGAATGATCGCCCGCTGCGGCTCCCCCTAGCCACATCGACCCGCGCAACGGCGAGCGCATCATAGCCGCATAACGGACTCGACCGCCGATAGCGGCCCCTGCGGCCCCTGCTTGTTCAGGTTTTAGATCGTTTGGTGGGGAAGTCGTGACGATGACATGACCCGAACAGCGGCGTCACCGGAGTGGAACTGTGACGGAAGCATCATTGTTCACTGAGTTCGACCAGATAGCCGGCCTGACCGCCTTCCACGTCCAGCCGCCAGCCGCTGCGGAACTCCTGCGCGTCCACGCTGCTCCAGTCGTGCGCGCGCAGGGTGGCGCCGGCCGGTTCCAGCACCCGGATCTTCAGCCGCCCGGCCTGCGCCTCGTTGCCCTGGATGCGTGGCTTCTCCGGCACGTTGACCTGGAAGATCGCGCGCGTGCCCGCGCCGAGCTTGAAGGTGTCGCGCACCAGCAGCTTGCGGCCGCCGAAATCGATGCGTCGCTGCCAGCTGTCCAGCGCGGGATTGCCGCGGTAGACGGGGGTCAGGTCGGCGGTCGCGGTCAGTCCGCCATCCGGATTGCGGGTCAGGCTGAGTTTGGAGCGTGACTGCGGTGATTCGCACTGGTGGACGACCACGTCGCCGCGCGGCGCGGCGCACTGCTGGGCGTCGGGGTTGCTGCGTTCGAAGCGGACCACGTTGTGGACCGGCGTGCCCTGCTGGATGCCGCTGTGGCTCCAGATGTTCTCGCTCACCGCCAGCCAGTCGCGTGCGAACAGGGTGAACGAACCCTGGTCCTGGTGCGCATGGCTCTCGTTGTAGGGACCGGCGACGAACGACAGCCACATCGCGTCCTTGTCCCAGCCGGTGCGGGCGAACAGATGGCCCGCGCCCTCGGCCAGGTAGATCAGATCGGTCGGCGCCGCACCGCCTTCGCCGGCGGGCAGCAGATCGTAGCGGCTATTGAAGCCCTGGCTCATCCGCGGCACCGAGATGTGGCCCAGCCACCAGGACGACATCGCCAGCGCATTCGGTTCCTGGGTGAGCTGGCGCGCTTCCAGCACCAGCCGGCGGTGGTAGTCGAACAGTTCCGGAACCGAGTTGCGCGCCTGGTCGCCGATCGGCGCGAAGCGATCCATCGTCGGTACGGTCGCATGCACCCAGTAGGCGATGCTGTCGTGCGCGTGCGGATTGGCGTTGGCCAGATCCTCGCCGGTGCTGTCGCGCCACAGCCGGTACAGGCCGAACAGGCGCATCTGCGCCGCGCCGTAACCGGTTCCTTCGCGGCTGCCGCCGCCGGGCAGGCCGGCGAAGTACGCCTGCAGCGGCGGCAGGCGGCGCTCGCGCAGTTCCTTCATCCAGGTCGGATTGCCGCTGACCAGCGCCCAGTACATGGTCGCTTCCAGGAAACTGTAGTAGTAGTTGTTGCCGGGATTGTCGATCGACCAGCCGCTCCACGGATGCGCCTTGCCGCCCCACTGCGCCTGCGCCGGATGCCAGACATTCCACACCGCCTGCTCGGCGTAGTCGGACCAGCGCTTGCGCCGCGCGGCGTCGATGTCCGCCGGGCAACTGTGCAGGGTCATCGCCAGGTCGGCCAGGTGCGGGCCGACTTCCAGGTAGGAGTCGCCGGAGATCGCCGGACGGCCGCCGGAGGCGATCGTCGCCTCGGCTTCGGATACCTGCTGCTCGACCATGCGCACGGCCAGGTCGCAATACTTGGCGCCATCGCTGAGCAGGAACATCAGCGCCGCGTCGCCGGCGGCGAACGCGTAGCCGGGGCTGCCGGCCACCGCGCTGTCGACCCAGCCGCGGAAGCGCGAGTAGGCCGACGAACGCCGGTCCACCCGTGAAAGTTCGAGGTTCAGCGCATCCTTGCCGGTCGCCGCCGCCATCGCGGGTGCCGCCGGCGATGGCGCCTCGGCCGGTGGAGGCGGCGGCGTGGCGGCCTTCTGTTCCGGCAGGCCGGCGCCGGTTTCGCTGCACTGGCCCATCGCCGCGGCCAGCAGGGCCAGCGCCAGCAGGAACACGCTGGGCCAGCCATGGCTCTTCATGCGCGAAGCGGGCGACGGGGAAGGCGAGGGGCGCGTGCGCATGATGGCGGCCTCAGCGGTTGGTGTAGGACACGCTCAGATAGACGATGTTCTGCGAGACGTCCTGGCCCAGATCGGTGCTTTCGCGCTTGTAGCGCTCCCACAGCAGGCCCAGGCTCCAGTGCCGCGACCATTCGTAGCGCAGGGTCGCGCCCAGGCGGGTGGTCTTGTCCTCGCGATTGAGCACGGTGTATTCGAGCTTCTCGTGGGTCGCGTAGGTGCCCAGGGTCAACGACTGCCGCACCAGCCAGTGCAGGTCGAAGCGCGCGCCGCGGTTCTTCTGGTCGAACTCGTCCGAATCCACGTAGTTGCGCTTCTGCACATAGGGCGAAATCGAGAAGTTGGTGCGGGTGCTGGTGAACTGGTAGCCCAGGTCCAGGCTGCGCACCTCGTAAGGCGACGCGTTGACGATGGCGTCGCCGGTCAGCACGTGTTCGGGCACGGTGGCCGGTGCGTCGGTATCGATGCCCCGCAGTGCGTCCGTGGCGGTATCGGAGAACTGGCTGGCGATGGCGGCGGTGAACTGGCTGCGCGAGGTCGGGTTCCACTCGGCGTCCAGTCGGATCAACGGATCCGAACGGCTTTCGCCCTGGCGGTAGTCGATGCGCGAATAGCCCAGGTCGGCGCCCAGCTCGAAATGCGCGAGCGTGCGCGAGTAGCGGGCGAACAGGTCGTAGCGGTTGTAGTCGCGGGCGACGACATCATTGTCGAAATCCACCCGCTGTGCCTGGAAGTTCGCCGACATCCGGCTGGTCGCCGAGAATTCCTTGATCGCGCGCAACGCGGCGGCGACGCGCTGCGAGTTGAATTCGTCGGTGATCTCGGCATCGCTGTTGACGTAGCGCAGCTCGGCCTGGCCGCGCAGCGCGGAACTCCAG
Organism: Pseudoxanthomonas sp. PXM04; assembly: GCF_014851695.1. Taxonomy (NCBI): domain Bacteria; kingdom Pseudomonadati; phylum Pseudomonadota; class Gammaproteobacteria; order Lysobacterales; family Lysobacteraceae; genus Pseudoxanthomonas; species Pseudoxanthomonas sp. PXM04. The sequence goes on from NZ_JACVAG010000001.1 coordinate 761,151, forward strand.
TTGAACAGCAGGGTCGGGCCGAGCGAGAACACGTTGACCTGCTGGCGGTTGCCGGGTGCATCCGGCGCCAGCGCATTGACCGGCTGCACCGACAGGTTGTCCTCGACGGTGAAGAACAGGCGCTCGGGAATGGCGATCCAGTTCATCCGTCCGCTGAGGGTGCCGTCGACGGTGTCGTCGAACACGTCGTCCTCGTAGTCCCGGTATTCCACCCGTCCACCCAGGCTGAGCTGCAGCGCCGACAGGTTCTCGGTGACGGTGAATCCCAGGCCAGCGCGCAGGTAGCGCTGCTGGATCGGATCGAAGGGCGCGAGGGTGACGTTGTCGTTGTCCTCCACGCCCAGGTCGACGGTGTAGTCGACCCGGGCGGCCCAGGCGTCGGCCGGGATCCCGGCGAGCGTGGCGGCGGTGATGACCGAGGCTCCCACATACTTCATCGGCATGCGCCTGCTCCTTGCGTATCAGGGAATCTGGTTGAAGACCACGCCGGCGACCTTCTCGTGCGGGAAGCTGGCGACGGCCTTCTCGATGTTTTCCGGGGTCGCCTTGCCGTAGCCGGCCACCAGCACGACCAGATCCGCCAGTTCGGACAGGATGCGCGCGTCCGGCGAACCCAGCACCGAGGGGCTGTCGAGGATCAGGTAGCGATCGGGATAACGGCTGCGCAGCGAATCGACCATCGCCCGCATCTTGAACGAGCTGTAGGCCTCGCCGCTGGTCTCGCGCTGCGGACCGCTGGGAATAAGGCGAAGCCGTGGCACGCCGGTGCGGTAGATGATCCGCGCCAGGTCGCCCTCGCTGTCCTCCAGGTAGTCCATCAGCCCGCCGTGGCCGGCGTCGATGCGCAACGCGGTGTGCTGGGTGGGATGCAGTGCGTCGCAATCCACCAGCAGCGCCGACTTGCTGTCGTCGAAGGCGAACGCGGCCGCCAGGTTGCGGGCGACGAAACTGCCGCCGCAGCCGTGGGTGACCGGCGCGACCAGGGTGACGAAATTGCGCTCGCCGCCCAGCGCCAGCAGGCGCGTGCGCAGCTCGCGGAAGGCGTCGGCCTGTTCGCGTACCGAATCGTTGCGGTGGATGACCCGGCGCTCCTCCAGCTCGCGCGGCGTCAGCGCCTTGGGTTCATCCATGAGGGCCAGGGAGCGGGCGGTGTCGGCGCGGTTGGGCACGCCTTGCGAACGTTCGTTGTCCGGGGTCACGAGCGGTTCCAGAGTGGCTTGTTGCATGGCATCGTCCTCAGGCTGCGGCCATCTGCTTCAGCCCGAAGGCCAAGGCATAGGCGAGGACGACGACGACGAGCATGCCGATGCTCAGCGCGTTGCGCTTGAGCTGCAGGCGGCGATCGTGCGGCGAGGCGTAGGCCGGCACCGAGGTCAGCAGCACCAGGCCGGTGGCCTTCTGCAGCTGGCGGGCCGAGCGGATGCGCGGGTCGAAGCGGGCGCGCAGGAACAGCAGGCCGATCGGCAGCGCGACCGCCACCAGCAGGCCGGCGATGGCGAAATGCAGGAAGCGCAGGCCGGTCGGGCGCAGCGGCATCGTCGCCGGATCCTGCACGCGCAGGGTCAGGCCGCGCTTCTCGCGATCCAGCTCCATCGACACGCGGGCGTTCTCGCGCCGGCGCAGCAGATCCTGGTAGATGTCGCGGTTGACTTCGTAGTCGCGGGTCAGCTCGGCCAGCGCGCTTTCCGACTCGGCGATGCGGCGGCTGCGGTTGAGCTCATCGTTGAGCATCGACTCGGCGATCGACATCCGCGACTGGGTCGCGGCGACTTCGCGCCGGGTCTGCGCCTGCTGGCTGCGCAGTTCCTGGTACAGCGGGTTCATCTGGGTGTCGTCGAACGGGCTGTTGCCCTGCGGCGCCTGCGCGCGGCGCTGCTGTTCATTGGTCATGGCCTGCTGCAGGTCCGCCATCTGGTGGCGGATGCGGACCACGTCCGGGTGCTGTTCGGTGTAGTTGAGCAGTAGCCGATCCAGCTGGCCCTGCAGTTCCAGCAGCTGCGCGCGGTACAGGCTTTCGCGGGTGGCCACCGCGGTCACCGCCGATTCGCCCGACAGCTGGGAGGCGATCGCACCTTCGCGCGAACGCTGTTCCAGCAGCGACATCCGGGTCTGTTCAACCTGGGTGCGCAGGGCGCTGATGCGGGTGTTGGCGTCGGTGGCGCTGCCGGGCTGGGCGTCGGCGTTGGCCGAACGGTAGTCGCGCAGCTTGTTCTCCGCTTCCATCAGCTTGGCGTGGTAGTCGGTGACCTGGCTGTCGATGAACTCGTAGGCCTCGCGGCTCTCGCGTTCCTTGGCGGCCAGGCTTTCCTGGATGAACAGCGCGCCCAGCCGCTCGGTGACGTCGTAGGTGCGCTTGGCGTCGGTGTCGCGGTACGCGATCTGGACCAGGTTCGGGCGCGGGCTGGTGATCGCGATGCGGCCCTTGAGCTGTTCCAGCAACCGATCCTGTTCCACCGGGGAAGGCTTGCTTTCCAGCCAGCCGCCGGCCTTCATCGCTTCTTCCAGCACCTTGCGGCTGTAGATGACCTGGCGGGCGATGCCGGCGCGGTCCACCACCTGGGTGGCCACCGCGCGGCCTTCCAGCAGCGGCTGGATGATGTCGCTTTCCTGGGCCAGGATGGTGGTGGCGGCGGTGTAGTTCTTGGGCAGCACCAGCAGCCCCACGACCAGCGTCAGCAGCGCGATCGCGGCGAAGATCGCGGCCATCGCCAGGCGGTTGCGCTTGGCTTCCTCCAGCAGGATCGGCACCAGTTCGTTCGGGGTCAGCGTGGTCGCGGCGGCCTGCGGCGCGGTGATCGCGCGGCGGGCGACGGGAAGGGGATTGTTGCTCATCAGAACGTCCGCTCGGGCACGGTGATCACGTCGCCGGGGGAGACCGGGTAGTTGGTGCTCAGGTCACCCCGGTTGAGGATGCGGTCCAGCCGCACGGCGTAGGTGCGGGTTTCCTCCGCGCTCTTGCGATGCAGGTCGGACCGATCCGGCGCGGCGAACTCGGTGATGCCGCCAGCGGCCAGCACGGCGTCGAGCACGGTCATGCCGGGACGGTAGGGCAGCGACACCGGCTGGCGCACGGCACCGGTCACGCGCACGCGCGAAAGGTACTCATGGCTGCGCAGGTCGGTGAGGATCACCGCCACCTGCGGATCGCGCACGAACGCGGCCAGTTTGTCCTGGATGTCCTTGGCGACTTCCTGCGGGGTGCGGCCACCGGCGGAGACATCGCCCACCAGCGGCACGGAGATCATGCCGTCCGGCCGGACCGGCACGGTGATGCCGAGTTCCGGATTGCGCCACACCGAGACCTGGACGATGTCGTCCACGCCGATGTGGTAGGCGTCGGTGGCCATCGTGGTGGTGGCGACCGGCGGCGGCGCGTCGCTGCCCGAGGTGGTGGCGCACGCGGCGAGCAGTAGCGAAAGACCTGCGGCGGCAAGGCCGGCAAGGGCGCGTCTCATCGGAAGTTTCCCCTGTGGTGTGGATTACCCGGGAAAACGCGGCGGACGGCCGAAACCGGCCAAGCGGAAGGGGTCAGACCCGGTAGAAATCCCGGTACCAGTCGACGAAACGGCGCACGCCGGTCTCGATCGGCGTGGACGGCGCGTAGCCGGTGTCCCGGCTCAGCGCGGCGACGTCGGCATAGGTGTCCGGCACGTCGCCCGGCTGCAGCGGCAGCAGGTTGCGCTCGGCCTTGCGGCCCAGGCAATCCTCCAGCACCTCGATGTAGCGCAGCAGTTCCACCGGCTGGTGGTTGCCGATGTTGTACACGCGGTACGGCGCGCTGGAGGTGGCCGGGCTGGGCACCAGCGGGTCATAGTCCGGGTCCGGCCCGGGCACCCGGTCCAGGGTGCGGATCACGCCCTCGACGATGTCGTCGATGTAGGTGAAGTCGCGGGTGTGGCGGCCGTGGTTGAACACGTCGATCGGTTCACCGGCGAGGATCCTGCGGGTGAACAGGAACAGCGCCATGTCCGGCCGGCCCCACGGACCGTAGACGGTGAAGAAGCGCAGGCCGGTGGTGGGCAGGTCGAACAGGTGGCTGTAGGTATGCGCCATCAGTTCATTGGCCTTCTTGCTGGCCGCGTACAGGCTGACCGGATGGTCGACGCTGTCCTCGACCGCGAACGGCAGCTTGCGGTTGGCGCCGTAGACCGAACTGGAGGACGCGTACACCAGGTGCTCGACCCGGCGATGGCGGCAGGCTTCCAGGATATTGGTGAAGCCGACGATGTTGCTGTCGATATACGCCTGAGGGTTCTCCAGCGAATAGCGCACGCCGGCCTGCGCGGCCAGGTTGACCACCCGCTGCGGGCGGAACCCGTCGAAGGCCTGCTCCAGCGCGGTGCGATCCTCCAGCGCGGCGTTCACGAACCGGAAGCCCGGCCGCGGCAGCAGGCGGTCCAGACGGGCCTGCTTCAGCCGCGGGTCGTAATACGGGTTGAGGTTGTCATAGCCGAGCACCTCGTCGCCGCGCGCCAGCAGGCGCTCGCTCAGGTGATAGCCGATGAAGCCGGCGGCGCCGGTGACCAGTACGCGCATGAAAGCCCTTGGACGGTTCGGATGGGGAGTCCGACGGTAGGCGGAGCCGTGTCTAGAGGCTGTCGTCGACCGCCGCGCGCGGCAGGGCGCGCTTGACGTCGAATAATACCGCGCCGGGCTTGCCGAAGCCGCGGATGCCGTCCACGCCCAGGGCAATGAACTCGCGGTGCGAGACCGCCAGGATCACCGCGTCGTACGCACCCGGCTGGGGTTCGGCAACCAGTTCCAGCCCGTATTCCTCGCGCGCCTCGGTCGCGCTCACCCACGGGTCATGGATGTGCACGTTGGCGTTGTAGCTGCGCAGTTCGGCGACGATGTCCACCACCCGGGTATTGCGCAGGTCGGGGCAGTTTTCCTTGAACGCCAGGCCCAGGATCAGCACGTTGGAGCGGGTGGTCTGCAGGCCGCGCTGGCCCATCAGCTTGGCCACGCGCTGGGCCACGTGCCCGCCCATGCCATCGTTGATCCGGCGGCCGGCCAGGATCACGTCCGGGTGGTAGCCGATCTGCTGGGCCTTGTGGGTCAGGTAATAGGGATCCACGCCGATGCAGTGGCCGCCGACCAGGCCGGGGCGGAACGGCAGGAAGTTCCACTTGGTGCCGGCGGCTTCCAGCACCTCGTGGGTGTCGATGCCCAGGCGATGGAAGATCAGCGCCAGTTCGTTGATCAGGGCGATGTTGACGTCGCGCTGGGTGTTCTCGATGACCTTGGCCGCCTCGGCCACGCGGATGCTGGAGGCCTTGTGGGTGCCGGCGGTGACGATCGCGCCGTACAGCGCATCGACGAAATCGGCCACCTCCGGGGTGGAACCTGAGGTCACCTTGGTGATGGTTTCCAGGCGGTGCTGCTTGTCGCCGGGATTGATCCGCTCGGGGCTGTAGCCGGCGTAGAAGTCGTCGTTGAACACCAGTCCGGACTCGCGCGCGATGATCGGCACGCAGACTTCCTCGGTCGCGCCGGGGTAGACGGTGGACTCGTAGATGGCCACGCCGCCGGGACCGATCGCGCGGCCGACGGTGCGGCTGGCCGATTCCAGCGGGCGCAGGTCCGGGCGCTTGTACTCGTCGATGGGGGTGGGCACGGTCACGATGAACACATTGCAGCCCTTGAGCGCTTCCGGATCATCGCTGAAATCCAGCAGGCTGGCGGCCTTGAGCTCGGCCTCGGAGACTTCCAGGGTGTGGTCGTGGTGGCGGCGCAGTTCCTGCACGCGCTTGCCGTTGATGTCGAACCCCAGCGTGGGGAAGCGGCGCCCGAAGGCCGTGGCGAGCGGGAGGCCGACGTAGCCAAGGCCGATCACGGCGATCTTGACCTGGTCGAGCGCGGGCAGTGAGGCATTCATCAAACGTCGTTCCCCTGTGGTGGACATGCGACCGCTGAAGTCTAGCGGGTGTGTACGCCGGGAAACGCGCAAACCATCGCGGAGAGGACACGCCGGGGCCCGGACGCGGGGTTGGCCTGTCCGGCGCGGTCCTCGCGTATCACGGGATGGAGCACGGCCCATCCCGGGCCGGGCCATGGGACGAATCGACGGGACCGGGGAATGCGTATCCTGCTCTGTGGCGGTGCCGGCTACATCGGTGCGCACACCTATGTGGAACTGGCCGCGCGCGGTCACCACGTGCACATCGCCGACAACTTCTCAAACAGCTCACCGCGGGTGCTGGGCCGGCTGGAAAGGATCACCGGCCAGGTGCCGGTCTGCCATACCCTCGATCTGCGCGACCGGGCCGCCATCCACGCGCTGTTCGACGCGCACGCCTACGACGCCGTGGTCCATTTCGCCGCGCTGAAATCGGTCGGCGAATCCTGCCAGCGCCCCCTGGACTACTTCGAGAACAACATCGGCGGCACCATCCACCTGCTGCAGGCCATGCGCGCGTCCGGCGTGCGCCGCCTGGTGTTCAGCTCCTCGGCCACGGTCTACGGCGATCCGGAACAGGTCCCCATCCATGAAGAGGCGCCCCTGCGGGTCACCAATCCCTACGGCCGCACCAAGCTGGTGATGGAAGAGCTGATCGGCGATCTGTGCCGCGCGGATCCGGATTTCCATGTCGTCAACCTGCGCTACTTCAACCCGGTGGGCGCGCACGTATCCGGATTGATCGGAGAGGATCCCGCCGGCATCCCCAACAACCTGATGCCCTATATCTGCCAGGTGGCGGTGGGCCGGCGCGAACGCCTGCACATCTTCGGCGGGGATTACCCCACCCGCGACGGCACCGGCGTGCGCGACTACATCCACGTGACCGATCTGGCGCGCGCCCACGCCGACGCGCTGGCCGCGCCCGCGCATGCGGGCGGCAACCTGACCGTCAACCTGGGAACCGGGCAGGGTGTCAGCGTGCTGGAACTGGTCCGGGCCTTCGCACGGGCCTCGGGGCGGGAAATCCCTTACGAGATCGTTGGCCGCCGCACCGGCGATGTGGCCGAAGTCTACGCGGATCCTTCGCGCGCGCAGGCGATGCTGGGCTGGCGCGCGGGCCTGGATGTCGACGCCATGTGCGAAGACGCCTGGCGCTGGCAGTCGATGAATCCGCGCGGATACGAGGCGGCCTGACCCGACGTACGCGGGCGCACGGCGCCGGCGCATGCCTTCGCCGCTGGACGCTGCCGGCCCGTTCGCGGAGAATCCGCCGGACGGAGCCACCGACCGCTTGTCTTGCCACTGGAACGCGCGAACCGCATCGACGAGCAGACCCGCAGCCGCTTCGGCTTCCGTACTTATCGGATGCGGGTGCTGGGACTGGGGCTGGGCACCCTTTGCGTCGGCGCGGTCCTGCACGAGCACGGCGACGGTCCCGGCCTTTGGCTGCTGCTGCTGTTCAATGGCCTGGTCTGGCCGCACCTGGCCTATTGGCGCGTCCGCCGCAGCGCTGACCCGATCAACGACGAATACCGCAACCTGACCTTCGACGCCGCGATGGGCGGCTTCTGGGTCGCCGCGATGCGCTTCGATGCGCTGCCCAGCGCGCTGCTGGCGGTGATGCTCACGATGGACAAGGTCATCATCGGCGGTCCGCGCTTCGGCGCCCGCACGCTCGGGGCGATGGTGCTGACCTGCCTGGCGGCGAGCGCGGCCTGGGGATTCGCCTTCGAACCGCGGACCAGCTATCCGGTGGTGCTGGCCTGCCTGCCGTTCCTGGCGATCTATCCGATGGCGATCGGCTTCGCCACCCATGCCATCTCGCGCAAGGCGCAGCAGCACAAGGATCTGCTGGAGAAGATGGCGCGCTTCGACGCCGCCACCGGCCTGATGAACCGGCAGCAGTGGCTGTACGCGGTGTCGGTGGAACTCAACCGCTACCAGCGCGCGCGCCGGCCGGCGGTGCTGGTGCTGATCGACATCGACCATTTCAAGCAGATCAACGACACCCGCGGGCACACCATCGGCGATGGCGTGGTGGAGGAATTCGCGCGCCTGATGAAGGCCTGCCTGCGCGATGCCGACACCGGCGGACGCTATGGTGGCGATGAATTCGGCATCGTCATGCCGGAGACCCAGTGGGAGGACGCGATCGTCGCGGCCGAACGCCTGCGCCGGCAGGTGGCGGCCTACGCGTTCACCCGTGACGGCCTGCGCTGCACGGTCAGCATCGGCCTGGCCGAGATCAGTCCGTCGATGGCTACAGTGAGCGACTGGATCGACGCTGCCGATCGCGGTCTCTACCAGGCCAAGCGCAAGGGCCGCGACTGCATCGTGGTCGGCTGAGCCTCAGTCCGCGTCGTCCGTTCCGCACAGCGCGGCGGCGACGGCGTCGGGTTGTTTCATCCAGGCGAAATGGTCGGCGCGGGCGCCCAGCGCGCGGGCGTCCAGCCGCAGCACGTGCTTGCGTGCGCGCGGGAATTTCGCCAGCAGCCCGGCCAGCGAAGCAGGCGGCGCCAGCCAATCGCGATTGAACAGCACGCCGCGGATCGCCGGCGCCGCGCCGGCCATGGCCGCGTCCAGATCCGCGTCCAGCCCGACGGCGGCATAGTGGCCGCTCAGGCCCACCGTGGCCCAGTCGCCGATCAGGCCGCGCGCCTCCTCCCCGCCGAAGCCCAACTGCCGGCCGGGAAAGGTGCCGCGTCGACGCGCCAGCCAGATCGCGAACTGGTAGAACCAGGGGAGCAGCCAGCCACGCGGCGGGGCGAAGGTTTTCCAGTACGGGGTGCCGCTGGCGACCAGCCACAGCCGCTCGAACGCCTGCGGATGCAGCCCCAGGTAGCAGGCGGCCAGTTGCCCGCCCAGGCTGTGCCCGCCGATGAAGCTGGGGGTGCCGGCGGCCTGCGCACGCACCCGCGCGTGACTGGCCGGCAGGTCCTCGGTGAGCAGTTCGCGGTAGCCCCAGTCGTGCCGGCGATCCGGGCGCAGGTTGCTGCCGCCGTTGCCGCGCCATTCGTGCAGATACACCGCGACGCCGCGCGCGGCCAGCGCTTCGGCGAAGGGCAGGTAGTGGCGGGCGGCGACGCCGAGCGCCGGCAACCAGAGCAGGTGCGCGCGTGGTTGTTCCGGCACGCGCGCGGCCAGTGTCCAGGCATGGCCATCGGCGCTGGCCGCCGGCAGTTCGCGGGCGTCGATGTTCATCGGCAAGGCGAGGCTCCGAAATGATCCAGGACGACGACCGCGCTGCGGCCGGGGCGATAGCCCTGCTTCAGTGCGGCATGCACGTAATCGGAGGCGGCGAAGCAGGCGTCGGCCAGCGCCATGCCGCGGCACAGGTTGGCGGCGATCGCCGAGGCCAGGGTGCAGCCGGTGCCGTGCGCTTCCAGCGCCAGGCGCGGATGGGAAATGCCGCGCACGCCGGAGGCGTCGGCGAACAGATCGGTGACGTCGTCCGCGCCCGGCAGGTGTCCGCCTTTCAGGAACACCGCCTTCGCGCCCAGCTCGCGCAGGGCGAGCGCGGCGGCATGCATGTCGTCCAGGCTGGTGATCCCGCGGCCACCGAGCAGCAGCTCGGCTTCCGGCAGGTTCGGCGTGACCACGCTGGCCAGCGGCAGCAGGTGTCCGCGCAATGCCTGCAGGGCGCTGTCCTCCAGCAGCTTGGCGCCGCTGGTCGCGACCATCACCGGATCCACCACCACGTGCGCCGGCGCGCGCGCGCGCAGTACCCCGGCGACGGTTTCGATCACCTCGGCGGTGGCGAGCATGCCCAGCTTGGCCACGCGCACGTCGAAATCGTCGAAGCTGGCGTCCAGCTGCGCGCGCAGGAAATCCATCGGCGGCACGTTCACTGCGGTCACGCCGCGGGTGTGCTGGGCGGTCAATGCGGCGATGGCCGACAGGCCATGCACGCCATGCGCGGCGAAGGTCTTGAGATCGGCCTGGATGCCGGCGCCGCCACCGGAGTCGGAACCGGCGATGGTGAGGGCGGAAACCACGGAAGGATGCGTCATGGCCGACATTGTGCCATCCGTCCGCGCCGCGGCGGCCGACGCTAGCCGCGCGCGGACCGGTGCACGCTCCAGTGCCGGTAGATCACGTAGCCCAGTCCGGTCATGCCGGTCAGCAGGGCCGGCGCGAACAACGCTTCATAGCTCCAGCGCCGGAACAGCCAGGCACCGATCACGCCGCCGGCCAGGAAACCGCTGATGATCAGGCCGCTCAGGGTGAGCCGGCGCATCGGCAGCGGACGTCCGCGGATCAGGTGGCCCAGGCCGATGCCCAGGTCGGTGAACATGCCGCTGAGATGGGTGGTGCGCACCAGCGCACCGCTGTAGGTGGTGACCATCGCGTTCTGCAGGCCGCACGCGGTGGCCGCCAGCAGCCCGCCCCAGATCTGTTCCCGCTGGAACAACGGCACCGACGCCGCCAGCAGCAGCGCTTCCACCGTCAGCACCACGCCGTAGCGGCGCCCGAGCTGCAGGGTCTGGTCCTGGATGATCAGCCCGCTCAGGGTCGCGCCGAGGCAGAAGGCGATCAGCACGCCCCACAGGTGCGCGATGGAACGGCCGTCGCCGGCCGCCAGCGCCGCGCCGAGCAGGCTGGTGGTGCCGGTGAGATGGCTGATGGCCTGGTGCTCGAAGCCCAGGAAGCCGATGACGTTGACCATGCCGGCCACGCAAGCCAGCGCAATCGCGCCGATCCAGACCCAGCGCGGAAGTTGCATGCCCATGTGCAGGATGGATTCGCCGAACCAGCGGACGAGTCTATGCGATCAGCCCCGCATCCGCCTTGCCGCGGATGCGCGGTGGCGATGCCGGCGCGAACCGGCATCGCCACCGGCGTGCGCCTTACAGCACTTCCGAAGCGTAGTCCGCCAACCGCGAACGCTCGCCGCGGCGCAGGGTGATGTGCGCGCTGTGCGCCCAGCCCTTGAACCGATCCACCGCGTAGGTGAGGCCGGAGGTGGTTTCGGTCAGGTAGGGCGTGTCGATCTGCTCGACGTTGCCCAGGCAGACGATCTTGGTGCCCGGACCGGCGCGGGTGATCAGCGTCTTCATCTGCTTGGGCGTCAGGTTCTGGGCTTCGTCCAGGATCAGGTAGCGGCTCAGGAAGGTGCGGCCGCGCATGAAGTTCATCGAGCGGATCTTGATCCGGCTGGCGAGCAGGTCGTTGGTTGCCGCGCGGCCCCAGGCGCCGCCTTCCTGGTTATGGGTCAGCACTTCCAGGTTGTCGGTCAGCGCGCCCATCCACGGCGTCATCTTTTCCTCCTCGGTGCCGGGCAGGAAACCGATGTCCTCGCCGACGCTGACGGTGGCGCGGGTCATGATGATCTCGCGGTAGCGCTGCTGGTCCATCGTCTGCGCCAGGCCGGCGGCCAGCGCCAGCAGGGTCTTGCCGGTGCCGGCGGTGCCGAGCAGGGTGACGAAATCGATCTCCGGATCCATCAGCGCGTTGAGCGCGAAGTTCTGCTCGCGGTTGCGCGCGGTGATGCCCCACACCGCATGCTGGCCGTGGCGGAAATCATCGACGATGGTGAGCGTGGCCTTGCGATCCGCGCCGACCTTGACCACCCGCAGTTCGACTTCGTCGTCGCCGGGCAGGTACAGGTACTGGTTCGGATGCCAATCCTCGTCGTCGGCCAGGGTGATCTCGTAACTGGTGCGGCCCTTGTCGCTCCAACTGCGCAGATCGGCGTTGTGCTTGTGCCAGAAATCCTCGCCCAGCTCGGTGGCGCCGGTGTACAGCAGGCTGAAATCGTCGAGCGCGCGATCGTTCTCGTAGTCCTCGGCGGCCAGTCCGCTGATCGAGGCCTTGATGCGCAGGTTGATGTCCTTGGACACCAGGATGACCGGGACTTCCGGATGCTCCTCGCGCAGTTCCAGCACCGCCGCCAGGATCTTGTTGTCCGGCGCGACAGTGCCGAAGGTGCGGCCGGGATCCACCGGCTTGACCTGGAAATACAGTTTGCCGATCTGTCCACGCGCCTTCAGCTGCAGGCCCTGCGGATGGGTCAGGGTGATGCCGGCCTGGATGTGGTCGGCGCCGGCGCCCACGATCAGTTCGTTGAGGAAACGGCTGACCTGGCGGGCGTTGCGGCTGACTTCGGAGGTGCCCTTCTTGGCGTTGTCCAGTTCCTCGATCACCTGCATCGGCAGGAACACGTCATGTTCTTCGAACTTGAACAGCGCCGTGGGGTCGTGCATCAGCACGTTGGTGTCCAGCACATAGATGCGCTTGCTTCGGGTCATTCAGGCAGCCTCATGGAGGATGATATGTGTGAACACGCGCCGCGGAGAGCGCACAGCAGCGAACCACCACGCCCGCCGCGACTCGGGATGGTGGAGAAAAGGGAGCACCGTTCGATCACTGGGTTTGGAGCGCCTTCAGTGCGTCCAGCACGGCCTGGGCATGGCCGGGAACCTTGACGCCGCGCCACTCCTGGGCGAGGCGGCCGTCAGGTGAAATCAGGAAGGTGCTGCGGACCACGCCGAGCACCTTGCGGCCGTACATGTTCTTCTCGTGGATCACGTCGAAGGCCTGGCACAGCTTCTCGTCGGCATCGCTGACCAGCGGGAATTTGAAGCCCTGCTTTGTGCAGAAATTGTCGTGCGACTTGACCGAATCGCGCGACACGCCGAGCACGCCGGCATTCAATTTCTTGAACTTCGGCAGCAGCGCGTTGAAATCCAGGCCCTCGGTGGTGCAGCCGGGCGTGCTGTCCTTTGGATAGAAATACAGCACCAGCCACTGGCCGGCATGGTCGGCGAGGGTAGCGGTTTCGCCGCCGGACAGCGCCAGCGGCAGCTTGAGGGTCGCCTTGGGCAGGGCCTTGCCGATGCTGATCGCCGTCATTGTCAGAACTTCATCGGATCCATGATCGCGTCCAGGTTCAGATGGTCGCAGAATTCGAGGAAATCGTCGCGCAGCGCGGCGATGTGCATGTTGGCCGGCACCCCGATGGTCACCTGCGCCGAGAACATCTCAGCGCCGGTCTGCATGGCGCGGTAGCGGGTGCTCTGCAGGTTCTCGATGGTGATGCCCTGGCGGTCGAAGAAGTCGGCCAGCTGGAACAGGATGCCCGGCTTGTCGGCGGCCACCACTTCCACGATGTACGGCAGCAGGTTGGACTGCACGACCTTGGGACCGGTGCGGTACCAGACCAGCTTCAGGCCTTCCTCGCGCTCCAGCCGGGTCATCATCGCCTCCAGCTTGGCCACCGAGTCCCAGGAACCGGTCGCCAGCGCGGTCACCGACACGTCCCGGCCCACCGTGGACAGGCGGGCATCGACCAGATTGCAGCCACTGTCCGCGATCCGGCGCGTCACCGCCAACAGCGGGGACTCCGGATGCGTCGTATAGGCGTTGATCAGGAGGTGGTTTTCGTTCGGCGAAGGCCGGGGCGTGGGATCGGTCAAAGCGGCTTCCGGCAGGGCGGCGAGTCTGAATGGCACCCCGGGCGGGCGCCCGGCACGGGATCCAGCATACTTGCCCGCGCTTTCACGCCGCAAGTAACATCGCAGGGTGCGCGGATTCCGCGCCGCCCCTGTTCAACGAAGACGTTCAAGAAGGCAAACGCTTGTCCCTTTCCGGCAGCATTACCGCACTGGCCACGCCGTTCACGGACGCTGGCGAACTCGACCTCGACGCCTGGCGCCGACTGCTCAAACGGCAGATCGACGGCGGCACGCAGGGCGTGGTCGTCGCCGGTTCGACCGGCGAGGCGGCCGCGCTGTCGGACGAGGAATACGAGCGGCTGCTGCGCGTGGCGGTGGAAATCCTCGGCGGCCGCATTCCCGTGCTGGCCGGTACCGGGCAGATGAACACCGCCAAGACCATCGCCCAGACCCGCCGCGCGCAGGTCGCCGGCGCCGACTACGCGCTGGTGGTCACTCCGCCTTACGTGCGTCCCACCCAGGCCGGCCTGGTCGCGCATTACCGCGCGGTGGCCGAGCAGGGCGGCCTGCCGGTGGTCCTGTACAACGTGCCGGGCCGCACCGGTTGCGATCTGTTGCCGGAGACGGTGGCCCAGCTTGCGCCGCACCCGCACATCATCGGCATCAAGGAAGCCCGTTCCGAGCCCGAGCGCATGACCGCGCTGCTGGCGCTGCGCAACGACGGTTTCGTGATCCTCAGCGGCGACGATCCCACCGCCGGCCGCGCCATGCTGGCCGGTGCCGACGGACTGATCTCGGTCGGCTCCAACGCACTGCCGCGCACCTTCCGCAGGCTGTGCGATCGCGCCCGCGCCGGAGATGCCGCGGCGGTCGCCGCGCTCGACGCCGAACTCGGCGACATCTATGGCTTCCTCGGGGTGGAATCCAATCCCATCCCGGTCAAGGCGCTGCTGCAGCGCCAGGATGTCGGCAGCGGGCTGCGCCTGCCGCTGCTGCCGCTGTCCGAGGCCCACCACGACACCGCGAACCGTCTGGCCGAACAGGCGAGCCGGCTCGAAGAACAATCCAGCCGCGAAACGATCGCGGCCTGAACCCAGGAGAACACCATGCGTTTTTCGCCTTCGCTCATGCGTCCGCTCGCCCTCGCGCTGCTGGCCGTTTCCGTGGCCGGCGGCCTGTCGGGCTGCAAGTGGTTCAGCAAGAAGGGCGCCAAGGGCGACTATGCGCTGAGCCCGGAAATGCGTCCGCTGGAAGTCCCGCCGGATCTCAACCTGCCCAGCACCGCCGGCGCGATGAACCTGCCGGCCACCGCTTCGCAGGTGCAGTCGCAAGGCCAGGGCAGCGCGCCGGCCGCCGCTTCCAACACCGGTTTCAACGCCACCGGTAGCCGCGACGAGGTGTTCACCAAGGTCGGCGACGCGCTCGGTGGTATCGAAGGCGTGACCATCGCCAGCCGCGCGCAGCTGCTGGGCACCTACGACGTGAACTACGAAGGCAGCAACTTCCTGGTGCGCGTGGTCGGTGTCCAGGCCGGCGCCTATGTCTCGGCCGTGGATCCGCGTGGCCTGCCCGCGCAGGGTGACGCGCCGACCAAGCTGATCGCCGCGCTCAAGGCCAAGCTCGGCAACTGAGCCCGGGCATCGCCTGAAACGGAAAAGGCGCCGCAAGGCGCCTTTTTCATGCCCGTCGCGCGCGGCGCGGGGCGGATTCGCCGGCGTGCCGGCGCGTGGCGATCAACGTTCCAGCAGCGGCAGCTTGCCGGGCTTGCCTTCCCATTCCTTGGCGTCGGGCAGCGGTTCCTTGCGGGTGGTGATCACCGGCCAGGCCCGCGACAGCTCCGCGTTCAACTGCACGTAGTTTTCCTGCCCGGCGGGGACGTCGTCCTCCGGATAGATCGCGTTGATCGGGCATTCCGGTTCGCACAGCGTGCAGTCGATGCACTCATCGGGATCGATCACCAGGAAGTTCGGACCCTCGTGGAAACAATCCACCGGGCAGACTTCCACGCAATCGGTGTACTTGCATTTGATGCAGTTCTCGGTGACGACGAAGGGCATTGGCAGAACATCAAAACGGAAAACCCGACAAGTTTAATGCAACGCACTCATCCGGATGACATTGATTGCGTTTTGCGTCCCTGGAGCGTCGCCGGACTCCCGGTCCGGCATGGAGTGGTGCCGGGCAAGCGCAGGAAGCGGGCGGCGGATACGGGTGTCGACAGGCCAGCGCGGGCGCCGATTCGTTCCGTTTCTTGCGAGCCGATGCGGTCTGGAAGCCCTATTGTCTCGAAATTGGAACAGCCCATTGGCCGGCGGCCCGTTTATCCTGCGCGGGCGGAACCACATCCTTTCGCCAACGTTTCCCGTGGAGGTTCCCCGATGATCACCCTGCGTCCGGCCGCCGAGCGCGGCCACGCCAACCATGGCTGGCTGGATTCCTGGCACAGCTTCTCGTTCGCCGGCTATTACGACGACAACCACGTGCACTGGGGCCCGCTGCGGGTCCTCAACGAGGATCGCGTGGAAGCCGGGCGCGGTTTCGGCCAGCACGGGCACCGCGACATGGAAATCATCAGCTACGTGCTGGAAGGCGCATTGGGCCACAAGGATTCGATGGGCAACGCGTCCAGCATCGTGCCGGGCGACGTGCAGCGGATGAGCGCCGGCACCGGCGTGCAGCATTCGGAATTCAATTACAGCGAATCCGGCACCACCCATTTCCTGCAGATCTGGATCATCCCGGACCGCCAGGGCATACCGCCTTCCTATGAGCAGAAGGCGTTTTCCGCCCAGGAAAAGCAGGGCCACCTGCGCCTGATCGCCAGCCCGGACGGCGCGGACGGTTCGGTGGGCATCCATCAGGACGCGCGCGTCTACGCCGGCCTGTTCGACGGCGACGAGAAAGCCGAACTGCGCCTGGCCGAGGGCCGGCTCGGGTACGTACATGTCGCCCGCGGCGAGCTGACCGTCAATGGTCATGCGCTGGCGGCCGGCGATGCCCTGCTGTACGACGGCGAGCCGCTGGTCACCGTCGCCGGCGGCCGCAGCGCGGAAGTGCTGGTGTTCGATCTGCCGAGGATCTGATCAGGGAATCTGCTCGGGGAGGCCGGGCCGGACCGCGGCTGGCATCGCGCCATCCGCGGCGCCCGGGCGGAAGTGGGATAATGCCGGGCGACCGCTCCAGCCCCGTTTCCACTTGCCCGGACATTCCCGCTCCATGTCGCACCGTCACTGGGTGGCCGCGTCCATCCGCAGGATCGAAGCCGATTTCAACCGTTCGGCCGACACCCACCTGATTCCGCTGTCGCTGCCGGGCTATCCGGACATCGATTTCTATTTCAAGGACGAATCCAGCCATCCCACCGGCAGCCTCAAGCACCGGCTGGCGCGCTCGCTGTTCCTGTACGCGCTCGCCAACGGCTGGCTGCGCGAGGGCGCGCCGGTCATCGAGGCGTCCAGCGGATCCACGGCGGTGTCGGAGGCCTACTTCGCGCGCCTGCTCGGCTTGCCGTTCATCGCGGTGATTCCGGCCAGCACTTCGCCGGAGAAAATCGCCGCGATCGAATTCCAGGGCGGTCGCTGCCACCTGATCGAACGCGCCTGCGATCTCGACGATGCCTCGCGCCAGCTCGCGCGGGAGACCGGCGGGCATTTCATGGATCAGTTCACCTACGCCGAGCGCGCCACCGACTGGCGTGCCAACAACAACATCGCCGAATCGATTTTCAAGCAGATGGCGGCCGAACCGCACCCGGTGCCGGCCTGGATCGTCTGCAGCCCCGGTACCGGCGGCACCGCCGCCACCCTCGGCCGCTATGTGCGCTACCGCCAGCACGCCACCGACATCCTGTGCGCGGATCCGGAAATCTCGATGTTCTACGACGGCTACCGGGAAGCACTGGCCGGCCGGCCGTGGCGCGAGCTGTCCAGCACCGGCGGTTCGCGCATCGAGGGCATCGGCCGGCCACGGGTGGAAGCCAGCTTCCTGCCCAGTTGCGTGGACGCGATGGTCAAGGTGCCGGACGCGCTGTCGCTGGCGGCGATGCGCGAGGTCAGCGCGCGGCTGGGACGCCGGGTCGGCGGTTCCACCGGCACCAACTTCGTCGGCGTGCTGTGGGCAGCGCAGCGGATGAAACAGGCTGGACGCGCGGGTTCGATCGTGACCATCCTGTGCGATGCCGGCGAGCGCTACGCGCACAGCTACTACGCCCCGGCGTGGTACGCGGACAACGGCATCGAGGTGAGCGGCAGCGATGCGGCGATCGCCGCCGCCACCGCCGGCGGGGAGCTGCCGGATCTGCCCTGGACGGCGCAGGCCGCGGCCTGAACGACATCGCGCCGGCGCGGGCGCACGCTTGCATCCGCCCCGGTCGCCTCCACTCTGGCAGGATACTTCCGCCTTCCGACGGCTGATTCCAGGAGCCCCGACGTGACCCTTCCGCTGCTCGATTTTTCCGGCCTGCCGCGTTTCGACGCGATCAAACCCGATCAGATCACGCCCGCCATCGACCAGTTGCTGGCCGAGGCGGACGCGGCGGTGAAGCGGGCCGAAACGATCGCGCCGGTGAGCTGGGAGAGCTTCGTGGTGCCGCTGGACGACGCCACCGAGCGGCTGTACCGGGCCTGGGGCCAGGTCGCCCACCTGCAGGCCGTGGTCAACACGCCGGAACTGCGCGAGGCCTACAACGCCAACCTGCCCAAGGTCACCCGATTCGGCAGCGCGCTGGGGCAGAACCTGGCGCTGTACGCGCAATACAAGGCACTGGCGCAGTCGCCCGAAGCGAAGGATTACGACGCCGCGCGGCGCAAGGCGCTGGAAAACGCGTTGCGCGATTTCCGCCTCGGCGGCGCCGAACTGGACGAGGCCGGCAAGGCCCGCTTCACCGCCATCCGCGAGGAACTGTCGGCGTTGGCGGCGAAGTTCTCCAACAACGTGCTGGACGCGACCGATGCGTGGGCGCTCTACGTCGAAGACGAATCGCGGCTGGCGGGCCTGCCGGCCGACGTGCTGGCGGCCGCCCGTGCGCAGGCGGAAAAGGACGGGCGCGCCGGCTGGAAGTTGACCCTGCAGATGCCGTGCTACCTGCCGGTGCAGACCTATGCCGAGGATCGTGGCCTGCGCGAACAGCTCTACCGCGCCAGCGCCGTGCGCGCCTCCGAACTGGGCGACGACGCCGGGCTCGACAACAGCGCGCTGATCGATCGCATCCTGGCGCTGCGCACCGAACTGGCGGCGTTGCTCGGGTTCGCCAGCTACGCGGACTATTCGGTCGCCACCAAGATGGCCGACAGTCCGCAGGCGGTGCTGGCGTTCCTGCGCGATCTCGGCGCACGCGCGCTGCCGCACGCGCGGCGCGATCGCGCGGAACTGGAGGCGTTCGCCAGGGACGAGCTCGGACTGGACGATCTGCAGGCCTGGGATCTGGCCTGGGCCAGCGAGAAGCTCAAGCAGGCGCGCTACAGCTATTCCGGGCAGGAAGTGAAGCAATACTTCACCGAGCCGAAGGTACTGGCCGGCCTGTTCGATCTCATCCATGCGCTGTACGGCCTGCGGGTCGAACCGGACCAGGCGCCGACCTGGCATCCGGACGTGCGCTTCTACCGGCTGGTCGGCGACGATGGCCAACTGGTCGGCCAGTTCTATCTCGATCTCTACGCCCGCGAGGGCAAGCGCGGCGGCGCCTGGATGGACGATGGCCGCAACCGCCGCGAGCGCGGCGCGGGGCAGGGCGCGCAGACGCCTCTGGTGTACCTGGTCTGCAACTTCGGCCGTGGCGCCGAGGGCAAGCCGGCCACCTTCAGCCACAACGAGGTCACCACGCTGTTCCATGAAATGGGCCATGGCCTGCACCAGTTGCTGACCGCGATCGGCGAGCTGGCGGTCGCCGGCATCAACGGCGTGGAATGGGACGCGGTGGAGCTGCCCAGCCAGTTCATGGAGAACTTCTGCTGGGAGTGGGAGCGCGTGCGGGCGATGACCGCGCATGTGGACACCGGCGCACCGCTGCCGCGCGATCTGTTCGATCGGATGCTGGCGGCGAAGAACTTCCAGAGCGGCATGGCGACCGTGCGCCAACTGGAGTTCGGCCTGTTCGACATGCTGCTGCACGCCGGCGGCCTGGATCCGGCCGGCGACAGCGTGCTGGCGCTGCTGGAACGCGTGCGCGACGAGATCGCGGTGAACCGGCCGCCGAGCTGGAACCGCTTTCCGCACCAGTTCAGCCACATCTTCGCCGGCGGCTACGCCGCCGGTTACTACAGCTACAAATGGGCCGAGGTGCTGAGCGCCGACGCCTACGCCGCGTTCGAGGAAACCCCGGGGCAACTGGCCGAAACCGGCGCGCGTTTCCGCCGGGAAGTGCTGGGACGGGGCGGCAGCCGCGGGGCGGCCGAGAACTTCCGCGCATTCCGCGGGCGCGAGCCACGCATCGACGCGCTGCTGCGGCACAGCGGCATGGGCTAGGCGAGGGGAACGGCCGGCGGGTGTGCGGACGGAAAAGCCGCCGCCGGCGCCTCGGGAGCGGGTCCGCGAGGTGACTTCAGCCGGAATGGCGCTCCCTAGGGGACTCGAACCCCTGTTTTAGCCTTGAGAGGGCCACGTCCTAACCACTAGACGAAGGGAGCGTTTGGGTGATGCCGGCGAAGCGCATTAGTATAGGCGGCTACCCCGGCGTTCGGCAATCGCCCGCCCCGGGGCACGAGACCACCTGACGGAACCGCCACCATTACCCCGAACACCGCCCTGCGCATCATTCCCCGCGACCAGCACCCGATCTCGCGCAAGGACATCAGTCCCAATGCCCTGCGCGTGCTGTACCGGCTGCGCGATGCGGGCTTCGCCGGCTATCTGGTCGGCGGCGCCGTGCGCGACCTGCTGGTCGGCGGGCATCCCAAGGACTTCGACGTCGCCACCGACGCCACCCCGGAGCAGGTCAAGCAGTTGTTCCGCAACTGCCGCCTGATCGGCCGCCGGTTCCGGCTGGCGCACGTGGTGTTCGGCAGCGAGATCATCGAGGTCGCCACCTTCCGCGCCAACAGCGACGATGGCAGCGGCGATCGCGAAATGGAGAACGGCCGGCTGGTCCGCGACAACGTCTACGGCACCGTCGAGGACGACGCGGTGCGCCGCGACTTCACCGCCAACGCGCTGTACTACGCCATCGAGGATTTCTCGGTACGCGATTACGTTGGCGGATTCGAGGATGTGCAGGCGCGCACGTTGCGGTTGATCGGCGATCCCGAGCAGCGTTACCGCGAGGATCCGGTGCGCATGCTGCGCGCGGTGCGGCTGGCGGCCAAGCTGGATTTCTCGATCGAGACGGCGACCGCCGAACCGATCGCGCGGCTGGCCTCGCTGCTGTCCGACGCGGCGCCCGCGCGCCTGTTCGAGGAAATCCTCAAACTGTTCCTGTCCGGCCACGCGGTGGCCAGCTTCGAGGGCCTGGAACGGTTCGGCCTGCTCGCCGTGCTGCTGCCGGAAACCGCGGCGGCGCTGGCTTCCAATCGCAGCGGAGCGCTGCGGCGCATGCTGATCGAGGGCCTGGCCGGCACTGATCGACGGGTGGCCAACGACGAGCCGGTGTCGCCGGCGTTCCTGTTCGCGCTGCTGCTGTGGCCGGCGTACTGCCGCGCCCTGATGGCGCTGCAGGCGCAGGGCGTGCACGCGGAGGAGGCGCAGCGCCGCGCCGCCGATCGGGTGACCCTGCACCAGCTCAACACGGTCGCGCTGCCGCGCCGGTTCTCGCTGCCGATGCAGGAGATATGGCTGCTGCAGACCCGCTTCGGCAACCGCCAGCGCAAGCGGGTCATGCGCCTGCTGACCCATCCACGCTTCCGCGCCGCGTTCGATTTCCTGGTGCTGCGCCTGTCCGCGTCCAGCGAACACGCCGAGGACGTGGCGTTCTGGCGCGAAGCGCAGGCGCAGTCGCCCGAGGCGCTGGCCAGCGCGCTGGTGTCCGCCGCCGGCAACCCGGACGAGGAGGGCGGTCCACAGGGCCGTCGTCGTCGCCGTCGCCGTCGCCGCAGCAGCGCCGCCTCGCCGGAATGAACTGGCCGAGATGACAGCGCCGGGCGAGGCGTTCGTCGGCCTGGGCGCGAACCTGGGGGATGCCCGGGCCACCCTGCTGGCCGCCGCCGCGCGCCTGGCGCGGCTGCCGGACACCGAATGCGTGGCGGTGTCGCGACTCTACCGCACGCCGGCCTGGGGCCTGGAGGCGCAGCCGGACTTCATCAATGCGGTGGCGATGCTGCGTACTTCGCTGGAACCGCTGGCGCTGCTGGAACACCTGCTGGCGATCGAACGCGAGTTCGGCAGGGATCGCGCCCGCGAACAGCGCTGGGGACCGCGGCGCCTGGATCTGGACCTGCTGTTGTTCGGCGATCGGGTGCTGGACGTGCCCGGCCTGCAACTGCCGCATCCACGCCTGCACGAGCGCGCCTTCGCGCTGGTGCCGTTGCTGGAACTGGCGCCGGACATCCGGATTCCGGGCGTCGGTTACGCGCGGGATGCAGTGTCCGGCCTGGAAAGCTCGAATATCCAGCCGTTATGAGCGGATAATGCATCCCCATGAGCACTCACGCCGATAGCAAGCCCTGGACCGTTCCCGCCCTGGCCGAGGCCAAGCGGGACGGACGCAAGCTGGTCATGCTGACCGCCTACGACGCCGGTTTCGCCCGGGTCTTCGATGCCAACGGCGCCGACCTGATCCTGGTCGGTGATTCGCTGGGCATGGTGGTGCAGGGGCATGACTCGACCCTGCCGGTGACCACTTCCGATATCGCCTACCACACTGCAGCGGTGGCGCGCGGACTGAACCGCGCGCTGCTGATCAGCGATCTGCCGTTCCAGTCCGACGCCACGCCCGAACGCGCGCTGGACGCCTCCATCGCGCTGCTGCAGGCCGGTGCCGAGATGGTCAAACTGGAAGGCGCGGGCCATAAGCTGGACGTGATCCGCTTCCTGAGCGAGCGCGACATTCCGGTCTGCGCGCACCTGGGCCTGACCCCGCAGTCGGTGCTCAAGTTCGGCGGCTACAAGGTGCAGGGCCGTGACGAAGCCGCCGCCGCGCGCCTGCGCGCCGATGCGCGCGCGGTGGCCGAGGCCGGCGCGGCGCTGCTGGTGCTGGAATGCGTGCCGTCGGCGCTGGCCGCGTCCATCACCGCGGACATCGCCATCCCGACCATCGGCATCGGCGCCGGCCCGGGCTGCGACGGGCAGGTGCTGGTGCTGCACGATTTCCTCGGCCTGGACACCGGCCATCGCCGGCCCAAGTTCGTCAAGGATTTCCTGGCCGGAGGCGGTTCGATCGCCGGCGCCGTGCGCGCCTATGCCGACGCGGTGCGCGACGGCAGCTTCCCCGACGCCAGCCACTCCTACTGAGCCGCGCACCGCGCGGCGATCCAGCGGACTTCTGCGGACAACTTCATGCTAGAAACCATCACCGAACTGCACGATCTGCGCGCCCGCGTCAGGCAATGGAAACGCGAGGGCCTGAAAGTCGCGCTGGTGCCGACGATGGGCAACCTGCATGCCGGCCATTACTCGCTGGTCATGCTGGCGCGGCAGTATGCCGACCGCGTGGTGTCCAGCGTGTTCGTCAATCCGACCCAGTTCGGTCCCAACGAGGACTTCACCCGTTACCCGCGCACGCCGGAAGCGGACATGAGCGGTCTGGAAGGCGCGGGCTGCGATGTCCTGTGGCTGCCCACGGTGGAATCGATGTATCCGTTCGGCGTGGAACTGGCGGCCAAGGTGCACGTGCCCGGTGTCAGCAGCTTGCTGGAAGGCGCGCATCGCCCCGGCCATTTCGATGGCGTGTGCACGGTGGTGACCCGCCTGTTCAACCAGGTGCAGCCCGATCTGGCCGCATTCGGCAAGAAGGACTACCAGCAACTGGCGGTGATCCGGCAGATGGTGGCGGACCTGGCGTTTCCGATCGAGCTGCTGGCCGGCAGCATCGTGCGCGAGAGCGACGGGCTGGCGATGAGCTCGCGCAACCAGTACCTGTCGGCCGACGAGCGCCCGCGCGCCGCCGAAATCCGCCGCGTCCTGACCGCGATGCGCGACGGCGTCGTCGCCGGCCGCCCGCGCGTGGAGGTCGAGGACACCGCCGCCCGCCACCTGGCGGACAACGGTTTCGCGGTGGACTACACCACGGTGCGCCGGCCCGACCTGAGCGAGCCGGTCGACGGCGAAGCCGGTCCCCGGGTCGCGCTGGTCGCCGCGCGCCTGGGCCGGACCCGGCTGATCGACAACCTGGAATGGTGAACGCGGCGCCTGCCGCCCGCTTCGCCTCCCGCGCGGCGCCTCCCGCCGCATGCACGTCGGCCGCCCGCGGCCGCTGCTAAACTTCCGCTTCCTCCGTGGTCCGTTCCCCCCGCCATGCAACTCAGCCTGCTCAAGACCAAGATCCACCGCGCCACCGTCACCCACGCCGAACTGAACTATGAAGGCTCGATCGCCATCGACGGCCTGCTGCTGGACGCCAGCGGCATCCGCGAGTTCGAGCAGGTGCACATCTGGGATGTCACCAACGGCGCGCGTTTCTCCACCTACGCCATCCGCGCCGACGAGGGCAGCGGGATCATCTCGCTCAACGGCGGCGCCGCGCGCCACGTGCAGATCGGCGACCTGATCATCATCGCCGCGTTCGCCGGCATGAGCGAGGAGGAAGCCGAGCGCTTCCAGCCCAAGCTGATCTACGTGGACGGCAGCAACAGGATCACCCACACCAACCACAGCATTCCCAAGCAGGCCGCATGAGCCAGACACCGGGTTTCGACGCACTGCAGTCCCACGCCGCGCGCCTGCGCGGGCAATCGCTGCCGGCGCTGCTGGCGCAAGATCCCGCGCGCGCCAACGACTTCGCCCTGCGCCACGGCCCGCTGTACTTCAACTTCGCCCGCCAAGGCTATGACCGCGAGGCGCTGTCCGCGCTGGTCGCACTCGGCGAATCGCGCGATCTGAAAGGGGCGTTCCGGCGCCTGTTCGATGGCGAGAAGGTCAACGTCACCGAAGGCCGCGCCGCGCTGCATACCGCGCTGCGTGGCAATCACTCCGGTGCCGCCGCCGCGCGCGAGGCATTCGCCACCGCCAGCGCGGTGCGCGAGCGCATGGCCGCGCTGATCGCGGATCTGGAAGCCAGCGACGTCACCGATATCGTCAGCGTCGGCATCGGTGGTTCCGACCTGGGCCCGCGGCTGGTCGCCGATGCGTTGCGCGGACCGCTGCCGGGCCGCTTCCGCGTGCACTTCCTGTCCAACGTCGACGGTGCCGCCGCCCAGCGCGTGCTGGCGCCGCTGGATCCGCGCAAGACCGCGGCAATCCTGATTTCCAAAACCTTCGGCACCCAGGAAACCCTGCTCAACGGCGGCATCCTGCGCGACTGGCTGGGCAGCAGCGAGCGCCTGTACGCGGTCAGCGCCAATCCGGAGCGCGCCGCCGCCGCGTTCGCGATCGACGCGGCACGGGTGCTGCCGATGTGGGACTGGGTGGGTGGCCGCTACTCGCTGTGGTCGGCGGTGGGCCTGCCGATCGCGCTGGCCATCGGCTTCGAGCGCTTCGAGGCGCTGCTGTCCGGCGCATCGGATTTCGACGCGCATGTACTGAACACCGCGCCCGCCGACAACATCGCGGTACGCCACGCGCTGACCGCGATCTGGAACCGCAATGCGCTAGGCCACGCCGCGCACGGCGTGATGACCTACGACCAGCGCCTGGCGCTGCTGCCGGCCTACCTGCAGCAACTGGTGATGGAGAGCCTGGGCAAGTCGGTGAAACTCGACGGCAGCCCGGTCGGCGTGGATACCGTGCCGGTGTGGTGGGGCGGTGCAGGCACCGACGTGCAGCACAGTTTCTTCCAGGCGTTGCACCAGGGCACCGGCATCGTGCCGCTGGATTTCGTCGGCACCATCCGCAACGACGATCCCTATGCCGAGAACCACCTGGCGCTGATGTCCAACCTGCTGGCGCAGACCGAGGCGCTGGCGAACGGGCAGGGCAGCGAGGATCCACACCGCGCGTATCCGGGCAGCCGCCCGAGCACGCTGATCCTGCTCGATGCGCTGACCCCGCAGACCCTGGGCGGCCTGATCGCCATGTACGAACACAGTGTCTACGCGCAGTCGGTGCTGTGGGGCATCAACGCCTTCGATCAGTTCGGCGTCGAACTGGGCAAGCAACTGGCCAACGGCCTGCTGCCGGCACTGAAGGGCGAAGCGCAGGCCAACGACCCGGTCACCCGCGTACTGCTGGACGAGTTGCGCAAGCGCGGTTGATTTCTCCGCGGCGACCTTCTGTCTTGTGGGAGCGACGTCAGTCGCGAAATTCTGGATGTCCGATTCGCGACTGACGTCGCTCCCACAGGGCATGCCGGCTCATTGCACCCCATGCCGCCGCAGCGCCCACGCCACGTGCTCGCGCACCAGCGGCGAGGGGTCCTCGCGGCGCGAAGCCAATGCCGCCAGCACGTCCGGCGTGGCCGGCGCATTGCCCAGCGCGACGGCGATGTTGCGCAGCCAGCGCTCATGGCCGCTGCGGCGGATCGCCGAACCTTCCGTGCGGCGCAGGAATTCGGCTTCGTCCCAGGCGAACAGTTGCGGCAGCGTCGCGGTATCCAGATCGTTGCGGGCGCGGAAATCCGGTTCGTCGTGGCGCTTGGCGAACTTGTTCCAGGGACAGACCAGCTGGCAGTCGTCGCAACCAAAGATGCGGTTGCCCATCGGCACGCGCAGATCCTCGGGAATCGCGCCGTCGTGCTCGATGGTCAGGTAGGAAATGCAGCGCCGCGCGTCGAGACGATACGGCGCGGTGATCGCGTCGGTCGGGCAGATGTCGATGCAGCGCGTGCAGGTGCCGCAGTGCGCGCTGGCCGGCGCATCAATCGGCAGCGGCAGGTCGACGTAGATTTCACCGAGGAAGAACCAGGAGCCGCCATCCTTGTCGATGAGACAGGTGTGCTTGCCGATCCAGCCGAGCCCGGCGTTGCGCGCTAGCGCGCGTTCCAGCACCGGCGCCGAATCCACGAACACCCGATGGCCGAACGCGCCGACTTCCTGCTGCAGGCGTTCGGCCAGCCGCTGCAGGCGATTGCGCATCAGCTTGTGGTAGTCGCGTCCCAGCGCGTAGCGGGCCACATAGGCGCGTTCGCCGTCGGCCAGCGTCCGCCAGGCGTCGTCACTGTCGTTGCGGCCGTAATCCAGTCCCACCGAAATCACCCGCAGGGTGCCGGGCAGGAGTTCCTGCGGCCGGCTGCGCAGGTCGCCGTGGCGCGCCATCCAGTCCATCGACCCGTACAGGCCCTGCGCCAGCCAGTCGCGCAGATGGGCCTCGTCCTCTCCCAGTTCGACACCGGCGATGCCGCAGCGCTGGAAGCCGAACTCGCGCGCCAGCCCGCGCACCCGCGCGGCGAGCGCGGCGGGATCCGGAAGCGTGACGGGCGCGGTGGCAGGCATGCGACAAGTATAGAATCGCCCGCATGTCCGGCAGCTTTCCCCTGTACGACACCGCCGCCGCGCGCGACCTGGACGCGCGCGCCACCGTCCGCCTAGGCGGCGACCCGCATGTCCTGATGCTGCGGGCGGGGCAGGCGGCCTGGCGGCACCTGCGGGATCACTGGCCGCGGGCCCAGCGCCTGGTGGTGGTGTGCGGACCCGGCAACAACGGCGGAGACGGCTACGTGCTGGCGCAACTGGCGCAGCGCTCCGGGCACGTGGTCACGGTGGTGCACTTGGACGAGCACGTGCCGCGCACGCCCTCCAGCCAGCGCGCCTGCACCGACTACATCGCCGCGGGCGGGCGCATCGCACTTCATGGCGGTGGACCGCTGCCGCCCGCCGACGTGGTGGTCGACGCCTTGTTCGGCATCGGCCTGTCGCGTGCGCCGGATGCGGGTTCCGCGCGCCTGATCGAGGCGATCAACGCGCAGGGCGCGCCGGTGTTAGCGCTCGATGTTCCCAGCGGCGTGGATGCCGATCGCGGACACGTGCCCGGCGTGGCAGTGGTGGCCTCGCGCACGTTGCAGTTCATTGCCGAGCACGTGGGACTGCGCACCGGCCAGGCGCTGGAATACACCGGCGCGTGCGCGCTGGACGAACTCGAAGTCGATGACGAAACCTTCGCCGGCGTCCCCGCCGCCGCCAACGGCCTGGGCGCGGAAGCGCTCGCGCGCTGGCTGTTGCCGCGCCGGCGCAATACCCACAAGGGCGAGTCCGGCCGGGTGCTGTGCATCGGCGGTGATCACGGCAGCGGTGGCGCTATCGCGTTGTGCGCGGAAGCGGCGCTGCGTGCCGGCGCCGGCCTGCTCCGCGTCGCCACCCGTGAACGCCACGTCGCGCCCCTGCTGGCGCGACGGCCGGAAGCGATGGTGCGCGCGGTCGAATCCGGCGAGGAACTGGCGCCGCTGCTGCCGCAGGCCGATGTCGTCGCGCTTGGCCCCGGACTGGGGCAGGAGGACTGGGGACGCGGGCTGTTCGAACTGGTGCTGCGCGCGCAACCGCCCTGCGTGCTGGATGCCGATGCCCTGAACCTGCTGGCCGCGTATCCGCACGAACTGCGCGACGCGATCCTGACCCCGCATCCCGGTGAAGCGGCGCGCCTGCTGGGCGTGGAGACGCACGAGGTGCAGCAGGATCGCTTCGCCGCCGCGGGCGCGCTGGCGGAGCGCCATCGCGCGGTGATTGTGCTGAAGGGCGCCGGCACGATCGTCGCTGCGCCGGGCGAAATTCCCTGCGTGCTGGATGCCGGCAACCCGGGCATGGCCGTAGGCGGCATGGGCGATGTGCTGACCGGCATCATCGCGGCGTTGCGCGCGCAGGGACTGCCCGCGTTCGACGCCGCGCGCGCAGGCGCGCTGCTGCATTCGCTGGCGGGCGACGTCGCCGCGGCGGAAGGCGAACGCGGCCTGCTGCCTTCGGATCTGATGCCGATCGTGCGGCGGCTTGCCAATCCCTGAGCGTGTGCGGCGAAGGCTAGAATCGCGGCATGGAATCCTTGTCCCTGTTCCTTTCCGACAGCGAAGCGACCGACGCGCTCGGGCGCGCGCTCGCGGCCACCCGGCCGGCCAGCGCCGTGGTCCACCTGCAAGGCGATCTGGGCGCGGGCAAATCCACCCTGGCGCGCGCATTGCTGCGGGCCTTGGGCGTGCAGGGCGCGATCCGCAGCCCGACCTATACCCTGGTCGAGCGCTACCCGATCGCCGACGGCGAAGCCTGGCACCTGGATCTGTACCGCATCGGCGACGCCGGGGAACTGGATTTCCTGGGCCTGGACGAGGGCAGCGCCACGCTCTGGCTGGTGGAATGGCCCGAGCGCGGCGGCGCCGGCTTGCCGGCCTGCGACCTGCGGGTGCGGCTGGCGGTCGAGGGCGACGGTCGTGCGGTCAGCCTGGAAGCCGCGGGCGAAACCGGGCAGGCGTGGCTGGCGCGCCTGGAAAAAAGTGGCCAGTTGCCTCGATCACCTGTCCCGACGGTGTAGGAAGATCCGGCAGGTCACGGATTATTAAGGGAAAACTTCTTGCATTCCTGGGCGGTTGGTGCTTGAATCCGCCGCATGTCCCTGGGGAAACCTCCATTTCGACGCCTCCGCATCGCCGCCCTCGGGTTGGTGATGGCTTCGGCGTGCGCTGGAACGGCCTCCGCCGGCGAGGTCAGCGCGGTCCAGCTGAGCAACGGCGCGACCGGCACCCGGGCTGAAATCCACCTGCAGGGCAAGGGCGAGTTCAAGACCCTGGCGCTGCATGGGCCCGAGCGCCTGGTGGTCGACCTGCCGGCCTCCAGCGCCACGCGTGGCCTGAAACTGCCGGCCGGACAGGGCATCGTCACGGCGGTGCGCACCGGCCAACCCAATCCCGGCACGCTGCGGGTCGTGTTCGATCTGGCCGGCCCCGTCACCGCGCTCAAGCCACGCGTGGAGGCCGCGGAGGGCGGCGCGCGCTTGGTCATCGAGTGGCCCGGCGATGGTCCCGCCGTCGCCAAGGCGCCGGCCGCGACCACGCCTGCATCCGCATCGAACAACGCGACGACCCCGGCAACGACCGCGCCGCCACCGGCTGCATCGACGCCTTCGGCCGGCCAGGCCACCGCCGCCCTGGCGGCGCAGGTCGCGCAGCAGGCCAACGCACCGGCCACCACGCCGGCGATGCGTCCGGCCGAACAGAACGCGCCGTCGCAACCGACGTCGTCGCCATCGCCGCAGGCCATCCTCAACGGGCAGGCGACCACGCAGGTCGCGCCGGCCCAGCCGAACGCCGCCGGTGTGACGCCAGGTGGCGTTCCGTACACCATCGCCACCGGAAAGCCGGCCACGCCGGCACCGGGAGAGGTGGCTTCCACGGTCGCGTCCGTGCCGCAGGAACCGGCGCCGCGGGTCGGCATGCGCGCCGGCATGCGTCCGCTGATCGTGGCCATCGATCCCGGCCACGGCGGCCAGGATTCGGGCGCCGTCGGCATGGGCGGCACCTACGAGAAGAACGTCGTGCTGGCGATCGGCCGCGAACTGGCGCGCCAGATCAACGCCACGCCGGGCATGAAGGCGTACATGACCCGCGACAGCGATGTCTTCATCCCGCTCAACATGCGCGCCCGCAAGGCCCGTGCGGCGGGCGCCGACATGTTCGTGTCGATCCACGCGGACGCGGCGGAAAACCGCTCGGCGCGGGGTTCCTCCGTGTATGTGCTGTCGCTGAAAGGCGCGTCCTCGCAACGCGCGCGCTGGCTGGCGGACAAGGAAAACGCCTCCGACCTGATCGGCGGCGTGGCCCTGCAGAAGGTCGACAACACGTTGGGTTCGGTGCTGCTGGATCTGGCACAGAGCGGTCACATGCGCGCCTCGGAAGACGCGGCCAACCACGTGCTCGACGGCCTGAAACGGGTCGGCAACAACCACAAGCCGAACATCGAACGCGCCAACTTCGCGGTGCTGCGCACCTCGGACATGCCGTCGATGCTGGTGGAAACCGCCTTCATCTCCAATCCGGACGAAGAGAAGCGGCTGAAGGATCCGGCCTACCAGCGCAAGGTCGCCGCCGCCGTGCTGGATGGCGTTAATACCTATTTCACCCGCCAGCCGCCGCCGGGCACGCTGTTCGCCGCGCGCGCGCAGGCCGAAGCCGAGGCGCGCAGCGCCGCCGCGGGCGGAGCCGCCGGCGCGCCCTGAGCGCACCGCGTCGGGCCAGCGCTCGGCTATCATCCGCACTGACTTCCCGCGACGGCGAACACGCCGCCCCGACGTGCCGATCCGCCAACTGCCCGACACCCTCATCAACCAGATCGCCGCGGGCGAGGTGGTGGAGCGCCCGGCGTCGGTGGTCAAGGAACTGGTGGAGAACGCCCTGGACGCGGGCGCGCGCCGCGTCGACATCGATCTGGAGGAGGGCGGCATCCGCCTGATCCGGATTCGCGACGATGGCGGCGGCATTCCGGCCGCGGAACTGCCGCTGGCGATCTCGCGCCACGCGACCAGCAAGATTGCGTCGCTGGATGATCTGGAAGCCGTCGCCACCCTGGGTTTCCGCGGCGAGGCATTGCCTTCGATCGCGTCGGTGAGCCGTTTCCTGTTGACGTCGCGGCGCCTCGATGACGCGCATGGCGCGGCGTTGCGCGTGGATGGCGGCCAACTGGGTGAAGTGGCGCCGGCGCCGCATCCGCCCGGCACGACCGTGGAGGTGCGGGACCTGTTCTACAACGTGCCGGCGCGGCGCAAGTTCCTGCGCGCCGGGCGCACCGAACTGGGACATATCGAGGAGTGGCTGCGTTCGCTCGCGCTGGCCCGGCCGGAAATCGAACTGCGGGTCGGCGTGGACGGCAAACCCGCGCGCCGCTACCGGCCGGATGGCATGGATCCGCTGGCGCGGGTGCGCGAGACCCTCGGCGACACCTTCGTGGAGCAGGCGCTGCGCATCGAGCACGCCGCCGCCGGCCTGCGCCTGCACGGCTGGATCGCGCAACCGCAATATTCGCGCGCGACCGGCGATCAGCAGTACCTGTACGTCAACGGTCGCGCGGT
This sequence comes from Pseudoxanthomonas sp. PXM04, assembly GCF_014851695.1. Taxonomy (NCBI): domain Bacteria; kingdom Pseudomonadati; phylum Pseudomonadota; class Gammaproteobacteria; order Lysobacterales; family Lysobacteraceae; genus Pseudoxanthomonas; species Pseudoxanthomonas sp. PXM04. The sequence goes on from NZ_JACVAG010000001.1 coordinate 792,447, forward strand.
GCGCGATCGCAACATCGGCCATGCAGCCAAGAGCGCTTACAAGGACGTGCTGTTCCATGGCCGCCAGCCGGCGTACGTGCTGTTCCTGGAACTGGATCCGACCCGCGTCGACGTCAACGTGCATCCGGCCAAGCACGAGGTGCGTTTCCGCGACGCGCGGCTGATCTACGATTTCGTCCTGGGGACGCTGCACGAAGCGCTGGCGGAAACCCGCGCGACGATGGCGCGGGCGCTGGCGATGCCGCAGGGCGCCGATGGCACGCACGCCTTGCCGGCGGTGGCGCAGGTGCGCGAGGCGCGCGCCTTCTATGAAGCCCTGTATGGCGAACATGGCGCGTTGCCGTCGCAGCCCTCGATGCCACCGCTTTCACCAATGCTGGACGGCGAGGTGCCGCCGCTGGGATTCGCGGTCGCGGTGCTGCACGGTCGTTATCTGCTGGCCCAGGACACGCAGGGCATGGTCCTGCTCGATCTGCCGGCCACCCACCGCCGGTTGATGCTGGCACGCCTGCACGCGGCGCGCGCGGGCATCGGATTGCACGCACAGCCGTTGCTGTTGCCGCTGGAACTGGAAGTCGATCCGGAAGCGGCGCGACTTTGCGCGCGGAATGCGGCATGGCTGGCGTCGCTGGGCCTGATCGTCGAACCGGCGGGCGAAACACGCCTGCGCCTGCGCGCGGTTCCGGCGTTGCTGGTGGACACTGACCCGGAAGCGCTGCTACGCGATGTGCTGGCGGCGGCTGGCGGCAATGATGCAAGCGAATCGGAAGACGCGCGCGTGGAGCGCTTGCTCGCGATGATGGCCGGTCACGGCGTACCCGCGCCGCGCGGCATGACGCTGGCGGAAATGAACGCCCTGCTGCGCGAGGTCGAACGCATCGAAGCTGCTGACGGCGATGCGGGCGCACTCTGGCGGCGGTTTGGGCTTGCCGAAATCGAACGTGGATTCAGTCGGGGGACGTGATGGGGACTTGGCGACGATTTGCCTGCGTGGCTGGACTGCTGTTGCTGGCCGCGTGCCAGCGTGACGCGGTGGATGACGGGAGCAATGCCACGCGCAAGGTGCAGGATCCCGCTTTCCTGGCAGCCGAGGATCAGTGGCGCGCGCAGCGGCGCGAGGAACTGCTGAAGCCGGATGGCTGGACCAGCCTGGTGGGCCTGCACTGGATCCAGTTGAAGGCGCACTACATCGGCAGCGGGCCGGACAGCGGCATCCGCCTGGCCGTCGGCCCGGCCAGGCTGGGCATGCTGTCCGACGAGGAAGGGCGCATCCATTTCACCCCCGAGCCGGGCGTGGCGGTGACGTTCAACGGCCAACCGGTCAAGGGCAAGGTGGAAGTTCCGAGCGATCACGACGAGTCACCCGGCGTCATTGGCTTCGACGACGGCAAGGGGTGGCTGACGGTGATCGAACGCGGCGGACGCCACGCGCTGCGGGTGAAGCACGCCGACGCCGACAGCCGGGTGCGGTTCGGGGGCCTGAAGTACTGGCCCGCGAACGCGGACTGGAAGATCCAAGCGCGCTTCGTGCCACATCCGCCCGGCAAGACGATTCCGATCGTCGACATCACCGGCACCACCACGCCGTCGCCAAATCCCGGTGCGGTCGAGTTCGAACGCGACGGGCGTCGTTACCGGCTCGAGGCGCTGGGCGACGCCGGCGGAGCGTTGTTCTTCGTGCTGGCCGATCGTACCAGTGGCCACGGCAGCTATCCGGCCGGCCGCTTCCTGGACGCGCCGGCGGTCGTCGACGGTAAGGTCTGGCTGGATTTCAATCAAGCCTACAACCCGCCATGCGCATTCACGCCATTCGCGACCTGTCCGTTGCCGCCTCCGGAAAACCGCCTGGATCTGGCGATCAGCGCCGGTGAACAGACCTACAAGCCGGCGCCCGCGGCGACGGCGCATCCCTCACAGAAGGCCACGCAATGAATCAGATACCTCGCGGAAAGAAAATGCGCCGGCTGCGCGCCATTGGCCTGGCCGTGCTCGCCGCGTTTGCATTCCCGGCATTCGCCGATGCGCCAAAATCGCAGGCCGAAGCGCCGGTGCCACTGCTGTGGAAGGTTTCCGACAGCGACAACGCCGTCTATCTGCTCGGTTCCTTCCACATGCTGAAACCCGCGGACTATCCGCTGGCACGGGACGTGGACGGCGCTTTCGCGGACGCCGAATCGGTGATGTTCGAATTGTCCCCGGACGAAATGGGCCCGGCGCTGTCGACCCGGATGATGCAGGCCGCGCTGCGCAGCGACGGCAAGAGCCTGCGTGATGATCTGGACGAGGCCACCTGGACGAAGCTGGAAGCCTATGCCGCCAGGAATGGCATGCCGGTGGCCAATCTCGCCGCGTTCAAGCCGTGGTTCGTCGGCTTGACCATCAGCGTAACCGAGATGATGCGGCAGGGGCTGGATCCCAAGATCGGCCTGGACGCGCACTTCATGGAGCAGGCCAGGTCCGCCGGCAAGCCGGCCAGCGGCCTGGAACAGGCGCTGGACCAGATCACGCTGCTGGACGGCATGGACGCGGTCGAGCAGCGGCAATTCCTCAAGGAGGTCCTGGACCAGGCGGAGAAGGGCCCCGGCCAGACCGAGAAACTGCATGCGGCCTGGCGGCGCGGCGACGCCGCGATGCTGTGGGAGGAAATGGCCGCCGAGATGAAGCGCGAGTACCCGCGCCTGTACCAACGCATCAACGTCGATCGCAATGACAACTGGGTGCCGAAGATCGAAAAGCGGCTCACCGAGTCCTCCAGCGACGACACGCTGGTGATCGTGGGAGCGCTGCATCTGCTGGGCAGTGACGGCGTGGTCCAGAAGCTGCGTGCACGCGGCTACCAGGTCGAGCGCATCTGCTCGGCGTGCAAGGCGCCGCAGAAGTAACCGGTAGAAGTAATCTGGATGCGCGCGGATATCTGCGCACGATGAAAACGCCGGCTAAGGGGCAGGCGTCATCACGATGCAATCGACCGGACAGGCCGGCACGCAGAGTTCGCAGCCGGTGCACAGCGGATCGATGACCACGTGCATGTGCTTGGCGCCGCCGATGATGGCGTCGACCGGGCAGGCCTGGATGCACTTGGTGCAGCCGATGCAGTCGGCTTCGACGACTACCGCGACCGCCGGCGGCTTGTGTTCGCCACGCGCGCGGTCATAGGGAAGCGCGGGACGGTCGAGCAGCCGCGCTAGCGCATGCGCGCCGGCGTCGCCGCCGGGCGGACAGCGATCCACATCCGCCTCGCCGCGCGCCATCGCCTCGGCATAGGGCCGGCAGCCGTCGAAACCGCACTGGCCGCACTGGGTCTGCGGCAGCAGCCTGTCCAGGCGTTCGACCAATGCGGGCGTGGCGTGGTTCATGCGAGGGCGGCGCGAGACATGGACGCGTGGCCGATCTCTGTCGCGGACGTCCGATCGCGGGGACGAGTCAGCGGACCGGCATGCCCGGCTGCGCGCCGTCGTCGGCGTCCAGCAGGGCCAGCGCGCCGCCGTCGAAACCGGCCGACAGGATCATTCCCTCGCTGAGGCCGAAACGCATCTTGCGCGGCGCCAGGTTGGCGATGAACACCACGTTGCGGCCAACCAGCTTCTCCGGCTCGCCGTAGCTGGCGCGGATGCCCGAGAAGATCTGGCGCTTGCCCAGATCGCCCGCGTCCAGCTCGAAGCGCAGCAGCTTGTCCGAACCGTCGACGAACTCGCAGGCCAGCACCTTGCCGATGCGCAGATCGAGCTTGGCGAAGTCGTCGATGCCGATATGGCTGGTCGCGTCGCCGGCCGTCTCCGGCTTGGCGGGCGCGGCCGGGGCGGCCTTGGCCGGTGCCGGCGTGGCGGTGGTGGCGGGAGCGAGGGTTTCCTTGGAGGCTTCGGTCATGGCGTCGATCAACTTCGGGTCAATGCGGGTAAACAGTGCGGCGTACGGCTGGATGTTCCGGCCGGTGAGCGGCGCATCCAGATCCGGCCAGGCGGTGACGGGCGCGGCGAGGAAGGCCTCGGCCTGTTCCGCGGTGCGCGGCAGCACCGGCTTGAGCGCGGCGGCCAGCACGCGGAACAGGTTCAGGCCCTGGGTGCAGACCGCCTGCAACTCGGCATCGGCGCCTTCCTGCTTGGCGATCACCCACGGCTTCCGGTCGTCGATGTAGCGGTTGGCTTCGTCGGCCAGCGCCATGGTGGCGCGGATCGCGGCGGCCGGATCGTTGCGCTCGTACGCCTCGCGCACCGGCGCCAGCGCGGCGACGAAGCGGTCGTACATCGCGGGATCCGGCAGGGAGTCGGCGAGGCGGCCGCCGAAGCGCTTGTCGATGAAACCGGCGCAGCGACTGGCCAGGTTGACGAACTTGCCGACCAGATCGGCGTTCACCCGCGCGGTGAAGTCGCCCAGGTTCAGATCCAGATCGTCCACGCCGCCGGAGGATTTTGCGGCGTAGTAGTAGCGCAAGGCTTCGGCTTCCAGACCGACATCCAGGTAGGTGCGCGCCTTCACGAAGGTGCCGCGCGACTTGGACATCTTGGCGCCGTCCACGGTCAGGTAGCCGTTGACGTGCAGGCGGGTCGGCGCGCGATGGCCGGTGCCGTGCAGCACCGCCGGCCAGAACAGGCCATGGAAGTTGACGATGTCCTTGCCGATGAAGTGATGGAGTTCCACCTCGGTCCCGGCGCGCAGATGCGCGTCGAAATCCAGGCCCTTCTTTTCGCACAACACCCTGAAGCTGCTCAGGTAGCCGATCGGCGCGTCCAGCCAGACATAGAAATACTTGCCCGGCGCACCCGGAATGCCGAAGCCGAAGTAGGGCGCATCGCGGGAAATGTCCCAGGCGCGCAGGCCGCCCTCGGCGTCCAGCCACTCCATCAGCTTGGCCTTCACGCCCGGCAGGGCCACGTCTCCCGCCAGCCATTCGCGCAGGAAGCCTTCGAAACGACCGACCTCGAAGAAGAAATGTTCGGAGTCGCGGATTTCCGGCGTCGCGCCCGACAGCACCGACTTCGGTTCCTTCAGATCGGTCGGCGCATAGGTCGCACCACAGACCTCGCAGTTGTCGCCGTACTGATCCGGCGAACCGCAGTTGGGGCAGATGCCCTTGATGTAGCGATCCGGCAGGAACATGCCCTTGGCCGGATCGTAGAACTGGGCGACATTGCGGCGCGCGATATGGCCGCCGGCATCCAGCCTGGCGTAGAACGCTTCGGTCAGCTCGCGGTTGATCGCCGAGTTGGTGGAATCGTAGTGATCGAACGCCACGCCGAAGGCGGCGAAATCACGCTCGTGGCCGGCCTGTACGTCCGCCACGAAAGCTTCCGGCGTCGTGCCCGCCTTCTCCGCCGCCAGCATGATCGGCGTGCCGTGGGTGTCGTCGGCGCAGACGAAATGGGTGGTGTTCCCGGCCAGGCGGCGGGCACGGACCCAGATGTCGGCCTGGATGTAGCCCACCAAGTGGCCCAGGTGCAGCGGACCGTTGGCGTAGGGCAGGGCGGTGGTGACGAGGGCGGTGCGGCTCATGGCGGACGGCTTGCGGGGAGTCGGTCATTATCGCATGGCCCAAAAAAGACAGCCCGGCGGGGGCCGGGCTGTCGGGAACGCTGGATGTGACGGCGCTTACTCGCGCTGCCAGGTCTGCGCGCGGCAGATGAATGCGATGCAGCCGGAGACGTCCAGTTTCTGCCCGCCGGCCTGCAGTTCCATCTTCGACTTGTAGGTCTTGCCGTTGGCCGGATCCAGGATGGTGCCGCCGCTCCATTCGTTGGCGCCGTCGGCCTTCAGGCCCCACAGGATCACCATGCCCTTGACCGGCTTGTCCTTGCGATCGCCGGTGCACTTGTCGCAGGTCGGGTTGGGGCCGCGATCCGAGTGCAGCACATCGACCACCTTGCCGGCCAGCGAGCCATTGGTGGTGGTGTAGATCTCCACGATCGACTTCACCTTGCCGGTCTTGTCGTCGATGGTCTTCCAGCGGCCCACCGCGCCGTCGGCGGCGGAAGCGGCCAGGGATGCCGCCAGCAGCGGCAGGGCCAGCAGGGTGGCGGTCAGGATCTTGCGCATGTTCCCCTCCCAGGGAGTCTTGGACGAACCGGCGGAACCCGCCGGAATGGCCTCCTTTATACCGCATCCGCTGGCGTATGGAAGCGGCCGGGCCGGGCGGTTCAGGCCGCGGCCGGTCGCCCCGACGCCTGGCCCGGAAAGCCCGCCGGGCACGAAAAAGAAAAGCCCCGCCTTGCGGCGGGGCCTTTGGTACTGCTGGGTGTCCGGCGGTTACTTGCCGAACTTGTAGCGCGCTTCCACGAAGAACGAACGGCCGTACACGTTGTACAGGTAGTTGTTGTACGGCGTGGCCTCGTTGCCGGGGTAGCTGCGGGCCTGGTCTTCCGGGGTCTTGTCCAGGACGTTGTTGACCATGAACGAGAATTCCAGGTTGTCCATCGGCGCGTAGTTCACGCTCATGTTGTACGTGATGTACGGCGCCCACCAGCCGGCGCGCGGATCGGTGAAGCCACGGGTGTTGTACGCGACCCAGTTCGGCGTTTTGCCGATGCGGTTCGCATAGACCGTGGTGGTCCACTTGTCCTTGTTCCAGGCCACCGACAGGTCGGCGCGGGTCTTGGCGTACGCGTCATACACCCACATCGAGTACGGGTCGCGCAGCAGGTCGATCGCGGGATCGCCCGGCAGCGGGGTGACCGTGTGCTTCAGCGTGTTGGTGTAGTTGCCGGCGAACTTCAGCGCGCCGAAGCGGCCGATGTCCAGCAGGTAGTTGACGCTGGCGTTGACCGCGCGCAGCTTCTGCTTGGCGACGTTGACCTTCGGGGTGAACACGGTCTCGATCGCGCCGGTGCCATCACGCGTGATCCAGGCCAGCGCGTTCTGGCAACCCTGCGAACCGGTGTCCATCTGGCCGGTGCGGCAGTAGTACTCCATCAGCGACAGCTGGTCGGTGCTCTGCAGGTCGACTTCGTTCTCGATGTCCCACGCGAAGTAGTCCACCGACATCGACAGGTTGCTGCTCGGCGCCCAGACCACGCCGGCGCTCCACACGTCCGCGGTGATCGGCTCCAGCTTCGGATTGCCCGCCTGCTGGCCGAAGAACTGCGAGTCGTCATAGGCGCAGTCGGCGGTGTTGCCCGGCAGGTAGCCTTCCTGGGCGCAGCGATAGTAGTCGGTCACCTGGTCGTAGTAGCCGCTGACACCCTGGAAGGTGTCGGACAGGGTCGGCGCGCGGAACGCGGTGCCGTACTTGCCGCGCAGCAGCAGGCTTTCGATCGGGCGGTACTCCAGGCCGATGCTGTAGGTCGGCTTGTCGACGGTTTCGCCGTAGGCGTCGAACGCGTCATAGCGGCCGGACAGGGTCACGGTCAGCGGCTCCAGCACGGGCAGGCGCAGTTCGCTGGTGACCGCGTAGCGGGTGCGGTGGCCGGCGCCGCTCACGGCGGTGGTGCCCCACACCTGCGATTCCAGCGTTTCCGGATCCGCGATCAGGCGTGCGTCGGGCGTGTAGTCCCAACCCTGGTTGCCGCCTTCGACCACCACGGCCAGGCCGGCGTCGCCGCCCGGCAGCGAGAACAGCGCGCTGTTGGTCACCTGCGCGCGCAGCATGTTGTCCCAGGTCTTGCTGCGCGAGGTCGCGAAACCGGTGAAGCTGGCGAAGTCGGCCGGCGACATCGGGGTATAGAACGCCGCGTAGTCCGGACGGAACACCGGATACAGGCCCTGCACCGGATCCAGGCCCAGCTGCGGGCCCAGCACGTTCTGCTCGAAGTAGTCGTTGATCGGATCCGCCCAGCGGGCGAAGCGGCGCTGCTTCAGGCGGTACTCGGTGCGGGTCAGGCCCAGATCCCAGTCCCAGTTGCCCAGCACGCCGTTGGCGCCGAAGGTCACCGAGTAGGAACTGCTGCGATCGGTGTTCATGATGTCGCGGTAGCCTTCGCCGCCGATGTCCTCGGGCGAGAACGCGCGCTGCAGGTTGACCAGCGCATCGAGGTCCGGATCGTAGAAGTAGCCGTACTTGGCGCTGGTGCTCCACCAGGTGTAGGCCGAACCGGTGGCGTACTTCACTTCTTCATGGCTGTACAGCACGTCGCCGTACAACTGCAGGCTGTCGCTGACGTCGAAGGTCGCGTGGCCGTAGGCCTGCGCGGATTCCTTGCCGTTGGTGATGGTGCGGTAGCCCGGCGTGCTGAACGAACCGCAGTACTGGCCGAAGCCCGGACGGTTCTGCAGCCCTTCGGTGCCGCCGAACTGGCCGCTGACGTTGGCGCAGTTGTTCGGATCCAGGAACAGGTAGCCGTTGTTGGCCGGGCGGATGCCGCCGCTGGCCGCGTAGTCGCGGTAGCCGGCGACCAGGTAGTCGCGGCTGGCCAGCGGCGCGGTGTAGCCGTTGACGTTGTACTGCTTGGTCAGATCGCGCTGGTAGCCCCAGATCGGATCCTTGGTCTCGGCCTGGATGCCGGCCAGCACGTTCAGGCGGCCGTCGTAGCCGGTGAAGCCCTTGGCCAGGCTGAAGCGGAAGCTGTCGCCGCCGCCGTCGCCATAGGCGCCGCCGCGCACGCTGAGCGCGCCGCCGTCCATGTTCTTCTTCAGGATGATGTTGATGACGCCGGCGATCGCGTCCGAACCGTACAGGGAGGACTGGCCGCCCGGCAGGATCTCGATGCGCTCGACCAGATCGATCGGAATGCCGCTGATGTTGTTGAAGGTATCGCTACCGTTGTACAGCGCCGGATAGTTGGCCATCGGGCGGCCGTCGATCAGGTACTTGGTGTAGCCCGGATCCAGGCCGAACATGCTGACCGTCTCGGCGCCCTGGGTGAAGGCGGCGGAGGTCTGGCCGCCCTGGATGCCGCCGGTGGAGAACGCGGACTGCTGCAGGGCATCGGCGATGCTGGTGAAACCACGGGTCTTGATGTCCTCGGCGGAAATCGTGGTGACCGGGGTGAAGTTTTCCAGCTGGGTCTGCGGGATGAGCGAACCGGTGACCGTGACCTTGTCGAGGTTGGTGGTGTCGCCGGTGGGAGCGGGGGAGGCGTCTTGAGCGAAAGCGGCGGTCGGGGCCAACAGGACGGCGACCATCGCCGCGGTCAGGCGGCTCCGCTTGATGTTGCGAACTGGCATTTGCTTGTTATTCCTTGGAACGGATTGCAAAAGGTGCGGCCCTTCGCGCTGTTCCCTCAGCCAGACCACAGAGTTCCCCGACATTCCTGGGGGGCGGCGAACTTAACACGCATTTAACTGCCACTGTAACGTTTGTTACGTTTTGTGAAGGCGAGTGGACAGGCTTGGTTAAGCAGTCGCCAAAAAGAAAGCCCGGCTTGCGCCGGGCTTTCGGTATTGCAGTGCTTCGATCCGATCAGTTGAACTTGTAGCTGAAATTGACGAAGACCTCGCGTCCGATCGGGCTGAAAGCTCGCCAGAAGAACGGATAGGTGTTGAAGGTATCGTCACGCGGAGCCAACTTGTCGAAAAGGTTGTTCACCGCAATACCAACCGTCGCTTTTTCCGTGATCTTCTTCTGCACGGTGGCGTTCCAGATGATGTACGGCGCGATACGACCCGTTTCGGCCCAGTTCGGCAGCGAGCCCCAACGGTAGCCGTTCAGGTTTGCCGCCCAATCGTTGCGCTCCCAGTTGACTTCCCAGTTCGCGCGACTGCGGAAATTGAAGAATTGCTTGTGATCGCGCAGGTTGCGGATTCCGCTGCCGGGGAACTGCTCGTCTTCCAGCTTCAGGACGTGCGTCCAGCCCACGCCGAAGTTGAAGTCGCCCCAGCGGTCGGTATCCCAGTGGTAGCGCCAGCGCGCATCGATACCCGTGGTCCGGAGCATCGACTGGTTGAACGGGAACGAAGAGTACGAATCGATTTCGTCATCGTTGATCTCGTCAACGCCCGTGCGGGTCACCAGTCCGGTGAAGAACGCGCAATCGGCCGAGTTCGGGTCGACCGCATTGCCGTCGCGATCGGTGCCGAGGAGGCAGGCCGCTTCTTCGCGCAGCAGGTAGCTGGGGTTGATGTCCTGGACCTGGCCTTCCAGCTTGATGCGGTAAGCATCCATGCTGATCGACATGCTGTCGCTGATGTCCCAGACGAAACCAACGGTCGCCGACTCGCCTTCTTCCTCTTGCAGATCACGCGAGCCCTGGCGAGTGCCGAAGACGCTGTAGGTGTACGCGCTGCCACCGCACGGATTCGGCGAGCCTGCAGGCGGGTTGGGGTCAAGTCCATCACGACGACAGCGATACTCATCCAGCACCGACACGAAGAAGCCGGACTCTTCTGCGAATACGTAGTGCATGTCGGGCGCGCGGAAGCTGGTTGCGTAGTTGCCACGCAGCAGCAGGCTATCGATGGGACGGTATTCCAGGCCTGCGGACCAGGTGAAGGCGCCATCAACGTTGGTGACGTCATCGTACTTGTCGTAGCGTCCCGCCAGGTTCACCTTGAACGTGTCCACGATCGGAATGCTAATCTCGATGCCTAGCGCATAGCGATCACGCTCGCCACCACCACCAGTGCCGGTGAGGTTGTAGATAGGTTCCGGGCCGGTGTAATTAGGCGAGATACGCGGATCGTTGGTCAGATCGTACTTCTGTCTCGCGCCTTCAAGTGTTGCAGCGAAGCTCATCGCACCTGCGGGGAGCTCGAACAGGTCGCCAGACAAGATCAAGGAGCCCTGCGTGACTTCAGATTCCGCATCGGTCTTTACTTTGGTGATCATCGAGCGGTACGCGTCGGCTCCCAGCGGCGAGAAATATCGGTCGATATTGAACGACACCACTGGATAGGCCCCGAAGTAGGGATCCAGCTGACCGGTAGCGGGCCCCATGAAGTACTCGTTGATCTTGTTTTCAAGGAAGCGCGGCTGGCTGACTTTCAAATCATAGCGCGAATGTGAGATGACAGCTTCCCAGTCAAACCGCCCATTGAAGATCGTGCCACGAAGTCCCGTGCTCAGATCGAACGAGCGTTCCTTGATGCGCGTCTGCTGAGCACCCAGGCCACCCAGTTCGCTGGGAGTGAAGATACGCTGCGAGTCGACGATCGTGTCCATGTTCACGTCGTACACCAGTCCGGATTGCCAGAACTGGGTGGCGGAGGCAATCTTTGCATCAGCGCTGGCGACACTGAGCTGGGCGAATGCCTGCATGCCACCGTCGAAGTCATAGGTTCCGTACAGGTAACCCGTCATGTTCTCGTCGGAATTGCGAATCTGCTGGGTGGCGGGGTAGCCGAAATAACCGCAGGTTCCGCGTGCTTCGAGCTCGAACTCGCTAAAGCGGGCACAGGTGGAGGCTGCATCTTCGCCATCTGGATAGATGTACGAGTTGAGTCCGGTTCCGATCAGGCGGTCACGCAGACGAAGGCCGATGGTCGCCACGGCATCGGCGGGATCAACCGACGGATCATCCCGATAGGAGTCCATGAAGCTTCGTTGGGAAGCAAAAATCTCTTCGCGGGTCAGGTATTCGAGGGCATAGGTTATGCTCCATGCGTCGCCCGTCTTGCCCCCGACCCATTGCAGGCGTCCGCTGTCACCGCCACCGCGGCTGGTGGTACCCCCACGGATGGTGAGCAAATCGCCTTCGTAGTTGGACTTCATGATGATGTTGACGACGCCGGCAACCGCGTCGGAACCGTAAATGGCCGAGGCACCGCCCGAGAGCACTTCGATGCGCTCGATCGCAGCGGCCGGGATGTTGGCAAGGTTTACCGCGTTTGACTGGCTGTTGTAGGGCAGCGGATAGTCGGCCACGCGACGACCGTTCACCAGGATCAGCTGATAACCCGGTCCCAGACCACGCAGGTTCAGAAAGCTGGCGTTGGGGGTGAAGCCGTTCTGGTTGAGCTCGTTCTGCACTGAGCCGGTGAACTGGGTCAGCGTGTTCAGCGCATCATAGATGGTCGAGAATCCTTGCTTCTCGATGTCATCCGCCGTAATGACGGTCACCGGCGTCGGGCCTTCGATTTCCGCACGCTTGATGCGTGAACCGGTCACCGTGACCTTGTCGAGCGTGGACGGTCCCTGCTGAGCTTCGGCCTGCTGCCCGGTGGCTGCGTCCTGGGCGACCGCCGCAATAGGCAGCACCAGCGCTGCGATGAGGGCGGCACACAGATGATTGCGCTTCAATGCGCGCGAATTGCGAACTGACATGTGGTGAATCCCCTTTGTTCGATGGACGTCGCCCCCCGGCCAATCCGTCGGCCTGCAACGTCAAATGTGAAATCCTTGTTACGAAACTTAACATGACAATAACGCTAGGCGTGATTTGAGTCTCGTTAGGAGGGGAATATTTCTCAATTTGTGATTTATGTCACAAAAAAATGAAATGTAATAGGGCGACGCAACAAGCTTTAATAATCAAATTTATTAAAAATCAATAATTTATGAGAAGATCAAAAGTCCTCTAGGCGTCGCATGGAAGTGCTTTCCAGCCGACTCCGCGAATGCAGCGGTTTCTGGGCAAGGACTAAAATCCTCAATCCCGGTGGCCTTGGCTGCCAGCTCCGACGAAGCGTGGTTGACCGCGCTGCCGAAGACTTCCCACGCAGAACCCAATGACCCCCCAAACCGTCGTCCCCCATGCCGTCCAGGGCACCCTGAGCCCTTCCCCCCGCGTCAAGAACGTCATCGCCGTCGGTTCCGGCAAGGGCGGGGTGGGCAAGTCCACCACCGCGGTCAACCTGGCGTTGGCGCTTCATGCCGACGGAGCCCGGGTGGGGCTGCTGGACGCCGACGTCTACGGCCCCAGCATCCCGGCCATGCTCGGTTTGTCGGGGCGGCCCGACAGCCCGGACAACAAGTCCATCGAACCGATGCGGGCGTTCGGCGTGGAGGCGATGTCGATTGGCCTGCTCGTGGATCAGGACACGCCGATGATCTGGCGCGGCCCGATGGCGACTTCGGCGCTGATGCAGTTGTTCACCGACACCCTGTGGGGTGATCTGGACTACCTGCTGATCGATCTGCCGCCGGGTACGGGCGACATCCAGTTGACCCTGGCCCAGAAGATTCCGGTGGCGGGCGCGGTGGTGGTCACCACCCCGCAGGACATCGCCACCCTGGATGCGCGCAAGGCACTGAAGATGTTTGAAAAGGTCGAGGTCGCGGTGCTGGGCATCGTCGAGAACATGGCGGTGCATACCTGTTCCAGTTGCGGCCACGTCGAGCACCTGTTCGGCGAGGGGGGCGGCCAGCGGATGGCGGCGCAGTACGGTGTGCCGCTGTTGGGATCGCTGCCGCTGGACATCGCGATCCGGGAGCAGGGCGATGCCGGCCGGCCGGTGGTCGTGGCCGCGCCGGATTCGGCCGCCGCGCAGGCCTACCGGCAGGCGGCGCGAGCGCTGGTGGCGCAACTGGAATCCCGGCCACGGGCCAAGCCTTCGATTCTTTCCTCGCTGGTCTGACCCGGCCTCGTCCCGGCCCGCTCGGGCGAGGGGCCGGGCTGCCCTACAATGGCGGCCCCGTCCGCACCCGTCTCCGCAACAGGAACCCTGCATGAGCATCAAGAGTGACCGTTGGATCCGCCGCATGTCCGAGCAGCACGGCATGATCGAGCCGTACGAGCCGGGACAGGTGAAGCAGGTCAACGGCGAGCGCATCGTCAGCTACGGCACCTCCAGCTACGGCTACGACGTGCGCTGCTCGCGCGAGTTCAAGGTGTTCACCAACATCAACTCGACGATCGTCGATCCGAAGCACTTCGATCCCGGCAGCTTCGTCGACATCGAATCCGACGTCTGCATCATCCCGCCGAATTCGTTCGCGCTGGCCCGCACGGTCGAGTACTTCCGCATCCCGCGCGACACCCTGGTGGTGTGCCTGGGCAAGAGCACGTACGCGCGCTGCGGAATCATCGTCAACGTGACCCCGCTGGAACCGGAGTGGGAAGGGCACGTCACCCTGGAGTTCAGCAACACCACGCCGCTGCCGGCGCGCATCTACGCCAACGAGGGCGTGGCGCAGATGCTGTTCTTCCAGTCCGACGAAGTCTGCGAAACCTCGTACAAGGATCGCGGCGGCAAGTACCAGGGCCAGACCGGGGTGACGCTGCCGCGGACCTGAACGTGGCGCAGGTACATGGACGCCAATCCGTATACGCCACCCGTCACGGCACTCGTCGAAAATGACGAGGGCCACGAAGTGGTCCTGGCCGCGCGTTGGCGCCGATTGGTGGCTTGCATTATCGATACATTGCTGCAGGCGGCGTTGTGGATCGGGGCGGGTCATGGCCTGCAATCGCTGACAGGCTGGCAATTGAGCGCGGAACAGCCTGCGCGTGTCCCGACGACAACGCTGGAGTATTGGCTGGAGCCTTTCATCACCGCCGGCCACCCGCTCGACTACCTGCTTGGTTTCGCGGCGTTCCTGGTGTTGCAGGGGTGGTTGCTGGCCAGGAGGCAGCAGACCATCGGCAAGCTGATGCTGGGTGTGCGCATCACCGATGCATCGGGCCAGCCCGCCGGCCTGCGACGCATCCTGCTGGCGCGTGAGCTGCCATGGTGGCTGTTGGCGTTGGTGCCGTTTGGCACACTCCTTGTCGCGCTAGAGCCCCTCTTCATTTTCCGCCGCGACCGGCGTTGCCTGCACGATCTGTTGGCCGGAACACGCGTGGTTGCCGCGCGCTGAACACGGCCGCTAGGCGATCAGACGCCGACGCCAGCGCGCCACCTCGGTCGCCAGTTCGGCTTCGGAAAAACGCTCGGCTTGGCCATGTCCCCACACGGGGCCCGGCCAGGCCGGATCGCCTTCGTGGCGTCCCACCAGGTGGATGTGCAACTGGCGCACGATGTTGCCGAGCGCGCCGATATTGAGCTTCTGCACCCCTGGAACCGCACGGATCAATCCGCCCGCCTGGTTGATCTCCGCGAGCAGCAGGCGTTGCTGGCCGCCATCCAGATCCAGCCATTCGCTCACGTTGTCCACCCGCGGCACCAGGACCAGCCAGGAATAACGACGGTCGTTCATCAGTCGCACCTGCGACAGCGGGCCGTCGGCGATGAACAGGCTGTCGCGGGCCAGGCGGGAATCCAGTTCGAAGCCGCTCACCCGATCTGCTCCGCGAGGAATGCCAGGCTGCGCGAAAGTGCCAGGTCCGCGCTTGGCGCGTCGTGGATGTCGGGACTGGCGTCGCGGTTGAAGGCATGGCCGGCCGGATAGGTGAAAACGGGCAGGCCGGGCAAGCGGTCGCGATGAAGTTGCACGGCTTCCGGTGGAATCGACGCGTCCTGTTCGCCGAAATGGAACATCACCGGCGCAGGCAACGTCGAACCGGATGGCATTTCCTCCAGGAACAGGCGGTTGCGGGAGCCGTAATAGCTCACGCCCGGCAGGCCCAGCCGAAGCGCGGACAGGAAGGCGACCGTGCCGCCCCAGCAGTAGCCGACGGTGCCGACTTTTCCAGCCCAGGCCAGCGCGGCAGCGGCGGCGGATACCACGTCGAGCGCGGCGTCGAATCCCAGCTTGCCGATGAGCTCGCGGCCGCGATCGTGGGCGGACGGGTCGTAGGGCAGTTCGACACCCGGCTCGACCAGATCGAAGAACGCCGGCGCCAGGGTCGCGTAGCCGGCCTCGGCGTAGCGTTCGGCGACGCTGCGGATGTGCGCGTTGGCGCCGAAGATTTCCTGGATGATCACCAGGCCGCCACGGGGCGCACCCGCCGGTTTGGCCTGCCAGGCCGCCACCGGGCCGCGCGCGGTTTCGAGGGTGATCCATTCGCCCATGGGGGAGAGTCCTGCATTGCCAGCGAGGCGCGCATTGTCGCCCATCCGTCCGGACCGGCGGGTGACGGTCGCCGGATTCAGGCGCCGCGAAGGGGCGGCCGGGGCGAGGCGCTATAATCCGCGCCCCGTCGGCGTGCCGCCGTTTTCTCCGTTTCCGTCTCCATGTCCCTGCAGAACCCCAAGGTGGGTTTCGTCAGCCTCGGCTGTCCGAAAGCCCTGGTCGACTCCGAACGCATCCTCACCCAGTTGCGCGTGGAGGGTTACGACATCGTGCCCACCTACCAGGCGGCCGACGTGGTGGTGGTCAACACCTGCGGCTTCATCGACGCGGCGGTGACCGAATCGCTGGACGCGATCGGCGAGGCGCTGGCGGAAAACGGCAAGGTCATCGTCACCGGTTGCCTGGGCAAGCGCCCGGAGCAGATCCGCGAGGCGCACCCCGACGTGCTGGCGATCAGCGGCCCGCAGGACTACCAGAGCGTGATGGAGGCGGTGCACGCGGCGCTGCCGCCCCGGCACGACCCGTTCCTGGACCTGGTGCCGGACTACGGCCTGAAGCTGACCCCGCGGCACTACGCCTATCTGAAGATTTCCGAGGGCTGCAATCACCGCTGCAGCTTCTGCATCATCCCGTCGATGCGCGGCGACCTGGTCTCGCGGCCGGTCGACGAGGTGCTGCGCGAGGCCGAACGCCTGGTTCGCGGCGGGGTGAAGGAACTGCTGGTGGTGTCGCAGGACACCTCCGCCTACGGTGTCGATCTGAAGTACGCCGAGCGCGAATGGGGCGGCAAGACCTACGCCACCCGCATGAAGGCGTTGTGCGAAGGACTGTCGGAACTCGGTGCGTGGACGCGCCTGCATTACGTCTATCCGTATCCGCATGTCGACGACGTCATCCCGCTGATGGCCGAGGGCAAGGTGCTGCCGTACCTGGACATTCCGTTCCAGCACGCCAGTCCGCGCATCCTCAAGCTGATGAAGCGCCCGGGTGCGGTCGACAAGACCCTGGAACGTGTGCAGCGCTGGCGGGCGATGTGTCCGGAGCTGACCCTGCGTTCGACCTTCATCGTCGGCTTCCCCGGCGAGACCGAGGCCGAATTCGAGGCGCTGCTGGATTTCCTCGACGAGGCGCAACTGGATCGGGTGGGCGCGTTCGCCTATTCGCCGGTGGAAGGCGCGGCCGCCAACGCGTTGCCGGATCCGGTGCCGGAGGAGGTGAAGCAGGAGCGCCTGGCCCGCTTCATGGAACGGCAGGCGGCGATTTCCGCCGCGCGCCTGGAAGCCAAGATCGGCAGCGTGCAGCGTTGCCTGGTGGACCTGCTGGAAGACGGTATCGCGGTGGCGCGTTCCTCGGCGGACGCGCCGGAGATCGACGGCCTGGTGCACATCCAGAACGGCGAGGAGTTCGGGCTCAAGCCGGGCCAGTTCGTCGACGTGGAAATCACCGACAGCGACGAGCACGATCTGTTCGGCGATGCGATCGCCCAGCCGGCCGCCGGACCGATCGACCTCAAGGTGCTGTGAACGCAGCGGCGCCTGCCGCGGTTGCGGAGCGGCGCCGCTTCGTGGCCCCGGTGCGTGGCGACGTGCTGGCCGCCACCTTCACGCATCCGCTGTTCGACGATCTGGCGGCTTGTCGCGATCTGCTGCTTGCGGCCGAGTGGCCCGGCATCGACCTGCTCAACACGCGCTTGCCGCTGCCCGGACGGCATTTCATCGCCCAGGACGAGGCGCTGCTGGCCGATGGCCTGCATTACGAGGTACGCGTTGCGCAGGGACGCATCGCCACGCGTCCGGACAATTGGCACGATCTGTTCAATGCCCTGGTCTGGGCGCGTCATCCCGCGCTCAAGGCAGCGCTCAATGCGCGCCAGTGCCTGCATGTAGCGGACCGCGACGACGGCCAGCGCAACCGCGCGCAACAGGCGCTGACCCAGTTCGATGAAAGCGGCGTGATCGTGCGGGTGCGCGAGGCATCGCTGCTCGATGCCTGGGATCGCCACGACTGGTCCGGGTTGTTCCGGGGGCATGCCGACAGCTGGCGCCGGGGCGACATCGCCGTCATCGCGGTGATCGGGCATGCCTTGCTGGAACAGGCGCTGCTGCCGGGACGTCGACTGGTCGGCAAGTGCGTGGTGGTGGCGCGGGACGCGACGGTGGAAACGGACCTGGCGCGTGTCGTGGCGGCGATCCGGAACGGCGAAGTCCTGGAAGATCCGAGGGAACTGCGGCCATTGCCGCTGGCCGGCATCCCCGGCTGGCATCCGCAACAGGATGCCGGTTTCTACGCGGACGCAGACTATTTCCGTCCGTTGCGCGAAGGCCGCGCTTATCCGCCGCCGCTGGTCTGATCAGGCGCCATAACTGACGTCCACCACCGCGAATCGGGCCAGGCCGCCGGGCAGCTCCACCGGGAATTCGTCGTCAATGCGCTTCTTCAGCATGGCCCGCGCCAGCGGTGAGTCGATGCTGATCCAGCCACGCGGCGCGTCGGTTTCGTCGGGACCGACGATGCGGTAGCGCGAGGTCTCTCCGCTGGCGACGTTCTCCACCTCCACCCAGGCGCCGAAGAACACCGCTTCCGGATCCGAGGGCGCGCCCTCGACCACCCGCAGGGCTTCCAGCCGCTTGCTGAGATAGCGCACCCGGCGATCGATCTCGCCCAGTTGTTTCTTGCGGTAGGTGTACTCGGCGTTCTCCGAGCGATCGCCTTCGGCGGCGGCGGCGGCCAGCGCCTTGACCACTTCCGGACGCCGGGCGCGCCACAGACCGTCCAGTTCCGCCTTCAGCCGGTCGTGGCCTTCGCGGGTGATCAGGGCGGTGCTCTTTTCGGCAGGGGGACGCCAGCGGGACATGCGGGTGGGAAAGCCTTGCGGAGGAACGTGGGGAACAGGGTAGATCAGGGCGGGGACGGCGGAATCAAGCGCGGGCCACGTTCTTCTCGTAGCGCCACACTTCCAGATCGAAGACGCCGTCCGGCGTGTCCAGGCGGTTGATCATGTTGCCCATCCGCGCCCAGCCCTGGCGGGCGTAGAAGCGCGCCGCGCGCTCGTTGCCGATGGCGCAGGCCAGCCATGCCCGCGTGACCTCGGTATCGGCGAGGCGGATTTCCGCATCCGCCAGCAACACGGCCGCGGCGCCCGTGCCGCGCGCGGCGGCGCTCACGTACAACTGGTACATCTCATCGCCCTGGATCATGGCGAAGCCCAGCGGCTGGCCGATGGCGCCGAGCGTGCGCACCGCCGGCAATCCGTCCGCGAGGCGCCGGGCGAAGCTCGCAAGGGTGCGATGGCGGGCCAGCTCCAGCGGCAGGATCGCGGCGTGCGCGTCCTGCCAGCCGTCATGCCACAGGCGCGCCAGCGCGTCGATCTCGGTGGCGTCGGCCCGCCTCGCCTGCATGGCCAAGGACATGTCGTCGCGGCGTCGTGATCAGCGACGGCCGCCGAAGATGCTGCCCAGGATGCCGCGCACGATCTGGTTGCCCAGCTTGGTCCCGATGGTGCGGGTGGTCTGCTTGGCCATGGTCTCGATCATGCCCTGGCGACGCTTGGTGCCGAACACCGCGTCCTTGACCGCCTGGCCGAAACCGCCGGCGTCGGGATCGTCCTTCTCGGCCTTGGCGGCCGGTGCATTCGCGGTCTGCATGGCCGCGTCGGCGCGCTTGGCCAGCATCTCAGACGCGGACTCGCGATCAATGCGGGTGTCGTACTTGGCGCCGACCGGGCTGCCGGCGCGCACCTGCGCCCGCTCGCTTTCGTTGATGGCGCCCATCCGGCAGCGCGGGGGCGAGATCAGGGTCTGCTGCACGGGCGAGGGCACGCCCTTGTCCTGCAGGGTCGAGACCAGCGCTTCGCCGGTCCCCAGGCGCGATATCGCCTCGGCCACGTCCAGCTTGGGATTGGGCACGAAGGTCTGCGCCGCGGTCTTGACCGCCTTCTGGTCGCGCGGGGTGAACGCGCGCAGCGCGTGCTGCACGCGGTTGCCGAGCTGGCCGAGGATGTTGTCCGGCACGTCGTCGGGGAACTGCGAGCAGAAATACACGCCGACGCCCTTGGAGCGGATCAGGCGCACGACCTGCTCGATGCGCTGCTTCAGCGCGGGCGGGGCGTCGTCGAACAGCAGGTGCGCCTCGTCGAACACGAACACCAGCTTGGGTTTGTCCAGATCACCGACTTCCGGCAGGGTTTCGAACAGTTCCGACAACAGCCACAGCAGGAAGCTGGAATACAGGCGCGGCTTGAGGATCAGCTGATCCGCGGCCAGGATGTTGACCACGCCGCGGCCATCGGTCTGGGTACGCATCAGGTCCGCCAGTTCCAGCGCCGGCTCGCCGAAGAACATCTCACCGCCTTCCTGCTCCAGCCGCAGCAGGGCGCGCTGGATGGCGCCGACCGACTGCGTGCTGACCAAACCATAGCTGGTGGAGATGTCCTTGCGTTCGTCGGCGACCAGGCCGAGCAGGGCACGCAGGTCTTCCAGGTCCAGCAGCAGCAGGCCGCGGTCGTCGGCCAGCTTGAACACGATGTCCAGCACGCCGGATTGGGTGTCGTTGAGCTCCAGGATGCGCGAGAGCAGGGTGGGGCCCATTTCGCTGACCGTGGTGCGCACCGGATGGCCGAGCTTTCCGTACAGATCCCAGAACACCACCGGGCTTGCGCCGGGGGCGTAGTCGGCGATGCCGATGTCGCGGGCGCGCTGGAGCACCTTCTCGTTGCCGTCGCCGGCCACCGCGAGCCCGGCGACATCGCCCTTCACGTCGGCCAGGAACACCGGCACGCCCAGCCGCGAGAAACCTTCGGCCAGGGTCATCAGGGTGACGGTCTTGCCGGTGCCGGTGGCCCCGGCCACCAGGCCGTGGCGGTTGCCGAACTTCGGCTGCAGGGTGACGGGGATGTCGTCGGTGGTGCCTTTGCCCAACAGGATCGGATCCATGAGTGCCTCGCGGTCTGGTCGGGTGATTCTAGCGATCCGGCATGTCTGCGGGCGTAATGTCGTGACGTATTCGGCTTGCCCCCGGATCCGGGCGCCGCTACCCTGCCGCGACCGTTTTCGATTGCGCGTGCTGATGTCCCTGCCGAAGTCCTTGCTGCGTCCCTGGCCCCTGCTGGCCGTTTTCCTGCCCCTCCTGGCGCTGGCCCCGGCCGCGCATGCCCAGCGGGTCTCGGCCAAGGACAAGGCCGCCATCGAAGTGCTGAACGCGCGCATGGCCGCGGCCGAGAAGCGCTACCGCGACGGGTTGGTGCTGGTGACCAACAACGACCCCAAGGGCACCGCCGAAACCGATGCCGCGCTGGAGGACATGGAGGACGTGCTGGATGCCTGCATCAAGCAGCGCGGCTGCCAGACCCACACCCTGCTGACCACCTACAAGCGCCTGCTCAAGGAAGCGTCCGACGGCGGTGGCGCGGAGGAAGAGGAAACCACGGTCGATCCGCTCGACGATGGCAGCGATCATTCCGCGGTGGCACAGGCCATCCCGGAAGCCCAGCGCGCCGCGTCGCTGCTGAACGACCAGCGCCACGCCTTCGACAAGATGGTCGAGTACAACCCGGCGGTGCAGGCGGGCATCCGCCGCTGGCTGACCGACATGCGCAGCGCGCTGATCACCAGCTACGAGAACTACCAGAACATGCGCGCGGAGATGTACCCGGACTGGGAGCGCAGCAAGCTGCCGGAAGCGCTGCTGTTCGGCATAATGGCCAAGGAATCCAACGGCCGCGTGCACGCGACCTCGCGCGCCGGCGCGGCCGGCCCGCTGCAGTTCATGTACGCGACCGGCAAGCGCTTCGGCCTGGGCCCGGACGGGACCGGCTTCGACACCCGCTACGACCCGGCGTTCGCCGGCGAGGCCAGCGCCGCCTACATGAACGAGCGCATGCGCGAACTCAACAACAACATCGAGTTCGCGCTGGCCGCCTACAACGGCGGCGAGGGCCGTGCCGGGCGCGTCTACCGGCAGTACCCGGGCCGCAGCTTCTGGGACGAGGTGGTCTACAGCCAGTTCCCCGGCGAGACCCGCGACTACGTGCCGATGGTGATCGCGGCGGCGTGGCTGTTCCTGCATCCCAAGCAGTACGGACTGGAATTCCCCAAGGTCGACGTGCACCCGGCGTCGCTGAAGCTGGCGCGCGACAGCTCGATCTACGAACTGACCATCTGCCTGGGCAACGGCGGCACCCGCGAGGGCTTCATGCGCGCGCTGCGCAACCTCAACCCGCGCTACGAGGCCGAGGCATGGATTCCGGCCGGCACGATGCTCAAGGCCAACACCCGCATCGTCAGCCTGTACAACCGCCATTGTGTCAGCGGCCCGCGCGCCGACCTGGCCCGCACGCTGGTGCGCGCCGACGTCAACGCCGCCATCAAGCGCACCGCCCTGACCGGTACGGTCGCGGTCGGCGACGTGACCCCGGTGGCCGGCGTGCCGACCACGGTCGCTTCAGGCGAACCCAAGCCCGCCGAACCCAAGGCGAAGCAGGCGCGCGAGTACCGGATCGCCAAGGGCGATACGCTGGGCCGGATCTCGCAGCGTTACCAGTGCGATCTGAAGAAGCTGGCCCGTGCCAATGGCCTGAAGGGACCAGCCTACAGCGTGCGGCCGGGCCAGTCGATCCAGCTGGAAAGTTGCAGGAAATGATCTGAAGTACCGGAGGGCGGGGAACGATGCAAAGGAATGCAATCTGGTTGTCCGCCATTGCCGTCAGCGCGGCGTTTGCCATCGTCGGCGCCGAGTCGGATGGCCTGCGTGTCCTGCACTACCTGTTCAAGCCACTGACCACGCTGCTGGTCGCGGCCATGGTGTGGCGGACCGCCGCGAACGAACACGGTTATCGGCGCGCGGTGCTGGCGGGACTGCTGCTGTCGCTGCTGGGCGATGTGTTCCTGATGCTGCCGGGAGATTGGTTCGCCTTCGGACTGGGCAGTTTCCTGCTGGCGCACCTGTGCTACCTGCGGGCGTTCCGGTTGCGCGGCGAGTGGTTCCGTCCCATTTGGCCCGTGCTCGCGTATGGCGTGATCGCCGCGACCGTCCTGGCGTACCTGTGGCCGCATCTGCCGGCGGAACTGAAGATTCCCGTGGTCGTCTATGTGGTGGCGCTGGCGGGCATGGCGGCGCAGGCGGCATGCATCTGGCGGCAGCGTCCGGACGGGGCCGCGCTCCTGGCCACGGCGGGCGGCGCCTGCTTCGTGCTCTCCGACGCCTTGCTGGCGATCGACCGCTTCGCGATGGCGATTCCCCTGGCGAGCGTATGGGTGCTGCTGGGCTATTGGGCGGCGCAGTGGCTGATTGGCGCGTCCGTGATGCCTGTTACCGACACGTCACGCAACTGAACCGGGGAATGGGATGGGGAAGGGGGATACGGGGGATACGGGGGAAAGAAGCCAGGAAATTCCTGCGGCTGCGGCGTGGTTGCTGCGTGGCGGGACCGTCCTGGCATGGTGCTTGTCGCTCGCAGGCTTCCTCGGCGCCATGGCGATTGCAGAGAGCGCCACCCGGAACTGGTTCCTGCCCGAAGTAGGCCTTGCGCTCTGTACCGTCGTCACTTGCTGGTTCCTGGCGGTCCTGATTCACGAGTCGGGACATGCGCTGGCCGCGCATCTGAAGGGCATGCGCGTCATGCGCATGCAGGCGGGCATTCTGGACGTCATCTTCCTGCGGCGTGGGTTCCGCTGGCGAATCGCCAGGCCGCCCGGTGGCCTGCACGGATATGTCCAGGCCTATCCCGATCCCGCGGAGGCGATTCGTCCAGCCATGCTGTGCATGATCGTGGGCGGGCCGTTGGCAAATCTCGCCGCCGCGATCCTGGCTGTCTTGTTGACCCGATGCGCAGAAGTGGAGCGGGAAGGATTGGTCCATGCCTTCGCCTTGATCAACGGCGTGGTGGGCATCACCAATCTCATGCCGATGGCGCGGGGTTGGGCAAGCGACGGCCTGCTGCTCTATCTGTGGGGACGCCGTTCCCCCGATGAACAATCTTCGTTGCTGGCCCATTTGAGGCTGATGTCGCTTTCCGTATTCGGGACAACTTCCGATCGGTTGCCGGAGCAACTGGTCGACGATCTGGACGCGCAAGGAAGCACGGCGTCGCTCATCGCCTTGTGGATACGCATGAAGGCGTCCCAGAATCTGGGGAACTGGAAGGCAGTAGAAGCACTGGACGACCAGCTGGAGCAGATTCTGTCCGGCATGCCAGGAAAGGAGCAACGGGAAAACAAACCGCTACTCGTACTGCTCAGACTGGAACTGGCGTTCTCCCGGGCCATGCATGAACAGCGGGCCGCTCCGCTCGGAAACCTGGTATTCGGAAAGGGCGTTGATTGGCTCGTGCCGCATCTACGCCATCGTCATGCGGCGCTGGCATCCATGCTGGCGGGGGAGTGGTCAGCTGCGGAAGCTGCCCTGCTGCGCGTGAGGCGTCATGCCGAAGCCTCCCAGGACCGTGCGTTGGCCGAAAGCGAGAACAGGATTTCCCGGCATATCCGCGCACTCGGACCCACATTCCCGAGCGGCTAACGGGCAGCGCGCGGCACCCGTCCCCCCGGTTGATTGCCTCGTCCAGGCGCGGGGAAATCAGCTCCGTCTTGCCAGCGCCTGCCCCAATCGCACCGGCGATTCGGCATGCAGTTCCGGTGACAGTTCCGCCACGCCGGGTGGAAGCAGGACGATCACGGTCGAGCCGTAGTTGAACCGGGCCATCTCCTCGAAGCGGTCCAGGGTGATGCCCTGGCCGCGATAGTCCTTGCGGGTGACGCGATCCCCGTAGGCGGGAATCTCCACGCCGCTCCAGACCGTCTCCACGCCCGACACCAGCAGCGCGCCGACCATCACCGAGACCATCGGGCCGAAGTCGGTATCGAAGTGGCAGACCAGGCGCTCGTTGCGCGCGAACAGGCCCGGTACGCTGGCGACCGCGTCGGTACCGACGCTGAAAAGGCGGCCGGGCACGTGCACGGTTTCACGCAACGTGCCGCGCCAGGGCATGTGCACCCGGTGGTAGTCGCGCGGCGACAGGTACACGGTGGCGTACAGGCCGTCGCGGAACGGTTCGGCGTCGGTGGCATCGCCCAGCAGCTCGGAGGCGGTGAACGACTGGCCCTTGGCCTGGAAGATGCGGCCGTCCTGGATCGGCCCGCACTGGCTGATGTGGCCATCGGCCGGCATCAGCAATGCGCGTGGATCCGGGGCTGCGACGCGCGCGCCCGGCTTTAGGGCGCGGGTGAAGAAGGCGTTGAAGCTTGGATAGGCACGCGCGTCGGGTTCGGCGGCTTCGGACAGATCCACGCCGAAGCGGCGCACCACCGCGTCGATCAGCCATTGCTTGATGGCCGGCGAAGTGGAGTAGGCCAGCTTGCGCGCCAGCGAAGACAGCAGGCGATGCGGCAGGACGTAGGTGAGCGCGGTGACCGGACTCATCGCGCGGCGGCCTCGGTCAGCGCCTTCATGTCGGTGGCGATTGCGTCCGGCCGGAAAGGCGGGCGGATCAGGCCGGCCAGGCGACCCTGCGGATCCAGCACCGCGATGGCCGAGGAATGATCCATCGAATAGTCGTTGGGATTCTGCTCGAAGCCCTTGCCCGGCACCTTCATGAAGACGAAGCCCAGCGATTTGGCGAAGTTCTCCAGGGTCGGCGCGTCGGCGGTCGCCGCCAGCGTGTCCGGATGGAAGGCGTGCGCGTACTCGCCGACCTTGTTGGGGGTGTCGCGCTCCGGATCCACCGACACGAACAGCACCCGCGGGCGCGTGGAATCGGGCAGGGCACGCCACTGGTTCTGCGACTGGGCCAATTCGGCCAGGGTGGTCGGGCAGACGTCGGGGCAGAACGTGAAGCCGAGGAACACCAGGGTCCAATGGCCCTTCAGTTCGCCGGAGGCCAATTGCGTACCATCGGACTGGCGCAGCGAGAATTCGGGCAGCGGGCGCGCCTGCGGGAACATCGTCACCGCCTGCGTGGCCGGCCATGCCTGGGCGGGGCGGGCGGGACCGAAGAACTTCTGCGCGGCCAGCAGGCCCAGGCCGGCGGCCAGCGCCAGCAGCAGGATGATCCCGAACTTCTTGTTGAACATGGCGGGTCTCGCGGAAGGGCCGGCGTGGCCGCGGTTTCGGGGCTTGCCGGCGGACCCGACATGATACCGGCGCAGCGCCTATAATCGGGAACCGGACCCCACCGGCCATTTCCCCGCCTTTACGCCATGACTGCCGACGCAGCCGCAGAACTGCACACCCTCATCGACCTGATCCGTTACGGCGCCAGCCGTTTCAACGAGGCCGGCCTGACCTTCGGCCACAGCTACGACAACGCCCTCGATGAGGCGACCCACCTGGTGCTGCACACGCTGCATCTGCCGCCGGATCTGGGCCCGGCCTATGGCCAGGCGCGGGTCACCAGTGCCGAGAAGGCGGAAATCCTGGCGCTGTTCAAGCGCCGCGTGGAGGAACGCGTGCCGGTCGCCTACCTGACCGGCGAGGCCTGGTTCGCCGGCCTGAGCTTCAAGAGCGACGCGCGCGCGCTGGTGCCGCGCTCGCCGATCGCCGAATTGATCGAATCCGGTTTCGAGCCCTGGCTGGGCGGACGCGAGGTCAACCATGCGCTGGACCTGTGCACCGGTTCCGGCTGCATCGCCATCGCCATGGGCCACTACAACCCCGACTGGCAGGTCGACGGCGTCGACATAAGCGACGACGCGCTGGCGCTGGCAACCGAGAACAAGGCGCGCCTGCATGCGGACAATGTGCAACTGGTGAAGTCGGATCTGTTCGCCGGCCTCGGCGGTCGCCACTACGACCTGATCGTCACCAATCCGCCCTATGTCACCAACGACGAGACCGACGCGCTGCCGAAGGAATATTCCTTCGAGCCGGAACTCGGCCTGCGCGCCGGAGACGACGGCCTGGATCTGGTGTTGAAGATCCTGCGCGACGCACCACTGCACCTGAGCCAGGAAGGCCTGCTGATCTGCGAGGTCGGCGAATCAGAGCACGCGCTTGTGAAGCTGCTGCCGGACGTCGAATTCGCCTGGATCGAATTCAAGGTCGGGCAGATGGGTATCTTCGCGGTCGAATGCGCGGAACTGATCCGGCACAACAAGCACATCCGTGCGCTGGCGGACGCGCGAAAATGAAAACCCTTTCCGATGGCCGCGCGCCATCCCGAAGGTAACGCCGGGCCTGCTCGGCGAGCACGTCCGGTTTGCCGGAACAGCGGAGCGAGCTCCGCTCTACATGAGACATCGCCTTGAGCAGCAACAGTTTCGGAAAACTCCTCACCGTCACCACGTTCGGCGAATCGCATGGACCGGCGATCGGCTGCGTGCTCGACGGCTGTCCGCCGGGGCTGGCGATCGCGCCGGAGGAATTCCGCCATGACCTGGAGCGCCGTGCGACCGGCAAGAGCCGACACACCTCGGCGCGGCGCGAGGCCGACGACGTGGAAATCCTCAGCGGCGTCTACGAGGGCCTGACCACCGGCACGCCGATCGCGCTGCTCATCCGCAATACCGATCAGCGCAGCAAGGACTACGCCAACATCGCCAGCCAGTTCCGTCCCGGCCATGCCGACTATGCCTATTGGCAGAAGTACGGCATCCGGGATCCGCGCGGCGGCGGGCGTTCCTCGGCGCGCGAAACGACCATGCGCGTCGCTGCCGGTGTCATCGCCAAGAAGTGGCTGGCGCAGCGCCATGGCGTGACGGTGCGCGGCTATCTGTCGCAACTGGGACCGATCACGCCGGAAGGCTTCGACTGGAGCGTGGTCGAGGACAACCCGTTCTTCTGGCCGCATGCGGCGCAGATGCCCGAACTGGAAAGCTACATGGACGCGCTGCGCAAGTCCGGCGATTCGATCGGCGCGCGCGTGAACGTGGTCGCCGACGGCGTGCCGCCGGGCTGGGGCGAACCCATCTACGGCAAGCTCGACGGGGATCTGGCCGCCGCGCTGATGAGCATCAACGCGGTCAAGGGCGTGGAAATCGGCGACGGCTTCGCGGCGGTCACCCAGAAGGGCACCGAGCACCGCGATGAGATGACTCCGCAAGGCTTCCTCTCCAACCACGCCGGCGGCATCCTCGGCGGCATCTCGACCGGCCAGCAGGTCACCGCCTCGATCGTGCTCAAGCCCACCTCCAGCCTGCGCCTGCCCGGCCGCACGGTGAATGTGGACGGCCAGCCGGTGGACGTGATCACCACCGGTCGCCACGATCCCTGCGTGGGCATCCGCGCCACGCCGATCGCCGAGGCGATGATGGCGCTGGTGCTGATGGACCACGCTTTGCGCCACCGCGCCCAGTGCGGCGACGTGGGCGAAGTGCCACCCCGGGTGCCGGGACGCGCCGATGGCTGAATCCCGCCGCCGCGTCTGGGTCTCGCAGCCGCTGTTCGATGACGTCATCGAACGGCTGGGCGAGTACTTCGACGTGCACGGGACCGCCGAGGTTCAGGCGTACACGGCCGCACAGATCGCCGCGCACCTGCGCGAGGCGGACGGCGCCGTGGTCACCCTCAACGAACGCATCGGCGCGGCCGAGATCGCGGAGGCGCCGCGGCTGAAGGCCGTCGCCAACGTTGGCGTCGGCTACAACAATCTCGACATTCCCGCGCTGGACGCGGCCGGCATCCTGGCGACCAACACACCGGACGTATTGACCGAGACCACCGCCGATTTCGGTTTCGCCCTGCTGATGGCGACCGCCCGCCGCATCACCGAGGCCGAGCGCTGGCTGCGCGAGGGCCAATGGCGGCAATGGTCGTTCAGCAGCATGCTCGGCGTGGATCTGCACGGCAGTACGCTGGGCATCCTCGGCATGGGCCGGATCGGGCAGGGCATCGCCCGCCGCGCGGCGGGTTTCGGCATGCGCGTGCACTACCACAACCGCCATCGCGTCGATGCCGCGATCGAGCGAGAGTGCCGCGCCGAGTACGTCGATTTCGACACACTGCTGACCGGCTCAGATCATCTCGTGCTGGTGCTGCCGTATTCGCCGGCCGTCCACCATCTGATCGACGCGGCCGCGCTGGCGAAGATGAAGCCGACCGCGACGCTGGTGAACATCGCCCGCGGCGGCCTGGTCGACGAGTTGGCGCTGGCGCAGGCGTTGTCGCAGGGCTGCCTGGCCGCGGCCGGGCTGGACGTCTACGAGGGCGAGCCGGAGGTTCGCCCGGAACTGCTCGCGCTGCGCAACGTGGTGCTGACGCCCCACATCGCCAGCGCGAGCCTGGCGACGCGGCGTGCGATGGTCGGCCTGGCGGTGGACAATCTCATCGCCGCGCTGGGCGAAGGCCCGGACGCCGGTCGTCCCGCCACCCCGGTCAATCCGGGCGTGCTGGCGATCGCCGGCGGCAACCGCAAAACCACCGCGATTAAACGATAGGGAGCCTCTGGCCTTCCCGGAGGTTCCCCGAACACAGCCCCCCATTGCTGTCCGCTGTCTTCCGCATCCCTATCTTCATCACTTTCGCGAATCCCATTCCATGAGCAATCAGAACCGCAGTTTCAACGTCGCCGTCGTGGGCGCCACCGGTGCCGTCGGCGAAACCATGCTGTCCATCCTCGCCGAGCGCGATTTCCCCGTCGGCAAGCTGGTGGCGCTGGCTTCCGAGCGTTCGGCCGGCGGCGAGGTCGAGTTCAACGGCCAGAAGATCACCATCCAGGATCTGGCCACGTTCGATCCAGCCGGCATCGACATCGCCCTGTTCTCCGCCGGTGGCGGCGTGTCCAAGGAATACGCGCCGAAGTTCGCCGCCGCGGGCGCGGTGGTGATCGACAACTCCTCGGCCTTCCGCTACGACGACGACGTGCCGCTGGTGGTCAGCGAGGTCAACCCGGAACAGGTGCAGAACCGTCCGCGCGGCATCATCGCCAATCCCAACTGCTCGACCATGCAGATGCTGGTCGCGCTGGCGCCGATCCACCGCAAGGCCGGCATCGAGCGCATCAACGTGGCGACCTACCAATCGGTGTCCGGCGGTGGCCGTTCGGCGCTGGAGGAACTGGGCCGCCAGACCGGCGCGCTGCTGAACTTCCAGGATCCGGATCCGCAGCGCTTCCCGGTCCAGATCGCCTTCAACCTGATTCCGCACATCGACGAATTCCTCGACAACGGCTTCACCAAGGAGGAAATGAAGCTCGTCTGGGAGACCCGCAAGATCCTCGGCGACGACAGCATCCAGGTGAATCCGACCGCGGTGCGGGTGCCGGTGTTCTACGGCCACTCCGAGGCGGTCAACGTCGAGACCAGGGTCAAGCTGAGCGCCGCGGAAGCCCGTGCGCTGCTGGAGAACGCCCCGGGCGTGGAAGTGGTGGACGACCGCGCGCCCGGCGGCTATCCGACCCCGGTCACGCACGCCTCCGGCACCGATCCGGTCTATGTCGGCCGCATCCGCGAGGACCTGTCGCATCCGCGCGGCCTGAACCTGTGGATCGTCGCGGACAACATCCGCAAGGGCGCGGCCCTGAACGCCGTGCAGCTGGCGGAACTGGTGGCGAAAAACGGTTGAACCGTTATAGTCGGCGCCATTGTGGCAAAGGGGACGGCTTGATGCCGAGGGCGGGATACCGATGGCGAGGCCTGGCCGCGCTGGCGCTGCTGTTGATCAGCAGCTCGGCGCTGGCACTGGGGCTGGGCGAGATCCGGGTGAAATCAGCGCCCGGACAGCCGTTGCTGGCCGAGATCCCGATCATTTCCACCGAACCCGGCGAGCTGGAGCAATTGCGCGCCCAGCTCGCTTCCCCGACCACCTTCGAGCGGGTCGGCCTGCCCAGGCCGACCGGCCTGGTCGGCAATCTCGATTTCGCGGTGGCGCTGGACGAGGCCGGTCGCCCGGTGATCCGGGTCACCACGCAGGAGCCGGTCACCGTGCCGGTGCTCAACTTCCTGGTCGAAGTGGACTGGGGCCAGGGCCGGCTGGTGCGCGAGTACTCGGCGATGGTCGACTCGCCAGGCGCGGTCGCGGCCGCCGCCCAGCCGGTCATCGACGCCCCGCAGGCCGCGCCGGAGGATGCCATCGTGCGTCCGGCCGAACCGCCGGTCGCGGCGGTCGAGCCCGCACCGCCCGTCGACGCGCCGCCGGCGCCGGCACCGACCACCGCGGCTCCCGGCGGGGCAACCGCGGCGGTGCCGCCGGCACCGGCCGCACAGGCGGGCGATCACCTGACCGTCGCACGCGGCCAGACCCTGTCGGCGATCGCGCGCGACATCGGCGGCGGAAGCAGCCTGGACCAGACCATGATCGCCCTGCTGCGGGCGAATCCCGAGGCGTTCATCGGCGGCAACATCAACCGTCTGAAACAGGGCGCGGTGTTGCGCATTCCGGCCTCGGAGGAAGTCGCCAGGCTGGGGCAGACCGAGGCCGCGGCGCTGGTGCGCAACCAGATCGACGAATGGCGGCAGGCGCGCCGGCCGATTCCGCAACCGGCGGCGATCGCGGCGAACACGGCATCACCGCCGGCCGAAGCGCCGTCGCGCACGGCGGAAGCCCGCCTGGAAATCGCGCCGCCGCTGGCGGGCGCGGCGGCACGGGCGGGAACACAATCCGGCGTTGAAGCCGGTGGCGAGGGCGACATGCTGGCGAACGAACAACTGCAACAGAGCAAGGAAGACCTGGCCGCCCGCGAATCCGAAGTGCAGGAACTGCGCGCGCAGGTCGCCGAGCTGGAAAAGCTCAAGCAGCAGCAGGACAAGCTGATCGCGATGAAGGACAGCGATCTGGCCGCCGCCCAGCAACGGCTGGCGCAGTCCAACGACCCGTCGCAGGGCGCATCGCAGGGAACACCTCTGTGGGCGTGGATTGGCTGGGCGCTGCTGATCGTCGGCGCGTTGGCCTGGTTGATCAGCAGCCGTCGCCAGCGCACATCGCCGCCGAAGCCCGCCTCGCGCAAACCGTTGTTCGAAGCACCGGTGGCGACGGCAGCGCCGGCGGTCCCGGAGCAGGCGGAAGAAGCACCGGCACCCGAGGCGCCGCGCGAACCCGCACCGGCCGTGGCACCGGCGATCCCGGTCACGCCGGCCGCGCCGGTCAAACCGAATTCGCCGACCTGGCACTCCGGCGGCGAACCGGCGGCGGATCCGGTCGCCCGCGTGGCGCCGTTGAATCCGGCTCCGGCCGGCCGCGAACGACTGGAACTGGCAGTCGCGTACCTGGATCTGGGCGACACCGTCACCGCGCGCGATCTGCTGAACGAAGTGGCCGCCGGCAAAGACGAAACGGCGCGTCAGGAAGCCCTGCAACTGCTGCGCGATCTGGGTTGATGCGGGCACGGGCAAGGAGTCGCTGATGCGGTACGCGCTGGGCGTCGAATACGACGGCAGCGGTTTCCAGGGCTGGCAGCGCCTGAGCAAGTCCGGTACGCCGGACGAGACCAGCGTGCAGTCGGTGCTGGAAAACGCACTCTCGCGGGTGGCCAACGCGCAGGTCGACACGATCTGCGCGGGGCGTACCGACGCGGGCGTGCATGCGCAGTGCCAGGTCGTCCACTTCGACAGCGATGCGCCGCGCGATCCCCGCAGCTGGGTGCTGGGTGCCACCGCCAATCTTCCGCCCGCGGTGTGCGTGCGCTGGTGCCAGCCGATGCCGGACGACTTCAATGCGCGCTTTTCCGCGCGGGCGCGCCGCTACCGTTATCGCCTGGTCAACCGCATCGTCCGCCCCGCGCTGGAACGGCACATGCTGAGCTGGGAGCGGATGCCGCTGGATGCGGACGCGATGCACCGCGCCGCGCAGGCGCTGCTCGGCGAGAACGATTTCAACGCGTTCCGGACCGTGCATTGCCAGTCGCCGCACGCATTCCGCGACCTGCAGGCGATTTCGGTGCGGCGCGAAGGCGAACAGGTCCGGGTCGACGTGCAGGCCAACGCGTTCCTGCACCACATGGTGCGCAACATCGTCGGTTCGCTGCTGGTGGTCGGGCGCGGCGAGAAACCGGAAAGCTGGATCGCGGAGCTGCTCGCCGGTCGCGACCGCACCGTGGCCGGGCCGACCGCGCCGCCCGACGGCCTGGTGTTCGTCAGTCCGCTGTATCCGTCGCATTGGCGATTGCCGCCCGAAGTGACCCTGCCGGATTGACCCGCGGCCCACGCACCTGGCCGTCACGCGCCGGCGCTTGCGTGGAGGGTAGGGTGGCGCGGATGCTCTTCCCGATTCCCGATTCCCGATTCCCGATTCCCGATTCCCGATTCCCGATTCCCGATTCCCGATTCCCGATTCCCGATTCCCGATTCCTCATGCCCACCCGCATCAAATTCTGTGGACTGACCCGAGCCGAGGACGTGCGCGCCGCGGTGGAACTGGGCGTGGACTACGTCGGCCTGGTGTTCGCGCCGCGCAGCCCGCGCCGATTGCTGATCGGGCAGGCGCGCATGCTGCGCGAACTGGTGCCCGAGGAAATCGCGGTGGTGGCGTTGATGATGGACAACAGCGCCGATGACGTGGAAGGCGTGATTGAGCACGTACGTCCGGATCTGCTGCAGTTCCATGGTGGCGAAGAGGATGCGTTCTGCGCCGGCTTCGCCGTGCCGTTCCTGAAAGCCATCGCGATGGGCGGTGCCAGCGAGAGCGCCTTCACCGCGATCGCGCGTTATCCCTCCGCGCATGGCTTCCTGTTCGACGGCCACGCCGCGGGCGAGCAGGGCGGCAGCGGCAAGCGTTTCGACTGGAAGCAAATGCCGCAGGCGACCGAACGGCCGTATCTGCTGGCCGGCGGCCTGTCCGTGGACAACGTGGCCGTCGCGGTCCGCACCGCGCACCCCTGGGGCGTGGATGTATCCAGCGGTATCGAATCCGCGCCCGGGGTGAAGGATGCGGAGAAGATGCGCCAGTTCGTCGATGCGGTCCGCTACGCCGATCAGCGCGCGCAGCCGATCTAGTTCGGGACCGGAGCCATTGCGTCGGCGCCGAGTTCCCGTTCGAGCCAGTCGCCCAGCCGCTCCACCCGCGGATCCAACGGGCCACGCCGGGTGGCGAGAATCCAGGCACCGCCGGTCGCGCTGAATCCCCAGGGAGCGAGCAGGCGGCCGGCCGCCAGATCCGCGGCCACCAGCGGCTCGGGGGCGATCGCCACGCCCATCCCGGCAAGCGCGGCTTCCAGCAGGTAGTAGAGGTGCTCGAATCCGCTGCCGTAACGCAGGCGGTCGGGATCGATGCCGTGCTGGGCGGCCCAGACCGGCCAGGCCTGCGGGCGCGATGCAGTATGCAGCAGCGGCTCTTCCAGCAGGCGGCGGGGATCGTGACTGGCGGGATGACGCGGGCTCACCACCGGGCCGATCCGCTCCGGCGCCAGCTCGCGGACCTGCCAGCCGGACGGCCATGGCGGCTCGGCCAGCAGCAGGGCGGCGTCCAGTCCGGTCAGTTCCGTGTCGAAGCCGTCTTCCTGCGCGGCCAGGTGCAGGGTCAGGCCGGGCAGGTCCCGGCCGAGCCGTTCCATGCGGGGAATCATCCAGCGCGCGAGCAGGCTGCCCGGACAGCCCAGCACCAGCGCCGACGGCGTATCGCGGCGCAGCCGGGCGGTGGCGTCCTGCAACCGGGCGAAGGCGGCCGCGGCGGCTTCCTGCAACTGCCGGCCCGCCGGGGTGAGCCGCAGCCCACGTCCTTCGCGGGAGAACAGCACCAGTCCCAGCTCCGCTTCCAGCAACCGGATCTGGCGGCTGACAGCGCCATGGGTGACATGCAGTTCCCGCGCGGCCTGGCTGACGCCGCCCAGCCGGGCCGCGGCCTCGAAGGCGCGCAGGGCGTTGAGCGAAGGCAGGCGGGCGGTCATGACATGTGAGTTTATCTCACGAATCATGCAGAAATCATCGATTCTTGCTGGGGGATGTGTGCGTTATGCTCGGCATCCGCCCATTCGCGCCGCCGCTGTCCATGTCCGAATCCCGCCCCGCCGACTTCCACGCCTTCCCAGACGCCCGCGGCCATTTCGGCCGGTTCGGCGGCCGCTTCGTCGCCGAGACCCTGATCGGCCCGTTGCAGGAACTGGCGGCGGCGTACGACCAGGCCCGCCAGGATCCGGCGTTCCTGGCCGCCTTCGATCACGACCTGAAGCACTACGTCGGCCGTCCCAGCCCGATCTATGAAGCCACCCGGCTGTCGCGCGAAGTCGGCGGCGCGCGCATCCTGCTCAAGCGCGAGGACCTGAACCACACCGGCGCGCACAAGATCAACAACACCATCGGCCAGGCCCTGCTGGCCAGCCGGATGGGCAAGCCGCGCATCATCGCCGAGACCGGCGCCGGCCAGCACGGCGTGGCCAGTGCCACCGTGGCCGCCCGGCTGGGCCTGGAATGCGTGGTCTACATGGGCGCCACCGATATCGAACGCCAGAAGATCAACGTCTACCGGATGAAGCTGCTGGGCGCGACCGTGGTGCCGGTGACGTCCGGCTCGGCGACCCTGAAGGATGCCTTGAACGAAGCGATGCGCGACTGGGTGACCAACGTGCACGACACCTTCTACATCATCGGTACCGTGGCCGGCCCGGATCCGTATCCGCGCATGGTCCGCGACTTCAACGCCGTGGTCGGGCGCGAGGCACGCGCGCAGATGCTGGAGGACTACGGCCGGCTGCCCGACGTGATCACCGCTTGCGTCGGTGGCGGCAGCAACGCCATCGGCCTGTTCCACGCCTTCCTCAACGATGCGGACGTGAAGATCGTCGGTGCCGAGGCGGCCGGCGACGGCATCGACAGCGGCCGTCACGCCGCTTCGATTGCCGCTGGCCGGCCCGGCGTGCTGCACGGCAACCGCACCTACGTGCTGTGCGACGACGACGGCCAAATCATCGAGACCCATTCGGTTTCCGCCGGGCTCGACTACCCGGGCGTCGGCCCGGAACACGCTTTCCTGGCCGACACCGGCCGTGCGCAGTATGTCGGCGTGACCGACGAAGAGGCGCTGGCCGCCTTCCACCAACTGGCCCGCACCGAGGGTATCCTTGCGGCGCTCGAGTCCAGCCACGCCGTGGCCCAGGCCATCAAGCTCGCCCGGGATCTGCCGCGCGACGCCCTGGTCCTGTGCAACCTGTCCGGACGGGGCGACAAGGACGTGCATACCATCGCCGCGCGCGAGAACCTCCATTTCTAAGGCAGTGCAATGACCGAACAGCAGAACGATCCGCAGGCCAGCCAGAATCCGAACCAGCTCGATCCGGCCTTCTTCACCTGCGTCAACGAATACCTGGAACTGACTAACCGCCAGGCCAAGCAGCAGGGCCTCAAGCGCATCAGCGTTGCCTCGCTGTATGCCGCCGCGCGTTTCAACTCGCACGTCTACCTGTCCTTCGAAGGTGACGCCGCGGCTTCGCGCAAGGATTTCCTCGACTACATGACCAACATGTACCGGCGGATGCTCAACGAGCACCTGGACGCGCTGGGTGCCGAGCGCGGCCTGAACGTCGGCGAATCGGAACTGGCCGCCGAATACGCCGCCTTCAACGATGCACAGGCCGGCTCGACGGACAACCAGGAAACCAAGCCGGAATGAGCCGATTCGACCAGCGCTTTTCGGAATTGCGCGCCGCCGGCCGCAAGGCGCTCATTCCGTTCATCACCGCCGGGGATCCTTCGCTGGAGGACACCGTGCCGGTGATGCATGCGCTGGTGGAGGCGGGCGCCGACGTGATCGAACTCGGCGTCCCGTTCTCCGACCCCATGGCCGATGGCCCGACCATCCAGCGCAGCTCCGAGCGCGCGCTCGCGCGTGGCGCCGGCCTGCGCTACGTGCTCGATGCCGTGGCGGCGTTCCGCAACCAGGACACGGCCACTCCCATCGTGCTGATGGGGTACCTGAACCCGGTCGAGATCCACGGCACGGCGCGGTTCGCGGAAGCGGCCGTGCAGGCCGGGGTGGACGGCGTGCTGCTGGTGGACCTGCCGCCGGAAGAGGCCGACGAAACCCGCGCCGCCTTCAACCGGCACGGTCTGGCCCTGATCATGCTCGCTTCGCCGACCACCTCCGACGAGCGCATGGCCATGCTCTGCGACGAAGCCCAGGGCTACCTGTACTACGTCAGCTTCGCCGGCGTCACCGGGGCGTCCGAGCGGCTGGATACGCGCGCCGCGGGCGACCGGCTGCGCCGCATCCGTTCCCTGGCCAAGGCGCCGGTCGCCGCCGGCTTTGGCATCCGGGACGCCGCCAGCGCCCGTGCGATGGCGGTGGACGCCGACGGAGTGGTGGTGGGCAGCGCGCTGGTCACCGAGCTGGCCCGTACCGATGCCGCCGAAACCGCTCCGGCCCGCGCCGCCGCCTTCCTGGCGCCGCTCCGGCACGCCCTGGACCAGCCCTGAGCCCGTACCCCTCCGGGGTGAGGGGCGGCCTTGGACGGCCTGCTAAACTGACCCGTCTGCCCATCCGCGGGATGGGCCCCTGAACGGGATTGTCGATAACGCATGAGCTGGCTCAGCAAACTGAT
Organism: Pseudoxanthomonas sp. PXM04; assembly: GCF_014851695.1. Lineage (NCBI taxonomy): Bacteria > Pseudomonadati > Pseudomonadota > Gammaproteobacteria > Lysobacterales > Lysobacteraceae > Pseudoxanthomonas > Pseudoxanthomonas sp. PXM04. Next base: position 829,532 of record NZ_JACVAG010000001.1, read on the forward strand.
GCCGTCGGGCATCCGCACCGAGGGCGGTGGCGCCAAAAGCAAACGCAGTGTGCCCGAAGGGCTGTGGGAGAAGTGCGACCGCTGCGGCGCGGTGCTCTACCGCCCGGAACTGGAAGAAAACCTGGAGGTCTGCCCCAAGTGCGGCTTCCACATGTCCATCCGCGCCCGCGCGCGCCTGCAGGCGCTGTTCGACCCGGGCAGCATCGAGGAAATCAGCACCGGGCTGGCGCCGGTCGACGTGCTGAAGTTCCGCGACCAGAAGAAGTATTCCGACCGCTTCAAGGCGGCGCAGAAGGCGACCGGCGAGCATGACTCGCTGGTGGCGATGAAAGGCACCCTGAAGCAGCGTCCGCTGGTGGCCTGCGCCATGGACTTCGCCTTCATGGGCGGTTCGATGGGTTCGGTCAGCGGCGAGAAGTTCGCCCGTGCCGCCGAACGCGCCCTGGCCGACCGCGTGCCGCTGGTGTCGTTCGCCGCCAGCGGCGGCATGCGCATGCAGGAAAGCCTGTTCTCGCTGATGCAGATGGCCAAGACCTCGGCCGCGCTGGCGCGCCTGCGCGAGCAGGGCATCCCCTACATCTCGGTCAGCACCCATCCCACCTTCGGTGGCGCCTCGGCCTCGTTCGCGATGCTGGGCGACATCAACATCGCCGAGCCGGAAGCGTTGATCGGCTTCGCCGGTCCGCGCGTGATCGAGCAGACCGTGCGCGAAACGCTGCCGGAAGGTTTCCAGCGCGCCGAATTCCTGCTGGAGCACGGCGCCATCGACCAGATCTGCGATCGCCGGGAAATGCGCGATCGCCTGGGCGATCTGCTGGCGCTGCTGCTGAACCAGCCGCGGCCGCAAGAAACCGAAGTCATCGCTTGAGCAAGGAGGCACTCCGATGAGTCGCAAGTATTTTGGTACCGACGGCATCCGCGGGCGGGTCGGGCAGGGCCCGATCTCGGCCGATTTCGTCCTGCGCCTGGGCAACGCGCTGGGTCGCGTACTGTCCGAGAACACCGGGCGGCGCCCGACCGTGGTGATCGGCAAGGACACCCGCATTTCCGGCTACATGTTCGAAGCCGCGCTGGAAGCCGGGCTGGTCGCCGCCGGCGCCGACGTGCAGCTGATGGGGCCGATGCCGACCCCGGCGGTGGCGTTCCTGTCGCGTACCCTCGGCGCCGACGCGGGCATCGTCATCAGCGCTTCGCACAACCCGCACTACGACAACGGCATCAAGTTCTTCTCGGCCGAAGGCGAGAAGCTGGACGACGCCACCGAGGCGGCGATCGAGGCCGCGCTGGATGGCGACTTCGTCACCGTCGAGTCGGAAAAGCTGGGCAAGGCGATCCGCAGCCGTGACGTGGTCGGCCGCTACATCGAGTTCTGCAAGGCCAGCGTGCCGCGCGGCTTCGATCTGCGGGGCCTGAAGATCGTGCTGGACTGCGCGCATGGCGCGACCTATCACATCGCGCCGCTGCTGTTCCGCGAGCTGGGAGCGGAGGTTGTCGCCATCGGCGCCGAGCCGAACGGCGTGAACATCAACGACGGCGTCGGCTCGATGCATATCGACAATCTCGCCCGCAAGGTGCGCGAGACCGGCGCGGATCTGGGCATCGCCTTCGACGGCGACGGCGATCGCGTGCTGATGGCCGACGACCAGGGCAATCCGGTCGACGGCGATGATCTGCTGTACGTCCTGGCCACGGCCTGGCAGCGGAGCGGGCGGCTGAAGGGCGCGGTGGTCGGCACGCTGATGACCAACTACGGCCTGGAGCGCGCGCTGGCCGAGCGCCAGGTGCCGTTCCTGCGGGTCAAGGTCGGCGATCGCTATGTCCACCAGGGCCTGGTCGAGGGCGGCGGCGTGCTGGGCGGCGAAACCTCGGGCCACTTGCTGTGCCTGGATCGCGCGACCACCGGCGACGCCATCGTCAGCGCGCTGCAGGTGCTGGAAGTGCTCAAGAGCGGTGGGCAGTCGCTGCGCCAGGCGCTGGCCGGCCTGTCCAAGGTGCCGCAGAAGACCATCAACGTGAAGCTGGCCAACGGCGGGCGTCCGGCCGAGGCCGCGAGCGTGCAGGCCGCGCTGGCCGAGGCGCAGGCGGCGGTGTCCGGCCGCGGCCGCGCCTTCCTGCGCCCGTCCGGCACCGAGCCGGTGGTGCGGGTGACCGTCGAGGCCGACGACGACGCGCTGATGCAGGCCACGCTGGAGAAGCTGGCCGAGGCCGTGCGCGCCGCGGCCGCTTGAGGCCGATCAATGCAATCCTGGCGCCGGTCGGCTGGAATGACGCCGCCGCGCCCTCCTGGAGCAAGTGAATGAGTTCCCGTATTCCCACCCTGGACATCACCCGTTTCGACACCGACCGCGAGGCCTTCGTCGCCGAGCTGGGCGCCGCCTACCGCGAATGGGGATTTGCCGGCATCCGCAACCACGGCATCCCGCAAGCCGACATCGACGCCGCCTATGACGTGTTCAAGCGCTTCTTCGCACTGCCGGAAGAGACCAAGCGCAAGTACCACGTGCCGGGCAGCGGCGGCGCGCGTGGCTACACGCCGTTCGGCGTGGAGACCGCGAAGGACTCCAAGCATTTCGATCTGAAGGAGTTCTGGCACATCGGCCGCGAGATTCCCGATGACTCGAAGTATCGCGAGGTGATGCCGCCGAACCTGTGGCCGGACGAAGTGCCCGGATTCCGCGAGCACGGCTATGGCCTCTACGACGCGCTGGACAAGCTGGGCGCACGGGTGCTGTCGGCGCTGGCGCTGCACATCGGGCTGGCGGAGGACTATTTCGCCGACAAGACCAACTCCGGCAATTCGATCCTGCGGCCGATCCACTATCCGCCGATCACCGCCGACGACATTCCCAACGTACGGGCCGGCGCGCACGAGGACATCAACCTGATCACGCTGCTGGTCGGCGCCAGCGCCGCCGGCCTGGAAGTGAAGTCCCAGCAGGGCGAGTGGGTGCCGTTCACCTCCGACGCGGACACCATCGTGGTCAATATCGGCGACATGCTGCAGCGCCTGACCAACCACGTGTATCCATCCACCACCCATCGGGTGGTGAACCCGCCGGGCGAGGAAGCGCGCAAGCCGCGCTATTCGGTGCCGTTCTTCCTGCATCCGAATCCGGATTTCCTGATCGATGTGTTGCCCTCGACGATCAGCACCGACAATCCCAAGCGCTATCCCGAGGCGATCACCGCGCAGGGCTACCTCGAAGAGCGCCTGCGCGAGATCAAGCTCAAGTAAGCACGCGTCGATGCCACGCCTGTGGCATCCGGTGCCCTCAGGCAAGAAGCTCGCGCCGGGACGGCGCTCCTACCGCGCGGAATGCGACAGATGGTAGGAGCGGCCGGGCGGCGAGCTTTTTCTATCCGGCCACGGATTTTCCGCCCGCCGCAAGATTTTCCCGAAGCTCAATCCGCCTTGCGGATCCGCGAGGAATTCCGGCTCATCAACCGGAACCGCGCGTGATCCGACAGGTGCCGGGTGACTCCGTGCAGCAGGCGGTAGCGCCAGCCCGGCACCACGATCACGCGTCCGCGCTCCAGTCCGTCGATGCCGGCGCGCGCCACCGCGTCGGCCTGCAGCCACAGCTTCTTCGGCAGCTTGTCCATCATTACGCGGGTACCGGTGACGTCGTGGAATTCCGACCAGGTGAAACCGGGACAGAGCGCGCAGACCTTCACGCCGCGATCCGCGTTTTCCTGCGCCAGCGACTCGCTGAACTTGATCAGGAAGGCCTTGGCGGCGGCGTACAGGGTCTGGCCGTTGGAGCCCGGCATCAGCCCCGCGAAAGAGGCGACGTTGAGGATGCGACCGTCCGGGAAAGCACGCAGCGAGGGCAGCAGCCGCCAGGTCAGTTCGCACACCGCATGGATCATCACCTGCAGGAACGCGGCATGGTCCGGCCATTCGCGGTTCTGGTAGCGGCCGGGCACGCCGAAGCCCGCGTTGTTGACCAGCACGCGCACGGCCAGGCCGCGCGCCTGGATGGCCTCGCACAGGCCGGCCACGCCATCGGCGGCGGCGAGATCGGCGGCAATCACTTCCACCGGCACCTGCGGGCGCAGTTCCGCCGCCAATGCTTCCAGGCGCTCCCGCCGGCGCGCGGTGAGGATCAGCGGTACGCCACGGCGCGCATATTCACGCGCGATTTCCGCGCCGATGCCGCTGGAGGCGCCGGTGATCAGGGCGTAGCCGGGAGGCGTAGGGGACATGCGAGGACTCCTGTCGATGCCAAGACTCGGGTTCCGCCGCATGGTAATGCGTGCGGCCGCGCTTGCCGGAAATCCCACATCGGCTATCCTTGCGCGCCCACTGGACAGGAATTGGTCTTATGCGCCGCAAGATCGTGGCCGGAAACTGGAAGCTCCACGGCGACCGCCAGTTCGCCTATGCCCTGATGGACGAGATTGCCATGGGCCTGCCGCTGGCCGGGGTGGACGTGCTGATCCTCCCGCCGCTGCCGTATCTGGGCGAGCTGGTCGAGGACTACGTGCCGCAGGGCTTCGCGCTGGGTTCGCAGGACGTGAGCAGCAACGAGAAGGGCGCGTATACCGGCGAGGTTTCCGCCTCGATGCTGGTCGATGTCGGTGCCACCCATGGCCTGGTCGGCCATTCCGAACGCCGCCAGTACCACCACGAGGACAACGAACTGGTCGCGCGCAAGTTCATCGCCGCGCGCAACGCCGGCCTGGTGCCGGTACTTTGCCTGGGCGAAAGCCTGGCGCAGCGCGACGCGGGGCAGACCGAGGCCGTGGTTGGCGCGCAGTTGCGGACGGTCCTGGACGCCGCCGGGGTGGAGGCGTTCGAACGGGCCATCGTGGCCTATGAACCGGTCTGGGCCATCGGTACCGGCCGCAATGCCAGCCCGGCCCAGGCCCAGGCCGTTCATGCATTCATCCGTGGCGAAGTGGCCGGACGCGATGCTAGAATCGCCGATTCGCTGCCCATCCTGTATGGCGGCAGCGTCAAGCCCGACAACGCCGCGGAACTGTTCGCGCAGCCCGATGTCGATGGAGGGCTGGTGGGTGGTGCGTCGTTGGTGGCGCGCGATTTTCTCGCCATCGCGAAAGCGGCGGCGGAGCGGGGCTGATCCCCCGCGGGTCCGGCCGTGGCCGGGCCTTCCAACCTGTTTCGGGACGAATTCGAAATGATGCTGATCCTCAATGTGGTCTACGTGCTGATCGCCATCGCGATCATCGCGCTGGTGCTGATGCAGCGCGGTTCGGGCGCGCAGGCCGGGTCCGGCTTCGGCGCCGGTGCCTCCGGCACGGTGTTCGGCGCGCGCGGCGCCTCCAACTTCCTGTCCAAGAGCACCAAGTGGCTGGCGATCGCCTTCTTCGGCATCACCCTGTTCATGGCCTGGCACGCCTCGCACAGCGCGCGCCCGACCACCCAGCAGAACCTGGGCGTGATGACCCAGCAGCAGGCTCCGGCGGCCGGCGCGCCCGCGGCCGGCGAGCTGTCCGTCCCCGCGCAGCCGACCACGGTGCCCGCGGCGCCCGCGACCCAGCCGCAGCCGGCCCCGACCACCGTGCCGGCCGCGCCGGCGCAGGCACCGGAAACCGGCAGCCAGCCGCAGCAGGCCCTGCCGCCGGTGGAAGCACCGTCACAGGGCGGTTGAACCGGGCTACAATACCGGCCCGCAATCGGTGACCGGTTGCAGAGTTTCAATGCCCAGGTGGCGGAATTGGTAGACGCACTACCTTGAGGTGGTAGCGGCGAAAGCTGTAGGGGTTCGAGTCCCCTCTTGGGCACCAATCGAAGCGGCGAACCGGCGACACGCCGGCCGGCCGCGGCAATGGAAAGCGAAGCCCGCGCAAGCGGGCTTTTCTTTTGTCCATGAAAAGCGCCGCGTACAGCTTCGTAAACGTTTACTAGTCAGTTCACTAACCGGTACAATTCCGCCGATCCATTCCAGGCCAGGTACGAACTGCGGAAGGGCCAGGATCGGATCGGTCACCGCCGCCTGCGGCGGGACACGGTGGATGCCGCGGCCGGGCCCGAGTCACCTCGACCGCTGCTCCTTGCGCACCCGCGCAAACCGCGCGTACCACGCGGTCCCACAGCGGAATGCAGTGCCCCACCAAGGCGACACGCTCCGGCGTGCAGGCCGGGAGCGGGGCAGGTAGGACAAGAAGAGAAACGCGAGTGCTGGCCAACTATCTGCCGACCCTGTTGTTCCTGATCGTCGCCACCGGCATCGGCATCGCGCTGATCCTGGCGGGACGCTTCCTCGGCCCCCGGCGCCCCGACGCCCAGAAGCTGTCGCCGTACGAATGCGGCTTCGAGGCCTTCGAAGACGCGCGCATGAAGTTCGACGTGCGCTATTACCTGATTGCCATCCAGTTCATCGTCTTCGACCTGGAAATCATTTTTATCGTCCCGTGGACCCTGGTCTTCCAGGAGCTCGGCGCCCGCGCACTGGTCACCATGGGCCTGTTCGTCGGCATGCTGTTCCTCGGCTTCATTTACGTTTGGAAGAAGGGAGCGCTCGAATGGGAGTGATCCAGACCCTCGATCGCCTGATGACCAACCCGATCCCGGAAGGGCGGGTGGACGACATCCTGCGGCCGGAAGGCGACAACCCGCTGCTGGAAAAGGGCTACGTGACCACCAGCGTCGACGCGCTGATGAACTGGGCGCGCACCGGCTCGATGTGGCCGATGACCTTCGGCCTGGCCTGCTGCGCGGTCGAGATGATGCACGCCGGCGCCTCGCGCCTGGACCTGGACCGCTACGGCGTGGTGTTCCGCCCGTCGCCGCGCCAGTCGGACGTGATGATCGTCGCCGGCACCCTGGTCAACAAGATGGCCCCGGCGCTGCGCAAGGTCTACGACCAGATGCCCGACCCCAAGTGGGTGATCTCGATGGGCAGCTGCGCCAATGGCGGTGGCTACTACCACTATTCGTATTCGGTGGTGCGCGGCTGCGACCGCATCGTGCCCGTCGACGTGTACGTGCCGGGCTGCCCGCCGACCGCCGAAGCGCTGGTCTACGGCATCCTGCAGTTGCAGAAGAAGATCTGGCGCACGCAGACCATCGCGCGCTGAGCGCGCCGGCCTGCTTCCCGTTCCACCCGTTTTCCTTTTCGAGAGCACGCTACGCCCCATGGCCGAGCAAGCTGCAAATTTCACCGACCGGTTGCGCGCGCGCTTCGCCGATGCGGTGATCACGGTTGCCGGAACCCGCGAAGAGGTCACCCTCGAGGTGCCGTCCGCGTCCTGGCATGAGGTCTGCCGCGCCCTGCGCGACGAGTTCGGATTCGAGCAGGCGGTCGACGTCTGCGGCGTCGACTACCTGGGCTACGGCAGCGCAGAGTGGGATACCTCGGACGTGTCGTCCGAAGGGTTCAGCCGTGGCGTCGAGGGCTTTGGCCCGGGCCGCTTCGACTGGGAACAGCGACCGCGCGGCGCCGGTCCCGAGCGCCGCTTCGCGGTGGTCCTGCACCTGCTGTCGTACCAGCACAACCAGCGCCTGCGCGTGCGCTGCTTCGCGCCGAACGATGATCTGCCGGTGGTGGCCTCGGTCACCGACCTGTGGCCGGGCGCCAACTGGTTCGAGCGCGAGGCGTTCGACCTGTACGGCATCGTGTTCGAAGGCCATCCGGATCTGCGCCGCATCCTGACCGACTACGGTTTCGTCGGCCATCCGTTCCGCAAGGACTTCCCGCTGATCGGCAACGTCGAAGTGCGCTACGACGAAGAGAAAAAGCGCGTGGTCTACGAGCCGGTCACCTCGGTCGAGCCGCGCGTCGGCGTGCCGCGCGTGATCCGCGACGACGCGCGCTACCAGACCGCGATCGGCGAAGCCGCCGCGGGCGAGGGCAGCAAGTGATGAGTACGCAACAGTCCCCCACCGCGTTTGCGAGCAATCCTGAAGAGTCCAAGCAGGAGATCCGCAACTACACGATGAACTTCGGCCCGCAGCATCCCGCGGCGCACGGTGTTCTCCGCCTGATCCTGGAAATGGACGGCGAAACCATCATGCGCGCCGACCCGCACGTCGGCCTGCTGCATCGTGGCACCGAGAAGCTGGCCGAGTCCAAGCCGTTCAACCAGTCGATCGGTTACATGGATCGCCTGGACTACGTGTCGATGATGTGCAACGAGCACGCCTACGTGCGCGCCATCGAAACCCTGATGGGGATCGAGGCGCCGGAACGCGCGCAGTACATCCGCACGATGTTCGACGAGATCACCCGCATCCTGAACCACCTGATGTGGATCGGATCCAACGCGCTCGACCTGGGTGCGATGGCGGTGATGCTGTACGCCTTCCGCGAGCGCGAGGAGCTGATGGACTGCTACGAGGCGGTCAGCGGCGCGCGCATGCACGCGACCTACTACCGCCCGGGCGGTGTCTACCGCGACCTGCCGGACCGGATGCCGAAGTACAAGGAATCGCCCTGGCGCAAGGGCCAGGCGCTGAAGCGCCTGAACAACGCGCGCGACGGGTCGATGCTGGACTTCCTGGAAGACTTCACCCGCGAGTTCCCCAAGCGCGTCGACGAGTACGAAACCCTGCTCACCGACAACCGCATCTGGAAGCAGCGCACCGTCGGGATCGGCGTGATCAGCCCGGAACAGGCCCGCGCCTGGGGCATGACCGGCGTGATGCTGCGCGGTTCGGGCATCGCCTGGGATCTGCGCAAGAAGCAGCCGTACGCCAAGTACGACGCGGTGGATTTCGACATCCCGCTGGGCGTGGAAGGCGACTGCTACGACCGTTACCTGGTCCGCGTGGCCGAGATGCGCGAATCCAACCGCATCATCGCCCAGTGCGTGAAGTGGCTGAAGGCCAATCCCGGCCCGGTGATGGTCAAGAACTTCAAGGTCGCCCCTCCCTCGCGCGAGGAGATGAAGGACGACATGGAAGCGCTGATCCATCACTTCAAGCTGTTCAGCGAAGGCTACTGCGTGCCGGCCGGCGAGACCTACTCGGCGGTGGAAGCGCCCAAGGGCGAATTCGGCTGCTACCTGGTGTCCGACGGCGCCAACAAGCCGTTCCGGGTGAAGCTGCGCGCGCCGGGCTTCGCCCATCTTTCTTCCATGGATGCCATCGTCCGCGGCCACATGCTGCCGGACGTGGTCGCCATGATTGGTACTTACGATCTGGTTTTCGGTGAGGTGGACCGATGAGGGCCACAGGCAATTTCGAGGCGACGCAGAACGTCGATCCCCTGGTGGCGCTGAGCGACAAGACGCGCGCGCATATCGATCATTGGCTGACCAAGTTCCCGCCCGACCGCAAGCGCTCGGCGGTGCTGCAGGGTCTGCACGCCGCGCAGGAGCAGAACGGCGGCTGGCTGAGCGACGAGCTGATCGCCGCGGTCGCCAAGTACCTGGACATCCCGCCGGTGTGGGCCTACGAGGTCGCCAGCTTCTACTCGATGTTCGAGACCGAGAAGGTGGGCCGCAACAACGTCGCCTTCTGCACCAACATCAGCTGCTGGCTCAACGGCGCCGAGGATCTGGTCAAGCACGCCGAGAAGAAGCTCGGCTGCAAGCTGGGCGAATCCACCGCCGATGGCCGGGTGTTCCTGAAGCGGGAAGAAGAATGCGTCGCCGCCTGCTGCGGCGCGCCGGTGGTCGTGATCAACGGCCATTACCACGAGAAGCTGACGCCGGCCAAGGTCGACGAATTGCTGGACGGGCTGGAGTAAGCGCATGGCACATCATCCGCACACATCCGAAGGTTACGGCCCGGTGGGCCCGGCGCCGAAGGAGCACCAGGTCGTCTACACCACGCTGCATTTCGACAAGCCGTGGTCGTACGAGAACTACCTGAAGACCGGCGGCTACAGCGCGCTGCGCAAGATCCTCGAAGAGAAGATCCCGCCGGCCGACGTGGTCGAGATGGTCAAGCAGTCCGGCCTGCGCGGCCGCGGCGGCGCGGGCTTCCCGACCGGCCTGAAGTGGAGCTTCATGCCCAAGGGCGACATGCAGAAGTACATCCTCTGCAACTCCGACGAGTCCGAGCCGGGCACCGCCAAGGATCGCGACATCCTGCGCTTCAACCCGCACGCGGTCATCGAGGGCATGGCGATCGCCTGCTACGCCACCGGTTCCACCGTGGGCTACAACTACCTGCGCGGCGAGTTCCACCACGAGCCGTTCGAGCACCTGGAAGAGGCCACCGCCGAAGCCTACAAGCACGGCTGGCTGGGCAAGAACATCCTGGGCTCCGGCATCGACATCGACATCTTCAACGCGCTCGGCGCGGGTGCCTACATCTGCGGCGAAGAGACCGCGCTGATGGAGTCGCTGGAAGGCAAGAAGGGCCAGCCGCGCTTCAAGCCGCCGTTCCCGGCCAACTTCGGCCTGTACGGCAAGCCGACCACCATCAACAACACCGAGACCTACGCCTCGGTGCCGGCGATCATCCGCAACGGCGCGGAGTGGTTCCTCAACCTGGGCAAGCCCAACAACGGCGGTCCGAAGATCTTCTCGGTCTCCGGCCATGTCGCGCGTCCTGGCAACTACGAGATCCGCCTGGGCACGCCGTTCGCCGAACTGCTGGAAATGGCCGGCGGCATCCGCAACGGCCACAAGATCAAGGCGGTGATTCCGGGTGGTTCCTCGATGCCGGTACTGCCGGGCGAGACCATGATGGGCCTGACCATGGACTACGACAGCATCCAGAAGGCGGGTTCCGGCCTGGGTTCGGGCGCGGTCGTGGTGATGGACGAGACTGCCTGCATGGTGCGCGCCTGCCAGCGCATCGCGCGTTTCTACTTCAAGGAAAGCTGCGGCCAGTGCACGCCGTGCCGCGAAGGCACCGGCTGGATGTACCGCATGCTGACCCGCATCGCCGAACAGAAGGCGACCCTGGACGACCTGCACATGCTGAAGGCCGCCGCCGGCCAGATCGAGGGCCATACCATCTGCGCCTTCGGCGAAGCCGCGGCGTGGCCGGTACAGGGTTTCCTGCGCCACTTCTGGCACGAATTCGAGTACGCGATCGTCAACAAGCGTTTCCTGGTCGACGACCAGCGCGCCGGCACGGTCATTGAAGGCAAGGTGGCCGCATGAGTGCGCAGCCCGTCAACCCGAACCTCCCGCCCGACCACGTCACCGTCTTCATCGACGGTGTCGAGATGGCCGCGCCGAAGGGTTCGATGATCATCCAGGCCGCGGACAAGGCCGGGATTCCGATTCCGCGCTTCTGCTACCACGAGAAGCTGCCGATCGCGGCCAACTGCCGCATGTGCCTGGTCGACGTCGAGAAGATGCCCAAGCCGGCGCCGGCCTGCGCCACGCCGGTCATGGACGGCATGAAGATCCAGACCCGCAGCGAGAAGGCGCTGAAGTCGCAGCGCAACGTGATGGAGTTCCTGCTGATCAACCATCCGCTCGACTGCCCGATCTGCGATCAGGGTGGCGAGTGCGAACTGCAGGATCTGTCGCTGGGCTACGGCCGCTCCGTGAGCCGCTTCCAGGAGCGCAAGCGCGTGGTGCCCGACGAGGACATCGGCCCGCTGGTCGCCACCGAGATGACCCGCTGCATCCAGTGCACGCGTTGCGTGCGCTTCACCGCGGATGTCGCCGGTACCTACGAACTGGGCGGCATGTACCGCGGCGAGAACCTGCAGATCGGCACTTATGACGGCAAGCCGCTGACCACCGAAATCTCCGGCAACGTCATCGACGTCTGCCCGGTGGGCGCGCTGACCAACAAGGTGTTCCAGTTCCGCGCCCGTCCGTGGGAATTGATTGCGCGCGAATCCGTCGGTTACCACGACGCGATGGGTTCCAACCTGTTCGTGCATTCTCGCCGAGGCCAGGTGCTGCGCACCGTGCCGCGCGAGAACGAGGCGGTCAACGAATGCTGGCTGTCGGATCGTGATCGCTATTCGCACCAGGGTCTGTACAGCGACGACCGCGCGGTCAAGCCGTTGCAGAAGGTCAATGGTGAGTGGCGCGAAGTGTCCTGGTCCGAGGGCCTGGCCGCCGCCGCCGAGATCCTGCGCGGCAACGCCGGCGACGAACTGGGCGTGCTGGTGCATCCGGCGACCTCGAACGAGGAGGGTGGATTGCTCGCGAAGCTGGCCGCCGGCCTCGGCAGCGGCAACGTCGATCACCGCATCAACAACCGCGACTTCTCCGATGGCGCCGTGGCCGAACCGTTCGCGCTGCCGATGGCGGATATCGAAAAGGCCGACGTCATCGTGCTGTTCGGCACCAACATCCGCCACGAGTTGCCGCTGCTGCACCAGCGCATCCGCAAGGCCCAGCGCAAGGGCGCCAGGGTGCACGTGGTCAACCCGGTCGACTTCGACTTCGCGTTCGGCATCGCCGGCAAGCACATCGTGCCGCCGTCGCAGCTGGCCGGCGCGCTCAACGAAGCCGCCCTGCGCGAGGCCGCCAAGGCCGGCAACCATGCCGTGCTGATTGTCGGCGGCATCGCCGAGAACCATCCGCAGGCTTCGGCGCTGCGCCAGGCCGCCGGCGAATTCGCCGCCGCCACCGGCGCCTCGTTGTGCCGCATCCCGCAGGGCGCCAACGCGGTGGGCCTGGCCCGCCACGGCGTGCTGCCGTCGCGCCGCGACGTGGCCGGCATGTTCGCCGAGCCGCGCAAGGCCTACGTCATCTATGGCATCGAGCCGGGCCTGGACTTCGCCGATACGCCGGCCGCCGCGCGCGCGCTATCGTCGGCCAAGGTGGTGGCGTTCAGCCATTTCGCCTGCAAGTCGACCCGCGACGTCGCCGACGTGATCCTGCCGATTGGCGCGCTGCCGGAAATCGAAGCCACCCTGACCAACCTGGATGGCACCGACCAGCGTACCCAGGCCGCCGGCAAGCTGCCGGGCGAGGCCCGCGACGGCTGGCGCGTGTTGCGCGCGCTCGGCGGCGAATTGCAGTTGCCGTCGTTCGAGTTCACCGATCTGGCCGGGCTGCGCGCCGCCATCGCCGGCACCGCGCCGGTGACCATCGCGCGTTCGGCGGCGTCCGCCGCGGAGGGCGAGGGCCTGGAACTGGCGGTCACCGCGGGGATTTACCGCACCGACGGCACGGTCCGGCGGGCCGAGGCATTGCAGGCGCATCCGCTCAACACGGGCGCGCGCATCGTGCTGAATCCCGCCGACGCGCAGTCGAGCGGCGTGGCCGAAGGCGCGATGGCCAAGGTCGGTTCGGCCAACGGCACCGCGACCCTGCCGGTGGTGGTGGATGCCCGCGTGGCCAAGGGCAGCGCGTGGATTGAGAGCGGCTACGGCGCGACCGCGCCGCTGGGCGCCGGACGTGTCACGGTGGTGAGCGCATGAACGAGCTGTTGATCAATGCCGTCGGACCGCTCCGCGAGTGGTTCTTCGCGCTGGGCGACATCGGTGTCGCGTTGTGGATCGTGCTGAAGATCCTGGTGATCGCCGTGCCGGTGATCATCGCGGTGGCCTTCTACGTGGTCTGGGAACGCAAGCTGATCGGCTGGATGCACGTCCGCCACGGACCGATGTACGTGGGCATGGGCATCTTCCAGGCCTTCGCCGACGTGTTCAAACTGCTGTTCAAGGAAATCATCCAGCCCAGCAGCGCGCAGAAGGCAATGTACATCATCGCCCCGCTGATCACGCTGGCGCCGGCGTTCGCCGCCTGGGCGGTGGTGCCGTTCGACGCCAAGCTGGTGCTGTCCAACGCCAACGCGGGCCTGCTGTACCTGCTGGCGATGACCTCGCTGGGCGTGTACGGCATCATCATCGCCGGCTGGGCTTCCAACTCGAAGTACGCGTTCCTGGGCGCGATGCGCTCGGCCGCGCAGGTGGTCAGCTACGAAATCGCGATGGGCTTCGCCCTGGTCGGCGTGCTGATCGCCGCCGGCAGCCTGAACCTCAGCGACATCGTGATGGCGCAGGCCGGCAACAATGGCTTCTTCGAATGGTTCTGGTTGCCGCTGTTCCCGCTGTTCATCGTGTACTGGGTGTCCGGCGTCGCCGAAACCAACCGCTCGCCGTTCGACGTGGTGGAAGGCGAATCGGAAATCGTCGCCGGCCACATGGTCGAGTATTCGGGCGCGGCGTTCGCGCTGTTCTTCCTGGCCGAATACGCCAACATGATCCTGGTCAGTTTCCTGGTGGCGCTGTTCTTCCTGGGTGGCTGGCTCAGCCCGCTGCAGGGCTGGATCACCGCGGACGTGTCGCCCTGGGTCAACTGGATCTGGACCGGTGGCTGGCCGTGGCTGCTGCTGAAGGTGCTGTTCTTCGCCAGCGCCTACATCTGGTTCCGCGCGAGCTTCCCGCGCTACCGCTACGACCAGATCATGCGGCTGGGCTGGAAGGTGTTCATTCCGCTGACCATCGCGTGGATCGCGGTGACGGCGGTGATGGTGTTCTTTGGCGTGTTCGAGAAGGGTGTCTGACGCAATGAACAAGGTCATCCATTACTTCAAGAGCCTGATGCTGCTCGAGTTGCTGGGCGGACTGTGGCTGACGCTGAAATACGCGTTCAAGCCCAAGTACACCGTGATGTATCCGATGGAGAAGTTCCCGCAGTCGCCGCGCTTCCGCGGCCTGCACGCGCTGCGCCGCTATCCCAACGGGGAAGAGCGCTGCATCGCCTGCAAGCTGTGCGAGGCGGTCTGCCCGGCGCTGGCCATCACCATCGACTCGGCCCCGCGCGAGGACGGCACCCGCCGCACCACCCGCTACGACATCGACCTGTTCAAGTGCATCTTCTGCGGCTTCTGCGAGGAAAGCTGCCCGGTGGACTCGATCGTGGAGACGCACGTGCTGGAGTACCACTTCGACAAGCGCGGCCAGAACATCGTCACCAAGCCGCAGTTGCTGGCGCTGGGCGATCGGCTGGAAGCCGAAATCGCCGAGCGTCGCGCCGCCGACGCCGCATTCCGCTGAGGTCCAAGAGATGGATTGGGTAAATATCGCTTTCTGGATCTTCGCCGCCATGGCGGCGGTCGCCGCCGGCGCGGTGATCAGCGTGCGCAACCCGGTGCACGCCGTGCTGTGCCTCATCCTGACCTTCTTCTCGGTGGCCTGCATCTGGTTGCTGGTCGGGGCCGAGTTCCTCGGCGTGGCGCTGATCCTCGTCTACGTGGGCGCGGTGATGGTGCTGTTCCTGTTCGTGGTGATGATGCTGGACATCGACGTCGCCAAGATGCGCGAGGGCTGGGTGAAGTTCCTTCCGGTCGGCGTGGTGGTCGCGGTCGCCATGCTGGTGCAGATGCTGACCCTGATCGGGGTCAAGGCGCGCACCGCCGCCGCGTTCCCGGACAACGCCGCCGCCGCCGCGGCCGACGTGTCCAACACCGCCTGGCTGGCGCGCAGCCTGTTCACCGAATTCCTGCTGCCGTTCGAATTCGCCGCGGTGATCCTGACCGTGGCCGTGGTCGCCGCGGTGATGCTGACCCTGCGCCGTCGCGCGGGCGCCAAGCACCAGGATCCGTCCGAGCAGTCGCGGGTCAAGGCCGGCGATCGCATCCGCATGGTCAAGATGGCGGCCGAGAAGCCGGTCCGCGCATCCGCCGATGAAGCCGCCGAAGGGGAGGGCAAGGCATGATTACCCTGGGTCATCTGCTGGCGCTGGGCGCGGTGCTGTTCTGCATCAGCCTGGCCGGCATCTTCCTCAACCGCAAGAACGTCATCGTGCTGCTGATGTCCATCGAGCTGATGCTGCTGTCGGTGAACATCAACTTCGTCGCCTTCTCCCGCGAACTGGGCGACGCCGCCGGCCAGATCTTCGTGTTCTTCATCCTGACCGTGGCCGCCGCCGAGGCCGCCATCGGCCTGGCGATCCTGGTCACCCTGTTCCGCACCCGGCGCACGATCAACGTCGCCGAAGTCGACACGCTCAAAGGCTGATGCACCCATGACAGGTCTGGAAGTCGCTATTTCCAAGAACGTGCTGCTGGCCATCGTGCTGGCGCCGCTGCTGGGCAGCATCATCGCCGGGCTGTTCGGCCGCCAGGTCGGCCGTGCCGGCTCGCACGTCGTCACCATCCTGGGCGTGGCCGTCAGCTGCGCGCTTTCGGGCTGGGTGCTGTACCAGCTGGTCGGGCAGGGCGCTTCGCCGTTCAACCAGAACGTCTACACCTTCTTCGAGGTGGGCAACTACAGCGCGCACGTCGGTTTCATGATCGACAAGCTGACCGCGATGATGATGGTCGTGGTCACCTTCGTCTCGCTGCTGGTGCACATCTACACCATCGGCTACATGGCCGAGGATCCGGGTTACCAGCGCTTCTTCAGCTACATCTCGCTGTTCACCTTCAGCATGCTGATGCTGGTGATGAGCAACAACTTCCTGCAGCTGTTCTTCGGCTGGGAAGCGGTGGGCCTGGTGTCGTACCTGCTGATCGGCTTCTGGTTCAAGCGCCCGTCGGCGATCTTCGCCAACCTCAAGGCGTTCCTGGTCAACCGCGTGGGCGACTTCGGCTTCCTGCTGGGCATCGCCGCGGTTCTGTTCATGTTCGGCACCCTGGACTACGCCACCGTGTTCGCCAACGCGCCGATGCTGGCGGGCAAGGCGATTCCGGTATGGTCCGGCGCCATCACGATGTTCGGCCAGACCTGGCAGGTGCTGGACCAGCCGGTGATCTGGTCGATGGCCACCCTGATCTGCATCTGCCTGTTCATTGGCGCGATGGGCAAGTCGGCGCAGGTGCCGCTGCATGTATGGCTGCCGGATTCGATGGAGGGTCCGACCCCGATCTCGGCGCTGATCCACGCGGCGACGATGGTGACCGCCGGCATCTTCATGGTCGCCCGCATGTCGCCGCTGTTCGAACTGTCGCAGACCGCGCTGGACTTCGTGCTGTTCATCGGCGCCACCACCGCGTTCTTCACCGGCCTGATCGGCATCGTGCAGAACGACATCAAGCGCGTGGTCGCTTACTCCACCCTGTCGCAGCTCGGCTACATGACCGTGGCGCTGGGCGTGTCGGCCTATTCGGCGGCGGTGTTCCACCTGATGACCCACGCCTTCTTCAAGGCGCTGCTGTTCCTGGCGGCCGGCTCGGTCATCATCGGCATGCACCACGAGCAGGACATGCGCAAGATGGGCGGCCTGCGCAAGTACATGCCGATCACCTGGATCACCAGCCTGATCGGTACCCTGGCGCTGGTGGGCACGCCGTTCCTGTCCGGCTTCTATTCCAAGGACACCATCATCGAGGCGGCCAAGCACCACCAGGAGCAGGCCGGCGAGTTCGCGCACAAGGTGGCCGAACTGGGCACGATGGCGCAGGGCATCAGCGGCCCCAGCGAATGGGTCGCCAACTACGGCTACTGGGCGGTGCTGCTGGGCGTGTTCGTCACCAGCTTCTACAGCTTCCGCCTGCTGTACCTGACCTTCCACGGCAAGGAGCGCTTCCGCGAGGCCCATGCCGATCACGGCCATGACGATCACCATGCCGATGCGCATCACGACGATCATCATGGCGACGATCACGGCCACCACGGCGCGCACGAACCGCACGAATCCCCGTGGGTGGTGACGGTTCCTCTGATCCTGCTGGCGATCCCGTCGATCCTGGTCGGTTACTTCACCATCGGTCCGATGCTGTTCGGCACCGACTGGAGCGGTCACCACGAGCAGCTGCCGTTCTTCCTGGGCGCGATCGATTTCATCAACCCGGCCGCGGACACCGTGGGCCAGCTGAAGGAAACCTTCCACGGTCCGTGGGAGTTCGCCCTGCATGGCATCAAGGCCGCGCCGTTCTGGCTGACCCTGGCCGGCTTCGTCCTGGCGACCCTGCTGTACATCGTGGCGCCGCCGAGCGTGCCGGAGCGGATGCGCAACAGCCCGATCGGCGCGTTCCTGGCCAACATCCTGGACAAGAAGTACTGGGCCGACCATCTGTGGATCGGCGGCCTGGCCGGCGGCGGCATCAAGCTCGGCAAGGCTTCGCGTGCGATCGACACCCATCTGATCGATGGCGTGGCCGTCAACGGCAGCGCCCGCGTCGTGGACCTGGCCGCCAACCTGTTGCGCCGTACCCAGTCGGGTTTCCTCTACCACTACGCCTTCGCGATGATCCTCGGCCTGATTGCACTGCTGGCCGTGCTCATCCGGTTCTGGCAATGACCGCCCTGGCGCTGAACTAACGGATACCACTCGTGTCGAACTGGCCTTTGCTTAGCATTCTGATCTGGCTGCCGATTCTCGGCGGCGCGCTGGTCCTCGCCCTGGGCAACCGTCGCGCCAGTGCCGCCCGCTGGGTGGCATTGGGCGTGGCGCTGCTGACTTTCCTGGCGAGCCTGCCGCTGCTGACCGGCTTCGACTTCGCCAATCCCGGCATGCAGTTCGCCGAGAAGCGTGCGTGGGTGCCGGCGTTCAACATCTGGTACGCGCTGGGCGTCGACGGCATCTCGGTCGCGCTGATCGTGCTGACCACGCTGACCACCGTGCTGGCGCTGATCGGCGCGTGGTCGTCGGTGGAGAAGCGGGTTAGCCAGTACGTGGCGGCGTTCCTGTTCCTGGAAGGCCTGATGATCGGCGTGTTCTGCGCGCTGGACGCCATCCTGTTCTATGTCTTCTTCGAAGGCATGCTGATCCCGATGTTCCTGATCATCGGCGTGTGGGGCGGCCCTCGCCGCATCTACGCCTCGATCAAGTTCTTCCTGTACACCTTCCTCGGGTCGGTGTTCATGCTGATCGGCCTGATCTACCTGTACCTGAAGGGCGGCAGCTTCCAGCTGGCGGACCTGTACACGCTGCCGCTGAACGCCAAGGAGCAGACCTGGCTGTTCTTCGCCTTCCTGATCGCCTTCGCGGTCAAGGTGCCGATGTTCCCGGTCCATACCTGGTTGCCGGACGCGCACGTGGAGGCGCCGACCGCCGGTTCGGTGATCCTGGCGGCGATCATGCTGAAGATCGGCGGCTACGGCTTCCTGCGCTTCACCCTGCCGATCGTGCCGGACGCCGGCTTCGAGTGGGCCTGGCTGGTGATCCTGCTGTCGCTGATCGGCGTGGTCTACGTCGGCCTGGTGGCGCTGGTGCAGGACGACATGAAGAAGCTGATCGCGTATTCGTCGGTCTCGCACATGGGTTTCGTCACCCTGGGCATCTTCATCGCCTTCGGCCTGGTCCGCGACTACGGCAACCTGGACGGCGCCCGCCTGGGCCTGCAGGGCGCGATGGTGCAGATGATTTCGCACGGCTTCGTCTCCGGCGCGATGTTCTCCTGCGTCGGCGTGCTGTACGACCGCATGCATACCCGCATGATCAAGGACTACGGCGGCGTCGCCAACGTGATGCCCTGGTTCGCGGTGTTCTTCGTGCTGTTCGGCATGGCCAACTCGGGCCTGCCGGGCACCAGCGGTTTCGTCGGCGAGTTCATGGTGATCGTGGCCAGCTTCCAGAAGCATCCGCTGATCGCGCTGCTCGCCGCGCTGACCCTGATCATCGGAGCCGCCTACACGCTGTGGCTGATCAAGCGGGTGATGTACGGCGAAGTGGCCAATTCGCACGTGGCCGAGCTCAAGGACATCAACGGCCGCGAGGCGCTGGTGCTGGGCGTGTTCGCCATCGGCGTGCTGGTGCTGGGCGTGTATCCCAAGCCGCTGGTTGACCTGATGGAACCGTCGATTGCGAACCTGGCGATGCAGCTCGCCAACAGCAAGCTGTAAGGAAGAATGATGACCACGTCGATGCTCCCCACTGCCGCCGACCTGCTGCCGCTGCTGCCGGAAGTCGTGCTGATCGCAGGCGCCTTCGCGTTGCTGATGCTGGACCTGTTCCTGAGTGACCGCCAGCGGGTGATCACCCACCTGCTGGCCCTGGCCACGCTGGCGGTCTCGTTCTTCATGATCCTCGGCGACGTCGGTGGCAGCGGGGCCGTGTTCAACGGCATGTTCGTCCGCGACGTGATGGCCAATGTCACCAAGCTGGCGATCCTGCTGGTCAGCGGACTGTCGCTGGTCTACGCCTGGCCGTACCTGCGCGAGCGCAAGCTGTATCCGGGCGAAGTGCCGGTGCTGGTGATGCTGGCGACCGCCGGCATGATGATGATGGTGTCGGCCGGCAGCCTGGTGATGGTCTATCTGGGCCTGGAGCTGCTGGCGCTGTGCTCGTACGCGCTGGTCGCGCTGAACCGCGAGGACGGCCTGTCGGCGGAAGCGGCGATGAAGTACATCGTGCTGGGTTCGCTGGCCTCGGGCCTGCTGCTGTACGGCATGTCGCTGGTCTACGGCGCCACCGGCACGCTCCACCTGGACGGCATCCATGCCGCCATCGCGGGTGCCACCGATCGCACCCTGCTGCTGACCGGCGTGGTGTTCATGGTCGCCGGCGTGGCCTTCAAGCTGGGCGCGGCGCCGTTCCACATGTGGCTGCCGGACGTCTACCAGGGCGCGCCGACCCCGATCACGCTGTTCATCAGCTCCGGTCCCAAGCTGGCCGCGTTCGGCATGGCCTACCGCCTGCTGGAAAGCGGCGTCGGTCCGGTCAACGAACAGTGGCAGTGGCTGCTGGCCGGCCTGGCCGCGGCATCGCTGGTGATCGGCAACCTGATCGCCATCGCCCAGACCAACCTCAAGCGCATGCTGGCGTACTCCACCGTCTCGCACGTGGGCTTCCTGCTGGTCGGCTTCGCCGGCGGCGGCGCGACCGGCTACTCGGCGGCGCTGTTCTACGCGATCAGCTACGCGCTCATGTCCGCGGCGGCGTTCGGCGCCATCGTGGTGCTGTCGCGGCAGGGTTTCGAGGCCGACAAGATCGACGACTTCAAGGGCCTGAACGCCCGCAACCCCTGGCAGGCCGGACTGGTGCTGTGCGTGATGGCCTCGCTGGCCGGCGTGCCGCCGTTCCTCGGCTTCTGGGCCAAGCTGGTGGTGCTGGGCGCCGCGTTGAAGGGCGGTTTCACCTGGCTGGCGATCCTGGGCGTGGTCTGCGCGGTGATCGGCGCGTTCTACTACCTGCGCGTCATCAAGGTCATGTACTTCGACGAGCCGGTGGGCGAGCGCCAGCCGGCGCGCCAGGACCGGGTGGTGCCGGTGGTGTTCGGGGTGAACGCGCTGGCGCTGCTGGTGCTGGGCATCTTCTGGAACCCGATCATGGCGTGGTGCCAGCAGGCGTTCGCCGGCTGAACCGTTTCACCTCCGTCGGCCGATGTTTTTCGGGCGACGGATAGTTTTTGTTGATGGGAAGGCTTGCAAGAATCCACGGAAGCCTTCATAATTCCGCTTCTGCTGCGGGGTGGAGCAGTCTGGCAGCTCGTCGGGCTCATAACCCGAAGGTCGCAGGTTCAAATCCTGCCCCCGCTACCAAGCTTTGCGGTCGCGGAAGTCATCAAGACTTCCACGTCCGAAGCTCGGGCTCGTGAAAGCGCATGCTTCCGCTTTCACACCGAAATCCAGCGTTATCGGACAAGGGGCCCACCGGGCCCCTTGTCGTTTTCTGCAACCAGACTTTACCTGGCAAAAAGGTCATTCCGTGAGCGACAAGGCCACTCAAATCTCGGAACTCCTGGCCCCCACCGTGCAGGCGCTCGGGCTCGAGCTGCTGGGCATCGAGTATCTGCCCGCGCCCGGCGGCGCCACCGTGCGGCTGTACATCGACGTGCAGGAAGCCGAGCGCGACAGCCGCTTCGTCAACATCGACGACTGCGAGGCGGTCAGCCGCGAGGTATCGGCGCAACTGGACGTCGAGGACCCGATTTCCGGCAACTACACCCTGGAAGTGTCTTCCCCGGGCGTCGACCGGCCCCTGTTCACCCTGGCGCAGTTCGCGCGCCACCAGGGCGAGAGCGCCAAGGTGGTGCTGAAGCTGCCCCAGGACGGGCGTCGCCGCCTGCAGGGGGAAATCACCCGGGTCGAGGACGGGCAGATCGTTTTCACCGTCGACGGCGCGGCGTTGTCCGTGGCGTTCGATAATATTGACAAGGCCAGGCTGGTCCCCGATTGGGCGGCCCTGGGCCTGGCCCCCGAAAAACCCAAGGGTGGCGGCCGCAAGGCCGGTACCGCTGGCGGAGCCGCAGCCGGCAAGAAGGGCGCGGCGAAGCAGGAATCCAAGCAACAACCCAACAAGCCGGCGGCTCGCAAGCCGCGTGCGGAGTGAACTGATGAGTAAGGAACTTTTGCTGGTGGTGGATGCGGTCGCCAACGAGAAAGGCGTGCCGCGCGAGGTGATCTTCGATGCCATCGAAGCCGCGCTGGCGTCCGCCGCCAAGAAGCGCTACCTGGATCAGGACGTGTCGGTGCGCGTTTCGATTGATCACAAGGACGGCAGCTACGAAACCTTCCGCCGCTGGGAAGTGGTGGCCGACGACGTGGTGATGGAATCGCCGGATCGCCAGCTCCGCCTGATGGACGCCGTGGACGAAGCCGAGGGCGTCGAGGTCGGCGACTGGATCGAGGAACAGATCGAGAACCCGGACTTCGGGCGCATCGCCGCGCAGGCCGCCAAGCAGGTGATCGTGCAGCGCGTGCGCGAAGCCGAGCGCCAGCAGGTGGTGGATGCGTGGAAGGACCGCGTCGGCGAGCTGGTCACCGGCGTGGTCAAGCGCGCCGAGCGAGGCAACATCTACGTGGACCTGGGCGGCAACGCCGAAGCCTTCATCCCGAAGGACAAGGGCATCCCGCGCGACGTGCTGCGCGCCGGCGACCGCGTGCGCGGTTACCTGTACGACGTGCGTTCCGAGCCCCGCGGCCCGCAGCTGTTCATCAGCCGCGCCGCGCCGGAATTCATGATCGAGCTGTTCAAGCTGGAAGTGCCGGAAGTGGGCCAGGGCCTGGTCGAGATCAAGGCCTGCGCGCGTGATCCGGGCGACCGCGCCAAGATCGCGGTGCTGGCGCACGACAGCCGCACCGATCCCATCGGCGCCTGCATCGGCATGCGCGGTTCGCGCGTGCAGGCGGTGTCGAACGAGCTCAACGGCGAGCGCGTGGACATCGTGCTGTGGAACGACAACCCGGCCACCTTCGTCATCAACGCGATGGCGCCGGCCGAGGTGCAGTCGATCATCGTCGACGAGGAAAAGCACTCGATGGACCTGGCGGTGGCCGAGGACCGGCTGGCCCAGGCCATCGGCAAGGGCGGCCAGAACGTGCGCCTGGCCAGCCGCCTGACCGGCTGGCAGCTCAACGTCATGACGCAGGACCAGGTCGCCGCCAAGTCCGAGGCCGAGCAGGCCGTGGCCCGCCAGCTGTTCATGGACAAGCTGGAGGTGGACGAGGAAATCGCCGCCATCCTGGTCAGCGAGGGCTTCAGCACGGTCGAGGAAATCGCCTACGTGCCGGTCGGCGAGCTGCTGGCCGTGGAAGGCTTCGACGAGGACATCGTCGAGGAACTGCGGGCCCGCGCCCGCGACGCCCTGCTGAACGAGGCACTGGCCGAGGAGGAGGGCCTGGAGGAGAACCAGCCCGCCGACGACCTGCTGGCACTGGAAGGCATGGACGAGGAAACCGCCTACGCGCTGGCCGCGCATGGCGTCCGTACCAGCGAGGACCTGTCGGACCTGGCCGCCGACGAAGTGGTGGAATTTGGCATCGAAGGGATGGACGAGGGACGCGCCGCGGCGCTGATCCTGGCCGCCCGAGCCGAGGAGATCGCCCGCCTGGAGCGCGGCGAATGATCCACCGATGAGCACCGCCCTGGCACCCGCAGGGCTTAGAATCCCCAACCTTGAAATGGGGCGCTCCTTCGCTGACGGCAGAGGGGCGCTACAAAGAAACTAGGATCCGAATGTCGCAGCAAACCACCATCCGCAAGCTGGCTGAACTGGTCAATACGCCGGTCGAGAAACTGCTGGAACAGCTGGCCGAGGCCGGCATGAAGTTCAGCGGTCCCGACCAGGTCGTGACCAGCACCGAGAAGATGAAGCTGCTCGGCTTCCTGCGCCGTACCCACGGCAAGACCGAGAAGCCGGCGGACGAGACCGCCGCGCCGAAGAAGATCACCCTGAATCGCCGCAAGGTGCAGGAAGTGACCGTCGCCGCCGGCCGCAGCAAGACCACGGTGAACGTGGAAGTGCGCCAGAAGCGCACCTACGTGAAGCCGAACGAGGCCGACGCGCCCGTCGTCGCGACCACCTCGCAGACGGAGACCAATCCCGAGCGCGCCGAGATCCTGCGCAAGCTGGAGGAATCCAAGCAGCGCAACCTGCAGGAACAGCAACGCCTGGCCGAGGACGATCGTCGCCGTGCCGAGGAACTCGAGCGCAAGCGCAAGGAAGAGGAAGCCGCCCGCGCGGCCGCCGAAGCCGTCGCGCGCGCCGAGGCCGAAGCCAACGCCGCCAACGCCGGCGAAACTTCCGGCGAGGAGCGTCCCGCGCGTGCCGGTGGACACCACGTGCCCAAGCAGGTGGTTCGCAAGGATCCGCCGCGCGTCGACGACCGCAACGGCGCCGCCGCGGCGGCGAACAAGCACAAGACCCGCGGCTCGCACGCGATGGTCAGCGGCATCGAGGACGACGACGCGGCCAGCCGCTTCGCCGGCCAGCTGCACCTGTCCGCCGCCGAGCGCGCACGCCGCACCACCTCGCGCGGCAAACCCAAGCCGCGCCGGCAGATGGAACAGAGCCGTGGCGGTGGCGGCGGCGCGCATGGCTTCGAGCGCCCGACCGCGCCGGTCGTGCGCGAGGTCGCCATCGGTGAAACCATCACCGTGGCCGACCTGGCGCAGAAACTGGCCCTGAAGGGCGGCGACGTGGTGAAGGCGATGTTCAAGATGGGCGTGATGGCGACCATCACCCAGACCATCGATCACGACACCGCCGCGCTGGTGACCGAGGAACTGGGCCACAAGGCAATCCGCGCCGAGAGCAACGACGCCGAGAGCGAACTGCTGGCCCACACCGAGGAGCACCAGGGCGACAAGGTCTCGCGTCCGCCGGTGGTCACCATCATGGGCCACGTCGACCACGGCAAGACCTCGCTGCTGGACTACATCCGCCGCACCAAGGTCGCCACCGGCGAAGCCGGCGGCATCACCCAGCACATCGGTGCGTACCATGTGGAAACGCCGAAGGGCGTCATCAGCTTCCTGGATACCCCCGGCCACGCCGCGTTCACCGCGATGCGTGCCCGCGGCGCCAAGCTGACCGACATCGTGGTACTGGTGGTGGCGGCCGACGACGGCGTCATGCCGCAGACCAAGGAAGCCATCCAGCACGCCAAGGCGGCCAAGGTGCCGCTGATCGTCGCGGTCAACAAGATCGACAAGTCCGACGCCGATCCGATGCGGGTCAAGAACGAACTGCTGGCCGAGGAAGTGGTCGCCGAGGATTTCGGCGGCGACACCCAGATGGTCGAGATTTCCGCCAAGACCGGCCAGGGCATCGACGAACTGCTGGACGCGATTTCGCTGCAGGCCGAAGTGCTCGAACTGAAGGCCGTGCAGGACGGCCGCGCCAGCGGCGTGGTCATCGAATCCTCGCTGGACAAGGGCCGCGGCCCGGTCGCGACGGTGCTGGTGCAGCAGGGCACCCTGAAGAAGGGCGATTACCTGGTGTGCGGCATCCAGTACGGCCGCGTGCGCGCGCTGTTCGACGAGACCGGCGGCCAGCCGGCCTCGGCCGGCCCGTCGATTCCGGTGCAGGTGCTGGGCCTGTCGGGCGTGCCCGACGCCGGCGACGATTTCGTGGTGGTCGAGGACGAGCGCCTGGCCAAGGACGTGGCGCAGCAGCGCGACGCCAAGCGCCGCGAATCGCGCCTGGTCAAGCAGGCCGGCAACCGCATGGAGGACATCCTGGCGCAGATGGGCCAGGGCGAAGGCCAGCAGGTGCTGAACCTGGTGATCAAGGCCGACGTGCAGGGTTCGGTGGAAGCGCTGAAGCAGTCGCTGGTCGGCCTGTCCAACGAGCTGATCCGCATCAACGTGATCACCGCCGGCGTCGGTGGCATCACCGAATCCGACGCCAACGCCGCGGTCACCGCCAAGGCGACGGTCATCGGCTTCAACGTGCGTGCCGATGCGTCCGCACGCCGCATCATCGAGGCCAACGGCGTCGACCTGCGCTACTTCTCGATCATCTATGACGTGATCGATCAGGTGAAGCAGGTGGCTTCGGGCCTGCTGGGCAAGGAAATCCGCGAAGAGATCATCGGCACCGCCGAGGTCCGCGACGTGTTCCGCAGCTCCAAGTTCGGCGCGGTCGCCGGCTGCATGGTCGTGGAGGGCGTGGTCAAGCGCAACAAGCCGATCCGCGTGCTGCGCGACAGCACCGTCATCTTCGAAGGCGAACTGGAATCGCTGCGCCGCTTCAAGGAAAACGTGGACGAAGTCCGCAACGGCACCGAATGCGGCATCGGCGTGAAGGCGTACAACGACATCAAGCCGGGCGACCAGATCGAGTGCTTCGAGCGCATCGAGGTGGCGCGGACGCTGTAAGCGTCCGCCGGGATTGGGGATTCGGGATTGGAGATTCGTCAAACCATTCCCCGGATTCCCCGATCCGCCCAAATTGCTCCTGCGAATCCCCAATCCCGAATCCCCAATCCCGTCTCAATGCCCAGCAAATCCTTCCACCGTACCGACCGCATCTCCGCACAGCTCCGCCGCGAGCTGGGCACGCTGGTGCACGAGGCCGTCCGCGAGTACGGGCTGCCGTCGGTGAGCGTGTCCGATGTCGAGGTCACCCGCGACATGGCGCACGCGCAGGTCTACGTGACGGCGTTGCTGCCGGAGCGTTCGGCGGATGCGATCAAGGGGTTGCGTGAACTGGCGCGCGAGCTGCGCATGGAGCTGGCCCGCCGGGTAAAGCTGCGCCACGTGCCGGAACTGCATTTCCACTACGACGATTCGGTGGATCGCGGCGAGCGCATCGACCAGCTGCTGCGCGACCTGCCGGAACACGGTTCCGGCGACGACCAGGGCTGATGGCCGGTCCCGGCGCGCACCGCGCCGGCGCCATTTTTCGTTGATACTGGGCGGGCCTGGCCCCGCCGACCATCGTGCCGTCGCGGCCGCCATGCAGGCGCCGGCCGTGCCCGATGACTCTGAAAGGAACCCGGAGAGGGATGCCCCCGAAGATTCGCTTCCGTCCGCTGGATGGGCTGCTGCTGCTGGACAAGCCGCAGGGCCTCAGCTCCAACGCCGCCCTGCAGGCCGCGCGGCGCCTGTTCCGCGCGGAGAAGGGCGGGCACACCGGCAGCCTGGACCCGCTCGCCACCGGACTGCTGCCGCTGTGTTTCGGCGAGGCCACCAAGATCGCCGGCCTGCTGCTGGGCTCGCGCAAGGCCTACGAGACCACCGCGGTGCTGGGCGTGACCACCGATACTGACGACGCCGACGGCGCGGTCCTGCGCGAACGGCCGGTGCCGACGCTGGCCCCCGCCGATCTGGAGACCGCCCTGGCACCGCTGCGCGGGTCGATCCGCCAGCGCGCGCCCATCTACTCGGCGCTCAAGCAGGGGGGCGAGCCGTTGTACGCCAAGGCCCGCCGGGGCGAAGCCATCGAGGCGCCCGAGCGCGAGGTCGAGGTCCACGCCATCGAGGTGCTGGCCACCGAAGGCGACCGGATCCGGCTGCGGGTCGAGTGCGGTTCCGGCACCTATGTGCGCAGCCTGGTGCGCGACCTGGGCGAGGCGCTGGGCTGCGGCGCCCACGTCGCCGAGCTGCGCCGGCTATGGGTCGAGCCGTTCCTGGCCCCGCGCATGTACACCCTGGAGGCGCTGGATGCGCTGGCCGGGACGGGGGAGGCGGCGCTGCTGGGCGCCCTGCTGCCGGTCGAGGCCGGCCTGGCCGGATTCCCCCGGCGCGACCTGGACGCCGACGGCGCGCGCCGTTTCGGCATGGGCCAGCGCCTGCGCGGGCAGGGTGAACCGGCGGAAATGGTGGCCGTGCACGGGCCCGAGGGACGTGTGCTGGGTCTGGGCAGCGTCGACGGCGAGGGGCTGCTGGTCCCCCAGCGTCTGTTCAGCTGGGCGGTCCGCAACGCTCCGTCGGCGGCGCGGCCCAAACATTAAAACCTTGTTTCAAAAGGCCTCGGCGGCTACACTACGCCGCCGGTTTTGTCCGGCATTTCCTTTCGTTCACGGCGAGCCACGCGGTGCACCGGTCTACTCCGGTATCTCCCGGCGTTCCTGCAGGCTTCGCATCTCCAGAGAAACCACATGTCCATCGATACCCAGAAGATCATTGAAGAAAACAAGCGCGGCGCTGCCGACACCGGTTCGCCGGAAGTGCAGGTCGCCCTGCTGACCGCCCGCATCGAGCAGCTCAGCGGCCACTTCAAGGTCCACAAGAAGGATCACCACAGCCGTCGCGGTCTGCTGCAGCTGGTCAACCGCCGCCGCAGCCTGCTCGACTATCTGAAGAAGAAAGACAACGAGCGCTACAAGAGCCTGATCGAAAAGCTCGGCCTGCGTCGTTGATGCAATACCCCGCCGCGGCGCAGAAATGCGCCGCGGTTTGCATTTGAGGGAAGGAAATCCGGTTGAGTGCCGATAGGGCACGTCGCTTTTCTCCCAGAACACCGGCCGGGCACTCCGGCCAACCGCCGGCGGCAAGGGCCGCGGGCGGCCCAGAATCCGAACAGGCAATATTCAAGGAAACCACGTGGCAAAAATCACCAAAACCTTCCAGTACGGCAAGCACACCGTCACCCTGGAAACCGGCGAAATCGCCCGCCAGGCCAGCGGCGCCGTCATCGTGAAGATGGACGACACCGTACTGCTGGTCTCCGCCGTCGCCGCCAAGTCGGCCCGCGAAGGCCAGGACTTCTTCCCGCTGACGGTCGACTACCAGGAAAAGTTCTACGCCGGCGGCCGCATCCCGGGTGGGTTCTTCAAGCGCGAAGGCCGTGCGACCGAGAAGGAAACGTTGATCTCGCGCCTCATCGATCGTCCGATCCGTCCGCTGTTCCCGGAGGATTACAAGAACGAGGTCCAGATCATCGCCACGGTGATGTCGCTGAACCCGGAAGTGGATGGTGACATCCCGGCGCTGATCGGCGCCTCCGCCGCGCTGGCCCTGGCCGGCACCCCGTTCATGGGCCCGATTGGCGCCGCCAAGGTCGGCTACAAGAACGGCGAGTACATCCTCAACCCGACCACCAGCGAGCTGAAGGAATCGCAGCTGGAGCTGGTCGTCGCCGGTACCGCCAACGCGGTGCTGATGGTCGAATCCGAAGCCGCCATCCTGTCCGAGGACGTGATGCTGGGCGCGGTGATGTTCGGCCATCGCGAGATGCAGAAGGTCATCAACGCGATCAACGAGCTGACCGTCGAAGCCGGCACCAAGCCGTCCGAATGGACTGCCCCGGCCAAGAACACCGCCCTGATCTCGGCGCTGAAGGAAGCCATCGGCAACCAGTTGGCCGATGCGTTCCAGGTGCGTGACAAGCTGCAGCGCCGCGACGCCATCGCCGCGATCAAGAAGGACGTGGTGGAGCGCCTGGCCGGTCGCGCCGAGGCCGAAGGCTGGAGCGGCGCCGAGCTGTCGAAGGAATTCGGCGAGCTGGAATACCGCACCATGCGCGACTCCGTGCTGGCCACCAAGGTCCGCATCGACGGCCGCGCGCTGGACACCGTCCGCCCGATCAGCTCCAAGGTGAGCGTGCTGCCGCGCACCCACGGCTCCTCGCTGTTTACCCGTGGCGAGACCCAGGCGATCGTGGTCGCCACCCTCGGCACCGCCCGCGACGGCCAGGTGATCGACGCGGTCAGCGGCGAGTACAAGGAAAACTTCCTGTTCCACTACAACTTCCCTCCGTTCTCGGTGGGCGAGTGCGGCCGTTTCGGCGCGCCCAAGCGCCGTGAAATCGGCCATGGTCGCCTGGCCAAGCGTGGCGTACTGGCGGTGATGCCGACCCTGGAAGAGTTCCCGTACACCATCCGCGTGGTGTCGGAAATCACCGAATCCAACGGTTCCTCGTCGATGGCCTCGGTCTGCGGCAGCTCGCTGGCGCTGATGGATGCCGGCGTGCCGGTGAAGGCACCGGTCGCGGGCATCGCGATGGGCCTGGTGAAGGAAGGCGACAACTTCGTCGTGCTGTCGGACATCCTGGGTGACGAAGATCACCTGGGCGACATGGACTTCAAGGTGGCCGGTACCGCCGACGGCGTGTCCGCGCTGCAGATGGACATCAAGATCGAGGGCATCACCGAAGAGATCATGAAGCAGGCGCTGCAGCAGGCCAAGGCCGGCCGTCTGCACATCCTGGGCGAGATGGCCTCGGCCATCACCAGCCCGCGCGCCGAGCTGAGCGACTACGCCCCGCGCCTGCTGACCATCAAGATCCATCCGGACAAGATCCGCGAAGTGATCGGCAAGGGCGGTGCCACCATCCAGGGCATCACCAAGGAAACCGGCACCCAGATCGATATCCAGGACGACGGCACCATCGTCATCGCCTCGGTCAATGCCGCCGCCGCCCAGGCCGCCAAGGCCCGCATCGAGCAGATCACCTCGGACGTCGAGCCGGGCCGGATCTACGAAGGCAAGGTCGCCAAGATCATGGATTTCGGTGCGTTCGTCACCATCCTGCCGGGCAAGGACGGCCTGGTGCACGTCTCGCAGATCTCCAGCGAGCGCGTGGAGAAGGTCAGCGACAAGCTGAAGGAAGGCGACGTGGTCAAGGTCAAGGTGCTGGAAGTCGACAAGCAGGGCCGCATCCGCCTGTCGATCAAGGCCGTCGAGGAAGGCGAAGGCGTGCCGGCCGAGTAAGCCGGTCCCTTCCTTTCACGGACAGCAGAAAGCGGGCTTCGGCCCGCTTTTTGTTTGCGCGGGATTCGCCCGTGGCCCGGCCGGTCCCGGCCACGGCACCCCCGATCGGGCGGTGATGGCGCGGTGCGGCAAACCAGCCCCGACTTTCGCCATAGGCGCGGCGGCGGCGGCGGATGGTATTAGTGCGGCTTCCCCCGGCCATACCACCACCCCGGAGCCATCCATGACCAGCCGCCGTGATCTGCTCAAACTCAGTGCGCTTGCCGCCGCCACCGCCGCGATGCCTTCGCTGGCCTGGGCCGCCGCCGGCCAACAATCCGGCAAGGTCGGCAAGGCCGCCAAGCCGCTGAACATCCTCATTCTCGGCGGCACCGGTTTCACCGGTCCGTTCCAGGTCGCCTACGCGCTGGAGCGCGGCCACAAGGTCACCCTGTTCAATCGCGGCAAGCGTCCCTCGCCGGAATGGCCGGGCGAGGTGGAACAGCTGCACGGCGACCGCAATACCGGCGACCTGAAGGCGCTGGAAGGTCGCAAATGGGATGTCTGCATCGACAACCCGACCAGCCTGCCGTTCTGGGTCCGTGACGCCGGCAAGGTGCTGAAGGGCAATGTCGGCCACTATCTCTTCATCTCGACGATCTCGGTGTACGCCGACGGCAGCAAGCCCGGCATCAGCGAAACCGACGCGCTGGCGCAGTACAAGGGCAAGGATGCGATGGCCGAGACCCAGGAATCGCTGCGCGCCGATATCGAGGGCCTGTACGGCCCGCTCAAGGCGCTCAGCGAAGCCGAGGCGCACAAGCAGTTCGGCGAACGGGTGACCATCGTGCGCCCGGGCTACATCGTCGGCCCGCGCGACGAGACCGACCGCTTCACCTATTGGCCGCATCGCGTCGCCCAGGGCGGCGAAGTGCTGGTCCCCGGCGACGGCAAGGATCCGGTGCAGGTCATCGATGGCCGCGATTTGGGCGAATGGATGATCCGGCTGGCCGAGGCGCGCACCTATGGCGTGTTCAACGCGGTCGGCCCGAAGGAATTGCTGCCGATGGACGCGATGCTGCAGGCCTGCCAGTCGGCGACCGGTGGCAATCCCACCTACACCCACGTGACGCCGGAATTCCTGGAAGCGCAGAAGGTCGAGGAACTTCCGATCTGGGTGTCCGCCAAGAGCGGCCCGTATGCCGGCTATGGCGCGGTCAGCAACGCGCGCGCGGTGGCCGCCGGCCTGACCTATCGCCCGCTCACCAACACCATCACCGACCTGATGGCCTGGTTCCGCAGCCAACCGGCCGAGCGCCAGGCCAAACTGCGCGCGGGCATCAGCCGCGACAAGGAAACCGAACTGCTCAAGGCCTGGCACGCGGCCAAGGCCTGAGCGCCGGACAGGTCGCGAACGCTCAAGCGCGGCGATGACGGGCCGATGTCCGTCATCGCCAACGGCGCGGGGCAAGCCTTGGCGCCGATCGCGATGCTGCCGGGTGGTGTCAGCGTTCGCGGCGGGTGAGGAAGCGGTCGATCCGACCGCGCCGCTGCCAGTCAGGCGCGGACGCGGATGCACCGTGGTCGGCGACGGCGCGGGTGCCCGCCAGAGGCGCCGAGCGCGGGGTCGCCTGCATCGCCATCGCGCTGGCCGCCAGGTCGCTGCCCTGGACAATGCCCAGCGGCGCGTAGCCGCCGTAGCCGGGGAATACCTGCGACAGATTGGCGTTGCCCATCCGCCGGATCAGGATTTCGGATATCACCCGCCGATAGTCGGTGGTCACCGGCACGTCGCCAAAGGTGGGTGACAGGGTTTCCGGATTGAGTCCCGGCCAACTGCCGTAGAAGCGGCGGCCGTTGACCGGTCCACCGAGCACCAGCAATGGATTGCCGTAGCCGTGATCGGTGCCGCCATTGGCGTTCGCGCGCACCCGGCGGCCGAACTCGGACTGCACGACCACCGTGACCCGCGCCATCTCGCCACCGGCGTCGAGTTCGTTGAAGAACGCCTGCAACGCCGAGGAGAGTTCGGCGATCTTGTTCTGGTAGTAGTGGTAGCCACTGCCGGCGGTGCCCTGGCCCTCGTGGGTATCCCAGCCGCCAAGGTCGAGGGTGGCGTAGCGCAGGCCGAGGTTGAAGCGGATTGACTGGGCGATGGTCCACAGCTGTTGCGCGAAGTTGCCGGTCGGCCAGCCAGCCGGCAGGGAGCCATAGCTCTGCTGGGCGATCAGGCGCAGCGACGCGTCGGCGCGCTGGCCGCTCAGCTGCAGGCCGGTGCGACCGCTCCACAGATCGGCCAGGGTCTCGTTGACGCCGCGAAAACCGGTCGGCGAATCGGGGCGGCGTTCCTGCCAGGCGTAGGCGCCCGCATTGAGCCGGAAGTCCGACGCACTGCCCAGGGTCAGCGCGGCGGTGGAGGCGAGCAGTCCGGCCGGCTGGGTGGTGCCGATGCCCAGCGCGGGCAGGGCTGCCGCCGGCGTGCCGGCGGGACGGCTGTCCCAGGCGCGCGTCATCCAACCGCTGCCGGTGCCGAACTTGCCCGGCGTGCCGAGATCGATCGACAACTGCGCATCGAAATGGCTGCGGGTGACCGAGGTGGCCATGCCGGCGGCGTGCACGATGCCCAGGTGGCCGCTGTTCCAGAGATCGCGCAGGCCGGTTGCGGAAGGATGCAGGCCGAAGCCGGTGGCTTCGCCGCCGGCCAGGGTCAGCGGCAACGCGGCGTAGGTGCCGCTGATCGGAATCGACAGGTCCGGCCGCGCCTGTTCGTAGAACGTGCGGTCGTCGCCGCTGATCGGCACGACCAGGTTCAGGCCGTCCATGCCGCCGCGCAGGAACAGGTGCACCACGGTGTCGTAGGCGTTGGTGGCCGCGCTGGCGTCCTCGGAGAACGCCAGGATCGAACCGGCGGCGCCAACCACGGCGGCGCCGCAGCAGCCCTTCACGAATTCACGGCGGGTCAGGGTGAATCGGCTCATGCGGTCACCTCAGCGGGCCATGAATTCGGGGGACATCAGGATCAGCGAGACCAGGCTGCGCAGGCGCTGATGGTTGTAGTGGCGCTTCAGATCGTTCACCGCCCAGGCATCGGTGTCGGTGATCACGTAGCTGGCCGGATCACCGTTCTGCGCCATGAAGCCGACCAGCGTCTGTCGGCGCGCCGCCTCGGGCTGGTAACCCAGCAGGCGGTTGCACCAGAACGTCACCAATGTATTGGCGGTCCATTGCGCCGCCGGCACGCCGGCGCGCGTGGCGGCCAGGATCGGACTCAGTGGCACTCCACCGTCGCTGGTCTCGGTCAGCCAGTTGAGCAGCTTCCAGGTCATCGCCAGCGAGTTGGCACCGGACCAGGCCAGGCCGGTGTCCGGATAGCCGTTGGGTGCGGCCCAGTTGTAGGGCAGGTGGCCGGTGAACCCCATCCGCCACATGAATTCGTCGCTCTTCTCGTGATCGAGCCGCAAGGTCCAGTCGTGGCCCAGGGCGCGCATCGCCGCCACGGTGGCCTCGAACGGGCGGCGATTCTTCCAGCCCCAGCCGTTGATGAAGTCATCGGAGTTGAGGATGTGGCGCAGCACGATTTCGATCTGATCCGGGCGTTGCCAGTTGGCCCGGAACAGCGCGGCGGCGCTGTCGACCAGCGCCTGTCGCGGCGTGTCGGTGA
Source organism: Pseudoxanthomonas sp. PXM04 (assembly GCF_014851695.1). Classification (NCBI taxonomy): domain Bacteria; kingdom Pseudomonadati; phylum Pseudomonadota; class Gammaproteobacteria; order Lysobacterales; family Lysobacteraceae; genus Pseudoxanthomonas; species Pseudoxanthomonas sp. PXM04. Next base: position 863,718 of record NZ_JACVAG010000001.1, read on the forward strand.
CGAAGCGCCGGATCAGCTTGCGGCAGATGAACTTCGCCACCCGCGGATGGCTGGCCAGGCGATCCAGCACGTCGCGCCCGTCCTTCATCGCCGGCTGCTCCGGGTACAGCATCCGCCCCAGCAGGAACTTCGGCCCGGCGTCGTGCCAGGACTGCCGGTAGACGAAGGTGCCGTCGTTCTCGGCGGGAAACTCCCAGTGCCCATTCTTCGCCGACCAGCCGGTGAAGGCCGCTGCGGTTTCGTACACGTCGATGTCCGTGTAGCCGATCGGATAGGACGGATCCTCCGGGCAGGGCGGCACCTCGAACGGATCGGTGAAACCCAGGTAGTTCTCGGCGCCCAGCGTGTGCAGTTCCAGCAGTTCGCGTGCCCAGTTCTCGTTGGGACCGGAGCGCGAGTTGTTGATGTTGTCCAGGAAGTACAGCATCGAGGTGCTGGTGGCGACGGCTTCCAGCAGGGCACGGAAATTGCCCTTGGCATGCGCGCGGATCACGTCGCGGGTGTAATGCGGGAACAGCGGGCCGGCGCTGAATTCGGTGACCAGCACGTTGAAATGGTCGTGCCAGAAGTTGACCACCAGTTCACGCAGCTGGCGACGCGAATGCACCGCGCGCACGAAGGCCGCGCGCTGCACCTCGTTGGCCGGCCGCATGCGGATGGCATAGTCGGGATCGGCGGCCACGTGATCCGCCCACAGCTGCGCCAGCGACTTGCCCAGGGTGGTGTAGCCCGCGGCGGCGAGCCGGTTCTCCACCGCGCCATCGTCGATGGCCTCCCAGTCCAGTTGCCAGTCGACGTAGTTGGCCAGGCGCTGGCGATCGTTGTCGCCCAGTGCGTTGAACTCGGCCACGGTGGTCGCGGTGGCGCCATAGCTGAGCCGGTTCAGCATCCTCACCGCGAACGGCGGCGCCGGCAGGGTCAGCAGGCGCGGTTCGCTCATGTCCTGGGCGACCTGGCCACCCGTCGCGGATTCGCTCTCCGGAGCGCCGGCGAGCGTACCGCGTTCACCGCCGCGCAGGCCGTACAGGCGCCGATGGCGTTCGCGCACGGCGGCCCGCTGCGATTCGGCGGATGGTGCGGAGCTCGCCGGTTCCGCGGGGGGCGACCCGCGGCCTCGCCGCAATGCCAGTGGGGTACGGGTACGGAACGCGGTCGGACGGACCGTGAAGGCTCGGCGTGTCATCGTGGTGGCTGGTTTCCCCGGAATCGTCGCCAGTATTCGGCAAGCGGGGCGAACACGACTGCGACCGCGCGCACAGGCCGATGCGTCCGTTGCGCGGAGCGGGTGGCATCGGGACGGCGCGCGCGCGCCGGTCCTTCGTTCGTTTCCCTTCCGCGCAAGCGCGGCCAGCGGCAGGCGTCCCGGAAATCGTCCGTCGACCGGGAGGAAGCGACGATGCCCAGCCGCGTGGTGACGCCCGGATTCAGATCCAGCCTGTCAGGTAGAACAGGGCAATGATGAAGAACACCGCCATCGTCTTGATCAGGGTGATGGCGAAGATGTCCTTGTAGGACTGGCGGTGGCTCAGGCCGGTGACCGCCAGCAGGGTGATGACCGCGCCGTTGTGCGGCAGCGTGTCCATGCCGCCGGAGGCCATCGATGCCACCCGGTGCAGCACGTCCATCGGGATGCCCGCCGCGTTGGCGTTGGCGATGAAGCTGTCGGCCATCGCTGCCAGCGCGATGCTCATGCCACCGGAGGCCGAGCCGGTGATGCCGGCCAGCGCGGTCACCGAGATCGCCTCGTTGACCAGCGGATTGGGAATCGCCTGCAGCGCGTTGGCCACCACCAGGAAGCCGGGCAGGGCGGCGATGACCGCGCCGAAGCCGTACTCGGAGGCGGTGTTCATCGATGCCAGCAGCGCGCCGCCGATGGCGCTCTTGGTGCCCTCGGCGAAGCCGGTGAACACCGGCCTCCAGGCGAACAGCAGCACGCTGGCGATGCCGACCAGCAACGCGCCCTGCACGGCCCAGATCGCCGCGACCTTGGAGACTTCCTGCACCACCGGCGCGGGATTGCCGATCACCGCCGGCACGAACGATTGGCTCTCGCCGTACCAGTCCGGAATCCAGCGCGAGAACAGGAAATTGGCCACGCCCACCAGCAGCAGCGGAAGCACCGCGATCAGCGGATGCGCCAGGCGATCGCCACGGAAGGGTTCGGGTTCGTTGCGCAGATCGCCGCCATAGCCTTCGCCAGCGCGTTGCGCCACCCGGCGGCGCCATTCCAGGTAGCCCATGCCCAGGATGAGGATGAACACCGCGCCCAGCGTGCCCAGTACCGGTGCCGCCCAGGCGGTGGTGCCGAAGAACGAGGTGGGGATGATGTTCTGGATCTGCGGCGTGCCCGGCAGCGCGTCCATGGTGAAGGTGAACGCGCCCAACGCGATGGTGCCCGGCACCAGCCGCTTGGGGATGTCGCTCTGGCGGAACATCTCGGCGGCGAACGGATACACCGCGAACACCACCACGAACAGCGACACCCCGCCGTAGGTCAGCAGCGCGCACACCAGCACGATCGACAGCATCGCCCGCTGCCGGCCGACCAGGCGGATGGTGCCGGCGACGATCGACTTGGAAAAGCCGGAGATCTCGATCAGCTTGCCGAACACCGCGCCCAGCAGGAACACCGGGAAATACAGCTTGAGGAAGCCGACCATCTTGTCCATGAACAGGCCGGTGAACATCGGCGCCACCAGCGAGGGATCGGTCAGCAGGACCGCGCCCAATGCCGCGATCGGCGCGAACAGGATCACGCTGTAGCCGCGGTAGGCCACGAACATCAGGAAGCACAGCGCGGCCAATACAATCAGGAAAGACATCCGTGGCTCCTCGGCGCCGGTGTTCGATGGGTCGGCCGCCAATGGCCGGACAGATGGCGGGAGTATCGACAGCGCCCCGGCGGCGGCCCACTGTACGAAGGTACGATGCCGGTCCGTCCGGTCCGCCTCTAGCCTTCTCCAGCATCGGCGACAACCGTCCGCCGCACGCATTCCCGGGAGGAGGGGATATCCATGAAGCGGAAGCATTTGAGCCTGGCGATCGGCACCGTGTTGCTGGCGTCGGCACCCTGCGCGTTCGCGCAGGACACGGGGACAGACAGCGGCCAGGCGGCCAGCCGGGCGACCACCCTGGATTCGGTCACGGTGACCGCGCGCAAGCGCGAGGAAACCCTGCAGGACGTGCCGGTGGCGGTCACCGCGTTCACTTCCGAGAGCCTGGACAAGATGAATGTCCGCGACATCGGCGATCTGGACGCGCAGGTGCCCAACCTGACCATCTACGCGGCGCGCGGTTCGACCAGCACGGTCACCGCCTATATCCGCGGCATCGGCCAGGCCGATCCCCTGTGGGGCGTGGATCCGGGCGTGGGCATCTACCTGGACGACGTCTACATCGCCCGTCCGCAGGGCGCCCTGCTGGACGTGTTCGATGTCGAGCGCATCGAGGTGCTGCGCGGTCCGCAGGGCACCCTGTACGGCAAGAACACCATCGGCGGCGCCATCAAGTACGTCTCGCGCGGCCTGCCGACCGAGACCCAGGGCTTCGCCTCGGTCACCGTCGGCAACTACAACCAGCTCGACGCCAAGGCCGCCATCGGCGGCTCCCTCGGCGGGGCCGACAGCGGGCTGCGCGGACGGGTGGCGGTGGCCAGCATGAACCGCGACGGTTTCGGCGAGAACACCCATACCCGCCAGGATGTCAGCGACAAGGAAATCAATGCCGCGCGCCTGCAACTGGGTGCCTATGCCGGCGACAACTTCGACGTGCAGTTCGCGTTCGACTGGATGGACGATCAGTCGGGCGTGCGCGGCGCCAAGATGCTGGCGGCCAATCCGCTGGCACCGGCGTATCCGCCGACTTCGGATCGCTACGACATCCGCAGCGCGATGCGCAACGTCAACGACACCACCATGAAGGGCGCCTCGGCCACCTTCAACTGGCGGGTCAACGAGGACTGGGCGTTGAAGTACGTCGTGGCCAAGCGCGAGTCCGACACCGAGACCAACATCGACTTCGACACCACGCCGCTGACGCTGGTGGACGTGCGCGCGTTCTACAACGACAGCCAGGTCAGCCACGAAGTACAGGCCAATTACGACGGCGGCGGCCGCGCGCGCGGCGTGATGGGCATCTATGCCTTCGACGGCGACGCCGGCGGCCAGGTGCTCAACCACTTCTGGAACCCGGCCCTGCCGAACGCGCTGACCAACCCGCTGTTCGGCGATACCCAGGGCGTGGTCAATACCCAGAGCATCGCGGTGTACGCGGACTGGACCTTCGACCTGACCGACAGGCTCAAGCTGGACGTGGGCGCGCGCTACACCGACGAGGACAAGCACGCGATCGCGCTGAACCGCTTCTACACCGGGCTGGACTACGGCACGGCCTGGGGCACGGCGGCGAACTTCGACAAGACGGTCAATTTCAAGAACTTCTCACCCAAGGTCTCGCTGGATTACCAGATCACGCCCGACGTCATGATCTACGGCCTGGCCTCGCGCGGATTCAAGTCCGGCGGCTACAACATCCGCGCCAACACCACCGCGGTGCCGCGTTCGGGCGAACCGTTCGACGACGAGAAGGTCGACAGCTTCGAGATCGGCAGCAAGATGTCGCTGCTGGACCAGCGTATGTTCCTCAACCTGGCCTACTTCTACAACAAGTACGAGGACATCCAGCTGTCGGTGTTCACCTCGTACACGTTGCCGAACGGCGCGCAGAGCTTCTTCGGCGACTTCACCAACGCCGGCAAGGGCACGGTGCAGGGCCTGGAAGTGGAGTACCAGTGGCTGCCGACGGTCAACTGGCTGATCAGCGGCAACCTCGCCTGGCTGGACGCCAAGTACGACGAGTACATGGATCGCGGCGTCAACGTCGCCGACCAGCAGAAGTTCACCAACGCCCCGGAATTCTCCGGTGCGCTGAACGTGGAATACCGCACCGATCTGGCCAATGGCGGCAATCTGTCCGCGCGGGTGGGCTATGCCTACCAGAGCGAGGTGTGGCCGACCACCGATCTGAGCCCGTTGATCAGGCAGGACGGCTACGGCCTGCTCAACGCGGGCGTGATCTGGAAGGTCAACGACGCCTGGTCGTTCTCGCTCCAGGGCAGCAACCTGGCGGACAAGGAATACCGCACCACCGGCTACAACATCGGCGCCTACGGCGTGCTGACCGGCTTCTATGGTCCGCCGCGCCAGTACACGCTGACCGCGCGCTACGACTTCTGAGGTCGATGGCGGCAAACGATGGGAAAACGGCGGCGGCAGGCGGAAGCCTGCCGCCGCTGCGTTATGCTCCGCCGATGCCAGCATGTACTCCGCCGCGTCGAGTGTTTTCCGGGATCGTCTTCGATGCCGGCGCGCTTCGCGGCGGAGCCATCGACGGACCGCCGACCGCCCGGGTCGTCACATGCTGAGCCTGTGGGTGGTCGCGCTGGCCGGACTGGCCTGGCTGGCGCTGATGTTCGGCACCGCGCTGTACGGCGAGCGGCGTCCGGCCGTATTCGCCCGCCACTGGCAACATGTCTACGCGCTGTCGCTGGCGGTGCACTGCACCTCGTGGACCTTCTACGGCACCGTCACCCAGGCCGCCCGTTATGGCTGGCCGCTGCCGCCGACCTTCCTCGGCGCCATCCTGTTCTATGCGCTGGCGGTCGCGTTCCTGATGCGGCTGGTGCGGCTGGCGCGCGAGACCAACGCGACCTCGCTGGCGGATCTGATCGCCACCCGGCTGGGCCGCGATGCCTGGCTGGCGGGCACGGTCACCCTGGTCGCCGCGCTGGGCCTGATTCCCTACATCGCGCTGCAATTGAAGGCGGTGGCGATGAGTTTCGCCACGCTCACCCTGGAGGCCGGCGAGGCGGGCCAGGCGTTGCCGTTCTGGCGCGACAGTGGTCTGTACGTGGCGCTGGCGATGGCGCTGTTCGCGATGCTGTTCGGCACCCGCCGGGCCAGCGCGGCCGAGCACAATCGCGGGCTGGTGCTGGCGATGGCGTTCGAGTCGATCTTCAAGCTGGCGGCGATGCTGGCGCTCGGCGCCTTCGTCTGGTTCGGCCTGCGCGAATGGCCGGAGCTGCCGCCTGCGCCGTTGCCGCCGCAGCCGTCCGGCGGGTTCGCGCCGTTCGTATTGCTGGGCGCGCTGGCGATGTTCATCCTGCCGCACCAGTTCCACGTGGCGGTGGTCGAATGCCGCGACGAGCGACACGTGCGCACCGCGCGCTGGCTGTTTCCGCTGTACCTGGTGCTGATCGCGCTGCCCGGACTGCCGCTGGCGCAGGCCGGCATGGCGCTGCTGGGTGGCGCGGTACCGTCGGACATGTACGCGCTGGCGCTGCCGTTCTCGCAGGGCCACGAGGGACTGGCGCTGTTCGCTTTCCTCGGCGGACTGAGCGCGGCCACCGGCATGGTGGTGGTCAGCACGCTGACCCTCAGCCTGATGATCGGCAATCACTGGTTCGCGCCCGGCCTGTTGCGCGGCGCCTGGTCGCGCCGCGATGGTGGCGACCAGCGTGGTGCGCTGCTCGCCCTGCGTCGCACCGGCATCGCCGTGATCATGCTGCTGTCGTGGGCCTACAGCCGGCTGGTAACCGGCAGCGACGCACTGGCCGACGTCGGCGCGGTGTCGTTCTCGGCGCTGGCCACGCTGGCGCCGGTGCTGGCGTTCGCGGTGTGGCGCCCGCAGACGCCGCCGCGCGCGGCGATCGCCGGCGTGGTCGCCGGTTTCCTGGCCTGGGCCTGGGTGCTGTTGCTGCCGACCCTGCTGTTGGCGTCCGGCAGCGCACCCGAGTGGCTGCGGGAAGGGCCGTTCGGGCAAGCCTGGCTGTCGCCGCAAGGCATGTTCGGCCTGACCGGCTGGAGTCCGCTGGGACGCGCGGTGGGCGTGAGCCTGTTCGTCGGCACGGTCGCCACCCTGCTGGCGATGGCGTGGCGTCGGGAGGCGCCGCACCAGCGCCAGCGCAACCTGGATCGGCAGACGCTGGGCGAAGCAGGGCGGCGTTTCCTCCCGCGCGAGCGGGTGGAGGAACTGCTGGCGGGCGCGCCACGCAACGGACCGGTGCCGGCGGCGATGGAGGCGCGGCTGGAACGCGAACTGTCGGCGGTGCTGGGTTCTGCGTCGGCGCGCCTGCTGCTGGACGCGGCGCGGCGCGAGAGCCGGGATCTGGATACCGTCGCGGCCATCGTCGGCGAGGCCTCGCAGGATCTGCGCTTCAACCAGCAGGTGCTGGAGGCCGCATTGCACAACATGAGCCAGGGCATCAGCGTGGTCGATCGCGAGCAGCGGCTGGTGGCGTGGAACCGCCGCTACGAGCAGATGTTCGGATTCCCGCAAGAGCTGCTGCAGGTCGGCCGGCCGATCGCCGACCTGACCCGCTGGGCGTTGCAACGCATGCCGCACCGCGGCCAGGACGAACGCGCGCTGCAGCGGCGCATCGCGTTCATGCGCGCCGGCACGCCGCACCTGACCGAGCGGGTGTTCCCCGATGGCAGCATCGTCGAAATCCGAGGCAATCCGATGCCCGGCGGCGGCTTCGTCGCCACCTACACCGACGTCACCGCCTCGCGCCACGCCGAACGCGATCTCAAGCGCGCCAACGAGACCCTGGAACAGCGCGTGGCCGAGCGCACCGCGCTGCTGGAAACCGCCAAGCGCGAAGCTGAGCACGCCAACGACGCCAAGAGCCGATTCCTCACCGCGATCGGCCACGACCTGCTGCAACCGCTGCATGCCGCCCACCTGTTCACCGACGCGCTCGCGCAGCAGTTGCCCGACGACGGCGCGCGCCAGTCGGCGCGACAGATCCGCGGCGCGCTGGATTCCACCACCGATCTGCTGACCGGCCTGCTCGACATGTCGCGGCTGGAAGCCGGCGGCCTGGTGCCGGAGCCGCGCGATTTTCCGTTGTCCGAGGTACTGGAACCGCTGGCGTCGGAATTCGGCGTGCTGGCCGCCGAACACGGCCTGCGTTTCCGTTACCGGCCAACGCGCCTCTGGGTGCACAGCGATCCGCAGTTGCTGCGGCGGATCCTGCAGAATTTCCTTGCCAACGCCATCCGCTATACCGCCCAGGGCGGTGTGCTGCTGGGCGTGCGCCGCGGCGCGCGCGGACGCTTGCGGATCGAGGTGCTCGATACCGGTCCCGGCATCCGCGAGCCGGAGCGGCGATTGATCTTCGACGAATTCCGGCGCGGCGAGGAGGCGGTCGGGCAGGGACTCGGGCTGGGCCTGTCCATCGCCGATCGCATTGCCGGCCTGCTGGAAGCGCCGCTGGGCTTGCGCAGTCGGCCGGGACGCGGGTCCGCGTTAACCGTCGAGCTGCCCATGGTCGCGACGCCGGCCACGGCGCAGGTGTCGGCGGGCGTGTCGCGCGCCCGTCTGGCCGGCCTGCGCGTGCTGGCGGTGGACAATGATCCGGCCGCGCTCGACGCGCTCCGCCAGACCCTGCTGGGATGGGGCTGCGAGGTCGCCTGTGCCGCCGATGGTCCGGCCGCGGAGGCGCAACTGGCGCGTGCGCCGGCTGATGCGTGGCTGTTCGACTTCCACCTGGACGCAGGCGACACCGGCGTGGCGCTATGGCGGCGCTTGTCGGCACGCTTCGAGGCGAGTCCCTGCCTGATCCTGTCCGCCGACCAGACCGACGCCGTCCGCCGCGCGGTGCGCGAAGCAGATCTGTCGCTGCTGGCGAAACCGGTGCGCCCGCTGGCGCTGAAGTCGGTGCTGGACCGCCTGCTGGCGGCGCGTGCGGGCAGCGTGGCCGGCGTGTCGTGAGCCTTGTTTCTCCGCTTGACCGGGAGCGTGGCGGCGCGCGCGGCTAGAATGGCGGTTTTCCGACCCACCTCCCGCCATGCCGTATACCCCCATCGTCGCCACGCTCGGTTATGTCCTGTCGCCGGATCGCTCGCAGGTATTGCTCATCCATCGCAATGCGCGGCTCGACGATCAGCATCTGGGCAAGTACAACGGTCTGGGCGGCAAGATCGAGCCGGACGAGGACGTGGTCGCCGGCATGCGCCGCGAGATCCGCGAGGAGGCCGGCATCGAATGCGATGAGCTGGCGCTGCGCGGCACCATCAGCTGGCCGGGCTTCGGCAAGCAGGGCGAGGACTGGCTGGGCTTCGTGTTCCTGATCACCGCGTATTCGGGGACGCCGCACGAGCACAATCCGGAAGGCGCGCTGGAATGGGTGCCGGTGGAGCGGATCCTGGATCTGCCGCTGTGGGACGGCGACCGCCATTTCCTGCCGCTGGTATTCGACGCGGATCCGCGTGGGTTCCACGGGGTGATGCCGTATCGCGAGGGCCGCATGGTGTCCTGGCAGTACTCGCGCATCTGACCACGCGCCGGCGCGTCATCCGCATTACGCGGAAAGATGCGGCGAGGTTGTCCACATCCGGTGTGGACCGATTCCGGAGAAACATGTGGATAAGCGCCGGCCGGCCTTGCGCGGCAAGGCTGTCAAGCAGGTTGGCGAAAAAATGACCATTGCGTTTCACGTCCGTGAAACGAATGTTTCAGGTTTTCCACAGCGCATGTGGATGGTTCGCGGACAAACATGTGGATAAGCCCGCGCGGCCCTTGCGCCACGGACCTGTCAAGATGGATGGCGAAAAAATGACCAGGCCGGGACCGGGGCGTGACACCGGATCGCACCCAATGGATTCCAGCGTTCGCGGGAATGCCGAGGCAGGTGTTGCTACCAACGTGGAAGAAGGGATCTCCGACTGAACCGAATCCTGACTCCGGCGACGCAATCCCCAATCCCAATCCCCAATCCCCAATCCCCAATCCCGGCCCCAATCCCGGCCCCAAAGCCTACGGTGCCTGGAGATCCCGTCGATAGACGTGCTGGCTCTTGATGCGGATGAACCCCTGGCGTTCGTAGAATGGATGCGACTCCGCGCGGACCACGTTGGAGCGCACGACCAGTCGCGCTCCGCCCTGCTGGCGGACCCAGTCCGCGACCACGGCGACCAGTGCCGAGCCGACGCCGCCACGATGGGCATCACGATCCACCACCAGCCCCGTGATTTCGAAGCTGTCGCCGGCCTCCAGCGACAGGCGCCGTTCGGCGACGATCCAGCCAAGCAGGCCAGGCCCGTCAGCGACCACCCGGATAAAGTGATCCTGGCGCGGCAGCAAGCACCGCAACCGTTCCATCATCACGGGTGCATCGACGGGATAGCCCAGCTGCCCCGACAGGCGGGCAATCTCGGTGGCATCGTCGATCGTGGCGGCGCGTGGTGCGGAAGCGGCGTTCATGCGTGCATCCGGGGCTGGCACGCCATCATCGTCTCACGCCTCGAGTTGGCGGGCGGGGTCGCTGAGTTCCAGTTCACGCAGGATCACGCTGGCCTGGGTGCGGTTGCGCACGCCCAGGCGATCGAAGATCGCCGACAGGTGCGCCTTGACCGTCCGCTCCTGCACGTCCAGGCGATCGGCGATCTGCTTGTTCAACAGGCCTTCGGCCACCAGCGTCAGCACCCGGAACTGCTGCGGCGACAGGCTGGCCAGGCGCGCGGCCAGTTCGGCGTCGTGGCGCGAGGACTGCGCGCGTGCGACGGTGGCGCGCAGCGCAGGCGGCAGCCATTGCTCGCAGGCAAGCACGCTGCGGATGGCATCGCGCAGTTCCTCCAGCCCCGCGCTCTTGGGCAGGTAGCCGGCGGCGCCGTGGTCCAGCGCGCGCCGGACGACCCGTGGGTCATCGTTGGCCGACACCACGATCACCGCGACCGCGGGAAACTGCGCGCGGATCGCCGCCAGCCCGGCCAGCCCGTGGTTGCCGGGCATGTGCAGATCGAGCAACACCAGATCCACGTCGTCATGCGCGTCCAGCGCCGCCAGCACGCCGTCCAGCGATTCGGCCTCCAGCACCGACATCCGCGCCACGGCATCGGCCGCCGCGCCGCGCAGCGCGGCCCGGAACAGCGGATGGTCGTCGGCGATCAGCAGGGTAGGCATGGGGTTGAGGCCGGGATTCGGGAATGGAGAATCGGGAATCGTAGAAGCGTTTGGCCACGAGCGCGGAAACAAGGCGAACGGAGCTCTTCGCTCTTTCGATTCCCCAATCCCGACTCCCGAATCCCGGTTCTCACTGCACCGTCCAGCCGCCGTCCACGACCAGGGTCTGGCCGGTCATGTTGCGGGCGGCGGGGGAGCACAGGAAGGCGGTGATGCCGGCCAGTTCGTCCATTTCGATGAACACGCCCTTGGGCATCGGCTTGAGCATGATCTGGCTGACCACTTCGGCTTCCGGAATGCCGCGCGTGCGCGCCTGGTCGGCGATCTGCTTGTCCACCAGCGGGGTCTTCACGTAGCTGGGGCAGACCGTGTTGATGGTGATGTCGGTGTCGGCGGTTTCCAGCGCGATCACCTTGGAGAAGCCGACCAGGCCGTGCTTGGCGGCGACGTAGGCGCTCTTGTACGGGCTGGCGACCAGCGCGTGGATGCTGCCGATGTTGACGATGCGGCCGAATCCGCGCTGGCGCATGCCCGGCAGGACCGCGCGGGTCAGCCGCGCGACGCCGACCAGCATCACCTGGATCAGGAAATCCCATTTGCCCAGCGGAAATTCCTCCAGCGGCGAGACATGCTGCAGGCCCGCGTTGTTGACCAGCACATCGACCGGCCGGGAGATCGCGGCCAGCGCGGCGGCGACGCTGTCGTCGGAGGTCACGTCCAGCGCCACCGACTCGGCCGAACCGCCGGCGGCGCGGATGCCGGCGGCGACGGTCTCGGCGGCGGCCGGGTCCAGATCGCTGATGATGAGGTGGTGGCCGGCTTCGGCCAGCCGGCTGGCGACGCCGGCGCCGATGCCGCTGGCCGCGCCGGTGACGAGGATCGAAAGGGTCTGCATGGGGGAACCTCCTGAAAGTGCTAGGTTAGCAGCCGATGGCGGCGGTCCCCGTGGTACCAAAGTACGATGACGGGCCGCACCGCGACGACTAGTTTGGTCGCATCACCCGGACCTGGAATTCTCCCGATGGCGCGTATCGCTCTGGCCGCCGCCCTGACCATGGCGCTGGCCGCCTGCGGCAGTTCCCCGACCCGAACCATGACCCACGAGACCGTGATCGAACCGCAGCGCGTCACCGAGCACCGCGGCAGCGACGATCTGCTGACCGCCGGCCTGGGCCTGGCCGGCCTGCGGGCGATGACCCCGCCGGCCTTCGCCGACGCCGCTCATCCGACCCCGGCGGAACTGCGCCGGCGCGCACTCTGGAACAACTGGCGCGGCATCGCCGATCTGTCCGCCACCGGCGGTTACGGCGAGGTCTACGGCAGCACCGCCGCGGTGCCCGGACGCGAGTACAGCGCGTTGGCGACACTGCCCGGCGCGAAGCAGCCGCATCGCGTACTGGTGCAGGTGCCCGATGGTTTCGATCTGAAGCGGCGCTGCGTGGTGGTCACCGCCTCGTCGGGTTCGCGCGGCGTCTACGGCGCCATCGCGGTGGCCGGCGCCTGGGGCCTGCCGAAGGGCTGCGCGGTCGCCTACACCGACAAGGGCGCCGGTACCGACTATTTCGATCTGGACACGCAGAGCGGCATGCGCGAGGACGGCAGCGGCGGCGCGCTGGGCGAACCGCTGGCGTTCGTCCCCGATGCCCCGGTCGGCGCCGCGGGCGTGGCGGTCAAGCACGCCCATTCGCAGGACAATCCCGAGGCCGATTGGGGGCGGCATGTGAAGCAGGCCGCGGACTTCGCCCTGGCCGCGCTGGATCGCGCGTTTCCGCAGGCCGCGCCGTTCCGTTTCGACAATACCCGGGTGATCGCGGTCGGCATCTCCAATGGCGGCGGTGCGGTGCTGCGCGCCGCCGAACTGGACGGCGACTGGCTGGACGCGGTGGTGGCCGGCGAGCCCAACATCCACACGGACGGTCCCGGCGCACGTTCGCTGTACGACTACACCACCGAAGCGGCGCTGCTGATGCCGTGCGCATTGCTCGCGCTGCCGGCCGACAGCCTGCCGCAACCGCCGCTGCGCGCGCAGGCCGAACCGCTGTGGCAGGCGCGCTGCGCCTCGCTGAAGGCGGCCGGCCTGATCGAAGGCGCCGACGTGGCCGCGCAGGCACGCTCGGCCCATGCGAAGCTGCGCGAACACGGCTGGACCGACTCCGCACTGACCGCCGGCGCGCTGAGCGTGGGTTTCGATCTATGGCGCGCAATCGCGGTCACCTACGCCTCCGCCTATGGGCGCCATGGCGTCGGCGCGCATCCCTGCGGATTCTCCTTCGCGGCGTTGAATCCCGATTTCAGCGCGCGCGCCGCCACCGCCAGCGAGCGCGCGGCGTGGTGGTCCGACGGCAGCGGGATTCCACCGGGTGCCGGCGTGGGCATCGTCGACACCCGCCTGGCCGCGCCCGATTTCACCCTGCCGGGCCTGCAATGCCTGCGCGCGCTCAACGACGGCCAGGACGAGGCGGCACGGCGCGTGCAGCGCGGTATCGCCGAACTGCGCGCGGCGCCGCCGCGCGCGGGACTGCCGGTGATCGTGGTGCACGGCAGCGACGACGGCCTGGTACCGCCAGCCTTCAGCAGCGCGCCCTACGTGGCGCAGGCGAAGGCGGCCGGCCGCGAGGTGGCGTACTGGCAGGTCAGCAACACACAGCATTTCGACGGGTTCCTGGCGCTGCCGGCGTATGCGGCCCGCTATGCGCCGCTGCTGCCGCACGTGTATGCCGCGCTGGATCAGGTGTCGGCGCGGTTGGACGGGCGGGCGGGCGCGCCCATGGACCGGGTCATCGGGGCTCGTGGCCGCGGTGCCGGTCGGCTCGACGCCGCGCAATTGGCGCTGCCGTCGTCGCCCTGACATCGGGCGTCCGCGACTCCGCCCGGTTCCGGCGGGGCGCGACGATGGCCAGGACACCGTCTCCAGCGCGATTGGGCTAACCTGTCGGCTGGCCATTTCCGGGTGTTTCCGTGTCCCGCCATTTTTCGATGCTTCGCGATTTCCAGCTTGCGGACTGGTTCACGCTGGGCAACGCGTTCTGCGGCACCGGTGCGATCTTCGCGGCGATGCGCTTCCTCCAGGACGGGGTGATCCGCGATCTGATGATCGGCATGGCGCTGATTCCTCTGGCTTTCATTTTCGATGCCCTGGACGGCCGGGTGGCGCGCTGGCGCAAGCAGGCGTCGGTGCTGGGGCGCGAACTGGATTCGCTGGCCGACGTGATTTCCTTCGGCGTCGCCCCGGCCGCGCTCGCTTACGCCTGCGGCATGCAGGGCGGCTGGGACTGGCTGGTGCTGTCGTATTTCGTCGCCTGCGGCGTCAGCCGGCTGGCGCGCTACAACGTCACTGCCGAGTCACTGGCGGGTGACGACGACAAGGTGAAGTACTTCGAAGGCACGCCGATTCCGACCAGCCTGGTGCTGGTGATGGTGCTGGCGGTGGCGGCCTATCTGGGCCACATCGGCGAGGCGCTGTGGCTCGGCGGCTGGCGGTTGGGGCCGTGGCTGCTGCATCCGCTGGTGCTGCTGTATGCCGTGTCCGGCACGCTGATGATCAGCAAGACCCTGCGCATCCCCAAGCCCTGACCGTCACCCGCGCGTCGCCGCGCGCGGCTAGAATCGGGGCACAGGAGGATTTATGGCCGAGCATGCACCACCGGGCGCGGGCGACTTCGAAGCGATGGCCCGCCAGTTCTGGAATCTGTGGGGCGACGCCCTGCGACAGGCTTCCGGCGCGGCCGCGCCGGCACCGGCGCCCGGCTGGACGCAGGCGCTGGACTGGTGGAGCCGGCTGATGCCCGGCGGCCGAGGTCCGGCCGAGGATGCCTTGCACCGGTTCCGCCAGCAGAGCGGCGACTGGTACGGGCTCATGCAGCAGGTGGCCGCGCGGTTCGCGGGCCAGAACGCCGGTGCCGGCGACGTGACCGCGGCCTGGAAGCAGGCGTTGGGCATGGATGCCGGGCAGGGGCCATGGATGGATTTCTTCCGTGGCCTGCAGGGCGGCGGGGCGGGCGGGTTCGAACACTGGTACCGGCAGGTTTCGCCGTACATGGACAACCTGCGCCGCGAGAACGAGCGCTGGCTGCATCTGCCCGCGTTCGGACCCGCGCGTGAACACCAGGAGCGCTGGCAGGCGCTGGCGCAGGCCCAGCAGGACTACCAGCAGGCCCTCGGCGAATACGAGCGGGTGATGCTGAAGGTCGCGGGGCTGGCGTTCGAACGGTTCGAATCGCTGCTCGATGCGCGTGCCGAGCCCGGCCAGCAGATCACCAGCGCGCGTGCCCTGTTCGACCTGTGGATCGACGCCGCCGAACAGGCCTATGCGGAAGTGGCGCTGTCACCGGAATTCCGCCACGTCTATGGCCACCTCACCAACACCCAGATGCGCCTGCGCCTGGGCGTGCAGACGGAAATCGAGCAGATCTGCGTGGCCCTGGGCATGCCCGGCCGCACCGAGGTGGATTCGGCGCACCGCAAGATCGCCGAACTCGAACGCCAATTGCGCCGGATGAGCCGCCGGGACGACGCGCTGGATCCGCGCGACGCCGCGCAGCCCGCGCGCCGGCAGGCATCGCGTGCCGGCGGTGAAGGACGCCGAGGACAGGATGCCCCGGCCGCGCGCGCGACGCGTCCGGCGAAACCGCGTGGCGATGCGAAACCTGCCAGCGTCCCGCGGGCGGCAACCGCGACGGCCGCGAAGATCTCCCGCACCGCCGCCGGCACGAAGCCGGCCAAGGCGGTGAAGCCAGCGAAACCGGCGAAGCCGTCCGGCACCGCAAAGGCGGCAAAGTCGGCGGAGAAGGCTCCGGTCCGTTCCGCGCGTGGCGGTGACGGCGAAGTGGTGTCGATGAAGGACTGGGTGGCGCGCAACGCCCATGACGGCGGCGCCACCGCCGGACGCGGCAAGGGCAAGCGCGGGCAGGGAGGACGCAAGTGAACGGTCCCCTGAACATCAGCGTCGACGAACTCGCGCAGGAAACGTTGCAGGCGCAGCAGAAGCTCGCCGCCGGGTTGAAGACCCTGCCGCAGGTGGAGGATGTCGACTACGGCGCCACCCCGCGCCAGGAAATCTGGCGTGACGGCCGCGCGGTGCTGTACCGGTTCGTCGGTCCCAAGGCGCCCACCGCGAAAGTGCCGCTGCTGATCGTCTACGCGCTGGTCAACCGTCCCTACATGGTCGATCTCCAGGAGGATCGCTCGCTGGTGAAGGGATTGCTGGCGCTGGGCGAAGACGTCTACGTGCTGGACTGGGGCTATCCGGATCGTTCGGACCGCTTCCTGACCCTGGGCGACTACATCAACCGCTTCATCGACGGCGCGGTGGAGCACCTGTGCCGGCAGCACGGCCTCCCGGCAATCAACGTGCTGGGCATCTGCCAGGGCGGCGCGTTCTCGCTGTGCTATTCGGCGTTGCATCCGGAGCGGGTGCGCAACCTGATCACCATGGTGACGCCGGTGGATTTCCACACCCCGGACAACATGCTCTCGCACTGGACCCGCGAGATGGACGTGGATCTGTTCGTCGATGCGATCGGCAACGTGCCGGCCGACATGATGAACGCCTGCTACCTGATGCTGAAGCCGTTCCGGTTGAACCTGCAGAAGTACGTCGGCCTGGTCGACGTACTGGACGATCGCAAGGGCCTGGAGGATTTCCTGCGGATGGAGAAGTGGATCTTCGATTCACCGGATCTGGCCGGCGAGGCGTTCCGCCAGTTCATCAAGCAGTTCTACCAGGGCAACGGCTTCGTCAATGGCGGCATCGATATCGATGGCGAGGAAGTGCATCTGGGCGACGTCGACATGCCGGTGCTGAACATCTACGCCGAACAGGATCACCTGGTGCCGCCGAACGCGTCGCGCGCGCTGCGGGATCTGGTCGGCACCGAGGACTATACGGAACTGAGTTTCAAGGGTGGCCACATCGGCATCTACGTCTCCAGCCGCGCGCAGCGCGAGGTGCCCGGCGCGATCCACCAGTGGCTGGCGCAGCGCACGTAAGTACGAGGCGGGGGCCGCTGGCGGCCGCATGCCGCCCGCGGTTGCGGCCGGTTAACCGACGGTCGCTTAGGCTGCGCGGCCTGGACTGAGTGCGGGACATCAACATGCGCAAGGGCATTCTTCTTTCATTCGTGTGCGGCATCGGCCTGGCCTCGCAGGCAATGACCGTGTTGGCGGCGCCTGGCGAGCAGGCCCGGCGCGAGATCATCCAGTTGATGGATGGACTGTCCAACTCCGCGTGCGAGTTCCAGCGCAACGGCAAGTGGTATGGACGGGCCGACGCGCGCGCGCACCTGCAGCGCAAGTACGAGTACCTGCTGAAGCGGGATCTGGTCGACACCGCCGAACAGTTCATCGAGCGCGCCGCCAGCAAGAGCAGCATGAGCGGACGCGCCTACCGGGTGCGGTGTCCCGGCCAGCCCGAGGCCGACGCGGGCGCCTGGTTCCTGGCACGGTTGAAGGCGCTGCGTGGTTCAGGTGCGCCGCCGCGCTGAGCGCTAGACTGGCCGCGACGACTGTGGGGAGCCGATCACCATGAACACCGCGTCCAAGCCATTGGCCCGGTCCCTGAACGACCGCATGCTCGCCGGCGTGATGGGCGGCATCGCGCACCGGTTCGGCTGGAATGCCACGCTGCTGCGCGCCGTGTTCGTGATTGTCTCGATCGCCTCGGCCGCGTTCCCCGGCATCCTGGTCTATCTCATCCTGTGGCTGCTGATGCCCAACGAGGCGGATTGAACGAGCGGGCGCGAACGCCCGTCTGGCTGCCCGCGTTGCGCGGGCTGGGCATGCTCTGGGCCTTGCCGAACACGCTGGTCGGCCTGCTGGCGGGGAGCCTGGGACTGGCGTTCGGCGCGCGCGCGCGCTGGAGCCGGCGTGACTGCGCGCTGGTGTTCCACCACTGGCCGTGGGGGCCGGGTGGCGCGATCACTTTCGGCAACACCATCCTGCATACCGGCGACAGCCTCGATTCCACCTGCATCACCTACGAGCAGCGCGCCGGCCATCGCGAACATCCGCCGATCAGGCTGGGCGATCACGAACGCGCGCACGTGTTCCAGTACATGGTGCTGGGGCCACTGTTCCTGCCAATCTACCTGCTGTGCGGCGGGGTCAGCGTGCGCAATCCGTTCGAACGCGCCGCCGACCGCTACGCGCTGACCGGTCGCGGCTGGTGGCCGGGCGGAGAAGCCGCGAAGCGATAGTTCCCCACGCAGGTTCGGGTGGTCGCGGCTTCCTGCGGGAATGCGAAGAGGCCGGTATCGCGATGCGGCGAACGGACGCTCCTTGCCGTTCCCGGGGCGAACGCATTCAATCCCCGCGGGTATGTCCATTCGAATGGCGGGTGGTTTTCTTCGCGGCCTTGCGGGGACTTTTCCGCGCGGATTTGCGTGCCGTTTTCTTCGCCGTCTTGCGGGTGGACTTCCTTGCCGCCTTCTTGGCCACCTTCCGGGCCGCTTTCCTGGTGCCCTTGCGAGGTGCTTTCTTGGCCGCTTTTTTTGTGGTTTTCCCAGCCGCCTTGCGTGCGGTCTTCTTCGCAGCCTTCTTCGTGGCCTTCTTTGCCGACTTCTTTGTGGCTTTCTTCTTCGTGGCTTTCTTCGCGGCCTTGCGAGGCGCCTTCCGCGTGGTTTTCTTTGCGACCTTCCTGGTGGTCTTGCGGGCGCTCTTCTTTTTCGCGCCTCCGCCTTCCTGCTTGTTGACCGTGGCCCAGGCGATACGCTCGGCGTCCTCTTCGGAACGACCCTGCTCGCGCTCGCTTTCCTCGATGTGCTCGGCCTTGCGCTTCTGCCGATCGCTGTAGGCGCTCTTCTCTCCACGTGGCATTGGAATGCTCCGGGATGGGAGGTTCGAACCTACGCGCGGTGGCGTCGTCGCCGGATGAAATCGGATCAGGATCGCGCGAGGCGGGCAAAGGAGAACAACTCCGCCAGCGGATGCCGACGCCGTTCGATGGCGGCCAGCAGCAGGTCGGCGCCAATCCGGCTGTAGGTAATGCCGTTTCCGCCGTAGGCCATCGCGAAATGCACGCGCGGGCCGTACTGCGGATGCGGGCCGAAAAACGGCAGGCCGTCCTCGGTTTCGGCGAAGGTGCCCGCCCAGGCGAAAGCGGGCGCGCATTGCAGATGCGGCAGCAGTTTGCCTAGCTTGTGGCTGAGCGCGCGCGCCTTCTTCATCACCCGTGCATCCCGGCGCGCCGGGATGTCGATGCGATCGTCCTCGCCGCCGACGATGAGCCGGTGATCCGGCGTCGTGCGCAGGTACAGGTAGGGACGGGCGGTTTCCCACAGCACGGTGTGTTCGAGAAAGCCAAGGGCCTCGGGCGCGATCGGATCGCTGACGAAGGCGTAGCTGCTGTGGTTGCGCGCCACGCGCTCGCGCAGCCACTGCTGAGCCGCATAGCCGGTGGCGAGGATGGCGTGGCGGGCACGCACCCAGCCGCCATGCCCGGTCCGCAGCCGGACCGAGCGTGCCTGCGGCTGGAGCTCGACGATCGGAGTGTGCCCGTGGACGCTGGCGCCGCGTGCCTGCAGGCGCTGGAGCAGGCGATGGGCCATGCGGTAGGGATCCACACGGGCGGCCTGATGGCTCAGCAGTGCGCCGGGCCGCGATATCCCGAACCGTTCGGCCAGCGCACCCGAACCCAGATAGTCGATCCGAAGGCCCAACCGATGCCTGGCCGCGGCTTCCTGCGCCAATCCGTCGCACTCCCGCCGCCGGGTCGCCAAGTACAGGCTGTCCGTCCACGCGAACCCGACGTCGCGGAGCCCGGCGGCCAGGCCGCGCAGCTGATCCAGCGCCTGCGCGCAGGCCAGATAGGCCAGGGCGGCGTCCTGCGCGCCCACCCGATTCGCGAGATCGAGCAGAGGGGTGTCGATTTCGTACTGGAGCAGGGCGGTGCTGGCGGCGGTGCTGCCCCAGCCGATTTCGCCCTGCTCGATGACCGCGACCTCATGCCCGGCCGCCTGCAGGTGATCGGCGATCAGCGCGCCGGTGATGCCGCCTCCGATGACCGCGACCTCGCAGGCGAGATTGCCGGCCAGCGCGGGAAAGGGAGACAGCAGGCCATTCTTGATGGCCCAGTAGGGATAACCGCTCTTCAGGTCCATCGCGAAGGGGATGCCGGCACCACCTGGATCACCGGGACGGCCACGGGATTATCCGCGCGGCAACGCACCCTGCAGGAACAGATCGACGTTGGCCACGGCCTGCTCGCGCAGCGAGGCGGGATCGAGCTTGTCCAGATAGCCGCTGGCGACCCGGATGATCAGGTTGCCGAACATCATCATGTAGAACTGGGTGGCGGCCGCCTCGGCCGAGGCCAGCTTCAGGTGGCCGTTGTCCATTTCCTGCTGGAAGAAACGGGTCAGGATGCCGCGGGTCTCGGCCACGGCATGCTCGAAGAACCAGTCGCGCAGGGCGGGGAACGACTCGCCCTCGCCAATCACGATGCGGTAGACCACCCGCGATTCCGCCTTGACCATCGAATCGGCGATGCGGATGGCGACTTCGCGCAGCGCTTGCTCCGGCGGCAGGTCGGAGAAGTTCATGTCGTTGAGGATGCCGACATGGTTCTCCAGGCGGCGTTCCAGGATGGCGTAGGCCAACCCTTCCTTGTCGCCGAAGATCCGGTACAGGGTGGCCAGGGAGCCGCCGGCGCGGGCGACGATCTCGCTCAGCTTGGCGTGCTGGTAGCCTTTTTCGGCAAAGACCTCGGTGGCGGCGTCCAGGAAGCGTTCGGCCCGCATCTCGCCCCGTTTGCACAGTTCGACGTTGCGGCGGGTGCGCATGAATGCGCTGGAACTCACGGAGCGGGAAGAAACGGTGCCACGGAAATCGGTCGAGTTGCTCACTGGCGGTACCGGAAGGTTGGCTGGGCGTCCCGAAGGGCTGATTGAGTTGGGTCTGACATGAATGCGCTCCCCGTTTGTCAACTGCCATTTGGCATGAATGACGCGCATCTGTTCTGCTCGTACTGTGACGATTCAGGTATAGCACACCTTTGGCCACTTTCCCAACATCAATTTTCGACCGGTCCAAATCGGGGACAAAAAAAGAGGCCCGACTTTCGTCGGGCCTCTTCCGGGTCTGGTGCCGAAGGTGGGACTCGAACCCACACGCTTTTAAAGGCGGCGGATTTTGAGTCCGCTGCGTCTACCATTCCGCCACTTCGGCAAGGGGAGCGAGTATAGCCGAGGCCAGCGGGCCCCGACAGCCCGTCAGACCACGCGGTCGGTGCCGAGCAGGCGCTCGCCGCGGCGCTGCCAGCCTTCCGCGCCGCTGGCGTCGGCCTCCGGCGTGTAGATGCCGCAGCGGACCATGGTGCGCTGGTAGACGTGCAGGGACACAGCGATGGCGTCGTTGCTGGGGTTGCGGATGGTGTGGTACTCGTGGGGCGGAATCAGGCTGCCGGCCGAGCCGGTGCCGGCCTCGATGGTGCCGGCGGCGACGAAGCGGTAGCGCTCCTCGTCGTGTTCGGCCAGCTCGTACTGGGTGATTTCCAGGCGGCCACGCCAGACGCCTTCCACGCACCACATGCCGGAGTGGTCATGGATCTTGGTGCCTTGGCCGGGGCCCCAGGTCATGGCGATGACGCTGTAGCCGTACTCGGGGCTGGTGTACAGCTCGCGCCGCGCGTAGTGGTCGGCGATGGGCTCCAGCACGCAGCCGGGCAGGGCGACCGATTCGTCGCGGATCAGTTCGCACAGCGACTTGCGCAGCGCATCGGTGATGGCGCGATCGTCGCCCAGCGCGACGGCGGCGTCGAGCGTGGCGACCAGCCGATCGTGGCCGGGAAAATCGAGGGACATGGAAGGCACCCGGAAAATAGTGGTGCCGCCATTCTAGTCCGGGCGGGTCCCGGTCGCGACGGTATGGCGGGGGCTCAGAGATCGGCCAGGAAACCCGCGACCGCCGGGCCGAACCGGGCGAAATCCACCAGGAAGGCGTCATGGCCCTGCGGCGATTCCAGCGGCACAAACTCGGCCTGCGCGCCGCCCCGTGTCAGCCCCTGGGCAATCTGTTCCTGCTGCTGGAGGGGGAACAGGATGTCGGTCACCGCGCCGATCGCCAGCGCCCGCTCCACCCGGATCCGGGCCAGGCCCCGCATCACGTCGCCGCCGGCGTACTCGGCCAGGTCGAACCAATCCATCGAACGGCTCAGGTAGAGGTAGCAGTTGGGGTCGAAACGGCGCACGAACCGGCGTGCATGGCCTTCCAGATAGCTTTCCACCTGGAATTCCAGCCCGAACGGATCCTCGTCCGGGCGGTCCGATTCCAGCCGTACCCGGCCGAAGCGGCCGTCCCATTCCAGCGCCGAGCGATAGGTGATGACGCCCAGTTTGCGGGCCATGCGCATGCCGGATTCGGGATAGCGCTCGTCGTCGTAGTGGCCCTGGTTCCATGCCGGGTCCAGGCGAATCGCCTCGCGTTGCAGGGAACGGATGGCGATGGAGAACGGCAGGGCCTGGGCGCTGCCGGAGATGTTGATGTGCGCGCGCGCGCTGCCGGGATGCAGCAGCAGGTAGGCCAGGGCGGTCATGCCGCCCATCGAATTGCCGATGATGCAGGCCAGTTGCCCGATGCCCAGTGCCTGCACCACCGCATGGGCGGCATTGGCGCCGTCCTCGATCGACAGTTCCGGGAAATCCAGCCGGTAGAGTTCGCCGCTGGCCGGATTGATCGAGGCTGGACCGGTCGAACCCTTGCAGCTTCCCAGCGAGTTCACGCAGATCACGAACCAGCGATCGGTGTCGATCGGTTTGCCCGGCCCGAGCATCGCCTCCCACCAGCCTTCCTCGCCGTTGCCTTCGTTGCGCGCGGCGTGCGCGTCCGGTGACAGGCCGGTGACGATCAGGAGCGCGTTGTCGCCGGCGGCGTTGAGCCGGCCCCAGGTTTCGTAGGCGATGCGCGCACCGTGCAGGGCGCCGCCGCGTTTCATCGGGAAGGGCGAGGGCAGCGTGTGGAAACGCGTGCCGGGCGGGATGAATTCGGTCATCCCACAAGTTTAGCCTGCGGCCGCCGGCGCGGGCCGGCGCCGCTCATTCCACGATGCGCTGGATCCGCAACGAATAGGCATCGGTGGCGCCCACGTCGGCAGGCACCGCCACCGCTTCCAGATCGCCGGCCTTGGCCATCACGTCGCCGGCGCGGGAGATCCGCGCGCCCAGTTCGACCTTGGCGACCTGCGAGAGCTTGAGGGTCGGCATCGGGCTGTCGCCGTCGCCCAGTTCCAGGGTGATCGGGAACGAGGTGGCCGGCACCCGCTTGGCGGCCACCGGCATCGGCGGCCCACCGGCCTGGCGGGCGAACACGAACAGGGTCTCGCCGCCGCTCAGCCGCGCCTTCAGTTCCGGCGCGATGTCCACGCTGACCCGCAGCAGCGCCTTGCCATTGGCCATGGCCGGGGTGGCGGCGGGTTCGGGCAGCGGCTCCAGCCCGGCTTCGGCGCGGGCCTGGTTGATCTGGGTACGCAGGGTGGTGGCGGTGCCGCCGTCGACCTGCGCCAGCAGCGGTTCCCAGGTGCGCGCGGCCTCGGCCGGCTTGCCCTGCTGGCGCTGCGACACGCCGAGGAACCAGCGCGCGCGCTGGTGCTGCGGTTCGATGGTCAACGCGCGCTGCAACAGGCCGACCGCCTGCGCGTCGAGCTGCTTGTCCGGGCTCGCGTACAGGCGGGCCTGCGCGTTCTCGACCAGCAGGTTGGCGTCGTCCGGAGCCAGCTTGAGCGCGGTCTCGAAAGCCGTGCGCGCCTCGGCGTAGCGCTCCATGCTCAGGTAGGAGCGGCCGAGCAGGCGCCAGCCCTCGGGTTCGTTGGGATTGCGCTTGAGTTCGGCTTCCAGCTGCTTGACCGCATCGTCCAGGCTGGCGGGCATGGCCGCCTCCGGCATCGTTGCGGGCATCTCGATGGCTGCCGGCGTGCCCAGCAGCCGGTACAGCGCCAGGGTGCCGATGCCCAGGGTCGCGACCGCGCCCACGAACAGCCGGCGCGAAGAGCGCCACAGGGGCCACAGCACGCCCACCAGCACGAGCAGGGTCAACAGCGCCGCGATGGCGGAAAAAGCGGTCATCACCACTCCTGGTTGTCGTCGGCTTCGGCGATGTCGCGACCGCCACTCCTGCGCCTGACGATGCGCAGCACCACCACGCCGCCGGCGATCACCAGCAGCACCGGCCCGAACCACAGCAACCAGGTGCCGGGCGACATCTCCGGCTTGTACAGCACGAATTCGCCATAGCGATCCACCAGGAACCGCTTGATCTCGGCATCCGACTTGCCCTGGCGCATCAGGTCCAGCACCTCGCGGCGCAGATCGTGGGCGATCTGCGCGTTGGAGTCGGCCAGCGACTGGTTCTGGCACATCACGCAGCGCAGTTCGGCGGTGAGCCGGTGGAAGCGGGTTTCCTCGGCGTTGTCGTTGAATTGCAGCGGGGTCGGATCGCTGGCCTGGGCCAGCGCGGGACCGGCGATGCCGAGCAGCAGCGCCAGCGTCAGCATGCGCAGTTGACGGGGCAGGACGCTCATTGTTGCGCTTCCGCCTTTTCCAGCGCCGGAATCAGTTCTTTGGCGATGATCTCGTCGGTGACCGCGCCGACATGCTTCCAGCGCACGATGCCCTTGGCGTCGACCAGGAAGGTTTCCGGCGCGCCGTAGATGCCCCAGTCGATCGCCGCGCGGCCGTCCTCGTCGGCAATCACCAGCACGTAGGGATTGCCGAACTGCTCCAGCCAGCGCAGCGCTTCGCCACGCTCGTCCTTGAGGTTGTAGCCGATGAAGCGCACGCGCTTGGTCAGGGCGAACTTGGTCAGCACCGGATGCTCGACCCGGCACTCCGGGCACCAGCTGCCCCACACGTTCATCACGTAAGGCGCGCCGGCCAGATCGGCGTTGTCGATGCGGGTGGCCGGATCATGCAGCAGCGGCAGATCGAAGGCGGGCGCCGGTTTGCCGATCAGCGGCGAGGGCAGGGCTTCGCGATCCGCGCGGCCGGATTGCTTGACGCCGTAGGCCAGCAGGCCCATCAGGCCGACGAAGAACAGGCCGATGATGACCGCGGCGAACACCAGCGCGCCGCGCGACTTGTTCTGGCCGGGAGTGTCGGAAGGGGTATTCATGCCGGTTGGGCCTCGGGTTTGAGCGCTTCGGGTTTGCGGCGGAAACGCCGATCGGTGGCGGTGACGAACGCGCCCAGCGCCATCAGCAGGGCGCCCAGCCAGATCCAGCGCACGAAGGGCTTGATGTGCACGCGTACCGCCCAGGCGCCATCGCCAAGATGTTCACCCAGGGCCACGTAGACATCGCCGAACAGGCTGGGCCGGATGCCGGCCTCGGTCATCACCTGGCCGCCGCTGGCGTAGGCGCGCTTTTCCGGATTCAGCCGCACCAGCGGCTTGTCGCCACGCAGCACCTGCACGTGTCCCAGGTCGGACAGGTAGTTGGGGCCGCGGGTTTCCTCCACGCCCTCGAAGCGGAAGCCGTAGCCGGCCAGCTCGATGGTCTGGCCGGGCTTCATCGCCAGTTCGCGCTGCACGTTCTGCGCTTCCACCAGCAGCGCGCCAATCAGGAACACGGCGATGCCGAAGTGCGCCAGCACCATGCCGAGCATTTCCGGGGTGAACTTGCCGTTGGCGCGCAGCCGGGTCCACACGAAACGCAGTGTGCCCAGCGCCACCCACGCACCGGCGGCAACGCCGGCCGCGGTCTTCAGTGGTCCTTGGGGCGCCATGAAATAGGCGATGGCGCCCAGCACCAGCGCCGCCACCAGCCACGGCATCAGCATCGCCAGCGGCTTGCGCGGCTGATCCTTCTGCCACTTTGTCAAAGGGCCGAACGGCAGCAGCATCACCAGCGGCGTCATCAGCACCACGAACAGCAGGCCGAAGTAGGGCGGGCCGACCGAAATCTTGCCCAGTTCCAGCGCGTCGGCCAGCAACGGATACAAGGTGCCCAGCAGGACCATGCCGCAGGCCGCGGCCAGCAGCACGTTGTTGGCCAGCAGCAGGGTTTCACGCGAACTGGCGACGAAGGCGCCGCCGGCGATGCGCGGTGCGCGCAGCACGTACAGCACCAGCGAACCGCCGACCACCGCGCCGAGGAAGATCAGGATGAACAGGCCGCGCGAAGGATCCGCGGCGAACGCGTGCACGCTGGTCAGCACGCCCGAGCGGACCAGGAAGGTGCCCAGCAGCGACAGCGAGAAGGTGGCAATCGCCAGCAGCAGGGTCCAGCCGCCGAAGCTGCCGCGCTTCTCGGTGACCGCCTGCGAATGCAGCAGCGCGGCGCCGGCCAGCCACGGCATGAAGCTGGCGTTCTCGACCGGATCCCAGAACCACCAGCCGCCCCAGCCCAGTTCGTAATAGGCCCACCAGCTGCCCAGCGCGATGCCCAGGGTCAGGAATGCCCAGGCCACGTTGGTCCAGGGACGGGTCCAGCGCAGCCAGCGCGCATCGATGTGGCCGTCCAGCAGCGCGGCGATGGCGAATGCGAACGGCACCACGAAGCCGACGTAGCCGGTGTAGAGCATCGGCGGATGGATGATCAGGCCCGGATCCTGCAGCAGCGGATTCAGATCGCGCCCTTCCAGCGGCGCCGGCAGCAGCCGCGCGAACGGATTGGAGGTGAAGATCAGGAAGGCCAGGAAGCCGACGCTGACCACGCCCATCACGCCCAGCACGCGGGCGACCACCGCTTCCGGCAGATGGCGGGAGAACTCGGCGACCGCGGCGGTCCAGATGCCCAGCACCAGCACCCACAACAGCAGCGAACCTTCGTGCGCGCCCCATACCGCGGAATAGCGGTACATCATCGGCAGCAGCGAATTGGAATTCTCCGCCACGTACTTGACCGAGAAATCCTGGGTGACGAAGGCCACGGTGAGGACCACGAACGCCGCCAGCAGCAGGAACAACTGGCCGTAGGCCGCCGGGCGCGCCACCGCCATCCACGCCGCCTTGCCGCGATGGGCGCCGGCCAGCGGCAGGATGGCCTGCATCAGGGACACCAGCAGTGCCAGGATCAGGGTGACTTGACCGAGTTCAGGCAGCATGGCTCAACGGGATCCGGAAAAAGGGAGGGAGATGCCCGCAGCCGGGGCTGCAACGCGATGGCGGAAGCACACGCCCGACGGCATGGCTTGGCGAGGCGTGGATTGGATCAATTCGTCGACCCCGCCGCGGGGGCGGTCGGCACATCGTGCTTCTGGTGTGCCTTGCCCATCTTGTCGGCCACTTCCTTGGGCATGTAGGTCTCGTCGTGCTTGGCCAGCACGTCCTCGGCGACGAACACGCCGTCCTTCATCGAACCGGTCGCCACCACCGCCTGGCCCTCGCGGAACAGGTCCGGCAGGATGCGGTCGTAGACCACGGGCAACTGCGCATCGCCGTCGGTGACCCGGAAGTGCGCCTGCAGCGAGCCGGTTTCGCGTTTGAACGAACCCTTCTCGACCATGCCGCCCAGGCGGAAGCGCGCATGCTCGCCGGCTTCGCCGCGCAGCACTTCGGCGGGGGTGTACAGGTAGGCGACGTTGCGTTGCAGCGCCAGCGCGATCAGCGAGGCGGCGACGCCGGCGGCGAGTACCAGCAGCAGCACCCAGATCAGGCGGCGGCGGCGGACGGGATTCATCGGTTCAACTCCATCGGCGAGGGCGCGGCGGCGCGGGCTTCGCGCGCGGCGCGCAGGCGGGCGGCACGCAGTTCGCGGCGGATCTGCAGGCGCGGGGCAATGAAGTCCCACAGCAGTACCACGGCGAACACGGCGTAGGCGCCGACCACGTAATGCAGGTAATTCATGGCTTGCTCCCCGCCAGCCGCGCGACCCAGTCCTTGCCGGCCTCGCGGCGCAGGTTGTCGGCGCGGGCGCGCGCCAGCAGCGATCCGGCGAACCAGAACTTGGTCGCCGCCACCATCAGCCACAGCGGCAGCATCATGCTCGGATCCATCCGCGAGCCGCCCATCAGGCTGATGGTCTGGCCCTGGTGCAGCGAGTTCCACCACACCACCGAGTAGCGGATGATCGGCAGCAGCGCCACGCCCACGATCGACAGCAGGCCGGCGGCGCGCGCGGCGGCGCGGCGATCGTCGATGGCGTTGTACAGGCCCATCACGCCCAGGTACAGGAACAGCAGGATCAGTTCCGTGGTCAGGCGCGGATCCCAGTCCCACCAGGTGCCCCACATCGGCTTGCCCCAGATCGAACCGGTGGCCAGGGTGATGACGGTGAAGGCGGCGCCGATCGGCGCGCAGGCCATGGCGAGGATCTCGCACAGCTTGATCCGCCAGATCAGCGCGATGGCTGCATAGAACGCCATCAGTCCGAACACGAACAGGCTCATCCACGCCGACGGCACATGGATGTAGAGGATGCGGAAGCTGTCGCTCTGCTGGTAGTCGGCGGGCACCACGAACAGCGCCTGCCACAGGCCGAAGCCGAACAGCACGAGCGCCGCCAGGTAGCACCAGGGCGTCCAGCGGGCGGCGAAGCGATCGAAATAGGGCGGCGAACCGAGTTGGTGGAACCAGCGGACGAGGGGATTCATGGACGGTGTTTCATCGCTCGCGGTCGATGGAGCGCGCCACCCTGGCCCGCTCCGCAGCTCTGTTCTGTGAAATCACCCCATTTTCCCAGACTTGGGGCCGCCGCGCCAACCGCGCGGGGCCCCGCTGGTCTTGACCCCGGTCAAGGCTTGAGGGTCAAGGTGCCCTTCATCAGCGCCGAATGGCCGGGGAAGCTGCAGAAGAACGAGAACGGGCCGGTTCCGGCGAGCTTGGCGACCGGAATCTGAACCGAGGTGGTTTCGCCGCCGCCGACCACCTTGCTGTGGGCGATGACGCGGGTGTCGCCGGCCTTGATGTAGTCGGCGGCCAGCCCGGCCTTGATGCCGTCGGTGTCGATGCCGGCGATGTCGGCGGTCTTGGCGACCACCACGTTGTGGCCCATGACGTTCTTGGCCAGCTTGCCGGTGTGCTTCAGGTTGATGGTGAAGGTGGTGCAGCTCTTGCTGACGTCGATGTTGGACAGGTTGTACTTCATCGCGTCGTTGCCCTCCAGGTTGACCGAGCAGGTGGCGGCGCGGGCGGCCAGCGGCGAGGCGGCCAGGGCGAGCAGGGCGAGGCAGGAGGCAAAGCGGTGGTTCATGGAAATTCTCCGGGACGTGGGGTTGGGACGGGTGGTTCAGGGACCCTGCGCGGCCAGCCAGGCCGACAGGGCGGAGATGGTGTCGTCGTCCAGTCGCTGGCCGACGCCGCCCATCACGAAATCGTTGGTCGAATGATGGAGTTGGGCGGTGCGGAAGGCATTCAGGCGCACCTGCAGGTAGATCGCGTTCTGTCCACGCAGCGAAGGATACGCCGACCACGGCGCATGGCCATCGCGATCGTCGCGCGCGGCCAGCGGATGGCCGCCGGCGTCCGCGCCGTGGCAGCCCTGGCAGGGTGGCAGTCCTTTGCCGGGGTCGCCTTCCATGAACAACTGCCGACCCCGTTCCAGCAGGGCCGTATCCGGTGCCGGCGCTTCTTCCTGCGCGGGCGCGCGGCCGGCGGGCAGGCTGGCGTAGTAGAGGGCGAGATCGCGCATGTCCTGGTCGTTCAGGCTGGCGGCCAGCGGCGTCATCGCCGATTCCGGCATCGCGCCGCTCTGGTATTCGACCAGTTCCCAGTACAGGTACTCGGCGCGTTGGCCGGCCAGGTTGGGAAAGTTCGGCGCAATCGAGATGCCGGCGGCGCCGTGGCAGGCCGCGCACAGTTCGGATTTGGCCTTGCCGGCCGCCGGGTCGCCGCGCAGGCGAGTGATCCGGCGCAGATCACGATAAGCGGGCGGCTTGGCGGCGGGCGCCATGGTCGCGGCGGGTTCGGCTGGCGCGGTGTCGGCCGGCGTGTTTTCCGGGGACGTCTGCGCGGCGGGATCCTGGGCGACCGATTCGCTCGTGCCGGCCAGCGCCGCCACACCCAGCGCGAACACGATGGCGGTGAACAGGCCGGTGCCGGTGGACGGGTTCATAGCGACACCTCCAGGCTCACGCCAACCAGATTGACCCGGTAGTCGCCGGGGCCGCCATCGGTATAGACGCGATGATCGAATACCCGAGCCTCGTCGAAACCCAGGTAGTGCCAGTCCGACAGGCGACCGCGTTCGTAGGTGTCGAACACACGCATCCGCGTGCGCGCGCCGAGCGGGAAACTCAGCCCCACCGACAGCGAATTGACCCGGTAGATCATCGGCGGATAGCGGCCATCGGCCGAGGCCGCCAGCGTGGGATTGGCGAGCGCGCCGGGCGAGGCGAAGCGGTAGCGGGTGGTGCCGCGCGAATCGGTCCAGTTCCACGCCACGTCCAGTTGGGCGCGGCCGATGGCCTGGGTGAGGTTGATGCCGGCGTAACGGTTGCGCTGGCGATCGTCGAGCCACCAGCGGTTGGCCTGCGGATAGGTCGGGCCGCCCAGCGTCGGATCCGGCGTCAGTGCCGCGTCGTTGACGTTGGCGATGCCCAGATCCGAGCGGTCGTAACCCAGCCAGGCGCTGGCGACGGTGGTCGTGGCGGGCTGCCATTCCCATTGCAGGCTGGCGCCGCGGGTGTCGTAGTCCTGCCGGCCCAGCTCGGCGTCGTAGTCGTTGCGTTCGCCGCGCAGCGATGCGTACAGGGTCATCTCGCGCGGCAGGATGAAGGTGGCCATCAGATCCAGCTTGTGCTGGCTGCGGCTGGCGAGGTCGTACTTGCGCAGCGCCGACACCGTGTGCGCGGGCACGCCACCGGCGGGCTCGACGAAGCCGGGCAGGTCGGTGGAGAAGGTGAATTCGTAGGGATCGTAGAAATAGCGGCTGCCGCTGCGATCCAGGTAGGTGTAGTTGGCGCGCAGGGTCAGCCATTCGCGGGCGCGGTTGTTCCAGGTCAGGCGCAGGCTGTCGTCACGGGTGGTCGCGACTTCGCGATGGGCGCGTTCAATGGCCGTGTGGGTGTAGGTCACGCCCAGCGTGTTGCGCTGGGTGGGGCGCCAGTCCAGGCCCATGGAAACCTCCCGGGTTTCCTTGTCCAGCGGCAGGTTGCGCACGCGGGTGATCACCGAGGGCGCGAGCAGCGGATCCCACACGCCCATTTCGCCGGGAACCACGCTGCCCTGCGAACCGTTCTCCGCCACATAGCCCCACTGGCCGGTCAGCGGGTTGTAGGCCTGGTACGTGCCGTCATAGTCCTCGCGATAGTACTTGGCCTGCCCGCGCACGGTCAGCGTGGTACGCGGCTGGAACACCGCGCGCACGTCCAGGCGCTGGGTGTCGATGCCGAGATCGGCGGTCTTGCGCGACAGCGCATCCGGGGTGTTCCAGTCGGCGCAGTCGAACAGGAAGCCCGGCCCGATCGGCAGGCCGAACTGGCCCTGGCAGTTCATCGGCGCCAGCAGGCGTTCGTTCTGGCGCATCGTGCCCAGCGAGGTGTTGAGGGTCAGTTCGCCGTTCCACGGCAGTTTGCGGGTGAACGCCGCACGTAATTGGTGATAGTCGTTGTCCGGTTCGTAGGCGAATTCGCCGCTGGTGCGCGGCGGCGGGGTCACGCCCGGCACCACCGAGTACAGGCCATACGGCACCTGGTAGTCGTAGCCGTTGAAGCGGTTGCGGAAGAACGAACCCGTATAGCTGACGTCCATTCGCCACAGGTTGCCGGTGAAGCGCACGCCGCCGTTGACGTTCACCGTGCTGTCGTCGATCGGGCGCGGGATCTCGTAGATGCCGCCGTTGGCAGGGAACGGGTAGTTGAAGAAGAACGGTCCGCCGAACGGACGCGCGCCTTCGCGCTGTTCGTGGCTGGCGTTGAAGTAGGCCGCCCAGCGTGGATTGAGGAAATAGTTGATGCCCAAGCCCTGCTTGTCGCGGACCACGCGCAGGAAGCGCTCGGGCTGCGCGCCCGCCACCGCGGCCACCTGCGCCGGAGTGCTGGCGGCCGGCGTCAGGCCACCGGCGAGGGTGAGGTGCTGGCTGCCAACGCCGTTCCAGATCGAACGCGCGTTGCCACTGGTCACGTTGGGCTGGGTGCGCACGAAGGCCTGTACGCGGAACTTGCCGGCGCGGCCGAACACCGCGCGATAGAACTGGTTGTGCTCGTTGATGCGGCTGGCACGGAAATCCAGGTAGCTGCCGTCGCTGGCGCGTTGCAGGCGGAAGCGCGCATCCACCATCACGCCATCATCGAAATCGTTGAAGCGGCGCCACTGGGTCGCGCGTTCGTCGCCGGACACGTGCAGGTAACCCAAACCCACGCTGCCTTCGTAGGCCCATTCGCCGTGCGGTTTCAGCTCGGGCCACGCGGGCGCGCAGGGATACAGGAAACCGGTCGGCGTGCGCCGGGAACCGGCGTGCAGCCAGCTCATGCCGTCGGCATCGCAGCCGATGCCATGCATCCCGGTGGTGTCCAGCGCGTTGCCGAAATGCAGGTCGGTGCCCAGGCCGCTGTCCTGGGCCCGCGCGGTGGCGGCCAACGACAGCGCCATGGCCAGCGCGGCCACTTGCGGCAACCGGGGCGTGCGGAACGTCGAGACCATCATGCTCCCTCCGCTACTTGTGGAGACGGGGACCGGACGGGTGGTTGGAACCGTGGATCTGCGCGTGGCAGGTCAGGCAGCCGCGTCCCATCAGGCGCTCGTCCGGCGCGGGACCGGTGCCCAGCGACGCGCTGGTCAGCAGATCGTTCGGGTGGCGCGTGTGCGAGTGGCACTGCTGGCACAGCATCGGCACCGGCGCCACCAGCAGCGCGTGCTGGTTGGAGCCGTGCGGGGTGTGGCAGTTCAGGCAGCTCTCGCGCACCGGCGCGTGTTCGAACAGGAACGGTCCGCGCTTTTCGGCGTGGCACTGGTAGCAGGTCTCGTTGACGGTGTCGGTCTTGAGCAGCGAGGCGTTGAGGGTGCCATGCGGATTGTGGCAATCGGCGCAGGTCATCTCGCCTTCCGGCAACGGCATGTGCGAGCGGCGGTTGAACTGCTGGCGGACGTCCTTGTGGCAGGTCGCGCAGGTCTCGCTGACCGACTGGCGCGCGGTCAGTCCTTCGGCGGACAGGCGCGCCATCGGATTGTGGCAATCGCTGCACGACAGATCGTTGCGCTGGTGCACCGAGCCCAGCCAACTGTCGCGCGGACCGCCGGCGTGGCAACCCAGGCAACTGCCGGTCTGCGCCGACACCGGCGTGCCGCCGTCGTGGGTGAAGGCGATGATGCTGCCCTTGGCGGTCGGGTTCTGGGCGTGCGCCGAACCGGGACCATGGCAGGCCTCGCAGGTCGGGGTGGCCGGATTGGCCTGCTGCGCGGCCTGCATGCCGAGCGCATGCACGCTGTGGGCGAAGTTGGCCTGTTCCTTGCCGTGGCAGGCGGTGCAGGTCGCCTCGCCGATCGGCTTGGCGGTCGGTTGCAACGGGTTGGCCGGTACGGTGGCGAAGGCGAAACCCGGCGCGTCGGCGAAATCGTGGGCCTTGCCGTCCTGGCTGCCGAAATGGGTGGCGGGGAGCTTCGAGGGATCAAAACCGGCCGGGGCGCTCTGCGCCATCACCGGCGCCAGCCAGCTGGCCCCGAGCATGGCCGCCGCCGCCAGAACAAACATCAGAGCCAACAATGCGCGCCGCATCCTGTTCTCCCTTGCGCCTGGCTGGCCAAGGCTGGCTAGCCGCAGGGCTTGTAACGTTCATTACGATAAACGCTGAATGAATGCGTGATGGAGATCAAGCTGCGGTGCAGCATTTGCCGGCGCGCGACCCGGTGGGCCGGCGGGACGCGAAGGGGATTTTCCGCTACGAATGCCGGATCAGGCCCGTGGGCGGGGCAGGACGCCTTCCAGGAAGATCGATACCGCTTCGCGGGCTTCCACCTTGACCCGCGGCTTGTCGGCCACGCCGATGCGGCCGTTGACCGAACGCAGGATCACGCCGCCGAACACCATCATGTAGAAGCGGTCCGCGACGATGGCGGGGTGCTCCAGAATGAGCCGTCCGCTCAGTTTCTCGCGCTCGAAGTACTGGGTGAGCAGGCGCTCGGCCGGCGTCACGCCATGTTCCATGAACCAGTCGCGCAACTCCGGAAAGCACAAGCCCTCGCCGACCACGATGCGGTGGGTGACGATGCGGCCCGGCGACAGGATTTCCTCGACCATGCGCTCGGCCGCCAGCGGCAGCGCCTGCTCGGGCGGCAGGTCGGAGCGGTACAGCATTTCCAGGCCCTCGCCGAAGGCGGCGATGCTGCGCTTCATGATCGCCAGCGCCAGCCCGTGCTTGTCGCCGAACGCGTTGTAGAGCGTGGACAGCGAGCCACCCGAGCGCGCGACCACGTCGTTCAGGCGCGCATTGCGGTAGCCCTTTTCCAGGAACACTTCGGTGGCCGCCTCGATGAATCGCTCGATGCGCAGTTCGATCCGCCCGGACACATCGGTGCGCGGGCGCGAGGACTTGTCGGACGGATGGTGCGGCGGTTCGGGGAAATCCGTCATGGGCGGCGAGGAATCAGTTGAGGGCGATGCGGATCGCGGCGGCGGCGGTCAGCGGTGCCAGCACCAGCGCCATCACCAGACCGGCGCCGAGCAGCAGCAGCGCGCCGCTGCCGTCCAGGCCCTGCGCGCTGGCGGCGACGCTGCCGGCGCCGAACACCAGGATCGGCACGTACAGCGGCAGTGCCAGCAGCGCGACCAGAATGCCCGAGCGTCGCATGCCGACCGTCAACGCGGCGACCACGGCGCCGAGCAGGCTCAGCAACGGCGTGCCCAGCGCGAGCGAGGCGAGCAGGGCCGGCAGTTGCGGGCGCGGCAGGTGCAGCAGTTCGCCCAGCAGCGGGGTCACCAGGATCAGCGGCAGCGCGGTGGTCGCCCAGTGGGTCAGCACGCGTACCGCGACCAGCCAGGCCAGCGGCACCGGCGCGAGGATCCATTGTTCCAGCGAACCGTCCTCGGCATCACCCCGGAACAGCGTGTCCAGCGACAGCAGGCCGGCCAGCAGCACCGCCACCCAGATCACCGCCGAGGCGACCTTGCCCAGCGCTTCGGGTTCGCCGCCCAGGCCGAGCGCGAACACCACCACCACCAGCAGGGCGAACAGCGCCGGTTGCAGCGCGTCGCCGCGACGGCGCCACATCAGGCGCAGGTCGCGTACGACCAGCGCCGACGCGGAGGACCACAGGCCGGGCGTGCTCATGCCGCACCTCCCAGCATCAGCATCCGGGTCTGCACGGGCGGCGCCGCGTAGGCGCCGTGCGTGGTGACCAGCGCGGCGCCACCGCTGCGCAGGTGCGCGGAGATCATCCGGTTGACCAGGTTGATGCCCTCCAGGTCTAGATTGGCGTAGGGCTCGTCGAGCAGCCACAGCGGCGCCGGCGACAGCCACAGCCGGGCCAGCGAAAGCCGCTTCTTCTGCCCGGCGGAGAGTTGCCGCGCCAGCGCGTCCTCGTAACCGGCCAGGCCGACCATCGCCAGCGCGTTGCCCGGCATCTGGCGGGCGCGGCGACCGTGCAGGCCGCACAGGAAATGGAGGTTCTCCAGCGTGTCCAGGTCCGCCTTCAGCGCGGGCAGGTGGCCCAGGTAGGCGATCGCCCGCGAACGCTGGATGGCGCTGGCGGGGCGGCCATCGATCTCGATGTCGCCGCGGTCGGCGCGCAGCAGGCCGGCCAGCACGCGCAGCAGGGTGGTCTTGCCGGCGCCGTTGCCGCCCTGCACCAGCAATGCCTCGCCGGCATTGACGGCGAATTCCAGCGGGCCGAACACCGGTTCGTCGTTGCGCGAAAAAGCCAGGCCACGGGCGGCCAGCAGCGGCGGAGGGGTCGGAACGGAATCGATCATCAGGCGGAAGCCTTCGAAGAAGGCGGGTCTCGGGCGGCAATCAGCCGGCTATTGTATGCGAGCCCCCACGCGGTGCTCCTTGCGCGGCTGGCGCTCAGCCGGCCCATTCCACCGCCGGAAGATCCGGCGCATCGCCTGGTCGCGTCCACATCAGCCTCAGCCGGACCGGTTGCCCTTGCCGCCAGTGCAGGATGCCGCCCTGGGAAAAGGCGCGCGCGAGCGCATCAGCGTCCTCGCGTGCCAGATCCAGCACCAGCCAGCCGGGTTCGAGCCAGCCGCCGCGGTCGTCGCCGGCCCGGGCCGGCACATGGACATGTCCGGCCTCGCCCAAGCGGGCCAGCAGGCGCCGATCGGCCGCGCGGTTGTCCTCGTCGGTGCGCGTGGTCAGAGGCGGGTTCCAGGCCGTGATCCACAGGTAGTCGCGGGCCGGCAGGCGCGCCTCCAGCGCCGCCGCCGGCTTGCCGATCCGCAGCGGCCAGGCGCGCTCGTCCAGCAGCACCTCGTAGCGGGCCGCGCACCAGGCCCGCGCCAGTCGGCATTTTTCCGGATCGGGAACGCTGTATCCGTTCATGGCCCCATCATCGCCGGACACCTTCATTGCGTACACTCCGCAGTCCCCCTGTGAGACCGGACCGGCGGATGCCTCTCGAAACCAAGCTGCCCAAGGTGGGCACCACCATCTTCACCGTGATGTCGCAACTGGCCGCCGAGCACGGGGCAGTCAATCTGGGGCAGGGCTTCCCCGATTTCGCGGTGCCGCAACGGCTGGTCGACGAACTGGACCGCGCCATGCGCGAGGGCCACAACCAGTACGCACCGATGACCGGCGTGGCGCCGCTGCGCCAGGCGATCGCCGGGAAGGTGCTGCGCTGCTACGGTCGCCAGGTCAATCCGGACACCGAAATCACCGTCACCAGTGGCGCCACCGAAGCCCTGTTCAATGCCATCCACGCGGTGGTGCGCCCGGGCGAGGAAGTGATCGTGCTGGATCCGGCCTACGACAGCTACGAGCCGGCGATCGAACTGGCCGGTGCGCGCGCGGTCCATGTCGCGCTGGATCCGCGCAGCTTCGCGGTGGACTGGGACAAGATCCGCGCCGCGATCACGCCGCGCACCCGCCTGCTGATCATCAACAGCCCGCACAATCCTTCCGGCGCGATGCTCGACGAAACGGACATGAAGGCGCTGGCCGAGATCCTGCGCGACACCGGCATCTTCCTGATCTCCGACGAGGTCTACGAGCACATCGTGTTCGACGGTCGCCGGCACGAATCGGTGCTGCGCTACCCGGAACTGGCCGAGCGCGCCTTCGTGGTGTCCAGCTTCGGCAAGACCTACCACTGCACCGGCTGGAAGATCGGCTACGCGATCGCGCCGCCCGCGCTGAGCGCCGAATTCCGCAAGGTCCACCAGTACAACGTGTTCTGCACGTTCGCGCCGGCCCAGCATGCGTTCGCGGCGATGATCCGCGACGAACCGGAGCATTACGAGCAATTGGGCGCGTTCTACCAGGAAAAGCGTGATCGCTTCCGCGCGCAGCTGCTGGAAACCCGCCTGAAGCCGCTGCCGGTGCCGGGCGGATATTTCCAACTGGTGGACTATTCGGCGGTCAGCGATCTGCCGGACACCGAGTTCGTGCGCTGGCTGACCATCGAACATGGCGTCACCGCGATTCCGCTGTCGCCGTTCTACGAGAACGCGCCGGCGGATCAGCGCCTGGCGCGCCTGTGCTTCGCCAAGAATGCGGCCACGCTGGACGCGGCCATCGAACGCCTGAAGAAGCTGTAGTTTTCCATCACCAGACGGATCCAGACCGACATGCAGGACCTGCGCCTCTCCCTCGTCCAGGGCATCACCCGCTGGCATGACCCGGCCGGCAACCGCGCGTATTATGGCGACCTGATCGCGCCGCTGGCGGGCCAGACGGATCTGGTGATCCTGCCGGAGACCTTCACCAGCGGCTTCAGCAACGATGCCATCGACCGCGCCGAAGGCATGGACGGTGAAACCGTCGCCTGGATCCGCGCGCAGGCGCGCAAGCTCGACGCGGCGGTGACCGGCAGCGTGCAGCTGCGCACCGGCGAGGGCGTGTTCAACCGCCTGCTGTGGGCCACGCCCGATGGCGAACTGCACAGCTACGACAAGCGCCACCTGTTCCGTTACGCCAACGAACACAAGCGCTACGCCGCCGGCCGCGAGCGCCTGACCGTGGAATGGAAGGGCTGGCGGATCAATCCGCAGGTCTGCTACGACCTGCGCTTCCCGGTGTTCTGCCGCAACCGCTACGACGTGGAGCGGCCGGGGCAGCTGGATTTCGATCTGCAGATCTTCGTCGCCAACTGGCCGGCGGCGCGCGCCCATGCCTGGCGCACGCTGCTGCGCGCGCGCGCCATCGAGAACCTGTGCTTCGTCGCGGCGGTCAACCGCGCCGGCACCGACGGCAACAACCTCGATTATTCCGGCGACAGCGCGGTGATCGATTTCCTCGGCCAACCGCAGGTGGAGCTGGGGCCGGGCGAGGGCGTCACCACCACGACCATCTCGGCCGACGCGCTGGCAACGTACCGCGAGCGCTTCCCGGCGATGCTCGATGCGGACCGGTTCGAGCTTGCCTGAAGCGCCGCGCCGCATCTGGACCATCGGGCATTCCAGCCGCGACTGGCATGCCTTCGCGGCGATACTCACCGCTGCGGGCATCGAGGTCGTGGCCGATGTGCGCCGCTACGCCGCCTCGCAACGGTATCCGCAGTTCGCAGGCGCCGCGCTGATGCGTGGCCTGTCGGATCTGGATATCGACTACCGGCCGATGCCTTCGCTGGGCGGACGCCGCGAACCGCGCCCGGACTCGGTGAACACCGCCTGGCGACAGCGGGGCTTCCGCGGCTACGCGGACTACATGCAGACGGCGGCCTTCATCGATGCCCGCGCCGCGCTGGCCGAAGTCGCCGGGCGCCGGCCGACCGCGTTCCTGTGCGCCGAAGCGGACTGGCGCAACTGCCATCGCGGCCTGATCGCCGACGCCTTCACCGCCGACGGCTGGGAGGTCCGCCATCTGCTCGACGACGGACGACACGAAATCCACCCGCTGACCCGCGCCGCGCGCCTGGTGGACGGCCACCTGGACTACTCCCTTCCGGTGCCACCGCAAGGCGAGTTGTTCTGAGCTTCATCGGCAGTTGTGGGAGCGACGTGAGTCGCGATGGGACGTCCACCGGGCGCACTCTTTCAGGCCTGTCACCTGTCACGACGAATCACGTTGGCGTTTCCGCGTGACCGGCCATCCGGTCGCGACTTACGTCGCTCCCACATGGGAACTCAACGCATCAGCGCGCTGGACGCTCCGGCAGGATCTGGCACACCGCCTGGCACAGCGCCAGCACCTTGCCGTCAGGACCACGCACCTCGCCGGCCAGGTGCAGCTGGCCGCGGGTGCGTTCGACGAGGCGTGCCGTGCAGACGATGTGGCCGACTTCCGGCGTCACCGGGCGCAGGTACTGGGTATTGAGCGAGGTGGTCGCGCTGGGCGGCGCGATCAGGTAGGAAAACGGACCCAGGGTGTTGTCGAGCGCAGCGACGATGAAGCCGCCCTGCATGTGGCCGATCGGATTCTGGTAGCGCGCCAGGACCGGAAACCGCATGCGCAGCGATTCGCTTTCGACGTACTCGACCACCTCGCCTTGCATGTCCAGCAGGCAGGGCGGCGGGATCTGCAACGGCGCGCCCGCCGAAAACCGCGCGCGCAACAACGCATTGATGTCGACCACGCTCACGGGGTGAAGCTCAGTTCGAACGCGGCCAGGAACGGCGCGCGCGGCGGCGGCTCCAGGAAGCGCCCGTTGAGTTCCTTCTCCACGCAGACCGCCAGCGCGGTGTCGCCCTGGCGCCAGGTGCGGACGATGCGGCCGCGCGCGTCCACCTCGACGACGATCACGAACGCGGCGGTGTCGTGGCGCGGATCGGCGCAGTTGGCGACGCTGTTTTCCAGTTGCCGCGACTGCGCCTGCTGGAAGGCCGCGCGCTTCACCGGATCCAGCGAGGCCTCGTCGCGATCCGCCTGCGCCTTGGCATCGGCGAACCCCTGCGGTGTCTGCGCGGGTCCGGCGAACGGCAGCAGGGCGAGGGCGAGCAACAGGCCGGCACGGATCATGGCTTGGCCTCCGGCGGCGCGAGCCGCAGCAGCTTGCCGTCGTTCTCGTCGGTCAGCACGTAGACGCTGCCGTCCGGACCAACGCGCACGTCGCGCACGCGCTCGCCGATTTCGTTGAGCAGGCGTTCCTCCGACACGATCGCATCGCCCTTCAGGCTCAGGCGGATCAGGTTGCGCTCGGCCAGCGAGCCGAGGAACAGGCTGTCGTTCCAGGGCGAGCCGGCATGGCCGGTGTAGAACGCCATGCCGCTGAGGCCCGGCGACTTCTCCCACACGTGATAGGGCTGTTCCAAGCCGGCTTTTTCGCGGCCCTGCGCTTCCGGAATCGGCAGGCCGGAGTAGTTGATGCCGTGGGTGATGATCGGCCAGCCGTAGTTGCGGCCGGGTTGCGGCAGGTTGATCTCGTCGCCGCCGCGCGGACCATGCTCGGATTCCCACAGCTTGCCGGTGCGCGGATCGATGGCCAGGCCCTGCATGTTGCGGTGGCCGTAGCTCCAGATCTCCGGACGCGCATCGGCCTGTCCGATGAAGGGATTGTCCTGCGGCACGCTGCCATCCAGGTTCAGCCGGACCAGCTTGCCTTGCAGCTTGCCCAGTTCCTGCGAGGTGGGCCGATGGTTGCGTTCGCCCTGGCTGATGAACACGTGGCCCTGGCCGTCGAAAGCCAGCCGCGAGCCGAAATGGTTGGGTCCCTCCAGCTTGGGTTCCTGCCGGTAGATGACCTTCACCTCCGTCAGCGCATCGGCGCCCAGCGTGGCGGTGGCCACCGCGGTGCCGGCGGTGCCGTTGTCGCCCGGTTCGGCGTAGCTCAGGTAAATGCGCTGGCTGGTGGCGAAATCCGGCGCGAGGACGACGTCCAGCAGGCCACCCTGGCCTTCGGCGAACACCTTCGGCACGCCCGCCAGCGGCGCGGAGATCGCGCCATCGGCGCCAACCCGGCGCAGTTGCCCCGAGCGCTCGGTGACCAGGAAGCCGCCTTCCGGCAGCAGCGCCAGGCCCCAGGGATGATCCAGCCCCTGCGCGAGCACGCTGACCTGGATGTTGCCCAGTGCGCTGGACAGGGCACGCGCGGCCGGCGGTTGCGCGGGCGCGGGTTTCGCGGCGACGGCTGGCTGGGAATCGCCATCGCGCGCCTGGCAGGCGGACAGCGCGGTGACGGCGAACATGGCAAGGGCGAGGGCGGAACGATGGGGCATCGGAAATCTCCCTGGGGGTTGGGGTCAACGGTAACCGGCGGCCTGCAGTTCGAACAGTTCGGCGTAGCGGCCGCCTTCGGCCATGAGCTGATCGTGGGTGCCGCTGGCCTCGAGCCTGCCTTCATTGAGCACGAGGATGCGGTCGGCCATGCGCACGCTGGAGAAGCGGTGCGAGATCAGCACCGCGGTGCGCTCGCTGGACAGCTCCTTGAAGCGCTGGAAGACCTCGAACTCCGCGCGGGCGTCCAGCGCGGCGGTCGGTTCATCCAGGATCATCACCTGGGCGTCGCGCATGTAGGCGCGGGCGATGGCGATCTTCTGCCACTGCCCGCCGGACAGATCCACACCGGTCTTGAAGCGGCGGCCGATCAACTGGTCGTAGCCGTTCGGCAGCGAGGCGATCACCTCGTCGGCCATCGAACGGCGCGCGGATTCGCGGATGCGCGCATCGTCGCCCATCGCATCCACCTGGCCCACACCGATGTTCTCGCCGGCGGTCAGGTGGTAGCGGACGAAGTCCTGGAAGATGACGCCGATGCCGGCGCGCAGATCGTCGATGTCGTATTCGCGTAGATCGCGCCCGTCCAGCAGGATGCGGCCTTCGTCCGGGTCGTAAAGCCGCGCCAGCAACTTGACCAGGGTGGTCTTGCCGGCGCCGTTCTCGCCGACCAGCGCCAGCACCTCGCCGGCGCGCAGCTGGAAGTCCAGCCCGCGCACCGCCCAGCGCTCGGCGCCGGGATAGCGGAAGCCGACATTCTCGAAGCGGAAGCCCTCGCGGATCGGGCGCGGCACCGGCGCGGCCCCGGGCGGCGAGACGATTTCCGGGCGGATTTCGAAGAACGAGAACAGATCGTCCAGATACAGCGCCTGCCCGGCGACCTGCGAGAATCCAATCAGCAGGCCTTCCAGCAACTGGCGCAAGCGCAGGAAGCTGCCGGCCAGGAAGGTCAGGTCGCCGATGCTGAAATCACCGCGCACCGTGCGCCAGGCGATGTAGCCATAGGCCACGTAATAGCCCAGCGTGCCCAGGCCGGCCAGCAGCGTGCCCCACAACGCACGACGCCGGGCCAGCGCACGGTTGGCGCGGTAGAAGCCTTCGGCCAGCTGCCGGTAGCGATCGATCAGGAAGCGGTGGAGGTTGAAGATCTTCACCTCCTTGGCCGTTTCCACGCTGGCGCCGGTCTGGCGGATGTATTCCAGTTGCCGCCGTTCCGGCGTCCACTGGAAGTTGAGCGAATAGCCCAGCGCGTTGAAATGCGCCTCGCCGACGAACGCGGGCACCAGCGCCACCACCAGCAGCAGGATCAGCCAGGGCGCGTACACCAGCAGGCCGGCGGCGAAACTGATCACCGTGATCGCGTCCTGCGCCTGCCCGAACAATTGGCTCATCAGGTTCATCCGCCCCATGGTCTGGCGGCGCGCGCGATCCAGCTTGTCCTGCAGGTCCGGATCCTCGAAGTCCTCCAGGTCCAGCCGCGCCGCGTGTTCCATCAGGCGGATGCTGGTGGCGTTGGTGAACAGTTCCGACAGCAGCGCATCGGCATAGCTGACGAACCGGCCCAGCAGATCGGACAGGATCGCCAGGCCGAACTCCAGCGCCAGCAGGCCGAGCAAGGTGTCGAGCTGTCCATCGCGCCAAACCTCGACCAGTCCGGCCTGCGGCAGCCCGAGCCCGACCAGGCGGATCGCTTCGTCGATGATCAGCTTGCCCACGTACAGCGTGGCGACCGGCAGCAGCGCGCGGATCAGGCGCAGGCCGAGACTGGCCAGGGTCAGGCCGGGGCTGGTCGCCCAGATCTGTTTCAGGAAAGGCGGCAGGTTGCGCATCGCGTTGAAGCGATCGCGCAGGCTGGGGCCGGACTTTTCACCGCGCCGGGGCTTGGTGCCGGCGGCGGTGGGGGGAACGGGGGCGGAAGCCATGGCGCATTGTGCCTGCTCGGCCCGGCCCGCGGGAAACGACGTGGCCGCGTGGCCACGTCGCGTGGAATGCCTGGCGGGTGTTCAGGTTCCCGGAAGCGGCGAACGCAGTCCGACACCCATCCGGTTCCAGGCGTTGATGATGGCG
Source organism: Pseudoxanthomonas sp. PXM04 (assembly GCF_014851695.1). Taxonomy (NCBI): domain Bacteria; kingdom Pseudomonadati; phylum Pseudomonadota; class Gammaproteobacteria; order Lysobacterales; family Lysobacteraceae; genus Pseudoxanthomonas; species Pseudoxanthomonas sp. PXM04. The sequence goes on from NZ_JACVAG010000001.1 coordinate 906,857, forward strand.
ATGACGAAGGTCAGTTCGGCGATCTGGGTTTCGTCGAAATGCGGCAGCAGGCCGGCGTAGACCTCGTCAGGCGCATGGGTCTCGCCGACCCGGGTCAGGGCATCGGTCCAGGCCAGCGCTGCGCGTTCGCGCGGATCGTAGAACGGGCTTTCATGCCACGCGGCGAGGGTGTCGAGCTTACGCGGCTCGACGCCGGCTTCGCGCAAGGCCTTGCCGTGCATGTCGAGGCAGAAGGTGCAGCCATTGATCTGCGAGGCGCGCTGCTTGACCAGATCCAGCAGGACGGCGTCCAGCGAACCGTGGTGCAGGCCGTGGCTGACTTTCAACAGGCCCTTGTAGGCTTCGTTGGCCAGGGTGGTGTAATCGACGCGGGGGAGCGACATCGGTGTTTCCGGAATGCGCGGACGGAATGTCGCGCTTCACCCCAGGGACGGTGGCCTGTTCGCGGGCGTGACACTTCCGTGGGCTGGAAGCTTGTCCGGATTCATGACGGTCAGCAGTTCGGCGATGCGTTCGCCATCGCTGATCGCCACCATTGCCGACACCAGCCGGCCATCGCGGTAGCGCAGCACCGCCGGCTCGCCGTTGACCCGCCCCATGCGCCATTCGGTATCGGGCTGCGGACGCCGATACGCAGCCCAGAACAGGCGTGCGATGCGTTCGTTGCCGTGCAGTGGGCGGATCGCCGCGGTCGCCTTGCCGCCGCCGTCGGACACCAGCCGCGCATCCTCGTGCAGCAGCGCGGCGATCGCCTCCCTGTTGCCCACCCGCGCGGCATGCATGAACCGTTCCAGCAGGCGCCGGTGGCGTTCCGGCGCGACATCGAAACGTGGCCGCGCGGCCTGCAGACGTTCGCGCGCGCGATGCACCATCTGGCGGCAGTTGGCCTCGTTGTGGCCGATCAGTTCGGCGATATGGCCGTAGTCGTAGTCGAAGGCTTCCTTCAGCAGGAACGCTGCGCGTTCCTCCGGTCCCAGCCGCTCCAGCACGGCCAGGAATGCCAGCGAGACCTGCTCGGCCAGTTCGGCGCCATGTTCCGGACCGGGACGGTCGTCGATTTCGACCGGTTCAGGCAGCCAGGGGCCGGGGTAGCGTTCGCGCTGGAGCTTGGCGGCGCGCAGGCGGTCGATGCCCAGCCGGCTGGCGGCGGTCACCAGCCAGGCCTCCGGATCCCGGATGGCGGCAGTATCGGCCTGGCGCCAGCGCAGCCAGGTGTCCTGGACCACGTCCTCGGCGTCGCTGCGGCTGCCCAGCAACCGATAGGCGAGCGAAAACAGGCGGGAACGGTGGCTCTGGAAGGTGGTTTCGGCGTTCATGGGGCCAGGACGGGGCAGGGCGGCACGGCGTGACAACCGGCCGGGCCGCCACTTTGGCCTAAAATGGCAGGCTCCGCCCGCTACCCACCGGCAGCCCCGGCTCCAAGCTCCATGACCTCGATCAAGCAAGAAGACCTCATCCAGTCCATCGCCGACGCGCTGCAGTACATCAGCTACTACCACCCGGTCGATTACATCAGGAACCTCGCCGCCGCCTACGAGCGCGAGGAGTCGCCGGCGGCCAAGGACGCCATCGCCCAGATCCTGATCAACTCGCGCATGTGCGCCGAGGGCCACCGCCCGATCTGCCAGGACACCGGCATTGTCACCGTGTTCCTGGAAATCGGCATGGACGTGCGCTGGGACGACGCCACGATGGGCGTGGAGGACATGGTCCATGAAGGCGTGCGCCGCGCCTACAACCACCCGGACAACAAGCTGCGCGCCTCGGTGCTGGCGGATCCGGCCGGCAAGCGCACCAACACGAAGGACAACACGCCGGGCGTGGTCAACGTCAAGGTTGTCCCGGGCAATACGGTCGAGGTCATCGTCGCCGCCAAGGGCGGTGGCTCGGAGGCGAAGTCGAAGTTCGCCATGCTCAACCCGTCCGACTCGATCGTCGACTGGGTGCTCAAGACCGTGCCGACCATGGGGGCGGGCTGGTGCCCGCCGGGCATGCTCGGCATCGGCATCGGCGGCACCGCCGAGAAGGCGATGCTGCTGGCCAAGGAAGCGCTGATGGAACCGATCGACATCACCGACCTGCAGGCTCGCGGCGCTTCCAACCGCGCCGAGGAACTGCGCCTGGAGTTGTACGAGAAGGTCAATGCGCTGGGTATCGGCGCGCAGGGACTGGGCGGCCTGACCACGGTGCTGGACATCAAGGTCAAGGATTATCCGACCCACGCCGCCAACCTGCCGGTGGCGATGATTCCCAACTGCGCGGCCACCCGCCACGCTCATTTCACCCTCGACGGCAGCGGCCCGGTGATGCTGGATCCGCCGTCGCTGGAAGACTGGCCGGAACTGACCTACGACGCTTCCAAGGGGCGCCGGGTCGATCTCGACACGCTGACCCGCGAGGACGTCGCCAACTGGAAGCCCGGCGAAGTGCTGCTGCTCAATGGCAAGCTGCTGACCGGTCGCGATGCCGCGCACAAGCGCATGGTCGACATGCTCAACAAGGGCGAGCCGCTGCCGGTGGATCTGAAGGGTCGCTTCATCTATTACGTCGGCCCGGTCGATCCGGTGCGCGACGAAGTGGTGGGCCCGGCCGGTCCCACCACCGCCACCCGCATGGACAAGTTCACCGAACAGGTGCTGGCGCAGACCGGCCTGCTGGGCATGGTCGGCAAGGCCGAGCGCGGCCCGGCCGCCATCGAGGCGATCAAGAAGCACCAGTCGGCCTACCTGATGGCGGTCGGTGGCGCGGCCTACCTGGTATCCAAGGCGATCAAGGCCGCGCGCGTGGTCGGTTTCGCCGACCTGGGCATGGAAGCGATTTACGAGTTCGAGGTGCAGGACATGCCGGTCACTGTCGCGGTCGATTCGCAGGGCACCTCGGTGCACAACACCGGCCCGAAGGAATGGCAGGCGCGCATCGGCAAGATTCCGGTGGTGGTGGCCTGAACCCGGGCGAAGTCCCCGAAGGCATCGCGTTGATCTGGCTGGCGCATGTCGGTTTCGAGCGCGCCCCGGGATATGGCCTGAAATACGAATCGGGCTTCGCCCATACGCATCTGGGACTTATCGGCCGTGCCCGCGATCGCGGTGCGGCGGAACCAAGAGGAGCATCATGACCACCACCCTGTACTACTCCCCCAGCACCGCCAGCCTGGTCGTGCATTGGCTGCTGATCGAACTGGACATCCCGCACCGGCTGCATCTGCTGGACTTCGACAAGCGCGACCAGAAGGCGCCCGGATACCTGAAGGTCAATCCGGCCGGCGTAGTGCCGGCGCTGGATCTGGACGGGCAGGTGATCACCGAGTCGGCGGCCATCCTGCTGCATCTGGCGGATCGCCATCCGCAGGCGAATCTCGCGCCGCCGGCGGGAACGCCGGAACGCGCGCGCTACTACCAGTGGATGCTGTTCATGGCCAACACGCTGTTGCCGGCCTATCGCGCCTGGTTCTACTCCGACGAAATCGCCGGCGCGGAAAACGCCGAGGCGGTGCGCGCGCACGCGCGCCAGCGCATCGAGGCCGCCTGGCAGCGCGTGGCCGATCACCTGCAAGCCGATGGTCCGTGGATGGTGGGCGATCCGCTCACCGCGGTCGATTTCATGACCACCATGCTGATGCGCTGGTCGCGCAACATGCCGAAGCCGTCCGACACCTGGCCGGTGCTGAAGGCCTACGCCGATCGCATGAAGTCGCGCCCCGCGTTCAAGGAAGTCTATGCCCGCGAAGGGCTGACCGACTGGACCTGATCGGTTTCGCGCGAGGCGGCCCGGCTGAACCGGGGCGCCTCGCTCAGTCGACGTATTCGTCGAACTTGCGCCCGCCCTGGAACGGCATCAGGTGCTGGCGCACGATGCCGCGCGGGACCGTTTCCAGCTTCATCACCCCGTACTCCTCCGGCCAGTCCTCCTGGCGCGGCGGCAGCTTGAAGGTGCCCATCAGCATGTCCACCAGCGGCAGGTGGATGGCGTAGTTCACGTCCAGGTAGTCCTTGTGCCGGGCGTGGTGCCAATGGTGGTAGCGCGGCAGCACCAGCAGGTATTCCAGCCAGCCGAAGCGGATGCCCAGGTTGGCGTGCGCCAGCACCGCCTGCAGGCCAACCAGGATCACGTAGGCGTTCACCGCCGGCGCCGAGAAGCCGAGCACCAGCAGCGGCAGCAGCACCGCGCTGCGGGTCATGACGATCTCGACGAAGTGGATGCGCGATCCGGCCAGCCAGTCCATTTCCCGGCTGGAATGGTGCACGGCGTGGAAACGCCAGAGCCATGGCACGTTGTGGTAGGCGCGATGCAGCAGCGCCTGGGCCAGATCGGCCACGAACACCGCCAGCAGGAACTGCGCCCACACCGGCAGCGACTGGATCGCGTCCTTCAGTGCCGGGAACGCGGCCAGTCCCGCGATCGTCGAAGTGGAGGCGGTGACCAGGATCAGGATGAACTGCACCAGCACGTGGCTCATGAAGAAGTACGCCACGTCCGTGCGCCAGCCCGGCCGCAGCGGCGAGATCCGGCGCTTGCCCAGATAGCGTTCCAACGGCACGAACACCAGCGCCGAAAAGAACAGCGAGATCACGAACCAGTCCAGGCCCAGCGAGTAGGGCGTCTTGCCGATGGCGTCGAATTGCACGTTGGTGCCGCCCAGCAGCACCGCCAGGGTCGCGCTGCCCACGCCGACCAGGGCGATGCGCTTGTTGCGATCGCGCAGGATCGCCAGCGTGCCGAGCACGAACGCCGCGCTCAGTCCGATCAGCAGCAGGTGGCGGGCGAACTGCTCGCTGTAGACCGCGCGGAATTCCTTGCTGGTCAGCATTTCCGGAAAGCGGAAACACAGCACCGCCATCAGGCTCAGCAGGCCGAGCAGGGCGGAGGCGTAGGCGAAGAACGAGCGGTGCTTGCGTGGCATGCGATTCCTTTCCGGACGAAGCGGGTATCCGTACCCGCCGAGTGTACGTCAGGCCAGCCGGTTTCCGGCCGCGTCCACCACCGGCTCGCCGTCTTCCTTGCTGAAGGCGCCGCGCTGCGGTTGCGGCAGGATGTCCAGCACCGTCTCCGAGGGGCGGCACAGCTTCACCGCGTCGGGCGTCACCACGATGGGGCGGTTGATCAGGACCGGGTGGGCGAGCATCGCCTCAATCAGCGTGCCGTCGTCCACGCCCGGCTGGTCCAGTCCCAGTTCGGCGTGGATGGGTTCCTTGGCGCGCACGACCTCGCGCACCGGCACGCCCATCCGCGCAATCAGCGCGGTCAGGGTCTCGCGATCCGGCGGCGTCTTCAGGTACTCGATCACCCGTGGTTCGATGCCGGCGTTGCGGATCAGGCCCAGCACGTTGCGCGAAGTGCCGCAGGCCGGATTGTGGTAAATCGTCACCTCGCTCATCAGTACCACTCCAGCAGGGAGATGCCCAGGCCGATATAGGTGGCCTTGTGGTTGTAGTCGATCAGGCTTTCCCCGTAACCGTGGAAAGCCTGGATGTGGCCGCGGAAGCTGCGATGGATGGGAAAGCCCCAATCCAGTTGCACCGCGCCATGCGACTTGTCGCCGGTGCGCAGCGAGTGGCGCGCCAGCACGGTGAACTCGTGGCCGCCCTTGCTGTAGGTCAGCATGGCGTCGCCGCGACCGATGTAATCCTCGATGTCCGGATTGTCGTCGTCGTTGCCATCCGGCACGCGCCACCACGGGCGCAGCACCAGCGCCCAGTTCTCGCGATCCAGGCCGACCGTGAAGATCACCCGATTCCAGCTGCGCGACAGCGGATCGCCGCGTCCGTTGGACTGGTGGTTGATGCCAACCCCGGCCATGCGTCCCTTCCAGCCGCCCAGGCTGTAGTTGTTGCGGAACACCAGCATCACTTCCGGCTCGTAGTTGGTCTCGCGGAAGGGGCGCGATTCCTCGCCGTTGTAGACCTGCCAGCGCGAACTCTGGGTGTAGCCGCCCCACAGGTCGCCGTTGTCGCCGAACAGGTTCTCGGCGAACTTGGTCTTGAAGCTCAGCTGGAACTTGGCCTCGGTGTTGTCCAGCGGCTGCGGCTCGGTCACCGTGTTGCGCGGGTTGGGCGAGTGCGGCATCTCGTTCTTGTCGCTGGTCCAGAACACCGGCATCAGGTACAGCGGTTTGTAACCGCGCAACTGGAACACGCCCAGCTTGGAGTCCTTGGCCAGCTCCCAGCGGCTGTCCAGCAGCGAGCCCTTGCCGGCGTTGGCCAGGGCTTCCTGCAGCATCGGATCGTCAGTGCGGAACCAGGCGCCGAGGCGGCGGTGTTCGCGGTGTTCGGTGCCCGCTTCGCCCGCCTCCGATTCCTGCTGGATCTGCTGTTGATCCAGGCTGCTGCGGGCGGCGGTGGCCTCGGCGTCGGCGGCGCGGGTATCCGATGGCCGGCGTCCGAACACGGCGTCGTAGCAGGCCAGGCGGGAGGCGTCGGTTTCGATGGCCCGGCATGCCTCGGGGGTCACCACGGCGGGCTGTGGCTCCTGGGCGAAGGCCGGGGCGGTGGCCAGGGTCATGGCGATCAGGGACGGCAGCAGGTGCCGGGTGGGGTGGGGTGTCATGCGATCGGACCAGTCAGGGGAACGGAGAAGCCGGGCGATTGTGCCCGATGGCGGAGTGATGAGGCCGACGGGGTCAGAACACCCAGGCGAACAGGAACAGGCCGAGCATCGCGAACGCCAGTCCCAGCTTCAGTACCACGCCCAGGACGATGCCCAGCCAGGTGCCCAGGCCGACCTTGGTGGCCTGGCCGATTTCACGGCTGTGCCAAAGCTCGCCCAGCAGGGCGCCCACGAATGGTCCGGCGAATAGACCAATGGGCATGAAGAACAGGCCGGCGAGAGTGCCGATCGCCGCGCCGAGCAGGGCCTTGCCACTGGCGCCCACGCGCTTGGCGCCCACCAGCGTGGCGAAGAAATCCACCGCTACCGACAGCGCGGTCAGCGCCCCCAGCAGGACCACCGTGACCCAGCCGATTTGCTGGAAATCGCCCGCCCAGGCGGCCAGTAGCATGCCCGCGAACACCAGCGGCAGGCCGGGCAGCGCGGGCAGGATGACCCCGGCCAGGCCGACCAGGATGAGCACGACGGCCAGGACGTAGTACAGGGTGGTCAGGTCCAAGCGAAATTCTCCTTGTCGAATCAACAGGTTGGGCGCCGTTTCGGGTGCCCGCGGACGGTTTGCATTTTCACAAATTGCGGGTTAGTGTGCGCTCGCTGTGTTTGCCAAGGTCACCGTGAATCGTGGCCTAGATGCGGTAGATCCATGATCCGCTACATCGTTGTACCTCGCTTCCTCCTTGCAACCAGCCGCCGAGAGGCGTTTCCACCACCCAGAGTTCCAAGGAGCAAGTAGATGTCCGACCGTGAAACCGGAACCGTGAAATGGTTCAACGATGCCAAGGGCTTCGGCTTTATCAGCCGTGAGAACGGTGAAGACGTGTTTGTGCATTTCCGCGCCATCCAGACCCAGGGCTTCAAGAGCCTGAAGGAAGGCCAGAAGGTCAGCTTCACCGTCGTGCAGGGCCAGAAGGGCCTGCAGGCCGACGCCGTGCAGCCGCTGTAAGGTCTCGCCAATATTCGCGCCGGTTGTCACGACCGGACACGAAGAAAAAGCCCGACTCAGGTCGGGCTTTTTCTTTGCGCGGCGGGAATGCGTCCGGTCGCAGGACAGCGTTATCGCAGGACCACCCGGCCGTTCTGGATCCGCACGTAGGTGTTCTCGCGGATGCCGCCCAGATCGTGCTGGCTGAAGGTCAGGCGACGGCCATCGTCCATGCGCACGGTGATGTTGTAGCTATCGCCGGTGGTGCGGTTCTGGATGGCGTTGCCGGCCATCGCGCCGGCCGCGGCGCCCGCGACGGTGGCAATGTTCTTGTTGCCCTTGCTGCCGCCGGTATGCTCGGAAATCTGGCGGCCCGCGACCGCGCCGACGATGCCACCCAGGACCGCGCCGGTCGCGCTGGGCGCGGAGCGTCCGGAGGACACGACATCGATGCGCTCGACGATGCCGCAGTCGGCACAGTAGTTGTTCGAAGGCGCCGGGCGATAACCGCCGCTGTTGTAACCGCCGCCGCCATAGCCGGGCGAACTGGTGGCGCAACCGGCCAGCGCCAGCGAGGCAACGGCACCGATGGCAAACATACGAAGATTCATGGCTCCTCCTGGTTCACGTGGTCCGATCTTGGACATTCGATCAGAACCGGGTGACGCGATGGCGCGGCCCGGTCGCACGCATCCTCGCGCCACCTGCGTGAACCCCGCGACAACTGCACCGCTCCGGGCCGTCATCGCGGGCGTGAAGCGTCAGCCGCAATTCAGCCGCGGAAGTCCTGGTGACAGCCCTTGCAGCTTTCCTTGACCTGATCGGCCAGCGCCTTGGCCGCGGTGCAATCGGTCGGTGGCGTGGCCAGGCTGGCGTCGAGCTTGGCGCGGAAATCGCTGGCGTGGGTCACGAAGCGCTGATCCTCGGCCAGGCCGGGCAGGGCGAGTTCCAGGTCGTTGGCCATCGTGCGCAGGGCCCGCACGTGCGGCACCGTGTCCGTGGCCGCGCAACGGCTCTGCGCCACCTTGTCGCCCAGCAGGCCCGCGTGCTTCTGCATCACGTGCATGACGCTGTCGGGGAAGGGATCCTGGCGCGCCTGGATCGCACGCATCGCCATCACCGTGGCGACCGCGCCGATCACCAGGCCGATCAGGAACAGGAACAGGTAGCGGGAAGCGTTGGACGACTTGGCGGTCGGCTGGCTGGCCATGCGGCGGGCTCCTTTGGAAAAGTCCGTGCCATGGTACGACGCACGTCACACCTCGCGCCATGTCTACAATTGCCGGATGAAGAAAGTCCTCAAGGATCGTTTCGCCGGCATCGACCGCCTGTACGGGCAGGGCGCGGTCAACCGCTACGCCGAACGGCGCGTGGCGGTGGTCGGCCTGGGCGGCGTCGGCTCCTGGGTGGTGGAGGCGCTGGCGCGTTCCGGCGTCGGCCACCTGACCCTGATCGATGCGGACGACATCTGCGTGTCCAACACCAATCGCCAGTTGCCCGCGCTGGAAGGGCAGTACGGGCGCAACAAGGCCGAAGCGATGGCCGAGCGCTGCCGCGCGATCAATCCGGATGTCGAGATCGAGGTGGTGCCGGCGTTCCTGACCGGGGCCAACCTGGAGGAACTGCTCGACCGCGGTTTCGATCTGGTCCTGGACGCCTGCGACAGTTTCCGCACCAAGGTCGAGATGATCGCCTGGTGCCGGCGGCGCAAGCTGCCGGTCATCGTGTCCGGTTCGGCGGGCGGTCGCACCGATCCCACACAGATCCGCCTGCGCGATCTCTCCCGCACCGAACACGACGCGCTGCTGGCGCTGGTGCGCAAGAAGCTGCGTGGCGAGTTCAATTTTCCGAAGAACCGCGATCGCTACTTCGGCGTGACCGCGGTGTACTCGCTGGAGAACGTCAAGTATCCGCAGGCCGATGGCAGCGTGTGCGGCCTGCGCCCGCAACTGGGCGCCGACGCGGCGCTTAAGCTCGATTGCGGCGTCGGCCTGGGCGCGGCGACCCACATTACCGGCGCATTCGCCTTCGCCATGGTGGGCAAGGCGCTGGAACTGCTGCTCAAGGAAAAGAAGCCGGCGGCCTGAGACTCAGGCGGCCAATCCGAACAGGCGCGCGGCATTGCCGCGCGTGATGGCGGCGATATCGTCCTCGGGTTCGTCCCGCAACTGCGCGATGGTCCGGCAGATGAACGACACCCGCGCCGGTTCGTTGCGCTGGCCGCGGATCGCCGCGTCGGGCTGGTCCGGCGCGTCGGTTTCCAGCAGCAGGTGCTCCAGCGGCATCGCGGCGACCAGCCCGCGCAGCCGCTGCGCGCGTTCATAGGTGACCGGCCCGCCGAGGCCGATCAGGAAGCCGGCGTTCCACAACTGGCGCGCCTGCTCCGGGCTGCCGGAAAAGCTGTGCACCACCCCGCGCAGGCCGCCGACGCGGCGCACCGCCGCGATGACCTCGTCCACCGCACGCCGCGCGTGGATGATCAGCGGCAGCTCGAATTCGCGCGCCAGCCGTAGTTGCGCTTCGAAATAGTGCCGCTGGATTCCCGGGTCCAGATCCCCGACGAAATGGTCCAGGCCGCATTCACCGACCGCGACCGGCCGTTCGTTTGCGAGCCATTCGCGCAATTCGTCCAGATGCTCCTCCCGGTGCCGCGCCAGGTACATCGGGTGCAGGCCATAGGCCGGGTGCAGATCCGGTTGATCGCGGCAGAGCGTGCGCAGGGCGGACCAGCCGGCGGCCTCGACCGCCGGGATGATCTGATGGGCGACGCCGGCTTCGCGCGCGCGGGCGATCACCGCGTCCCGGTCGGCATCGAACTCGGCGGCGTCGAGGTGGCAATGGCTGTCGATCAGCCGCACGTCAGCGCGAGGGCCGGCCCGGCTCCAGCGGTGGCGCCGGCTCCTTGCGGCGCTTCCAGTTCGCCAGCAGCAGCGTGCCCAGGCCGAACACCAGTTCGTCCAGGAACGGAATCGGATCGATGCCGGGCGGCAGCAGTACGCTCAGCGCGAACAGTCCCGCGGTGATCTTGAACAGGGTGGGGTAACGCAGTCTCCGGGCCCATTCCAGCATGGGCAACAGAAGGGGATTGGCCACGGTGCGGGTCTCCGCAGGGTCGATGGGGCCACACGCTAGCACGTCGCGCGGGACTGCGCCGCCGTTCACGAAAAGTACGATTTCGTCTGCATGAAACGGGGCTTGGTTCAGGTTCGTAGTGGTGGAATGATGCCCGAAATGTGACTCGGGCGAGGCCCGCAATGGAGGCTGCGATGAAGAACAACACCACCATGATTCTGGTCGCTGCCGGCGCGCTGCTGGTGGGCGGCGTGGCGACTGCCGCTTTCATGAAGAGCGGAGACAAGGCCGCTGGCGCGCCGACGGCCGAGACCGCGCCGCTGGCCGATCCGGCACTCGCCACCGATGACGCGGCGGCGACCGACAACGTCATTCCGGCCGACACGCTGCAGTACGCCGACGTGCTCAACGTCAAGCCGGTGACCACCAGCGAGAAACTCTACGCGACCGTGATCGGCACCGAACCGGTGCGCGAGACCACCACCACCAGCACCCCGCACGAGGTGTGCCAGGACGTGGTGGTGCAGGAGCGCCTGCCCGAGCGCGACGGCAACACCGGCGGCACCGTGGCCGGTGCGGTCATCGGCGGCCTGCTCGGCAACCAGGTCGGCGGCGGCAGCGGGCGCAAGGCCGCAACCGTGGCCGGCGCGGTGGCCGGCGGCGTAATCGGCAACCAGGTCGACAAGCGCCACGTCGGTGGCCGCGTGGTCGAGCGCACCGAGCGCCAGTGCCATACCGAAACCGCCAGCTCCGAGTCGTCGCGGGTGACCGGTTACAACGTCACCTACCGCAACCCGGACGGCACCACCGGCACCATGCGGATGGACAAGAAGCCGGGCAGCCGCATCCCGATGGGCAATGGCGAGAAGGTGGTCGGCTATGACGTGACCTATCGCCTCGACGGCCAGGAGAACACCGTGCGCCTGGACCAGAAGCCGGACAGCGATCGGCTGCCGGTGATCGATGGCAAGGTGGTCACCCAGACCGCCGCCGTGGCGACTCCCGCCAAGGGCTGAGCCCGGTCCCCGACGTTTCCACGAAACACCCCCCGAAAGGCCGGCGAAATGCCGGCCTTTCCTTTACGACCTGAAGGCTTACCGCCCGCCCGGAGCAGCCCATACAATGCGGGATTGTCCGAACCGGCACGAATCCCGCATGGCCCTGAATCCGTACGACCTGTTTGATGTCCGTTCCCTGCTTTCCGAAGAAGAGCGCGCGGTGCAGGACACCGTGGCCCGCTTCACCGACGAGCGCGTGCGTCCCATCATCGGCGAGGCGTTCGACCAGGGCCGCTTCCCGAAGGAACTCGTCCCGGAAATCGCCGAACTGGGCCTGCTGGGTTCCTCGCTGCCGGAAAAGTACGGCTGCGCCGGCCTGAACGGGGTCAGCTACGGCCTGATCTGCCAGGAACTGGAACGCGGCGACAGCGGTATCCGCAGCTTCGTCAGCGTGCAGTCGTCGCTGTGCATGTATCCCATCTACGCCTACGGCAGCGAAGAGCAGCGCCAGCGCTGGCTGCCCGACATGGCCGCCGGCAAGGTGATCGGCTGCTTCGGCCTGACCGAGCCGCATGGCGGTTCGGATCCGGCCAACATGAAGACCAACGCGCGCCGTGACGGCGACGACTGGGTGATCAACGGTTCCAAGATGTGGATCACCAACGGCAACCTGGCCGACATCGCGATCGTCTGGGCGCAGACCGACGAAGGCATCCAGGGCTTCGTGCTGGAGAAGGGCACGCCGGGCTTCACCGCCCAGGAAATCAAGCACAAGATGAGCCTGCGCGCGTCGGTGACCAGCGCGCTGTTCTTCGACAACGTGCGCGTGCCCGATTCCAGCCGCCTGCCCAACGTCAAGGGACTGAAGGGACCGCTGGGCTGCCTCACCCAGGCCCGCTACGGCATCACCTGGGGGCCGATCGGCGCGGCCATCGCCTGCCTGGACGAGGCGCTGAACTATTCCAAGGAACGCATCCTGTTCAACCGTCCGGTGGCGGCGACCCAGAGCGCGCAGATCAAGCTGGCCGAGATGGCCCGCCGGATCACCCTCGCGCAGCTGCTGTCGCTGCAGCTCGGCCGGCTCAAGGATGCGGGCACCCTGCAGCCGCAGCAGGTATCGCTGGCCAAGTGGAACAATTGCCGCATGGCGATCGACATCGCGCGCGAATGCCGCGACCTGCTCGGCGGCGCCGGCATCACCACCGAGCACGCCGCGATCCGCCACGCACTGAACCTGGAATCGGTCATCACCTACGAAGGCACCGAGACCGTGCACCAACTGGTCATCGGCCGCGAACTGACCGGAATCAGCGCGTTCTGAACCAACTCGCCCGCCGCGGATGCGGCGGGTGCTGCGAAGGGCGGCGGGTGAACGCGGTGCGGGCACCAGGCCCGTGCCGCTGGCCTGGCGTCCTCCGTCCCGCCGCGACATGAGGGGCAGACCTTGAGCATCTTCGATCTGCGACTGGAAACCGAGCGCCTGTGGCTGAGGCCGCAGCGTCGCGAGGACTATGAGGCGTGGGCCGCGTTCGTGGCCGACGAGGAGGCCACCCGCTATATCGGCGGCGTGCAGCCGCCCCCGATGGCCTACCGCAGCCTGGCGGCGATGGTCGGCTGCTGGCAGATGGAAGGCTTCGCGATGTTCTCGGTGATCGAGAAGTCCAGCGGTCGTTGGGTCGGGCGGGTCGGGCCCTGGTGCCCGCTCGGCTGGCCCGGCACCGAGATCGGCTGGAGTATCGCCCGCGAGGCCTGGGGCCACGGTTATGCGCCGGAAGCGGCGCGCGCGGCGGCCGACTGGGCGTTCGAGAGGCTGGGCTGGCAGGAAATCATCCACACCATCGATCCGGACAACCAGAATTCCAAAGTGGTCGCGGCCAAGCTTGGCTCGCGCTTCCTGCGCATGGGCGAACTGCCGGCGCCGCATGAAGGCAAGCCGGTCGAAATCTGGGGACAGTCACGCGAACAATGGTTCGCACGGGGAGGAAAGGCCGCATGAGCCGGGGCATCGACGAACTGAAACTCGAAACCGAACGCCTGATCCTGCGGCCGCCACGACGCGAGGACTTCGACGGTTTCGCCGAACTCCAGGCCGACGAGGAAGCGGCCCGCTTCATCGGCGGAGCGGTCACCCGTCCGGAAGCCTGGCGCCGGTTCCTGTGGCAGCCGGGCTCCTGGTGGCTCGACGGTTTCGGCATGTTCGCGATCATCGACCGCGCCACCGGCGAATGGCTGGGTCAGTTGGGACCGTGGAAGCCGGAGGGTTGGCCCGGCAATGAAGTCGGCTGGTCGCTCCGGCGGGCGGCCCAGGGCAAGGGCTATGCGCTGGAAGCGGCGCGGCCGGCCATCGACTGGGCATTCGACAACCTCGGCTGGACCGATATCATCCACTGCATCGACGCGGAGAACGTGCCGTCGCAGAAGCTGGCCGAGCGCCTGGGATCGCGCAAGCTGCGCCAGACCCGGCTGCCGCCGCCGTTCGAGTCGATCGAACTGGATGTCTGGGGCCAGAGCCGTGACGCGTGGCGCGCGGGACGCGGCGGGTGATCGCACCCGCTTCCATCGATACACGCCTGATGGCCACGCTGGCCGGCCTGGTGCCGATCGCACGCGCGTGCTTCCGCGATCCCTGGTGGGTCATCGGCAGCGCCGCGATGCGCCTGGCGGGCGTCGATGGTCCGGAGCCGAACGACGTCGATCTGCTATGCAGCGCGCGGGATGCCGATGCCCTGGCAGAAGCTTGGACGGCGCATCGCGACGCTTACTATCGTCCCGCCGATGACGGCCGTTTCCGATCCCGCTTCGCACGCTTCGCGCATCTGCCGATGCCACTGGAGGTGATGGGTGATCTGGAAGTCCGCGTGGCGGACGACTGGCAGCCCGTGCAGGTGGCTTCGGAGTTGCAGGTGGAGGTGAACGGCCAGGCCATCCCCGTGCCGACGCCATCCGAGCAGCGACGCATCCTGCTGCTGTTCGGCCGCGACAAGGATCTGGCCAAGGCGCGACGCATTTCCGCATTCCTCGCCACCCGGGAACATCATGTCCACTGAATCGATCACCGTGCACGGCTATTCAGTGTCCGGCAACTGCCACAAGGTGCGCCTGCTGCTGGAACAACTGGGACGCGACTACCGCTGGGTCGAAGTCGACAGCCCGAACGGCGCCACCCGCACGCCGGACTACCTGGCCAAGAATCCCAACGGCAAGGTGCCGATGCTGGAACGCGGCGATGGTCGCGTCCTGACCGAATCCAACGCCATCCTGTGCTGGCTGGCCGAGGGCAGCGCGTACCTGCCGACCGATGCCTGGCAGCGGGCGCAGGCGTTGAGCTGGCTGTTCTTCGAGCAATACAGCCATGAGCCCTATGTCGCGGTGGCGCGCTTCATCCGTGGCTGGACGCCGCCGGATTCACCACGGCGCGCCGATCTGCCACGCCTGATCGAGCGCGGCGAGCAGGCGCTGGCGGTGATGGAACGCCACCTCCAACAGGCGGACTGGTTCACCGGAGACGACTATGGCGTCGCCGACATCGCCCTGTTCGCCTATACGCATTGCGCCGCCGATGGCGGCTTCGAGCTGTCGAAGTTTCCCCGTGTTTCCGCCTGGTTGTCGCGCGCGAGCGCGACGCCGGGTTTCATCCCCATGCCCCCGGTCGCCGACGATGTCGCCGAGCGCCTTGCGAATTCCTGAATCCATCCACGAGTGCCATGACCGTCCAGACCATTCCCGCCCGCATGAAGGGCCTCAACCGCGCCGAAATCTGCGATCAGAACTTCACCGAGTTCGTGAAGGTCTGGAACGGCCAATCCGGCCGTGGAACCGCATCCGCCATCCTGCCGGGCAGCGCGCTGGATCGGCAGGGATTCGCCGACCTGCTGGAATCCCAGCTGATTTCGCGCCACCTGGATCTGATGGCGCGCGTGCTGCGCGTGCAGAACAAGGTCTTCTACACCATCGGCAGCTCCGGCCACGAAGGCAATGCGATGGTCGCGCGGTTGACCCGGCATACCGATCCGGCGTTCCTGCACTACCGCAGCGGCGGTTTCATGGCCGAACGCTTCCGCAAGCTTCCGGGCATGGATCCGGTGATGGATTCGGCGCTGTCGTTCGCCGCCAGCGCTGAGGATCCGGCCTCCGGCGGACGCCACAAGGTGTGGGGCAGCAAGCCGTTGTGGGTGCTGCCGCAGACCTCGACGATCGCCTCGCACCTGCCGAAGGCGCTGGGCACCGCGATCGCCATCGAGCAGGCCCGCCGCATCGGCCATGCCTCGCCGATTCCGGAAGACAGCATCGCCATCTGCTCGTTCGGCGACGCCTCCAGCAACCACGCCACCGCGCAGACCGCGTTCAACGCGGCGGCCTGGACGGCCTACCAGAAGCTGCCCGCGCCGGTCCTGTTCGTGTGCGAGGACAACGGCATCGGCATTTCGGTGAAGACGCCGGATGGCTGGGTGGGACGCAATTTCCGCGATCGCGCCGACCTGGATTATTTCTACGCCGACGGTCTGGACCTGGCGAACGGTTACGGCCAGGTGCAGGCGGCGGTCGAACATTGCCGCACCACCCGGCGTCCGACCTTCCTGCACCTGCGCACCACCCGCATCATGGGCCATGCCGGTACCGACTTCGAAATCGAATGGCGGCCGATCGAGGAACTGGTGGCGGTGGAAGCCACCGACCCGCTGCTGCGTTCGGCGGCGATCGCGCTGGAATCCGGCCTGATGAGCCGCGAGGAGTTGCTGGCGTTCTACGAGAACATCCGCCAGCGCTGCTTCGCCGCCGCCGAGGAAGCCGATCGCCGGCCCAAGATCACCACGCTGGAGGAAGTGATCGCGCCGCTGGCGCCGTATACCCCGGACAAGGTGGCCGCCGAAGCCGCGCGCAACGCGCCGCACGACAAGCGAGTGGCCGCGTTCGGCAGCGAGGAAAAGCTGCCGGAGAAGCTGCCGCCGCGCCATCTCGCCATCCAGATCAACAATGCGCTGCACGATCTGTTCTGCAAGTATCCCGAGACGCTGTTGTTCGGCGAGGACGTGGCGCAGAAAGGCGGCGTGTACACGGTCACCAAGGGCCTGCACAAGGCGTTCAAGGGCAGCCGCGTGTTCAACACGCTGCTGGACGAGACGATGATCCTCGGCCTGGCCCAGGGTTACGCCAACCTGGGCATGCTGCCGCTGCCGGAAATCCAGTACCTGGCCTATTTCCACAACGCCTGCGACCAGATTCGCGGCGAGGCGGCCAGCCTGCAGTTCTTCAGCAACAACCAGTACCGCAACCCGATGGTGGTGCGCATCGCCGGCCTGGGCTACCAGCGCGGCTTC
This sequence comes from Pseudoxanthomonas sp. PXM04, assembly GCF_014851695.1. Classification (NCBI taxonomy): domain Bacteria; kingdom Pseudomonadati; phylum Pseudomonadota; class Gammaproteobacteria; order Lysobacterales; family Lysobacteraceae; genus Pseudoxanthomonas; species Pseudoxanthomonas sp. PXM04. Next base: position 923,770 of record NZ_JACVAG010000001.1, read on the forward strand.
GGCGGGCATTTCCACAACGACAACTCGATCACCGCGCTGCGCGACATCCCCGGCCTGGTCGTCGGCTGCCCCTCGCGCGGCGATGATGCGGCGATGATGCTGCGCACGCTGGCGGCACTGGCCAAGGTCGATGGCCGCGTCACCGCGTTCCTCGAGCCGATCGCGCTGTACATGACCAAGGACCTGTACGAGCCCGGCGACGGCCAGTGGCTGTTCCCGTATCCCGCGCAGGACCAGGCGATGGTGCTGGGCGAAGGCCGCGTGTATGACGCCGACGCCGACGACCTGGTCATCTTCAGCTACGGCAACGGCGTACCGATGAGCCTGCGCGCCGCACGCAGCATCGAGGCGAAGCATGGCTGGAAGGTAAGGGTGGTGGACCTGCGCTGGCTGGTGCCGCTCAACGAGGCGTTCATCGTCGAACAGGCCGCGACCGCCAAGCGCATCCTGATCGTCGACGAGGGCCGCCATTCGGCCGGCGTGGGCGAGGGCATCATCACCGCGATCGCGGAGGGCGGCTATCGCGCGCGCCCGTTCCAGCGCGTGGTCGGCACGGACACCTACACGCCGTTGGCCGGCGCCGCGTTCCTGGTGCTGCCGGGCGACGAGGACATCGTGGCGGCGGCGGATCGGCTGGCCTGAGCCACGCGTGATGCGACAGGGCATTGCCCTGTCGCGGGGCTGGTATGCTCGTGGCCCTTTCACCGCAACGGGAGTTCTCCATGCCAGCACCGGTCGTGGCCATCATCATCGGCAGCCTGCGCAAGGATTCCTTCAACCGCCAACTGGCCGGCGCGGTGCAGCGGTTGGCCGGGGATCGGTTTGCGTTCCGGGTCCTGGAAATCGGCGATCTGCCGCTCTACAACCAGGACGACGACTCGGATTTTCCGGCCGCGGGCCTGCGCTTCAAGCAGGGCATCGAGCAGGCCGACGCACTGCTGTTCGTGACTCCCGAATACAACCGATCGATGCCGGGCGTGCTGAAGAACGCGATCGACGTGGCCAGTCGTCCGGCCGGCAGCACCACCTTCGCCGGCAAGCGCGCCGGCATCATCGGCACGTCGCCGGGCATGCACGGCACGGTGTCCTCGCAGCAGCACCTGCGCAACGTGTTGGCGGCGGTGGACGTGGCGGTGCTGCCGCAACCGGAAATCGCCATCCAGTTCAAGGAAGGATTGATCGACGCGGCTGGCGACGTCGTCGACGAGCGCGCCCGCAGGCGCCTGCAGATGTTCCTGGATCGCTTCGAGACCTGGCTGGGCTGAGCGCTCAGGCGCGGCGCGGCAGCAACTGCGCCAGGCCCCGGCGCACGCGCGCCGGCAACGGGGCGTCGAGTGGCGCATCGTCCACCAGTTGCGCGGCCAGCAGGCGCCGGAACGGCCGCAACTGCTGGCCTGCGCGCAGGATGGTTTCCCGCAGCTTCCGCACCGGCGGGCGATCATCGGTGAACACCCGCACGACGGTGGCGGTGGCCAGGTAGAGCGGCAGGCTGCCGGCGCGATGGCGGCGCTGGTAGCGCGCCAGCAGCGCATCGCCGCCCAGATCGCGGCCCTGCGCCCGCGCGGTGCGGGCGAGTTCCGACAGCCGCTCCACGCTGGCCAGGCCCAGGTTGAATCCGTGCGCGGTCACCGGGTGCATGCCCACGGCCGCGTCGCCGGCCACCGCGAAACGCTGGCCGACGAAACGGTGCGCATAGACGCCGACCAGCGGATAGACGTGGCGGCTGCTTTCCAGCTGCATCGCGCCAAGGCGATTGCCGTAGCGCTCGCGCATGCTGGCGGCGAATGCCTCGGCGGGCAGATCCTGCAGTCGCCGGGCTTCCGCGTGGGGCACGGTCAGCACCGCGGAGGAGAGATGTTCGCGCAGCGGCAGCATGGCCAGGGTCTGGCCATGGCCGAACCATTCCCATGCGATGCCATGGTGCGGAAGCTCGTGCTGCATCCGGCATACCAGCATGCTCTTGCCGAAATCGTTCTGGTAGGCGCCGATGCCGAGCGCGCGACGGGTTTCCGAGAAACGGCTGTCGGCGGCGATCAGGAGCGACGCGTGCAGGCGCGTTCCGTCCTGCAGATTCACTTCGGCTTGCTCCGGCGTGGTCCGGGCCGATTCGATCCGCGCGTCCGGATACCAGTCCAGCGTCGGCATGCCCTGGACGGCCCGCCAGGCGGCCGCGCGGATGCGGTGGTTCGGCACCAGGCTGCCCAGTTGCGACCTGCCGACCAGCGCGCCTTCCACGGTCATCCAGTGCGGCGATTCGCCTTCCATGACCCGCGCCGCGCGCAGCGGGGCGACATCGTCCTGCGGAATGTGTTCCCACACACCGAGTTCGCGCAGCAGGCGGATCGAAGCCTGGGTGAGGGCGATCTCGCGTCCGTCGAACGCCGGTTCGGCGATGGCCGATTCCGGCTGCCGTTCGAGCAGCGCCACCCGCAGGGATTGCCCGGCCAGGGCGCGGGCCAGGCACAGTCCCGCCGGGCCGGCTCCGATGATGATCACGTCGTGGCGCATGCAGATACATCCTTGCGGAAAGCAACCTTCCGCAGTGTAGGCATCCGCCGGCGCGCGTAATTGACCTGGATCAAGCTGGCGCGGACGCAGTCAGTCCAGTAGCGGGATTTCCTTCAAGGCGACGCCACCCGCCGCCAGCGTGGCCGGTTCGCGTTCCAGCGGCATCACCCCGAGCGCGAGCGCGGGATTGCCCGCCTGCGCGCAGATGATTTCGCCGATGTCACGGTTGCCGTCGGTGACCGCGTTGCCCGGATCCGGCGGCACATCGCTTTCAAACAGGACCAGCGCACGCTTGGCCTTGCCGAGGAAATGGGTGCGGGCAACGATTTCCTGACCCGGATAGCAACCTTTCTTGACGCTGTAGGCGTTCAATCGATCGAGCGAAAGCTGTTGTGGCGTCCATTGTTCGCGCTGGCTTTCGGGCAGGCGGGGCAGGCCGTGGCGCAGATCGTGCGTTCGCCAATCGGCGACGTTGGCGGTACCGGCGACCGGTCCGCCGCCAATCCGCCAGTGGCGAGCGCCGCCGGCATCGGTCCGATCCAGTTCCAGCGCCTCACCGGACTTCCCGAGCAGGGTACCGCTGGCTTGCGCGGGAGACGCCATCACGCCCTGGACCACCAGATCCGGCCGCACGGCAATCTTCAACTTTCGTCTGAAGACATAGCGCTGCAAGGCCGCGGCCAGCACCTCGGCGGGATAATCCGGCAGCATCAGCAACAGTTCCTGCTCGCCGGGGCGGGCGAGGGCAAACAGCGCAATGACGCGCCCCTTGGGCGTCAGCCAGGCGCTCCATTGCCACTGTCCCACCGCCAGCGAGGCCACTTCGCTGCTGAACTGCGCATGGGCGAAAGCCACGGCATCCGGGCCTTCCAGGCTCAGGACCGCGTGGTCGGACAGCGCTGTCGCGGGTGTTTCCGGAGGGGGCAGGTTGTCAGCCAAGGGGGTGGGGATTAAAATTTTGTGCACTGCGAGACCCCTATGATAGGCGAAACAGCTCCCATCCCTGACGCCGACGCCGGAACACTGCCGTCCGAAAACGCGCCTGCCGCTCCATCCGGCACCCACGCGGAACCGGCGCCAGCGCAGAAGGAAATAGGGGGGCGCGACGGTCCCGAGCCGACGCGTTACGGGGATTGGGAAAAAAACGGGCGCTGCATCGATTTCTGATCCGCAGCATTGAGCCAACGCGGTCAAGGCGACCGCCCAGCCGAGAAAGAGTCAGCGAATGGCGACACACCAACGTCCGCTTTCCCCCCATCTGCAGGTCTACCGATGGCAGATCCAGATGGCGACCTCCATCCTGCATCGAGGTACCGGCATCTTCCTGGCCCTGGGCGCGCTGGTGATTGCCGGCGGGTTGATGGCGTTGATGCTGGGACCGGAGTCCTGGAACTGCTTCACCGCGATCGCCGGCGCCTGGTATGGCCAGGTGTTCCTGTTCGCGTGGACCTGGGCGTTCGCCTACCACCTGTGCAACGGCATCCGCCACGTGGTCCAGGATTTCGCGATTGGCTTCAGCATTCCCGCCTTCATCCGCAGCAGCTGGTTGTCGGTGATCGGCAGCCTGGTCATCACCGCCGCGGTCTGGGGCTTCGTCCTGTCGGGAGGTGCCGCATGAGCCGCTTCCGCACCCCGCTGAAGGGCGTGCGCGGCCTGGGTTCGGCCAAGACCGGCACCGCGCATTTCGTCAACCAGCGCCTGACCGCCACCGCGCTGGTCCTGCTGGGCATCTGGTTCCTGGTGTTCGTGGTCAACCTGATCGGCGCGGACTACGTGGCCGCCACCGAGGCGGTGTCGCGTCCGTGGAACGCGGTGCTGCTGGTGGGCTTCCTGATCACCATGTTCTGGCACGCGCAGCTCGGCCTGCAGGTCGTGCTGGAAGACTACGTCCACCACTCGCTGCTGGCCCTGGTGGTCCAGACCGCGGTGCGCTTCATCGCCGTGCTCGGCGCCATCATCAGTGTTTTCGCGGTGGCCCGCATCGCGCTGGGGAATTGACGAAATGTCCGCTTACAAGATCACCGAACACAAGTACGACATGGTCGTGGTGGGCGCCGGCGGCGCCGGCCTGCGCGCGACCTTCGGCCTGGCCGCCAAGGGCCTGCAGACGGTCTGCTTGACCAAGGTCTTTCCGACCCGTTCGCATACCGTGGCCGCGCAGGGCGGCATTTCCGCCGCGCTCGGCAACATGGGCGAAGACGACTGGCGCTACCACTTCTACGACACCATCAAGGGGTCGGACTGGCTGGGCGACCAGGACGCGATCGAATACATGTGCCGCGAGGCGATTCCGGCCATCATCGAGCTGGAACACTACGGCGTGCCGTTCAGCCGCACCGAGGAGGGCAAGATCTACCAGCGCCCGTTCGGCGGCATGACCACCCGCTACGGCGAAGGTCCGCCGGCACAGCGCACCTGCGCCGCCGCCGACCGCACCGGCCACGCGATGCTGCACACGCTGTACCAGCAGTCGCTGAAGCACGACGCGCGCTTCATGATCGAGTACTTCGCGCTCGACCTGATCTTCGACGAGGAGGGCGTCTGCCGCGGCGTGCTCGCCCTGGACATGGCTGAAGGTTCGCTGCACCTGTTCCGCGCCCACGGCGTGGTGCTGGCCACCGGCGGCTACGGCCGTGCCTACTTCAGCGCCACCTCCGCCCATACCTGCACCGGCGACGGCGGCGGGTTGGTGATGCGCGCCGGCCTGCCGATGCAGGACATGGAATTCGTGCAGTTCCACCCGACCGGCATCTACGGCGCCGGCTGCCTGATCACCGAAGGCGTGCGTGGCGAGGGCGGCATCCTGCGCAACAGCAACGGCGAGCGGTTCATGGAGCGCTATGCGCCACACTACAAGGATCTGGCCTCGCGCGACGTGGTGTCGCGTTCGATGACCATCGAGATCCGCGAAGGCCGCGGCGTCGGCGAGCACAAGGATCACATCCTGCTCGACCTGACCCACCTGGGGCCGGAAGTCATCAACGAGAAGCTGCCGGGCATCGCCGAGAGCGCGCACATCTTCGCCGGCGTGGACGTAACCAAACAGCCGATCCCGGTCATCCCGACGGTGCACTACAACATGGGCGGCATCCCGACCAACTACCACGGCGAAGTGGTGCGCAAGGTCGGCGACAACCCCGATGCGGTGGTGCCGGGCCTGTACGCCATCGGCGAGGCGGCCTGCGTGTCGGTGCATGGCGCCAACCGCCTGGGTTCGAACTCGCTGCTGGATCTGGTGGTGTTCGGCCGCGCGGTGGCGAACCGCTGCGCCGAGACGATCAAGCCGGGCGGAGCACACAAGCCGCTGGCCGGCGACGCCTGCGACAAGGCGCTCTCGCACCTGGACAAGCTGCGCAACGCCAGCGGCGACACCCCGACCGCGGTCATCCGCGACCGCATGCAGCGCACCATGCAGGCCGACGCGGCGGTGTTCCGCACCAGCAAGACGCTGAAGGAAGGCTGCGAGAAGATGACCGACATCTTCAAGTCCTTCGAGGACGTGAAGGTCAGCGATCGCTCGCTGGTCTGGAACTCGGACCTGATCGAAACCTACGAACTGCACAACCTGCTGCTCAACGCGGTGGCCACCATCAACTCCGCCGAGCAGCGCCACGAGAGCCGCGGCGCGCACGCGCACGAGGACTTCCCCGAGCGCGACGACGTCAACTGGCAGAAGCACACCCTGGTCAGCGTCGACGAGCAGGGCCAGTGCAATTTCGATTTCCGCCCGGTGCATATGTACACGTTGACCGACGACGTCGACGTGGTGCCGCCGAAGCCGCGCGTTTACTGATCGGGAGAGACTAGAGCAATGGCCGAATTCGCACTCCCGAAGAACTCGCGCGTCCAGAAGGGCAGGCATTTCCCCGCCCCCGGCGCGAAGAACCCGCGTACCTTCAAGGTCTATCGCTGGAATCCGGAAGACGGGCAGAACCCGCGCCTGGACACCTACGAGGTGGATCTGGCGGCCTGCGGTCCGATGGTCCTGGATGCGCTGATCAAGATCAAGAACGAGATCGATCCGACCCTGACCTTCCGCCGCTCCTGCCGCGAGGGCATCTGCGGTTCGTGCGCGATGAACATCGACGGCACCAATACCCTGGCCTGCACGCGCGCCATCGGCGACTGCAAGAAGGCCGAGGTGCCGATCTACCCGCTGCCGCACATGAACGTGGTCAAGGATCTGGTCCCGGACCTGACCCACTTCTACGCGCAGTACGCTTCGATCAAGCCGTGGATCCGCACCCAGACGCCCGCGCCGCCGGATCGCGAGCGCCTGCAGTCGCCGGAGGACCGCAAGAAGCTGGATGGCCTCTACGAATGCATCCTGTGCGCCTGCTGCTCGACCAGCTGCCCGAGCTACTGGTGGAACGGCGAGCGCTACCTCGGTCCGGCGATCCTGCTGCAGGCTTACCGCTGGATCATCGATTCGCGCGACGAGGACACCGGTGCGCGCCTGGACGACCTGGAAGATCCGTTCAAGCTGTACCGCTGCCACACCATCATGAACTGCGCGCGGACCTGCCCGAAGGGGCTGAATCCGGCGCTGGCCATCGCGGAAATCAAGAAGCTGATGATGGAGCGGCGCGCCTGACGCCATGGATACTCCGTCCGCCACTGCGATCCTCTGGCCCGCGGTGGCGATGGCGGGACTGACGTTCCTGGTCTGGATCCGGCTGTACCACCTGCGGCTGGGCGAAATGATGCGCAAGCGCATCGATGCGCAGGCGCTGGCCGGATCGGCCGACGCGGCGCGGCTGTTGTCCGACACCCGCGCGTCGGACAACTTCCGCAACCTGTTCGAGGTGCCGGTGTTGTTCTACGCGGGCGTGCTGCTCGCCGCCCAGGCCGGCATCGGCGACCTCGTCATGCTGGTGATGGCGTGGGCGTTCGTCGGCCTGCGTGCGGTGCACAGCGGCGTGCAATGCACGATCAATCACGTGATGACCCGCTTCGTCGCATACGCCCTGGCGACGCTGGTCCTGATGGATTTCTGGGCGCGCATGGCCTGGCTGCTCTGGTTGGCATGAATCCCCAAGACGTGGAACTCAAGCGCATCCGCTGGCGCTGCCGGCGCGGCATGCGCGAACTGGATCAATTGTTCGAACGCCACCTCGATCGCGCCTGGGCGGGATCTTCCGAGGCCGAGCGCGGTGTTTTCCTACGGCTGCTCGATTGCGAGGACGATAAGCTCTGGCGCTGGTTCATGGGCTACGAGCATTGTCCCGATGGCGAACTCGCCGCACTCATCCAGCGTATCCGCGCCTTGCCGGCTTGAATGGCGCCCCTCGCGCCTGTTGTGCGCGATCCTGATCCTGCTGGGCATCGGCGCCGGCCTGGCGGTGCTGGCCAGCGAAATGCCGCGTGCCGCGGCCTGGCCGCTGGCGATGGGCGCCGCGTTGCAGGGTGTCCGCCTGGCCCGTCGCGAAGCGCGCAGGCCGGTCCTGTCCTGGGTCTTCCCGGCCAGCGGTCCGGTGACCATGGAGGGAATACCGGTGCGGGAGGCCGAACTGGTCTGGCGCGGGCCACTGGCCATCCTGCACTGGCGGGACCGGCGGGGCCGCCGCCACCGCCTGGGCTGGTGGCCCGACACCCTGCCGGCCCCGGCCCGGCGTGAACTGCGGCTGGCCGCTGGCATCGATGGTGCTTCGCGCGCCCCCCGGCCGATGGCACCATAGGCCGATGTTCAAACCCGTCCCCGTCGCCATCGGCCTGCGCTATCTCCGCGCCAAGCGCCGCAACGGCTTCATCTCCTTCATCTCGCTGGCTTCCATCATCGGCATCGCGCTCGGCGTGGCGGTGCTTATCACCACGCTGTCGGTGATGAATGGCTTCCAGCGGGAAATCCGCGACCGCCTGCTGCAAATGACCGCCCATGCGACCGTGGCCGGCGCCGGCGAGGACATGCAGGACTGGCCGCACGCGGTGCGTGTGGCGATGCAGGATCCACGCGTGGCCGGCGCGGCGCCCTATGTGGACGTACAGGCGATGCTGTCCGGCAACGCGGATCCGCAGGGCGCGCTGGTCCAGGGCATCGTGCCCTCGGAAGAGCGCAAGGTGTCGGTGCTGGGCGACAAGATGAAGGCGGGACGGCTCGACTCGCTGCAGCCCGGCGAATTCAACATCCTGCTGGGGCAGGAACTGGCCGCCTGGTTGCGGGTGGGCGTGGGCGACAGCGTGGTCGTGACCGCCGGCAACTTCCAGGGCACGCCGATGGGGGCGATGCCCAAGATCAAGCGTTTCACCGTGTCGGGCATCTTTGCGGTGGGCCACAACGACATCGACCGCAACCTGGCGGTGGCGCACATCGCGGATCTGCAACGCGTGCTGCGGATGGGCGACGGCGTGACCGGCGTGCGCCTGAAGCTGCACGACATGGACCAGGCGATGACCGTAGCGCGCGATCTGGTCTACCGGTTGGGGCACGTCTACCGGGTCAGCGACTGGATGAGCCAGAACGCCAACCTGTACCACTCGCTGAAGATGGAAAAGACGGTGATGGGCATCCTGCTGTCGCTGATCATCCTGATGGGTGCGTTCTCGCTGGTGAACTCGCAGGTGATGCTGGTGACCGACAAGCAGGCCGACATCGCCATCCTGCGCACGCTGGGGCTGACCCCGCGCGGGGTGATGCAGGTGTTCATGGTGCAGGGTTCGCTGATCGGCATCATCGGCACCGTGGCCGGCGTCATCGGCGGCATCGCCCTGACCATGAACCTGGAAAGCATCCTCGACGTCATCGAGAAAGTGTTCAACGTGACCCTGTTGCCGCCGGACGTCTACTACATCACCGGCTTGCCGTATGACCTGAGGCCCGACGATGTGACGACCATTGCCTGCGTGGCGCTGGCAATGAGCTTCCTGGCCACGCTGTACCCGGCCTGGCGCGCGGCCCGGACCCAGCCGGCGGAGGCCCTGCGCTATGAGTGAGAAGACCGCGACGGCCGACGGCACCGTCATCCGCGCCGACCACCTCGGCAAGACCTATGCCGAGGGCAAGATGCGCACGCCGGTGTTCGATGGCCTGGAACTGGCCGTGCATCCCGGCGAGACGGTCGCGATCGTCGGCGCGTCCGGCGCCGGCAAGAGCACGTTGCTGCACCTGCTGGGGGGGCTGGACACGCCGACCGCGGGCGAGGTGTACGTCGCCGGACAGAAGATGTCGGCGCTGTCGGACGCGGCGCGCGGCCAGCTGCGCAACCGCGCGCTCGGTTTCGTCTACCAGTTCCATCACCTGCTGCCGGAATTCACCGCGCTGGAGAACGTGATGATGCCGGTGATGCTGGGCGGCACCGATGCGAATGCCGCGCGCCAGCGTGCGCGCGACCTGCTGGAAGCGGTCGGTTTGGGCCACCGCATCGAGCACAAGCCCGGTGAACTGTCCGGCGGCGAGCGCCAGCGCGCCGCGGTGGCGCGCGCGCTGGTCAACCAGCCGGCCTGCGTGCTGGGTGACGAACCCACCGGCAACCTGGACGAAAAGACCGCCGCGACCGTGTTCGATCTGATGCTCGGCCTCAACCGCGCGCAGAAGACTAGCCTGGTCCTGGTCACCCACGATCGTCGCCTGGCCCGTCGCCTCGACCGCGTGCTGGAACTGCACGAAGGCAAGCTGCGCCAGCTCGCCCACGCCGACGTCTGACCGTAGAGCGGAGCTTGCTCCGCTGTTCGCAGCTCCCGCTTCAGGCGCCGAAAAACTCCCGCTCCCGCGCTTCCGCCAGCCGGACTTCGAGATAGCGCCACAGCGCCGGGCATCCGGCCTCGATCGGCGGTCCGACCCGCCGCACCACGCGCTCGTGGCTGATGCCGTTCTCGCGCCAACTCTGGCCCTGGTTGGCCAGGTTCAGCAAAACCGGCATGGCGCGGTCGACGGCATTGGCGAAGATCGCCTCCGGCGTTTGCGCATCGTCGAATTCCTGCCACAAGGCGAGCAGTGGTCCGCCCTCGGACGCCGGCAGCAAGCCGAAGATACGCCGTACCGCCACCAGCTCGGCGGCCTTGCGTTCCTCCCAGCCTCCCTCCACGAAGGCCATCGTGTCGCCGGTGTCGATTTCGCCGATGTCATGCACCAGCAGCATGCGGATCACCCGGTCCATGTCGATGCCCGCCGGGGCATGCGGCGCCAGCGAACTGGCCAACAACGCCAGCTGCCAGCTGTGTTCGGCGGAATTCTCGTAGCGGTCGCTGTCGCGCAGGCGAATCTTGCGGGTGACCGCCTTGAGTCTGTCCACTTCGAGGATGAAATCGACGATGGCTTGCATGGCGCTTGTTGCGGAGTTTGGAAATGGAAGAAGGGGAGTGCTCAAGTTCCCATCGCCGGATCCGAGATCCCGTCGGCCCCGGTTTCCAGGCGTCCGGCGAAGCGGCGCAGGAAACCATCCGTGCCCGCCACGCTGAAATCGTACCAGCCGCCGTATGCGGAGAGCGCCCAGCGCCATGGCCTGCGCTCCCCGGGCGCCAGTTCGGCGGCTTGGGGAGCTTCGTTGCGGTAGGCGTTGGCGACGAGCGATATCGGACCGCGATGCCCGCCGTGGTTGGTAACCTCCAGCAGCAGGGAGGCGGTGGCTACCTCGTATGCCGCTTTCACCTCGAGAGCCGCGCGTGCGTGGGTGTCGCCGCGGAAATGGCGATGGAATCCGTTTGGTCCGAGCACCCACAGGTCGTAATGGCCCTCGTCCGTGGCCCGTGTGTCCCAGGTGCCGGCGAGCTGCCGACCGGCCTCGATCGCGTAGCGTCGCGGAACGCGCTCCAGGTGCAGGCGATCGTAGACGTGGAAGACCGCGCCGGCGCGTCCGCTGTTGATGAATTCCAGGGTCACCGTGCCATCGCTCTGCACGCCGCCGTGCACATGCAGTTCGTAGGGCAGGGCGCGGGATGGGCGGCTGCCGGTGGCCTGCCGGGGAGGCTGCTGTTGGCCTTCCGCGGGTGGCAACAGCGCCGGCAAAGCTTCCTGGGCGGCGCGCAGCGCATCCGCCACCGACCGGCGCTGCCGTGGCGGGCGCGGCGGTACTTCGGCGTTCGGGTGGGCGAAGTTGAAGGCGCTGGTGAGATCGCCGGCCACCGCGCGACGATAGGCGCTGATGTTCGGCTCGGCCACGCCGAAACGCGCTTCCAGGAAGCGCAGCACGGAGGTGTGATCGAACACCTGCGAGTTGATCCAGCCGCCGCGGCTCCACGGCGACACCACGTACATCGGCACGCGTGGTCCCGGTCCGTAGGGGCGGCCATCGGTGTGGTACTCGCCCGCCGTGGACACCGTGGACGCGCCAGCGAGGCGACCGTCGGCCTCGAACGCCGGCGCGGCGGGCGGAGGCACGTGATCGAAGAAGCCGTCGTTCTCGTCGAAGTTCACCAGCAGCACCGTCCGGCTCCAGGTGTCCGGATCCGCCGTCAACGCTTCCAGCACCTGCTGCGTGTACCAGCCGCCCTGCACGGGGCTGGAGGGATCCGGATGTTCGGAATAGATCGCGGGCGCGACGATCCACGACACCTGTGGCAGCGTGCCCGCGGCGATGTCGTCCTTCAGCGCCTGCAGGAAACCGCCATCGGGCAGGGTGTTGCCAACGCCTTTCAGCAACGGGCTGATCGCTTCGTCGTCGCTCCGGTAGGGCGGGAAGGCCGTCGCCTTGGGCGGATTGCCGCGCGCGAGGTTCGCCTCGCGATAGGCACGGAAGCCGGCCAGTGGATTGTCGGTGAAGTTGTCCGGCAGGTTCTGGTACACCTTCCAGCTGACGCCCGCGGCCTGCAAGCGTTCGGGATAGGTGGTCCAGCGATAGTCGCCGCCTTCGGCGTCGAACGAATCGCCGCTGTTGTCGATCACCGGTCCGCCCGCCGCGCCGGCCGGGTCGTTGGTGCCGCTCCAATGGAACAGCCGGTTGGTGTTGGTGCCGCCATGGAATGCGCAGTGGTAGGCATCGCACAGGGTGAATGCGTTGGCGAGGGCGAACTGGAATGCAAGCTCGGCCTCGGTGTAGTAGCCCATCGATTGCGGCTGCTTGTGCGTGGGCCAGTCCCGCATGCGCCCCAGATCCCACGCGGCCTGGGCGTCGGGATAGCTGTGCGGGGTGCCGGCGACGCGCTGCGCGTTGCCGCTGCGCCCATCCAGGTGATAAGGCAGCACGATGCGCGAAGCATCCTCATGGGTGTAGCGCTGCTGCCAGACCGTGCGGCCTCCGGCCAGCGGTATCGGGAAGCGATCGCCGAATCCGCGCGCGCCGCGCAAGGTGCCGAAGTAGTGATCGAACGAGCGGTTTTCCTGCATCAGGATCACCACATGCTTGACGTCGTTGATGGTGCCGCTGGCGTGGTATGCCGGAATCGCCAGCGCGCGGCGAATGGCGGGCGGGAAGGCCGCCAGCGCCATCGAAGCGGCGGCGCCTGCGCCCGCGCGGCGGAGGAAATCGCGTCGACTGTGGGAGGTCATGGCGTGGGCCTGGTGGGAAATCCTGGCGTGGCAACGCGAACGGGAATCGTGTGTTCGCATCGCCGGTGATGCCTCGACGCGTCGCGTCCGGCGGAAGCATGCAGTCTTGCGGCGGGGTGGAAACGGCGTCAATAGCTTGGGGCGTGCCACGGTCCCTGCGATGAAACAATCGAAAGGATTCGCCGTTTCGTCCTTGCGGTCGGTATCGCGGCATGCGAACGATGCGCTGGATCGCCGACCCGTGTCGGGCTTGCCTGACATGCATGCGCGGCTTCCGCCGATTCCGTCATGCACGGACGGCGCGTAGCGTTGCGGGGTGCCTGGAATGGAAACCAGCCGTCGTGCATGTCGAAGGAAATGGAAGTCCGCCGGAGCGGCCGGAACCCGGTCGTCCGCCACGCGAGCCTGGCGGAAGCCGCACGCCGGATCGCGAATGCCTGCCACGCCAAGGTGGGCGCCTCAACGCCGGGGTGCCTGCCTTGTTCGGCGTGGGAACCGCCGTGGCGTTGCTGGCCGGCGCCGGCCTGTGCCTGGCGATGCCCAGGCTCCCGGCGGCATTGCTGTTGTGGCTGCCGGGCATCGCCGGCGCCATGGCCTGGCTGTGGCGCTGGCGGGGACGCTGGCTGGGCGCATTGCTGCTCGGATTCGCGTGGGCCGGATTGCAGGCGGGCTGGGCGCTGGCGCAGCGGATTCCGCCGGATCTGGAGCGGCGCCCGTTGGTCGTGACCGGGACCGTCGCCGATCTGCCCCAGCATGAGGCAAGGCGGACCCGGTTCCTGTTCACCGTGGAAGAAGGCGAGGGACCCGCGGCGGCATTGCGGGGGCGGCGGATCATGCTGTCCTGGCACGACGACTACGGAACCCGGCTGGCCGGTCCTCGCTTGAAACTGCGCGCCGGCGAACGCTGGCGGCTCGCCGTCAAGCTGCGCGCGCCGCGCGGCCTGCGCAACCCGGGTGGATTCGACAGCGAAAAACACGCGCTGCTGCAACGGGTTGGCGCAACCGGTCACCTGCATCGACCCGAGCGCGCGCAGCGGCTTTCCGGCGCTGCCGGCGTCGATGCCTGGCGCGAGGTGATGGCCGCGCGCATCGGCCAGTCGGTGGCTTCGCCGTCTTCGCGTTTCGTGCGCGCGCTGGCACTTGGCGATACCCGCGGGTTGACCCGGGATGACTGGCATGTCCTGCGCGCGACCGGCCTGACCCATCTGATCGCGATCTCGGGCTTCCACGTGGGCATGGTGGCTAGCGCCATCGCACTGCTTATCGGCGGACTGTGGCGCCTGTTTCCCGCGTGGGCGCGATCACTGCCGCGTCCGCAGGCGATGGGCGTGGCGGCGGTGCTGGCCGCGCTCGGCTATGCCGTCCTGGCGGGTTTCGCGTTACCGACCCTGCGTACCGTGCTGATGATGGCGGTATGGGCAGCGGCCCGGCTGGGGCGCCGGCCCGCCGGGGTGGCCGACGCATTGGCGCTCGCGCTGATTGCGGTACTGCTGTTCGATCCGCTGTCGCCGTTGGCCGCCGGGTTCTGGTTGAGTTTCGGCGGGGTCGCCTGGCTGGCCTGGTGCCTGCCGGCGGCCGGCGCCCAACATTGGCTGCGCGGATTCCTGTCCGCGCAGGCGGTGGCGACGGTGGGATTGCTGCCGTTGACGGTGGTGCTGTTCGACCAGGCCTCGCTGGCCGGCCCCTTCGCGAACCTGATCGCCATCCCCTGGTGGAGCCTGGTGGTGGTGCCGTTGTCGCTGCTGGGCACCGCGGCCGAGGCACTGCTTCCCGGTGCCGGCGCATGGCCATGGCGATGGGCGGCGGCCTGTTTCGATCTGACCTGGCCGGGTTTCCACTGGCTGTCGGGCAGTCGTTTTTCCCTCTGGTGGCTGCCGGAGGCGGCACCCTGGGCGGTGGCTGCGGCGCTGGCCGGTGCGTTCTGGATGCTGCTGCCGCGCGGCGTACCGGGCAAGCCGCTGGCCGCCTTGCTGTGGTTGCCGCTGCTGTGGCCGGATCGAGGGTTGCCGCGATCCGGCGAGGTCCAATTGGCGATGATCGATGTCGGCCAGGGACTGTCGGTGCTGGTCCGGACCTCGGAGCATGCATTGCTGTACGACATGGGACCGGCGATGCGCGATGGATTCGACGCCGGCGAGCGCGCGGTGGTACCGGCGTTGCGCGCCTGGGGCGTGTCGCGGCTGGACCGGGTGGTGGTCAGCCACGACGACAACGACCACATCGGCGGCCTGGCCAGCGTGCTGCGCGCCTTGCCGGCCGGCGTTGCCCAGGCGCCGCCGGGCCAGACCGCCGCGGTGGAAGCGGCGCTGCCCGTGCGGTCGGAGCCCGCCCCGGGGTCGCCCATCCGCACCTGCGTGGCCGGCGAGGCCTGGGAGTGGGATGGCGTGCGCTTCCTCTTCCTGCACCCGCATCGTCATTTTCCCAATCTGGGCAACGAATCCAGTTGCGTGTTGCGTGTCGAGACCGCGCATGGCGCGGCGCTGCTGACCGGCGACATCGGCGAGGTGATCGAACGTGAACTGGTGCGGCGATTCCCGGCGCAGGTACGCGCCGAGGTGGTGTTCGCGCCACACCATGGCAGCGCCGGCTCGTCGGATCCCGCTTTCGTCGCCGCGACCAGCGCGCGCTTGCTGCTGGTCTCCAGCGGCCACCGCAACCGGTTCGGCCATCCCAAACCGCAAGTGGTGGCGCGCTGGCAGGAGGGCGGGGCGGAAGTGGTCGGCACCGCCGAGGGCGGGGCCGTACAGGTCTGGCTGTTGCCAGAGGGGCTGGCGGTGCGTGAACGTCGTCACGCCCGGCCCAGGCTGTGGGATGCGGCGCGGCGCTGAGGGGCGGCTGGGCTATCCTATCGCCCATCGATGCAACGGCTCCCCGGAGCCCCGAGGACTTAACGTGCTTGAACTGGTCAAGGCCGGCGGTTGGCCGATGATCCCCCTGCTGCTGCTGGCGGTGCTGGCGCTGGCGATCGTGGTGGAGCGTTTCTGGACCCTGCGGCGCAAGGAAATCATGCCTCCCGGCCTGGGCGAGGAAGTCCGCAACTGGGCGGTGCGCGGGCAACTGGAGCCGGCCCACATCGAATCGCTGCGCCGGACTTCGCCGCTGGGCGAACTGCTGGCCGCCGCGCTGGAGGTCCGCAATCGCCCGCGCGATCAGATCCGCGAGCGCATCGAGGACACCGGCCGCCATGTGGTGCACCGGATGGAGAAATTCCTCAACGCGCTGGGCAGCATCGCCTCGGCCGGGCCGCTGCTGGGCCTGCTCGGCACGGTGGTCGGCATGATCCAGATGTTCCTGGGCATCCAGGACAGCGGCGTCGGTGACGTCAACCAGTTGGCCGGCGGCATCGGCAAGGCG
Organism: Pseudoxanthomonas sp. PXM04; assembly: GCF_014851695.1. Lineage (NCBI taxonomy): Bacteria > Pseudomonadati > Pseudomonadota > Gammaproteobacteria > Lysobacterales > Lysobacteraceae > Pseudoxanthomonas > Pseudoxanthomonas sp. PXM04. The sequence goes on from NZ_JACVAG010000001.1 coordinate 940,052, forward strand.
CTGGTGTGCGCGGCCACCGGCATGATCGTGGCGATTCCGGCGCTGATGGCGCACCGCTATTTCCGTGGCCGCATCAACGGCTACGTGGTGGAAATGGAGAAGGAAGCGATGAAGTTGCTCGACGCGCTCGACGCGCGACAGCCCCGGCCGGCCGCACGGCCGGTTCCAGCGTCCGCCACCGCGGCGGTCGGCGCCTGAGCCGCGCATGAGGATTCGTGACGACCGCGCCCACGAGGAGCCGGAGATCAACCTGGTCCCGTTGATCGACGTCATCCTGGTGCTGATCATCTTCTTCGTCATCACCACGACCTTCGATTCGCGCTCGATGCTGCAATTGCAGCTGCCCAGCGCGAAGGGCGAGCCGGTGGCGGCCCAGGCCAAGACCCTGAGCGTGCTGGTCAACGCCGACGGCCACTATTTCGTGGACGAGCACGAGGTCCTGCGCACCGACGTGGATGCCCTCAAGCAGACCATCGCCCAGGTCGCCGGCGAAGATCGCCAGCGGCCGGTGTTGTTGCGCGCCGATGCACGCACTCCGCACCAGGCTGTGGTGACGGCCTACGATGCATTGGCGCAATCCGGCTTCCGCACGATCCAGATCGCCACCGCGCCGGAGGTGAAGCGGTGAGTGCGCAACCTGCTTCCGCCTGGCAAACCTATCGTCGGCTGGTTCGTCTGGCCAAGCCCTACCGGGCCCTGCTGCTGCTGGCGCTGCTGGGCATGCTGATCGAGGCGGCCGCCAGCGGTGCCTTCAGTTATCTGATGAAGCCGGTGGTGGACGGTACTTTCGTCGCACGTAACGCTGGCATGGATCTGACGTTGCCGTTCGCCATCGTCGGCCTGTTCCTGCTCCGTGGCCTGGCGGGCTTCCTGACCGACATGAGCATGGGCAAGTCCGCGCGCAGCATCGCCCGCGACATGAGAGTAGAGGTGCTGGGCAAATACCTGCGCCTGCCGGGCATGCGTTTCGACAGCGAGCCGGTCCCCTCGATGCTGGTTCGGCTCGGCTCGGACTGCGACCAGGTGGCGCAGGCGGCCGTGGATGCCACCAAGGTCGTGCTGCAGCAGTCCTTCCAGATCCTGGCGATGCTGGCGGTGATGTTCCACAACAGCTGGCAGGTAACGTTGGCGATATTGCTGCTGGGTCCCCCGCTGGCCTGGGTCATGGACAAGGTGGCCCGGCGTTATCGCAGGATCAGCCATCGCATCCAGGAAAGCGGCGCGCAGCTGCTGCAGGCCGCAGATCAGACCCTGAGCAGCCAGCAGGAGGTCAAAATCTACGGCGCCCAGGGTAGCGAGATGGATCGATATCGCGAACTGGCCGACAACAACCTGCGTCTGGCGATGAAGGTAGAGGCCACGCGCGGCGTGTCTTCGGCACTGGTCCAGATGATGGGCGCGGTTGGCCTGTCGCTGCTGCTGGTCGTGGCCGGCTACCAGGCCATGCAGGGACGCCTGACCGCTGGTGGCTTCGTGTCGCTGATGGTGTCGATGATCGCCATCATTCCCGCGCTCAAGCAACTCACCAACGTGCAGAACATGACCCAGCGCGGCGTGGCTTCGGCCGAGCGCCTGTTCTCGGTGCTGGACGCACCGGAGGAGAACGATGCAGGCGCCCGCCCGTTGGATCGCGCGCAGGGCCTCATCGAGTTCCGTGACGTGACGGCGCGCTATCCAGGCCAGGTCAGACCCGCTCTTAGCGATATCAGTTTCGTCGCCCGCCCCGGCACCGTCACCGCGATCGTCGGCCGATCCGGCAGTGGCAAGTCCAGCCTGATCAAGCTGATTCCGCGTTTCTACGAACCCGAGGCGGGCCAGATCCTGGTGGACGGGCATCCGGTGCAGGACTACCCGTTGGCCGATCTGCGCCGTCAGATCGCGCTGGTGGGGCAACAGGTGATGCTGTTCGACGGCACGGTCGCCGCCAACGTCGCCTTCGGCGAAATGCGCGAAGCGCCTGAGCAAGCACTGGTGCGGGCAGTGGAAGGCGCCAACGCCATGGAGTTCGTCCGCGAGTTGCCGGAAGGCCTGCAGGCTCAGGTCGGCGTCAAAGGCGGACGCCTGTCCGGCGGCCAGCGCCAGCGCCTGGCGATTGCGCGGGCGATGTTGAAGGATGCGCCGATCCTCATTCTGGACGAAGCGACGGCCGCGCTGGACAACGAATCCGAGCGGCTGGTGCAGAACGCCCTGCAGAAGCTGATGCCGGATCGCACGACGCTGGTGATCGCGCACCGCCTGTCCACCATCGAACACGCCGACCAGGTGCTGGTGCTGGACCAGGGCCGGCTGGTCGAGCAGGGCACGCATGCCGAACTCCTGGCCCGCGACGGGCTCTACGCGCACCTGCATCGCATGCAATTCCGGGAAGGCGACGGCGAGTGAGTGAAGTGAACAAGTCCCGGCACGTTCCGCCTGCGTACTGGTACAACGACAAGCCCGTCCCGCTCCACGCCCGCGGGCTGGCGTCGATCTATGCGGCGCTGATCGGATTGCGCGCGCGGTTCTTCCGCTGGAGCCTGCTGCGCCGGCACCGATTGTCCGTGCCGGTGATCGTGGTCGGCAACGTCACCGTCGGCGGTACCGGCAAGACCCCGCTCACCATCGCCCTCGTGCAGCGCCTGCGCGAGGCCGGATTCAAGCCCGGCGTGGCCAGCCGGGGTTATGGCCGTGCCGACGATCGCCAGCCGCTCTGGGTGGAGGCGGCAACGGCGCCGGAGCAGGGCGGCGACGAGCCGGTCCTCATTGCGCGCCGCACCGGCGTGCCGGTGCGGGTGGATCGGGATCGCGTCGCCGCGGGGCGCGTGCTGATCGCCGCCGGTTGCGACATCGTGGTGTGCGATGACGGCCTGCAGCACTATCGCCTGCGACGCGACGTCGAGATCGAAGTCATCGACGGACAGCGCCGCTACGGCAATGGCCGGCTGCTTCCCGCCGGTCCGTTGCGCGAACCGGCCGAACGCGCGACGCAATGCGACTTCCATGTCCTCAACGGCGGCGAGCCGGCGTTCGGCGAATGGCCGATGCGGCTGCATACCGAGGCGGCGCAGCCGCTGCGTGGCGGCCGGCCGCGGCCGCTGGCCTCGTTCGCCGGCCAGCGCGTCCATGCCGTGGCCGGCATCGGGCATCCGCAGCGCTTCTTCGACAACCTGCGCGGCCTGGGTATCGGCGTGGTCCCGCATGCATTCGACGATCATCACGCCTATCGCGCCGAGGATTTCGCTTTCGGAAGCGAACTGCCGGTGCTGATGACCGAAAAGGACGCGGTGAAATGCGCGGCCTTCGCCAAGGACTGGTATTTCAGTGTGCCGGTGTCGGCGCGCCTGCCGGAAGCATTCTGGGTGGCGCTGCTGGATCGCCTGGCCAGGACGGAAACCCCGACATCATGACGACCGGATTCATCGTGGCCATTCCGGCCCGCTACGCCGCCTCCCGCCTGCCGGGCAAGCCGCTGCGCCTGATCGGCGGCGACCCGCTGGTGCTGCACGTTGCCCGCCGCGCGCTGGCCGCCGGTGCGGGCGAGGTCTGGGTCGCCACCGACGACGAGCGTATCCGCGCGGCCTTGCAGGGCACCGGCGTGCGGGTGGCGATGACCCGCGACACGCATGCCTCGGGCAGCGATCGCCTGGCCGAGTGCGCCGACATCGCCGGCTGGCCCGACGACGCGGTGGTGGTCAACCTGCAGGGCGACGAGCCATTCGCCCCCGCCGCCGGTATCCGCGCGGTGGCGCAGGCGCTGGTCGACAGCGGGGCGGAGATGGCCACGCTGGCAACGGCTGTCGAGACGGCCGAAACGCTGTTCGATCCCAATACCGTCAAGCTGGTGCGCGCCACCGGCGGCGACGCGCTGTATTTCAGCCGTGCGCCGATTCCCTGGCCCCGCGACGCCTTCGCCCGCGATCGCGAAACCCTGCCGGCGGGCGATCACTGGCTGCGCCATATCGGCATCTACGCCTACCGCGCCGGCTTCCTGCGCCGCTACACGCGGCTGCCGCCGGGACGGCTGGAACAGATCGAGTCGCTGGAACAGTTGCGGGTGCTGGAAGCCGGCCATCGCATCGCGGTCGCGCTGACCCCGGAACCGTTCCCGCCCGGCGTGGACACGCCCGAGGATCTGGCCCGCGCCGAGCAGCAGTGGGCGCGCGGCGCATGAGGCTGCTGGTGGTCTGCCTGGGCAACATCTGCCGTTCGCCGATGGCCGAAGGCGCACTTCGCCATCATCTGGCCGCCTCGCCGCTGGCCGGAAGCGTGGAAGTGGATTCGGCCGGCACCGGCGACTGGCACGCGGGCGAACCGCCGGATCGCCGCGCCATCGCCTGTGCCCGCCAGCATGGCGTGGACATCGCCGGCCTGCGCGCGCGCCAGTTGCGACGGGAGGACTTCGAGCGCTTCGACTGGCTGCTGTGCGCCGACGGGCAGAACCTGCGCGACGTGCGCGGGCTGGCGCCGCCGGGGCTGGCCGGCAAGGCGTCGCTGCTGCTGGAATGGACCGGGGTCGAGGCCGGCGGCAGCATCCCGGACCCGTACACGGGCGGTCCGGCCGACTTCGATCATGTCTGGCGACTGGTCGATTCGGCGGCACGGGCGGCGGTCCGGCGCCTGTCCTGCGGATAGGACTACGGCATAATCGGTGCGGATCATGAATGCCGCGCCCGCTCCCGAACTTCCCCAGGGATTGCCCTGGCTCAACGCGCCCTCCGGCTCGCTGCTCGAACAGCGCGGCCGGATCGTGGCGCTGGCCTTCGTCAACGCCGCCTCGGCCTGGTGCGGGCAGCGCCTGAACGAACTGGCCGCGCTGCAGGCGCGCCATGCCGGTCGCCTGCAGACCCTGGTGGTCAACGTGCCGCGCTTCGACAGCGAACGGGACCCGCAGACGGCGCTCAAGCGGCTGCGTCGCCACGGCATCGGGTTCCCCATCGCGCATGACGCCAACTGGGCGGCATGGCAGGCGTTCGGCATCGAGGCCTGGCCGACCGTGCTGCTGATTGATGGCGAGGGCATGATCCGCCACCGTCTGGTCGGCACCGACAACGGTGCCGAGCTGGATCGTTCCGTGTCCGCGCTGTGCGAAGTGCTGGGACGGCCGGCGGACGACGATCTGCGGGCAGCGCGCGAGAGCCATCCCGAGCCGCGCCTGCCGCTGCGGTTCCCGACCGGCCTGGCCGCCACTCCGGATCGCCTGTTCGTGGCCGACAGCGGGCATCACCGCATTCTCGAATGCACCCACGGCGGACGCGTGCTGCGCCAGTTCGGGCTGGCGGCGGCGGACCTGATCGACGGCGACCATACCCATACCGCGTTCCGCAATCCGCACGGCCTGCTGGCGCTGCGCGAATGCCTGTACGTGGCCGATACCGGCAACCACGCCCTGCGGCGCATCCATCTGGCGACCGGCGCGGTCGATACCCTGTGCGGCAACGGACGCGCGGGAGAGCCGTTGGAAGGCGTCGTTGGCCAGGCGCGCGCGGTCTCGCTCAACCAGCCGCTCGCGCTGGCAGCCAGCAACAACCAGATCCATATCGCGATGGGCGGAGACAACCGCATCTGGAGCTATGACCTGGCCACCCGCGAACTGGTCGCGCGCGCCGGTTCCGGGCAACTGGAAGTACGCGACGGCAGCGGGCCGATGGCGGCGTTCGCGCAGCCCGCCGCGCTCGCCGCCATCCACCAGACCCTGTATGTCTGCGACGCGCTTGGATCCGCCATCCGTTCCGTGCAACTGCGCACCGGCGTCGTGCAGACCCTGGTGGGGCAGGGACCGTGGACGTTCGGCGGCGAGGACGGGCCGCGCGAAACCGCGCGCCTGCAGCACCCGCAGGGCATCGCCGTCAGCACCGACGCACCGCAGATGTGGATTGCCGACACCGGCAACGGCAGCCTGCGCAGCCTGCGGCTGGGAGGCGGCGAACTGAGCAGCGTGCCGCTGCCGCGAACGCTGCACGGCCCCACCGGACTGGCCTTGTCCCCGGGTACCGTCTGGATCGCCGAGACGGACGCCCACGCGGTGCTGCGCTACGACATCGCCAGCGGTGAACTGAGCCACGTGCCGATCGACGAATGAGCGGTCGCAAGTCCTCCGATTTCGATGGCAAGGCGTTCGCCGCCGGCCTGAGCCTGGCACCGGGCGTCTACCGCATGTACGCGGCCGACGACAGCCTGCTCTACGTCGGCAAGGCCGGCGCGCTGCGCAGGCGGGTGTCGAGTTATTTCAGCAACACGCCCAAGACCCCGCGCATCCTGTCGATGCTGTCGCAGGTGGCGCGGATGGATGTCACCGTCACCCGCACCGAGGCCGAGGCGCTGCTGCTGGAAAACCAGCTGATCAAGTCGCTGGCGCCGCGTTACAACGTGCTGCTGCGCGACGACAAGAGCTATCCCTATGTCCTGCTGACCCAGGAGACCTGGCCGCGGATCGCATTCCATCGCGGGCCTCGCGCGGTGCCGGGCCGCTACTTCGGCCCCTATCCCAGCGCCGGTGCGGTGCGCGAAACACTGAACCTGATGCAGAAGCTGTTCAAGATCCGCAACTGCGAGGACAGCGTGTTCCGCAATCGCTCGCGGCCCTGCCTGCAGTACCAGATCGGCCGGTGCAGCGCGCCCTGCGTGGGGCTGGTGGAATCCGCCGGCTATGCCGAATCCGTGCGCCAGGCCGGGCTGTTCCTGGATGGCCGCAGCGACGAACTGAGCGGTGAATTGAGCGCGGCCATGGAAGCGGCCAGCGAGCGGCTGGAATTCGAGGAGGCCGCGCGCCTGCGCGATCTCATCGGCTCCATCCGCAGCCTGCAGGCGCGCCAGTACGTGGACGGGCATGCCGCCGATCTGGACGTGCTGGCCTGCGCGATGCGCGGCAGCTCCGCGTGCGTGCTGCTGCTGGCGTTCCGTGACGGCCGCAACCTCGGCACCCGCACGTTCTTCCCGCGCACCAATGGCGAGGAGAGCGCGGACGAAGTGCTCGCCGCCTTCGTTTCCCAGTACTACGGCGAACAGACCCCGCCGCAGGAAATCATCCTCGATCGCGAGATACCGGATGCCGAACTGATCGAGACCGCGCTCAGCACTTCGGCCGCCCGACGGGTGCAGTTGAAGTGGAACGTGCGCAGCGAGCGCGCCGGTTATCTCGACCTGGCGCGGCGCAACGCAGAGATCGCGCTGGTGACCGAATTGACCAGCCGTGGCGCGCAGACCGCGCGCAGCGAGGCGTTGCAGGAACTGCTGGGGCTGGCCGAACCCGCCCAGCGCATCGAATGCTTCGATATCAGCCATACCATGGGCGAGGCCACCGTCGCCTCCTGCGTGGTGTTCGACGCCAACGGCCCGGTCCGCGCGCAGTATCGGCGCTTCAATATCACCGGCATCGAACCCGGTGACGATTACGCGGCCATGCACCAGGCGATCGAACGCCGGTTCCGCCGCGCGGTCGAAGAGGGCGGGGTGCTGCCGGACGTGCTGCTGATCGACGGCGGCGCCGGCCAGTTGGCCCAGGCCCGCGGGGTATTGGCCGATCTGGGCGTGGACAGCGTGGTGCTGGTGGGCGTGGCCAAGGGCGAGGAACGCCGGGCCGGCCACGAAACCCTGGTCCTGGCCGACGGCCGCGAGGTACGTCCGGGCGCCGCTTCGCCGGCCCTGCAATTGATCCAGCAGGTCCGCGACGAAGCGCACCGGTTCGCCATCACCGGCCATCGTGGCAAGCGCCAGAAGGCGCGCATGACCAGCAAGCTCGAGGACATTCCGGGCATCGGCCCGCGCCGTCGCGCCAGCCTGCTGAAGCATTTCGGCGGCCTGGCCGGGCTCAAGGCTGCGGGCGCGGACGAGATCGCCCGGGTCGAGGGCATCAACGCCGCGCTCGCCGAGCGGATCTACGCTAACCTGCACGGGTTGCCGGCGCCGATTGCGGGAAACGAGTAGGAATGCAATGAAGTTGACCATCCCCACCTGGCTCACCCTGTTGCGGATCGTGCTGATCCCGGTGCTGGTGCTGGTGTTCTACCTGCCGCACAAATGGACCAACTTCGCGGCTGCCTTCATCTTCATCCTGGCCGCCGTCACCGACTGGCTGGATGGCTGGATCGCCCGCCGCTACCACCTGTATTCGGCCTTCGGCGCGTTCCTGGACCCGGTGGCGGACAAGCTGATGGTGGCGGTGTCGCTGTTCCTGATCGTGCAGGACAACCCGACCATGTGGATGGCGATCTGGGCGGCGGTGATCGTCGGCCGCGAAATCGCGGTATCCGCGCTGCGTGAATGGATGGCCGAACTGGGCCAGCGTGCGCGGGTCAAGGTGGCCACCATCGGCAAGATCAAGACCATCGTGCAGATGGTGGCGCTGGGCTGCCTGCTCTATGCGGCGACCCCGGGACCGGTGGACCGGGCGGACATCTGGCTGGGTGAATGGATTTTCAGGATCGGCGACTGGCTGCTCGCGATTGCCGCTATACTTACGCTCTGGTCCGGTTTCCAGTACCTGCACGCGGCATGGCCGATTCTGCGGGCTGACGAGAAAAAAGCAGTTGACAGTTCTCGGGATACCGGTAAAATTTCCAACTTCACCACGCGGGAATAGCTCAGTTGGTAGAGCACGACCTTGCCAAGGTCGGGGTCGCGAGTTCGAGTCTCGTTTCCCGCTCCATATTCAGGACAAAACCCCGTTCGCGGGGTTTTGTTTTGTAAGGCGCTTGAAATGGCGCCGTGATTGCGCCAGTCTCGCGCAATCGCCATCGGCCTGGTGGCAGAGTGGTTATGCAGCGGACTGCAAATCCGCGTACGCCGGTTCAATTCCGACCCAGGCCTCCATATCAGGAAAACCGACCACGCGGTCGGTTTTTTTGTGCCTGACGGACGGCATGCGAACGACTTTCCATCGCGCGCCCGCTCAGGCAGGCTATCCCCCTGCCCGGATGGCGAAATTGGTAGACGCATCGGACTTAAAATCCGCCGGCCGCGAGGCCATGCCGGTTCGATTCCGGCTCCGGGCACCAAAGCGCAATCCGTCGATGTCCCCCATGTTCAAAAACTCCCTGAAATGACTTGTATTTGGCGGGATTGTTGTCCAAGGACGACCGGTGACATCCGCTCGCATCCAGATAAAAGGTGAGTCAGCCAGTGTGTCAGGGGCGCTGCTTGCTTCCTCCGACTCACAGAGGGACCGCTGGGTGCGCATGGCCCGCCGACCAGGACACTAACCATGCTAGATGGCTGCAGCCCCTGTGAGGCGCCGTTGACGTTCGCCATCTGTTACGGCCAACCCAAGACGTTTCCACAGTTTGCGGTGGGTCGAATAGTTCGCAAGATCGCCTGTTTCGCCTACCAATGATGCAAGGCCAAAAGCTTCGAAACCACGAGTGGCCATGCCCGATCGAATGGTATCGACGCCTCACGGGTGGGTGTCATCCGAGACCGGCAATCGCTGGCGGTGAAGATCCGAACGTCCGAGATCGGCATCGGAGCCAAAACGTGCTTCCAACCCGTTGCGGACATTCGCCGTCGTGCCCTAGCATGCCGATGGGGCGTCGCATCAGGTACAACATGATCGCTCGTGGAATCCTCCTGGCAGCAGGCGCGGTCCTTCTCGGTGCGAGTCTGTATGCTTCTTCGGCTACGGCGCAGGTGGACGCCCGCCAGTTGGAGGCGGCCGCGCGTATCATCGACGCCGAGGCGGCCGGACATCAGAATGGCAGCATGACGGTCGCCCTTGTGGTTCGGGGCGAGGTGGTCTGGGTTCGGTCGTATGGCTATGCGGACGAGGGACGGACTATCCCCGCCACCTCCGACACCGTCTACCGGATCGGTTCGATAACCAAGCAGTTCACCGGCTTCGCCTTGTTGAAGGCGGTCGCCGAAGGCCACGTCCGTCTGGAAGACCGCGTCATCGACTATCTGCCCGAACTCGGCCCGGCCCTTGGCGCTGACGCGCCGCCGGTCGACCTGCTGGCGCTCGCCACCCATCGCGCGGGGTTGGCCCGCGAGCCCGACGATCCTGACTACGTCTACTCGACCGGCGCTACGGACCAGTGGCGGCAACTGGCGAACGAGGCGCTGGCCCACACCCGGGCGCCCTACGCACCGAACGAGCGTAGCCGATACTCGAATATCGGCTATGCGGCGCTCGGACTGGCGATCGAGCGCGCCTCGGGCATCGACTATGTGACCTTTGTCGAGGACAGGCTCATCCGGCCGCTCGGCATGCACTCCACATCTTTTCGCCCGGATGAGGCCCTGCTTGCACGACTGGCGGTGGGTTATCGCAGCAGTTCCGGGAGCGACACGGCCGAGTCCAAAAGCGAGATCGCCGGCCGGGGCTACCGGATACCCAACGGGGGACTCTTCTCCACCGCTTCGGACATGGCGCGATTTCTGGCGTTCGAGATGGGCGCAGCGCGCCATCCGCCGCTTGACAACGCAACGCTGGAGGCCAACTTCGGACGCAGCTTTCCCGGCGTGACTGGTGACCGCTTTGGCATCGGCTTTGCCGAGGAAGCTCATGGCGAGCGCCGGCTGGTCGGACACAACGGACTGACCACCGGCTACGCGTCCTCGGCCTTCTTCGATCCCGAAGAACGGATTGGCGTCATCTGTCTCGCCAGCGCCGAGGATATGTGCCAATCGCGATTCATCGACGTGTATGCCGAACTGTCACCCGCCTGGGTGCCGGTCGCGAAGGCGTTGCGGGCCGCCAAGGCGGCAAGTGCCGCCCGTGTGGCCGCCCAGCAGCCTTATCCGCAGGGCGAAGTCGTCCTTCGACGATTCATTGGAGAGCTCGCCGCCGGCGCGCCGGACTACGACGCACTGGGCGAGGTTCTCGGCGGAGCGGTTCGCGATAACCTCACCGCGCTGCGGAACCAGTTTTCCGGGTTGGGCCCGCTTCAATCGGTCGCCTTCCTGCGCGTCGACCCTGCTGGGGCGGATGTCTACGAAACCCGCTTTGCGGGCGGCGCACTCCATTGGACCCTGACGGTGGGCGAGGGAGACATTCTCGAAACCGCTACGATGCGAAGCGTGCCCTGATGAGAAGGACCGCCGCCTTCGCTGGCGGCCCGGAAAAGAGGGCAGGCGTGAGGCAGGACTCAGAACCGCGTACCCGTTGTTACCGCTCGTGATGCCGGATGTATTCATCGCCGTCGCCGAGTGCGAAGCCTGATCGTGGAGATCAGGCGTTCGTGTGATGCCTGCGTCGGCTCACCGCCGGCGCGCGTTCATCGCCAACCGCGCGGGGGCAGGGCCAGGCCTGCCGCCGGTACCAGCAGCAGCAACACCATCCAGGACAGGCTGGCCGGGCCGATGCCCTGCAACAGCAGGCCACCAAAGATGCCGCCGCCGGCAATGGCGAGATTCCAGCCGGTGACCAGCATCGACGTGGCGATGTCCGCAGACTCGCCGGCATTGCGTGCGAGCGCGGTCTGGAACAATGTCGCGACGCCACCGAAACCCAGGCCCCACAGGGCAACGGCTGCGGCGAGGGCCACCGGATTCTTCGGCCACAATGCGATCATCGCTGCCGCGACGCCGAACAACGCCAAGCTCACGAGCGTCAGGCCGTGCAGCCAGCGCTCAATCAGCACGCCGACCAGGCCGATGCTGATCAGCGCGGTGGCTCCGAACAACAGCAGATAGCGTTCCACCTGTGTGTCGGCACCGGCGACCGCCAGCATGGGGGCAATGTAGGTATAGAGCACGTTGTGCGCGAACACGAACAACAGCATGACGCCAAGCACCTGGAGTACTCCGGGCAGGGCGAGCACGCGACGCAATCGCAGCGGGGAACCTCGCGCCTGACCGGCGAAGTCGGGCAAGCGGGCGCGTGCCCAGGCCAGCAGGCCCAGGCTGAGCAACGACATCAGGCCGAAGGTCCAGCGCCATCCGATGGTCTGGCCCAGCAGGGTGCCGGCCGGAATGCCGAGTGACAGCGCCAGCGGCGTGCCCACCATCGCCACCGCGATCGCGCGGCCCTGCTGGGCAGGCGTGACCATGCGACTGGCGTGGACGGCCACCAGAGCCCACAACAGGCCTGCGCTGATGCCGGCGATGAAGCGTGCGAGCAGGGTGATTTCGTAGAGCGGTGAAATGGCGGTCACCGAATTGGCCACGGTAAACCCGGCGATGGCCATCAAAAGCAGGGGGCGCCGGCGCCAATGACGGGTCGCGGCGATCAGCGGAATCGCGGCCAGCAGCGAGCCCAGGGCGTAGACGGTGACCAGTTGTCCCACCCAGGATTCACTGACACGAAGGTCTGCGCTTATCGCCGGCAGCAGCCCGGCAGGCAGTGCTTCGGTCAATATCGTGATGAACCCAGCGCATGCCAACGCCAGCAGGCCCGCCCAGGGTAGCCGTGAACCCACATCCGGCGGCGAGACGATCAGCTCGTTTCCGCCGTCACCGGCGCTCATGCTGTCGCTCCACCCAGGCCCGCATAGATCGCATCGCGGAGTTCGGTAACGAACGCACCTGACATGCCCTCGTACAGCGTGTTGGTCAATGCCACCACGCTCAGCCGCCGCGACGGATCGACGAACCAGCTGTGCCCGTAGGCGCCGCCCCAACGCCAGGTACCGACGGATTCGGGGCTGGCGGCGGCAGCGGGATCGTGCAGGACCGAGAAACCCAGACCGAAGCCCACGCCAGGACTGTCGGGCGGGCCATGCGGGCCGCTCTGCACGCGCCCCATTTCCGCGATCCCGTCGGCGGTCAGCGAGGGAACGCGGACCTGACGCAGCGCTTCCAGCAGGCGCATCACGTCATCGGCGCTGCCGACCATGCCGCCGCCACCGGAAGGGAAGGCATGCGGATCCAATGCGCGTGACGGATTGAAGCGAATGCCCGCCAGTCCCGGGAAAGGAGAGACGATTTCGCCTTCCTGTAATCGGAGGGGGCGCGTCGTGTGATCGGCGGCGGCATAGGGGGTGGTGAGCCGTGCCGGGTCGAGGGCATGGAACGCGGTGTCGTGCATCCGCAGTGGTCCGGTCACCACGGTGTCCACCACCGCCGGTAGCGGCTGGCCATCGACGGCTTCCAGCACCGCGCCCAGCACGTCGGTCGCCAGTGAATAGCCCCAAGCCGTGCCGGGGGCATATTGAAGTGGAACCCGTGCGATGCGGCGGAGGTTTTCCGCCAGCGATACGGGGCTGTCGTCCATGCCGTCGGATACGCCGGCGCGTCCATGCGGTCCGTCGCCGTCCGGTGCGGGATCCAGGAAGCGGTAACCCAGTCCGGCCGTATGGCTGAGCAGTTGCCGCACGCTGATGTCGGGCTGGTTGCCGTCAGCGAGCGCGGGTCGAAAGTCCGGCAGCCAACGCTGGATCGGCGCGTCCAGATCCAGCCGTCCCTGGGCGACGCGCACCATCGCGGCGGTGGAGACGATGGGTTTGCTGACCGAGGCCAGCCGGAACAACGCGTCGCGGTCCATTGCGCGCCGCTCCTCGCGATCCGCCCAGCCTGCGGCACGCGCGTAGCGGATTCGGCCATCGACCGCGATCAGTACGACCGCGCCGACCAGACGCTGTTCGGCAAGCGCGGCATCCAGTGCGGCATCGACTGCCACGGTGAGGAGAGGGATAGGCGATGAAACAGCCGACTGGGGAGTCACGGGGGAATGCGACGGCATGGAAGGTTCCAGGCATGGAATGAGCCGTCATGGTGGTAATGCTTCGGCGGATGAAAAAGGCGGGTAGAGTTCGCATCAGCACGGACATGAATGTCCGCAATGGGAAGACGTGAATGGAGAGCCTGGGCAGTCTGCAAACCTTCGTGCAGGTCGCTGAGACGCGCGGCTTTGCCGAAGCCGGCCGCCTGTTGGGGGTTTCCGCCGCCGCGGTGGGCAAGAGCGTGTCGCGGCTGGAACAAAGCCTGGGAGTGCGCCTGTTCCATCGCAGTACGCGCAGCGTGGCATTGACCGCGGAAGGCGAGTTGTTCCTGGTGCGTTGCCGGCGAATCCTTGAAGAAGTGGCGGCGGCGGAGGCCGAGCTGTCACATCATGCGGGCCACGCGCAGGGTCGACTGCGGATCAGCCTGCCGCTGATCAGCGATCTTGCGCTTCCTGTGCTGGCGGATTTCATGCGCGCCTATCCGGACGTGCTGCTGGACCTGGATTTCACCGACCGCCTGGTCGATGTGATCGAGGAAGGCTTTGATGCGGTCTTGCGTGTCGGCGAGCCCTCCGATTCACGCCTGACCGCGCGGCATATCGGCCATTTCCATCGACGACTGGTGGCATCACCGGCCTATCTGGCGGAACGCGGCACGCCGGGTGAGCCGGCGGATCTGGAGCGACATTTGTGCCTGCAATACCGTAATCCCAGTAGTGGGCGCATCGAGGCATGGCCGCTGCGCGGCGCGTCGACGGAGTTGAAAGTGCCGGAATCGATGGTATGCAACAACATCGAAACCCGGGTGTGTTTCGCCAAGCGCGGACGCGGTGTCGCCTATGTGCCGGATCATTCGGTACGCGAGGCGCTGCGCACCGGTGAGCTGGTGACGGTGTTGGATGACTACGTGGACGCGCCGGGAAATCTCTACCTCCTGTGGCCGTCCGGGCGCCACGTTTCCCCCAAGCTGCGGGTGTTCGTCGATTTCGTCAGCGAACACCTGTTGCCAACCTGCTGCCAATCCGCCGCGCCCGCAAACCGGTGAAGTCCTCACGGGCGAGGGAGTGCGGGCGGCGGCTTGTCCCCCAGCCGCCGCGTTGTCGTCCTTTTCAGAACCGGTATTTCACCCCCAGCGAGACGAACTGGCCGCGCAGGTTGTACTGGGTGATGTCGAAGCCGTTGGATCCTCCGGCCGGATCGAAGGGCGGATCCTTGTCGGTGAGGTTCTGCACGGACAACGACAGCGTGGTCTTGGGAATGCCCTGGTAGGCCACGTACAGGTCCAACTGGTGATACGGCTTGACCTTGTCGCGCAGGCCCGGATTGCTGGCCTGGGTGGAGACCCGCTGATCGTAACCGGCGATGTATTGCAGGCTGAGCGTGCTCTCCCAGTCGCCGGCTTCCCAGCCCAGCGAGGTGGTGCCACGGTTTTTCGGCAGCGCGCCCAGGCGGTTGTTGCCTGCACCGTCGTAGGGCGCCTGTCCGGCCACCAGCGGTTGCTTGAACTCCAGCAGGTGGGTCCAGCTTCCGGCCAGCGTGAAGCTGCCGGCGGCGGCGGTACGGAAGGTGCGGCTGAAATCCAGATCGATGCCCGAGGTCTCCAGTTCCCCCTGGTTGGAATACTGGTTGGTGATGATCTGGATGCGACCCTGCGCATCGCGGATCACCCGGCCCGGGAACAGTGCGGGGTTGTTGACGATGAACTGCGCGTTGTCCGGCTTGATCAGGTTGTCCTGTTCGATGCGGTAATAGTCGACTCCGATGCTCGTGTCCGCGTCCGGCGACCACACCGCGCCCAGATTGAAGTTCTTCGAGCGCTCCGCATTCAGGTCTGGGTTGCCGGTACGAACGTTGGTGACGCCACGGCTGCCGCCCGGCGACAGCGGATCGTACGGGTCCACCACGGTGCCGTAGCTGATGGTCTGGCCGGGAGCGATTTCAGGCAGCGAAGGTGCACGGAAGCCGCGCGAGAACGAGCCACGTAGCAACAGCGACTCCAGCGGCTGCCAGCGCAGCGCCACCTTGGGCGAGAAGGCGTTGCCGAAGTCGTCGTAGTGATCGGCGCGGCCGGCCAGTTGCAGTTCCAGCGTCTGGTGCAGCGGCACGCTGAACTCGGCGTACGCGGCGCTGACCTTGCGCTCGCCCTTGACGATGTTGATGGCCGGGCGAAGCTCGGTGCCGGACAGCACCTGCCGGCTGGTGCGCGCATCCAGCGATTCGCGGCGGAACTCCGCACCCCAGGCGAAGCCGATGGCGCCGGCGGGCAGTTCCAGGAACGAGGTCGAGGCCTTGGCGCTGACCGCGTCCAGCCGGTAGTAGCCCGGACGCTTGGTCTGCAGGCGCAGGTCATTCAATGGCGCCGGGGTACTGGTTGGATCTAGGAAGTCGTAGCTGCCGTCGGCGAGGATTCGCTCGAATGCGTAGCGGTTGATGAAGTTGTCGACATACTCGCGTTGCAGGCTCTGCGAGGTTTCGGCGGCCACTTCCCAGTCCCAGCGCTCGGTCTGGCCGCGCAGGCCGGCCAGGGCGCGATAGAACACCTGGGTGTTGTCCTTCAGGCGCGGGCCGAGATCGAAGAAGGTGTATTCGAACGGCAGCGGCACGCCGTTGGGATTGTCGGGATGGCCGACCGGCAGCGCCACCGGGATGTCCACCAGGGTGCCGGTGGCCGGGTTGTAGGCGCGCAGGCCCGGGCCGACCGTGAGCGGCGCGCTGAAGATCTGGTCCGCCTGGTTGTGGCTGTAGAGCAGATCGGTGAACAGTTCGGTGCGTTCGCCCAGGCGGAAGGTCGCGCTCAGCGAGGCCTGGATGCGTTCCGCGCCCGGTTGCAGGGTCTTGTACGGCTGCGCGTTGAAGGCGCAGGCATTGCCCGGCAGGGTGCTGCCGAAGTCGCTGTAGGGGCGCGGCACGCTGCCGTCCGGGCACGGCGAGAATGGGGTGGGCTGGCGCGGATCGAGCAACCAGTTGCCGCCCGCGGTCGACCAGCCGGCCAGGCGCCCGCCGGGTTTGTCGCGGAAGTCGCCGCTGCGGGTGAAGGCGCGTTCGTCCGCGTCCAGGCGTTCGCGCTTGAGCAGGTCCAGCCCGAACAGCACGTTCCAGCCCTGCTGTTCGAGATCGCCGAAGCCCAGCAGCAGGTTGGCCTTCTGTTCGTCCAGGCCGCCCCGGGTGGCGCCACCGACCGCGCCGCCCACTTCGATGCCCTGGAAATTGCGGCGCAGGATGATGTTGACCACACCGGCGATGGCATCGGAGCCGTAGACCGCCGAGGCGCCGTCCTTCAGTACCTCGATGCGTTCGACCGCGCTGATCGGCAGCGCGTTGAGATCGACGAAAGTATCCTGGGTGTTGAGGGCGAAGCCGAAGTTGGCCACGCGATAGCCGTTGACCAGCACGAGGGTGTTCTTCGGGCTCAGTCCGCGCAGGCCGATCGAGGCCGAGCCGGCCGAGAAGCTGCCGGTGTACTGCTCGTCATAGCTGTTGCCTGCGTTGGCCGAGAGCGAGCGCAGTACGTCGGTCAGGGTCGATTTTCCGGTGCGTTCGATTTCCTCGCGAGTGACGACCTGTACCGGGTTCGGTCCGGCGGTGTCGCTGCGCTTGATGTTGGAGCCGGTGACCACGACCGCGTCCAGGGTCTTGTCCGGTCCGGTGGGTGGCGTGGTGGCGTCCTGGGCGTGGACGACGGGAGAGGTGATGGCCAGGGTGATGGCCAGGGCGAGCGGGGTGGTTCTCGACATCGAAGGCATTGAACGTTGGGCGCATCATTAC
The DNA here is from genome assembly GCF_014851695.1 of Pseudoxanthomonas sp. PXM04. NCBI lineage: Bacteria > Pseudomonadati > Pseudomonadota > Gammaproteobacteria > Lysobacterales > Lysobacteraceae > Pseudoxanthomonas > Pseudoxanthomonas sp. PXM04. Next base: position 957,388 of record NZ_JACVAG010000001.1, read on the forward strand.
CGCATGCGGATGCTGCACTGCCGAATGGCCGTGATTCATCGCCACATGACGAATCGCCATGTGATCCGGCTTGACGCGCGGTTCATCCGCACCGAAAGCCAGCGGCCGGCCGTACAGGCGGCGGTCGCACGGCGATCAACGGCGCGCATTAAGATGCTCCTGCCGCACAGCGCCGGAGGTGCCGGTCGTCTGGATCATGCGGACAGGGTGGGCGGCCGCCCGGTCCGGCAAGGAGCGTGATGAATCGTTACCTGGCCTACGGGCTCTGCATCCTGCTGGCGTTGCTGTCGCTGGCGCTGTCCTTCCACTGGCCCGCATGGGGCTGGCCGGCCGGCCTGTTCGGCGCGCTGGCGCTGCTGGGCACCTGGGACCTGCTGCAGACCCGCAGCACCCTGCGCCGCAACTATCCGGTGCTCGCGCATTTCCGCTACGGACTGGAATCGGTGGGGCCGGAGATCCGGCAGTACTTCATCGAGGGGGATACCGCCGAGGTACCGTTCTCGCGCCAGCAGCGCTCGCTGGTGTACCAGCGCGCCAAGGGCGTGATGGACGTGGTGCCGTTCGGAAGCCAGCAGGACGTGTACGGGGTGGACTACGAATGGATCAACCATTCGCTGGCGCCGACGCAGGTGGATTCGCACGACTTCCGCGTCACCATCGGCGCCAGTTCGGCGCAACCGTACTCGGCCAGCGTGTTCAACATCTCGGCGATGAGTTTCGGCGCACTGTCGGCCAACGCGATACGCGCGCTCAACGAAGGCGCGCGGCGCGGAAGTTTCTATCACGACACCGGCGAGGGTTCCATCTCCCCCTACCATGTCGAGCATGGCGGCGATCTGGTCTGGGAAATCGGCTCCGGCTATTTCGGTTGCCGGGACGAGCAGGGCCGCTTCAGCGAGGAGCGCTTCGTGCAGAACGCGCGCCTGCCGTCGGTGAAGATGATCGAGATCAAGCTGTCGCAGGGCGCCAAGCCGGGCCATGGCGGGGTGCTGCCGGCGGCCAAGGTGAGCCCCGAAATCGCGGCCACGCGTGGCGTGCCGATGGGACACGATTGCGTGTCGCCGGCGCGCCATTCGGCGTTCTCCACGCCGGTGGAACTGCTGCAGTTCGTGGCGCGCCTGCGCGATCTGTCCGGCGGCAAGCCGACCGGTTTCAAGCTGGCCATCGGCCATCCCTGGGAATGGTTCGGCATCGCCAAGGCGATGCAGGAAACCGGCCTGCTGCCTGACTTCATCGTGGTCGATGGCGCCGAGGGGGGTACCGGCGCGGCGCCGGCCGAGTTCATCGACCACGTCGGCGTGCCGATGCACGAGGCCCTGCTGCTGGTGCACAACACGCTGGTCGGGCTGAAACTGCGCGAACGCATCCGCATCGGCGCCGCCGGCAAGATCATCAGCGCCTTCGACATCGCCCGGACCATGGCGATGGGCGCGGACTGGTGCAACTCCGCCCGCGGCTTCATGTTCTCGCTGGGCTGCATCCAGTCGCAAAGCTGCCACAACGATCGCTGCCCGACCGGCGTGGCGACCCAGAATCCCGGCCGCTGGAAGCACTTGGACGTGGGCGATAAATCCGTGCGGGTGCAGCAATTCCACGACAACACCCTGAAGGCGCTGCGCGACATGTTGTGCGCGGCTGGCCTGGAACATCCACAGCAGCTCGGGCCCGAACACATCCTGCGCCGGGTATCACCGGTCGAAGTACGGTCGCTGGCGACCCTGTATCGTTTCCTGGAGCCGGGCGAATTGCTGGATCGGATTCCCGCGCATGCGGTGTTCCAGCAATTCTGGGCCGAGGCGCGCAGTGACGCGTTCAATCCGCCGGCGCGGGTGCGCGCGCTGCAGGACAGCAAATCCTGATGATGAGCAAAGGGCATCAGTTCATGCCGAAGGGATCACACGGACTGTGAACGGAAGCTGCGCTGTCATCGCAATGACGCGAAACGCTAACCGAAATTCAACGTCCCGGTTTGTATCTTACGCGCACGCCCCGCTATCGCTGCGCGCAGGTTCTCTCCAGCCTGTCGCAGCCATCGCGGGCGACCAGACAAGGCGAGGATGCGTTTCCATGCGGGCAAGGAAAGCCTGCCGGGGAAACGAAATCCGGAACCTGAAAGCGTGTGGTGTGGAAGACCCGCCATCCATGTCCTGCCAGAATGGCAGGCATGGATGGCGGTGATCTGATCCGGGATGCCCTGATTCGGAGTGGGCTGATCCGAAGTGGGCTGACCCGGATTGAACCGCGCCGGCCGAACCGGAGCGAAGCCATCGTCGCCGTGTCGCGATCGAAAATTCCCGCTCGACTCCTCTTTCGTTTTTCGACATGCATTGCCGGAGCCGGCAATGTGCTTCAACGCGATCCGGACTCGTGTTCCTTCAACCAGGACAGGACACCCTCGGCGGCACGCAGGCCGCTGGCGAAACAGGCGGTGAGCAGATAGCCGCCGGTGGGTGCTTCCCAGTCGAGCATTTCGCCAGCGGCGAACACGCCGGGCAGGGCGGTGATCATCAGGTCGCGATCCAGCGCTTCCAGGCGGATGCCACCGGCGCTGCTGATCGCCTCGTCGATGGGGCGCGCACGCAGCAGGCGCAGCGGCAGCCGCTTGAGCGTGTGCGCCAGGCGCTCCGGATCCTGCATGGCCTGCCGGTCCATCACCTCGTACAGCAGCGCCGCGCGGACCCCGGACACCCCGGCCTCGCGCCGCAGGTGTTCGCTCAGGCTGCGGGAGCCGCGTGGCTTGGCCAGCGCGCGGCGCAAGGCGGGTTCGTCGCGGCCGGGAACCAGGTCCAGGTACAGGGTCGTTTCGCCGTCGCGGGCGATGGCGTCGCGCAGCGTGCCCGACAACGCATAGATCAGGCTGCCTTCGATGCCGGTGGCGGTCACCACGCACTCGCCCTGCTGCGCGTGCCACTGGCCGTCGGCGTCCTGCCAGTGCGCGATGACCGGTTTGAGCGGGGAGCCGGCGAAGCGGCCGGACAGGTGCTCGCTCCAGCCGATGTCGAAGCCGCAGTTGGCCGGTTGCAGCGGCGCGACGTCGACGCCGCGTGCGACCAGCAGCGGCACCCAGCCACCATCGGACCCCAGTTCCGGCCAACTGCCGCCGCCAAGCGCGAGCAGGACGGCGTCGACGCGGAGGATGACCTCGCCGGCCGGATGGAGGAAGCGCAGGGCGCCTTCTTCGTTCCAGCCTGCCCAGCGGTGCTGCATGTGGAAGCGCACGCCCTGGTCGCGCAGCCGCCGTACCCAACCACGCAGCAGCGGTGCGGCCTTGAGGTCATTCGGAAACACCCGCCCGGAACTGCCGACGAAGGTTTCCACGCCCAGTCCGGCGGCCCAGGCGCGCAGGGCGTCGGCGTCGAAACCGCGCAGCCAGTCGGCCACCGCTTCCTGGCGGGCGCCGTAGCGGGACGCGAACACCGGAAAGGGATCGGAGTGGGTCAGGTTCAGCCCGCCCTTGCCGGCGATCAGGAACTTGCGCCCGACCGAGCCCTTGGCGTCATAAAGATCGACCTCCAGGCCGGCCGCGCGCAGCCGCTCGGCGGCGAACAGGCCGGCCGGGCCGCCGCCGATGATGGCGACACGGGGCGGGGGGGAGGCTGGGGAAGGAAAAGCCGCGGACATCGCGCCATTATGCCAAGCCCGCCGTGCCGACCGGCGCCCACGATGACCATCGGCAGGGGGACGCCGGTGCCCGCCTGACGTATCGTTGGCGGTCGTCTTCGTTCTCCAAGGGGCTCAATGATGCGGATTCCGCTGATCGCCGGGCAGGCCGGCGCGCTGGTGCTGTCGTTCGGACTGTGGAGCGGCGCGCATGCTCAGGAGATCGCCGCGCCGGCGCAGTTGCAGGATTTCGACGCCTATGTCGAATCGGTGCGCAAGCAGTTCGACGTGCCCGGCATCGCCGTGGCCATCATCCAGGACGGCAAGGTGGTGCTGGAGCGCGGCTACGGCGTGCGCGAAATCGGCAAGCCGGAGAAGGTGGACGAACACACCCTGTTCGCGATCGCCTCCAACACGAAGGCCTTCACCGCCGCCTCGCTGGAGATGCTGGCCGAGGAGGGCAAGCTGGACATGGACGACCGGGTGATCGATCACCTGCCGTGGTTCCGCATGTCCGACGCCTACGTCACCCGCGAGATGCGCATCCGCGATCTGCTGGCCCATCGCAGCGGCCTGGGCCTGGGCGCCGGCGATCTGCTGTTCTGGCCGACCACCAGCTACACCAACCGCGAAGTGGCCGAGCGCCTCAAGGATGTTCCGCTGACCGGTGGTTTCCGCGCCCAGTACGCCTACGACAACATCCTGTTCGGCGTGGCCCAGCTGGTGATCGAACAGGTCAGCGGCATGAGCTACGAGCAGTTCCTGCGCACCCGCGTGTTCCAGCCGCTGGGCATGCAACAGACCCGTTTCAACAGCGATGCGCTCAAGCCCGGCGACAACGTCGCCACCGGCCACGCGAAGGCCGACTTCAAGGATCTCAAGCCGGCCCCGCGGATGACCTGGTCGAACGTGGCCGGCGCCGGCGGCATCTATTCCAGCGTCCACGACATGGGCAAGTGGATGGGCATGCAACTGGCGGGCGGCACCTATACCGACAAGGAGGGGCGCCAGCAGCAGTTGTTCACGCCCAAGCGGCAGCGCGATATGTGGTCGATGATCACGCCGATTCCGGTATCCGAGCCGAAGATCGAGACCCTCAAGCTGGCCAAGCCCAACTACCTGGGCTACGGCGAGGGCTGGATGCTTTCGGACTACCGGGGCCAGAAACTGGTCTGGCACACCGGCGGCTGGCCGGGCATGGTCTCGCGGGTGACGCTGGTGCCGGATCGCAAGATCGGCGTGGTCGTGCTGACCAGCCAGGAAGTCGGCGCCGCCTTCAATGCGGTGACCATGCGCGCGCTCGACGCGATGCTGGACGCGCCGAAGACCGACTGGCTGGCGGGCTATGCCGAGGCGGTGGCCAAGTCGCAGGAAAACGCCGACGAGAGCTGGCAGAAACACGTGGCCGCGAGGGATGCCAAGTCCGGTCCGTCGCTGCCGCTGGCGAAGTACGCCGGCACCCTGCGCGATCCCTGGTACGGCGACGTCGTGGTTTCGCAGGAAGGCGGCAAGCTGGTGCTGCGCTTCAGCAAGACCGCCGAGCTGGTGGGCGACCTGAGCCACTGGCAGCACGACACGTTCATCGTGCGCTGGCGCGAACGCTGGCTCAACGCCGATGCCTTCCTCAATTTCGCCCTGACCCCCGACGGCGAAATCCGCGAGGCGCGGATGGAAGCCATCTCGCCGCTGACCGACTTCAGCTTCGACTTCCACGACCTGCGCCTGGCGCCGGTGAAGAAGAAGTAGGGCGGGTTTCTCTATATGCACCCTGCAGGAGCGACGTCAGTCGCGACCATGTAGTCAACCCGGCAGAGCCCCATGAGTGAGACTGCCGGGTGCGAGAGTCCGGTCGCGACTGACGTCGCTCCTACAGGGGTGTGGGTGCCGGATCAGTGCGGCTTGACGTCCAGCAGTTCCACTTCGAACACCAGCGAGGCGTTGGGCGGAATCACGCCGCCGGCGCCATCGCGGCCGTAGGCCAGATCGGAAGGAATCAGCAGCACGCGCTTGCCGCCGACCTTCATGCCGGCCACGCCGTCGTCCCAGCCGCGGATGACCCGTCCCGCGCCGAGCAGGAAGGTGAACGGCTCGGCGCGATCCACCGAGCTGTCGAACTTCTCGCCGCGCTGGTTGGGCACCCGCTTGTCGTAGATCCAGCCGGTGTAGTGCACCGTCACGTCCGCTCCCTTCGTCGCGACCGCGCCGGTGCCGACGCGCTCGTCGATGCGCTGCAGCTCGGCCACGCTGCCGCCCGGCGGTGGACCCGGATCGGCGCAGCCGGACAACAGCAGGAGGGCGAGCGGCAGCAGGAAACGGCGCATGGAAGGATCCGGTGGAAAGAGTTGCGCCGAGGTTAACCGATTGGCCGGGATCGGTCAGTCCACCAGCGAGCCGCAGGTCAGGTTGGCGACGGTGCCGGTCATCGCGCCGGCGCGATCCGAGGCGAGGAAAGCCGCGCAGTCGGCGACCTGCGCCAGCGTGGGCAGGCGTCCAAGCAGCGTCGCGCCGGCGGCGCGCTCGGCCAGCATCGCTTCGATGGAAACGCCGGACTCGGCGGCGGCGCTGGGGAATACCTTGGCGGAATGGGATAGCGCCAATGCTTCCGGAATCGCGTCCGGGCGCAGGCAGATCACCCGGATGCCATGTCCGCCCAGTTCGCCGGCCAGGATCCGCGAGAACGCCTCGACCGCCGCGCTGGCGACGCCGTTGCCGAGAAAGCCGCCGCCGCTCAGGCGCGCGCCCGGGGTGGACAGGCTGAGCAGCACGCCCGCGCGTTGGCGCGCCATGTGGCGGGCGGCGGCCTGCGCGGTGTTGAAGTTCGCGCGGGTGTAATGATCGATGGGATGCAGGTAATCCTCCGCTGCCAGGTCCAGGAACGCGATGCCCTGCACGTGGAAGAAGCCCACCGCGTTGAGGCAGACGTCGATGCGTCCGGCCTGCGCCGCCACGTGGTCCGCGTGCGCCCGCACCGCGGACGGATCCAGGACGTCCAGCGTGGCGCACGAGGCCTGGCCGCCGCCCGCGACGATGTCGGCGGCCACTCGCTGCAGCGGTTCGGGCGTGCGGCCGGCGAGGAACACCCGCGCACCCTCGCGGCCGAAGGCGCGCGCGCAGGCGCCACCGATGGCGCCGCCGCCGCCATGGACGATCACCACCTTGTCTTGCAGTAGCATGTCCGCTTCTCCTGCTGGAATCCGGGCGTCGCCCGATGTCGAAACGTCTGTTCTATCTTCGCGGCGTGCCGGACGACGAGGCCGGCGAGATCCGCGAATTGCTGGATCGCGAGGGCCTGGCTTGGTACGAAACGCCGCCCAGTCCGTGGGGTATCTCGCATGGTGCGCTGTGGCTGTCCGATGCGGCCGACTACGGGCGCGCCAAGGCGCTGCTGGACGACTACCAGCGGCAACGCGGCGAGCAGGCGCGTCGCGAGCATGCGCGGGCGATGCGCGAGGGCAACGCGCAGACGTTCGCGCAACTGCTGCGCGAACGCCCGGCCTTCGTGCTGATCACGCTGGGCGCGATCCTCTTCATCGTCGTGCTGACCCTGGCCTTGCCCTGGCTGCTGCTGCGCTGACGCGCGTCGCGTCCGTTGCTCAGCCGCGCGCGGCGGCCGGCAGGCGACGGTCGTATTCGGCTTCCAGGCCGTCGTGCGCGCGCCAGAAATTGGGCGGTTCGCGACCTTCCAGGCGGTCGATCAGGATACCCAGGTGGGCGTGCCAGCCGCCGGCGACGCTGACCATCTCGTCGCGATCGCGCAGCCTGCTGTGGGTGACGGTGAGCAGCACGCGTTCGTCCTGCGGCAGTAGTTCGAACAGCACCTCAGAGGTGCTGCCTTCGCTTTCGCCCCAGGTGTAGCCAAGTCGGCGCGGTGGCTCGCACACGGTGACGCGGCCATCCATGCCGACGCCGTCCGCCATGTCCTGGTATTTGGCCGGCGGCGATCCCGGTTCCCGCGACAGGCTGGCGTGGTGGAAGAACAGATGGACCTTGCCACCCACCCGCAGCTCCATGTCGCCGCGCGCCATCCATTCCCCGCGCTTGTCCGATTCGGTCAGGTAGGCCCAGACCCGTTCGATCGGGCCGGGCAGGGAGCGTTGGATCCGCAGGGCGTCCGTCGCGACGGGTTGGCCGTAGTCTTCGTTCATCGTGGCATCTCCTTGGGGGAATCCGGGGGACCGCCGCGGGCGATCCGGAGCGGGCGGGGGAAATCAGAACAGGCGTTGCAGCGCGTCGAGCATGGTGCTCCAGCCCTGCCGGGTGCGCGGCGCGTAGTCGGCCCAGCGCGCGGGCAGGGTGTGGGTGAGGGTCAGGGTGCAGCCTTCGGGTATGTCGGCGATGTCGATCGCGACCGTGCTGGCATCGTCGTCGGATTCGCCGCGGATCGCCCAGGTGAATACCAGCCGGCGCGGGCGTTCGATGTGCAGATAGGTGCCGATGTGATCGATGGCCTGGCCCTGGCGTTCGACCAGGAACGAGAAACCGCCGCCGACGCGCGGCTCGGTCCGCAGGTGCAGCACCTTTTCCGCGCGCACGTCGGGGCCGAACATCCAGCGGCCGAGCCAGGCCGGATCCAGCCAGGCATCGAAGACCTGTTCGGCGCGGGCGCGGAACGGGCGCGTCACCTGTACGTCGATGGTGTCGTTCATGGTGTCTTCCTGCGGCGTGGCGCCCAGGAGGCAGGCGGCGAGGGCGTGGCGGGCGGTTCGCCCAGCGCTTCGGCCAATGCATCCAGGCGCTGGTTCCAGAACTGTTCGTAGTAACGGATCCATTCCTGGCCGGCGGCGAGCGCTTCTGGCTGGAGCCGGCACAGATGGGTGCGTCCCTGCACGGTGCGGGTGACCAGGCCGGCGCGTTCCAGCACCTTGATGTGCTTGGAGGCGGCGGCCAGCGAAATCTGGAACGGGGCGGCGAGTTCGCCCACGCTGCGGGCCTGGCCGCCCAGGCTGCGCAGCATGCGCCGCCGGGTGTGGTCGGACAGGGCGTGGAACAGGCTGTCGAGCTGGGCGGGAGAATATTCAACCATAAGGTTGATGATTATCCGCATCGGGCGTCATTGTCAACCTTTTGGTTGAATATTGCCGGGGGACGGTCGGGGCCGCGGGCGCTCACCCGGGTAAAATGCGCGGATGATCGTCAATATCGCCGCCTACCACTTCGCCACCCTCGAGGTCCCCGAGACCCTGGCCGACACGCTGCGCGCGCGCGGCGAGGCGCTGGCACTGCGAGGCACCGTGCTGGTGGCCGCGGAGGGCATCAACCTGTTCCTGGCCGGCGGCGGCGATGCCATCGAGGCGTTCCTGGCGCCGCTGCGCGCCGATCCGCGCTTCGCCGACCTGCGGGTCAAGTACAGCCACAGCGAGGCGCCGCCGTTCGCCCGCCTGAAGGTGAAGGTGAAGCCGGAAATCATCAGCTTCCGCCGCGACGACGCCTCGCCGCTGGACGGTGGCCGCGCCCCCGCGGTGGCGCCGGCGACGCTGCGGCGCTGGCTGCAACAGGGCGGCCGGGACGACGAAGGGCGGCGGGTGGTCCTGCTGGATACCCGCAACGCGCAGGAATTCGCCCACGGCACCTTCGCCGGCGCGCTGACCCTGCCGATCACCCGTTTCACAGAACTGCCCGAGGCGCTGGCGCCGCATCGCGAAGCGTTGAAGGACGCCACCGTGGTCAGTTTCTGCACCGGCGGCATCCGCTGCGAAAAGGCCGCGTTGTGGATGCGCGCCGATGGCATGGACAACGTGCTGCAACTGGATGGCGGCATCCTGGGCTATTTCGAGGAAGTCGGCGGACACGGTTACGACGGCGGCTGTTTCGTGTTCGACGAGCGGGTGGCGCTGGATCCGGAACTGAAGCCGCTGGCCACCGGAATGGCGTGAACGCCATGCGGGCGCTGCACTACGACAACGCTTTCGTGCGCGATCTGCCCGGCGATCCGGAGCAGGGGCCGCGCCGGCGCGAGGTGCTGGGCGCGGTGTGGTCGTCGGTCGCGCCGACGCCGGTGGTCGCGCCTCGGTTGATCGCCTGGTCGTGCGAAATGGCGCAGGCGCTGGGATTCAGCGACGCGGATCTGGCCGATCCGATGTTCGCGCAGGTGTTCGGCGGCAACGCGATCCTGCCGGGCATGCAGCCGTTCGCGGCCAACTACGGTGGCCACCAGTTCGGCGCATGGGCCGGCCAACTGGGCGATGGCCGCGCCATCACCCTGGGCGAGACCGTGGATGCGCAGGGGCGGCGCTGGGAACTGCAACTCAAGGGCGCCGGCCCGACCCCGTATTCGCGCACCGCCGACGGCCGCGCGGTGCTGCGTTCGTCGATCCGCGAGTTCCTGTGCAGCGAGGCGATGCATCACCTGGGCGTTCCCACCACCCGCGCGCTCAGCCTGGTGGCGACCGGCGAGGCGGTGGTGCGCGACATGTTCTACGACGGACATCCGAAGGCCGAACCCGGCGCGATCGTCTGTCGGGTGGCGCCTTCGTTCCTGCGCTTCGGCCATTTCGAGCTGCCGGCCTCGCGCGATGACGTGCCGCTGCTGCGGCAACTGGCCGATTTCTGCATCCGCCGCGATTTTCCGGAACTGGCGGGCGAGGGCGAGGGCGAGGCGCTGTACGGAGCCTGGTTCGCCGCCATCTGCGAGCGCACCGCGCGGTTGATGGGCGAATGGATGCGGGTGGGGTTCGTGCACGGGGTGATGAACACCGACAACCTGTCGGTGCTGGGCCTGACCATCGACTACGGCCCGTACGGCTGGATCGACAACTACGATCCGGACTGGACCCCGAACACCACCGACGCGGCCGGCGGCCGCTACCGCTTCGGCTGGCAGCCCAAGGTGGCCTACTGGAACCTGACCCGGCTGGCGCACGCGCTGTCGCCGTTGTTCGGTTCGGTCGAGCCCTTGCAGGAGGGCCTGCAGCGCTACGCCGATGCCTATGCGGCCGCCGATCGCGGCAACACCGCGCGCAAGCTGGGACTGGACGCGCACCGCGACGGGGACACCGAGCGCATGCGTCGCTTGCACGAGCTGCTGTGGGCGGGCGAGGTCGACATGACCCTGTTCTTCCGCGCGCTGATCGATGCCGATCCCGTCGCGCCCGATCTCGCCCATTTCGACGCTGCGTTCTACGACGCAAACCGGCGCGAGGCGATCGGCGCGGATCTGCTGGACTGGTTGCGCGGCCTGGGCGAACGGGTGGTGGCCGACGGCCTGGATCCGGCGCTGCGGCGGGAGCGGATGCGCCTGGCCAATCCGCGCTACGTGCTGCGCAACTACCTGGCCCAGCAGGCCATCGACCGCGCCGAGGCCGGCGATGAAGCCGGCATCGCCGAGTTGCTGGAAGTGATGCGGCGTCCCTACGACGATCAGCCCGGCCGCGAAAGCTTCGCCCTGCGCCGACCTGACTGGGCGCGCGAACGCGCCGGCTGTTCGATGCTGTCCTGCAGCTCCTGACTGTCACCCAAGGTGCGCCTGGCCGTACTAGGATGCGGCTTCACGCCGGAGGCCGCCGATGATCACCGTCCACCATCTCAACAATTCCCGTTCCCAGCGCGTGTTGTGGCTGCTGGAGGAACTGGGCCTGGACTACACCGTGGTCCGCTACCAGCGCGATCCGCAGACCCTGCTGGCGCCGCCGTCGCTGCGCGCGGTGCATCCGCTGGGGAAGTCGCCGGTGCTGGTGGACGGCGGCAATACCCTGGCCGAATCGGGCGCGGTGCTGGAATACCTGGTCGAACGCTATGACGCCGCGCGCGCGTTCGCACCGTCGCCGGGCACGGCCGAACATCTGCGCTACCGCTACTGGCTGCATTACGCCGAAGGTTCCGCGATGCCGCCGATGTTGCTGAGCCTGGTGTTCTCGCGGCTGAAGAAGGCGCCGATGCCGTTCTTCGCACGGCCGATCGCGCGCTCGATCGCGGACAAGGCATTGCAGGGCTTCGTGGCCCCGCAGGTCCGCCTGCACCTGGATTACATGGAAGCCGAACTGGGCAAGGCGCGCTGGTTCGCCGGCGAGAACTTCAGCGCCGCCGACATCCAGATGAGCTTCCCGGTGGAAGCCGCCGCCGCGCGGACGGGGCTGGAGCGCCATCCGAAACTGGCCGATTTCCTGGCGCGCATCCATGCGCGGCCGGCGTACCAGCGGGCGCTGGAGCAGGGCGGTCCGTTCGATTTGTTGAGCTGATCTTCCACCGCCTTGTGGAACAGCCTTTGTGGGAGCGACGTCAGTCGCGAAGGAATACCGGTCAAGCTTCATCGCGACTTACGTCGCTCCCACAAGAACGGGAAAGGTGTCCACGGGATTCACTATCCCGAATGCCGGGCTGGAAAGCCGGGCGCGCTGTCCCCACGACGGAGGCATCGCCTGCCAGGAGTTGCCATGATTCCCTATTCGTTGCTCGATCTCGCTCCCGTCTGCGAAGGCAGCGACATTTCCCGCGCCTTCGCCAACATGCGCGATCTGGCGCAACATGCCGAAGGCTGGGGCTACCAGCGCTACTGGCTGGCCGAACACCACAACATGCCCGGCATCGCCAGCGCCGCCACCGCGGTGCTGATTGGAAACGTGGCTGGCGCGACCTCGCGCATCCGGGTGGGAGCGGGCGGGGTGATGCTGCCCAATCATTCGCCGCTGCAGGTGGCCGAGCAATTCGGCACCCTGGCGTCGCTGTATCCGGATCGCATCGATCTCGGCCTGGGCCGCGCGCCGGGCACCGATCAACCGACAGCGCGCGCGCTGCGACGCTATTTCGACAACGCCGAGCAGTTCCCGCAGGACGTCAACGAACTGCTGCATTACTTCGAACCCGTGCAGCCGGATCAGGCGGTGCGCGCGGTGCCGGGCGCGGGCATCGAGGTGCCGGTGTGGCTGCTCGGCTCCAGCCTGTTCAGCGCGCAGCTGTCGGCGGCGCTGGGCCTGCCGTTCGCGTTCGCCTCGCACTTCGCGCCGGATGCGATGGACCAGGCGCTGATGATCTATCACCGCAACTTCCGCCCATCCGCACGCCTGGCCCAGCCCCACGCAATGCTGGCGCTGAACGTGGTGGCGGCGGAAACCGACGAAGAGGCGAAGTACCTGTTCACCACCCAGCAGCAGGCCTTCGTCAACCTGCGCCGCGGCAAGCCGGGACTGGTGCCGCCGCCCATCGAGGACATCGAGGCGTTCTGGCAGCCGCACGAGAAACTCGGTGTGGCGCAGGCGCTGGCCTGTTCGGTGATCGGCAGCGTGGACACCGTGCGCGAGGGCATCCGCGCCTTCGTCGACCGCCACCGCCCGGACGAGATCATGCTCACCGCCAACATCTTCGACCACGGCAAACGCCTGCGCTCGTTCGAACTCGCCGCCCAGGCCATGCGCCCGTAGAGCGGAGCTTGCTCCGCTGCTTCGGGGCCTTAGCGTTGTTATCCGGACATTCGCAGCCGAGCAAGCTCGGCTCTACCTCCCCCTTCGAAGAAGGGGGACCGAGGGGGATTTGCTTTTGGCCTGCCGGAAGGCCCTAAACCGCCGTCCCCGCCGCGTGCCCCGATGCCCAGGCCCACTGGAAGTTGTAGCCACCCAGCCAGCCGGTGACGTCGACCACTTCGCCGATGAAGAACAGGCCCGGCACAAGCCGCGACATCATCGTGCTGGACGACAGTCCGTCGGTGTCCACGCCGCCCAGGGTGACCTCGGCGGTGCGATAGCCTTCGGTGCCGCTGGCCACCAGCGGCCAGGCACCGAGCACACCGGCCAGCTCGCGCAACTGCGGCTCGTTGAACTGGCGCATCGGCCGGTTCGGCAGCCACACCTCGCACAGGCGCTGGGCGAAGCGGCGCGGCAGGGCGTCGGACAGCACCGTCTTGAGTTCGGCGGCGGGCCGTTGCGCCTGCTGCTCCTTCAGCCACGCCAGCGCGTCCTGGCCGGGCAGGAGATCCAGCCGCAGGTCGTCGCCGGGCTGCCAGTAGGAGGAAATCTGCAGGATCGCCGGACCGCTCACGCCGCGATGGGTGACCAGCATGAAGTTGCGGAACGCCTGTTTGCCGCAGCGCGCTTCCACCGGCACGGCGACGCCGCTGAGATCGTGCAGGCGCTCCTGGTGCTTGCCGCTGAGGGTCAGCGGCACCAGCCCGGCGCGGGTCGGCAGCACCGCGTGGCCGAACTGGCGCGCCAGTTCGTAACCGAAGCCGGTGGCGCCCATGCTCGGGATCGACAGCCCGCCGGTGGCGACCACCAGCGACGGCGAGGCGAACACGCCGTGCGAGGTGGCGATGCGGAAACCGCCGTCCACCGCCTGCACCCGCTCGACGCTGCACTGGATCTCGACGCGCACGTGCGCGGCCTGGCATTCGTCCAGCAGCATCTTCACGATGAGCTTGGACGAGACGTCGCAGAACAGCTGGCCCAGTTCCTTCTCGTGGTAGGCGATGCGGTGGCGCTCGACCAGCGCGATGAAGTCGGCAGGCGTGTAGCGGGCCAGCGCCGATTTGCAGAAATGCGGATTGGCGGACAGGTAATTGGCCGGGCCGGCGCCGGTGTTGGTGAAATTGCAGCGCCCGCCGCCGGACATCAGGATTTTCTTGCCGACCTTGTTGGCGTGTTCGATCACCAGCGCCCGCAGGCCGCGCTGGCCGGCGGTCAGCGCGCACATCAGGCCGGCCGCGCCGGCGCCGACGATGATCACGTCATGGGTCGGCGCCATGTCAGGCCGGGGCGGTTTCCGCGCGCTGGCGATGGGCCGGGATCACCGTGACGGTGCGGGCGTCGTCGATCAACTGCACTTCGCCGTCCTGGATCATCACGCTCAGGCGCATGCCGCGGGCGAACAGCGAGGTCAGCGCGTCCACGTCGGCGGCGGACAGGTCGAGCACGGTCAGGTTGCGCAGGCGCGCCAGCCCGGAGGCGTTCTTTTCCCACCACAGATCCGCCGCGCGGCCGCCGTAGTTGACCACCACCACGTCGCGGGCGCGTCCACAGGCCCGGCGGATGCGCGATTCGTCCGGCTGGCCCAGGTCGATCCACAGCTCGACGTCGCCGGTGTAGTCGCGGCGCCACAGGTCCGGGTCCTCCTCGGTGCTCAGGCCGCGGCCGAATTCCAGCCGCTCGTCGGCGAACAGGGCGAACGCCAGCACCCGCACCATCAGCCGGGTATCGGTCTCGGAGGGGTGCTGGGCCAGGGTCAGCGGGTAGGAAGCGTAGTGGTGCCGGTCCATGTCGCTGATCTGGAGGTCGGCTTTGACGACGGTGGCCTTGAGCGCCATGGGCGGGCTGAACGGGTCGGAAGGGGGCGCCATGATACGGGTCCGGCGGCCGGATCCGGCCCCGAAAACCGTTGAAACCCCCGAAACTGAAGAAAAAGGACCACCAAGCGTCGGAAACCTGTCGCTTTTGGTCCGCAGGCCCGGTAGAGTGCGCGAACTGTGCTTGCCAGGGTCACCGTGAATCGTGAGCCTGATGCGGTAGATACATCTGCTACATCTTCCCGCTTTACCAACGCCTGCAAACTCAGTCTCGGTCCGGAACGTTCCGGCGCCGCGATTTTTCAACCCAAACCATGTTTCAGGAGTTAGTAAAGATGTCTGAGCGTCAGACCGGAACCGTCAAGTGGTTCAACGATGCCAAGGGCTTCGGCTTCATCACCCCGCAGAGCGGCCCGGACCTGTTCGTGCACTTCCGCGCGATCCAGGGCACCGGCTTCAAGTCGCTGAAGGAAGGCCAGGCGGTCACCTTCGTGGCGGTGCAGGGCCAGAAGGGCATGCAGGCCGACCAGGTGCAGCCGCTGTAATCCAGCGCTGACCTTCGCGTCAAAGCAGAAACGCCGGGGTGCGAACCCCGGCGTTTTTTTGTGCCCGCTGTTTGGGGGGCGCCGTGGGGATTCGGGCGAAGCTGGTTCGCGGAGATCCCGCAAGGAGAGCGGTTTGCAAAGACCCCGCTAGGAGCTCGCGGCGGGACGCCGCTCCTACCCACGCGGAACGCCAAGCCCCCCGGTAGGAGCGGCGTCCCGCCGCGAGCCCTTCCCGAATCCCCCGGCCAGCGTCCCGCTCGCGCCTCAGATCCGGCGCACCCGGAAGCTGCGGCCCTTGATCCGGCCGGCGTTGAGCCGGGCCAGCGCCTGCGCGGCCTTGCCGCGTTCGACCGCCACGTAGGAGCGGGTGGCGAAGATGGCGATCTTGCCGATGGACGCGGCCGGCAGGCCGGCGTCGCCGGTCAGCGCGCCGAGGATGTCGCCCGGGCGCAGCTTGTCGGTCTTGCCGGCATCAATCCGCAGCGTGCTCATCGCGGCGGGGGGCGCGCTGCCGGCGCGTGGCGCTGGCGGCAGCGCGCGGTCCCAGCGCAGCGGTTGGCCCAACCGCTCCTCGATGGCCGCCGTGCGCGGCCGCTCGCGCGGGGTGGTCAGGCTGATCGCCAGGCCGTCGCGGCCGGCGCGGCCGGTCCGGCCGATGCGGTGGATGTAGGTGTCCACGTCGCTGGGCAGGTCGTAGTTGATCACCGCCGCCAGATCGTCGATGTCCAGCCCGCGGGCGGCGACGTCGCTGGCGACCAGCACGTTGCAGCTGCGGTTGGCGAAGCGCACCAGCACTTCCTCGCGGTCACGCTGCTCCATCTCGCCGTGCAGGGCCAGTGCGGAGAAACCGAAATGCTGAAGCGAGACCGCAACCTCATCGGTGTCCTTGCGGGTGTTGCAGAACACCACCGCCGACTCCGGCCGCTCCGCCGCCAGCAGGCCGGCCAGGGCGATCTGCTTGCGCGCCGGCTCGACCTCGATGAAGCGCTGCTCGATGCCGGTGCGGGCATCCTCCGGCGCGGCCACGGTGACTTCCAGCGGGTCGCGCAGGCTGGTGCGCGCCATCGTCCGGATGGCCTCGGGGAAGGTCGCCGAGAACAGCAGGCTCTGCCGGTCCGGCGGAGTCCTGCCGATGATTTCGCGAATTGGCTCCTCGAAGCCCATGTCCAGCATCCGATCCGCCTCGTCCAGCACCAGCGTGCGGATGCCGCCCAGGTGCAGGATCTTCTTGCGCATCAGTTCCTGCACCCGCCCGGGCGTGCCGACCACCACATGCGGGTCGTGCGCCTCCAGCGAGGCGATCTGCGGACCCAGCGGCATGCCGCCGCACAGCAGGGTGACCTTGAGGTTCGGAATGCCGATCGCCAGCTTGCGGATCTGCTGGGCGACCTGGTCGGCCAGTTCGCGGGTCGGGCACAGCACCAGCGCCTGCGCGCGGACCAGGGCGGGATCGAGCCGTTGCAGCAGGCCCAGGCCGAACGCGGCGGTCTTGCCGCTGCCGGTCGGGGCCTGGGCGATCACGTCGCGGCCGGCCAGGATGGCGGGCAGGCTCTCGGCCTGCACGGGGGTCAAATGGGTGTAGCCCAGGGCCTCGACGCCGGGGCGCAGGCCGTCGAGGAGGGGCAGGGTGCTGAATTCGCTCATGCGCCATGATCGCACGGCGCGCGGCCGGATCAGGACAACTGCGCGTCCATGTCCTCGAAATCGTCCTCGTCCAGCGCCAGGAAGGCCCAGAACGGCACTTCCTGCGCGGTCCAGAACTGCGCGGCCTCGTCCAGCACGTCCAGCAACGTGTCGAACACGCCCTCGTCGCGCTCGCGCAGCTCCGCGCCCTGGTCCAGCAGCAGCACGTAGCCCGGCGCCGGCAGCCAGGACAGATCGCGCAGGTTGTCGGACAGCGCGTCCCAGTTGCGGCCGGTGCTGTCCGGGAAATCCAGTTGGGTCGCCAGCCGCAGCATCAGCGAGGCCTTGTTCTCGCAGCCGGACAGGTCCACCCGGCGCACGCCCAGCCCGGCGTCCCGGCCGGCGGCGCCCAGGGAATCCAGATCCTCGCTGGTGACGAAGAACACGCCGGCCTGGCGCGCGTCGCCCAGGCCGAGGTCGAAACCGGAGTCTGTCATCGGTTCACCTGCGCGGGCACGTCGAAACGGCGGAAAGTCTCATAGTGATCATCCGTGTAGTAGTACTCAACCGGCGGCTGGCCGCCGGTGACGATGCGCCGCGCGCCGCGGTGATCCAGCCCCGGGGTGTCCACGGTGTATTCGCGATAGTAGCCGCGTTGGCGCGCGGGCAGCCGACCCTCGCGATTTCCGAACACGCTGCCGTCCTGTCGGTTCGGGAACGGTCCGCCCCGCGCGATCAGCGCCAAGGTCCGGTGCGCCTCCGGCGGCAGGAACGCCGGCAATCCGGCCTGGGCGTCGCCGGAGGCCGGCGCCGGGGACGCCGAAGGCGCCGGTGGTGGCGGCACCGCCGGCGCGGTGGCGGCCGCGTCCACCCGGGTCGATTCGATTGGTGGCAGCGGCAGTTCGGCGCGCGCGCCCGGCCCGCCGGCATCGGCGGCGATCGATGGCGGCGCCTCGCCGACCGCATCGTGGCGCGCGCGCTGCTGCTGCCAGAACCAGCCGGCGACCAGGAGCAGCAGGACGGTGATGATGATGGCGGGCTTGCGGAACCCGGAACGATGGCGGGAACGGCGCGGCATGACGATCACTCCGCCAGGAAGCGGCCGCAGCCGCGATAGGTCTTGTCGCCCACCGTCAGTTCGGCGGTGGCGGGGAAGTCCTGTCCGCTCATGTCGTCCTGGCAGGCCTTGCGCGTGGCGACCAGGGCGACGTCGACGCCATCGGCGGTGCGGCCACGGAATCCGTTCGCGGTGGCCTCGGCGGAGGCGACATCGAGCTTGCGTTCGCCGTAGTCCAGTTCCGCATGCAGCGACGGCGCCTTGCCGGCGCCGACTTCGACCAGCCAGCCCGGCTCGTTGCCGACCGCGCGGAAGGCGACGCCGCGCTCGCGCGCCGCATCCCACGGCGATGCCGTCTCGGTCTGGCTGCAATCCAGCTTGTCCTTGCCGGCCAGGGTCAGCATGCCTTCGCGGCCCTTGGTCCAGAACTCGTTGCCTGCGTTGTCGGCATAGCGCGCGCCGGAGGCGGACACCGCATGCGGCAGCACCAGCGGCTTGCCGTCCACGTCCAGGGTGACGTTGTCGGCCGCACCGTTGTCGAAGGTCGCGGCGATGCGCTGGTCGCCGCACTGCCACTGGGTCTTCAGCGGCGCGGCGGACGCCGGTTCCGCGCCCACCCGGATCATCGACAGGTTGGCCGGCTGGCCGCTGCCGGGCACCACGCTCGTGCGGGTGTCGGTGACGAACCAGAGCTTGCCGTCGGCGTCGCGCAGGCTGGCATGCAGGCCGTAGCTGCCGTTGGGCCGCAGCTTGCCGGCGTCGTAGGGCAGTTCGAAGGCGAACGGCGGACCCTTCGCATCCTTGATCTCGGCGCTGGCGATGATCGCCGTCGGCGTATCGGCCAACTGGTTGTCGATCAACTGCACGGTCAGCACCGCGCCCGGCGGTGGCGCGATCCGTTCGCGATAACTGGCCGCGCCGGTGATGGTGGCCGCCACCGCAGGGGCCGTCGCGGCGGGCGTGGCGGGAGCATCGCCGGCGGGTTTCGGCTGGCAGGCGGCCAGGGCGAGCAGCAGGGCCGCGGGGAGCGCGAGACGGGAGACCATGTCCTGTTCCTTCCTTTGATGAAACCGGCAGGATAGTCGCGCGAAGCTTCACCCTCCGTGACGGACGCGCGCGAGGCGGCACCCGGCGCGCTAGAGTGGCGGCACGTCCCACGGAGCGATCCCATGGCCCGGCACGATCCCCGCATCGACGCCTACATCGCCAGATCGGCCGAATTCGCGCAGCCGATCCTGGAGAAGCTGCGCGGAATCGTCCACGAGGCGTGTCCGCAGGTGGAGGAAACGATCAAGTGGGGCATGCCCACTTTCGTGTATGCCGGCGGCATCCTGTGCGGGATGGCGGCGTTCAAGCAGCACGCCTCGTTCGGTTTCTGGAAGCATGCGCTGGTGGTCGGAGAAGGCGTGCCGCGCGATGGCATGGGCAGCTTCGGCAAGATGACCGGGCTGGCCGACATCCCACCGAAGAAGCAACTGCTGCCATTGATCCGCAAGGCGATGAAGTTGAACGAGGAAGGCGTCAAGGCGGTGGGGCCGCGCAAGCAGGCGACGCCGCGTCCGGCGCCGCAACCGCCGGCGGATTTCCTCGCCGCGCTGAAGAAGCAACGCAAGGCGCTGTCCGTGTTCGAAGGCTTCAGTCCCAGCCAGCAGCGCGAATACGTGGAGTGGGTGACCGAGGCCAAGCGCGAGGACACCCGCCAGCGTCGCATCGTCCAGTCGGTGGAGTGGCTGGCCGAGGGCAAGCCGCGCAACTGGAAATACATGTGAACGCGGCATCCATGGCGCGATAGGACGGGCGCGATAGGGCGCCTCGAACACCGCCATCGGCGCTTCCGAATGGCCGCGTGACCGCAGCGGCGCTAGTATCGGACGCATGCGGGGCGCGCGTGCGCGCCCGTTCCGGAGCCCGCCGACCATGAATCGCGTGCTGCAACCGCTGGCTTTCCGCCAGGCCAACGCCTGGCCGTACCTGGTCGCCACCGCGGCGATCGTGGTGGCGAGCCTGTGGACGCTGGCGGCGGCGCCCGCCGATGCGACGGGCGCGGCGGCCGGCTGGCGAGGCGGCGCCTTGTGCGCACTGGCCACCGCGCTGGGCGCGGTGCCGGTGCTGGTGGTGCGCGGCCTGCCGCAGCGGCTGGCCGACGGCCTGCTCGGTTTCGGTGCCGGGGTGATGCTGGCGGCAACGGCCTTTTCGCTGGTGCTGCCCGGACTGGAAGCGGCCGAACGCATCGGCTACGGACGCTGGGGCGCGGCGGCACTCATCAGCGGCGGCCTGCTGCTGGGCGCGCTGGCACTGCTGGGACTGGACCGGGTGCTGGTGGACGAACCGGTCGAGGCGCATCCCGACACGCCGCTGGTGCCGGCGCGCGTGCTGGTGTTCGTGTTCGCGATCCTGCTGCACAACGTGCCCGAGGGCATGGCGGTGGGCGTCGCGGCGGGTGGCCACCTGCCGGGCGCGGCGGGGCTGGCGATGGGCATCGCCTTGCAGGACGTCCCGGAAGGACTGGTGGTGGCGCTGATCCTGGCCGGTGCCGGAATGGCGCGGGCCAAGGCAGTGTTCATCGGCGCATTCTCGGGCGTGGTCGAACCGGCGGCGGCGGTGTTGAGCGCGTGGGCGGTGGGCATTTCCGCCGCGCTGCTGCCGTGGGGCCTGGCCTTCGCCGCCGGCGCGATGCTGACCGCGGTCGCGCACAGCGTCATTCCCGAATCCAACCGCCACGGACACGGCGGCTTCGCCACCCTGGGCCTGGCCATCGGCTTCTGCCTGATGATGGCGCTGGATACCGCGCTGGGCTGAGGCTTGACCCGGTCCGCCGCAGCCCGCAGGCTCGCGGCACTTCCAATGGAGCCGGCGCATGCGCGAACCCGTGACGATCCTGGGCAACTACCTGTCGCCCTACGTGCGCAAGGTGCTGGTCTGCCTGCAACTGAAGGGCATCGACTACCGGATCGACCCGTTCGCGCCCTTCATCGGCGACGAGACCTTCTCGCGATTGAGTCCGCTGCGGCGCATCCCCGTGTTGATCGACGGCGATTTCGTCCTCAACGACTCGACGGTCATTTGCGAATACCTGGAAGACCTGCAACCAACGCCCGCGCTGTATCCCGCCGCGCCGCGCGACCGCGCCCGCGCGCGCTGGCTGGAGGAATTCGCCGACTCGCGGCTGGGCGAGGTGATCGTCTGGCGGATGTTCTACCAGTTGGGCGTCAAGCGTTACCTGTTCAACGAAACCCCGGACGAGGAGGTCGTGCGCAAGGCGCGCGAGGAGGAACTGCCGGAGGCGCTGGATTACCTGGAAGCGCAGTTGCCGGCCCAAGGCTTCCTGTTCGGCGAGGTCGGCGCGGCCGACATCGCCATCGCCGCGTTCTTCCGCAATGCCGCGTTCGTGCGCTACCAGATCGACGCCGCGCTCTGGCCGCGCACGGCCGCCTTCGTCGAACGCGCGCTGGCATTGCCGGCCTTCCGCGCGCTGGCCGCATTCGAGGAAAAGACGCTGCGCACGCCGGTCGCGCAGCAGCGCGAAGTCCTGATCGAGCTGGGCGCGCCGGTCACCGCGAACACGTTGGGCAACATCGCCCCGCGCCGCGGCATCATGAAGGTCGAGTAGGGCGGGCCGCGGGTTCCTGGCAAGGGCAGCCGAGCAAGCTCGGCTCTACGCATCGGTAGAGCGGAGCTTGCTCCGCTTTTTTTTTGTTCCCTGCGGCATGGATCTCGGCTTTGGCCGGGATGACGCGATGTGCATGGATTCCTGCGGGGGCCATGAAGGCCGAAGCCCCTCAGACCATCATGGAACCCGACTGGTCCGATAGATCGGATACAGATTGAAGCGCTCGTCCCATGCCGGATGGCGGCGGTAGAAGAACTCCAGGCGCGCGCCCGGATTCTTGGCGAACTCCGGATCGTCCTTCAGTTTCTGCTCGAACGCCGCCTTCACCGCCGGGTCCTGCAGCATCTTGCGGGCCACGTCCTCGGCGACGTAGTCCTCCATGTATTCCTTGCGTTCGAACGCGCTGTTGAATTCGCCCCACGCGGCCAGCGAGTCGGGCCCCTGCGGTTCCAGCAGCGCCATCAGCAGGCGCGACTTGGGCTGGGCAATCGGCACGAACAGCGAACCGGCCGGCACGTCGCGCGCTTCCGGCGCCCATGCGCCTTCCACGGTCAGGCGCTGGTGGGTTTCCACCGGCTGCGCGCCGAAACGGGTGCGGGTGGCGCGGAACGCCTCCACATTTTCCTTCGCCAGCGCCGGTACGCGACGGAACTCGATACCGTGCTGCTTCAGCTTTTCGCCGACCCAGCCGGCGTAGGCCGCCGGCACCAGATAACCGGCACCCGGCGCGGGGATGCTGAGCGAGGGATGCAGATCGTCGCGCATCGGCACTTTCCAGATCTGCGGCCTGGTTTCGTCGTAGCGGGTCATCAGCGCGCCGGACACGTCCGACGGCGTGCGGGTGTATTCGTAGCCGCGGAACTCGACGGTGTGGCTCTGCTTGCTGGCCGCCCATTCCAGCGGCACCGGCTGGCCGGCCAGCTTCGCCGCCGCCGCGTCGGCCTGCTGCGCGGCCTTCAGCCAGTCGGCGCCGTGCGCGGCGATCTGGTCCAGGGTCGCGACGATGGTGTTGCGGGTGATCTTCACGCGCACCGGGTATTCCTTCCAGGAATGCGTTTCCACCAGCACGCCGATGCGATTGCGCAGCAGGAAATAGCCGTGCGAGAAACGCGGCGGAGCCACGCTGTCCTCGAAGCCGGAACTCGGATCGTCGCCGACCACGAAGGACGGGTAGTAGGGCAGCGGCAGCGAGCCCTGCTTGGCCAGATCCGCCAGCACGCCGTCGCGCAGCGCGCGACCGGCCACGCGCAGTCCCTCGTCGCCGGCGTGCACCGGCTCCACCTGCACCGAGATGTCGTGTTCGAACTGGGCGCCGTCGGTGGCGTGCAGATCCACGTAGGCCAGCGGATCCCACTGCTGCACCAGCCGCAGCATCGCCTGCATTTCCGGCGCGTCGGCCTTCACGTAGTCGCGGTTGAGGTTGTAGTTCTGCGCGGTCACGCGCCAGCCCATTTCCACCGGGCCGCGCTGGTTGGGGCGGTTCCAGGCGCCGAAGCGCTCATGGCCGTCGACGTTGAACACCGGCACGAACACCCACACCAGCTTGTCCAGCGATCCGGCGGCGGCCTTGCCTTCCAGCACCTCGCGCAGTGCCAGGAAACCGGCGTCCTTGCCGTCGATTTCGCCGGCGTGGATGCCGCCCTGGATCAACACCACCGGCAGGTTCTGCCGGCGCGCCTGATCCGGGGTGAACGCGCCGCGGGTCGAGGCGACCAGCGCCTTCATCGGCCGGCCTTCCGGGGTGGTGCCGAACTCGATGCAGCGCACCGCCTTCGGATACGCCTTGGCGAAGCGATCGCACAGCGCGATGACTTCCTCGTAGCGGCCGGTGCGGACGAATCCGGACTGCTCGGACACGGTGGCCAGATCCGCCGTGGCGGCGGATGCGGAGGCCGTCGGCAGGGAGGGCAGGGCGAGGGCGAGCAGGATGGCGGCGTGGAGCGGACGGATCATGGGCGGTATCCGGAGGGGCGAAAGCCCCGCATGATGCCGGGCTGAAACGGCCGCGCCCAGCATGACCAAGGAGGTTCGACCCCCCGGACCGGATACGGTAACCTTCCCGCAATTTGCCAACGGAACACCGGATGACCACTTCCAGCGAAGCCACCGCCGGCCGACTGCCTCGGCAGATTCCCTACATCATCGGCAACGAGGCCTGCGAGCGGTTCAGCTTCTACGGGATGCGCAACATCCTGGTGCAGTTCCTGGCCAGCAGCATCCTGCTGGCCTACCTGCCCGAGGCCGAGCGCCAGGGCGTGGCCAAGGACGTCTTCCACAGCTTCGTCATCGGCGTGTACTTCTTCCCGCTGCTGGGCGGCTGGCTGTCGGATCGCTACTTCGGCAAGTACAACACGGTGTTGTGGTTCTCGCTGATCTACTGTGCCGGCCATGCGTGCCTGGCCTTGTTCGAGAGTCATCGCACCGGTTTCTACACCGGCCTGTTCCTGATCGCGCTGGGCTCGGGCGGCATCAAGCCGCTGGTGGTCTCCTTCGTCGGCGACCAGTTCGATCAGAGCAACAAGAACAAGGCCAAGATCGTCTTTGATGCGTTTTACTGGACCATCAACTTCGGTTCGTTCTTCGCCTCGCTGCTGATGCCGCTGTTCCTGCGCAGTTACGGACCGGCGGTGGCGTTCGGCATCCCCGGCATCCTGATGTTCATCGCCACCTTCATCTTCTGGCTGGGGCGCAAGCAGTACGTCAACGTGCCGCCCTCCGGCGAGGATCCGGATTCGTTCCTGCGGGTGGTGCGCACCGCGCTGGCCGCGCGCCGCGAAGGCGAGGGGCGCTGGGGATATCTGGTGGCGATGGCGGGCGTGGTTATCGCGGTGGCGCTGCTGGTGCTGTGGGCGCTGTCAATGCTCGGCCTGGCGCCGGGCTGGTGGCCGGACGACTTCGGATTCGTCATTTCCGCGTGCCTGGCGCTGGGCGTGCTGATCGCCTTCGGCGGCTGGGGCGCTTCGATGCAACTGGAACGCGCGCGCGGCCGGCATCCCGATGCGGCGGTGGACAGCGTGCGCGCGGTGCTGCGCATCCTGATCGTGTTCGCGCTGGTCACTCCGTTCTGGTCGCTGTTCGACCAGAAGGCCTCCACCTGGGTCCTGCAGGGCAAGGAAATGGTGATGCCCGAGGGTGTCTGGTGGTGGCCGGGCTGGCTGATCAAGGACGCCGGCCAGTTGCAGGCGCTGAACCCGGCGATGGTCATGCTGCTCATTCCGTTCAACAACCTGGTGCTGTACCCGGCCCTGCGCAAGCTCGGCTTCGAGCCCACGCCGTTGCGCCGGATGGGCTGGGGCATCGCGTTCTCCGGTCTGGCCTGGGTGGTCGCCGGCACCCTGCAGCTGTGGATGGACGGCGGCGACCCCGTCTCGCTGGCCTGGCAGATCCTGCCGTACGCGCTGCTGACCTTCGGCGAGATCCTGGTCTCGGCGACCGCGCTGGAATTCGCCTACAGCCAGGCGACCCAGGCCATGAAGGGCGTGATCATGGCGTTCTGGTACCTGACCAGCACCTTCGGCAGCCTGTGGGTCCTGCTGACCAACGCCGGCGTCCGCAACGACACCGTCACCGCCCACATCGCCAGCACCGGATTGAGCGAGAATGCGTTCCTGATGTTCTTCTTCGCCGGCTTCGCCTTCCTGGCGGCGCTCGTGTTCGCCCTTTACGCGCGGAGCTATCCGATGCAGGACAACTACCGCGCGGTCTGAGAATCCCCCATGCAAGCCCCCATTACCCTGATTCTGATCCTGATCACCTCGGTGGTTTCGCTGCTGGCGTTCCGCACGCCCGCGCTGGCCGGCCGCCTGATCCTTTGGCCGCCGGCCATCGACCGCAACAAGCAGTACGACCGGCTGGTGACCTACGGCTTCATCCACGCCGACATCTGGCACCTGCTGTTCAACATGGTCACGCTGTTCTTCTTCGGCCGGATCATGGAAGGCGTGGTCACCGAGCTGACCGGCAGCGTGCTGGTCTACATCGGCTTCTACCTGTCGGCGCTGGTGGTCTCGATCCTGCCGACCTACCTCAAGCACCAGAAGGATCCCAACTACCGCAGCCTGGGCGCGTCGGGCGCGGTGTCGGCGGTGCTGTTCGCGTTCATCCTGATCAATCCCTGGGCGATGATCGGCGTGTTCTTCATCCCGATGCCGGCGATCGTGTTCGCCGTCCTCTACGTGGCCTACAGCATCTGGATGGACAAGCGCGGCGGCGACAACGTCAACCACGGCGCGCACCTGGCCGGCGCCGCCTATGGCGTGCTCTTCATGATTGCCATGGAGCCCAAGGTGCTGAACCATTTCCTTGCCCAGCTGAGCCGTTTCGGCAGCTGAACGCGGCGGCGCCAATCACCTGATCTGAAGATCCGCTGTGTTATCCCACGGGTGAACCACACCCGTGGAGGCAATATGGCAACACGTACACGCAGCACGCCCCGCAAGGCCGCGAAGAAAGCGGCAAAGAAGACCGCGAAGAAGGCCACCCGGAAGACCGTGGCAAAGACCGCCGGCAAGGCCACGGCGAAAAAGGCGGGCGCCCGCGTCCGCAAGACCGGCGCCGGAACGGCCGGCAAGACCGCGCGGAAGACCACGAAAGCCGCGAAGAAGACCGCCACGCGCAAGGCAACCGCCAGCCAGCGGGCCAAGGCGCCCGCGAAGAAGACGGTGGCCAGCAAGGTCACGCGGAAGAAGGTCGCGGCCAAGAAGGCCGTCGCCAAGAAAGCCGCCGCGAAGAAAGCCGCGGTCGGGAAGGTCGCGGTGAAGAAGACAGCGACCCGGAAAACCGCCGCGAAGAAGGCGCCGGCCAGCAAGGTGACGCGCAAGCGCACCGCGACTTCCGCGCCCCGCAAGCGCGCGACCGCCCGCAAGCGCCGGATCAGTCCCGAGCAGGCATTGGCGCGCACCCGCGAACTGTTGGCCGAGAAACAGCAGCAGGATCGCGAACCCGCACCCTGGCAGCAGCTGGATCAGGCCCACGGCGGCATCCCGCCGCAGGCCGATGGTTTCCAGTCATCCGGCGCCGCTGCCAAGCAGGTGGATCTGCATGCCGCCGAGAGCCGGATGAAGGCCATCCAGGGCAGCATGAGTGCCCGTGATCGCCGCAACCAGGGCAAGCGCGATCATCGTGGAGAAGAGTAGGTAAGCCGGAGGCCGGGCCCGGAACGGGCTTTCCGGCGGGGCTTCCCGGTTGCGCAGGCGAACCGGGAAGCCGCGCGATGCGGAGATGGGCGAGGCGGCGCCTCAGCCCGCCATCATCGTCTTGGACAGCTTGATGGTGCCGACTTCTTCCTGCGCGTAGTTGGACAGCAGGCGCTCGTACACGGCATTGTTGAGGCGCTCGAATTCCCAGTCCTCGGTATGCCCGGTGACGGTCAATTGGAACAGGCCTTCCAGCAGGGTGAAATCGCTGGCGACGGATGCGGTCTCGGACGGATGATCGTTGGCGCTCATGGGTGTTCCCTACCGGATTGCTTGCCGGGGATTACGCACAGACCGTGCCAACCCGGTGCCCGGAGTGAAAACACTGTGAAATAGCGCTGTCCGTCAGCTTTTTGACGTGACCAAGAGTGACGCGCCGCGTCGGCTTCTGTCGCATTCCCGGCCACGCGGGCAGAATGGAACCTCCGAATATTCAATGAGATAGTGATGGACATCACGATTCAGCACGACCCCGATGGCCAGCGCTTTTCCACCTCGGTGGACGGGCACGAGGCCGAACTGATCTACCGCCTGCGCGACGGCCGCATGGTCATCGAGCACACGGGCGTGCCGGAGGCCATCGGCGGACGCGGCATCGCCGCGCAACTGGTCAAGGCCGCGCTCGACCACGCGCGGGCCGCCGGCTGGAAGGTGGTGCCGGCCTGCTCGTACTCGGCGGTCTACGTCCAGCGCCACCCCGAGTACGCCGACCTGCTGGCGTGATTTTCCGGGCGTGACCCTGCTGGCGTGAACACTGTATTCCCGCGGCCGGGGCTGGAGCGCTGCTGCGACGCGGCATAAACTGTCGCCTCGTTGAGTGGAAGGAGCCCCTGACGTGAAACAGGTCCATCGCATTTCCCTGCTGGCCGCGACCCTGGTGCTGGCATTGACCGCGTGCAAGCGCGAACCCGACGCCGCCCAGCCGCCGACCGCCGCCGCGCCCGAAGCCGGCGCACCTGCCACCAGCCCCGTCGCGCCGGAAGCGCCGGTCGAACTCAAGGACGTCATCGAGACCAACGAGCGCTACGTCGTCGGCATCACCTATCCGCCGGGCATCGATCGTTACCCCGGCCTTGCCAAGGCGCTGTCGGATTACGCGCACGCCGCTCGCGGTGAGCTGATGGAAGCGGTGGACGGCTTCGGCAACGACAAGCCGACCGCGCCCTACGAACTCTCGCTCAGCTTCGAAAAGCTGCTGGAAACCCCGCAGGTCGTCGCGGTCGCCGCCGACGGCAGCCGCTATACCGGCGGCGCCCACGGCCAGCCGCTGATCGCGCGCTTCGTCTGGTTGCCGCAGCAGAACCACCTGCTGTCGGCCAATGATCTGATCGCCAAACCCGCCGGCTGGCAGGCAATCAGCGATTACGTGCGCGAACAACTGCTCACCGGCGTCACCCTGCGCGCGGATGCGGACGAACTGGAGCCGGCCGAACGCAGTGAAGTACTGAAAAACGCCTCGCGCATGATCGACGACGGCACCGAGCCCAAGGCGGAGAACTTCGCCCAGTTCGTGCCGGTCCTCGACACCACCGGCCACATCAGCGCGCTGCGTTTCGTGTTCCCGCCATACCAGGTGGGGCCGTACGCCGACGGCACCCAGACCGTGGACGTCCCGGCCTCGGTGCTGCGTCCGCACCTGGCGCCCGCCTACAGCGGGCTGTTCGCCCAATAGGCTTCGCACAACAGGGCCTGCCATGAGCACGTCACGCTTCGCGCAACGGGTCGAACGACTGCTGGCGGAAGCGGATGTGCGGATTGGCGGCGACCGGCCCTGGGATATCCAGGTACACGATCCGCGCACCTACGCGCGGATGCTGGCGCAGGGCTCGCTGGGCCTGGGCGAAGGCTACATGGATGGCGACTGGGATGCCGAATCGCTGGATGGTTTCCTGTACCACGTATTGAACGCGCGTCTGGACGAGCGCGTGCACGGCACCGGCGAAATCCGCGACGCCTTGTTCGCGCGCCTGTTCAACCCGCAGACCCGCCGCCGCAGCCGCGAAGTCGGCGAGCGCCATTACGATCTGGGCAACGATCTCTACCACGCGATGCTCGGCGCGCGTCTGGTCTACAGCTGCGGCTACTGGCGCCAGGCCGACAACCTCGACGACGCGCAGGCCGCCAAGCTGGATCTGGTCTGCCGCAAGCTGCAACTGAAACCCGGCATGCGCGTGCTGGACATCGGCTGCGGCTGGGGCGAGGCATTGAAATTCGCCGCCGAGCGCTACGGCATCTCCGGCGTCGGCGTGACCATCTCGAAGGAGCAGGCCGAATACGCCCGCGAGTTGTGCAAGGGCCTGCCCATCGAGATCCGCCTGCAGGATTATCGCGACCTGCACGAACCCTTCGACGCCGCGTTCTCGCTGGGCATGTTCGAACACGTCGGCGTCAAGAACTACCGCACCTATTTCGAAACCGCCCGCCGCGTCCTGCCGGAGCACGGCCTGTTCCTGCTGCACACCATTGGCACCAATCGCTCGGTCAACCACACCGATCCGTGGATTGGAAAATACATATTCCCCAATTCCATGCTGCCGTCCGCCGCGCAGATCGCGCAGGCCAGCGAAGGCCTGTTCGTGCTGGAGGACTGGCACAGCTTCGGCACCGACTACGATCGCACCCTCCAGGCGTGGCGCACCAACGTCGAACGCGCCTGGCCAAATCTGGATGCCCGCTACGACGAACGTTTCCGCCGCATGTGGCGTTTCTACCTCGCCGCGTCGATGGCGACTTTTCGCAGCCGGCGCTCGCAGCTGTGGCAGGTGGTGCTGTCGCCGAAGGGGGCGCTTGGTGGATATGTGTCGGTGCGGTGATGAGCAACGAACCCTTTAGAATCCTGGAGGCAGGAAGTCGATGGCCGGACCCCGGTTACAGGGAACTGGCGCTTCTTGAACTGACACCTGAGCATGTTCGAGCAGTGCTTTGCGCGAATCTTGTCGAGGGCGATGAAGAAGGTCTGGGTACCTGGAGTGCAATAGGATTCATGATGGCAGACGGGGCCATGGTGGAACTGATATTCCACGACGCGAGTCCTACGGCAGGTTTCGCTGTCCGAGTCGACTCGCACCATGCCACAGAGGCCACACTGGACAGACTTCTTCGCCTTCTTGGAATAGGTAGAGGCATCGTGAAATGGGTAAATCCAGATCTGATTACGTCTGGTGAATGAGTAGAACGTACAATAAGGCGTGCATCACGCAGAATCGCTTCGCCGGATGTTCAAGCTTGCTGGTGTGAAAACCAGCAGTATTTTTCCTGTCCGGTCCCGGGGGATTCAATGAGAAACAGGTTGCGTAGGACGATCCATCTGTTGATGCTTGCTGTCGCGAGTTATCTGCTGATCTGGTTGCTGGCCTATTCCGTGGTAATGGGGCTGGATTACTCACAGGTGGGGCGTTACTTCGTGCTTGCATGGCGCGGTGATGGCGAGCTTCCAACGGGCATACAGGTTCTGGCATTCATGGTGATGGCCGTCTTGCTCTTGGGCGTGCTTGGATTGCGATGGTGCCGCGACAGGGCTAGGTCAAAACGCGGATGAGGTCCTGCGAGCAAATGGCGCAACAGGAATCAACAGAACGCGGGCGCTAGCAGCCCGCGTTTTTGTTACGCGTCGTTGGCCGATTCGACGTTGGGTTTGCCGGCGTGCCAGCGGAGCTGGTCGAGGATGTGGCTGGCGTCGTGGGCGAGGCCGGCGAAGCAGTCGCTCAGGGGTTGCAGCGGGATGGGCAGGCTGTGGTGCTCGTCCTGGCGGAAGCGGGGACTGATGAGCAGGGACAGCAGTTTGAGGTGATCACGCAGCTGGATGAGATTCAGCTGGGTTTGTTCTTCCAACAGATAGACCATACGAACATTGGTCATGGGGACCTCCATTTCTTCGTTGAAGAATCCCGGCGCGCGTGAGTGCGGCCGGGTGCCGGGAGGTCAGAAACCGCAAGTAGTCGGCGGGTTTATTCCCCGAATGGGTCTTGTATTCACCACCCTCCCGGCGAAGGCGCCTACGCCGGCCACCATCCGGTGATGGTGCGAACAAATGTATTCCACCGGAATGACGGGGGTGGTACCGCTACTTGGAGCTTCTGAACTCCTGATGCCGGAGTCTGCCGATGTGGTTGCGCGGTGTCGACTAACTTTGAGCGTTTTGGCTTCAGTGTTTCTGGGGTCACTTTTTTGGTTTGGTGGAAGCGTGGTGCGTTGGTGTGTGGGGTAGTGGGTGGTGATGGTTGTTGGTGCTGGGAACAGACGCTTCCCAACAGTCAAACGACAAGAGCAAATCCCCCTCGGTCCCCCTTTTGAAAAGGGGGAGGCTAGAGCAGTCATCCGGAGGGAGCAGGATCGGAAGGCGTCGTATCGGAACCCACAAACCATCACGCCACCCGAAGGTGGCGTGATGGCTGTTGCGACGAGGCCGGTTGCGCTTATTTGGAAGGGGCGGTGAGGCCGCGCTTTTCCAGCAGGGGTTCGATCTTCGGGTCGTGGCCGGCGAAGTCGTGGAACAGCTTCATCGCGTCCACGCTGCCGCCGCGCGAGAGCAGGGTCTTGCGGAAGTGATCGCCGTTCTCGCGGGTCAGGCCGCCGTGCTGCTTGAACCATTCCACGCTGTTGGCGTCCAGCACTTCGGACCAGATGTAGGCGTAGTAGCCGGCCGAGTAGCCGCCCATGATGTGGCTGAAGTAGGGCGTGCGGTAACGCGGCGGGACCGGCTTGTAGTCGATCTTGTCGGCGGCCAGCGCGTCGGCCTCGAACTTGATCACGCCGTCGGCGGCGGGCACCTTGTCGGCGCCGATCTGGTGCCAGCGCTGGTCCAGCATGGCCGCGCCGAGGTATTCGGTGGTGGCGAAGCCCTGGTTGAACTTGGACGCGGCGATGACCTTGTCCAGCAGCGCCTGCGGCATCGCTTCGCCGATCTGGTAGTGCTTGGCGTAGTTCTTCAGCACCGACGGCCAGTCCGCCCACATCTCGTTGACCTGCGAGGGGTACTCGACGAAGTCGCGCGGCACGCTGGTGCCGCTGAAGTAGGGGTACTGCACGTTGGAGAACATGCCGTGCAGCGCATGGCCGAACTCGTGGAACGCGGTGGTCACTTCATCCCAGGTCAGCAGGGTCGGCTGGCCGGCCGGCGGCTTGGGGATGTTGAGGTGGTTGGCGACCACCGGCTTGAAGCCGGTCATGCCGGACTGCGAAACGTAGGAGTTCATCCACGCGCCGCCGCGCTTGGAATCGCGCGCGTACATGTCGGCGATGAAGATTGCCAACTGGGTGCCATCGGCGTTGTACACGTCGTACACGGTGGTGTCCGGGTGGTACAGCGGCAGATCGGTGCGCTTCTTGAAGGTCAGGCCGTAGAGCTGGTTGGCGGCGTAGAACACGCCGTTTTCCAGCACGTTGGTCAGTTCGAAGTAGGGCTTGAGCTGCGACTCGTCGAAGTTGTACTTGGCGGTGCGGACCTTCTCGGTATAGAACGACCAGTCCCACGGCGCCAGTTGGAACGTCGGCTGGCCCTTGGCCTTCTGCTCCTGATCGATCATCGCCTGCAGATCGGCGGCTTCGCGCTGGGCGTTGGCGACCGCGGCCGGCGCCAGCTTGCCGAGCATGGCGTTGACCGCCTGCGGGGTCTTGGCGGTTTCGTCTTCCAGCACGTAGGTGGCGTGGTCCGGATAGCCCAGCAGCTTGGCGCGATCGGCGCGCAGCTTCATGATGGTGGCGATGAGTTCGCGGTTGTCGTACTTGCCGCCGCGACTGCCGCGGGAAACGGACGCCTCGTGCAGGCGCTGGCGCAGGGCGCGATCGGTCAGCTGCGACTCGGCGGGTTGGCCGGTGGTGTTGAGCAGGGTCAGCACGTACTTGCCGGCCAGGCCGCGCGCCTTGGCGACATCGGCGGCGGTGGCGATCTGCTGACCGGTCAGACCGTCCAGCTGTTTGACGTCATCGACCACCACGGCCGAATCGTTGACCTCGGCCAGCACGTTCTGGCTGAACTGGGTGCCCAGCTTGGCCAACTGGCCATTCATGCCCTTCAGGGTGGCTTTGTCGGCGTCGGACAGCTTGGCGCCGGCGCGGACGAAGTCGGTGTGGTACTTCTCGACCAGGCGCACGCCCTCGGCGTCCAGGCCCAGGCCGGCGCGCTGGTCGTACAGCTTCTGGATGCGTGCGAACAGCTTGCCGTTGAGGTAGATGGCATCGCGGTGGGCGGCGAACTTGCCGGAATAGTCGGCCTGCAGCTTCTCGCGGGCGTCGTTGGTGTCGGCGCCGACCAGGTTGTAGAACACGGTCTGGGCGCGGTCGAGCACGCGGCCACTCTTTTCCATCGCCAGGATGGTGTTGTCGAAGCTCGGCGCGGCGCCGTTGTTGGCGATGGCGTCGATTTCCTTCAGTTGCTCGGCCATGCCGGCGTCGAAGGCGGGGGCGAAGTCGGCGTCCTTGATCTTGTCGAACTGCGGATAGTGCAGCGGCAGCGGACTGTCGGCGAAGAAGGGATTGGCGGCCTTGGCGGCTTCGGCGGTGGGGGCCGCGGTCTGGCTGTAGGCGGGCATGGCGAGTCCAAGGGTCGCGGCAAGCGCGAGGGCGAGGCGGGTGGTCATTGGGTGCAGCTTCCTGACAGATAGGGCTTTTGGCAGGGTAACCCAAGCCCCGGGGCGGGGGCTCGTGACGAAAGGCATGTGCCGGGCGGGGCGGTTCTGTGCTGGCTACAGCGTCTCGAACTCGCGTGCGATCCAGCTCACGTGGTAGAGCAGGCCCAGCACCGCGAAACCCGCGTGATAGCGCGGATTGCGGGTCCACATGGCGATCAGGCTGCCGGTGATGTAGGCGAGGTTGCGGAACACGTATTCGGGCCCGAAGCTGCGGAAATACGCTTCGCCCTTGATCCAGGTGTCAAAGAAATCGACCGCGAACACCAGCGCCAGCAGGCCGAAGAACCATTTCCGCCGGTCGTAGAAGTAATCGCGGTAGCTGGCGTAGCCGTCCAGATTCTCCGGAAAGATCAGCGCGCACAGCAGGTATTGCATCAGCGCGTACAGGGCCACGAAGAAATAGAGGTTGAAACTCCAGTGCACCAGATGGCTGAGGCGGAACTCCCACCACCAGAACAGCAGCAGGTAGGAGAACATGAACGCCGCCCAGCACAGGTGCACCCAGTAGATCTGGCAATGGTGCGGGCGTTCGATGATGCGGGCGAAGTGGCGCAGCAGGTGGGTCAGGCCCAGGCCGACCACCATGCCCAGCAGTACGCGTACGTGCAGGTAGACGGTGGCCATCGAGGCGGCGTCGGGTGCATGGGGCGAAAGCTGCATTCCGTGTTCCCCGGCGGAAGCGACGGCCAAGGCTAGCGCATCTGCGCCGGCCCCGCACAAGGCGTCGCCACCGGCGAAAACGCTTGCCCCCGGCTGGCCCCGGGTGTCTCATATCCGTGTTTCCGGAGACCCGCCATGACCACCGCCTACGATTTTTCCGCCACCGACATCGATGGCCAGTCCCGCTCGCTGGCCGAGTACCGTGGCAAGCCGTTGCTGATCGTCAATGTGGCGTCGAAATGCGGCTTCACCCCGCAGTACACCGGGCTGGAAAAGCTGTGGCGCGACTACCGGGATCAGGGATTGGTGGTGCTGGGCTTCCCGTGTGATCAGTTCGGTCATCAGGAGCCGGGCGACGAAGCCGAGATCCGCAATTTCTGCTCGCTCAACTACGACGTGAGCTTCCCGATGTTCGCCAAGATCGACGTCAACGGGGACGGTGCGCATCCGTTGTGGAAGTGGCTGAAGCAGGAGAAGAGTGGCCTGCTCGGCATTTCGGCAATCAAATGGAACTTCAGCAAGTTCCTGGTGGGGCGCGATGGCAAGGTGATCAAGCGCTATGCGCCGACCGACACGCCGGAATCGCTGGCTGGCGACATCGAGGCCGCGCTGGCCGGATAGATGGACGCGCACGAGGCTTCACCGCCGTTCCGCATCGAGTTCAGTCCCGCCGACTACGGACTGAAGGCACACGTGAAGGGCGTCAACGGCACCCTGGAAACCACGCTGGCGTACTGGCGCCGGATTGCGGTGGAGGTGCGGCGCGTGCAACCGGCGGGCCTGCTGGTGGTCGACGACATGGAAGGCGAGCCGCCGCCGCCGGAACAGCTGGTGCAGTTCGTGCAGGCGATGCTGGGCGAGGGCCTGGAAGCGGTGCGGGTGGCCTACGTGGAAAAGCACCTGGAGCAGATTCCGCAGGTGGAACTGGCCAGCATCCTGGCCAACGAGCACGGCTTCCAGGGCCACGTGTTCGACAACGAACGCAGCGCGGTCATCTGGCTGCGCTACGGGGAACGCTAGGGCGGGCCATCGGCCCACCCGGCATCACTTCTCGACGAAGGCGCGCTCGAACACGTACTGGCCGGGCGTGCCGATGCGCGGGGCGGCGGTGAAGCCGCGACCGTCGAGCAGGGCGCGAAAGTCGGCCAGCATCTGCGGGCTGCCGCAGATCATCGCGCGATCCTTTTCCGGATCCAGCGGTTCCAGTCCCAGCGCTGCCATCATTTCGCCACTGGCCATCAGGTCGGTCAGGCGGCCATGGTTGGGGAATGCCTCGCGGCTGACCGCCGGGTAGTACAGCAGCTTCTCGCGGATGATCTCGCCGAGGAATTCGTGCTGCGGCAGTTCCTTCTCGAAGTAATCGCGGTAGGCCAGATCCTGCACGTGGCGGACACCATGGGTGAGGATGACGCGGTCGAAGCGCTCGTAGGTTTCCGGATCCTTGATGATCGACAGCCACGGCGCCAGGCCGGTGCCGGTGCCCAGCAGGTACAGGTTGCGGCCCGGGTGCAGGTCGCTGATCAGCAGGGTGCCGGTGGGCTTGCGGCCGATTACCACGGTGTCGCCAGGCTGGATGTCTTTCAGCCGCGAGGTCAACGGACCGTTGGGCACCTTGATGCTGAAGAATTCGAGCTGTTCTTCCCAGTTGGCGCTGGCGATGGAGTAGGCGCGCAGCAGCGGCTTGCCTTCGGTCTGCAGGCCAATCATCACGAACTGGCCGTTGTCGAAGCGGAAACCGTCGTCGCGGGTGGTGGTGAAGCTGAAGTAGTCGTCGGTCCAGTGACGGACGTCCAGCACCGTCTCGGTGCCAAAAGCGGAGGACATGGGGTGTGGGGCGCTTGATTCGAACCGGCCCATTGTAGCCGACCGCCCCGGCGCGACCTTGATCCAGCGCAACCGGGAAGCGGGGCGGAGGCGGTGACGGCGGGCCCGTCAGTCGGCCTTCGCGCGTCGGCCGCGCCGGTGGAAGTAGAGCTGCTCGGCGACGCGGCGCAGCGGCGGTGACTTCAGCAGCAGGTCGAACGGCCAGTCCCACTGTGCGTGGTCGAAGGCCCAGCGCAGGGCGCGCTTGCGCCGCCAGGCCGGAATCGCGCGGATGGCCGAGGCCTGCGGAGGCACTCCGGAGCGAAGGGACCGCACCAGCGCGCGGCCGACCTCGGCGCCGTGGCGCAGCCCGGCATGAATGCCGCCGGCGGTGACCGGCGAGACCACGCCGGCGGCATCGCCGGCAAGCAGCAGGTTGCCGCGCAGGCGGTCGCGGACCGGGCCGCCGCAGGGAATCAGTCCCGCGCGGATGCTGTCCGGCCGGCGGTCGGCGGCCAGCCCGCTGAGCGATGCGACCTGGGCCAGGAAGCCGCGCAGATCCGGTGGCGCGATCCTGCCACGGCGCTGGCGATGCGCCAGGCCGGCCTGCACGCCAGTCGGGGTCTGCGCGATCCAGCCGATGTAGCCCGGCGCCCAGCGTCGGCTGATGAAACAGTGCAGCGCATCGGGCGTGCGCAGGGCGCCGCCGTCGAACTCGTATTCGATGCCGTACAGGAAATCGCGAACCCGGCCCAGGCCGAGGTGCTCGGCCACGCGTGAGCGCGCGCCATCGGCGCCGACCAGATAGCGGCAGTCGCCGATGCCGGGCAGATGCCAGCCGTCCGGCGTGGGGGTGGCATCGCGGAAGCTGCAGGCCAGCCGCAGTTCCACGCCGGCAGCCACGCTGCGCTGTCCCAGCCAGCGCATCAACGCGGGCGTATCGGTGGTGAAGAAGCGATAGCCCGGGGCGGACAGATCCACGCTCTCCAGGGAGGGCGCATACAGGCGGACTTTCGGTACCGCGTGCAGCAGTCCGGCGGGAATGCCGGCGAACAGTTCGCACTCCAGCGCTTCCGGCACCAGGATGCCGGTGGTGTGCAGGCGTTCGCCCAGATCGCGCTTGCGATCGATCACGCAGACGCGGAATCCGGCCGCCGCGATTTCGCGGGCGCAGGCCAGGCCGGCAAAACCGGCGCCGACCACGATGACGTCATGGTTTCCGTTGTGCACGTATGGCCGTCCGCATGAGGGGGACGGCGAGCATCCGCGAGACGCGCGGGAGGACGATGAAGTGGCGGTGAAGCGAGCCGTCGTCGCTTGCGACGGCCCGCGCCATCATCGAGTGTGGCGTGCGAAACCGGTTATGCGAACGGGAAAAAGAAAAGGCGCCCTTGGGCGCCTTCTCGATTCGCATCAGCCGTGATGACCGCCGCCGCCGCCGCCGCCGCCGCGCGGGCGATGGCCACCGCCTCCGGGACGACCGCCCGGACCGCGGCCACCGGCCGGACGACCACCACCGGGACGGCCACCCGGACGCGGGCCGGCGTTCTGCGGACGGTTGCCGCCGCCGCCGGGACGACCACCCTGCGGGCGCGGACCACGCGGCTGCCCGTACGGGCTGAAGCCACCGGGCGTGGCGTGATCGGAGGGGAAGCTCGGTGCGTTGCCGGGGTGGCCGTACGGACGTGCCGCACGCTGCGGCTTGCCGGCACCACCGCCCGCACCGCCGCCGCCAGGACCACGCGGACCGCGCGGGCCACGCGATTCACCGCCGAAGCCGCCGTATTCGTTGCCGAAGCCGGCGCCGCCCTGCGGACGGTTGCCGCCACGCTTGCCGGCGCCACCGCCGCCCGGACCCTTGCGACCGGGACCGGCGTTGCGGTGCCCGGTCGGACCGGTATCGACACCTTCCGGCACGTACCAGCTGCGGAACGCGGCCGGATTGCCATCCGGCAACGGCTTGGGACCCTTCATCTTGCGCTGCTTGAACGGCTTCTGCGCCTGCTTGGCGGCGGCTTCGCCGCTGACCGTCAGGCCGCCGTGCGACTTCTTGCCGCGACCACGGCCGCGATCCTCGCGCACGTGATCGAAGCGACGCAGCTCGCGGCCTTCGTCGGCGGTGTTGTGGCCGTTGACGTAACCCTGGCTGCGGCCTTCGCGCGAGACGTGCACGGTGGACTTGGCGGCGCGGCGCTGGCCGATCACCGGTTGCAGCGTCAGCGCGGCGGGCGCGCCGTCTTCCAGGCCCAGTTCCTTGCGCAGTGCTTCGACCTGGGCGTCGGACAGTTCCTGCGACTGGCCGCGCAGCAGCGGCTGCGGCAGCGAGATGCGGCCGTAGCGGGTGCGCTTGAGCCGGCTGACCTGGCAGCCCTGCGATTCCCACAGGCGGCGCACTTCGCGGTTGCGGCCTTCCTTGACCACCACGCGGAACCAGTCGTGCGAGTCGGTGCCGCCGATGCGTTCGATTTCATCGAACTTGGCCGGGCCGTCTTCCAGCGCGACGCCGCGATGCAGGCGATCGACGATGTTGTCCGGTACGGTTTCCTGGCCTTCCGGGGCGCGCACGCGCACCACGTATTCGCGCTCGACCTCGTAGGACGGATGCATCATCGCGTTGGCGAGTTCGCCGTCGGTGGTCAGCAGCAGCAGGCCGGTGGTGTTGATGTCCAGGCGGCCGATGGCGATCCAGCGCGCGCCCTTGAGGACCGGCAGCGCCTCGAACACGGTCGGACGGCCTTCGGGATCCTCGCGGGTGGTCACTTCGCCTTCGGGCTTGTTGTACATCAGCACGCGCGCCGGTTCGGTCAGCGCGCTGGCGACGAACTGGCGACCATCGAGTTCGATTTTGTCGCCGCTCTTGACGCTCATGCCGACCTGGGCGGTCTCGCCGTTGACCTTGACCAGGCCGTCGGCGATGCGTTGCTCCAGCGCGCGGCGCGAGCCCAGTCCGGCCTGCGCCAGCACCTTGTGCAGGCGCTCCTCCAGCTTGTTGGCGGGGGCTTCGGCGGCGGCGTCGCGCTTGAGCGACAGTTTGTTGCGGGGGGTATTGCTCATGATTTCTGCTCCGACGAGGCTTCCGCGTCGTCATCCTGGGTTTCCGGGGAAATATCGGCGTCGCCTTCGCTTTCGTTTGCGGCGGCTGGTTCGTGTGTCTCCGCGTCGTCGTCCTGCGCGGTTTCGATGTCTGTGCGTGCGCCTTCCGTGGCGTCTTCCTGCGGCTGCGCCGGGGCGTCTTCGCCCGGGGCATCCGCTGTTGTCGGGTTGTCTTCGTTCTCGTCACCGGCCCCGGTGTCGAGCGGGGCGGCATCCGCGTCGTCGGCGCCGTCTTCCGC
Organism: Pseudoxanthomonas sp. PXM04; assembly: GCF_014851695.1. NCBI lineage: Bacteria > Pseudomonadati > Pseudomonadota > Gammaproteobacteria > Lysobacterales > Lysobacteraceae > Pseudoxanthomonas > Pseudoxanthomonas sp. PXM04. The sequence continues at coordinate 996,648 of NZ_JACVAG010000001.1, forward strand.
ATCGAGGGCGACGCCGGCCGGAACCGGCGCGCCATCCAGCGGCAGCTGCGGTTCCAGTTCGCCGATGTCCTTCAGCTCCGACAGCGGCGGCAGCTCATCCAGGCGTTTGAGGCCGAAGTAATCCAGGAAGCCCCTGGTGGTGCCGAACAGCGCCGGCCGGCCGGGCACGTCGCGGTGGCCGACCACGCGGATCCACTCGCGCTCTTCCAGCGCCTGGATGATGTTGCTGCTGACCGCCACGCCGCGGACCTGTTCGATCTCGCCGCGGGTGATCGGCTGGCGGTAGGCGATCAGCGCGAGGGTTTCCAGGGTGGCGCGGGTGTACTTGGTCTTGCGCTCGGTCCACAGGCGGGCGACCCAGGCATGTACGTCGGCCTTGACCTGGAAGCGGAAGCCGGAGGCCACCTCGACCAGTTCCACGCCGCGTTCGGCGCAGCCGTCGCGCAGTTCCTCCAGCGCGCGTTCGACGCTGCCGGCCGGCGCCGGTTCCTCTTCCGGGAACAGGCCGTGCAACTGGGCCAGCGCCAGCGGCTGGTTGGCCGCCAGCAGGGCGGCCTCGACGATGCGGTTGATGAGCGATTGATCCATTCGAGCGCTTGCGTGGGTTCGGGCGGATGGAAAGGGGACGCGCCGGTCAGGCGTCGTTGGCGGCGGCGTCGCTGTCGTCGAACTCGCTGGAGAACTGCAGCGGTTCGTTGGTGTTGTTCAGCGCCAGCGACTTGACGTAAATCGGCGCCAGCGGGGCTTCCTGCACGATGTCCAGCAACTGCTCCTTGGCCAGCTCCAGCATGGCCAGGAAGGTCACCAGCACGCCCAGCTTGCCTTCCTCGGCGGTGAACATGGACTCGAAGCGGTGGAACCTGCCGTCGTCCAGCCGCGCCAGCACGTCGCCCATGCGCTGGCGCACGCTCAGGGCTTCGCGCTTGATGGCATGGCCGGTGAACAGCTCGGCGCGCTTGAGCACGTCGTGCAGCGCCAGCAGCATTTCCTTCAGCTCCACCGGCGGCGGCAGCTTGACCGCGGCGCGGTCCGGCACGTGCGCCTGCACCGGGGTGGTGTCGCGATCCTGGCGAGGCAGGGTGTCCAGATCCTCGGCGGCCTGCTTGAAGCGTTCGTACTCCTGCAGCCGGCGCACCAGCTCGGCGCGCGGGTCGGTTTCGTCGCCGTCCTCGTTGACCGGCCGCGGCAGCAGCATCCGCGACTTGATCTCGGCCAGGATGGCGGCCATCACCAGGTATTCCGCCGCCAGCTCGAAGCGCAGCTCCTGCATGACGTTGATGTAGTCCACGTACTGGCGGGTGATTTCCGCCACCGGGATGTCCAGGATGTCCAGGTTCTGCCGGCGGATCAGGTACAGCAGCAGATCCAGCGGGCCTTCGAAGGCATCCAGGATGACTTCCAGCGCATCCGGCGGGATGTACAGATCCTGGGGAATCTGCAGCACCGGCTGCCCATGCACGACGGCCAGCGGCATTTCCTGCTGCTGCGGGTGCGTGGACTGGCTTGTCGGGGTCGCGTCTTGCGCGAGTTCGGAGCTCATCAAGAAACAGCCGTAGTGCGGGTCACAATGCCTTCGATTGCACGCGCCGCCGCAGGGACGCCATGGTCTTCATTGCCGACCAGGGGCTTGCGGGCGAACGCTTCCGTACAGCAAACATGTCATCACGCCGTAGAGGAGCTCGCCGCGAAAGAAGCGGCGGCCGACAGCGAGGAGGTCGTCGGCGCGGGCGGGTGGTGGCAGCGAATCGATCGTCGTTGGGCGGCTGGCCGGCCGGTCCGGCGCAGTGCCTGGGAAATCCCCTGACGGGCCGCTGCTTCCGGCCGTGCAGTGGAGGCAAGAGTAAGCGCTGCGCCCGGCGCTGTCCAGCACCACCGGGCGGGTGGCCCGTACAATCCGTTCATTCCCGACCCGAGCGAGTGAACCCATGTGGTATGCCATAGAAGGCCATGACACCGAAGGCGCGCTGCCCCGGCGCATGGCCGCCCGTCCCGCCCACCTGGCCCGGCTGACCGCACTGCGCGACGAAGGCCGGCTGCTGCTGGCCGGCCCGTGCCCGGCCATCGACGCCGAGGATCCGGGCGAGGCCGGTTTCAGCGGCAGCATCGTCATCGCCGAGTTCGAGTCGCTGGCCGCGGCCCAGGCCTGGGCGCAGGCCGATCCTTATATGGAGGCCGGGGTGTACTCGCGGGTCGACGTGCGCCCGTTCCGCAAGGTGCTGCCGTGACCGCCGAGCGGGTCGAGCGCATCCGCCAGGCGCTGGAGCAGGCGTTCCAGCCCGAGCGGCTGGAGGTGGCAGACGACAGCCATCGCCACGTCGGCCATGCCGGCGCCCGCGACGGGCGGGGGCACTTCGACGTCATCATCGTCAGCGCGGCCTTCGCCGGCCGCGCGCCGCTGGCCCGCCACCGGGCGATCTACGCCGCGCTGGGGGAGATGATGACCACCGACATCCACGCCCTGTCCATCCACGCCTCGGCCCCCGGCGAAGCCCGCTGAGCCTCGCGAAGCATCCATCGCCGGTTCCCCGATCCGGGGCCGGCGGGCGGTTTTGCAGGGTGCGCTGAAAACGTTTACATTCCGCCCCTTGTCCATGGGAGGTGGAAACACATGAACAGTCGTATCCGCGCCGGCCAGTCCGCTGGCGCCCGACCGCGCGCGCGCCGCCACGGGTGGCTGGCGGCGGCGATCGCCACGGCGCTGATCGCCCCGGCCGTCGGTGCCCGCACCCCGCAGGCCCCCGCCGGCGAGGCGGCCTTCGTCGAGGCCCTGCTGGCGAAGATGACCGTGGAGGAGAAGCTGGGCCAGCTCAACCAGCCGCCCGGACTGGGCAACGACACCGGCCCGCAGGCGATGGCCGGCGGCGAGGACCAGATCCGCAACGGCGAGATCGGTACCTTCCTGGGCACCCAGGGCGCCGAGCTGACCTGCCGCCTGCAGCGCATCGCAGTCGAGGAATCGCGCCTGGGCATCCCGCTGATGTTCGGCTACGACGTCATCCATGGTTACCGCACCATCTTCCCGGTGCCGCTGGGCGAGTCGGCCAGCTTCGATCCGGTCGAAGTCGAGAATGCCGCGCGCGTGGCCGCCTGGGAGGCCGCCGGTTACGGCATCCACTGGACCTACGCGCCGATGGTGGACGTGGCGCGGGATCCGCGCTGGGGCCGCATCGTCGAGGGCGCAGGCGAGGATCCCTATCTGGGCTCGGTGCTGGCGGCGGCGCGCGTGCGCGGCTTCCAGGGCAAGCAACTGGGCAATGGCGACACCCTGCTGGCGACCGCCAAGCATTTCGTCGCCTACGGCGCGGCCGAGGGTGGCCGTGACTACAACATCGCCGACATCTCCGAACGCACCCTGCGCGAGGTGTACCTGCCGCCGTTCAAGGCCGCGGTGGACGCGGGCGCGGAGTCGGTGATGGCTTCGTTCAACGAAGTCGGCGGCGTGCCGATGCATGCCAACGGCGATCTGATCAACGACGTCCTGCGCAAGGAATGGGGCTGGGACGGTCTGCTGGTCAGCGATTACACCGGCGTCGAGGAACTGATCAAGCACGGCGTGGCCGGGAATCGCACCGACGCGGGCGTGCTGGGCCTGCGCGCGGGCGTGGACATCGACATGGTCAGCCGCATCTACGTGAAGGATCTGCCGGCGGCGGTGAAGGCCGGCAAGCTGCCGATCGCCACCGTGGACGAGTCGGTGCGCCGGGTGCTGCGCGCCAAGTACCGGATGGGCCTGTTCGAGGATCCGTACCGCTACTGCGATGCCGAGCGCGAGAAGGCGCGCACCCTGACCGCCGACAGCCGCAAGGCCGCGCGCGAGATGGCGCGCAAGTCGATGGTGCTGCTGGACAACACCGGCGGCGTGTTGCCGCTGGACAAGCAGAAGGTGAAGACGCTGGCGGTCATCGGCCCGCTGGCGGACCTGCGCCGGGCGATGCTGGGCAACTGGGCCGGCGCCGGCCGCGACGAGGACGCGATCACACCGCTGGCGGGCATTCGCGCGGCGGTGGGGTCGGGCACCCAAGTCGTGTACGTCGAAGGCACCACGCTGGAAGGCGGCGAGACCACCGGCATTGCCGAGGCGGTGAAGGCGGCCCAACAGGCCGACGCGGTGCTGCTGTTCCTGGGCGAACACCCGGACATGAGCGCCGAAGCGCGCAACCGCACCTCGCTGGATCTGCCGGGTGCACAGCAGGCGCTGGCCGATGCGGTGGCCAAGGTCGGCAAGCCGACCGCGGCGGTGCTGCTCAACGGTCGTCCGCTGTCGATCGGTCCGCTGCGCGAACGCGTGCCGGCGATCCTGGAAGCGTGGTTCCCGGGCGTGGAGGGCGGCAATGCCATCGCCGACGTGGTGTTCGGCGACTTCAATCCGGCCGGCAAGCTGCCGGTGACCTTCCCGCGCACCGTCGGCCAGGTGCCGATCTACTACGCGCACAAGAACACCGGCCGCCCGCCGAGCGAGACCGAGCGCTACACCTCCAAGTACATCGACGTGCCGTGGACGCCGCTGTACGCCTTCGGCCACGGCCTGAGCTACACGACCTTCCAGTACGGCGGCCTGGCGGTGAAGCATCCGCGCATCGCCACCGACGGCAGCCAGGAAGTCAGCGTGACCGTGACCAACACCGGCAAGCGCGCCGGTGCCGAGGTGGTGCAGCTGTACGTGCGCGACGATGTCGCCTCGGTGACCCGTCCGGTCAAGCTGCTGCGCGGTTTCGAGCGCGTCGAGCTGGCGCCGGGACAGTCGAAGACGCTGACCTTCAAGCTGGGCTTCGAGGATCTGGCGATGTACGACGCGGCGATGAAGCGGGTGGTGGAACCCGGCAGTTTCACCGTGTTCGCCGGCGGCAATTCGGTGGACACGCTGGAAGCGAAGTTCGAGGTGACCGCGAAGTGAGCTAAAGCTCGCCGCCATTTCCGCGTTACCGGAGACGCGCGCTGCCCATCGGCTGCGCGCGTTTTTTATGGCAGGGATGGGCTTTGGCCCGCCCCGTCATGTCCCGCCGTGCCGCCTTTCTGGCAAGGCCTCGGGGAGGTTTACCGTGATTCCGGCGGACACTGGAATCCATCCAGTCCTGGGGCAGGGACTGGCCGGCCAGCGCGACCAGCGGCACGGACCCTGGCGTTTGCTGGGATGATGATGTCCAGGCTGGGAAAGGCATCCCGGCCAATCCAAGTCCCGATTTGTCCGGGCACTGTCCCGGGGAGGTCAGGAACGCGTCATGTCAGCGCATTTCTATTGCGGCGCAGCAAAAAAAAGAATGGAAAGAAGCCGTTAAGTAGTTGAAATGACTGCGCTGTCATGAGTATCTAACCTGGGCTTTACATCTCGTTTTGAAAACGTTTACAGTCCACTTCAATTGCAGTCATGACCGCGGAGGGGCGGTGCAATGGCGCGAACGGCCGTCACCATCAAAGATGTGGCACGCGAGGCGAAGGTATCCGTCGCCACGGTGTCGCGCGCGCTGAACGGACACGACAACGTGGCCGAGACGGTGCGTCGCCACGTCGTGGAAACCGCCGACCGCCTGCGTTACCAGCCGCATGCCGCCGCCCGCAGCCTCAGCAGCCGCCGTACCCAGACCATCGGCGTGGTCCTGCCGGACCTGTACGGCGAATTCTTCTCCGAATTGATCCGCGGCATCGACCAGGTCGCCCGCGCACGCCGCCAGCATCTGCTGGTGTCCAGCTACCACGGCCATCCGGAAGAGCAGGGCGAGGCGCTGCGCGCGATGCGTGGCCGCGTCGACGGCCTGCTGGTGCTGTCGCCGTATGCGGATCGACCCGGCTTCCTCACCGACAACCTGCCATCGGCGCTGCCGGTGGTGCTGATCAACACCCAGCTCGACGGCGCGCCGTATCCGGTGCTGAGCATCGACAACTACGGCGGCGCCCGCGCGATGACCGAGCATCTGTTGCAGGCCGGACATCGCCGCATCGCCTTCATCGGCGGGCCCGACGACAACTTCGACGCGCGCGAACGCCTGCGTGGCTATCGCGATGCGATCGCCGGCAAGGGCGAGGCGTGGGAACTGCCTGGCGACTTCAGCGAAGCGACCGGTTACGAAGCCGGCAAGCAGATCGTTTCTTCGAAACAGCGCCCGGATGCGGTGTTCGCCGCCAACGACATGATGGCGCTGGGATGCCTGTACGCATTGAACGAAGCGGGCGTGAACGTGCCCGGTGAAATCGCATTGGCCGGCTTCGACGACATTCCGCTCGCGCGCTTCGTTCACCCGCCCTTGACGACGATGCGGGTCAGCATTGCCGAACTGGGCGGTCACGCGATGACCCGCCTGCTGGATGGCATCGATGCGGAGAACAGCATGTCGAATGAAGCGCAGACCCTGGTGCCGGACCTGATTGTCCGGGAATCGAGTGGAGGACGTACCCAGGACGGGAGGCCCCAGGCGCAGCCATAGCCCGGTTTTTTTTAAGCCGATTTTGTAATCGATTTCAGAAGCAATCGAGTCAACTGACTGCAAGTCCACTGCCTTGGGAGGGAGAGTCATGAGGCACCCGGAAACTCGCAACCGCCGTTTCGCCCGCAGGATCCTGTCCTGCGCGCTCGCCAGTGGCCTGGCGATGAGCGCACCGGTGGTGTTCGCGCAATCGACCAGCGCCACCTTGCGCGGGTCGGTCCAAGCCGAGTCCACGGTCACCGTGACCAACCTGGGCACCGGCCTTACCCGCTCGGTGAAGGCATCCAACGGCAACTACAACATTGCAGGCCTGCCGCCGGGCAGCTATCGCATCGACGTGGTTTCCGGCGGGCAGAGCATCAGCCGCAACCTGACTCTGGCGGTGGGCCAGACCGCCACTCTCAACCTGGCGACCGCCGCCGCGACTCCGCCAATCGCGGGCGAGGCGACGACGCTGGACACGGTGAGCGTGACCGCGCCGCCGGTGATCGTCGAAACCAAAACCTCGGAAATCGCGACCTACGTGAGCAGCAAGCAGATCGAGGCGCTGCCGCAGAATTCGCGCAATTTCCTCGCCTTCGCCGATACCGTTCCCGGCATGCAGTTCATCAGCAGCCCGAATGGTTCGGAAAGCCAATTGCGCAGTGGTGCGCAGGGCTCGAGCAACATCAATGTCTTCATCGATGGCGTCGGCCAGAAGAACTACGTCACCCCGGGCGGCATCACCAGCCAGGACGACAGCCGCGGCAATCCGTTTCCGCAGTCGGCGATTGGCGAGTACAAGGTCATCACGTCCAACTACAAGGCCGAGTACGACCAGATCAGCAGTGCCGCGGTCACTGCGGTGACCAAGTCGGGTACCAACGAGTTCTCCGGAAGCTTCTTCTGGGACCGTACTTCGGATAGCTGGCGCAAGCCGACCGTCGCGGAAGAAAAGCGCGGCTACAAATCGCCGGAGGTTACCGAACAGTACGGCGTGACCTTTGGTGGGCCGATCATCAAGGACATGCTGCACTTCTTCCTGTCCTACGAGGCCAAGGAGTTCATCGTCCCGCGCAACGTGACGCCGCCGGCCGTGTTCGATCCCAGCGTGCTGCCTCCGGAGCTTGCCTCGATATACGGCGGATACAGTGTTCCCTTTAACCAGGATCTGTACTTCGGCAAGCTGAGCTTCCAGCCCAGTGACGCGCACCTGTTCGAATTGACCTTGCGCTACCGCAAGGAAGACTCCATCAGCCCGGGCAGCGACATCAGCGCGCCCTCGTTCTCGACCAACTTCGTCAACGACGAGAAGCGTGGCGACCTGCGCTACCAGTTCAGCTCGACCAACTGGCTCAATGACGCCCACATCACCTTCGAGGAAGCCGCATACAACCCCAGTCCGGTCACTGCCGGGCCGGGTTATCGCTACACGATCATCGATCCCGGCAATGCCACCGGCAATCCTCGCTTGGGTGTCCTCAACCTGGGCGGTGGTCCGACCTTCCAGGACAAAGGGCAGAAAGGCTTCGGATTCCAGGACGATCTGACCTACTTCGGCTTCGAAGGCCACACCCTGAAAATGGGCGTGAAGTACAAGGACGTCGAGCTCAACGCGTTCCAGCAGAACCCGCCGTATCCGCAGTACTACTTCGACGTCAATGAAAGCCTGACCCAGCCCTATCGAGTCGACTTCACCGCCCCGTACGCGAATCGCGCGTCGTTCGTTGAGTCCAAGAACAAGCAGTTCGGTATCTACATCCAGGACGATTGGGAGGTCAACGCCAAGCTGACCCTCAATATCGGCCTGCGCTGGGACTATGAAAAGAATCCCAGCTACACCGACTACAGGATTTCCGATGACCTGCTCGCCGCGCTGCGAGGGTGGGTTCGTATCCAGAACACGGACTACAACATCGAGGATTTCATCCCCAACGGTCGGCGTAAGGATTTCAAGGACGCGTGGCAGCCGCGCTTGGGTTTCTCCTATGACCTGTTCGGCGATCAACGGCATGTGATCTTCGGTGGCGCGGGACGGGCCTACGATCGAAACCTGTTCGATCTGATGGCTCGCGAGTACTACGCGGGCGCCTTCATGTCCTATGCGGTCAATTTCCCCACGCCGTTGCATCCTTGCGATCCTTCGGCAACCTGTATTCCATTCGATCCTGCGATCCTGACCCCGGCGGGGATCGCTGCTTACGTGGCGGCCAACCCGGAACAAGGCGGTGAGGTCAACCTGCTGAACAACGATCTGAAGACGCCCTATTCGGATCAGTACAGTCTCGGCATGCGCAACCTGTTCCAGTTGTGGGGTCACGAATGGAATTCCTCGGTGACCTTGTCGCATATCGTCAGCAAGGACGGCATCTATTTCCGGCTTGGCAATCGCTGGGAGGATGGATCCTTCCATCGCGTTCCTGGCGCTACCTGGGGCGGGCAGCCGTGGGATGAGCGGATACCGGGCTACGGCTCTCTGATTCTTGGTGATAACGGCATCGAATATAAATTGAATTCCCTGCTGATCTCGCTCGACAAGCCTTATACGGCAGAGTCGGGTTGGGGCTTCAATCTCGCCTACACCTACAGCGACGCCAAGGAGAATCGCACCGATGCTTCAACGGGCGAGACCTTCTATGGCGATGGGCCACGCCTGACCAGCCGCTACTACATGTCCACCGGCGTACCCAAGCACCGTCTGGTCCTGTCCGGCATCTACGACCTTGGCTGGGACACCATGCTCAGCGGCAAGCTGGTATTGGCGACGCCTACACCGCGCAACGCCACCAACTGCAATGACGTGTCCTCGGACAGTTTCTGCTTCTACGATCCCTTCGAGCCGGAAGGGACGATCGGCTACAAGCAGTTCGATATGGCGCTGGAAAAGCGCTGGGACACCGGGACGGATCTGCGTTTCAAGATACGCGCGGACCTGCTGAATGTCTTCAACTGGCGCAACTGGAACCAGTTCGAAGGCTGGCGCGGTGGCCCGAACGAGGCACGCAACCCGAAGTTCGGAAAACGTAACGGCGACGAGATCCTGTGGCCGACGCGCACGTTCAAGCTTTCATTCGGACTGGATTGGTAAGGCGAGTCCCAGGCGCCGGCATCCAGGGGATGCCGGCGGCCGGCCGGTAAAAAAATTTGCCCTGACATGTAAACGATTTCAAACGAGGCCCACCCACACGAATGCCCCGCAACCCCGAGATTTTCGAATGACAGCGCTGTCCGTCGCGCCGTGCGCACCACCGCATGGCGACGGAGGCGAACCGCGGTTCCGGCTTCGCGTCCGGGGCAGCGGTTGACGGCTAGACGAGTACGCATACGCAACACCTGACACTGTTCCAAAACAACACGCCGTGAAACACGTCCACACATCTGGAAACATGACATGACACATCGCAATCGAAGCGCTTCCCGACCCAATCGCACGCTCCTGGCGTGCGCGCTGGCGAGCTGCCTGGTGATGAGCACGCCCGCATTCGCCCAGTCCACCGGTGCCACCCTGCGCGGCCAGGTGGCCGGTGCGGCGGCGAACACCGAAGTCGTCGCCACCAATGTCGCCACGGGCGCGGTTCGCCGCACCCAGACCACGGCCAGTGGCAGCTATACGCTGGTCGGGCTGCCGCCGGGCACCTACACCGTGCAGGCAGGGGGCGCTTCCCAGACCGTGACCCTGGCGGTGGCGGCCAGCTCGACCCTGAACCTGGATACGGGCGCGCCGGTGGCGGCGCCGTCCGGCGATGCCACCAACCTGGATACGGTGACGGTCTCCGCGCCGCTGCTGCGCGACGTGCGCACCTCGGAAGTCGGCAACACCATTTCCCAACGCCAGATCGAAACGCTGCCGCAGGCGACCCGCAACTTCCTGGAGTTCGCCGACACCATTCCGGGCATGCAGTTCAAGATCAACAACCAGGGTACGGCCGAACTGCGCAGCGGCGTGACCAACACCAGCTCGACCAACCTGTACATCGACGGCGTCAGCCAGAAGAGCTATGTCGAGCGCGGCGGCATCGCCGGCCAGCAGCAGAGCGCGGGCAACCCGTTCCCGCAGCTGGCGATCGGCGAATACAAGGTCATCACCTCCAACTACAAGGCCGAGTACGGCCAGATCAGCGGCGCGGCGATCACCGCGGCAACCCGTTCTGGCACCAACGAGTTCGAAGGCGAGCTGTTCTATCACTACACCGATGAGGGCATGCGCCAAAAGCTGCCCAACGAGTGGAACAAGGACAAGGGTAAGTCGCAGATCAAGGAGTGGGGCCTGGCGGTAGGCGGGCCGATCCTGAAGGATCGCATGCACTTCTTCTTCGCCTACGAGAACAAGGAGAATATCTACGCGCAGACGGTCCAGCCATCGGCCGAATCCGGAAATGTCGGCGATCTTCTACCCGCGGATCTGCGGTCCCAATTCGGTGCCGCCTATGTTCCGCTGGACGAGGACCTGTACTTCGCTAAGTTGAGTTGGGATCTCAACGAGCGCGATCGGCTGGAACTGAGCGCCCAGTACCGTGACGAAACCCAAGCCGGCAACATCGGTGGCCAGGACACGCCGGAGCATGGGCAGCAACGCATCAACAAGGACAAGCGTTCCAACTTGCGCTGGCAGCACAGCGGTGATCGCTTCTTCAACGAGTTGATCGTCACCACCGAGCGGACCGAGAACAACCCGAATCCGTTCGGCTTCGGCAACGGCCGCAAGATCGCCTGGCTGCAGGATACCGGCCAACCGGAGCCGGCAGAGCGTGCGTTGATCAATCTGGGGCCCGCCGACGGCTTCAGTGTCAAGAGTGCCATCCAGAAGGGCTGGTCGATCCAGGATGATTTGACCTTCAACAGCTTCCAGTGGAATGGCGATCACACGATCAAGATGGGCGTCAGCTTCAAGTCCATCGATCTGACGTCCAGCGACGGCCAGCCATACAACCCGCAATTCACCTACGCCTTCGATCCCGTCACCGGCGTGGTGTCGGATATCCCGTACCGGGTGGAGTTCCTGGCGCCGTTTGACGAGCCGGGGCAGTCGGCGCTGGTCAAGACCGATGCCAAGCAGTACGGCTTCTACATCCAGGACGACTGGCAGGTGAACGAACACCTGATGTTGAACCTGGGCATCCGCTGGGATTACGAAGATGTGCCGGCCTACACCGATCATGTGACCTCGCCGGCCTACCTGGCGGCGCTGTACGGCCCCGATCCGGACAATCCGGGGGAACCGTGGATCAATCGCTGGCTGAAGGGTGGCAAGGATGCGCTGAATCCGGCCGACTACATCAGCAACGGCCACAACCGCAAGGGTTTCAAGGACGCCTGGGCGCCGCGCTTCGGCTTCTCCTATGACATCTTCGGCGACGAGCGCCACGTGATCCACGGCGGCGCGGGCCGTTCCTACGACCGCAACCTGTTCAAGGATCTGGCGCTGGAGAAGACCAAGTCTGCGGTGTCGCTGGTGCGCTTCGAGTTCCAGGACCCGCTCACCGGCCAGTGCGTGCGCGAACCCGCCAGTACGGGACGCTGCCTGCCGTGGGATCCCGCTTATCTGGGCGGCATCGACGTGCTCGGCGAGGCCATCGCCGGCCGCGGCGGCGCGGAAGTCTTCATGCTCAACAACAAGCTGAAGACCCCGTACTCCGATCAGTTCAGCCTGGGCATCACCAACCAGATTGGCGAGTGGCTGTCGGACGTGACCATCCAGCGCATCATGTCGCGCGATGCGTTCGGCTTCACCCTGGCCAACCGCCATCCGGACGGTTCGTTCTTCAGCAACGGTGGCGCACCGTGGGGCGGCACCGTGCCGGGCTATGGCGGCACGATCGTCGGTGACAACGGGGTGGAGAGCAACAACACCCAGATCCTGCTGTCGCTGGAGAAGCCATACACCAAGGCCTCGGGCTGGGGCGTGAACTTCGGTTATACCCACACGCAGGGTCGTCAGAACAGCACCAATGCGGAAGATCCGTTTGCCTACTTCGACAAATCCCGGCTGGGCTACGTGCCATTCGTCAAGTCGGGCAACGCGCCCAAGCATCGCTTCACCGCAGCGGGTTCGTTGGACGGTCCGTGGGGTATTACCTTCGGCGCCAAGATCGTCCTGGAGACGCCGACCCCGCGCAACACCATCGCCTGCTTCGGCTACACGGCGTGGGACGGCTCGAACTGCCAACTGGTGGGTTTCACTCCGCCGGCCAATGGCAAGTTCCTGATTGGCGGCAAGATCTTCAGCTACCGCACGGTGGACTTCCAGGCGACCAAGGAGTTCGCGATGCCGGGCGACACCAAGCTGACCATCCGGGCAAACCTGCTGAATGCATTCAACTTCAAGAACTACATGGATTACTCGTATAACAGCTTCGGCAGCAACGGAAACTACGATCCCGATATCTCGATCGCCAAGCGCGGCAATGTCTACTACTTCCCGCGCACGGTGAACGTCGAAATCGGATACAAGTTCTGACGGCCGCGCCGCGGCATCCTCTCTCCGGGTGTCGCGGCAACGCCTTGCAATGGTCTTCCCGCGTTACGCCCGCCGCTCCCGGGAAATGGGAGCGGCGGGACACGCAGGCTCCTCCCATTTCCACGAACCCGCAACATGAATCCACAGTCCCTGCGCAACATCGTGATTGTCGGCGGCGGTACCGCCGGCTGGATGGCCGCCGCCGCGTTCGGCCGCGTGCTGGGACCGGATTACGCCATCACCCTGGTGGAATCCGAACAGATCGGCATCGTCGGGGTGGGCGAGGCGACCGTCCCGCACATCAAGGCGTTCAACCAGTTGCTGCGCATCGACGAGGCCGACTTCGTCCGCAGTACCCAGGGAACGTTCAAGCTCGGCATCGAGTTCGTCGACTGGTACCGGAACGGCCACACCTATATCCATGGCTTCGGCCAGGAAATCGGCCATCCCTACGGTCTGCTGCCGTTCCAGCAGTACTGGTTCAAGGCACGCAAGGCCGGCATGGCCCAGTCGCTGGATGCCTATACGCTCAACAGCCTGGCCGCGCGACGTGGCCGGTTCATGACCGGCGCCAGCGACGTGCCGGCGGATTCGCCGCTGGCCAACATCGCGTACGCCTATCACTTCGACGCCGGTCTCTACGCGAAATACCTGCGCGCCTATTCCGAGCGCCTCGGCGTGAAGCGGGTCGAAGGCATTGTCGATCAGGTCATCCTGGATCCCGGGAACGGACACGTCCGTTCGCTGCGCCTGCGTTCGGGCGAGGAAGTGGCCGGCGATCTGTTCATCGACTGCTCCGGTTTTCGTGGCCTGTTGATCGAGGAAGCGCTGCATACCGGCTACATTGATTACACTCATTGGCTGCCCTGCGATCGCGCGCTCGCGGTGCCGTGCGAGAAGGTGGGACCGCCGACGCCGTTCACCCGTTCGACCGCGCGCAGCGCCGGCTGGCAATGGCGCATCCCGTTGCAGCACCGCACCGGCAACGGTTACGTCTACTCCAGCGCGCACATCAGCGACGACGAGGCGGCAGCCACGTTGCTGGCCAACCTGGACGGACGGGCACTTGCGGACCCGCGCCCGCTGCGTTTCACCACCGGCCGCCGCAAGAAATGCTGGAACCGCAACGTGGTCGCGCTTGGCCTGGCCAGCGGTTTCATGGAGCCGCTGGAGTCGACCAGCATCCACCTGATCCAGTCCGGCATTTCCAAACTGCTGGAGCTGTTCCCGCGCGAAGGTTTCAACGAAGTGCTGGCGCAGCGCTACAACGACCAGCTGGCGTTCGAGTTCGAGCGCATCCGCGACTTCCTGGTGCTCCATTACAACGCCACCGAGCGCGACGATTCGCCGTTCTGGCGCCAGTGTCGCGACATGTCGATACCGGAAAGCCTGACCGCCAATCTGGACCTGTTCCGCGACAGCGGGCGGTTCTTCCGCAACGCCAGCGAGATGTTCGCCGAGATCAGCTGGGTGCAGGTGATGATCGGGCAAGGCATCGAACCGCGCGGATGGCACCCCTTGGTGGACCGCGTCCCGGACGCGGATCTCAAGCGGCTGATGGAAAGCGTGGCCGGCACGATCAGTGCCTGCGTCGATGCCATGCCGGAACACCAGCGGTTCATCGACCGCCATTGCAAGGCCGAACCGGTGTCGTTCTGATGCGCCGGTTTTCCCATTCCCACGACTGAGCCGCGAATGCGGCATCCTGAAGGGCAAGCACCGATTCGAAATGAAAACGTTTACGGGCAAAATGGGCCACACCGGGGCCAGGGAAAACCGGAACTGGACGTGGCTGGCCGGGCTGCTGGTGGTCCTGCTGGCGGCCTGCAACCGCGCACCCGCGCCGGCCGAAGCGCCCAAGGCGACGGCCGCGAAACCGGCGCCGGCGGCGGTGAAGAAACCGGAGAGACCGGAGCTGCCGCCGCTGTTCCGCGACATCGAGCGACGCACGTTCCAGTTCTTCTGGGACACCACCAATGAACTCAACGGGCTGACGCCGGACCGTTTTCCGTCGCGCCCGTTCGCCAGCATCGCCTCGGTCGGCTTCGCCCTGACGGCCTATCCGATCGGCATCGAGAACGGCTGGGTCAGCCGCACCCAGGCGGTGGATCGCACCCTGACCACGCTGAGGTTCTTCCGCGAGCTGCCGCAGGGACCGCAGCCGGAAGGCAAGGGTGGCTACAAGGGCTTCTACTATCACTTCCTGGACATGCAGACCGGCCATCGCTACGCCAGTTGGGTGGAGCTGTCGAGCGTGGACACCACGCTGCTGATGATGGGCGTGCTGTTCGCGCAGTCGTACTACGACCGCGATGATCCGCGCGAGAAGGAAATCCGCGATTTGGCCGACGCGCTGTACAAGCGGGTGGACTGGACCTGGCTGCAGAAGAACAAGCCGCTGGTGTCGATGGGCTGGTTCCCCGAGAGCGGGACGATCCCGCACGACTGGAAGGGCTACAACGAGGCCATGATGCTGTACGTGCTGGCGCTGGGTTCGCCGACCCATCCGGTTGGTCCGGAAGCCTGGGAAGTGTGGACACGTACCTACGGCGAGTCGTGGGGCGTCTACCAGGGACAGGAATACCTGACCTTCGGTCCGCATTTCGGCCACCAATACAGCCACGTCTGGATCGATTTCCGCGGCATCCAGGACGCCTACATGCGCGAGCGCGGCATCGATTATTTCGAGAACAGCCGCCGCGCCACCTACGCCCAGCGCAGCTACGCCATGGAAAACCCGATGAAGTGGCGCGATTACGGCGAGAACGTGTGGGGCCTGACCGCCAGCGACGGTCCGCAGCAGACCCTGCAGGAGTACCGCGGCGAACAGCGCCAGTTCCGCCACTACTCCGCGCGCGGCGTCGGTTTCCGCGAGAACTTCGACGACGGCACCATCGCGCCGACGGCGGCGATCGCCTCGCTGCCGTTCGCTCCCGAGATCGTGATCCCGGCGACCGAGCAGATGCACAAGCGTTACGGCGAGCACCTGTATTCCAGCTATGGCTTCCTGGATGCGTTCAATCCCAGCTTCGACTTCGACATCCCGCTGAAGGCCGGGCGCATCGTGCCGGGACAGGGATGGGTGGCCAGCGACTACATCGGCATCGACCAGGGACCGATCCTGACCATGATCGCCAACTACCGGAACGGTTTCGTCTGGGAAGTGATGAAGAAGAATCCGTACATCCGCAAGGGACTGGAGCGCGCCGGATTCGAAGGGGGCTGGATGACGCCCGAGGGCGCGCCCATCCAGGTGCCGGCCAACGCCGACCCGGAGGCCGCCGCCGCGCGTGCCCTGGGTACGGCCGAATCGCGGGCGGCGCAGGCCGCCGAGCAGCAATCCGAGGCGCGGGCGCGCAACCAGACCCCGCAATAAGTAAGCTGTCCGCATGGCAAGGTTCTCTCCGGCACGCATCAGGCATCCCTCGGGTGGTGGGGGCTGCCTGGTGCGCTGCTGTCTTTTCCTGCTGGCGCTGGCGGGCGTCCTGCTGTCCGCCGGCTGCGCGCGCGAGGACAGCCGCGAGAAAGTGACCTTCTGGGCGATGGGCCGCGAGGCCGAAGTGGTCGCCGAACTGGTGACCGAGTTCGAACGCGAGAACCCCGGCATCGACGTGGAGGTGCAGAACATCCCGTGGACGGCCGCGCACGAAAAATTGCTGACCGCATTCGCCGCCGACGGCTTGCCGGATTTGTGCCAGTTGGGCAATACCTGGCTGCCGGAGTTCGCCGCGCTGGGCACGCTGGAGCCGCTGCAAGCCTACGTCGACGGCTCGAAGGTGGTGGAGCAGGCGGATTATTTTCCCGGCATCTGGGACACCGCCGTGGTGGACCGGCAATTGCTGGGCGTGCCTTGGTACGTGGACACCCGCCTGCTGTACTACCGCAAGGATCTGTTGCGCCAAGCCGGTTTCGACAAGCCGCCGGTCACCTGGGCCGAATGGGAACGGGCGATGGCGGCAATCAAGCGCAACGCCGGCCCGGATCGTTACGCCATCCTGATGCCAGTCAACGAATTCGAGCAGCAGGTGTCGCTGGCCTTGCAGATGCCGGACCCGTTGTTGCGCGATCACGACAACCGCGGCAATTTCCGCAGTCCCGGTTTCCGCCGTGCGCTGGATTTCTACGCCAACATGTTCGAGCAGGGCTGGGCGCCGAAGATGTCCGAGACCCAGATTTCCAACGTCTGGGACGAATTCTTCAATGGCTTCTATGCCTTCTACCTGTCCGGTCCCTGGAACATCCGCGAATTCAAGAAGCGCCAGCCCGCCCATCTGCGCGATCAGTGGGGCACGATGCCGCTGCCCGGTCCGGATGGCCTTGGCGCGGGCATTGCCGGTGGCACCAGCCTGGTGATCTTCCGCAGTTCCGAGCGCAAGGCGGCGGCGTGGAAACTGATCGAATTCCTGTCGCGGCCGGAGATCCAGCAGCGTTTCCACGCGCTGATCGGCGATCTGCCGCCGCGACGCAGCACCTGGGCGCATCCGGCGCTCGCCAATGACGAATACGCGCGCGCGTTCCGGGATCAACTGGAGCGGGTCGAACCCACGCCGAAGGTGCTGGAGTGGGAACGCATCGCCCAGGAAATGCGGGTGGTGACCGAACAGGTGGTGCGCGGCGGGCAGAGCCAGGAGCGGGCGGTGGAGGATCTGGACGCGCGCGTGGATGCCATCCTGGAGAAGCGCCGCTGGATGTACGAGCGCGACCATCCCGCCACGCAAGGGGCACAGCCATGATGCGGCGGACTTCGGTGGCCGGCTGGGTGTTCGCCGGGCCGGCCCTCATCGTGTTGGCGGTGTTCTTCGGCCTGCCGGTGTTCTCGGCGCTGCTGCTGAGCCTGACCGATTTCGATCTGTACGCGCTGGCCGATGCCGACAACCTGCGTTTCGTCGGCCTGGGCAATTACTGGGAGCTGCTGCGCTCGCCGATGTTCTGGAAGTCGCTGTGGAACACGACGTACTTCGTGGTTGTCGGCGTGCCGTTGTCGATCGCGGTTTCGCTGGGCGCGGCGATGCTGCTCAACGCGCCGGTCGCGCGCTTCAAGGCGTTGTTCCGCACCGCGCTGTTCGCGCCGGTGGTGACCACGCTGGTGGCGGTCGCGGTGATCTGGCGTTACCTGTTCCACACCAGCTACGGGCTGGTGAACTGGGCGCTTGGCCACTTGGGCATCGCACCGATCGACTGGCTGGGCGATCCGCGCTGGGCGATGCCGACCATCATGTTGTTCGCGGTGTGGAAGAACTTCGGCTACAACATGGTCATCTTCCTGGCCGGCCTGCAGGCGATCCCGCAGGATCTCTATGAGGCCGCGCGCATCGACGGCGCCTCCAAGTGGCGACAGTTCCTGCACATCACCCTGCCGATGCTGGGACCGGTGTTGCTGGTGGTCGGCGTGATCACGGTGTCCGGCTACTTCCAACTGTTCGCCGAACCCTACGTGATGACCCGCGGCGATCCGCTGCAGAGCACGGTGAGCGTCCTGTACTTCATGTTCGAGGAAGGCTTCAAGTGGTGGCGGCTGGGCCGCGCCTCGGCGGTGGCCTTCCTGTTGTTCCTGATCATCCTGGCGGTGACCACCGTGATGCTGCGCCTGGGGCGCAGGAAGGATCTGGTATGAGTCGTCATGCCGTTGCGCGCGAGGTCGGCGCGTCCCGCTGGCAAGGCTGGTTGGTCAACGGCGCGCTGCTGGCGCTGGCGCTGATCAGCCTGGCGCCGCTGCTGTGGATGGTGTCGGTCTCGTTCATGCCGGCCGGCGAAGCCAGCCGGTTCCCGCCGCCGTTGCTGCCCTCGGGGGCGACCCTGGCGAACTACCACGAACTGTTCGCGCGCACCGGCATGGCGCACAACTTCGCCAACAGCCTGCTGGTGTCGGGCGCCATCACGGTGGGCTCGCTGCTGGTCAACACCATGGCCGGCTATGCGTTCGCCAAGCTGCGCTTCACCGGCCGTGACCGGATTTTCCAACTGCTGCTGGCCGCGCTGGTGATTCCGGCGCAGGTGGCGATGCTTCCGCTGTTCCTGCTGATGAAGCAGTTGGGGTTGGTCAACAGTTTCGGTGGCGTGATCGTGCCGGCGCTGGCGACGGTATTTGGCATCTTCCTGGTGCGACAGTATGCGCGCAGCATCCCGGACGAACTGCTGGAAGCCGCGCGCATCGATGGCGCCAGCGAATTGCGGATTTTTTTCCAGGTCGTGCTGCCGATGCTCAAGCCGGTGCTGGTGACGCTGGCCATCTTCACCTTCATGGCGGCCTGGAACGACTTCATGTGGCCGCTGATCGTGCTGACCGACCAGGCACATTACACCTTGCCGGTGGCGCTGGCTTCGCTCTCGCGCGAACACATCATGGACGTGGAAATGATGATGGCCGGCGCGGTCATCACCGTGCTGCCGGTGCTGCTGCTGTTCCTGCTGCTGCAGCGCTATTACATCCAGGGCCTGCTGCTGGGCAGCGTGAAGGGCTGACGGATTCATTGCCCGCAATCCGGTGTAGGAGCGACGTCAGTCGCGACCGGGATGTCCGTCATGTCGGATGGCTGCCTGGTTCGGAAGGCATCGCGACTTACGTCGCTCCCACAAAGGCAAGTGGGCGATCGTTTCGACTGTGGGAGCGACGTAAGTCGCGATTCGGGATGTCTGGCCTGCTTCTTTCCGGCCTGAAGCAAGACGGTCGCGACTGACGTCGCTCCTACAAGGGGCCAGGCGGTAGAGTATCGGCATGTCGATGGGCGAACGCGGTTTCATCCCGATCTGGCCGCTGCCGCTGGCAGCGGCGCTGCTCTTGCTGGTGGCCACGCATCTGGCGTTGTGGCTGTCGATCCAGGCCGGACATGTGCCGGCCTGCGTGCCTTACTGGGAGGGATGCACGTCGATCAGCCGGGCGGCGCGGCACGGGCTCGGCAATCACCTGTTCCGCCTGTTGGTGATTCCGTGCGCGGTCCTGCATGGCGCGACCTGGTGGGTGGCCGGACATTGGTTGCGGGATGATGGAGGCAAGGCAGCCAGGCGGTGGATGCTGGCGCTTGGACTGTTTTCCGCGTCCGCGCTGGCGATCTACGCGACCTTCCTCGGCACCGAAGGCGAGGTCTACGGATTCCTGCGGCGCTACGGCGTGACCGTGTATTTCGGTTTCGGGTTCCTCGCCCAATTGCTGCTGATGCGGCGGGCGAGGGTGCTGCGTCTAATGCCGCCGGCGACGCTGAAGGCGATGGCCGTGCTGTGCCTGGCCATGCTCGGTCTGGGCGTGGGCAATGTCGTGGCCGGCGCGCTGGTCGCCGACGATGCATTGCGCGACCGCATCGAGAACGCGCTGGAGTGGCAATTGGGCCTGCTGCTGGTCGGCTGGCACCTGTTGCTCGCGCGCGGTTGGTGGCGCGCGCGGTTCGGGCTGCGGCTGTATCGGGAAGGGGAGCCGTTGTAGGACTGACGTGTGTGGGAGCGACGTGAGTCGCGACTGCCGTTCCGAGGGGCGTGCTGACGAGCCCCTGGCATTCGAGGTTCCGGTCGCGACTTACGTCGCTCCCACACGGAGAGGGAAGCGGGGAATCAGCCGCGCACGCGGCGGACGATGGCGGCGGCCTTGGCCGAGCTTTCGCGGACCTTGTCCCATTCGCCGGCTTCCAGCCAGTTCTTGGGCACCATCCAGGAGCCGCCGATGCAGACCACGTTCGGCTGCGACAGGTAGTCGGCGGCGGTGTCCTCGCCGATGCCGCCGGTGGGGCACAGCTTCAGTTCCGACAGCGGGCCGGCCAGGCCCTTGAGCATTGCCAGGCCGCCGACAGCGGAGGCGGGGAACAGCTTGCATACCCGGAAGCCGCGTGCCATCAGCGACAGCAGTTCGGTCGGCGTGGCCGCGCCCGGTACCACCGGTACGTCCGCATCGGCCAGCGCGTCGGCCATCTCGGTCGTGGTGCCCGGCGTGACCAGGAAGTCCGCGCCCGCGTCGATGGAGCGCTGCATCTGCTCGACGGTCAGCACCGTGCCGGCGCCGATCACGATGTCCGGCAGTTCGCGCTTGAGCATCGCCAGCGCTTCCATCGCCACCGGCGTGCGCAGGGTCAGTTCGATGGCCGGCAGACCGCCGGCCAGCAGTGCCTCGGAAACCCGGCGTGCCTCGTCCAGCGTGTGCACGGTGACGACCGGCAGGATGCCGGCGGCGCGGAGGAGTTGTTCGGCTTTCTGTTGGCGGGCTTCGATGGTCATGGCGTATTCGGGTGGAGGCGTTGTCGCGGGAATGCGGAGTGACGCTCAGGCGTCCTTGGCTTCATGCGGGGCTTCGGCGGCGTGCTCGACGTCGCCGAGTTCGTATTCCGAATCGTATTCCCAGGTGCCGTTGTGGTACGGCGGCCCGCAGGAAATCGACAGCGCGCCCTGGTCGGCCGGCGTCACCACGTCGCGGCTGACCGCGAACAGGTTGCGGCCGATGTCCAGCGCGGCGGGCGAGGTGTTCGGCGCCAGTTCGCGCGCGTTCCATTCCTCCGCCGGCACCAGTGCCTCCAGCACGCCGGCTTCGGCGTCGAGGCGGACGAGATCGCCTTCGCGCAGCTTTGCCAACGGGCCGCCGCGGGCGGCTTCCGGGGTCAGGTGGATGGCGGCGGGAATCTTGCCGGAGGCGCCGGACAGGCGGCCGTCGGTGACCAGCGCCACGCGCCGGCCCTGGTTCTGCAGCAGGCCCAGCAGCGGCGCCAGCGAGTGCAGTTCCGGCATGCCATTGGCGCGCGGTCCCTGGTAGCGCACCACCGCGACGAAGTCGTGCGGCAGCACGCCGGCGGCGTGCAGCTTGTTGAGCGCGCGCGGATCATCGACCACCACCGCCGGCGCTTCGATGAAGCGGTACTCGGGCTTGACCGCCGAGGTCTTGATCAGCGAACGGCCGAGGTTGCCGCGCAGCAGGCGCAGGCCGCCCTGCGATTCGAAGGCGTTGGCGACCGGGCGCACCACTTCGGGGTCGGCGCTTTCGGCGATGCCGGGCGCGTAGGCCAGCCGGCCGTCCTGCAGGCGCGGTTCCTCGCAGAAAGCGCGCATGCCGCCGGGGACGATGGTGGGCAGGTCGTGCATCATCCCGGCGTCGAGCAATTCGCGGAACACGAACTGGGTGCCGCCGGCGGCGGCGAAGCGGTTCACGTCGGCCTCGCCGTTGGGATACACGCGGGCAAGCAATGGCACGGTGCGCGAGATCAGATCGATGTCGTCCCAGGTGAGGACGATGCCGGCCGCGCGCGCCACCGCGACCCAGTGGATGGTGTGGTTGGTGGAGCCGCCGGTGGCCATCAGCGCGGCCATCGCGTTGACGATGGCGCGTTCGTCGATCAGGTGGCCGATCGGACGATAGTCGTCGCCGAGCGCGGTGATGCGCAGGGCGTGCTCGGCGGCGGCGCGGGTCAGCACGTCGCGCAGCGGCTGGTCCGGATTGACGAACGAGGTGCCCGGCAACTGCATGCCCATCGCTTCCAGCAGCACCTGGTTGGAATTGGCGGTGCCATAGAAGGTGCAGGTGCCCGGCGCGTGGTAGCTGGCCGACTCGGCTTCCAGCAGTTCCTCGCGACTGGCCTCGCCGGCGGCGTAGCGTTCGCGCACCTCGGCCTTCTTCTTGTTGGGAATGCCCGGCGTCATCGGCCCGGCCGGCACGAACACCGCCGGCAGGTGGCCGAACGCGAGCGCGCCGATCAGCAAGCCCGGCACGATCTTGTCGCACACGCCCAGGTACAGCGCGGCGTCGAACATGTCGTGGCTCAGCGATATCGCGGTGGCCTGCGCGATCACGTCGCGCGAGAACAGCGACAGCTCCATGCCGGGACGGCCCTGGGTGACGCCGTCGCACATCGCCGGCACGCCGCCGGCGACCTGCGCGGTGGCGCCGAGCGAACGCGCGACGTCGCGAATCAGTTCCGGATAGGTCTCGAACGGCTGGTGCGCCGACAGCATGTCGTTGTAGGCGTTGACGATGCCCAGGTTCGGGGTGGCGTCGGCGCGCAGGCGATCCTTGTCGGTCGGTCCGCAGGCGGCGAAGGCATGCGCCAGGTTGCCGCAGCTCAGGCGGCTGCGGTGCGGCCCGGCGGCGTTGGCCGCGTCGATGCCGGCCAGATACGCGCGCCGCAAGGGCAGGCTGCGTTGGCGGATGCGTTCGGTGACTTCTTGGATGCGCGGATGCAGGCTCATTGGCGTCGGCTGGACTGCGAAAGGACGAGTGTGCGCCGCTGGCCGTGGGCAGGGCGTCGTCGGTGTCCACGCAGCGGCGCGTGCCGGACTGCGCCTTGCCGGGGCAGGGCAAGCATGTGTCCGGCCTGCACGCGGGTTCCAGGCCGACGTCGCCGCCGATGCGTGGCGGACAACGGAGAACCCCTCAACTTTCTACCTTTTGCGCCGGCAAAGAAAGTGACCAAAGCCAGACCAGCCCGCCATGCGGGCGGTCGGCGTTATCGGCGCGAGGCGCCGTAGGCTTCCACCGCGATCGCCGCCGCGCCGAGCAGGCCCGGACGCGGATGGACGATGGCCAGGGTCGGCACGCGCGCCATGTTGGCGGAGAAACGTCCCTTGTGCTCGAAGCGCTGGCGGAAACCGGAGTGCTGCAGCGAGGTCAGCAGTTTCGGCACCAGCCCGCCGGTCAGGAACACGCCGTCCCACGCGCCGAGGGTCAGCACCAGATCGCCGGCGACCGCGCCGAACACGGCGCAGAACACGTCGATGGTGTTGTTGCTGCGCGCGTCGCCGGTGGCCGCGCGCGCGGTCACGTCGGCAGGCTGCAGGTTGCCCGGATCCTCGCCCGCGATCTCGCTGAGCGCGCGATGCAGGTTGACCAGGCCGGGGCCGCAGATCAGGCGCTCGATCGAGACGCGGCCGAACTGCGCCGACAGGCGTTGCAGGACTTCGATTTCCTGCGGCGTGCCCGGCGCGAAGCTGACGTGGCCACCTTCGGTTTCGAGCGGGAAATTGCGGCCGTCGCGGATGATCAGGCCGCCCACGCCCAGTCCGGTACCGGGGCCGATCACCGCGTAGTTGCGGTTGACCGGCTGCGGATCCGGCGTCCAGTCGGGAATACCAATCGCGACCACGTCCTGGCTGCCCAGCAGCGGCAGCGCCATCGCCTGGGCGGCGAAATCGTTGACCAGGCGCAGGTCGTCGAAGCCCAGCGCGTCGCGGGTGCGCGACAGCGAAATGACCCACGGATGGTTGGTGATGCGCGCCTCGTCGCCGTCGACGCGGCCGGCCACGGCGAACACGCCGTTGCGGATTTCCAGACCGGACTGTTCGGCGCCGACCTCGTCCAGATAGTGCTGGGCGGCATCGGCCAGCGACGGGAAATCCGCCACCGCGAAGCCGCGCACGCTGTCTTCCAGCAGCGGCGCGGCGGCGCTGGCGTCGGCCAGCGCGAAGCGTGCATTGGTGCCGCCGATGTCGGCGAGCAGGACCCGGTTATCGGTGCTCATGCGGGGTGATTACTCTTGAAGGGGTCGTGGCCGCAAAAAGTAGTCCGCCGCATTCGCCTCAGTCGTCCTCGTTGGTCAGTGCGTCGCCATGGCTGGCCACGACCTTCGCATAATAGCGTGCACTGTCCTTCGGTGTACGGGTCTGGCTGTCGAAGTCCACGTGGATGATGCCGAAGCGCTTGGAGTAGCCCAGCGACCATTCCAGGTTGTCCAGCAGCGACCAGACGTAATAGCCGCCGATGTCGCAGCCGGCCTCGATGGCCGCGTGCACCGCGCGCAGGTGCTGGCGCAGGTAGCTCAGGCGCAGCGGATCGCGCACGCGGCCGCGCTCGGCCTTGGGCGGATCGAAGAAGGCGGCGCCGTTCTCGGTGATGAACACCTTGGGATTCCCGTAGCGGTCCTTGACCCAGGTGAGTGTATCGGTCAGGCCCTGCGGGAAGACCTCCCAGCCGGTCTCCGTATACGTATGCTGCGTCTGCCGGACCGGCGAGACCTTGAGCGGCCAGTTCGACTCGTCGTGGCGGGACACGTTGCGGGTGTAGTAGTTGACGCCGATGAAGTCCAGCGGCTGGCGGATCAGGTCCATGTCCGCATGCGGCCATTCCGGCCAGGCCTCGCCGAAGATTTCGCGCAGTTCTTCCGGATAGGTGCCGAAGAACACCGGGTCCAGGTACTGGCGGTTCATGTACGCCTCGGCGCGGCGGGTCGCGGCCAGGTCCTCGGGGCTGTCGCTGGCCGGGTACTTGGGCTCGATGTTCACCACCAGGCCGATCTCGTGCTTGCCGATGGCGCGGTAGGCCTGCACCGACTTGCCGTGCGAGCGCAGCAGGTGATGCGAGGCGATCGGCGCCTCGAAGCGGTTGCGGTGGCCGGGCGCCAGCGCGCCGTGCAGATAGCCGCCGTCGGTGACCACCCAGGGTTCGTTGAGCGTGGCCCAGCGCTTGATGCGGCCGTCCAGGCGCTTGAACATCACTTCGCTGTATTCGGCGAACCAGTCGGCGATGTCCGGGTTCAGCCAGCCGCCGCGGTCGTCCAGCGCCGCCGGCAGATCCCAGTGGAACAGCGTCGCGGTGGGCTGGATGCCGTTCTCCAGCAGCGTGTCGACCAGCCGCTCGTAGAAGTCCAGGCCCTTCTGGTTGATGCGGCCGCGGCCCTCGGGCATCACCCGGCTCCAGGACACGCTGAAGCGGTAGGCCTGCATGCCCAGTTCCTTCATCAGGCCGATGTCCTCGCGCCAGCGGTTGTAGTGGTCGCAGGCCACGTCGCCGGTGTCGTTGTTGAGCATGCGGCCCGGGGTGTGGGCGAAGCGCTGCCAGATGCTGGGACCGGCGCCGTCGGCCAACGGGGAACCCTCGATCTGGTAGGCAGCGGTGGCACTGCCCCAGATGAAGTTCTCGGGGAAACGATAAGACTTCGACATGGCCCCTCCGGCGGTGTCGGCAAATTTGAGAAAAGTGGGGGTGATTGCGTTGTGAAAACGATTACATGGCAGAATAACCCAACTTCCCGGGTTGGGAAATGGGAAGGTGGTCATTGAGTGACGGCGTGCATTCGTATGCAGGCCGCTGCACCGGGAGGGGCCCGGCGGCAGGTCCGACAACACGGTGGCGCAGGCCGCCCGGGAGAGCAGATGGCGAGTGTGCGGCTGGACAATGTCCGCAAGGTCTACGGCAACGGCCAGGTGGCCGTGCACGGGGCGAGTTTCGAGGTCGCCGACGGCGAACTGATGGTGTTGGTCGGCCCGTCCGGCTGCGGCAAGTCGACCCTGCTGCGGATGATCGCCGGGCTGGAGGAAATCTCCGGTGGCACGTTGTCGATCGGTGACCGGGTGGTCAACGAGGTCGCGCCCAAGGATCGCGACATCGCCATGGTGTTCCAGAACTACGCGTTGTATCCGCACATGACGGTGGCCGAGAACCTGGCCTTCGGATTGAAGCTGCGCGGGCATCCGCGCGCGGTGATCGAACAACGGGTCAATGCCGCTGCCGACACGCTGGGCCTGGGCCAGATGCTGGACAAGCTGCCGCGCGAGATGTCCGGCGGCCAGCGCCAGCGGGTCGCGCTGGGACGGGCACTGGTGCGCGAGCCGGCGGTGTTCCTGCTCGACGAACCGCTGTCGAACCTGGACGCCAAGCTGCGCCATTCGATGCGCACCGAAATCGCGCGGCTGCATCGCCAGTTGGGCGCGACCATGATCTACGTGACCCACGATCAGGTCGAGGCGATGACCCTCGGCCAGCGCATCGTGGTGCTCAAGGACGGCCAGATCCAGCAGATCGACACGCCGATGGCGCTGTATGAGCATCCGGCCAACCTGTTCGTCGCCGGCTTTCTCGGCAGCCCGGCGATGAACGTGCTGCACGGGCGCCTGGAGCACGCGGGAGGGCTGCGGCTGGTGCTCGACGCGGGCCTGTCGATTCCGCTCGGCGACGCGCGGGCAGGCGAGGACTGGCTGGGCAGGACGGTGGCGATGGGCGTGCGCCCGGAACATCTGCGACCGGTCGTACCGGACGAGGCCGGTTTCGACACGCTGGTGGAAGTGGTGGAGCCGGTCGGCAGCGAGGTGTTCGTGAACATGACCCTCGGTCCCCATGCGCTGGTCTCGCGGTTGCCGCCACGACAGCTCCCGCGCGCGGGTGCCGGCCTGCGCCTGGCGGTGGATCCGGCGCACCTGCATTTCTTCGACCCGGAAAGCGGTCGCCGCCTGCGGTGAACCCGCGAGGCGGGCCCTGGCCCGGCTTCGCCGTCGCTTGCCTGTCCGCCGCAGGCAACAAAATCTAGCCTCAGAACGTAGCGGCAGCGGATTCCATCCGCCTCGTGCCCGTCCTAGCCTCGTGAGCAAGGTTTGCGAACGTCCGTCACGGGAGAGGGGCCAGTGCGGAAGAGGGACAGGAGATGGGCGCGTGCGCGATTCCGCGCCGCGCTGCGCGTCGGCCTTGCGCTGCTGGTGTTGCTGGCCGGCGCCTGTGACGGACCGGGCGCGGGCCGCAGGATCGTGCTGATCGGCGGGGTTGGCAGCGAGGGCCCGGGGCGGCATGCCTATGCCGAGGGCGTGCAGCGGCTGGCGTCGATGCTGGGTGAATCGCCGCAGGGGCGTGGCGCGGAGATCGTCGTGTACGAACGGGGCTGGCCGGCGGATCCCGCCGCGTTGCGGGGCGCTTCGACCGTGGTGCTGTATTTCGACGGACTGGACCGGCACCCGCTGCGTGATGCCGCGCATCGCGAACAGTTGGGCGAACTGGTCCGGCAGGGCGTCGGGCTGGTCGCACTGCACCAGGCCTCCACCGTGCCGGCCGACGATGCGTCGCTGGATCTGCGTGCCTGGCTGGGCGCCGAACGCGTGGGCATGTTCGATCGCACCACCGAGACCGCAACGGTGTCGCCCGCCGATGCTGCGCACCCGATCATCCGTGGGGTGGATGCGTTTACCTACCGCGACGAGTTCTATCCGACCCTGCGCTTTGCCGCGAGCGGCGTGCGGCCGGTGCTGCGCAGCACCCTGCACGCGCAGTACCGCGATGGCGCGGACGTGGTGGAGGACCGCGCCGAAACGGTCACCGTGGGCTGGGCCTACGAACGCCCGGACGGCGGCCGTTCGTTCGGTTACAGCGGCGCGCATTTCCTGGCCGCGCTGGAGCAGCCGATGTTGCGGCGGGTGTTGTTGAACGCGATCCTGTGGACCGCCGGCATCGAGGTTCCCGACGACGGCGCGCAGTCGCCGGCTCCCGCCACGCCGGCGCCGCCCGCGGTCACCGGCACTTCCCGCGCGGTCACCGCGTCGGTGCGTGACGTCACCACCTTCCATGCGGATCGTCAGCGCAGTGGCTGGCATCGCCAAGGAACCGCGCCAACGCGGGCCCAACTGGAAGATCCCTCGTTCGGCCTGCTGTGGGAATCGCCGCCGCTGGATGCCTACGAAGGCCAGGCGCCACGCCTGTACGCCTCGCCGTTGTACCTGGAACAGGTCCGCATGAGCGAAGGCCAGCACCGCGGCCAGACCTTCAAGGTCGTGTTCGCCGCCAGCAATCATGGCTACGTGTATGCGATCAACGCCGGCAAGGCCGGCGACGTGGCGCCCGGGCGCATCCTCTGGCGCACGCGGCTGGCGCCACCCTGTCACCTGCAACCCGCGCCGCTGGATGCGGTGCCGACCGGCGTGTTGAGCACACCGGTGATCGACACGGCACGGGGGCGGATCTATGTCACCAGTTGCGATCCGAAGGAGCGCTGGCAGGCGTACGCGCTGGACATCGGCAGCGGCAAGGTCATCGAGGGCTGGCCGGTGCGACTGGACGAGACGCGCTTCAACGCGGTCAACGCCAATGCCGGCCCGTCGCCGGTGCCGCCGAAACGGCGTTTCGATTTTCGCGTGCAACGTGGCGCGCTCAACCTGAGCCCGGATGGTTCACGGTTGTACGTGACTTTCGGCGAGACCGAAACCGGCTGGTTGGTCGCGGTCGATACGCGGCGTCCGCGGGTGGCCAGCGCGTTCGCCGCGGCGGCGATGCCGCATCGTGGCAGCGGCGGCATCTGGGGCGCGGGGGGACCGGCGATCGACGCGGCAGGCGACGTGTTCGTGGTCACCGGCAGCGGGTTCGACGGCTACCGCGACCAGTCGCATGACTGGACCCAATCGGTCCTGAAACTGTCCGACTCCGCCGATGTCGGCCTGCGACTGCGGGGCACCTACACGCCGTTCAATCATTGCGGCAGCGCGAAGATGGATATCGATCTGGGATCCGGTGGCGCCAGCCTGCTGGCGGATCTGGAGCCCGCGCAGACCACGACGACGCGCCTGATGGTGGTCGGCGGCAAGCAGGGCAACGCGTACCTGCTAGACCGCGATCATCTGCCCGGAAAACTGGACCAACGCCCGGCCTGCGGCGGAAGCGCGGCCAGCGACGGTTCGTTGCTGCCGCCGCAGCGGCAACCGCAGTTCGCCGGGCGCGGACCGCTGAGCGTGTTTGGCCCGTACTCGGAGCAGGACGCGGCGATGGATCAGGCGCGCGGCCGTTCGGTGCCCGCGTATCACCGGGACGATAGCGGCGCGATCCATGTCTACATGACTGGCAACACCCGGCGTGCCGAAGGTTCGGCGGACGCGGTCCCGCCGTCGCTGGTCAAGCTGCGCGTGGTGACCACGCCCGGACAGCCCGCGCACCTGGCGATCGCGCGCCGGCAGATGGAACTGGTCTTCATCAATCCCGGGTCGCCGGTGATCAGCAGCGACGGCGCGCGGGATCCGATCGTCTGGGTCCTCGACGAGAACGCCCGCCGCTCCGCGCCGCTGGCCGGCCCCGGCGCGCCCGCACCGGTCCTGTACGCGCTGGAAGGCCACACGCTGGATCTGTTGTGGAAGAGCGCGCCGGGCCAGTTGCACACCTCGGGCAAGTACAACGAACCGGTGTTCGCCCATGGCGCGGTGGTGGTGGGGACGGATCGGATCCAGGCATTCGGTCCCGGCGCGCCCGCACGCGTGCCGCCGAAGGTCGTCGCCGATGCGACGGCGGGTGCTTCGCAAGTCCCAGCGGTGGCCGATTCGGGACTGGATGGGGAGGCCCTGTTCAAGCAACGCTGCGCGGCCTGCCACGATCATCCTCAGGGCAACATCCCCCCGCGCACGCTGCTGGAAAGCCGCAGCCGCGCCTACATCGTCGACACGCTTACCCACGGCGTGATGCGCGCGCAAGCGGCGGGACTCAGCGCGAACGATATCGATGCGATCGCGGGGTATCTGGACAAGCGTTGAGGGCTCCGGACAAAGCAAAGGCAAATCCCCCTCGGTCCCCCTTTTGACCAGCCATTCGGCTGTTGGGAAGCGCTGCAAAGGGGGAAGAACGGCGAGGTCGCAGGCGGCAGGATTCAGCGCGAACGATATCGATGCGATCGCGGGGTAGCTGGACGGGGGGTGAGGGCTTCAGGACAAAGCAAAAAGGCAAATCCCACTCGGTCCCCCTTTTTGCAAAGGAAGAGGAAAGGCGACGTCGCAGGCGGCGGGCCTCGGTGCGGATGATAGGGATGCGATGGGTGTGGCGGAGCGTGGGATGCCCCCTTTGCAGCGCTTCCCAACAGCCGAATGGCTGATCAAAGGGGGCGGCCACCCGCGTGAGCGGGTGGCGGGGGATTTGCTTTTCGCACGGAGCCCAAAAGAAAACCCCCGGCAATGCCGGGGGTTCCAGACAGACCGCGGAGGAACGCAGACTCAGCCGCGGCTCACCGCATAGACCGCTTCGGCCACCTTGTCGATGTTCTGGCTGTTGAGCGCGGCCACGCAGATGCGGCCGGTGCCGATGGCGTAGATCGCGTATTCCTCGCGCAGGCGATCGACCTGGGCCTTGCTCAGACCGGAGTACGAGAACATGCCGGCCTGCTGCTGGATGAAGCCGAACTCCGGCGCGCCCAGCGCCGCCAGCTTGGACACCAGCCCGGCGCGCAGGGTGTGGATGCGCTCGCGCATGCCGCCCAGTTCCTTCTCCCAGCGCGCGCGCAGTTCGTCGCTGCCGAGCACGCCGGACACCAGCGCGCCGCCGTGGGTGGCGGGACTGGAGTAGTTGGAACGGATGGTGCGCTTGATGTGCGACTGCACGCGCTTGGCCTCGTCGCGGTCGGCCGAGACGATCGACAGCGCGCCCACGCGCTCGCCATACAGCGAGAACGATTTGGAATACGAACTGGCGACCACGAACGCCGGGATGCCGGAATCGGCGAACAGGCGGATCGCGGTGGCGTCGGCGTCGGTGCCCTGGTCGAAACCCTGGTAGGCGATGTCGATGAAGGGCAGCAGGCCGCGTTCCTTCACCAGTTCCACCACCTGCGCCCACTGCGCGGCGGTCAGGTCGACGCCGGTCGGGTTGTGGCAGCAGGCGTGCAGCAGCACCACGGTGCCAGGCTCCAGCGCGCCCAGGTCGGCCAGCATGCCGGCGAAATCCAGGCCGTGGGTGGCCGGGTCGTAGTAGCGGTAGTCGCTGACCTCGAAGCCAGCGGTGCCGAACACCACGCGATGGTTTTCCCAACTCGGGTTGCTGATGGCGATCTTCGCCTGCGGCAGCGCGCGCTTCAGGAAGTCGGCACCGATGCGCAGGGCGCCGCTGCCGCCGATGGTCTGCGCGGTGACCACGCGGCCGGCCTCCAGCGCGGTGGAACCGGCGCCGAACAGCAGTTTCTGGGTCGCCAGGTTGTAGCCCGGCAGGCCGTCGATGGGCAGGTAGCCGCGCGGTTTGGCGTCCGCGGCCAGGACCTGTTCGATCTCGCGGACGGAATCGAGCAGGGGAATGCGGCCCTGTTCGTCGTAGTAGATGCCAACGCCCAGATTGACCTTGCCGGGGCGGGAATCGGCGTTGTAGGCCTCGGTCATGCCCAGGATCGGATCGCCCGGAACCAGTTCGACGGATGCAAAAAGAGACACGGCGGTGTGACCAGTTGGTGAGGGGGAAAGGGTGTCGCAAACAAACTCCCCGATCCTAACAGGCCATCGGCGGACGTGCGCCCGCGTGGCGCTGGCGCGCCCGGCGGCGGGCAGGCTAAGGTGATTGTTCCGACCATCGGGCGGTCCTCCGGGCCCCATTCGTTCCGCTCCGACCGGCAAAGGGCCGGTGCGGAGGCGGGCGCCTTCCAAGGAGCAGGTCATGCTGGGCTGGATCCGTCGTCGACTGCTTTGGGTCATCGTCCTGCCGTTGCTGGTGGTGGGGCTGTACGCGCTGGCGGGCTTCTGGTGGCTGCCGCGCTTCGCCCGCGCCGAGGCCACCGACTACGTCCGCGAGGAACTGGGCAAGTCGCTGAGCCTGGGCGAACTGCGATTCAACCCCTTCACCTTCCGCGCCGAGGCCACCGCGCTGGCGATACAAGAGCCTGCGGCGACGGCGGGGCAGAAGCCGCTGGTCGCGCTGCGCCGGGCGGTCATCGATTTCCAGATCTCCTCCCTGTGGAAAGGGGCCTGGACCTTCCGCGAAGTGACCCTGGACGGGCCCTACGCGCAGGCGCTGGTGCGCGCCGATGGTTCGCTCAACCTGGCCGACCTGGTTCCTCCTTCGAAGGACGACGGTCCGCCGCCGGACGTGCTGATCGCGCATCTCGTGGTGGCCGACGGTGCAATCGATTTCGCCGATCACAGCCGGCGCCTGCAGCCCAGCAAGCGGCTGGCGCCGATCCGGTTCGAACTGCGCGATTTCCGCACCGCGCAGGGCAACGGCAAGGGCGGTGGATTCCACCTGGCCGCCACTGGCGATCAGGGCGAACGCTTCGACTGGCGCGGGCAACTCTCGTTGCGGCCGTTCGCCTCAGACGGCGAACTGGGCGCGGCCAATCTCCAGGTCGACACCGCCTACGCCTTCCTCAGCGAGGCGCTGCCGTTCGAACTGCATGGCGGCCGCTTCGATGTGGCCGGCCGCTACCGCTTCGCCGCCGGCACCTCGACGGGCACGTTGCTGGAAGCGACGCTGTCCCGCGCGCAGGCCAGCGGAGTGGGCGTGCGCGTGCGCGGCGAAACCGGGAACGCGGCCACCCTGGGCGAGATCGCGCTGGCCGGCGCCCGTTTCTCGCTCGGCAAGCGCGAGGTCGTCGCCGATCGCCTGCGGGTGGGCGGCTTGCGGACCGCGCTGACCCGCGAGGCCAACGGCGCGATCAGCCTGATGCGCTTGTTCCCGTCGACGCCGGAAGCCGCTTCCGCGCCCGCCGCCACGACGCCGGGCCCGGCTTGGCGGTTCAATCTGGGCGAAGTGGCGCTGGAGGACGCCGAGGTCGATGTGCAGGACCGCGCCGTCCGGCCGGCCAGCCGCTTCCGCCTGCAGGCGCTGACCGCCAGCACCCGCGGGGTCAGCCTGGATCTGGACAAGCCATTGCCGATAGCGGCGTCGGCCACCGTCAACGGCAAGACCCGGCTGGCCGTGCAGGGCGAAGTGGTACCCGCCACCGTGGCCGGGCGCCTGCAACTGGATCTGACCGGCCTGCCGCTGCGCGACGTGCTGGCCTACCTGCCGGATTTCCCCGCCCTGGAATTGCGCTCGGGCACCCTCGGCGCGAACGGCGAACTTACCCTGCCGGGGGACGGAAAGCGCGGCGCGGCCCTGGCCTTCAATGGCGAAGGCCGCATCGACGGCTTCTCGCTGCTGGAGCGGGCAAGCAAGCGGCAGGTGGTGGCCTGGGAGCGGATGGATATCGGCGGCCTGCGCTATGCGCAGGCGCCGGATCGCCTGCAGATCGCCCGGGTCGTCATGCGCAAGCCGTTCGCCATCGTGGCGGTGGAGCCGGATCGCACCGTCAACCTCAGCCGGCTGTTCGCCAGCCCGGCGCCGGCCGCCACGTCGGCACCGGCGTCATCGTCGGGACCGGCGATGGCCATCAAGCTGGACGATCTGCAATTGGAAAACGGCACCATGGCGTTCGCCGACGCCTCCATGGATCCCGGCTTCCGCGCCGACATCGCCGCCCTGCGCGGCCATATCCGCGGGCTGTCCACCGCGCCCTCGGCGCAGGCCCGCGTGGATCTGCACGGGCAGGTGGTCAACCGCTACTCGCCGGTGGAGATCTCCGGCACGCTCAACCCGTTCGCCTACGACGAGCGCACCGATTTGAAGATGAGCTTCCGCAACATCGATCTGCCCATCTTCAATCCGTACTCCGGACGCTTCGCCGGCTACGCCATCGCCAAGGGCAAGCTCAGCACCGAACTGCATTACCAGATCGACCATCGCAAATTGCAGGCGGCCCACCATGTCGTGCTGGATCAGCTGGAGTGGGGCGAGGCGACCGACAGCCAGGAAAAGGTCTCGCTGCCCATCCGGTTGGCGACCTCGCTGCTGAAGAACCGCCAGGGCGTGATCGATCTGGATTTGCCAGTGAACGGCTCGCTGGACGATCCCAGCTTCCGGGTGTGGCCGATCGTCTGGCAGATCCTGAAGAACATCCTGGTCAAGGCGGTGACCGCGCCGTTCGATTTCATCGGCTCGCTGTTCAAGGGCGCGGAACAGGCACGCTACGTCGATTTCGCCGCCGGCTCCAGCGAACTGGGCGAACCCGCGCGCACCAGCCTGGGCGCGTTGGCCAAGGCGTTGGTGGAACGCCCGGCGCTGCGGCTGGACATTCCGGCCGGCACCGCCCTGGAGGGCGAGGCCGAGGCGATTGCCGGGCAGCGGCTGGACGCGGCGAT
The DNA here is from genome assembly GCF_014851695.1 of Pseudoxanthomonas sp. PXM04. Classification (NCBI taxonomy): domain Bacteria; kingdom Pseudomonadati; phylum Pseudomonadota; class Gammaproteobacteria; order Lysobacterales; family Lysobacteraceae; genus Pseudoxanthomonas; species Pseudoxanthomonas sp. PXM04. Next base: position 1,031,070 of record NZ_JACVAG010000001.1, read on the forward strand.
GCTGGGCCGGCGCGAGGGCGAGCCGGTCGCGGTCGCGGCGCTGGAGGCCGGGGAGCAGCGGGATCTGCTGGAGGCACTGTACCGGCAGCAACTGGGACGCAAGCCGGACATCCCGGAGGCGGCCGAGGAGGCCGGGCGGGAGGCTGACCAGGAGGAACTGGATCGCAAGGCACGCAAGGCCGCGCGCCAGACGGCCGAGGTGACCTGGCTGCGCCAGGCGCTGCTGCCCCGGTACCGGCCCGGCGACGACGAACTGGCCGCGCTGGGACGCGCCCGCGCCAACGCCGTCCAGGATGCGTTGCTGGCCGGCGGCGAGGTGGATCCCACCCGGGTGTTCATCGATGGCGCCAAGGGACCGGCGGCGCACGAGGGCGGCGCGCGGCTGGAGCTGGGCCTGGAGTAGCCGGGGCGGGCGGTCCCGCGCCGGGCCGGCGCCCGTTATACTCATCGGTCAATGCCGCAAGAGCAGTATTGGATTGCCATATAAATCAATTATTTGGCGATTCAACCTCATCCAGTCCAACAATTTGGCAGCGCACCGGCCGGCCGGTCGCGATGCCCGGAAAACCATCGCCGCATGCGCCTTTCGACCATCAAGCTGTCCGGTTTCAAGTCCTTCGTCGATCCGACCACGTTGCACCTGCCCACCAACATGACCGGCGTGGTCGGTCCCAACGGTTGCGGCAAATCCAACATCATCGATGCGGTCCGCTGGGTGATGGGCGAGAGTTCCGCCAGCCGCCTGCGCGGCGACTCGCTGACCGACGTGATCTTTTCCGGCAGCTCGGCGCGCAAGCCGGTGTCGCAGGCCACCGTCGAACTGATCTTCGACAACAGCGATCACACCATCGCCGGCGAATTCGCCGCGTTCAACGAAATCTCGGTCAAGCGCCAGGTCAGCCGCGACGGCCAGAGCAACTACTACCTCAACGGCACCAAGTGCCGCCGCCGCGACATCACCGACCTGTTCCTCGGCACCGGCCTGGGGCCGCGCAGCTACTCGATCATCGAGCAGGGCATGATCAGCCAGATCATCGAGGCCCGGCCCGAGGATCTGCGCGTCTACCTGGAGGAAGCCGCCGGCATCTCCAAGTACAAGGAACGCCGCAAGGAAACCGAGACCCGCATCCGCCATACCCGCGAAAACCTGGATCGCCTGAACGATCTGCGCGAGGAAATCGGCAAGCAGCTGGAACACCTCAAGCGCCAGGCCAGGCAGGCCGAGCAGTACCAGGCCCTGCAGGAAGAGCGCCGGGTGAAGGACGCCGAGTGGAAGGCGCTGGAGTTCCGCGGACTCGACGTGCAGTTGCAGGGCCTGCGCGAGAAGCTGTCGCAGGAAGAAACCCGCCTGCAGCAGTTGATCGCCGAGCAGCGCGAGGCCGAGCGCAACATCGAAACCGATCGCCTGCGCCGCGAGGAAGCCGCCGAGGGCCTCAACAAGGCCCAGGGCGAGGTCTACCAGGTCGGCAGCACGCTGGCCCGGCTGGAACAGCAGATGCAGCACCAGCGTGATCTGGCCGAACGCCTGAAGAAGGCGCGCGACGAAGCCCACAACGCGTTGCAGGAACTGGGCCAGCACATCAGCGGTGACGAGACCAAGCTCAACGTCCTGCGCGAGAGCGTGGACGAGGCCGAACCCCGGCTGGCGCAGTTGCAGGAAGAAGACCTGTTCAAGCAGGACGCCCTGCGCGACGCCGAAGCGCGCCTGTCGGACTGGCAGCAGCGCTGGGAAACCCATTCGCGCGAATCGGCCGAGGCCGCGCGCGCCGGCGAGGTCGAGCGCACCCGCGTCGATTATCTGGATCGCCAGGCGCTGGAAACCGAACGCCGCCGCGAGAACCTGGCCGCCGAGCGCGCCGGACTGGATCTGGACGCGCTGGCCGAAGCCTTCGAGCAATTGCAGATCCAGCACGACACCCAGAAGGAATCGCTGGAGTCGCTGACCGAGCAGGTCGAGTCGCGCAAGCAGTCGGCGGCGGGCGTGCAGGAGCAGCAGCGTGCTTCGCAGACCGAACTGTCGGAAGTGCGCAAGCGCGCGCAGGAAGCCCGTGGCCGGCTGTCCTCGCTGGAGACATTGCAGCATGCCGCGCTGGGCCAGGAGCAGGGCGCGGCGATGAGCTGGCTCAAGGCACGCGGGCTGGATTCGGCGACGCGCGTGGGCGAGCGCCTGACCGTCGAGCCGGGCTGGGAAAACGCCGTCGAGGGCGCGCTCGGACAACTCATCGAAGGCGTGCTGGTGGATGCGCCGGAATCGCTGGTGGACGCCCTGGGCGAACTCGGCGAAGGCCGCATCGCGCTGGTGTCCGACGAACAGGCCGACTTCAACGTCGCGCCGACCTCGCTGGCGGCGCGGGTGCAGGGACCGGCGGCGGTGCGCCGTCTGCTGGCGCGCCTGCACGTGGCCGAGGATCTGGCCGAAGCGCGCCGCCTGCAGTCGCAGCTGGGCGACGGCGATTCGGTGATCACCCGCAGCGGCGAGCGCCTCGGCGCCGGCTGGGTGCGGGTGCTGCGTTCCGGCGCGGCCAAGCAGGGTGCATTGCTGCGCGAGCGGGAAATCCAGGGTCTGCGCGCCGAGATCGAAACGCTGCAGACCCGCGAGGCCGAACTCGAAGAACGCCTGGCCAACCTGCGCGACCAGTTGCTGGCCGCCGAGCAGCAGCGCGAGGACGCGCAGCGCGCCCTGTACCTGGCGCATCGTGGCGTGTCCGAACTGGCCGGCCAGTTGCAGAGCCAACAGGGACGGGTGGAATCCACCCGCCACCGCATTGACAAGATCGACCAGGAAATCGCCCAGTTGGTGGAAACCCTGGACGGCAGCCGCGAGCAGGCCCGCGAGGCGCGCCTGCGGCTGGAGGAAGCGGTCACCGCGATGGGCGATCTGGAATCGGCCCGGCAGGGCCTGGAATCCGAGCGCCGGCAACTGGTCGAAGCGCGCGATCTGGCCCGCGAGGCGGCGCGCGCATCGCGTGACGCCACCCATGCGCTGGCGCTGACCCTGGAATCGCAGCGCACCCAGATCATCTCCCTGAGCCAGGCGCTGGACCGGATGGGCGGCCAGCGCGGCCAGCTCGATTCGCGGCTGGAGGAACTGACCCTGCAGCTGAGCGAGGGCGACTCGCCGGTGCAGGAACTGGACGCCCAGCGCCAGGCGGCGCTGGAAGAGCGTGTCAACGCCGATCGCCGGCTGGCCGAGGCGCGCTCGGTGCTGGAAGGCATCGACAACGAACTGCGCCAGTACGAGCAGACCCGCCACCAGCGCGACGAGGCCGCACTGGCCCAGCGCGAGCGGATCTCCCAGCGCAAGCTGGACCAGCAGGCACTGGCGCTGAAGTCCGAGCAGTTGTCGCAGGGGATTGTCGCCGCCGGCTTCGTCGTCGAGGACGTCATCAACACCCTGCCGGAAGTGGCCGACGCGCGCGAATGGGAGCAGGCCGTCACCCAGATCGACTCGCGCATGCGTCGGCTGGAACCGGTCAACCTGGCCGCCATCCACGAGTACGGCGAGGCCTCCCAGCGCGCCGAGTACCTGGAAGCGCAGCACGTCGACCTGACCACCGCGCTGGAAACGCTGGAGGACGCCATCCGCAAGATCGACCGCGAAACCCGCGGCCGCTTCAAGGACACCTTCGACCGGGTCAATGCCGGCGTGCAGGCGCTGTATCCGCGCCTGTTCGGCGGCGGCCACGCCTACCTTGAACTGACCGGCGAGGATCTGCTGGACACCGGCGTGGCGATCATGGCGCGGCCGCCCGGCAAGCGCGTGTCCAACATCTCGCTGCTGTCCGGTGGCGAGAAGGCGATGACCGCGGTGGCGCTGGTGTTCGCGATCTTCCAGCTCAATCCGGCGCCATTCTGCCTGCTGGACGAAGTGGACGCGCCGCTGGACGAGGCCAACGTCGGCCGCTTCACCAACATGGTGAAGGAGATGAGCGAGAAGGTGCAGTTCCTGTTCGTCAGCCACAACAAGGCGACCATGGAAGCCGCGCACCAGCTCAGTGGCGTTACCATGCGCGAGCCCGGTGTGAGCCGACTGGTGTCGGTGGACCTGGAAGAAGCCGCGCGCCTGGCCGGCGCGGCCTGAACCCCTGATCAAACCCTGGCGGAGAATCCGACGTGTCCGACATGGCAATGCTTCGAATCGGCATCCTGATCGCCGGCGCAATCCTGATTGCGGCGATCATCTTCTTCGGCCGCCCCAAGAAGCCCAGCCAGGGCCGGCGGCTGGAACCGACGGAACGCGACAACGCCCGCGTCGAGCCCAGCCTGGCCACCGACGACACGGCCTACGAGACCGATCGCGATTACTCCGGCGACGAGGTCAGCCAGCCCGAACTCGGCCTGGCCGGCGGCACCCCGACCGCCGCCGACAGCCACCTGGGCAAACGCGCCAACCAGGACTTCGACAAGATCGTCTCGCTGTACGTGGCGGCACGCGCCGGGCAGGTGCTGCGCGGCGAGGACATCGTGGTGGCGGCGGAGAAGACCGGCCTGATCTTCGGCCACATGAACGTGTTCCACCGGCTGATCGAAGGCCATCCCGAACGCGGTCCGATCTTCAGCATGGCCAACATCATGCAGCCGGGCAGTTTCGACATGGCCAACATCCGCGAGATGGAAACCCCGGCCATCGCCTTCTTCCTGACCCTGCCGGCGCCGGTGAGCGCGCTGGAAGCCTGGGAGAAGCTGCTGCCCAACGTCGAGCGCATGGCCGAACTGCTCAACGGCGTGGTCCTGGACGACAGCCGCAACACCTTGGGCCGCCAGCGCATCCAGCACATCCGCGAAGAGCTGCGCGCCTACGACCGCCAGCACGAAGCGCCGCCGCTGACCAAGCCACCGCGCTGGTAAGCCGGGGCGCCCGGGACCTGTGACGGGGCCGCCCTGGCCGGGTCCTGCATCCGCCCGCCAGGCTGCTTCCGCCGCGCCGCCCCAACGCGGCGGTCATATCTCCCGAATCGCCCGGATCAGAGCACACCGGGTCAGAGCACACCGGATCAGAGCACGCCTGATAAGAACGCGCCCGATAAGAACACGCCGGCTTTGCGGCCCTCCGTCCTACAATCCCGCCATGACCGCACCCACACCCGCCGACCGCGCCATCGAGCTGCGTCGCCTGCTCGACGATGCCAACTACCGCTACCACGTCCTCGACGAACCCAATATCCCGGACGCCGAGTACGACCGGCTGCTGCGCGAACTGGACGAACTGGAAGCGGCGAACCCGGATCTGATTACCCCGGACTCGCCCACCCAGCGGGTCGGCAACGCGCCCTCGGCCCGGTTCGCCGAAGTCCGCCACGCGATCCCGATGCTGTCGCTGGGCAATGCCTTCAGCGACGAGGAAGTGCAGGACTTCGTCCGCCGCATCGCCGAAAAGCTGAAGCGGCCGCACCTGTTGTTCTCGGTCGAGCCCAAGCTCGATGGCCTGGCGATCAGCCTGCGTTACGAGGACGGCGCGTTCGTGCAGGGCGCCACGCGTGGCGACGGCGCCACCGGCGAGGACGTCACCGCCAACCTGCGCACCATCAAGGCCATTCCGATGCGCCTGCGCGGCAAGGGCTGGCCGCGGGTGCTGGAAGTGCGCGGCGAGGTGTACATGCCGCTGGCCGCGTTCCGCGCCTACAACGAGCGCGCGCTGAAGGAGGGCGGCAAGGTGCTGGCCAATCCGCGCAACGGCGCGGCCGGCTCGCTGCGGCAGCTGGATCCGCGCATGACCGCGCAGCGTCCGCTGGCGTTCTACGCCTACGCGGTCGGGCTGGTCGAGGGCGGCGACCTGCCGGCGAGCCATTCGCAGACCCTGGCGCGCCTGCGCGAATGGGGTTTCCCGGTCAGCGCGGAGAACCGCGTGGTCGACGGCGTGGATGGCCTGCTCGACTACTACCGGAGCGTCGGCGACAAGCGCGACGCGCTGCCGTTCGACATCGACGGCGTGGTCTACAAGCTCGACGACTATGAAGGCCAGCGCGAGATGGGTTTCGTCTCGCGCGCGCCGCGCTGGGCGATCGCGCACAAGTTCCCGGCGCAGGAACAGATGACCGTGCTGGAATCGATCGAGGTCAACGTCGGCCGCACCGGCGCGGTCACGCCGTGGGCGCTGATGCAGCCGGTGCAGGTCGGCGGCGTCACCGTCACCCGCGCCACCCTGCACAACGCCGATCAGATCGCCCGCCTGGACGTGCGCAACGGCGACACCGTGATCATCCGCCGCGCCGGCGACGTGATTCCGGAAGTGGTGAGGGTGGTGCTGGAGCGCCGCCCACCCGGTACCCAGCCATGGTCCATGCCCACGCGGTGCCCGGTATGCGGTTCGGAAGTGGTGCGCGAGGAAGGCGAGGCGGTCTGGCGCTGTTCCGGCGAACTGACCTGCGCCGCGCAGCGCAAGGAGGCCATCGGCCACTTTGCCTCGCGCCGCGCGATGGACATCGAGGGCCTGGGCGAGCGTTACGTCGAGGTGTTGAGCGATCTGGGCTATGTCACCTCGGTGGCCGACCTGTACCGGCTGACGGTGGATGACCTGCTGGAGATGAAACGCCGCGCCGACGAGCGCGACGGCACCACGCCGGAAACGGTGAAGGCGGGCAAGGTCGCCACCAAGTGGGCGGACAACCTGATCGAGGCGATTGACCACAGCCGCACGACCACGCTGGAGCGCTTCCTGTTCGCGCTGGGCATCCAGCATGTCGGCGAGAGCACCGCCAAGGCGCTGGCGCTGTGGTTCGGCGATCTGGAATTGATCCGGCGCATGCCGTGGCCGCTGTTCAAGCGCGTGCCCGACATCGGCGGCGAAGTCGCGCGCTCGCTGGGCCATTTCTTCGACCAGCCCGGCAACCAGCAGGTCATCGACGATCTGCTGTCGCGCGGCGTCACCCTCACCGACGCGCACCCACCGCACCCGAAACTGCGCGACGACCTCGGCTTGGCCGCGCTGCTGGTGGATCTGGAAATCCCCAAGGTCACCCGCGTGCGCGCCGAGCAACTGGCCGCCGCGTTCCCGCGCGTGGAGGCGCTGGTGGACGCGCCGGCGCACCAGTTCGTCAGCGCCGGCCTGCCGTCCGAATCGGCCAACGCGCTGGCGGCCTGGCTGGAAGCGCCCGAACACGCCAGGCTGCTGGCGCACGCGGGCCAGGTGGTGGAACACCTGCTGTCGATCACGCCCGAAGGCGACACCGGTCCGGCCGGTCCGCTGGAAGGCAAGACCGTCGTGCTGACCGGTGGGCTGGCGGCGATGAGCCGCGACGAGGCCGGCGCGAAACTCGAGGCGCTGGGCGCGAAGGTCGCCGGCAGCGTGTCGAAGAAAACCAGCCTGGTGGTGGCCGGCGAGGCCGCCGGTTCCAAGCTGGCGAAAGCGCAGGAGCTGGGCATCGAAATCTGGGACGAGGCGCAACTGCTGGCTTTCCTGGCGAAGCACGCATGAGCTGGCAACCCTCGGCGCGGTTCGAGGCCATCCGCCTGCGCGCCCGCTTGAACGCCACCCTGCGGGCGTTCTTCGCCGCGCGCGACGTGATGGAAATAGAGACGCCGGTGATGTCGCAGGCCGGCAACACCGATCCCAACATCGCTTCGTTCTCGCTGGAATTCGGCGGGCATGTCGATGCCGGCCCGCGCCGTCGTTGGCTGCGCACCTCGCCCGAATTTCCGCTCAAGCGACTGCTGGCGGCGGGGCTGGGCGATTGCTACGAACTGGGACGCGTGTTCCGCGACGGTGAAGCCGGCGGCCGGCACAACCCCGAGTTCACCATGCTGGAGTGGTACCGGGTCGGCTGGGATCACCAGCAACTGATCGACGAGTGCGCCGGACTGCTGCGCGAATGCCTAGCGCTGGTGGGCCGCGACCTGCGCCTGCGCCGGGTCGCGTACCGGGATCTCTATCGCGAGTCGCTCGGCATCGACCCGATGCTCGACGACATCGATGTCCTGCGCAACGCGCTGGCGGACGTGCGCATCGACCCCGAAGGGCTGGACCGCGACGACTGGCTGGATCTGCTGATGACCCATCGCCTGCAGCCGGCGTTTCCGGCCGACCAACTGCTGGCGCTGTACGACTATCCGGCCTCGCAATGCGCGCTGGCGCGCGTGCGCGCTGACGCGCTGCCGGTGGCCGAGCGCTTCGAGATCTACCTGGGGCCGCTGGAAGTGGCCAACGGCTATCACGAACTGGCCGACGGCACCGAACAATCAAGGCGATTCCTTCGCGACGTCGCCGTGCGCCAAGCCCGTGGACAGGATGCGCCGGCCATCGATACGCGCCTGCTGGCGGCGCTGGATGCCGGCTTTCCGGACTGCGCGGGCGTGGCCCTGGGGGTGGATCGCCTGCTGATGGCGATGCTGGATACGCCGCGCATCGCCGACGTGCTCTGCTTCGATTTCGCGCGAGCCTGAGTGGCGGCCAAACGTCTTCTGGCAGCGTCAAAAACGGAAACGGTTTCTTGGGTTCACATTCATGATGGTCCGGTAGATTCTCCACCAACACCACCCACGGAAGATCGCGCCATGAAGCACGCCACGATCCGCGTCATGCATCGGATGTTGCCGCTGTTGTCCCTGCTGTCCCTGGGCTCCGTGGCCGCGACGGCGGCGGCCCAGGATCGTGGCTATGGCTACCCGGGGGATGGCTATGGGCAGGTCGTCCGCTGCGAGTCCCAGGACGCCAAGTACCGCCATTGCCAGGCCGATACCCGCGGCGGCGTCGAACTGATTCGCGGGCTGTCCAAGACCTACTGCACCGAGGGTCGCAACTGGGGCTGGGATCGCTCCGGCATCTGGGTCACCGGCGGCTGCCGCGCCGAATTCCGCACGCGCGGCGGTGGCGGTTGGGGCGGTGGTGGCTGGAATGGCGGAGGCTGGAACGGAAACGGCGGCGACCAGATTGTCCGCTGCGATTCCAACGACGATCGCCACCGCACCTGCGCGATTCCGCGCGGCGGCTACGTGCGCCTGCATCGGCAGATCTCCAAGACCCGTTGCGTCGAGGGCTACAACTGGGGCCGTGAGCGCGATCAGATCTGGGTCTCGCGCGGCTGCCGCGCCGAGTTCGCGGTCGGCGGTCGCGGCGGCGGTGGCTGGAACGGCGGAAATGGAGGCAACTGGGGCGGCAACAACCAGATCGTGCGCTGCGATTCCAACGACAACCGCACCCGCCATTGCGACGCCCATGTCCGGCGCGGCGCCCGGGTGGAGCGGCAGATCTCCAAATCCCCGTGCATCGAAGGACGCAGCTGGGGCTGGGATCGCGGCGGCATCTGGGTCAGCGGCGGCTGCCGCGCCGAGTTCCGGGTCTGGTGACGGCGGACCTCGCAGGAACATATCCACGGGAACATCCCCAGGGAAAAGGCCCCGCCATGCGCGGGGCTTTTTTCTGGCCGCTACAATGGCGCGATGAACGACGCCTTCGACTACGCCCGCTACGACCGCATCCGTCCGATCCGCTGGACCGGCGACGCCCTGGAACTGCTGGACCAGCGCAAGCTGCCGTTCGTGGTCGAATACCTGACCTGCGCGACCAGCGACGAGGTCGCCGCGGCCATCCACGCGCTGGCCGTGCGCGGCGCGCCGGCAATCGGTATTTCCGCCGCCTGGGGCGTGGTGCTGGCCGCGCGCGCGGTCGAGGCTGCCGATGGCGCGCAGGCCGCCTCCGCGCTGGAACCGGCGCTGCAACGCCTCAACGCGGCGCGCCCGACCGCGGTCAACCTGGCCTGGGCGCTGGCGCGCATGCGCGCGGCGCTGCATGGAACGGGCGCGGACTGGCGCGCGGTGCTGGAACGCGAGGCACAGGCCATCGCCGACGAGGATCTGGCCGCCAACCGCCACATGGGTGAACTAGGCGCGGCCCTGATCCCGGCGGGCAGCGGCGTGCTGACCCACTGCAATACCGGTTCGCTGGCCACCGCCGGGTTCGGCACCGCGCTTGGCGTGATCCGCGCGGGCGTGGCACAGGGCCGGATTGGCCGCGTGTTCGCCGGCGAGACCCGGCCCTGGCAGCAGGGCGCCCGGCTGACCGCGTGGGAACTGCAGCAGGACGGCATTCCGGCCACCCTCATCGCCGACTCGGCCGCCTCGCACCTGCTGAAGACCGGCGCGGTGCAGTGGGTCGTGGTGGGCGCGGATCGGATCTGCGCCAACGGCGACACCGCCAACAAGATCGGTACCTACCAGCTCGCCATCGCCGCCCGCCACCACGGCGCGCGCTTCATGGTGGTGGCGCCGTCGTCCACGGTCGACATGGCCACGCCGGACGGCGACGCCATCGAAATCGAGGAACGCGATCCCGGCGAATTGCTGGGCATTGGCGGCGTCCGCACGGTGGCCGAGGGCATCGCCGCCTGGAACCCGGTGTTCGACGTGACTCCCGCCAGCCTGATCGACGCCATCGTGACCGAGAAGGGCGTGGTGGAGCAGCCGACGCTGGCGAAGATGCGGGCCGCTTTCGGCTGAACCGGCCGGCCCGGTGGCATTTGCCGGCGTCCGGAGAGGGGGAGCCCCGGGCAGGGACAGGGGCGCTCCGGCGGCCTCGGGCGCGATGTCCTCCGCGAGCCATCGGATGACCGGCTAACTGCTTGTTTCGGGGCTGAAAAACGGGCGGAAAAGTCCCGCCTGTGATACACTCCGCAGGTTGTAAAAACCTGCCTGAAACCCCGCCCGCGCTAGCGTTGCCGGCTCCGTCCCGGCAGGCCGGTTTCGGCTCGAAAAACCTGAGACTACGGAACCCGAATGGCTGATCTCGCCAAGGAAATCATCCCCGTCAACCTCGAAGACGAGATGCGCAAGAGCTACCTCGATTACGCCATGAGCGTGATCGTGGGGCGCGCCCTCCCGGACGTCCGGGACGGCCTGAAGCCGGTGCATCGACGTGTGTTGTACGCGATGAACGAACTGGGCGCGCACAGCAACAAGCCGTACTACAAGTCGGCGCGTATCGTCGGTGACGTGATCGGTAAGTACCATCCGCACGGCGACCAGTCGGTCTACGACACGCTGGTGCGCATGGCCCAGCCGTTCTCGCTGCGCTACCTGCTGGTGGACGGGCAGGGCAACTTCGGTTCGGTCGACGGCGACAGCGCCGCGGCGATGCGTTACACCGAAGCGCGCATGTCGCGCCTGACCCACGAACTGATGGCGGACATCGACAAGGAAACCGTCGATTTCCAGCCCAACTACGACGAGAAGGAACTGGAGCCGACGGTCATGCCGACCCGGTTCCCGAACCTGCTGGTCAACGGCTCGGCCGGCATCGCGGTCGGCATGGCCACCAACATCCCGCCGCACAACCTGTCGGAAGTGATCGACGGGCTGATCGCGCTGATCAACGATCCCGAGATCGACGTCGACGGGCTGATGCAGTACATCCCCGGTCCGGATTTCCCGACCGCGGGCCTGATCAACGGCACCGCCGGCATCATCGCCGGCTACCGCACCGGCCGCGGCCGCGTGCGCATGCGCGCCAAGGCCGACATCGAGGTCGATGACCGCACCGGCCGCGAAGCCATCATCGTCACCGAGATTCCCTACCAGGTGAACAAGGCGCGGCTGATCGAGAAGATCGCCGAGCTGGTCAAGGAAAAGCGGCTGGAGGGCATCAGCGAGCTGCGCGACGAGTCCGACAAGGACGGCATGCGCATCTACATCGAGGTCAAGCGCGGCGAATCGGCCGAGGTCGTGCTGAACAACCTGTATTCGCAGACCCCGATGGAATCGGTGTTCGGCATCAACATGGTGGCGCTGGTGGACGGCCGTCCGCAGCTGCTCAACCTGAAGCAGATGCTGGAAGCGTTCGTGCGCCACCGCCGCGAGGTGGTCACCCGCCGGACCATCTTCGAACTGCGCAAGGCCCGCGCCCGCGCCCACATCCTGGAAGGCCTGACGGTCGCGCTCGCCAACATCGACGAGATGATCGAGCTGATCAAGACCTCGGCCAACCCGCAGGAAGCCAAGGAGCGGATGCTGGCCAAGACCTGGACGCCGGGCCTGGTCGGCGCGCTGCTGTCGGCGGCCGGCGCCGAATCCTCGCGCCCGGAAGATCTGCCCAGGGGCGTGGGCCTGGTCGATGGCGCCTACCAGCTCACCGACGTGCAGGCCACCCAGATCCTGGAGATGCGCCTGCATCGCCTGACCGGCCTGGAACAGGAAAAGCTGACCGAGGAATACAAGGAGCTCCTGGAGGTCATCGCCGGCCTGATCCGCATCCTGGAAAACCCCGACGTGCTGCTGCAGGTCATCCGCGACGAGCTGCTGAACGTCAAGGCCGAGTTCGGCGACGCGCGCCGCAGCGAAATCCGCCACAGCGAAGAGGATCTGGACATCCTCGACCTGATCGCCCCGGAAGACGTGGTGGTCACCCTGTCGCATGCCGGCTACGCCAAGCGCCAGCCGGTCAGCGCCTACCGCGCCCAGCGCCGCGGCGGCCGTGGCCGCAGCGCGGCGGCGACCAAGGAAGAGGATTTCATCGACCAGCTGTGGCTGGTCAACACCCATGACACCCTGCTGACCTTCACCAGCAGCGGCAAGGTGTTCTGGCTGCCGGTGCACCAGCTGCCGGAAGCCGGCTCCAATGCCCGCGGCCGCCCGATCATCAACTGGATTCCGCTGGAGGAAGGCGAGAAGGTCCAGGCGGTGCTGCCCGTGCGCGCCTACGAGGAAGGCCGCTACGTGTTCTTCGCCACCCGCAGCGGCACGGTCAAGAAGACCCCGCTGACCGAGTTCGCGTTCCGCCTGGCCCGCGGCAAGATCGCCATCAGCCTGGACGAGGGCGACGCGCTGATCGGCGTGGCGCTCACCGATGGCGGCAACGACGTGCTGCTGTTCGCCTCCAACGGCAAGACCGTCCGCTTCGCCGAGGACAAGGTGCGCTCGATGGGCCGCACCGCCGCCGGCGTGCGCGGCATCCGCCTGGCCGAGGGCGAGGAAGTGGTCAGCCTGATCGTCTCCGAGTCCGCCGGTGGCGTGGACGAGGGCGAGGAAGAGGGCGCCGAGGACGTGGTCGAAACCGGCGAGGAGGCGGTGCTGGAAACCGGCGCCGACGACGCCGACGTGGCCTACATCCTGACCGCGACCGAGAACGGCTATGGCAAGCGCACCCCGCTGGCCGAATACCCGCGCAAGGGCCGCGGCACCCAGGGCGTGATCGGCATCCAGACCAGCGAGCGCAATGGCAAGTTGATCGGCGCGGTGCTGCTGCGTGCCGGCGACGAGGTGCTGCTGATTTCCGATGGCGGCACCCTGGTGCGCACCCGCGCTTCGGAAATCTCCCGCGTCGGCCGCAACACCCAGGGCGTGACCCTGATGCGGCTGTCCGAGGGCGAGGTGCTGCAGGCGGTTGAGCGCCTGGACGCGTCGCTGGACGAGGACGAGGAAGGCGAAATCGATACCGCCGAAGCCGGCGATGTCACCGCCGCGCCGCCGCAGGCCTGAGGCCCGTCGGCAACGCGATGAGAAACCCCGGCTTGCCGGGGTTTTTCTTTTCCGGTTCCTGGCTTCGCTGACCCCAAAGCATCGTGTTCCGCGTTCTATACTGCCGCCAAGACCGGATCAGGGACATGCACATGGAATCGTTGGCTCCTTCCTTCCGCGGCGCGCGTGCCTTCGGCCTGCGCGCACTCTTCGTCGGCCTGTTGGCGCTAGGCGCGCTGGCCGGATGCAAGCGCAACGACACCGGGCAACTGCCTGAGGCCAGCGGCGAGGCGGTGCAGGCGCAGCGGCAGGAGGTGGTCGGCTTCGGGCTGGCCAGCGCCTATCCGGATCAGCACGACGGCAGCCTGGCGATCGCGTTGGAGTTCAGCCGACCGCTGGTGAGCTCGCAGGACTTCGACCAGTTGCTGGCGGTGGCCGGCGCCAACGGCGAAACCGTCAAGGGCAGCTGGGTGCTGGACGACAAGGGCAGGATCCTGCGCTTCCCGTCGGTGGAGGCGGCCAAGGACTACGACGTGATCGTGCGCGCGGACCTGCTGGCCGCCGATGGCAGCCGCCTGGGCAAGGAACTCAAGCAGCGCGTGCACACCGGCGAACTGGATCCGGCGGTGGGCTTCGCCTCGCAGGGCAGCGTGCTGCCGGCGCGCGAGAGCCGTGGCCTGCCGGTGGTCTCGATCAACGTCAAGGAAGTCGATGTCGAGTTCCTGCGGGTCAACGAGAAATCGTTGCCGAAGTTCTTCTCCGAATACCAGCGCGGCGGCCGTCGCGGCAGCTGGGATCTGGACAGCGATTACGGCGACAGCACGCCGATCGCGCAGCTGGCCGAGCCGGTCTACGTCAATCGCTTCCTGCTCGGTGGCAAGCCGAACGAGCGCCTGCTGACCTACCTGCCGATCCAGGACATCAAGGAACTGCAGGAGCCGGGCCTGTATTTCGCGGTGATGAAGCGCACCGGCAAGTTCGCCGGCGATTTCGAGACCGCGTTCTTCACCGTCAGCGACCTGGGCCTGCATACGCGTGCCTACAAGGATAAATTGTTCGTCCACACCGCATCGCTGCGCGATGGCGCCGCCGTGGGCGGGGTCGAACTGCGGGTGCTGGACGCCAAGGGCGAGACCTTCCTGACCGGCAAGACCGACAGCAATGGCAATGCCCTGCTGAAGTACACGCTGGATGCGGGCCACGTGCTGATCGCCCGGCGCGGCCAGGACGTATCGATGCTGCCGTTCAACCAGCCGGCGCTGGACCTGTCCGAATTCGCGGTGGCCGGCCGGGAGCAGGCCTGGTTCGACGTGTTCGCCTGGTCCGGCCGCGACCTGTATCGTCCCGGCGAAACCGTGCGCCTTTCGGCCCTGTTGCGCGACTTCGACGGCCGTCCGGTCAAGGCCCAGCCAATCTTCCTGCGGCTGAAACAACCCGACGGCAAGACCTTCCGCGAGACCCGCCTGCAACCGGGCGAGCAAGGCTACTTCAACTTCGAGCAGGTCATCCCGCAGGAAGCGCCGACCGGTCGCTGGCAGGTGGAGTTCCGTACCGATCCGGCCAGCAAGGAAGCGGTGCAGGGCATGACCCTGCGGATCGAGGAATTCCTGCCCGAGCGGATGAAACTGGATCTGGACAGCACCGGGCAGGCCACGCTCAAGCCTGGACAACCGCTGCAACTGCAGGCCACGGCGGCATACCTGTATGGCGCGCCGGCGGCGGGCAACCGCTTCACCGCGCGATTGGCGGTGGCGGTGGAACAGCATCCGGTGGAAGCGCTGCCGGGCTACTTCTTCGGCGACCCCACCGTGGAGTTGCCGAAGGAAGCCAAGGACGTCGTCGATGCCAAGTTCGATGACAAGGGCGTCTATCGCGAGGCGATCGCGCTGCCGGCCGAGGTCAAGCCGGTGACGCCGGTCGCGGCGGTGGTTTCGGGCAGTGTCTACGAGACCGGTGGCCGCACGGTGACGCGCACCCTGAAGCGCGTCATGTGGCCGGCCAACGCGCTGGTCGGCGTGCGTCCGCTGTTCGACGACAAGGACGGCGCCGATGCCAACAGCAACGCCGGCTTCGAGATCATGCGGGTGGATGCCGCCGGCAAGCCTCAGCCCGGCAAGGGCCTGAAGGCGACGCTGGTGCGCGAGCACCGCGACTATCACTGGAACTACGACGAGGATGGCGGCTGGGACTACGATTTCACCCGCCGCTTCGAGAACCTGGAAACCAAGGTGATCGATGCCGGCGCCACCGCCGCGCGCATCGACTATCCGGTGGAGTGGGGCGAGTACCGGCTGGACGTATTCGATCCGGCGTCCGGCCTGACCACCCGCTATCCGTTCCGCGCCGGCTGGAGCTGGGACGATCAGAACCGCGGGCTGGATGCGCGACCGGACAAGGTCAAGCTGGCGCTGGACAAGACCGGCTACAAGGCCGGTGACACCTTGCAGGTGACGCTGACGCCACCGCACCCCGGCAAGGGCCTGCTGATGGTCGAGGCCGATCGCATGCTGTACGTGCAGGAGATCGATGCCAAGCCCGGCAGCCGCTTCTCCATTCCGGTCACCCAGGACTGGGAGCGGCACGACGTCTACATCACCGCGCTGGTGTTCCGCGGCGGATCCGCACCGAGCAAGATCACCCCGGCGCGCGCGGTCGGCGTGGCCCACGTGCCGATGGATCGCAAGGCGCGCCGCGTCGCCGTCGGCCTGGCCGTGCCCAAGCAGATGCGCCCGGAGCAGGAGCTGCCGGTGACGGTCAGTGTGCCCGAACTGGCCGGCAAGGCCGCGCATGTCACCGTCTCGGCGGTGGACGTGGGCATCCTCAACATCACCCGCTTCCCGGTGCCGGACGCGAACGCGCAGTTCTTCGCCCAGCGCCGTCTCGGCGTGGACGCGTACGACATCTACGGGCGCGTGATCGAGAGCTTCGAAGGCGGTAGCGCCAAGATCCGCTTCGGCGGCGACATGGCGCTGACCGCGTTGCCGCAGGCCAAGCGGCCGACCTCGCGGGTGCAGACCGTGGACCTGTTCGCCGGTCCGGTGAAGCTGGACGCCAAGGGCAACGCGCGCATCCGCCTGAAGGTGCCCGACTTCAACGGTACCCTGCGGGTGTCGGCGCTGGTGTATTCGGACGAGCGCTACGGCAACCGCGATCGCGAGACGCTGGTGCGCGCGCCGATCGTGGCCGAAGCCAGCCTGCCGCGCGTGCTGGCGCCGGGCGATCGCAGCATGGTGACCCTGGACGTGCAGAACTTCACCGGCAAGCCGGGTGAATTCAGCGTGCGGGTGGACGGCGAGGGCCCGCTGTCGATCGGCGAATCCGCGCGCAGCGCGAAACTGTCGACCGACGCCAAGACCACCCTGAGCTTCCCGATCACCGCGGGCGAGGGCTACACCACCGCCAAGGTGCGCGTGCGGGTGGACGGCAACGGCTTCAAGGTCGATCGCCGCTACGACCTGCCGGTGCGCGCCGGCTGGCCGGCGGTGCTGCGCTCGCGCACGCTGGTGCTGGACAGCATGGCGCCGGTGGAAATGGGGGCCGGACTGGCCGACGGGTTGATGGCCGGCTCGGTCAATGCGCGGATGCTGGTCAGCGCGCTGCCGCCGATTCCCTTCGCCAGCGCCCTGCAAGGCGCGCTCGAGTATCCCTACGGCTGCGCCGAGCAGACCACCAGCAAGGGCTATGCGGCACTGGAGCTGGATGATGCCACCGCCAAGTCGCTGGGCGTCGGCGGGCTGGATGCGAAGAAGCGGCGCGAACGCATGGAAGGCGCGTTCGGCCGGCTGGCCTCGATGCAGGTCGCCAACGGCCATTTCTCGATGTGGGGCGACGACGGCTACGTCAATCCGGGCCTGACCCCGTACGTGGTCGAGTTCCTGCTGGATGCGCGCGAAGGCGGCTTCGCCGTGCCGGACAACGTCCTGCAGAAGGCGCTCAACCGCCTCAACGAGGATCTGCTGGCCGGCGGCGCGCAGTTCTACGGCTACTCGCAGCGCGATCACCTCAAGTTCGCCAACCAGGCCTATGCCGGCTACGCGCTGGCGCGGGTCAATCGCGCGCCGCTGGGCACGCTGCGCGCGCTGTACGACAACGAGCGCAACAAGAGCCTGACCGGACTGCCGCTGGTGCACCTGGGCCTGGCACTATCGCTGCAGGGCGACAAGACGCGTGGCGCGAAGGCGATTGCCGAGGGTTTCGCCAAAAATGGTGATCGCCCCGACTACCTGGGCGACTACGGCACCCGCCTGCGCGATGACGCGTTGATGATCGCGCTGGTCCACGAGCGCAAGCTGTCCAAGCCGGAGTACGACCGCCGCGCGGTGTCGCTGGGCCGCGAACTGGATGCCCGCCGCAACAGCGGCTGGCTGTGGCTGAGCACGCAGGAGCAGGTCGCGCTGGCGCGCCTGGGCAAGGCATTGATGGTGGATCAGAAGAAGCTGGTGTCCGGTACCTGGACCCTGGGTGGCGAAAGCGAAACCGTCGCGCCGGGCAAGGTGTTCGGCCGCAGCCTGGATCACGCGGCGCTGGCGCGCGGCGCGCGTTTCGTGCCGGAAGGCCAGCCGCCGCTGTACGCCAGCCTGGATGTCAGCGGCATCCCGCGCACGCCGCCGGCCGCCGACGAACGCCAGATCGGCATCGAACGGCGCTACTACACCACCGACGGCAAGGAGTGGAACGGCGGCACGCTGAAGGAGGGCGAGGCGCTGATCGTCCGGGTCAGCATCACCCCGCATGCGAGCATGCCCGACGCGCTGTTCACCGATCTGCTGCCCGCCGGCCTGGAGATTGAGAATTTCAACCTGGGTGACGCCAAGCAATGGGCCGACGTGGTGGTCGACGGCATCAGCGTCAGCGATCGCGGCAGCGCGGCGGACGTGAAGCACGAGGAGTTTCGCGATGATCGCTACGTGGCCGCGCTGAAGCTGGACAGCGGCGACACCGCCAAGGTGTTCTACCTGGTGCGCGCGGTCACGCCCGGTACCTACACCGTGCCGCCGCCGCTGGTCGAGGACATGTACCGGCCGGACATCCGTGGCGTGGGTCGCTCGAAGGTGGGAACAATCACCGTCGTGCAGCCGTAGGGCGGGAGTCGGGAATGGGGAGTCGGGACTCGAGCGACGCCGGTTCCCTGCTCCCCGGGACGGGAGGAGGGCCGAGACCGTGGATGCGGTGGCAGCCCGCCCATGTGCGGTGCGGATGTGGCCACTGACGTGATACGTGACTGATGGTTGGTTCGAGGATGTCCCGCTGGCAACGCGCATGGCGGCGCTTGCGCGCGCTGCGCTGGCCGGCCGTGCTGCGCTGGGGCGCGGTGGGGGTGCTGTCGTCATTGCTGTTGCTGGACCTGCTGTTTCCGCCGCCACTGCCGAAGGCGCGCGACACCAGCACCCTGGTGGTCGCGCGCGACGGCACGCCGCTGCGCGCGTTCGCCGATCGTGACGGTGTCTGGCGCTATCCGGCCACGCCGGATAGCGTGTCGCCGCTGTACCTGGACGCGCTGCTGAACTACGAGGACCGCTGGTTCTGGAAGCATCCCGGCGTCAATCCCTGGGCGATGCTGCGGGCGGGCGGGCAATGGTTGCGGCGCGGACGGATCGTGTCCGGCGGCTCGACCCTGACCATGCAGGTGGCGCGGATCCTGGATCCGCATTCGCGCACGCCCTGGGGCAAGCTCAAGCAGTTGCTGCGCGCGCTGCAACTGGAAGCGCACCTGTCCAAGCGCGAGATCCTGTCGTTGTACCTGGAGCGTGCGCCGTTCGGCGGCACCATCGAAGGCGTGGAGGCGGCCAGCTGGGCCTACCTCGGCAAGCCGGCCACCCGCCTGTCACAGGCCGAGGCCGCACTGCTGGCGGTGTTGCCGCAATCGCCCAGCCGCCTGCGTCCGGATCGCCACCCCGATGCCGCGCGCGCGGCGCGCGACAAGGTACTCGCGCGGATGGTGGCGCTGGGCGTGTGGACACCGGCGCAGGTGGAGGAAGCGCGGATCGAACCGGTGGTGGCGCGTTCCCTGCAGCCACCGCTGTCGGCGGCGTTGCTCGCCGAGCGCCTGCGCCAGCGGCAACCGCGCGCGGCGCGCATCGAATCGACCGTGGACGCCGACCTGCAACGCACCCTGGAGGAGCGGGTGGCGGCCTACTTCTCGCAACTGCCGGCACGTACCTCGGCGGCGCTGCTGGTGATCGACAACGCCAGCATGGAAGCGCGCGCCTACGTCGGTTCGGTGACGTTCGGCGACAAGGAACGCCTGGGCCACGTCGACATGGTGCAGGCGTGGCGTTCGCCGGGATCGACCCTCAAGCCGTTCCTGTACGGACTGGCGCTGGATGACGGCCTGATCCATTCCGAAAGCCTGCTGGTCGATGCGCCGCAGTCATTCGGCGGGTATCGGCCCGGCAACTTCGACGCCGCCTTCAACGGTCCGATCGGTGCGGCGGAAGCCCTGCGGCTGTCGCTCAACGTGCCGGCGGTGGATCTGCTGGACCGGGTCGGGCCGGCGCGTTTTTCCGCGCGCCTGGCCAATGCCGGCATCGCCTTGAAGTATCCGCGCGGCGCATCACCGAACCTCGCGCTGATTCTTGGCGGTACCGGTGCGCGCCTGGAAGATCTGGTCGGTGCGTTCGCGGCATTCAACCGCGGCGGCCTGGCGGGGCGGGTGCGCTACACGCCGCTGGATGTGCGCGAGGACCGCCGGCTGGTGTCGCCCGGCGCGGCATGGATCATCCGCGAGATCCTGGAATCGCATCCGCGGCCCGGCTACGGGCAGGGCGCGTTCGACACCGCGATGCGTCCGCGGGTGGCGTGGAAGACCGGCACCAGCTACGGCTTCCGCGATGCGTGGGCGCTGGGCAGCACGCGCCGCCATACCGTCGGCGTGTGGGTCGGCAGGCCGGACGGTACGCCGTTGCCGGGACAATACGGCGCGGTCACCGCGTTGCCGCTGATGTTCGAGATCATCGACAGCCTGCCGCGCGCGCGCGGTGACGCCGCCGCCTCGCCGCCACCGGCGAACGTCGCCGAAACCGAGATCTGCTGGCCGCTGGGCCTGCCGCCGGAAGCCGACGCGCCGGAACTGTGCCAGCGACGGATGAAGGCATGGACGCTCGATGGCGCGACGCCGCCCACCCTGGCCGAGCGCGACGCGCGCCGCTGGAGCGCGGGTACCGAAGTGTTCGAGGTGGACGCGACAACCGGCCTGCGCCTGTCCGCCGAATGCGCGCGCCCGCATGCATCGCAGACCCGACGCATCGCCCGCTGGCCGGCGCTGGCCTCGCCGTGGCTGGGCGCGCAGACCCGCGCGCAATCGCGCCTGCCGGCACTGTCGCCGGATTGCGTGGACGATGGCCGCGAAGCAGCGGAAGAACTGCGCATCGATGGCATCAACGACCGCGCCACCCTGGCGCGCGCGCCGGGCAGCGAACACGGCGTGCGCCTGCAGTTGCGCGCGCTCGGCACCGAAGCCCGCGTGCAATGGCTGCTGGACGGAAAGTGGATCGCCGAGACCCAGGGCGCGCGCCCGTTCGTGCGCGACTTCGAGGAACCGGGCCAGCACACGCTGACGGCGCTGGCCGACAGCGGTGCGTGGACGCGGTTGAGTTTCTCGATATTGCGATGAGGATGGCCGGCGTGCCGTTTACACAGGCGCGCCAGCCCCTGCTCAGATGTTCGCCAGCACGTGTTCGGCCGAGGACACCTTGTATTCGCCGGGCGCCTCGATGAAGAGGTTGCGGACCACGCCGTCCTCGGCATAGAGCGCGAAGCGGCGCGCGCGGATGCCCATGCCGTAGCTGCTGGCGTCCATCTCCAGGCCGAGCGCCTTGACCAGGTCGGCATTGCCGTCGGCGAGCATCTGCAGGCCGTCGGGCACGTGCTGGGTCTTGCCCCATGCCTGCATGACGAACGGATCGTTGACCGACACGCAGAACACTTCGATGCCGCGCTTGCGGAAATCCTCGAAGTGCTGGACGAAGCTGGGCAGGTGCTTTTCCGAACAGGTCGGGGTGAACGCGCCGGGCACCGCGAACAGCACGGCCTTGCGGCCCTCGAACAGCGCGCGGGTGTCGATGGTCTCGACGCCCTCGCGGATGCGCTTGAGGATGACTTCGGGGATTTGTTCGCCAATCTGGATGGTCATGGTCGGGTCCTGGTGAGGAAGGCTGAATGGAGTTTAGCCCGCCCGGTCGATGGGGACGTTACGTGCCTGAAAAGAGTGTGATGGCCCATGGCGGCCACGGGCAGGCATTCGTGTCCGGAGCCGAAGGCCGCCGGGCCCGGCAAGCGGCGCGACAGCCGCTAGAATTGACGCGTGGCGCCCGCTTCGCGGGCCTCCGTGTCCAGCCGGTGGCCGGCCGGCGCGGTTTTCCAATGGAGACCCGATGCAATTCAAGGATTACTACGCGGTACTGGGCGTTGAACCGACCGCCGGCGACGCCGAGATCAAGACGGCGTACCGGCGGCTGGCGCGCAAGTACCATCCCGACGTCAGCAAGGAAGCCGGCGCGGAAGATCAGTTCAAGGCGGTCAACGAGGCCTACGAGGCGCTGCGGGATCCGCAGAAGCGCGCGGCCTATGACCAGTTGCGCGCGCGCGGCTACCGCCCGGGCGAAGAGTTCCGGCCGCCGCCGGATTTCGGCCAGGGCGGTTATGGCGGGCAGAATTTCGACTTCGACGAGGTTTTCGGCAGCACCGGCGGTGGCGGTGGCTTCAGCGACTTCTTCGAGGGTCTTTTCGGACGGCGTGGACGCGCTGACGGCGCGCAGGCGCGGGGACCGCACGCGCCGCGCGACTCGCGCGCCAAGCTGGCGGTGCCGTTGCAGGCGGTCCACGACGGCGGCAGCGTGCGGGTGAACGTCAATGGCCGTCAGCTCGAAGTCAAGGTGCCCAAGGGCATCAAGCCGGGCCAGGTCATCCGCCTGGCCGGGCAGGGTGGCAGCGGCGGCAATCTGCTGCTGGAAATCGAGTACGCCGCGCACCCGCAATTCGAGGTCGATGGCCGCAACATCATCTATGTGCTGCCGGTGGCGCCCTGGCAGGCGGCGCTGGGCGCCTCGATGACCGTGCCGACCCTGGGCGGCGAGGTCGAGGTGAAGATTCCGCCGGACTCGGAAGCCGGGCGCAAGCTGCGCCTGCGCGGCCGTGGACTGCCGGGCAATCCGGCGGGCGATCAAATCGTCGAACTGGAAATCACCGCGCCGCGCGCCACCAGCGAGGAGCAGCAGGAAGCCTATCGCGATCTGGCCCGGGCTTTCGGCGAGAAGCCGTAGCAACCTCTTGTGGGAGCGACGTCAGTCGCGATTCGCGGATTGCCAGTCGGTCGCCTATCGCGACTGACGTCGCTCCCACAAGATGAGACGGATGCGCGCATCCCCCAAATAAAGAAAAGCAGGCCGTGGCCTGCTTTTCTTCATCACGTTTGAATGCGGGCGAATCAGGCCGCGGGCGGTTCCGGCAGTTCGCGCGCGTTGAACACGCGCTCGATGACCTCGGCCAGTTCGTCCTCGGAGAACGGCTTGGTCAGGTAGGCCTTGGCGCCCTGGCGCAGGCCCCACATGCGGTCGGTGTCCTGGTCCTTGGTGGTCACCAGGATCACCGGGATGTGCTTGGTGCTGGCCTCGCGGCTCAGCGTGCGGGTGGCCTGGAACCCGTTGAGGTTCGGCATCACCACGTCCATCAGCACCATGTCCGGCAGCTCGCGCTTGGCCACTTCCACGCCCGCGGCGCCGTCCTCGGCGGTGAGGGACTCGTGCCCCAGTTTTTCGACGATGCGCTGGATGCCCAGCAACTGCGAAGGTGAATCGTCGACGATCAGAATGCGTGCCATGGAGTTCCCCGAGTGTCCCCAAATTATCCCCGCACCGATTGTAGGAGCGGGCCCGGGAGAAAGAAACGGGGGCGTTCCCGGACACGCCGTCGGGCGGACCCCGACGGCCTCAGAAAGTGACCAGGGTACGGCCGAACGAACCCCCGGAAAGCATGTTCCTGAACACATCCGGCAGCCCTTCCAGCGTGGTTTCGCGGGTGCAGATGGCCTCCAGGCGGGCCGGTTTCCAGTCGTCGGCCAAATGCCGCCAGATGTCGTCCCGGATGGCGCGCGCGGTGCCGGCCGAAGCCACGCCGACGAGCGATACGCCCCGGATGATGAACGGCATGACCGTGATGTCCAGTTCGGCGGTCGCGGCCAGGCCCGCGCTGGCGACATTGCCGTAGGGCACGGTCTGCGCCAGCAGGCTGGCCAGCATCGCTCCGCCCACGTTGTCCAGTCCTCCGCCGAAACGCGCCGATTCCATCGGCCGCCGGGTGGCCAGCGCATCGCGTCCCAGTACCTCGGTGGCGCCGAGCGATTTCAGGAAGTCCGCGTGTTCTGGCTTGCCGCTGATGGCGTGCACCTCGTAGCCGGCGCGGCTGAAGATGTTCACCGCCAGCGTGCCCACGCCGCCGGTCGCGCCGGTGACCGCCAGTGGTCCCAGATCCGGCGTCTGCCGGTTGTCCCGCATTCGGTACAGGGCCAGCGCGGCGGTGAAGCCGGCGGTGCCCAGGATCATGCTTTCGCGCAGGCTCAGTCCCTTGGGCAAGGGAATCACCCACTTTGCTTCCAGCCGGGCGTATTCACCGTAGCCACCGTCGCGGGTTTCGCTGAGGCCGCAGCCGGTCACCAGCACCTCGTCGCCCTCATGAAACGCCGGATCGGTGGAGGCCACCACGTGCCCGGCCACGTCGATGCCGCCGACCAGCGGGAACCGCCGCAGGATCTTGCCTTCGCCGGTGCCGGCCAGCGCATCCTTGAAGTTCACCGAGGAGTACGCGGTCTTGATCACCACCTCGCCGGGATTCAGATCGTCCAGCGAAATCGATTCGATGCCGCTGCGGTAGCCGCGATCGTCGTTATGGATGCGGAAGGCGTTGAACGAGGTGGGCAGGGTCATGTGGGGACGCTCCGGTTCCGGAAATCTGGACGGGTGGATGGGAGGATGTCCGGATACAAATCCCGCCACCCGGCGTTGGCACCCTCGATGAGCTGGATCTTCCAGATCCGCTTCCAGGCCTTCAATGCTTTTCCCGCAGGATGGCAGATTCCATCGTGCCGTGGACTTCGTACCAGACCAAAGTATGGACCCGGCAGCGGCGGGTGAAGCCGTCAACCTGAGCGTGTTTGTGCTGCCAGATGCGTCCGGGCAGGTGGGATGTCACGCCGATGTGGAGCGTTCCCCGCGGTCGGCTGGCCAGGAGGCAGACGCAGGGAATCCGTTCCCGGGGGGCGCCTCAGCGCAGCGACTTGCGCCGCTTCTCGTCCATCCATTTCGACGCCTGGGCCGGCTGGTAGGCCTTCATCCAGTCGAACATCGCGCCGAGGTCCTCGCCGTGCCACAGGTCCTCGCGCTGATCCGGGTGCAGGAAGCGCTCTTCGACCATGCGGTCGATCATGCCCATCAGCGGCGCATAGAAGCCATCGACGTCCAGGAAGGCGCAGGGCTTGTCGCCGATGCCGAGCTGGCGCCAGGTCAGCATTTCGAACATCTCGTCCAAGGTGCCGAAGCCGCCGGGCAGGGCGACGAAGGCGTCGGACAGGTCGAACATGCGCTTCTTGCGCTCGTGCATGTTGGCGACCACTTCCAGCCGGGTCACGCCCTTGTGCGCGACTTCCCAGTTGACCAGTTGCTCCGGAATCACGCCAACCACTTCGCCACCACCGGCCAGCACCGCGTCGGCGACGATGCCCATCAGGCCGACGTTGCCGCCGCCATAGACCAGTTGCAGTCCCTCGCGGGCGATGCGATCACCCAGCGCGACCGCGCGTTCGGCGTAGAGGGGCTTGCTGCCGGCGTTGGAGCCGCAATAGACACAGATACTGCGCATGGGATTCGTGATTCGGGATGGGGGATTCGTAAAAAGCAAACGCCGAGCAATGCCCGGCGTCCGCATTGGGATTCGGTCAGGTGAGGGAATGCGCTCGGCGAATCCCCAATCCCCATCCCCGAATCCCGGCTCTCATCAATTGGCCTTGTGGATCGAACGCTTGTCCACCGCCATGGCGGCGTCGTGGATGGCCTCGGACAGGGTCGGATGGGCGTGGCAGATGCGGGCCAGGTCGTCGGCCGAGCCGTTGAACTCCATGGTCAGCACACCTTCGTGCACCAGTTCCGACACGCCGACGCCGACCAGGTGCAGGCCCAGCACGCGATCGGTTTCCGCGTGGGCGATGACCTTGACGAAGCCGGCCGGCTCGCCCATCGCGACGGCACGGGCAATCGCGGCGAACGGGAAGCTGCCGGTCTTGTACGGGGTGCCTTCGGCCTTGAGCTGCTGCTCGGTCTTGCCGACCCAGGCGATTTCCGGTTCGGTGTAGATGACCCACGGCACGGTGTCGAAGTTGACGTGGCCGGGCAGGCCGGCGATCAGTTCGGCCACCGCGATGCCTTCCTCGAAACCCTTGTGCGCCAGCATCGGGCCGCGCACGCAGTCGCCGATCGCCCAGACGCCGTCGACGCCGGTGTGGCAATGATCGTCGACCTCGATCTGGCCGCGCTCGTTGAGCTTCACGCCGGTACCGTCGGCCAGCACGCCCTTGGTAGCGGCGCGGCGGCCAACGGCCACCAGCAGCTTGTCCACGGTCAGGGTCTTCTCGCCTTCCGCATCGGTGTAGGTGACCACGACTTCCTTGGTCTTGCCCTTGCCGGTGATTTCGGTCTTGCTGACCTTGGCGCCGAGGCGGATATCCAGGCCCTGCTTCTTGAATTCGCGCGCCGCGGTCTTGGCCACTTCGGCATCGGCGACGGCGAGGAAATCGGGGAGGGCTTCCAGGATGGTGACTTCGGCGCCCAGGCGCTTCCACACGCTGCCCAGTTCCAGGCCGATCACGCCGGCGCCGATCACGGCCAGCCGCTTGGGCACGGCGGTGAAGTCGAGCGCGCCGACGTTGTCGACGATGTATTCGTTGTCGAACTTGGCGAACGGCAGTTCGATGGAATCCGAACCGGCCGCCAGAATCACGTTGGTGCCCTTGAGCTCGACTTCGCTGCCGTCATGCTGCTTGACCTTGACCACGTTGCCCGGCTGCAGCTGGCCGAAGCCGTAGAACGGGGTGATCTTGTTGGCCTTGAACAGCATCGCGATGCCGCCGGTGAACTGCTTAACGATCTTGTCCTTGCGGCCCACCATCGTGGCGACGTCGATCTTGGCGTCCTTGGTGCTGATGCCGTGCTCGCCGAACAGGTGCTGCAGGTTGTAGAACTGGCGCGAGCTGTCCAGCAGCGCCTTGGAGGGCACGCAGCCCACGCGCAGGCAGGTGCCGCCCAGGGCCGGCTTGCCGTCCTTGCCCAGCGCGGCATCGATGCAGGCGACCTTCATGCCCAGCTGCGCGGCGCGGATGGCGGCGTGATAGCCGGCGGGACCGGCACCGATGACGACGACGTCGAATTGTTCGCTCATTTCATTCGCTCAATGGGATTCGGGATTGGGGAGTGGGGATTCGTCGAAAGCGGAAGCAGGCGCTTGTCGCTCCTGCGAATCCCGAATCACGAATTCCCAATCCCGGCGCTTACATGCCAAGCAGCATGCGGTGCGGATTTTCCAGCTGGTTCTTGATGTCGACCAGGAACAGCACCGCGTCCTTGCCGTCGATGATGCGGTGATCGTAGGACAGCGCGATGTACATCATCGGCGCGGCCACGACCTGGCCGTTCTCGACGATGGCGCGTTCCTTGATCGCGTGCATGCCGAGGATGGCGCTCTGCGGCGGGTTGACGATCGGGGTGGACATCAGCGAACCGAAGGTGCCGCCGTTGGTGATGGTGAAGGTGCCGCCCTGCAGATCCTCCAGGCCCAGCTTGCCGTCACGCGCCTTCTTGGCGTAGTCGGCGATGCCCTTTTCGATGTCGGCGAAGCTCTGGCGCTCGACGTTGCGCAGCACCGGCGTGACCAGGCCCTTGTCGGTGGACACGGCGATCGAGATGTCGGCGTAGCCGTGGTAGATGATGTCGTTGCCGTCGACCGAGGCGTTGACCACCGGATGGCGCTGAAGCGCGTTGGCGGCGGCCTTGGCGAAGAAGCTCATGAAGCCCAGCTTGATGCCGTTGGCCTTCTCGAACGATTCGCCCAGTTCCTTGCGCATCGCCATGACCTTGCCCAGGTTGACCTCGTTGAACGAGGTCAGCATGGCGATGGAGTTCTTGGACTGCATCAGGCGCTCGGCGATGCGGGCGCGGATGCGGGTCATCGGCACGCGCTCTTCCGGACGTGCGCCGCCGGACACGCCGGCGGTCTTGCCGCTGGCGTAGTTGACCAGGTCTTCCTTGGTCACCGCGCCGCGGCGGCCGGTGCCTTCCACCTGCGCCGGATCGATGCCCTGGGTGACGGCGGTGAAGCGGGCGCCGGGCGGCAGGCTTTCGACGCCGGCGGCGGCCGGGGCCGGAGCGGACTTGGCGGCCGGCGCCGGTGCGGCAGCGGCGGCAGCGGGAGCCTCGGCCTTCGGTGCTTCGGCCTTGGGGGCCTCGGCGGCCGGAGCCGGCGCGGCGGCGACCGCGCCTTCCTCGATGATCGCCAGCAACTGCTGGCTGGTCACGGTGTCGCCTTCCTTGAACTTGATTTCCTTGATCACGCCGTCGACCGGGGACGGCACTTCCAGCACGACCTTATCGGTTTCCAGATCCAGGAGGTTCTCATCGCGCTTGACCGCGTCACCGACCTTCTTGTGCCAGGTGGCAATGGTGGCGTCGGAGACGGATTCGGGGAGAACCGGAACTTTGACTTCAGTGGCCATGGATGGAGGCGTCCTGTTTTTTTTGGTGGCGTGCTTTGAAGGATGGAATGCGGGCGCCGCTTACTCGGCGACCACGTCGTTTTCGAACTTGTTGACCAGCGCGTCGGCGACCAGCTTCAGCTGTTCCTCGACGTGCTCGGCGAAATGACCGGCAGCGGGCGAGGGCGAGCGCGGGCGGCCGGCGTAGTGCAGGCTCTGCTTCTCGCCCAGGCAGGCGTTGAGATGGTGGCGGATCTGGTACCACGCGCCCTGGTTCTGCGGCTCTTCCTGGCACCAGACCACGTCGGTTGCCTTGCCGAAGCGCTTGAGCTCGGCGGCCAGCTGCGGACGCGGGAACGGATACAGCTGTTCGATGCGGACCAGCGCGACGTCGTCCTGGCCACGCTTCTGCTGGTCTTCCAGCAGGTCGTAGTAGACCTTGCCCGAGCACAGTACGACGCGCTTGACCTTCTTCGGGTCGGCGGCCTTGTCCGGGATCAGGTGCTGGAACTCACCGTTGGCCAGTTCGTCCAGGGTGGAGACGGCCAGCTTGTGACGCAGCAGCGACTTGGGCGTCATCACCACCAGCGGCTTGCGGGTGGTCATGCGCATCTGCCGGCGCAGCATGTGGTAGGCCTGGGCAGGCGTGGTCGGCACGCAGACCAGCATGTTCTCCAGCGCGCACAACTGCAGGAAGCGCTCCAGGCGGGCCGAGCTGTGCTCGGGACCCTGGCCTTCGTAGCCGTGCGGAAGCAGCAGGGTCAGACCGCTGACGCGTCCCCACTTGGCCTCGCCGGCGGCGATGAACTGGTCGATCACCACCTGCGCGCCGTTGGCGAAGTCGCCGAACTGCGCTTCCCAGATGCACAGGGTGTTGGGATCGGTGGTGGAGAAGCCGTATTCGAACGCCATCACCGCTTCTTCGCTGAGCAGCGAATCGATGATCGTGGCCTGCTCCGGCGATTCCACCAGCTGCCGCAGCGGCAGGAAATAGCTGTCGGTCTTCTGATCGTGCAGGATCGCGTGGCGATGGAAGAAGGTGCCGCGGCCCGCATCCTGGCCGACCAGGCGCAGGCCGTTGCCTTCCGCCAGCAGGGTGGCGTACGCCAGGTTTTCGGCGAAGCCCCAGTCGCCCGGCAGATCGCCGGCGGCCATCTTGGCGCGGTCTTCATAGATCTTGGCCACGCGCGGGTGCAGCGACACGCCCGAGGGAATGGTGTTGATGATCTTGGCCAGCGAATCCAGCGCCTTGCGCTTGACCTGGGTGTCGACCGGATCGCTGAGCTTGCCGGACACGTACTTCGACCAGTCGATCGCCAGTTCGTCGCCCTTCTGCTTGGCCAGCTCGGTGGTGTATTCGCCCGAATCCAGCTTGTTGCGATACTGATCGACCAGCGCCTTGCCGCCTTCGGCGGGGAGCACGCCGGCGCCTTCCAGCTTGGCCGCGTACAGCTCGCGGGTGGTCGGGTGCTTGCGGATGGTCTGGTACATCAGCGGCTGGGTCGCCGCCGGCTCGTCGGCCTCGTTGTGGCCATGGCGGCGATAGCAGACCAGGTCGATGACCACGTCCTTCTTGAACTGCTGGCGGAACTCGTAGGCCAGGTTGGCGCAGAACACCACCGCTTCCGGGTCGTCGCCGTTCACGTGCAGCACCGGTGCGCCGATCATCTTGGCCACGTCGGTGCAGTACAGGGTGGAGCGGGCGTCGTCGCGGGCGCTGGTGGTGAAGCCGATCTGGTTGTTGATCACGACATGCAGGGTGCCGCCGACCGCGAAACCGCGCGCCTGCGACATCTGGAACAGTTCCATCACTACGCCCTGGCCGGCGAACGCCGCGTCGCCGTGCATGATGATCGGCAGCACCGCCTGGCGGGAGGTGTCGTTGCGGCGCTCCTGGCGCGAACGCACGCTGCCGGCCACGACCGGATCGACGATTTCCAGGTGCGAGGGGTTGAAGGCCAGCGCCAGGTGGACCGGACCGCCCGGGGTGGCGATGTCGGCCGAGAAGCCCATGTGGTACTTCACGTCGCCGGCATGGGCCAGGCTGTTGTCGTGCTCGAACTTGCCCTCGAACTCGTCGAACAGCTTGCGCGGGCTCTTGCCCAGGGTGTTGACCAGCACGTTGAGGCGGCCGCGGTGGGCCATGCCGACCACGATGTCCTTGACCGAGCCGGCACCGGCGCGGTGGATGAGCGTATCCAGCAGCGGGATCAGCGAATCGCCGCCTTCCAGCGAGAAGCGCTTCTGGCCGACGTACTTGGTGTGCAGGTAGCGCTCCAGACCCTCGGCGGCGGTCAGCCGCTCCAGGGTGCGCTGCTTGGCCGCCGCGTCCAGGCCATAGTTGCCGGCGGCCGCTTCCAGCCGCTGGTACAGCCACTGGCGCTGCTCGACCTCGGAGATATGCATGAATTCGGCGCCGATCGAGCCGGTGTAGGCGGCCTTCAGTCGGGTCAGCAGGTCGCGCAGTTTCATGCGCGGCTGGCCGGCCACGTTGCCGGTGCTGAATTCGCTGTCCAGATCCTTGTCGGACAGGTCATGGAAGGCCAGGCCGAGATCCGGCGGATTCATCGGCGGGCTCAGGCCCAGCGGATCCAGGTTGGCGCCCAGGTGGCCGCGCGAACGGTAGGCGGTGATCAGGCGGCCGACATTGCGCTCGCGCTCGTCGCCACCGGCCGGGGCCGCCACATGGCCATTGTTCGCCGCCTGGCGCGAGGCCGCGGCAATCTGCTCGATGACCACCGAGTGGGGCACGTCACCGGCCTCGCGGCCCTTGAAACCGTCGAAGTAGGCCTTCCATTTGGGACCCACACTGTCCGGGTCAACCAGGTATTGCTCGTACAGGTCTTCGACGTAGGAGGCATTGCCTCCGTTGAGTTGCGAGGATTGCGCAAACTGCTTCAGGAGATTGTCCACGATGGCGATGAGGTGCTTGCTGTCGGAATGGTCTTGGAGGGACGGGGTCGGCGGATTCGATGTGGGCCCGCGCGGGCGGAAGACAACCCCAAAATTATACCCGCAAGGCGGGAACGGGGCATAAAGGTATTGGACTAAAGGCGCAGTCTGGGCCACGCGGATGACAAACCGGACACAATCGACGCGATTCCCGCGGATTTCCGCAACCTCGCGAGGAGAAGGCTACAGTCCCAGCGCGCGATACTCGGTGCAGGGGCGTGAGCGTTCCCACACGTGGGCGAATTCCTCGCGCAACTGGCGCGCGCGGCCGGCCGCGTCCAGGTCCGCTTCGCCGTCGAAACGGTGCCCCAGCGGGCGGAAGTAGTAGCCATCGGCGTCGCTGACGACATAGGCCGAGGGATAGTTGCGGTCCACCGGATCGTGCACTTCGCGGAACAGGAACACGCTGGGCAGGCGCTGGGCCAGCGGCAGCAGCGGTGCCTGCCGGCGCTGGGGAGTGCCGGCGTCCTGCAGCAGGATCTGGACTTCCACCGCGCCGGGGCGGGTGGCCAGCCGGCGCAGGGCGTCCAGCACCTCCGGGGCGTCGAACAGGCCCGGCTCCAGGTCCCGGCTGTAGATCCGCAGCTGGCGCCGGCTGCCGCTGGCCAGGGCCAGCAGGGTGGCCCTGGCCCCGGCCAGATCCTCGATGGCGGTGGCGCCGTCCAGGCGCCGGCGCATGGCCTGGTGCTCGATTCCGGCCTCGTGGAACCGTGGACCGTAGGGTACGAAGCCGTGCCGGGCATAGAAGGCTTCGGCACTGACCTGGGCGTTGAGGGTCAGCTCCGGCAGGTGGCGCTTGCGGGCCTCGGCCAGCAGTGCGGCCAGCAGGGCGTCGCCGACGCCGCGCCCGCGCCATTCCCGCAGGACCGCCATCCGGCCGATCCGGTGTTCCGGGGTCAGTCGCCCGGTACCGATGGGCCGGCCGGCGTCATCGCGCGCCAGTACGTGCCGGCAGAGCAGATCCATGGCGTCGCGTTCCTCTTCCAGCGGCACCCGTTGTTCCTGTACGAACACCATCTCGCGCACCCGCAGCAGGTCGTCCCGCTGCAGGGCGTACTCGACCGGCTCGACCCGGAAGCCGGCGGTGTTCAATCCTCTTCCCCGGCCAGCACCAGCTGGTAGTGACCCTGGGCGAGCAGCGCCATCACCGCGTCGCGACCGGTGGCCGACAGGCCGGCGTAGCCGTGGCCGTCAAGCGTCTCCGCCGCGGCCAGGGTGCGCGCGTCCGCCACCGGCATCGGGTAGTCGTGGCCCGAACAGAACAGGGTCGCGCCCTTGCGCGCGCGCCGCCAGGCCAGCCGCGAGAACGGATGGCGGTACAGCCGTGCGCCGTGTTCGAGATCCCATTCGATTTCGATCCGCGAGCGCTGTTCCGGCGCGGGCGCGACATCGCCGGCGGCACGGTAGGTGGTGATGAAACGGCCGAACCAGTCGCCCAGGCGATCCGGATCGTTCATCCGCAGCGCATTCAGCGCTTCGACCACGCGGGCCATCGCCGCGGCGTCGATTTCGTTGGGATCGCGCGGCGGCGCCAGGTCCTCGTCGTGGTAGCGCAGGCGGTCGTCGGCATCGGCGACCAGGGTGTCGAGGTAGTCGCTGATCAGTTCGGCCGAGGAGGGCGCGCGCATGCCCACGGAGATGGTCAGGCACGGATTCACCGCCACGCCGTGGTGGGGCACGGCCGGCGGCAGGTACAGCATGTCGCCCGGATCCAGCACCCAGTCGTGGGTGGGCGTGAACTCGCGCAGCAGCTTGAGCTCGACGTCGTCGCGGAAGCCGAGCGGCGGATTCTCGCCGGCGTCGATCTGCCAGCGGCGCTGGCCCTGCGCCTGCAGCAGGAACACGTCGTACTGATCCACGTGCGCGCCGACCGAGCCGCCGGTGGCGGCGAAGCTGATCATGATGTCGTCCAGCCGCCAACGCGGCAGGAAATCGAAATGCGCCAGCAACGCGCGCACGTCCGGATCCCACTTGTCCACGTCCTGCACCAGCAGGGTCCAGTCGTGGTGCGGCATGCCGGGGAATTCCTCTTCCTGGAACGGGCCGGTGCGCAGGGTCCAGGCGTCGCGTTCGCGATCGTGCATGACGATGCGCGAGAGCGCGCCTTCCTCGCAGGCCAGTCCGGCCAGGTCGTCCGGCTGGATGGGCGACTGAAAATGCAGGAACGCGTTGCGGATCAGCAGCGGCTTCTTCTGCCAGTACTCGCTGAGGAAACGCGCGGCGGGCATGCCGAGGAAATGCTTGGCGGTGGCGTGGACTTCGATCATGGGCGTGGGGAGTTTGCGGGAGCGGGGGCGGCTTCTTCGGCCAGGCGCTTGTCCAGCCGTTCGCGCGCGGACTGCGCGTAGGCGCGGCAGGCGTTGGTGTTCGCGAGCGGTTCGTTGGCGCCGGGGCCGACGCGCGACCACAGACGGCTGGCGGACGGATGCGGCGTCACCAGGATGTCGCAGTCCAGCGCGGCGAGCCGAACCAGGGCCTGCCGGAAGGCGGCGACGTAACCGGGATGGGCCTGCTCGTCGCCGAAGCGGTACTGGTCGGTGGAGAACGCGGAGAGACTGTCGGCATAGACGAACTGGCGGCATTCGCCGCCGTCGCAGGAGCGCCAGGTCCAGGACGCCGCGCCCGGGGTATGGCCCGGCGTGGGGATGGATTTCAGCGACAGCGGGCCGACGGTGACGGTTTCCCCGTCGCCGAGGGTGCGTACGTCGGCGACGGGAGTGAAGGATTCGAGTTGCCCGAACTGGGGATCGCTGCGGTCATTGGCGCCGCGTCGCAGCGTGGCGGCGGCCGGTTCGCGCGCCAGTACCGGCGCGCCGGTGGCGCGCTGCAGATCGGCCAGGCCGCCGACATGATCGAAATGCTCGTGCGAGATCACGATGGCACGCACGTCTTCCGGGCGGAATCCGAGCGTGCGGATGTTGGCCAGCACCTGGCGCCCGCCCGCGGCGGTGCCGCTGTCGATGAGGACATGCCCCTGCGGCGAGGTGATCAGCAACGCGCTGATGCCGCAGGTGCCCACGAACCAGGTATTGCCATGCAGGCGCAGCGGCCTGGCCGGGTCGTCCCAGCGCGGCTCGGCCGGGCAGGCGGGGGCATCGTCCGCCCAGGCCCGGCCGGCGGGCAGGGCGGCCAGCAGCAGGAACGCGGCGGCCGGGATGGATATCCTCGGCGGAAATGGCTTCATGTGGCGATCTCGTCGTAACCGCGGCCAACGAACTGCAACAGGCACCAGCCGTGGCCGAACGGATCGGCCAGGCGCACGATGCGGCCCCAGCGGGCTTCGCGGATGGAGGTTTCGGGTTGGAGGCCGGCCTGGATGGCGGTGGCCAGCGCGGTATCCAGATCCTCGACCACCACGTCCAGGTGCACCGGCGTCCAATGGCGGCCGTAGTGGCGGCGCGAGCCGGAAGCACCCTCGGTATCGGCGGCGGCGCGGATCAGGTAGATGGGCGCCTGCGCGCCCAGCAGTTCCACCACGTCGTCGCCGAAGCGGCGTCCGGTGGTCAGGCCGAACGCCTGCCGGTACAGCGCTTCGGCGGCTTCCAGATCCGGCACGTCGAGATTGATCAGCAGTTGCATGGGAGCGGTCCTGCGGAGTCGGCGTGCGGGATCCGGCGGCCTCAGATCTTCCGGGCCAGCGTTTCGGCCAGTCCGGTGTAGCTGCCCGGCGTCATCTCGCGCAGGCGCTGCTTGGCGTCGGCGGGCAGTTCCAGCGATTCGATGAAGGCGCGCATCGAGTCGGCGGTGATGCCCTGGCCGCGGGTCAGCGCCTTGAGCTGTTCGTACGGATTGGGCAGGCCGTGGCGGCGCATCACCGTCTGCACGGCTTCAGCCAGCACTTCCCAGGCCGCGTCGAGGTCGGCGTCCAGACGCTGCGGGTTCACTTCCAGCTTGCCCAGGCCCTTGGCCAGCGAGTCCAGCGCCACCTGGCTGTGGCCAAAGGCGGTGCCAAGCGCGCGCAGCACGGTGGAATCGGTGAGGTCGCGCTGCCAGCGGCTGATGGGCAGCTTGGCGCTGAAATGCTCGAACAGCGCGTTGGCCAGGCCGAAGTTGCCTTCGGCATTCTCGAAGTCGATTGGATTGACCTTGTGCGGCATGGTCGAGGAGCCGACTTCGCCTTCCTTGAGCTTCTGCTTGAAGTAACCCAGCGAGATGTAGCCCCAGATGTCGCGGGCCAGGTCGATCAGGATGATGTTGGCGCGGCGTGCGGCGTCGCCGATTTCGGCCACGTTGTCGTGCGGCTCGATCTGGGTGGTGTAGGGATTGAAGACCAGGCCCAGGCTCTCGACGAAACGCTGCGCGAACGCCGGCCAATCCACGTCCGGATAGCTGGCGACGTGGGCATTGTAGTTGCCGACCGCGCCGTTGACCTTGCCGGTCAGCTCGACCGCCGCGATCTGCCGGCGCTGGCGTTCCAGGCGTGCGACCACGTTGGCGATTTCCTTGCCCAGGGTGGTCGGCGAGGCGGTCTGGCCGTGGGTGCGCGAGAGCATCGGCTGGCCAGCCTGGGCGTGGGCCAGCGCGCGCAGCGAGGCGGCGACGGCGTCCAGCGACGGCAGCAGCACCTCGCGGCGGGCCTGTTCCAGCATCAGGCCGTAGCTGAGGTTGTTGATGTCCTCGCTGGTGCAGGCGAAATGGACGAACTCCAGCGCCGGGGCGAGCTCGGCGTCGTCCTTCAGGCGCTCCTTGATGAAGTACTCCACCGCCTTGACGTCATGGTTGGTGGTGCGCTCGATCTCCTTGACCCGGGCGGCGTCGGCAACCGAGAAACCGTCGGCCAGCGCGCGCAGGCGGGTGGCCGCCGCGTCGGAGAAGGCCGGCAGTTCGACGATGCCGGGCTCGGCGGCCAGCGCCAGCAGCCATTCGACCTCCACCTTGATCCGCGCCCGGATCAGCCCGTACTCGGAAAAGATGGGACGCAGGGCGTCGACCTTGCCGGCGTAGCGGCCATCGAGCGGGGACAGGGCGAGCAGGGCGGATTCCGACATGGGGGCGTGGGGCTGAAAAGGAGCGTTCTAGTTTACCGCGAGACGGCCTCCGGCCGGCCTGGCGTATGCTGGCGGCCCTCGCAAGCAGCCGGTTCCACCACCCGGCGCCAGCCGTAGACCATCCCCACAGGAGGCGCTGATGAGCAGGAAAACCAAGGCGGGTGCGGCCCGCGACGAACGGACCCGGGTGGAACGGGACAGCATGGGCGAGCTGCGGGTGCCCGCCGACGCCCTCTGGGGCGCGCAGACCCAGCGCGCGGTGCAGAACTTCCCGATTTCAGGCCGGCCGATGCCGCGCGGCTTCATCCGCGCGCTGGGGCTGATCAAGGCCGCCGCCGCCGAGGTCAACGCCGGCCTGGACCTGTTGCCGCAGGTCACCGCGCGGGCCATCCGTGCCGCCGCGCTGGAAGTGGCTGCCGGCGAACACGACGCGCACTTCCCGATCGACATCTACCAGACCGGTTCGGGCACCTCGTCGAACATGAATGCCAACGAGGTCATTGCCGCGCTCGCCAACCGTTCCGGCAAGGCCGGGCGCAAGGGAGTGCATCCGAATGATCACGTCAACCTGGGCCAGAGTTCCAACGACGTCATTCCCACCGCCATCCGCGTCTCCGCGCAACTGGCCGTGCTGGAAGACCTGCTGCCGGCGGTGAAACACCTGCGCCGGACCATCGATCGACGTGGCAAGGCGCTCGGCAGGATCGTCAAGACCGGCCGCACCCACCTGATGGACGCGATGCCGCTGACCTTCGCCCAGGAGTTCTCGGCCTGGTCGGCGCAATTGGCCTCGGCCGAGGAGCGCATCGCCGACAGCCTCAAGCGGCTGCGCCGGCTGCCGCTGGGCGGCACCGCGATCGGCACCGGCATCAACGCCGATCCGCGTTTCGGCGCGCGGGTCGCGAAGGCGCTGTCGAAGCAGACCGGCGTGCGGTTCGAGAGCGCCGGCAACAAGTTCGAAGGGCTGGCGGCGCAGGACGACGCGGTCGAACTGTCCGGCCAACTCAGTGCACTGGCCGTGGCGCTGACCAAGATCGCCAACGATCTGCGCTGGATGAACGCCGGGCCGCTGGCCGGCCTGGGCGAGATCGAACTGCCGGCCCTGCAGCCGGGCAGCTCGATCATGCCGGGCAAGGTCAATCCGGTGATTCCGGAAGCGACCGTGATGGTGTGCGCGCAGGTGATGGGCCACCACACCGCGATCACGGTGGCCGGGCAGACCGGCAACTTCCAGCTCAACGTGACCCTGCCATTGATCGCGGCCAATCTGCTGGATTCGATCCAGCTGCTGGCGAATGTGTCGCGCCTGCTCGCCGATACCGCCATCGACGGACTCAAGGTGCGTGAGGACAACATCAGGCGGGCACTGGATCGCAATCCGATCCTGGTGACCGCGCTGAACCCGGTGATCGGCTACGAGAAGGGCGCGGCCATCGCCAAGCAGGCCTACAAGGAGAATCGCGCGGTGCTCGACGTGGCGCGCGAGGTCACCGGCCTGCCGGAGAAAGTGCTGAAGCCGCTGCTGGATCCGGCCGTGCTCGCCAAGGGCGGCATCCACGGCAAACCGGGCGGCGGAGGCGGCTGAGCCGCCTCCGCCGCGGTGGCGTCATATGGCCGGATCTTCAGACCGGATCATTCAGCCGCGGGAATGAACTCGGCGGCTTTCATCCCGGTGATCGCCGCCCAGTCGTGCGGCTTGCCGTCCAGGCGCGCGGCGACCAGGCGGTAACCCACCGAGTAGCCTGCCCACATCGGGATACCGGCCTGCGGATTCCCGAACATCGAGCCCATCAATACCTGCGGCGAGGTCTCGCCCAGGTTGGGACGGAACGCGGCCAGGGTCGCGGTGTACTGGGCGTCGTCCAGGGCGTGGATCCACGGCGCCGGGTGCGCGCCGAACACCTGGTTGGCGTAGTAATCGGCGCGGCCTTCGAACACCAGATAGTCGGCGAGGGTGAACGCGGCATCCGGATGGAACTGCTCCTGCGCCCAGTAGCTGTGATGGAGCTCGTGCGCGAGCACGTACGGCAGCAGCTTCGCCCAGTCGGCCTGTGGATGCAGCTTGACGACGACTTTGCCGCTGCCGGCGGTCAGCGCGATCACGCCCTGCATGCGATCACGCGTGAACGCGTCGTCCGGAGCGGTGAAATCCACGCACAGCGTCAGCCGGCCCTGCGGCAGATCGGCGACCACGCGGTCATAGGTGGATTGGGCGATTTTTTCGAAACGGGCCCGATCGAAGCCCTTCTCGGCCGATTCGCGCTGTTCGCGGGTCAGGCGCGGATCCGGCGCGTAGCCGCGCGCCAGGTCCGCGAACTGGCCGCCTGACGCGCAGCGGGCGAACCAGGCGTCGCCGACGGCCTTGGCATCGGTGGCCGCCAGCACCTGCGGGTTGGTGTAGTGGAAATCGATGGGCTCGCCGGCGATCGCCAAACCGGGCACGAGCAGGGACAGCAGCAGCGGAAGTCGGCGTTTCATGGGAAGTCCTGGAAGAGCGGCGCGGGATGCGTCCGGAGATCAGGACGCGCGGGGCTCGCGGGTGTGACCCGGCGTGGGCGAATGGTCATCGGGAGGCAACCTTGGCGGGCAGCGGCCAACCGGTGCAGGGGGGATGCGGTTGCGCATTGGCATCCGGCGCGCGCAATTCAGGATGGTCGTAGGGCAGGTAGCTTTGCCAGTACCAGGGAAAGCAGACCGGTCCCAGCTTGTACTCGATGAGATAGGGGAAAATGCTGTCGGCATTGGAGCTGTTGCTCATCAGCAGCAGGCAGTCACGCCCGTCGCGCACGCACACCGCGATGTTGCGGGTGCCGTCGTCGTGCCCGCCCTTGAAGAACGCTCGGCCTTCCTGTGTCCGGTACACACTCCAGCCGAGCCCGTAGGCCAGTTCGATCGCCGCGTTGTCGGTGGTGGTCTCGGTGGACAGGGTGGGGAACTGCTGGACCGAATCGATGCGCACCTGCGTGCCGAACAATTCGTCGCGTGTCCCGGCGTCCAGCCCCTCGTTGCGCGACAGGCCGGCCAGGAACGCCGCGAAATCGCGCAGGGTGGTATCCATCGAACCGGCGGCCCGCACCGCGCCGCGCTGCTTGTGGCCGAGGGATTCCCCGTCCTCGTCGTAGCCCTGCGCCAGGTTGGCGGCGAACGCGTCGCGCCAGGTCATGCCGCTTCCGCGCATGCCGAAGCGATCGAACACCCGTTCCTGCATCAGCGTGCCGACATCGACGCCCAGGCCATGCTCGATCACGAACTGCAGCAGGTTGATGCCCTCGCCGGAGTAGGCGAAACGGCTGCCGGGGTCGAACGCGAAGGCCAGCTTCGCGTGTTCGTCGTAGCCTTGCGGAGTGAAGAACCGGAAATTCGGGAAGCCGGCGGTATGTGCCAGCAGCATGCGTGGGGTCAGTCGCCGCCAGCGTTCGTCGCCGGCCAGATCGGCGTACTTCTCGTACTCCGGCAGCGGGCGGGGCAGGTAGTCGGCGATGGAGCGATCCAGATCCAGCCGCCCGTCCCGCACCAGCCCCATCACCGCGTACGCGAATGCGCCCTTGGTGAGCGAAGCGGCGTACATCGTGGTATCGGGCGTCAGCGGCAGGTTCCGTTCGACGTCGCGCAGGCCGTAGGTCTTCAACTCGGCCACCTTGCCGTCATGAATGACGGCCAGCGCGAGGCCGGTCACGCGGGCCTCCCGCATCAGCGTTTCGACCGGGTCGGGGACGCTTTCCGCGGCCATGCCCGCAACGGGGACGGCGACGGTGCACAGGCACAACAACAGCGACCACATCCCTTTCATGGTTCGGCCTCGCGTCTTGTCGTGGAACCGCCGCGGCAAACCCCTTGCCGCGGCGGGAAAATGACCGGTCCTGCGGAAGGATCAGTCCTTGCCGCAGTCGTCGATGTCTTGCTGATCCAGGTTGGCGTAGGGACGGAATGCCGGCACCTGCGCCGCCAGCGCGTCCTGGGCGGTGCGCAGTCCGGTCAGGCGGGTGCAGATCTTGTTCGCCTCGGCCTCGATCTTCTTGGCCTCGGCGTCCATCCGCGCGTCGATGTCGTCGGTGTTGCCGCTGATCACGCCGCTGATCGCCGCCCCGACCGCCTTGCCGGCCATCTTGGCGCCCTGCTTGCCGACCGCGATGCCGGCCTGGGTGATGCCTTCCAGTTCGCCGTAGTAGGCCGAGACCAGCTTGCGCTGATCCGGCGTCAGCGCCACCGCCTTGCCGTCGATGACCAGGTCGCCGTTGGCGCCGATTTTGGCCTTGGGATAACCATCGGCGTTGATGGTGAGTTCGCCGTCGCCGAAGCGGGCGATCTTGCCGTTGCCATTGTCGATGCTGGCCTGCGGCTTGCAGGCGGCCAGCGAGAGGGCCAGGACCAGGCCGACGCCCAGGCTGGCGGAAAGGGACGGAGTGCGCATGGCGGAATTCCTCAATGGCGACGGGGAAGGGAAACGGTGCCGGCGACACCGGAATGATCGATCGAGCCGCTGCCGACGGAACGCACGCTCAGGCCGCCGCGGACTTCGCGCGCGCCGACATTGCCGGAACCGACGCTGCCGATGACAACGTCGCCGCCGATGCGGGACAGCTCGGCATCGCCGGAGCCGATGGATTCGATCTCGACCCGGCCCTGACCATCCTCGAGGTCGAAATCGCCCGAACCGATGGTGCCGATGCTGACCGGCCCGCGGACGTGGCGCGCCTGCGCGTCGCCGGAGCCGATGCTGATGCCTTTCAGCGAGCCGGCGCCATCGACTTCGACATCGCCGGACCCGACATCGAAGGCGACCAGCCCGCGGGTTTCGCGGATCACCGCGTCGCCGGAGCCGACGTCGGCGCTGACGATGGCGGCACCGCGTACCTCCGCGTCCCCCGACCCGACCTTGAGCTGGACCGGCATGTTGTCGGGCACGCTGCCGTCGAGTTCCAGGTAGGCGTAGTTCTTGCTGAAGAAGATGCCCTGGCTCCGGCCTTCGCGTCGCAGGAGCACCACCAGCTTGTCGCCCTCGCGGCGCTGGGTGACGGACAACTGCGGCAGCAGCTTGGCGTCGGAGGCGCAGGCCCGGCCCCGCAGCCCGTGGTGGTTGCCGGAGCGGGCCACCAGTTTCAGGTCATGCGAGGCCACGTCGAACACCACGGCCTTGGCATCGCCGATGTCCAGGTCCAGTTGGCGGGGCTCGGTGTGCTTGCAATTGTCTTCGGCGGCGATTGCCGGGGCCGCGATGGCGATGGCAACGGCCAGGACGGGCAGCGACAGGAAAACACGGTGCATGGGAATCCTCCGTACGGAACGCGGGTGGTTGACCGGGTGGGCGGCGGCGTGGCGCCGCCGCCCGCGCCGGATCACTCGCTGTCGCGCCAGCGGCGCAGGTAGATGGCGGCGGCGATCAGGCCGGCGCCGATGACCGCGCCGATCCACAGGTCGGCAGTGCCGAAGACCTGCCAGTTGTTGCCCAGGTTCATCATCCGCACCAGGTCGTCGGGGGTGTTGACGTTCTGGCCGGCCAGCTGGTCGTTGGTCAGGTTCAGCGGTGACCAGGTTCCCGGCACCACACTCAGCAGGCCGCGATAGACCACGGTGTACCAGAGCGGGCCATACGGGATGTCGATGCCCAGGATGCCCAGCATGCTGATGATCACGCAGGCCAGCACCGGAATCAGCACCGCCCACAGGAACGGCTTGCTGCGCGCCCAGGCCGAGCAGAACATCAGCCAGCCCACCGCGGGCAGCGCCCAGAACAGGTAGATCGGCAGGGTCGACAGCACGTTGGCGATGATGCTCAGCGGATGCGAATGGGTGAACATCGCCCAGCCACCCGGTACGCCCATGATGCCCATCGCGCTGGCGGCGATGATCCACAGCGCCACGCCGACCAGCACGCCGATGCCGATGGCCAGCAGCGGTCCCAGGAACAGGGCCCAGGTCGCTTTCGACAGCACCATCTGGGTATCGGTGACGGGCAGCGACTTCCAGAACAGGATGCTGCGATCACGGCGATCGTCGTGCAGGGTGCCCAGGGTGTAGAAGAACACCACGAACGCCAGCACGATCTGGGTCAGGCCCATGCCGCCCATCAGGATGCCGTCGCCGACCTGGCCGATCTGGCGGACGTGATCCAGCATGTCACCGTCCACGTTCATGTTGAAGTCCATGTCGTTCTTCACCTGGAAGAACTTGATGACCCCGATCATGGCGGCGATGAAGGACAGCACGGTGATGATGGCGCCGGTGATCACCGGCGCCCACAGGAAGCCGCCGCGGTTTTCCCAGAACTCGCGTTTCAACAGCCACTTGAAGGCGGAGCCCTTGGTGGCATGCACAGTGGTGGCGGTGTTCATGCGTAGGTTCCTTTCATGATGGCGACGAACAGATCGGCCAGGCCGGGATTGCGCGTCTCGCCCAGTTCGGCGAGCCGGCCGCGGTCGATGCCGTCATACAGGAAAACGCTCTTGCCGAATGGCAGGCCGCGTTCGTCGATGGGGTTCAGGGCGCGCGCCTGTTCGACCTTGTCGGAAGAGACCAGCAACTCCGTGTAGCGCTCGGCCACCTCGTCCATCTGCGCGGTCAGCACGATCCGGCCGTCGCGGATGAACATCACGTCGGTGAGGATGTGTTCGATCTCCTCGACCTGGTGGGTGGTGACGATGATGGTCTTCTGCTCGTCGAAGTAGTCCTCCAGCAGGCGCTGGTAGAACTGCTTGCGATAGAGGATGTCCAGGCCGAGGGTCGGCTCGTCCAGCACCAGCAGGCGGGCGTCGATCGCCATCACCAGGGCCAGGTGCAACTGCACGATCATGCCCTTGGACATCTCGCGGACCCGCAGGTCCGGGCGCAACTGGGTGTTGGCCAGGAAACGCTCGCATTTTGCGCGGTCGAAGCGGGGATGCACGCCGGCCACGAAATCGATGGCCTCGCGAACCCTCATCCAGCGCGGCAGCACCGCCACGTCGGCGATGAAGCACACGTCGTTCATCAACTGGCCACGCTGCTTGCGCGGATCCAGGCCCAGTACCTTCAGGTCGCCCTCGAACGGGGTCAGCCCGAGGATGGCCTTCAGCGCGGTGGTCTTGCCGGCGCCGTTGGGGCCAATCAGGCCGATGATCTTGCCGGCTTCGATCTGGAAGCTGGTGTTGTCCAGCGCCAGCTTGCTCCGGTAGGTCTTGCGCAGGCCCTGGGCGGTCACCACGGGATTGGAAATCACGGCGCTCATCACTTGTTCCCCTTGACTTGCAGCAGTTCCTCGATCGACAGCCCCAGGCGTTCGATGCGCTGGGCCACGGCCGGCCATTCATCGTGCAGGAAGCGCTCGCGTTCGCTCTTGAGCAACTTCTTGGAAGCCTCGTCGGTGACGAACATGCCCAGCCCGCGGCGCTTCTCCACCAGCGCCTCGTCGGCCAGTTCCTGGTAGGCGCGCGAGACGGTGATCGGATTGAGCTGGTACTCGGCCGCCACCTGGCGGACGGAGGGGAGGGCGTCGCCCGGTTTCAGAACTCCGTCTAGCATC
Source organism: Pseudoxanthomonas sp. PXM04 (assembly GCF_014851695.1). Taxonomy (NCBI): domain Bacteria; kingdom Pseudomonadati; phylum Pseudomonadota; class Gammaproteobacteria; order Lysobacterales; family Lysobacteraceae; genus Pseudoxanthomonas; species Pseudoxanthomonas sp. PXM04. The sequence goes on from NZ_JACVAG010000001.1 coordinate 1,074,622, forward strand.
ATGGCGATCACCCGATCCTTCAGTTGGCGGTAGATGGGAGCACCGTCGCTCCACTGGATGTTGACCATGGCTCAACCCCGTGGGCGCAGCGACTGCGCGAATGAGAAATAGGGCATCGACAGCGTGGCGCGGGCGCGGCGGCGCGGGTGGACCTGCGCATCCTCGGCGGCGGCCGCGGCTTCGATGGTGGAATCGACGCCGGCCAAAGGACTGCCTTCCATGGCATTCCGCTGGCGGGTCCCGGTGGTGCCCATCAGCAGACCCAGGGTCAGGAGGGCGCCACTGGCCGCCAGGCCGGACAGCGTATTGAGCAGTTTCGGTTTCATTGCGTCTCCCCCTTCATTGGGTGAGTGGTGTTGTATGTAACTATAACACCAGAACACAGGCCGTCAACTACCCGGGCGCCGTTTCGTAACCCAACTGAAGGCATACTTGTCGACCCCGACCGGAAGGAACTCCAGATGAAGCGCAAGTGGCTGAAAAACATGACTTTAATCGTCGCTTTGGTGGCGGCGGGAAGCGTCTGGGCCGCCGGGCTGCTGGACGTCAGCTATCGGCCGCTGGCCGGCAAGACCCCGGTCCGGCTGAACGAGAAGTACGCCGGGCAGGTCCTGCTGATCGTCAACACCGCCAGCAAATGCGGCTTCACGCCGCAGTACGAGGGCCTGGAAGCGCTGCACCGGAAGTACGCCGGGCGCGGATTCGCGGTGCTTGGCTTTCCGTCCAATGATTTCAAGGGCCAGGAACCCGGCAACGAGCAGCAGATCCAGGAGTTCTGCACGCTGACCTACGGGGTCAAGTTCCCGATGTTCGAGAAGGTGCATGTGATCGGCCCGGAAACCACGCCGTTGTATCGCTCGCTCAGCCAGGCCACCGGCGTCGCGCCGGGCTGGAATTTCCACAAGTACCTGGTCGCGCGCGATGGCCGGGTGGTGGCGAATTTCCCCAGCAAGATCAAGCCGGATGACCCGGCACTGGTGGCCGCCATCGAGCGCGAACTGAAGGCGGCGCGGCGTTGAACCCTGCACGCTGCCGTAGCTTGCGTGCGACAATACGGGATTGGTGCCGCCATCGCGGCAAGTTGCGAGGAGTCGAGGGATGAAGCGGTCGGTGCGCGGTTTCGCCGCGGTTGTGGCAATCACTTTTTCGATGCTGGGAGGCAGCGTGTCTGCACAGGAAAAAACCGCGCTGACGAATGAGCGCGAAAAGGTCAGCTACTCGGTCGGCCTGGATCTGGGCCAATCGTTCGAACCGATTGCGAAGTTCATCGACCTGGCCGCGTTCGAGCGCGCCATGAAGAACGCGATGGACGGTGGCAAGCCGCTGATCAGCCAGGAAGAGGCGCAGGCCACCGACCAGGCGCTGCGCATCAACCTGGCCGCCAGCCAGGGCCAGCAGATCCCGGGCATGCCGCCGGGCAGCCCGCCGCCGGCCGTGGCCAAGGACAAGGTCGGCCTGATGCTGGGCAGCTACATGGTGGGACCGTCGCTGGCCCCGCTGAAGCAGGATCTGGACATGGCGGTGGTGATGCAGGGCATGCGCACCGCGCTGGACAAGAGCGCCAAGCCGCTGCTGACCGCCGAAGACGCGAAGGCGACGATGGAAGCCTTCATGATCCGCCGGCAGAGCGAGAGCGCGCAGCGCAACCGCAACGAAGGCAGCAAGTTCCTGGCCGAGAACAAGGCCAAGAAGGGCGTGATCACCACGCCGTCGGGCCTGCAGTACATGGTGCTGCGCGAAGGCAACGGCGCACGTCCGACCCCGAGCAGCCGAGTGCGCGTGAACTATGTCGGCGCGTTGCTGGACGGCACCGTATTCGACAGTTCCTACGATCGTGGCCAGCCGGCTGAGTTTGGCCTGAACCAGGTGATCCCCGGCTGGACCGAGGGCGTTTCGCTGATGCCCGTCGGCGCCAAGTACCGTTTCTGGATTCCCGGCGACCTCGCCTACGGCAAGGAAGGCGCGCCCGGCGGCAAGATCGGGCCGGACGCCACGCTTACTTTTGACGTTGAGTTGATGGGCATCCTGCAATAAAGCCCGTTCTCCCCCACAACGGAATTCCAGCATGCGAGTAGCGATCTTCGGCACCGGTTATGTCGGCCTGGTGACGGGTACCTGTCTGGCCGAGGTCGGCCACGACATCATCTGCGTCGATATCGATGCCGCCAAGGTCGAAGGCCTGAACAACGGTGTCATCCCGATCTACGAGCCCGGGCTGGAGCCGATGGTCAAGGCCAACCATGCAGCCGGCCGCCTGCGTTTCACCACCGACGCGGCCGAAGCGATCGCGCACGGCGAGGTGATCTTCATCGCCGTGGGCACGCCGCCGGACGAGGATGGCAGCGCGGATCTGCAATACGTGCTGGCGGTGGCCCGCACCATCGGCCAGCACATCCAGCGGCCGACCGTGGTGGTCGACAAGTCGACGGTGCCGGTCGGCACCGCCGATCGCGTGGGTGACGCGATCCAGGCGGAGCTGCAAAAGCGCGGCGTGGAGATCCCGTTCGATGTGGTCTCCAACCCGGAATTCCTGAAGGAGGGTGACGCGGTCAAGGACTGCATGCGCCCGGACCGCATCGTCATCGGCGCCAACAATCCGGCCGCGGTCGAGAAGCTCAAGCGCCTGTACGCGCCATTCAACCGCAACCACGAGCGCATCGTGGTGATGGACGTGCGTTCGGCGGAACTGACCAAGTACGCGGCCAACGCGATGCTGGCGACCAAGATCAGTTTCATGAACGAGATCGCCAACATCGCCGAGCGTGTCGGCGCCGACGTCGAGCATGTCCGCCAGGGCATCGGCTCGGATCCGCGCATCGGCTGGTATTTCATCTATCCGGGCGCCGGTTATGGCGGTTCCTGCTTCCCCAAGGACGTGCAGGCGCTGGCCCGCACCGCCCAGCAGCATGGCTACACGCCGCGCCTGCTCGATGCCGTGGAAGAAGTCAACGACGCACAGAAGGGACACCTGTACGAACTGATCCAGCGCCACTACGACCGTGGCGAGGACGAGGGCGTGCGCGGTCGCACCTTCGCGGTGTGGGGACTGGCATTCAAGCCCAACACCGACGACATGCGCGAAGCTTCCAGCCGTCGCCTGCTGGCGCAGTTGTGGGAGGGCGGCGCCAAGGTCCGCGCCTACGATCCGGAAGCCAGCCATGAAGCGCGCCGCATCTTCGGCGAGCGCGATGATCTGGTGCTGTGCGACTCCGCCGCGTCCGCGCTGGACGGTGCCGATGCGCTGGTGGTGGTTACCGAATGGAAGCAGTTCCGCAGCCCGGATTTCTCCCGGCTCAAGAGCCTGCTCAAGGACGCGGTGATTTTCGACGGCCGCAATCTCTACGAGCCGGCCGAAGTCGAACAGGCCGGCCTCGCGTACTACGGCATCGGCCGCGGACGTTCCATCCATGCCGAGTGACCTGTTCGCGCAGGACCGGCTGGAACAGCGCCTGGTCGAACTGGAGACACGCCTGACCTTCCAGGAGCAGGCCATGGCCGAGCTGAGCGAGGCCCTGGCCGACGCCCGCGCCGAGAGCGGGCGCAACACCGAGCTGCTGATGAACCTGTTGTCGGACCTGCGCAAGCTGCGGGGCGAACTGTACGCCGATCCCGCCGACGAGCCGCCGCCGCCGCATTATTGATACGCTTGGCACCGCGCCCGCCACGGGCGCGCTGTGTTCACCGCCGAATTTCCCGCAATGAGCGATTCCCTCCGCGATCAACTCCTCGGCCTGGGCTTCAAGCCCGCGCCGAAACCCGAGCGCAAGCCGCAGGCCGGCCAGCATCCCAACAAGCCCCAGGGCAGGCATCCCGGCAAGCCGGGACAGGCCAACAAGGGGAAGCCGGGCGGCAGGCCCGGCAGGCCGCATCCGCCGGCAGGCCAGGGCAAGGGCGGCAAGCGCGAGGGCGACATCGATCTCGCCAAGGCCTACGCGATCCGCGCGCAGAAGGAAAAGGACGAGCGTATCGAGACCGAACGCCAGAAGCAGGAAGAGGCGCGCCTGCGCCGCGAGGCCAAGGCGCGGCTGGAAACCCTGCTGAAGGATCAGGCGCTGAATGATCCCGCGGCGGAAATCGCGCGGCATTTTCCGTATGGCGGCAAGATCAAGCGCATCTATGTCAACGAAGCCCAGCTCAAGGCGCTCAATGCGGGCGAACTGGGCGTGGTCCAGTTGAATGGCCGCTACCTGCTGGTGAGCGCGGATGTGCTGGCGCAGGCCGAGGCAACGTTCGCGCCTGCGGTCGCGTTGAAGGTCGATCCCGATGCGCCGGCCGAAGCCGATCCCTACGCGGATCCCAAATTCCAGGTACCCGACGATCTGGTCTGGTAAGCCGTTCCGGTGAACACGCGGGCGCCGACGCTGTGCCTGCTGCCCGGCCTGGATGGAACCGGGCACCTTTACCGGAATCTGGTCCGCTGCCTGGACACGGATTTCGAGGTCCGTACGCTGGCCTATGACAGCCGTCGGTTCGACGGCTATTCGCCGTTGGCCGACGCGCTGGCACCGCAGTTGCCCCGGGACCGCGATTTCGTCCTGATCGCCGAATCCTTCGCGGGACCGCTGGCGGCCGAGCTCGCGGGCCGATGCCCGCGGGGACTGCGCGCGCTGGTGCTGGCCGCGAGCTTCGTGTCCTCGCCGTTGCCGGCCAGTCGCCTGTTGGCTGGTGTGCTGGAACATCTGCCGGCGACGCTGCCGCCGGGCCTGTTGCTGGAACGGCTGCTCGCCGGCCGCGGCGCGGGGCGCGAACTGAGGGCGGAATTGCAGTCGGTGCTCCGGACCATTCCGATGGAAGTGCTGCGGCGTCACGCGCTGGCGGCATTGCGCGGCGATGCAGGGAAAACGCTGGCAAGCCTGGAAGTGCCGGTGCTGTATCTGCAAGGGACGCGGGATCGCCTCATCGGCCGGTGGGCCGGGAACCAGGTGCTTCAACTGGCGCGGGATGCCGAGTTGTGCCGGATCGACGCGCCGCATTTCCTGTTCCAGGTCGCCACCGACGCCGCCGTCGCGGCGATTACCGGATTCCTCGAACGGCGAGGGCTTGCCTAGCCCACCGCAGGATGGGCGGTGGCGCGTGGGGGCACCAGCCAGCGCCAGGCGATGAGCGCGGCGAGCAGGGCGAAGCCACCCGCGGCCGCGAACGCCACGGAGCCGCTGAAGCGCCACAACTGACCGGCGATCAGGGCGCCGGCCACGCCGCCAATGCCGGAGGAGAGGCCATAGAACACGCCCTGGCCATGGCCATTGAGCCGACCGGGGAAGAACCGGGCGAGCAGTTGCATCGCGGCGGCGAAGAACCCGCCGAAGTTGAGCGCATGGGTGATTTGCGCCAGTCCCAGCAGCCAGGCGTTGTCCGGCCAGAGCGCGGTCGCCCACCAGCGCAGAGCGGCGCTGAGCATCGCCACCGCCATCACCTTGCCCGCGTCCCAACGCCGGAAAATCCGCGCCGACAGGAAGAACACCCCGATCTCGGCGAGTACGCCGACCGTCCAGAACAGGCCCAGGCGGGAGGCGGAGTAGCCGTGCTCGCTCAAATAGATGGCGAAGAAGGTGTAGTAGGGGCCGAACGAGATCTGGATGAGGAAGGCGGCGACGAAGAACGCGCGCACCGCAGGTTGCTTCAGGCGTGCCCGGAAACCGGCCTGGTCCGGGGAATCCGCTTCCCGCGGCGGATGCTCGTAATGGTTGGCGTAGGCCGAGGCCAGCAGCGCGGCCAGCAGCGGCAGCATCAGCCAGGGCAGGCTGCCGGCACCGAAACGGTCGAGCAGTGGCCCGTACGAGGACACCACCATGATGAAGCCGATCGAACCCCAGACCCGCACTTGGCCGTAGCGATGCGGCTGCGCGGCGAGATGGCCCAGGGTGATCGATTCGAATTGCGGCATCACCGCGTTGTAGGCGAAGCAGAACGCGCACATCACCACGAACAGGCCGGTGAATCCCAGCGGCAGCAGGAAGAGCGCGAACGCCAGCAGGGTCAGCCAGCATCCCAGGTGCAGCCAGCGGATGGGGCGCGGCGAACGTGCCGCCAGCGTGGTCCAGGTGCTGGGCGCGAGTATGCGGGTGGCATACCACAGGCTCATCAGTACGCTGATTGCGCCGACCTGCATGCCACGCGATTGCAGGAACAGGCTCCAGTAGGGCGAGAACGCACCCAGTGCGGCGTAGTACGCGAGATAGAAGCTGGACAGCCGCGCCATCGGAACGGCGGCGGACGGTGTCACAGCAGATCCTGCACGGGGGCAGCCAGCAGTTCGCGGGTGCCGTGCGCCAGCCGGCGCAGGCGCGAGATGCCCAGATCCCGGATCAGCGAATGGCTCTGGTGCGGCAGCGGCGAATCGTAGAGGTCGTGCGGGGCCACGTTCTTGCCCGGCACGCCGGGAACGAATTCCAGTCCGGCGGCGGCATAGCAGTGCTGGACCAGCGCCGAACAGTACAGCGCGCCTTCCTTGGCCAGCAGATTGTCGCGTTGGCGCAGGCGCGTACTGTGCAGGGCGAACAGCGTGCCGACCAGTTCGCCCAGCGAATAGCTGGACAAGCCGGCCAGCAGTTCCAGCCCGGCGACCTGCACCTGCCGGATCTGGGTCTCGTCCAGTCCGAAGTCCAGCACGGCGAGGTTGGGGAACGTCTCCTCGTCGAAATAGCGGGCCAGCCGGTTTTCCTGCACGCCGAGGCGAATCTGGCGGTAGCGCAGATCCAGATCCGACTCCAGTACCCACCAGTGCCCGTCCACGCGCTGTTCCATGAAGATGAATGCGTGCGACCACAGGCTGCGATGGCCATCGCCCGTCAACGGCCCCTGCGCCTTGCGGATCAGCTTGTTGATCCAGTCACGCCCGCCGGAGAGGCCGATGCGCCCGGGCGCGGCATGCTTGAGCAGGAAGGCGGCGTTGGTGCTCTGGGCAGCGTCCATGCGGAGGCGATGCGGTAGGGAACGCGGATCCTAAACGATGCGCGCTGGACGAGCTTGCCGCGGCATGATGCGGCGTGCTTTCCAACCCTGTTGTTCCACAAGGCGCAGGTAGCCCCCTTGACCAGCCATTCGGCTGTTGAAAGCGAAAAAGGGGGCGGGCACCTGCGGAGCAGGTGACGGGGGATTGGCTCTTTGCGCGAAAAGCAAATCCCCCTCAATCCCCCTTTTGCAAAGGGGGAGGCAAAAGCCGAGCCTTTCCCGAATCCCGGCTTTCAACGGCCGCATGGCCGGTCATCCCGAATCCCGGCCCTATTCCGGGTCGTAATCCAGATTCGACGCCAACCAGCGCTCGGCCTGGACCAGGTCCACGCCCTTGCGGCGCGCATAGTCGGCAACCTGCTCCTTGGACAGCCGGCCGACCACGAAGTACTGGCTCTGCGGATGGCTGAAGTAGTACCCCGATACCGCCGCGGTCGGCAGCATGGCGAAGCTTTCGGTCAGGGTCATGCCGGCGTTCGAACCGGCATCGAGTAGCCGGAACAGCGTGGCCTTCTCGCTGTGCTCCGGGCAGGCCGGATACCCGGGCGCGGGACGGATGCCGCGGTAGCCCTCGGCGATCAGCGCGTCGTTGTCCAGTGATTCGTCGGCGGCAAAGCCCCAGAACTCGGTGCGCACGCGCTGGTGCAGGCGCTCGGCGAAGGCCTCGGCCAGACGGTCGGCCAGCGCCTTGAGCAGGATCGCGTTGTAGTCGTCGTGATCGGCCTCGAAGCGCGCCACGTGCTCGTCGATGCCGATACCGGCGGTGACCGCGAACATGCCGATCCAGTCGGCCTTGCCCGATGCCTGCGGCGCGATGAAATCGGCCAGGCAGAAGTCAGGGCGTTCGACCGGCTTGTCGACCTGCTGGCGCAGGAAATGCAGGGTCTGCGGACCCCCTTCGGTCTGGATGACGACGTCGTCGCCGATCGACTGCGCCGGCCACAGGCCGAACACGCCGCGCGCGGTCAGCCAGCGCTCGCGGATGATCCGGTCCAGCATCGCGCGCGCATCGCGGTACAACTCGCTGGCCTGCGGGCCAACGACCTCGTCGGTCAGGATGGCCGGATACTTGCCGGCCAGTTCCCAGGCCTGGAAGAACGGTGTCCAGTCGATGTATTCGACCAGTTCGGCCAGCGGATAGTCGTCCAGCGCGGTGATGCCGGGCTGGCGTGGCGCGGGCGGGTCGTAAGTGTCCCAGCCGCCGTCGAACTTCTGCCCGCGCGCCTTCTCCAGCGAAACCAGCCGCTTGGCGTCGCCACGGTTGCGGTGGCGCTGCCGGATCTCGGCATAGTCGGCGTCGTTGGCGGCGACGAAGGCCGCGCGCATGTCGCGCGAAATCAGCGATTGCGCCACGCCGACCGCGCGCGAGGCGTCCTTCACCCAGACGGTCGGTGCGTCGTAGTGCGGATCGATCTTCAGCGCGGTATGCGCGCGCGACGTGGTTGCGCCACCAATCAGCAGCGGCATGGAAAAGCCCTGGCGCTGCATCTCGCGGGCGACATGGGTCATTTCCTCCAGCGAAGGCGTGATCAGGCCGGACAGGCCGATGATGTCTGCGTTCTCGGCACGGGCGGTGTCGAGGATCTTCTGCGCCGGCACCATCACGCCCAGGTCGACCACCTCGAAGTTGTTGCAGGCCAGGACCACACCGACGATGTTCTTGCCGATGTCGTGGACGTCGCCCTTGACCGTGGCCATCACGATCTTGCCGTTGGACTTGCCGGCGTCGCCGGTCTTCAGTTTTTCCGCCTCGATGAACGGCAGCAGGTAGGCCACGGCCTTCTTCATGACCCGCGCCGACTTCACCACCTGCGGCAGGAACATCTTGCCGGCGCCGAACAGATCGCCGACCACGTTCATGCCGTCCATCAGCGGACCTTCGATCACGTCCAGCGGCCGTGTCGCCTGCTGCCGCGCTTCCTCGGTGTCTTCCTCGACGAACGCATCGATGCCGTGCACCAGCGCGTGCGCCAAGCGTTCGCGCACCGGCTTGCCACGCCAGGCCAGGTCCTCGGTCTTGCTTTCGCCCTTCTTGCCCTTGTAGCGGTCGGCGATTTCCAGCAACCGCTCGGTCGCGTCGCTGCGGCGGTTGAGGATGACGTCTTCTACCCGTTCGCGCAGTTCCGGGTCCAGGTCGTCATAGATCGGCATCGCGCCGGCGTTGACGATGCCCATGTCCATGCCCGCCTGGATGGCGTGGTACAGGAACACAGAGTGGATGGCCTGACGTACGGTCTCGTTGCCGCGGAAGGAGAACGAGACGTTGGAGACGCCGCCGGACACATGGCAGTGCGGCAGCGTGCGCTTGATGATGCGGGTGGCCTCGATGAAGTCCACCGCGTAGTTGTCATGCTCCTCGATGCCGGTCGCGACCGCGAAGATGTTGGGATCGAAGATGATGTCTTCCGGCGGGAAGCCGACCTGCTCGGTCAGGATCCGGTAGGCGCGCGTGCAGATCTCCACCTTGCGCTCGCAGGTGTCGGCCTGGCCGGTCTCGTCGAATGCCATGACCACGGCGGCCGCGCCGTAGCGCAGCACCTTGCGCGCGTGCTCGATGAAGGCTTCCTCGCCTTCCTTCAGCGAGATGGAGTTGACCACGCCCTTGCCCTGCAGGCATTTCAGGCCGGCCTCGATGACGGTCCACTTGGAGGAGTCGACCATCACCGGGATGCGGGCGATGTCCGGCTCGGAGGCGATCAGGTTGAGGAAGCGGCTCATCGCCTTCTCGGAATCGATCAGGCCCTCGTCCATGTTGACGTCGAGGATCTGCGCGCCGCTGGCGACCTGCTGGCGTGCGACCTCGACCGCCTCCTCGTAGCGCTCTTCCTTGACCAGCTTGCGGAACTGCGCGCTGCCGGTGACGTTGGTGCGTTCGCCGACGTTGACGAACAGCAGATCCGGGGTGATGACCAGCGGTTCGAGCCCGGAGAGGCGGGTATAGCGGGGCGGGGATGTGTTGTTGTCCATTACCAGACCTTGTAGACCTGTCCTGTCTGCACGCCTTCGATGCTGCGCTGGAAGGCCAGCGCGGCGCGGGCGGCGGAAACCGGCTCGAAGCCGGGGAAGAAATCGGCGTAGGCGTCCCACGCTTCGCTGAGCACGGTGGGGCTGACCGCGTTGATGCGCAGTCCTCGCGACAGTTCGCAGGCGGCGGCGCGGACGAAGCCTTCGACCGCGGCATTGACCGCGGTGGCGTTGGCGCCCTGGCGGATCGGCTGCTCGGCGAGGATGCCGGTGGTCAGCGTGATCGAACCGCCGTCATGGAGATGATGCTGGCCGATCAACGCCAGCCGCACCTGGCCCAGCAGCTTGTCCTGCAGGCCGGTGTCGAACTGCGCGGCGGTCATCCTGGCCAGCGGACCGAAATGCACGCTGCCGGCGGCGCTGACGATGGCGTCGAGCCGTCCGGTCGCGGCGAACAGGGCACCCACGCTGGCGTCATCGCGCAGATCGACGCGATGCTCGCCGCTGTTGCGGCCCGCCGTGATCACCTGGTGGCGCTCGCCCAGATGCTGAGCCACCGCGCGTCCCAGGGTGCCGCTGGCCCCCACCACGAGAATCTTCATGCGCGCGCTCAGGCCGCCCGGGCCAGCGGCTGCTTCAGGCGCCGCGGCGGAATTCCCGCCACCGCCTCGGCGATGGCCTGGATGTGCGCGGGCGAGGTGCCGCAGCAGCCGCCCACCAGGTTCAGCAGGCCGGACTGGGCGAATTCCTTCAACGTAGCCGCCATTTCTTCCGGCGTCTCGTCGTATTCGCCGAAGGCGTTGGGCAGGCCGGCGTTGGGGTGGGCACTGACGTAGCCGTCGGCCACGTTGGCCAGGGTTTCCACGTGCTCGCGCAGATCGCGCGCGCCCAACGCGCAGTTCAGGCCGATGGACAGCGGTCGGCTGTGTGCCATGGAGGTGTAGAACGCTTCCGCGGTCTGCCCGGACAGGGTGCGTCCGGACGCGTCTGTGATGGTGCCGGAGATCATGATCGGCAGGCGCGCACCACGGGCGTCGAAGGCTTCCTCGATGGCGAACAGCGCGGCCTTGGCGTTGAGGGTGTCGAAGATGGTTTCCACCATCAGGCAATCCGCGCCGCCGTCGATCAGGCCGTCGATGGCCTCGCGGTAGGTGGCGCGCAGTTCGTCGAAGCTGGTGTTGCGGAAACCTGGATCATTGACGTCGGGGCTGATCGAGGCGGTGCGGCTGGTCGGGCCGAGCACGCCGATGACGAAACGCGGCTTGTCCGGCGTCTTCGCTTCGACCTCATCGCAACACGCGCGCGCGACCTGTGCGCCGGCCTTGTTCAATTCGTAGACCAGGTGTTCCAGGTGGTAGTCGGCCTGGCTGACCGCGGTCGCGTTGAAGGTATTGGTCTCGACCAGATCCGCGCCGGCTTCCAGGTACGCGGTATGCACACCGGCGATGACCTCGGGTTTGGTCAACAGCAGCAGGTCGTTGTTGCCCTTCAGATCATGGCCGCAACCGGGGCCGTGTCCATGTCCCGGCTGCCGGCTGTCGAAGCCGTCCACGAACCGCTCGCCGCGATAATCGGCTTCCTGCAGGCCGTGGCGCTGGATCATGGTGCCCATCGCGCCGTCGATGATCAGGATGCGTTGCTCGAGGGCGTCGAGCAGCAACCGCACGCGCTGCGGGTGCAGCCAGGGAAGGGTGTTCATGGTTTGACTCCCAGCAGGGAAATGACTTCGAAATGCGGCGGACGGCGTTCGCGGGTGACGGTCTCGGCGCTCACGATCTGCAGCCCGGCCTTTTCGGCGAACTTGCACAGTTCCTTCTCGGTGAAGCCGAGATTGACGTGGCCATAGGATTCGACCACGGCGCGATGCTCGTGCTTGCCCAGGCTGCTCAACAGCAGGCGCCCGCCCTTGCGCAGCACGCGCGCGGCTTCGGCGACCGCCTGGGCCGGCTTGCTGGCATAGGTCAGTGCATGCATCAGCACCACCAGATCGAAACTGCCGTCCTTGAAGGGCAGGGCGTGCATGTCGCCCTCGCGGACTTCCACATTGGGAAAGCGGCGCAACCGCTCGCCGGCGGCGGCGACCACGCGGGCGCTGGTATCGATGCAGACATAGCGGTGCGAATGCGGCGACAGCAGTTCCGCCAGCACGCCATCGCCGGAGGCGATGTCGAGCACGTCGCCGGTTTCCAGCAGGGGCAGGGCGGTTCGCGCCAGTGCCTCCCAGGTGCGGCCGGGGGAATAATGGCGTTCCATGTCGCCGGCCACCGAGTCGGCCCAGTTCTGGTCGGCGGCGCGGCTGGCCAGCACCGCCGGCAGGCGCTCGGCGTCCTGGCGCAGCAGGGGATCGTCGCTGCCTTCTTTCAGGGCCCGCCACAAGTCCCGCTGGGCCGGGTCCAGTTTGTCCTCGTCGAAGCGATAATAGGCGGACACGCCGGCGCGCCGGTCACGCACCAGGCCGGCTTCCTTGAGCTTGGCCAGGTGGGTGGACACGCGGGGCTGGGCGAGCTGGGTGATGGCGGAGAGCTCGGCCACGGTCAGTTCCTCGCCGGCCAGCAGGGCCAGCAGGCGCACGCGGGTCGCATCGGCGAAGACCTTGAGTCGGCTCGACCAGGCTTCCAGATCCATAAATATCTTCCTATCGCGATATAGAGATATTTTCCGCCTGACGCCGGGTCCGGTCAAGCGGCACATACGCCAGCGCATGGTGTGGGGTCGCCGGGTTACAATTGGTATTCAAAATATTTTGGAGTGAGGGGTTTTAGCCGTGGATTTCGCATTCACCGAAGAGCAGTTGATGATCCAGGACGTGGCGCGCCGGATTGCCCAGGAAAAGATCGCCCCCAGTGCGGAGCACCACGACAAGACCGGCGAATTCCCGCTGGAGAACATCCGCCTGCTCGGTGAGAACGGCCTGATGGGCATCGAGGTGCCGACCGAGTACGGCGGCGCCGGCATGGACCCGATTGCCTACGTGCTGGCGATGGTCGAGATCGCCGCCGGTGACGCGGCCCACTCGACCATCATGTCGGTGAACAACTCGCTGTTCTGCAACGGCATCCTCAAGTTCGGCACCGAAGCGCAGAAGCAGAAGTACGTGCGCGCGATTGCCGAAGGCAAGGAAATCGGCGCCTTCGCGCTGACCGAGCCGCAGTCCGGTTCCGACGCCACCGCCATGCGCTGCCGCGCGCTCAAGCAGGCCGACGGCAGCTACGTGATCAACGGCAAGAAGAGCTGGATCACCTCCGGACCGGTCGCCAAGTACATCGTGCTGTTCGCGATGAGCGAACCGGACAAGGGCGCGCGCGGCATCACCGCGTTCCTGGTCGATACCGACAAGGCGGGCTTCCACCGCGGCAAGACCGAACCCAAGCTCGGCATCCGCGCTTCGGCCACCTGCGAAATCGAGTTCACCGACTACGTGGTGGCTGCCGAGGATGTGCTGGGCGCCGAAGGCGAGGGCTTCAAGATCGCGATGGGGGTGCTGGACGCCGGACGCATCGGCATCGCCTCGCAGGCGATCGGCGTGGCCCGCGCAGCCTATGAGGCGACGATCGCCTATGTGAAGGAGCGCAAGGCCTTCGGTGCGCCGATTGGCACCTTCCAGATGACCCAGGCCAAGATCGCCGACATGAAGTGCAAGCTGGACGCTGCGCTGCTGTTGACCCTGCGCGCGGCCTGGGTGAAGGGCCAGGACCAGCGTTTCAGCAACGAGGCGGCGATTGCCAAGCTGACCGCCTCCGAGGCGGCGATGTGGATCACCCACCAGGCCGTGCAGATCCACGGCGGCATGGGCTACTCCAAGGAGATGCCGCTGGAGCGCTACTTCCGCGACGCCAAGATCACCGAAATCTACGAAGGCACCAGCGAAATCCAGCGCCTGGTCATCGCCCGCAACGAAACCGGCCTGCGCTGAGCCGGCCGCGCCTTTCCGCTCCCAAGGGACGGAAGGACCCGGATGAGAAAACCCGGCTTGCCGGGGTTTTTTCATGGCCCGGTACTGCCGAACCGCGCCGGCAAACCGCCCGATCGTCGATGGAAGGCCGGAATCAATCGGAATCGACGACGAACCGGAATGGATCGGGCGGATCGACGAAGCGGACCGTGCGGAGGCGTCCGGTCTCCACGAAGCGTTCCCCGTCGATGCGATGGTCGATCAGGCGGGCGCCGATAGGCTGCCCGTTTTCATCGCGGACACGGTGGACGGCGGGGAACGAGAGTTGTCCATCCGGCGTGGCGGTCACGGCCGCGCAGGAGGTAAACAGCCCAGGCAGGCGATACAGTCGGGCCCGCGCCGACAATGGGTCGACGAGCAGGAAGAGCGGAATCTCGGAGACACCGGCATCCTCGTCGCCGGGATGGCTTTCGATGCAGAACAGGGCCGGGCGATCACCGTGGCGCGGTGCCACGTGCAGGTCGGCGTACATCGGGTGATGTGTTGCGGACGTCTCTTCGCCGAATGTCCGTGCGTCGTCGAAACGAAAGCTGCGTTCACCCACCGTGACGCCATCGTACGCAAGCCACACGTCGACGTCCTGGCCATCGATGTACGGCTGGAAGCGCACATGCGGATCCTCGATTTTCTCCCGGCCGTACTCTTCCTTGCTGACATAGATATTGCGGACCGACTGCCCCCGTTCCGAGTACGCCGGCGCGGTGAACACGCGGCCGGGTTGCCCGGCGAACAACTCGGCGTAACCATGGCCGGTGGCGCTGCCGTAAATCGTCCGCGCAATTGCCGTTCCGGGGATGAGTACCGGCAGCATCATGGCCAGCAGCAGAAGCACCCGGCCGGAGACCGACCGGCGGCGCCGGGATTCGTGGGACATGGTGTCGCGTGGAAGCGGGGAAAGGAGATGCCAGCCTGTGCCGGTGCGCCAGCCGACACCATCGGAGGATTCCCAAACCGCCTCACGACCCAGCGGGAACACAAATGAAAAAGCCCCGGCATGGCCGGGGCTTTTCTTGCAGTCATGAAGGATTCGTCGTCTTTCAGTGCCCGGGCGCGGGTTCGCTGGGCAGGGCCGGCGGAGCGGTTTCTCCCGCATGGGCACGTTCACGGGAATGGTCGCGGGCCAGGTACAGGTAGAACGCCGGCAGCACGAACAGGGTGAACATGGTGCCGATGGTCATGCCCGAGGCGATCACAACGCCCATCGAGAACCGCGACGCGGCGCCCGGGCCGGTGGCGATCAGCAGCGGGATCATCGCGAACACCAGCGCGGCGGTGGTCATCAATACCGGGCGCAGGCGGATGGCGGCCGCTTCCTCGATGGCCTCGCGCTTGGACAGGCCACGTTCGAGTTGCAGCTTGTTGGCGAACTCCACGATCAGGATGCCGTGCTTGGAGATCACGCCCACCAGCGTCACCAGGCCCACCTGGGTGTAGATGTTGATGCTCATCCCGGGGAAGGCCTCGATACCCATCATCTGCAGGATCTGCGCGGCCAGCGCCAGCACGTTGAGGGTCAGCAATGCGCCGCAGATCGCCATCGGCACGGTCAGCAGCATGATCAATGCGTCGCGGAAGCTCTCGAACTGCGCCGACAGCACCAGGAAGATCACGATCAGGGCCAGCACCAGGGTCATCAGCATCGCCGAGCCCTCCTGCTTGAACTGGCGCGATTCGCCGGCGTAGTCGACCGAGTAGCCCTGCGGCAGCACTTCCTTGGCGGCCTGGTCCAGGATGGCCAGGGCTTCGCCCTTGCTGACGCCGGGACGCGGCGCGAACGTGATCGACACCGCATTGAGCTGCTGGAAGCGCTTGAGCGACTGCGGCTGCGCGCTTTCCTTCAGGGTCACGATGGTCGACAGCGGCACCAGTTCGCCGTCGCGGGTACGGGTGTAGTAGTTCTCGAGATCGCTGGCGTTGAGG
The DNA here is from genome assembly GCF_014851695.1 of Pseudoxanthomonas sp. PXM04. Taxonomy (NCBI): domain Bacteria; kingdom Pseudomonadati; phylum Pseudomonadota; class Gammaproteobacteria; order Lysobacterales; family Lysobacteraceae; genus Pseudoxanthomonas; species Pseudoxanthomonas sp. PXM04. The sequence continues at coordinate 1,090,409 of NZ_JACVAG010000001.1, forward strand.
CGATCGTTGCGCTGCACCTGCGGAATCACCAGGTAAGAGCGGTTCTGCATCGCGAAGCGGTTGGTATAGCCACCCGACAGCATGGCCGACATGTCGGCCGCCAGCGTCCGCATGTCGATGCCCAGGCTGGCCGCCTTGTCGCGGTTGATCTCCACCTCGATGCGCGGCTTGTCGATCTTCAGGTCCTTGTCCAGGAAGATGAAGCGCTTGCTGGCCATGGCCTTCTGCAGGATGGTGTCGGCCAGCTCGTTGAGCTGGCTCAGCTCGCCCACGCCGCCGATGATGAACTCGCCACCGCCGTCGCCGCCCGCGCTGGGCAGGGACGGGGGCACCAGCGCGAACACGTTCAGGCCACTGACGCCGCTCATCTTCGGCTGCAGTTCCTGCTCCAGCACCGCCTTGGTCGAACGCTCGCGCTGGCTCCAGGGCTTGAGCACGAAGCCGGCCATGGCGCTGGGGCTGGCGCCGCCACCGCTGCCGCCGAAACCGCCGTTGAACAGGAAGTAGTCCTGGATCTCGGGCACGCCCTTGGCAATCGTGGTGACTTCCTCGGTGTAGCGCTCCACGTAGTCCAGGGTGGAGTAGGGATCGGCGCTGGCGATGGAGAAGATGAAGCCTTCGTCTTCCAGCGGCGCCGGTTCCTGCGGCGCGGAGGTGTACAGGAAGGCGCACGAGGCGAGCACCAGCAGGCCGAAGATGCCGATCACCGCCTTGGTTTCCAGGGTCCCGTGCAGGCGGCGCTGGTAGCTGCGGTGCAGGGTCTCGAAGCGGGCGTCCAGCCACTTCTCCAGCTTGCCCTTGCCGCCGGCGCTGTGCGGCTTGAGGATCTTGGCGCACATCATCGGGCTGAGGGTCAGGGCGATCACGCCCGACAGCAGCACCGATCCGGCCAGGGTGAAGGCGAACTCGGTGAACAGCACGCCGGTCAGGCCGCCCTGGAAACCGATCGGCAGATAGACCGCAACCAGGGTGGTGGTCATCGCCACCACCGGCCAGGCCAGTTCGCGCGCGCCCTTGATCGAGGCGTCATAGGGCGACATGCCTTCCTCGATGTGGCGATGGATGTTCTCCAGCACGATGATGGCGTCGTCCACCACGATGCCGATCGCCAGCACCATCGCCAGCAGGGTCAGCAGGTTGATGGTGAAGCCCATCAGCAGCATCAGGAACAGCGCGCCGACCAGCGACAGCGGCACGGTCACCGCCGGAATCAGCACGCTGCGCAGCGAACCCAGGAACAGGAAGATCACCACGATCACGATGATCACCGCTTCCACGATCGTGCTGACCACCTCGTCGATGGCATCCTGGATGGACTCCGTGCTGTCGTAGGGGATCGTCGCCTTGATGCCTTCCGGCAGCTGCGGCACGATTTCACCGTCCCACAGCTTGCGCACTTCCTTGATCACGTCCAGCGAGTTGGCGTCCGGGGCGACGAAGATGCCCATGAAGGTCGCCGCTTCGCCGTTGATGCGCACCGAGGTGCCGTAATTCTCCGAGCCCAGGACCACGTCCGCGACGTCGCCCAGGCGGACGATCGCGCCGTTCTCCTCGCGCACGATCAGGCGGCGGAACTCGTCCGCGTTGCGCAGATCGGTGCGTGCGGTCATGTCGATCGCGACCATCTCGCCCTTGGTCGAACCCACCGCCGACAGCACGTTGTTGTTCTGCAGGGCGTTGGCGACATCGCTGGCGGTGACCCGCAGCGCGGTCATCCGGTCGGGCTTCAGCCAGACGCGCATGGCGAAGGTGCCGGCGCCGAGGATGTCGGCGCGCTGCACGCCGGACACGGTCACCAGCTTGGGCTGGACGACGCGGGTCAGGTAGTCGGTGATCTGGTTGTTGTCCAGGGTCTCGGAAGCGAACGACACGTACATCGCCGCGATCTGCTGGCCCTGCTGCAAGTCGATCACCGGGTCCTCGGACTCCGGCGGCAGCTGGCCACGCATCTTGTTGACCTTGGCGGCGATCTGGGTCAGCGCTTCGTTCGGATCCTGATCCAGGCGGATGTAAGCCTGGATCAGGCTGACGCCGGCCGAACTGGTCGAACTGAGGTACTCGATGCCCTCGGCGCTGGCGACCTCGCGTTCGAGCGGGGTGGTGATGAAGCCCTGGATCAGGTCGGCATCGGCACCGTAGTAGGTGGTGCTGATGTTGACCACCGCGTTGCGCAGTTCCGGATACTGGCGCACGTTCAACTCGGTGAACGAGCGCAGCCCGAACAGCAGGATGAACAGGCTGACGACGACCGCCAGCACCGGTTTGTTGATGAAGATGTCGGTGAATTTCATCGCCGGGTCTCCGTCAACGGTTTTCCGGAGCCGGCGCGGCGTTGGCGCTCGGCTGGACCTTGTTGTTGACCACCACCTCGGCGTCGTTGCGCAGCTTCAGCAGGCCCGTGGTCGCGACCCGTTCGCCGGCCTTGAGGCCCTGGGTGATCGCGATCAGGTCACCACGGGTGGCGCCGGTCTTGACGAAGCGCTGCTTGACGATCAGCTTCTTGCCGGTCAACGGCTTGCCCTGCATGTCGGTCTCGCCCTTGGCGCGGGCGATTTCCTGGATCACGTAGACCGCGTTGCCGTAGGGATTGAAGCTGACCGCGGTCTGCGGCACCACCACCACGTCCTGCGCACTGCCGGTATCGAAGCCGACATGGGCGAAGGTGCCCGGACGCAATGCGCCGTCGGGATTGACCAGGGTCGCCTGGACCTTGAAGTTGCGGGTGGCCACATCGACCAGCGGTTCCACCGCGGTGACCTCGCCCTCGAACACCTGGCCGGGGAGCGCATCGACCGTGGCACGGATCCGGCTTCCGCGGGTCACCTGTCCGACGCGTTGCTCGGGCAGGGTGAAGTCGAGGTAGATCGGATCCAGCGTCTGCAGGGTGACGATCGCGTCGCCCGGGCTCAGGTACTGGCCCAGGCTGACCTTGCGGATGCCGAGCACGCCGCTGAACGGCGCGGTGATGGTCTTCTGCGCGATCAGGGCGCGCTGCGCCTCGACCTGGGCCTGCGCGGTCGCGGCCTGGGTGCTGCGCTCCTCGGCATCGGCCTGCGAGACCAGCTTGTCGCGGGCCAGCGCCTGCCAGCGATCGCGTTGGACGGCGGCCAGCTTGGCGGAAGCTTCCAGCGAACGCAGCACCGCCAGTTCATTGGCCGTATTCAACCGCGCCAGCACCGCGCCTGCCTTCACCGGCTGGCCGACGTTGATCGAAAGCTCGCGCACCACGCCACCGGCCTCGGTGGTCACGTCGGTGCCCTGGATGGCGACGAACGTGCCTACCGCCTGCTGGGCATCGACCCAGCGTTCCCGCTTGGCGGTCCAGTCGGTCACGGTGGAGGCCGGCTGGGGCATGTTGTCGAAGAACTGGTTCATGCCCTGGTTCATGAACGCCTTGATGGCGAACACGCCACCGAAGATCAGGACCACGCCCAGCAGCATCAGGACCATGCGGCGGGTGGTGGAAGGAGGTTTCCGTGCAGTGGCGTTCCGTGTCATGGCGGGCATCGATGGTGGGGGATTCAGGAAGACGACGAACGGGCGGGGCCCGGATCGACATCTTGGATCGCGCGATTATCACGGGATGAGACGGGACGCCGGAAGGGAAGGAAGTCACCTCCTGCGCGTTAAATAATGGCCATTACAAAAATGGCGACTGCACCGCGCATGCCTTGAATCGCATCCGCCAGAAACGGAAAACCCCGGCCAGGCCGGGGTTTCCGTGTGCGTTGGCACGCCTTGGCGGCGTCAGCGCGAGGTGGGCACGTCGTGCGCCTCCAGGTACTCGCGGGACGGCTCGTCCATCTTGTCGCCGAGCACGCGCCGCACCGCGACGAAGAACACCGGGATCAGCAGCAGGCCCAGGAACGTCGCCGCCAGCATGCCGCCGATCACGCCGGTACCGATGGCGTGACGGGCATTGGCGCCGGCGCCGGACGAGATCGCCATCGGCAGCACGCCCATGATGAACGCGAACGAGGTCATCAGGATCGGGCGGAAACGCAGGTGGGCGGCGGTGATCACCGCATCCCGCAGGGTCTTGCCCATCTTGCGCTCCATGACCGCGAACTCGACGATCAGGATGGCGTTCTTGGCGGCCAGGCCGATGATGGTGATCAGGCCGATCTTGAAGAAGATGTCGTTCGACAGGCCGCGCATCATGGTGAAGGCCAGCGCGCCCAGGGCGCCCAGCGGCACCACCAGCAGCACCGCCACCGGAATCGACCAGCTCTCGTACAGGGCGGCCAGGCACAGGAACACCACCACGATCGACAGCACCATCAGCAGCGTGGCGCTGTTGCCGGCCAGGATTTCCTGGTACGACATGCCGCTCCAGTCATAGCCGAAGCCCTGCGGCAGATCGTTGGTCACGATGTTCTCCATCGTGGTCATCGCCTGGCCGGAGGAACTGCCCGGAGCGGCCGCGCCGTTGATGTTGACGGCGGCATAGCCGTTGTAGCGCGACAGCGACGGCGGCACCGAACCCATCTCCGAATGGACCACGGTGGACAGCGGGATCATCGCGCGTCCGCCGCTGGCGTCGGTCTGCAGGCTGCTGGGCGTGTAGATGCGGCCCAGTGACTCGGCGCCCGTGCGGTATGGAGCATCGGCGCGCATGTTCACGCGCTTGATACGGCCCTGGTAGAAGAAGTCGTTGACGTACACCGGGGCCAGCATCAGCTGGATCGAGGTGTAGATGTCGCCCACCGACAGTCCCATCGCCTGGGCCTGCACGCGGTCCACGCTGAGCTGCAGCTGCGGGGCGTTTTCCAGGGTGTTCGGGCGCACGCCGACCAGGGTCTTGTCCTGTGCCGCCTTGCCGAGCAGGGTGTTGCGGGCGGCCAGCAGTGCGGCCTCGCCGGCGCCGCTGCGATCCTGCAGCCACATGTCGAAGCCGCCGAACTGGCCCAGGCCCTGCACGGTGGGCAGGTTGACCACGAAGATCTGCGCCCCCTTGATGCCATACAGCGCGCCGTTGGCCTGCTGGATGAAGTCGGTGACCACGACCTCGCGCTCGTCCCATGGCTTGAGCTTGATGAACGCCATGCCGACGTTCTCGCCCTGGCCCAGGAAGCTGAAGCCGGACACCTGCATCATCCCCTCGAAGCCCTCCATCTGGCTGAGGGTGCCGCGGATCTGGGTGAACACCTCGTTGGTCTTGCTCATGGTGTTGCCCGGCGGCAACTGCACGATCGCCAGTGCGTAGCCCTGGTCTTCCTCGGGCAGGAAGCTGCTCGGGATGCGGGTGAACAGGAAGCCGCACAGCACGGTCAGCAGCGCGAACACCACCATCCAGCGCGGGGTATGCCGGATTGCCGCGCCGATGTGGCCGACGTAGGTCTTCTCGACCTTGGCGTAGTACTTCTCGAACAGGCGGAAGACGATGTTCTTCTTCTCGTGGCTGTCATGCTCGTGCTGCTTGAGGAAGCTGGCGCACAGCGCCGGGGTGAAGCCCAGCGCGAGGAACGCCGAGAACGCCATCGAGATGGCGATGGTCAGCGCGAACTGCTTGTAGATCTCGCCCGAGGCGCCGCCCTGCAGCGCGGACGGGATGAATACCGCCGCCAGCACCACGGTGATCGCGATGACCGCGCCGGTGATCTGGTCCATCGCCTTGATGGTGGCCTCGCGCGGCGGCAGTTTCTCTTCCGCCATGATGCGCTCGACGTTCTCGATCACCACGATCGCATCGTCCACCACGATGCCGATCGCCAGCACCAGCGCGAACATGGTCAGCTGGTTGATGGTGAAGCCGATGACGCTCAGGCCCCAGAACGTGCCCAGCAGGGCGACCGGGATGACCAGGGTGGGGATGATGGTGGCGCGGAAGTTCTGCAGGAAGATCAGCATCACCAGGAACACCAGCAGGATCGCCTCGAACAGGGTCTTGACGACTTCCTCGATCGAAATGGTCACGAAGGTGGTGGTGTCATACGGCGAGAACCAGGACACGCCCTGCGGGAAGCTGGGCTGCAGCTCGTCCATCTTGGTGCGCACGGCCTCGGCCACGTTCAGCGCGTTGGCGCCCGGCAGCAGCTGGATGGCGAAGGCGCCGACCGGCTTGCCGTTGTACTGGGTGTCGAAGCCGTAGTTCTGGGCGCCGAACTCAACCCGCGCCACGTCCTTCAGGCGCACGGTGGAACCGTCGCTGTTGGCGCGCAGGATAATGTTCTCGAACTGCTCCGGCGAGGTGAACCGGCCCTCGGCCGACACGGTCGCGGTGAACGCCTGGCCCTCCGGCGCCGGATCGGAACCGACCGAACCGGCGGCGAACTGCACGTTCTGGCCCTTGACCGCCGCCAGCACTTCGCTGGAGGACAGGTTGTAGCCCTGCAGCTTGCCCGGATCCAGCCAAAGGTTCATGGCGTACTCGGAACCGAAGTGCTGGGTGCTGCCGACGCCGGGGATGCGCGAGACCTGGTCAAGCACGCGCGAGGCCAGGATGTCGTTGAGGTGGTTGCGATCCACCGCCGGATTGTCCGACTGAAGGCCCACCACCATCAGGAAGCCGGCGTTGGCCTTGGCCACCACCACGCCCTGCGCGGTCACCTCGGACGGCAGGCGCGGGGTCGCCAGCGCGACCTTGTTCTGCACCTGGACCTGGGCGATGTCGGCGTCGGTGCCGGTCTGGAAGGTCAGGGTGACCGTCGCGCGACCGGAAGAGCTCGACGTGGAACTGAAATACAGCAGGTTGTCGATACCGGTGAGCTGTTGTTCGATGACCTGGGTCACCGAGCGCTCGGTGGTCTCGGCGCTGGCGCCGGGATAGCTCGCGCTGACCGTCACCTGCGGCGGGGCGATGGAGGGATAGGACTCCACGCCCAGGTTGAGGATCGAGATCACGCCCGCGAGCGAGATCAGGATCGACACGACCCAGGCGAAGACCGGATGGTTGATGAAAAACTTGGGCATGGGGGCGGATCCTTATTCGGCCTTGCCTTCCGGCTTCGCGCCTTCGGCGGCCGCGGGCTTCTGGCCCGCCGCGGCCCCCGGCTGGGCCGGCTTGGCGCCGGCGGTCACGGGCTTGGCGGGAGCGCCTTCGCGAACCTTCTGCAGTCCGTCCACGACGACCTGGTCACCGGCGGCCAGGCCGCTGGTGATCAGCCAGTTGGCGCCGACGGCCTGCTTGGCATCCACCGGCTTGCGCACGACCTTGCCGTCCTGGCCGACGACCATCGCATAGGCGCCCTGGGTGTCGCGCTGGATCGCGCCCTGCGGGATCAGGAAGGCATTGTTCTGCTGGCCCAGGGTGGCGCGCAGGGTGACGAACGCGCCGGGCAGCAGCTTGCGATCCGGGTTGGGCAGGGTAGCGCGCAGCGAGACGCTGCCGGTGGCGGGATCCACCACCACGCCGGAGAAATCCAGGGTGCCCGGCTGGTCGTAGATCGTACCGTCGGCGAGCTTGACCTGGACCTGGGCGGTGCCGGTGTCGGACAACTGCACATTGCCTCCGCTCTGGGCACTGCGCAGCGCTTCCAGTTCGGCCGCGCTGATCGAGAAGTTGACGTACAGCGGATCGAGCTGATCGACGGTGGTCAGCAGGGTGGCTTCACCCTGGCCGACCAGCGCGCCCTCGGTCACCTGCTGCTTGCCCGCACGGCCGGAAATCGGCGCGGTGACGCTGGCGTAGCCCAGGTTGATGCGTGCGGTCTCGACGTTGGCGCGGGCCTGCTGGACCGCGGCGGCGGCACTGCGTTCGGCGGCCTCGGCGTTGTCCAGGTCGGATTTGGACACGAACTTCTGCGGCGCCAGCTGGCGGGCGCGATCGGCGGAGACCTTGGCGTTGGCGTAGGTCGCCTGCGCCGAGGCCAGGTTGGCCTGCGCCGCGCTAAGCGAAGCGCGCAGCGGCGCCGGATCGATCTGGAACAGCACCTGGCCTTCCTTCACGTCGGTGCCTTCCTGGTACACGCGCTTGACCAGCACGCCGGAGACGCGGGCGCGCACGTCGGAACTGCGGACCGGGGACAACCGGCCGACCAGATCACGCTCCAGCGGCACGGTCTGCGGATTGGCCTTGACCACACCGACTTCGGGTGGCGGCATCTGCGGCTGTTCCTGGTTCTTGCTGCAGGCAGCCAGTGCCAGTGCGAGGGCACAGCAAAGGGCGACGGAACGGACGGGGGCGGTCATCGGTGGAGCTCCGTGTCAGATTTGGAATTCTTGGGGGGGTATAGAGGGGGCGTCCGCCGCCGCCGCCCTGCCGATGGCGGGCGGGAAGGCGCGGAGGAACCCGTCGACGGCGAACTCGGCCCAGCGGCGGCGGGCCGCGAGGCTGCGTCGATGCGGTACGGCGAAGCGCTGCCGTTCGAAATCAAGGCCGGTAATCATGCTCAACAGCAACTCGGCCGCCAGGTGCGGATCGTCCTGCTTCAGCAGGCCGCGTTCCATGGCCGAGGCGAGCCAGCGGGCAAGCCGTTCCGTCAGCCGCTCGCAACCGTCCCGGTACAGCGCTTTCGCCTCTTCGGGAAACTGGTGGGCCTCCGCGGTGAGCAACTGGCTGGTTGCGACCACCGAAGGATCGCACAGGTGGGCCAGATGCTCCATCGCGAAGGCGAGCAGGGTCCCGCGGACATCGTTGCCGGTACCGGGACCGTCCTCCAGGCGAACGGTGGTCAGGTCCAGGTGCTCGTCGATCATGCTGCGCAGGAGCGCCTGCTTGCTGCCGAACTGGGCATACAGGGTCTGCTTGGAGCAGCCGGCCCGGGCGGCCACCGCATCCATGCTGATCCGGAATCCCTGCTCGGCCAGCAACTCGCGGACGGCCGCGTGCACGCGTTGCCGTCGCTGGATCGCGGCGAAGGAGGGGAGGACGGACGACATAAGGCGTTGGACTATACCGTCCAGTTTAGAATTTGAACAGGCTTGAAAGGCGGCTTGGCGTGTGTGCAAAGGGCGCCATTCATGCTGGAGGCGCCAGAGGTTCCCCGATGGGGATTCCATCGGCATGCGCATGGCTCCGTCATCGCACCGGGAATCACCGATGAGGCAAATCGCCTAGTCCTTCGTCTAGTGCTTTGCAACCCCTTCTTATGACGCCGCGCAACAAGTTTTGTCATGGCGACGGGGGATACAATGACCATTCGACTACCAATCGTAGAGTCTCCATCTGCATGAACGCTGTGCGCAGCTCCAAGAAAGCCCCGAAGAAACAGAAGCCCAAACCGGCCGCGGCCAAGTCCGCCAAGGCGGTGACGCCGAAGAAGACCCCGACCAAGAAGGTGGCTGCCCGACCGGAGACCGGCGCGGCCAAGGCCGCGGGGGCAGCGGGCAAGGCCGCGGCCAGCAAGACCAGCAAGGCGGTCAAGACCATCCCGGCGGGCAGCGCGGGCAAGGGGCCGGCGGTGTTCTCGCTGGAGCCGATTTACGCGGCCATCCGCAAGCGCGTGCCGGCGGCGCGCCAGGCCGAGGCGCTGGCCTTCACCGAAGCGTTCTACAAGCGGATGGCGGATGACGAGTATCCGCACCACGCACCGGAAATCTGGGCGGCCATCGCCGCCGACATGCTGGAATTCGCGCGGGCGCGCAAGCCCGGCACCGCCAACGTGCGCGTGTTCAACGCCACCGCCCAGGCCAATGGCTGGGAAGCGCCGCACACCGTGCTGCAGATCATCAACGACGACATGCCGTTCCTGGTCGACTCGGTCAGCATGGCGCTTGCGGAGATGGGCGTGGGCGTGCACGTACTGGGCCACCCGCTGGTGCGTTTCACCCGCGACAAGGCCGGCAAGGCGACCGCGGTGGGCGAGGGCAAGCCGGAATCGCTGATGGTGCTGGAGATCGATCGCCAGCAGGCCGGCGACATGCCGCGCATCGAACAGCGCATCCGCCAGGTGCTGGGAGAAGTGCGCGCGATCGTCCGCGACTGGAGCGTGATGCGCGAGAAGATGCTCACGCTGGCCGACGATCTGGCCACCCGCCGCCTGCCGATCAGCGACGCCGGCCGCCACGAGGCGCAGGAATTCCTGCGCTGGGCCGCCAATGACCACTTCACCTTCTTCGGCTACCGCGAGTACCGCGTGGAGAAGGGCAATGGCGACGGCATCCTGCGTGCGGTGGAAGACAGTGGCCTGGGCCTGCTGCGGGGCGACGACGCCTCGACGCCGCGCAGCGTCAAGACCCTGGCCGCGCACTACATGCCGCAATCCGGTTCGGTAGATGCATTGATCCTGACCAAGACCAACCGCCGCTCGAACGTGCATCGCCCGGGCAACATGGACTACATCGGCGTGCTGGAATTCGACGCCAAGGGCACCCCGATCGCCGAGCAGCGCTTCATCGGCCTGTACACGTCCAGCGCCTACAACCGCCGTCCGTGGGAAATCCCGCTGGTGCGCGAGCGCCATGAATTCGTGATGCGCAATTCCGGCCTGTCGCCGAGCAGCCACAGCGGCAAGGCGTTGCGCCACATCCTGGAAACCCTGCCGCGCGAGGAACTGTTCCAGTCCAGCGAGGAAGAACTCAACCGCACCGCGATGGGCATCCTCGGCCTGCAGGAGCGCGTGCGCAGCAAGCTGTTCCTGCGCCGTGATCGCTATGGCCGCTTCTTCTCCGCGCTGGTGTACATCCCGCGCGATCGCTTCAACACCGACGTGCGCCTGCGCATCGAGGCGCTGTTGAAGCAGGCCCTGCATGGCGAGTACGTCGACACCAACGTGCAACTGGGCGAGTCGCCGCTGGCGCAGCTGCACCTCACCATCCGCCCGAAGGCCGGCGAGCAGATCGACGTCGACACCGCCGCGCTGGAAGCCGACATCGCCCACCTGCTGCGCAACTGGCAGGACGATCTGCGCGAGACGCTGATCGCGCGCCACGGCGAGGGCGAGGGCCTGAAGCTGATGAGCCGTTTCGGCCGCGCGCTGCCGGCCGGCTACATCGAGACGGTGTCGCCGGAATTCGCCGCCAACGACGTGGAGAACCTGGCCGCGCTCGACGGTCCGGACGCGCTGCGCCTGAGCCTGCACCGCTCGCGCCGCGCGCGCGCCGGCGAGGGCCGGTTGCGGCTCAACCTGTATCGCCAGCAGGCCGATATTCCGCTGTCGGACGCGCTGCCGCTGATGGAGAACATGGGCCTGCGGGTCATCTCCGAACACCCGTTCCGGCTGGAGGCCGCCGAGCCGGTCTACATCCAGGAGTTCGAGGTGGAAGCGGTGGGCGGCGCGATCGATACCGATCGCCTGCACGCGCAGTTCGAGGAAGCCTTTGCCCGGATCTGGCACGGCGACGCCGAGAACGACGGCTTCAACCGGCTGGTGCTCGGCGCGAGCCTGGCCTGGCGCCAGATCGCGATGCTGCGTGGTTACTGCAAGTACCTGCTGCAGACCGGCGTGCCGTTCTCGCAGAGCTACGTCGAGGAGACGCTGAACCGTTATCCGCTGCTCGCTCGCCTGCTGGTCGAACTGTTCGAGGCGCGTTTCGATCCGGCGGTCGGCCATGAGAGCAAAGCCGAAATCAAGGCCGGCCAGGAGCGTTTCGCCGCCCAGTTGCGCGCGTTGGCGCAGGGCGACGAAGCCACGCTGACGGCATTGCAACCGGTGCTGGACGCCCGTGGCGGCAAGCGCGAGGAACAGGTCGAGGCGACCCACAAGGCGCTGCTCAAGCTGATGGATCGCGTGTCCAGCCTGGATGAAGACCGCATCCTGCGCGGTTTCATCGGCGCCATCGAGGCGACCCTGCGCACTAGCTACTACCAGATTGGCGTGGATGGCCAGCCGGCCCACACGATCGCCTTCAAGTTCGATTCGGCCAAGGTGCCGGATCTGCCCAAGCCGCGTCCGTATCGCGAGATCTTCGTGTACGGCCCGCGCGTGGAAGGCGTGCACCTGCGGTTCGGCCCGGTCGCCCGCGGCGGCCTGCGCTGGTCGGATCGCCGCGAGGATTTCCGCACCGAGGTGCTGGGCCTGGTCAAGGCGCAGATGGTGAAGAACACCGTGATCGTGCCGGTCGGCGCGAAGGGCGGTTTCTTCGTCAAGCGTCCGCCGGTGGGGGGAGATCGCGACGCGGTGCTGGCCGAAGGCATCGCCTGCTACAAGATGTTCATCCAGGGCCTGCTGGACATCACCGACAACATCGTCGGCGGCAAGATCGTTCCGCCGCTGAACGTGGTCCGCCACGATCAGGACGATCCGTACCTGGTGGTCGCCGCCGACAAGGGCACGGCGACGTTCTCCGACATCGCCAATGGCCTGGCCATCGCCCACAACTTCTGGCTGGGCGACGCGTTCGCCTCCGGCGGTTCGGTCGGCTATGACCACAAGGGCATGGGCATCACCGCGCGCGGCGCCTGGGAATCGGTCAAGCGTCATTTCCGCGCGTTGGGCCGCGATTCGCAGACCCAGGACTTCACCTGCGTGGGCATCGGCGACATGTCCGGCGACGTGTTCGGCAACGGCATGCTGCTGTCGCCGCACATCCGCCTGGTGGCCGCGTTCGATCATCGCCACATCTTCCTGGACCCGTCGCCGGAAGCGGCGCGCAGCTTCCAGGAGCGCCAGCGCCTGTTCAAGCTGCCGCGTTCCAGCTGGGCCGATTACGACACCAAGCTGATCTCCAAGGGCGGCGGCATCCATCCGCGTACCGCCAAGTCGATCGAGATCACTCCGCAGGTGCGCGAGGTGCTGGGCCTGGCCGACGGCGTGAAGTCGCTGTCGCCCAACGAACTGATGAGCGCGATCCTGAAGTCGCCGGTCGACCTGCTGTGGAATGGCGGCATCGGCACCTATGTCAAGGCCAGCAGCGAGACCAACGCCGATGTCGGCGACCGCGCCAACAACGGCCTGCGCGTGGACGGGCGCGACCTGCGCTGCAAGGTGGTCGGCGAGGGCGGCAACCTGGGCCTGACCCAGTTGGGCCGCATCGAGGCCGCCCAGCATGGCGTGCTGCTCAACACCGACTTCATCGACAACTCCGCCGGCGTGGACACCTCCGATCACGAGGTGAACATCAAGATCCTGCTCAACGGCGTGGTGCAGGAGAAGAAGCTGCGCATGGATGCCCGCAACAAGTTGCTGGCGGACATGACCGACGAGGTCGCCCAGTTGGTGCTGTGGGACAACTACCGCCAGAACCAGGCGCTCAGCCTGATGGAGCGGATGAGCGCGGCGCGCCTGGGTTCCAAGCAGCACTTCATCCAGACCCTGGAATCCCAGGGCCTGCTGGATCGCCAGATCGAGTACCTGCCCTCGGATGCGGAACTGGCCGAGCGCAAGGCGCGCGGGCAGGGCATGACCCGGCCGGAACTGGCGGTGCTGCTGTCGTACTCCAAGCTGGTGGCGTTCCAGCAATTGCTGGATTCGGACATCCCGGAAGATCCGTACCTGTCCAAGGAACTGCAGCGCTACTTCCCCAAGCCGCTGCAGAAGAAGTACGCCGCGGACATGGAGAAGCACCGCCTGAAGCGCGAAATCATCGCCACCGCGGTGACCAACACCACCATCAACCGGATGGGCGCGACCTTCCTGCTGCGCATGCAGGAGGACACCGGCCGCAGCCCGGCGGAGGTCGCCAAGGCCTTCACCATCACCCGCGAGACGCTGGACGCGCGTGAGCTGTGGGTGCAGATCGACGCTCTCGACGGCAAGGTGCCGGAGTCGGTGCAGATCGACGCGTTGCAGGTGATCTGGTCGGTGCAGCGTACCTTCACCCGCTGGTTGCTGACCCGCCAGGGTCCGATCCCGGCGATCGCCACCGCGGTGGAGCGCTACTACGACGGCTTCAACGAGATCCGGGCCGCCGACGGCGTGCTGCCGGACTCGCTGCGTCCGGCGTACAACGCCAGCCTGCAGACCTGGAAGGACAAGGGCCTGCCGGCCGGCCTCGCGGGCCAGTTGGCGGCGCTGCCGTACCTGGAGCCATCCTGCGACATCATCGAACTGGCGCGTGCCCGCAAGCTCAAGCCGGTCGAGGTGTCGAAGGTCCACTACCGCCTGGGCGAAGCCCTGCACCTGCCGTGGCTGGTGGATCAGGTCGACGCGCTGAAGGTCGACGGGCGCTGGCATGCGGTGGCCCGTGGCGTGCTGCGCGACGAGCTGACCAACCACCAGCGCACGCTGACCTCGCAGGTGCTGTCGATGCCCGGCAACACCGCCGACGCCAAGGTCCAGGCATGGCTGCAGCGCGGTGACGCCGGCCTGCGCTTCACCCTGGCCATGCTCAACGAGCTGGCCGCGCAGAAGACGCTGGACTATCCGACCGCTTCGGTGGCCGTGCAGCGACTGGGCCAGTTGGCCGCGCAGGGCTGATCGCGGCGCTCGTGATGGCGAAAACAGGCCGGGGCAACCCGGCCTGTTTTTTTGCGCGGCCCGGAACGGATGGCATCGCGGTCATCCAATCCCGGGCTTCTGCCGTTATCCTCTCCGGCAAGCCACCAGGAACCCGGGATGAGCCAGACGCCCCGCATCGCCTTTCTCGCCAGTCCGGCCGCCGAAGCGCAGCACGCGCTGGCCGAACTGACCGCCCTGCACGGCAGCCAGGATCCGCAGGAAGCCGACGTGCTGTGCGCGCTCGGCGGCGACGGCTTCATGCTGCAGACCCTGCATCGGCACGGTAGCCTGGGCAAACCGGTGTTCGGCATGAAGCTGGGAACGGTCGGGTTCCTGATGAACCAGTACCGCAGCGAGGATCTGCTGGACCGGCTCGCCCAGGCCGAGCCGGCCAAGCTGCGGCCGCTGGAGATGCTGGCGCTGACCGAATCCGGCGCCAGTACCGGCTCGCTGGCCTACAACGAGGTCTCGCTGCTGCGCCAGACCCGCCAGGCCGCGCACATCCGCATCGATCTGAACGGACAGACCCGGCTGGACGAACTGATCTGCGACGGCGTGCTGACCGCCACGCCGGCCGGCAGCACCGCCTACAACTTCTCCGCGCATGGTCCGATCCTGCCGCTGGGTTCGAGCACGATCGCGCTGACCCCGATCGCGCCTTTCCGCCCGCGCCGCTGGCGCGGCGCGATCCTGCGCGCGAACACCGAGGTGCGGTTCCGGGTGCTGGACCCGTACAAGCGGCCGGTCAGCGCCACCGCCGACTCGCACGAAGTCCGCGACGTGGTGGAGGTGACGATCCGCGAATCGCAGGACCGAACCGTGACCCTGTTGTTTGACCCGGAGCACAATCTGGAGGAACGTATCCTCAGCGAACAGTTCGTGGTGTAACGGGCGGTGCGGGGAAGCGGCGTGGGGACGCCGCCATGCAGCAAGCAACGTCAGGGCCGTCCGGCACCGGGAGGAGTGCGGACGGGGTAGTCCGATGCCGAACAGGAGTCAGGGGATGAAACACTGGTGGTTGTGGGGGCTTTGCGCGCTGTTGCCCGCGCAGGGCGTGCAGGCGTGCGGACTGAACACGCACATGGCGCCTTTCGAACTGCAGGCCGGGGCCACGCCCACGGACGCGCCGGAAGACACGTTGCGCGCGCCGGAACTGAAGGTCACCGAGATTACCCGCGGGCTGGGCGGCATGGCCGGCACCTGCGACGGTTCGGGCCTGCTGGGGGTGCGCCTGGACTGGCCGCGCGGCGATTACGGACTGGAAGACATCGGTTTCGAGTTCCGGGTGGTTTCGGCGGACACCAGCTATGCGGTGTTTCCGGCCGAACCGGTACGGGTGATCAGCAACAGCCGCCGCGCCGAACTGCTGTTCCTGTGGCCGGATGACGCGCCCGCGCAGCAGAAGCCGCTGCGCATGGAGGTCGAGGTGCGTGCGGTGACCCGCGATTACCGGCGTGGTCCGCCCGCGCGCTTCATGGTGGATTCGACCGAGGATTGAGCGGCGGCGGGCGGGGCGGGGCCGGCTCGCGGGGAAGCCCCGCGATGGCGGATACTGTGCGCATGGCCGACAATACCCCCCGCCTGTTGACCGTCGCGGTGACATCGCGCGCCCTGTTCGATCTGGAGGACAGCCACGCGCTGTTCGAACGCCAGGGCGTGGATGCCTACAGCGACCACCAGCGCAAGCACGAGGACGACGTGCTCGCGCCGGGCGTCGCGTTCCCGGTGGTGCGCAAGCTGCTGGCGCTGAATGCCGGCGCGCCCGACGACACGCCGCGGGTGGAGGTCATCCTGCTGTCGCGCAATTCCGCCGACACCGGCCTGCGCATCTTCAATTCCATCCAGCACCACGGCCTGGGCATCGTGCGCGCGGTGTTCACCTCCGGCGAGCCGACCTGGCCTTACATCCGGCCGTTCGGGGCGGACCTGTTCCTGTCCGCCAACCCGGATTCGGTACGGCGTTCGCTGGAGCATGGCATCGCCGCGGCCACCATCCTGCCGGCGCAGGCGCACCGGCAGCGCCACGAGGACCAGTTGCGGATCGCCTTCGATGGCGACGCGGTGATCTTCGGCGACGAGAGCGAGCGGATTTCGCGCGAGCAGGGCGTGGAAGCGTTCGGCCGGCACGAACGCGAGAATGCGCGCGCGCCGCTGTCGGGCGGACCGTTCAAGGGCTTCCTGTCGGCACTGCACCAGTTGCAGGAAATGTTCCCGGCCGGCGAGCACTCGCCGATTCGCACCGCGCTGGTTACCGCCCGTTCGGCGCCGGCGCACGAACGGGTCATCCGCACGCTGCGCGAGTGGGGCGTGCGCCTGGACGAAGCGCTGTTCCTGGGCGGACGTCACAAGGGGCCATTCCTGGACGCCTTCGGCGCCGACATCTTCTTCGACGATTCCCAGCACAACATCGACAGCGCACGCCCGCACGTGGCCGCCGGCCACGTCCCGCACGGCGTGGCCAACGATCCGGCGCCGTGAACGAAGGCGCCCCCCGGGTCCATCGCGGCTGGTGGTACACCACGCTGCAATTCAATCGCGACGTGACCCAGAGCCGCATGCTGACCTGGTGGCCGGACTTGCTTCAGGTCGGCTACACCCGCACCATGCTGGCCGCGCTGCTGCTGCGCCCGCGGCCGCCACGGATCGGAATCATCGGGCTGGGCGGCGGATCCCAGGCCAAGTTCTGCCATCGGCACCTGCCGGAAGCTTCCATCGAGGCGTTCGAAAGCGATGTCCGCGTGCTGGCGTTGCGCGATGCCTTCCGCGTTCCCGCCAACAGCGGGCGCTTCCAGGCCCGGCTGGGAGACGGCGCGGCGATGCTGCGCCAGCGTCGTGGCGCCTATGATCTGCTGCTCGTGGATGCCTACGAGGCGGAGGGCATCTCGCCCTCGGTCTCGACCCAGGCGTTCTACGACGACTGCCGGGATGCGCTGGCCGAAGGCGGGGCGATGGCGGTCAATCTCTACGCCACCGACGCGCGCCGGCATCTGGTGCGGATGCGGCGCAGCTTTGGCGGACGCGTGCTGGCGCTGGAGGAACCCCGCATGAGCAACCGGATCGCGTTCGCCTGGCAGCCGGGCGGTGTCGTTGCCGATCCCCGCGAGGAGCTGGCGCGCCTGCCGCGCGCGGCGCGTTGGCAACTGGCCGCACGGTTCCTGCGCCTGGCGCGCGCACGCCGGGATTGGCAGCCGCGCGATCGCTGACCCTTGGAGCCGGGCTTGCTTGGCTGGTGGGGCGTTCGGGCACGTTGGATATACGAGGAAGCGGAGCAAGCTCCGCTCTACGCCGGTGTGTAGAGCCGAGCTTGCTCGGCTGGGGATGCTGGGCGTTCGCACGTGCTGGACAGCCGGGGAAGCGGAGCAAGCTCCGCTCTACGCCGGGTTGTGGAGCCGAGCTTGCTCGGCTGGGGATGCCTGGGCGTTCGGACATGTTGGACGGCCGGAAAGCGGAGCAAGCTCCGCTCTACGCCGGGTTGTAGAGCCGAGCTTGCTCAGCTGGGATGCCTGGGCGTTCGGACGTGCTGGACAGCCGGGGAAGCGGAGCAAGCTCCGCTCTACGCCGGGTTGTGGAGCCGAGCTTGCTCGGCTGGGGATGCCTGGGCGTTCGGACGTGCTGGACAGCCGGGGAAGCGGAGCAAGCTCCGCTCTACGCCGGGTTGTGGAGCCGAGCTTGCTCGGCTGGGGGCTTGGGCGTTCGGACGTGCTGGACGGCCGGGAAAGCGGAGCAAGCTCCGCTCTACGGGCCGTCCAGGGGCAGGCGGATGTCGGTGAGCCGCCAGCGCAGGCCCTGGCGGGTGAACACGCAGACGACCGGGCGGCCGTCCTCGTCGTGGATGGTCGCGGTGAAGCGCGAGAGGGATTCGAAACGATGCTTGGCGTCCTTCAGCGGATCCGCGGGTACCGGTGGCGCATGGGTATCGCCGCCGACGGTGTCGCCGACCGCCTTCTTCCACATCGAACGGCCCTGCAGGATGGCGCCGATGCCCAGCGGCGTGACCATCGTGTCGACGCCGCTGCCGATGACGTTGTTCGCCACCGACAGCGCGAACGCGCCGAGCAGGCTGGACTGGAACCCGGGGCCGGCGCGGCGGGCCAGTTGGTCTTCCACCTGCGCGCGCAGGTTGACCCGCAGGGCGGGGAAGTCCACGTGGCGTTCCAGCTTGGCGGTGTCCTGTTCGGCCAGCGCCTGGCGGATGCCGTGGATCGCCAGGTAGGGGCCCGCGGCGAGGTAGCCGAGCAAACCGGCGATCAGCAGGACGGCCAGGGCGATCCACTTCTTCATGGCTAGAACTCCAGGTCCAGGGCCGCGCACAGGTAGTCTACGAACGGCGCCAGCGCGGCCAGGTCGGCGGCCAGCACCTGGCGCAGTTTAGGTCCGGTCATCACGCTGTCGTCCAGCGAACGCCAGAACACGAAGTTCTTGTGCTTGAGATCGTCGATGAATTCGAACTCGGCCGGAAACCCGCGCGGCGGCCGGGTCAGCATCTCGCTTTCCTCGAAGTCGAAGCGCCGGCGGAACTTCGGCGCGTGCGCGGCGGCTTTCCAGCTGCCGGGATTGTCGAAGATGAACTGGCGCACCCGGCGCTGGGTATCCGGCTCCGGATGCCACAACCCGGCGCCGACGAAGCATTCGCCCGGCTGCAGGTGGATGTAGAACGACGGCGCCGGCACCTGCTTGCGGCGTTCGTGGTACAGGCGTGCGCCCTGCCAGGATTTGTAGGGCGACTTGTCGGTGGAGAAGCGGGCGTCGCGGTAGATCCGGAACAGCGAACCACCGACCGTCTTCGGATCGGAACGGAAATGTTCGCTGACCTGCGCCAGATCCGGTTGCAGATCGGTCAGCAGGCGCAGGAACGGTTCCTTGATGTGCTCCTCGTACTGCGCCTTGTGCGCGGCGAACCAGGTCTTGTCGTTGTGCCGCGCCAGTCCGCGCAGGAACTTGAAACTGGCGTCGGAAAAATAACTGCTCACAGGCTCTGCTCCAGATCCCGGCCCCAGGCCTGCAACTGGTCGAGCAGGGCCTGCTTCGGGCCGTCGGTGGTGGGGGCCGCGCGCAGCGCGGCGATTTCAGCGTGGAAACTTTCGAAACCGTACTCGGAAAGCCCACTGTCGCCGATCAGGCGCCGGCGGCGGTAATCGTCCCAGCGCAGGCGTTCGTCGGCGGTCAAGGTGGCCGGCCAGTTGCGCGCGCGGTAGCGGAACAGCAGTTCCGGCAGGCGCGGGTCGCGGAAACCGAAGTCGCGCTGGCCCAGCAGTTCCGGCGGGGTGGCGCGCAGATCGGGAAACCGGCGGCGGTCGCCGTCGCCAAGGAAACCGCCATACAGCGAGGCATCGACATCGGGCACGGCGAACTCGCGTTCGCCGGCGAACACGCGGCGCACCTTCTCGGCCAGCGCCGGTCCGGCCGCGCGCAGGCGGATGGCATTGGCCTCGGTGATCAGCAGGTCGATGCGCAGGCGTTCGAAGTCGGCATCGCGCAGGTGTGCCAGGGCGACCAGCACCGGTGCCTTGTTCAGGTGGATTTCCTTCAGCGGAATGCGCGATTCACCCGGCGGCAGATCCGCCGCGGGCGTGTACAGGCGATCGGCGATGGCTTCCGGTGCCAGGTGCAGCAGCGGATCCGGGTCGGCATCCAGGTCGTACACGATGATGCGGTTGTCGTATTGCGGATGGCGCGCCAGCGGCAGCACCAGCGCCGCGCACATGCGGCTGGCCGGATAGCGCTGGGAGATGTGCAGGACCGGGGTCATCGCCACCGTGTCCAGCAGGCTGGCGGCGAAGCGCTTGTCGCGCAGTTTCAGCGCGTATTCCCACAGGCGGGGTTGCGCCTGGCGCATCCGCCGGGCCATGCCGATGGTCGCGCGCACGTCGGACAGCGCCTCGTGCGCATCGCCCTGGCGGACATCGTTGGCCAGCGCGAGGTGTTCCAGCCGGAACGAGGTGACGCCATCCTCGCGCTGCGGCCAGACGATGCCGTCCGGGCGCAGTGCGTGGGTCAACCGCATCACGTCCAGCAGATCCCAGCGCGAATTTCCGCCGCGCCATTCGCGCTCGTAGGGGTCGAAGAAGTTGCGGAACAGGCCGTGGCGGACGAACTCGTCATCGAAGCGCAGCGAGTTGTAGCCCAGCGTGCAGGTATCCGGCCGCGACATCTCGTCGGCGATGCGGGCGAACGCCGCCGCCTCGTTGACGCCCTGGCGCGCGGCCTGCTGCGGGGTGATGCCGGTGATCAGCGTGGCGGTGGGCGAGGGCAGCAGATCGTCGGCGGGCTGGACGAAGAAATCGATCGGATCCTCGATCGGATTCAGCTCCGCATCGGTGCGCTGGGCGGCGAACTGGGCGATGCGGGTACGGCGCGGATCCGCGCCGAAGGTCTCCAGATCGTAGAACAGGAAGCTGGCGCTCACCGCGCTTCCGCCTCCAGCGGTTGCAGGCGACGGATCACTTCGGCATCCACCCGCGCCCAGTCCACCTGATCCAGGCGTTCCAGTCCCCGGGTGGCGGCGACCAGCAGATCGCGCTGGACGATGCTGCGCTCCAGCGCGACCCGATAGGGAATGCGCAGGAAGGTGACCATGGTGTAGTGCGGTACGAAGCGGCCCGGATGGCGCTCCTGCAGGGTCCGTTCCAGCTCGCGCTGGAGCAGGAACGCCGCGTCGTCCACCTTGTCGCGCATTTCCACGTAGTTCTCCAGCGCCATTTCCTGGATCGCGCGCGCGTTGGGCTGGCGCTCGCGCTGGAACGCGGCGAAGGCCTCGGCGCGTTCCCCGTGGCGCTCCAGTTGCTCGGCCAGCGCCACGCAGTCCTCGAAGGCGCAGTTCATGCCTTGGCCGTGGAACGGCACCATCGCGTGGGCGGCGTCACCGAGCAGGACCGCGCGGTCGTCGATGTACCAGCGGTCCAGGTACAGGGTGGCCAGCAGGCCGACCGGGTTGCGGTGCCAGTCCTCTTCCAGGTGCGGGATCAGCGGCACCGCATCGGGGAAGTCGCGTTCGAACAGCGCGCGCGCCTGCGCCGGCGTGTGCACGGTGTCGAAACCGGGATCGCCGTGGTTGGGCAGGAACAGGGTGACGGTGAAGGTCTTTTCGTCGTTGGGCAGGGCGATGCACATGTAGTGGCCGCGCGGCCAGATGTGCAGGGCGTTGGGTTCGATCTGGAAGCCGCCGTCGGCCGCCGGCGGGATTTCCAGTTCCTTGTAGGAGTGGTCGAGGAAATCGGTGCGCTCGCCGAGATCGGTGCGCAGCCGCATCGCCGCGCGCAGCGACGAACCGGCGCCGTCGGCGCCAACCAGCGAACGGAAGTCGATGGGATGGCGGCCGCCATCGCGATCATCGGTGAAGGTGGCCACCCGGTCCTGAAAATCCACCGTGTCCAGCTGGCGGTGGAAATGCAGCGAAGCGCCGGCCTGTTCGGCCAGGTCGAGCAGGGTGATGTTGAGATCGCCGCGGTGCACCGACCAGATCACTTCCGAATCGTCGCGACCGTAGCGCTGCAACTGCGGCTGGCCGTCGCGCGGGTGGACCATGCGCCCGCGCATCATCACCGCCTGCTTCATCACCGCCTCGTCGGCGTCGGCCTGGCGCAGCGCGTGGCGGCCGCGCTCGGCCAGGGCCAGGTTGATCGATCGGCCGCCGCCATAGCCTTTGACGCGCGGGTCGCCGCGTTTTTCGTACACGTCCACCCGCCAGCCCTTGCGGGCCAGCAGGGTCGCCAGCAGCGCGCCGGCCAGGCCGGCGCCGATGATGGTGAGGGAACGGTCGTTGGATGCGTTCAAGGGGTTGCTCCGGTCAGACGCCGCGCCAGGTCTCCACTTCCTCGACGAAGCGGTAGACGTCCATGAAACGGTTGTACAGCGGGGTCGGCGAGATCCGGATCACGTCCGGTTCGCGCCAGTCGCCAATCGTGCCGACCGACGCCAGGTATTCGAACAGGTCGCGCCCGCGCTCGCGGCCGCCCACCACCCGCAGCGACAACTGCGCGCCGCGCTGGGCCGGATCGGCGGGCGTGACGATCTGCAGCGCGTCGCCGACGCGGGCGCGGATGAGCGCCTCCAGGAAGCCGGTCAGTTTTTCCGACTTGGCGCGCAGCGCGGCCATGCCGCCGGCCTGCGCGATCAGTTCCAGCGAGGCGCGCAACGGGGCCAGGCCCAGGATCGGAGGATTGCTGAGCTGCCAGCCGTCGGCGCCGGGCGTGGGCACGAACTCGGGTGCCATCCTGAACCGGCTTTCCTTCTGGTGGCCCCACCAGCCGGCGAAGCGCGGGCGGTCCGTGTGCGCGTGCCGCTCATGCACGAAACAGCCGGCGACCGCGCCCGGCCCGGCGTTCATGTATTTGTAGTGGCACCACACCGCGAAGTCGGCGCCACTGGCGTGCAGCTGCACCGGCAGGTTGCCGGCCGCGTGGGCCAGGTCGAACCCGACCAACGCGCCCTGCGCGTGGCCGAGGCGGGTGATTTCCGCCAGGTCGAACGCCTGTCCGGTTCGATACTGGATGCCAGGCCACAGCACCAGGGCCAGGCGATGGCCATGCTCGCCGATGGCGCGCTCGATGGCCTGCATCGACAGCGTGCCGTCGGGTTGATCCGGTTCCAGCTCGATCAGATCGCTCGCCGGGTCGAAGCCATGGAAACGCACCTGCGATTCCAGCGCGTGGCGGTCGGACGGGAACGCGCCGGCTTCCATCAGGATGGCCGGACGCTCGGCGGTGGGCCGGTAGAAGCTGACCATCATCAGGTGCAGATTGGCGGTCAGCGAGTTCATCGCCACGACCTCGGTCGGCTGCGCGCCGACCACTTTCGCCAGCCCGTCGCGGACCAGCTCGTGGTAGGTCATCCACTGCGCCGGCTCGGTGAAGTGACCCTCCACCGCCTGCTCGGCCCACTTGTCCAGTACCTCCTGCACGTACTTGCGCGCGCCGCGCGGTTGCAGGCCCAGCGAGTTGCCGCAGAAATAGAGCTGCTCGTTGTGCTTGTGCTTCGGAATCAGGAACTCGTTGCGCAGGGCGCGCAGCGGGTCGGCGGCATCGAGGGCGATGGCATGGGTACGGGACAGCGCGTCGGTCATGAAGAGGCCGGTGAAGAGATGGGAGGAACGGTGGTCTTGCGGTAGCTGGCCGGAAGTTCGCCGACTTCCGCGCAGATCTGCAGGGCGTGCGGCCCCGCCGGAAGGTGCGTGCGCAGCGCGTGCAGCAGCGCCTCGGACAACTGCGCGCGCACGGCCTCGTCACGGCCGGGAAGGATGCGCAGGCGTGCATGGACGAACGCGCGCGCGGCATCGGCGTCGGTGCCGACCAGAAAGTCGGACAGCGCGACGGCGCGGCTCTTGATCGCTTCCTCGTTGAAATGCCCGCTGTCGAGCAGGACCTGGTTGAGCCGCGACAACAGCGCGCGCGCGTCCAGGACGAGGTTGTCGGTGTATTGCAGGGTCAGGTGCGGCATGGGTCAGTCGAACCGTTGCCGGGACAGGCCCAGCCATTCCAGCGCGGTGCCGTGGTAGAGGCGGGCCTGTTCGGCTTCGCCCAGGGCCAGCGCGGCGATGCCGGCGCCGGGCTCCTGCTCGCCCAGCGGAAACGGATAGTCGGTGCCCAGCATCACCCGGTCGATGCCGACGGTGTCCAGCAGGTAGCGCAGCGCGCGCGGATCGGCCACCCATGAATCGAAGTAGACCCGATCCAGGTACTCGCGCGGGTTGCGGTGGTTGTCGGTGGCGACCAGATCCGGACGCATGTTGAAGCCGTGTTCGATGCGGCCGATGGTGTAGGGGAAGCTGCCGCCGCCGTGGGCGAAGCAGACCTTGAGGCCGGGCAGGCGTTCCAGCACGCCGCCGAAGATCAGGCAGCAGGCCGCGCGCGACTGCTCGGCCGGCATGCCGACCAGCCAGGGCAGCCAGTACTTGGGCATGGAGGCCGCGCCCATCATGTCCCAGGGATGCACCAGGATGGCCGCGCCCAGTTCGCTGGCGGCCTGGAAGAACTCGAACAGTTCCGGCGCGTCGAGGTTCCAGTCGTTGACGTGGCTACCGATCTGCACGCCCTGCAGGCCGAGCTGATCCATGCAGCGCTCCAGTTCCTGCACCGCCAGCCGTGGTGACTGCAGCGGCACGGTGCCGATACCGGCGTAGTGGCGCGGGTAGTCGCGGCAGGCCGCGGCGGTGTGATCATTGAGCGCCTGGTGCAATTCCAGCGCCTGGTGCGGCTTGGCCCAGTAGCTGAACATCACCGGCACCGTGCTGATCACCTGCACCTGCACGCCGAACTTGGCGTAGTCGGCGATGCGCTCCATCGGATCCCAGGTCTTGGGCCAGATCTCGCGGAAAAAACGCCCGTCCTTGTAGATGCGGTGGCGGCCATCATCGCCGTGGTGGATGACCGGGAAGCGGTTGTCGCCGTACTTGCCAGCCAGATCGGGCCAGTCGCGCGGCAGGAAATGGGCGTGGGTGTCGATCTTCAGCATGGAGCGCTCAGGTATCCGCCATCACGTACTTGCCGGGTGCCGGGTTCAGGTGCCCGCACTGCGTGCAGGTCCGGTGCGCTTGCGAGGAATAGAAGCGGTCGAACACCGGTGGGAAATCCGTCTCGATGTTCTTCAGGATGAAGTACTCCTCGTACAGCTTGTGATTGCAACGCTCGCAGTACCACAGCAGGCCGTCCTGCTCGTGCGGCAGCCGCCGGCGTTCGATCACCAGGCCGACCGAGTCGGGCATCCGCTGCGGGGAATGCGGCACGCGCGGCGGCAGCAGGAAGATCTCGCCGGCGCGGACCGGGATATCGCGCACCGCGCCGTCTTCCTGGATCTTCAGCACCATCTCGCCTTCGAGCTGGTAGAACCATTCCGGTCCTTCGTCGTAGTGGAAGTCGGTACGCTGGTTGGGGCCGCCGACCACCATGACGATGAAGTCGCCCGCGTAGATCACCTTGTTGCCGACCGGCGGCTTGAGCAGGTGGCGGTGTTCCTCGATCCAGGCCAGCAGGTTGATCGGTCCGGGCAGCATGTCAGCGTTCCTCGGGCAAGGCGGCGACGCACTTGAGTTCGATGGCGATGGGCGTGGGCAGGGCGGTGATGCCCAGGGTGGTGCGGCAGGGCGCGCGCGCCGCGTCCGGGAAATACTCGGCCCAAACCTGGTTGTAGGCCTTGAAGTCGCGGGCCATGTCGGTGAGGTAGACGGTCACGTCGACCAGATCCTCCCAGCGCGCGCCGCTGGCTTCCAGCACCGCGCGCACGTTGGCGAACACCGCGCGCGCCTGCGCCTGGATGTCGTAGCCGCGCACGCGGCCGTCGGCGAAGTAATCGTTGCCGGGAATCGTGTCGGTGGCCGGATCGCGCGGGCCGATGCCGGACAGGAACAGCAACGGGCCGACCCGGCGCGCGTGCGGATACGCGCCGACCGGCACCGGTGCCGTCGTGGTCCGGATGCCTTCACCCATCGCGACGGTCCCCGCGCGCGGGCATCCGCGCCAGCGCCTGTTCGTAGGTCGGGTGCAGCCGGTCGGCGGCGTCCACGTCCATGCCCAGTTCGCGCACGCGGCCGTCGAACAGGCTGTAGACCCAGCCGTGCACGGTCAGCGGCTGGTTGCGTGCCCAGGCGTCCTGGACCACGGTGGTCTGGCAGACGTTGAACACCTGCTCGATCACGTTCAGTTCGCACAGGCGGGCGTGGCGCAGCGACTCGGTGTCCTCCTCGGCCAGGCGGACGGCATGCTTGGTGGCCACGTCGGCGACGTGGCGCAGCCAGTTGTCGGCCAGGCCGACCCGGGCGCCGGTCATCGCCGCGTGCACGCCGCCACAGCCGTAGTGGCCGACCAGCAGGATGTGCTCGACCTTGAGGATGTCGACCGCGAACTGGATCACCGACAGGCAATTGAGGTCGCCATGCGACATGACGTTGGCGATGTTGCGATGGACGAACACCTCGCCCGGGTCCAGCCCCAGGATCTGGTTGGCGGGCACGCGCGAATCCGAGCAGCCGATCCACAGGTAGCGCGGCGACTGCTGCTGCGACAGGCGTTTGAAGAAGCCGGGATCCTCGTGCTTGATCCGTTCGGCCCATTCACGGTTGTTGCGCAGCAGGTTTTCGAGTTCGCTATCACTCATGGGCGGTTTCCGGTTCTGGCGGGGGAGGGTGGAGCGCTCGGCGGTCCACCGCGTAGTTTGCGCCCATCGCCGGCGATCGTCAGCAGCCGGCCGTGCGCCGGATGGCGGGGAAGCGGGGTTTCAGCCGGTGGCGATGCAGACATTCCGCGCCTCGGTGAAAAACCGCATCGCCTCCATGCCGCCTTCGCGGCCCAACCCGGACCGGCCCATGCCGCCGAACGGGGTGCGCAGATCACGCATCAGCCAGGTGTTGATCCAGACGATGCCGGCACGCAGCCGCGCGGCCATGCGGTGGGCGCGGTCGAGGTCGCGGGTCCAGATCATCGCGGCCAGCCCATAATCGCCCGCGTTGGCCAGCGCCTGCGCCTGCGCGTCGTCGTCGAACGCCTGGAGGGTCGCCACCGGCCCGAAGATTTCCTCGCGGTTGCTGGCGCTGTCCGGTCCCAGCCCTTCTATCAGGACGGGTTCCACGAACCAGCCGCCGCGCGCCGACGCCTCGCCTCCCAGCAGGAAGCGGCCGCCTTCGATGCGGGCGCGGGCGATGCAGGCGGTGACCTTGTCGTGATGCGCCTGCGACACCAGCGGGCCGAGATCGGTGGCCTCGTCGGCGGGATCGCCAACCCGCAGCGCGGCGGCGCGGGCGCTGAAGGCCTCGCGGAACTCGTCGTAAATGGCACGCTCCACCAGCAGGCGCGAGCCGCACAGGCAGATCTGCCCGGAGTTCTGGAACGCCGAACGCACCAGCGTGTCCAACTGGTTGCGCCAATCGCTGTCGGCGAACACCAGGGTCGGGTTCTTGCCACCCAGTTCCAGCGAGATCTTCTTCAACTGCGGGCCGGCCAGGGCGGCGATGCGCTGGCCGACCCCGGTGCTGCCGGTGAAGGACACCGCCTTGATCCGTGGATGCAGCACCAGCGGCTCTCCGACCCGCGGACCGGTGCCGTGCACGATGTTCAGCACGCCGGCCGGAAAGCCGATCTCCGCGGCCAGTTCGCCCAGCA
The DNA here is from genome assembly GCF_014851695.1 of Pseudoxanthomonas sp. PXM04. Taxonomy (NCBI): domain Bacteria; kingdom Pseudomonadati; phylum Pseudomonadota; class Gammaproteobacteria; order Lysobacterales; family Lysobacteraceae; genus Pseudoxanthomonas; species Pseudoxanthomonas sp. PXM04. The sequence continues at coordinate 1,117,755 of NZ_JACVAG010000001.1, forward strand.
TCGTCGCGGTCAGCGGCGTGACCTCCGAGGGCTTGGCGACCACGGTGTTGCCGGCGGCCAGCGCGGGCGCGATCTTCCAGGTGAACAGGTACAGCGGCAGGTTCCAGGGCGAGATCGTGGCGACCACTCCGAGGGGCTGGCGCAGGGTGTAGTTCAGGCCCGCCTCGCCGTGGTGCGCCTCGCTGCCGATCTGGGTGGCCGCGTGGGCGAAGAAACGCAGGTTGGCGATCGCGCGGGGAATCTCGATCTGGCGCGCCAGCCGGATCGGCTTGCCGCCGTCCCGGGACTCGGCCTGGGCGAACGCTTCCAGGCGGGACTCGAGTGCCGATGCCAGGCGTTCCAGCCAGGCCGCGCGTTCGGAACCGCGCAGCGACGACCACGCAGGCCAGGCGCGGGTCGCCGCCTGCACGGCCGCCTCCACGTCGGCCTCGTCGCCATCGGCGAGACGTGCGTATTCGCGGGTGTCGGCGGGCGCATGCACCGCGCGCCAGCCGCCGTTGCGGGCCGCCTGCGGCTGGCCGTCGATCCAGTGGGTCAGCGATAGCATGGCGCAAGCTTAACCCGGCCCGTGTCGACGGCCTGCTGCATTGCGGTCGGCACGGGAACCGCCGCCGGAGTCCTCAGATGGATTGCATGCGTCCGCCGTCCACCGCCAGGCTGACGCCACTGATGTAACCGGCGGCGGGCGAGGCCAGGAAGGCGATGGCCGCGGCGACTTCGGCCGGATCGGCGAAGCGGCCGGCCGGCACCGTGGCCAGCATGCCGGCGGCCACGACGGCGTCGTCCTTGCCGCTGGCGGCGCTGCGATCGTCCAGGATCTGCTGCAGCCGGCGAGTGCGGGTATAGCCCGGCAGCACGTTGTTGACGGTGATGCCGTCGGCGCCGAGTTCGCGCGACAGGGTCTTGGCCCAGGACGCCACCGCGCCGCGGATGGTGTTGGACACGCCCAGGTTGGGAATGGGCTCCTTCACCGAGGTGGATACCACGTTCACGATGCGGCCCCAGCCGGCGTCCCGCATGCCCGGGACCACCAGGCCGGCCAGCAACTGGTTGGCCAGCAGGTGGCGCTGGAACGCGTCGAGATAGGCGCTCGCGTCGGCATCGATGGCGCGTCCGCCCGGCGGACCGCCGGTGTTGTTGACCAGGATGTGCACGGGGGATCGGGCCACCAGCGCCTCGGCGCCCGCGCGCAGCCCGGCGGGATCGGCCAGATCCGCGGCCAGCCAATCATGCGATTGGCCCGAGGCGACCGTCGGCAGGTCCGCCGCGACGTCCGCCAGCACCTCGGCCCGTCGCGCCAACAGGGTGACGCTGGCGCCGAGCAGCGCCAACTCATGCGCCGCCGCGCGGCCGATGCCTTCTGAGGCGCCGCAGACCAGCGCGTGACGACCGGACAGGTTCAGATCCATCGACGTTCCTCGATATGCCGAACCCGCAGTCTACCGATTGCCATCCTGTAGGAGCGACGTCAGTCGCGACCGCCGTGCAGGGACGAGCGAAGGCCGAACCGTTGGCGATTCTTCCGGTCGCGACTGATGTCGCTCCTACAGGGAAGAGGGCGGGGGTGCGTTCAGTCGGCGCGGCGAGCCAGGCGGTCCAGCATCCGCGTGGCGATTTCGTGGGCGTTCGGGTCGTCCTGTTCGCGCAGGCCGGCGGCGGCGCCGCGGACATTGGCTTCGGGATGGTTCTGGCTCAGTTTGAACTTCAGTTCGACCCGTTCGACCCGGAAGCGGAAGCCGATGATGCCGCGCAATTGGCTGGCGTGATCCTGGCGTTCGGGTTCGAACTGCCAGTCCTTGCCCACCCGCGCCTCGTTGGCCTGGCTCAGACGAGCCACGATGCCGGCGAGCGCGGCGGTGTCCTCGGTGGGTTCCAGCGTGCCGTACAGGTGCGCGATCGCGTAGTTCCAGGTCGGCACGCGCGCGGCGGTTTCCTTGTCCGGATACCAGCCGGGCGAAAGATAGGCGTGCGGGCCGTGCACGATCAGCAGGGCAGGGCCGGCGTGCCGCGCCTGCGGGTTGGGCCGCGCCCAATGGCCCTCGATGAGGATGCGTTCGCCGTCGCGCGCGTACAGCACGGGCAGATGGCTGGCGAACGGCGCGCCGTCGGCGTCGGTGGTGATCAGGGTGACGAAGGCGTCGCGCGCGATCAGCCGGTCCAGTTCACCCAGGTCGGTCTCGGCGAAGGCGCGCGGGGTGTACATGCGCGCCCGATCAGGCCCGGCCGCCGAGCTGTTGCACCATCTGCGCGGGCAGCGCGTCGTCGCTGTCGGCACGCGGCGGGCTGACTTCATCCAGCGAGAAACCACGCTGCAGCGCGTCTTCCTCGTCCAGTCCGTCGTAGGCGACGAACTCGGCGTCGAACAGCGCCGCGCGGGCGCTGTCCTCGCTGTCGTAGGTCAGGGTGTTGCCATCGCTGTCCAGCACCTGCGCGGTGCCGGCCTCCAGCACCCGCAGGCGGGCCCAGATCAGGGTCCGGCCGAGCGAGGCGACGTACCAGGCGTCATGGCTTGAATCGTTCATTTGAGCACCAGCGAGAACACCGTCAGCAACCCCGACGACACCAGGGCAACGAAGATCACCAGCAGCGAAATGCGCGCCGGCGCGGCCAGGCCGCTGAGCGAACTGTCGCGCAGCGGCAGGTAGCCGCGCGCCAGCAGCCAGCGCAGCGCGATCGGCTTGAGGAAAGCGCCTTCGCCCCACTGGCCGCCGAGCGCGGCATGCCGATCCCGGATATGCACCAGCGTGAGCGGCCAGAAGATCACGAACGCGCAGAAGCCGGCGATGGCGACGCCGACAAAACACAGGGCAAAGAACAGCAGCATCGTTGCAATCCGCTCCGGCTCAGAACTCGGCGCTGCCGGGCGCGCGCGGATAGGGAATGGCGTCGCGGATGTTGGTCAGGCCGCAGACGTAGACCACCAGCCGCTCGAAACCCAGGCCGAAGCCGGCGTGCGGCACCGTGCCATAGCGGCGGAAGTCGCGGTACCAGCCGTAATGGGCCGGATCCAGGCCGAACTGCGCCATGCGCGCGTCCAGCACGTCCAGGCGCTCCTCGCGCTGGCTGCCGCCGATGATCTCGCCGATGCCCGGGGCCAGCACGTCCATGGCCGCGACGGTCTTGCCGTCGTCGTTCAGGCGCATGTAGAAGGCCTTGATGTGTTCGGGGTAGTTCATCACCACCACCGGGCGGCCGACGTGCTGCTCGGTCAGCCAGCGCTCGTGCTCGGTCTGCAGGTCCAGGCCCCATTCGACCGGGAAGTCGAACTTCTTGCCGGATTTCTGCAGCAGGCCGATCGCATCGGTGTAGTCGATGCGCTCGAACGGCGCGTTGATGAAGGTTTCCAGGCGGGTGATGGCGTCCGGCTGCACGCGCTCGGCGATGAACGCCATGTCGTCGCCGCGTTCGTCCAGCACCGCGCGGAACAGGTACTTGAGGAAGTCCTCGGCCAGGTCGGCGTCGGCGGCCAGATCGGCGAAGGCGATCTCCGGCTCGATCATCCAGAACTCGGCCAGGTGGCGGGTGGTGTTGCTGTTCTCGGCGCGGAAGGTCGGCCCGAAGGTGTAGACCTTGCTCAGCGACAGGCAGTAGGCCTCGACATTGAGCTGGCCGGACACGGTCAGGAAGGTTTCCTTGCCGAAGAAGTCGCGCGAGAAATCCACCGCGCCCTTGCCGTCGCGCGGCAGGTTGGCCATGTCCAGGGTGGACACGCGGAACATCTGGCCGGCGCCCTCGGCGTCGGAGGTGGTGATGATCGGCGTGCTGATCCAGTAGAAGCCGCGCTCGTGGAAGAAGCGGTGCACGGCCTGGGCCAGGCAGTTGCGGATGCGGGTGACCGCGCCGAACAGGTTGGTCCGCGGACGCAGGTGGGCGACTTCGCGCAGGAACTCCAGCGAATGGGCCTTGGGCTGGATCGGATAGGTTTCCGGGTCCTCGACCCAGCCGACCACCTCGATCCGGCTGGCCTGGATCTCGAAGCTCTGGCCTTGGCCCTGCGAGGGCACCAGGGTGCCGGTGGCGACCACCGCGCAGCCGGCGGTCAGGCGCTTGATTTCGGATTCGTAGTTGTCCAGGTCGCTGGGCGCCACCACCTGGATGGCGGCGAAGCAGGAGCCGTCGCTGACATTCACGAAGGACAGGCCCGCCTTGGAATCGCGCCGCGTGCGCACCCAGCCGCGTACCGTGACCTCGCCGCCGGCCGGGATCTTGCCCGCCAGCGCATGTTCGACGCTCACCACCGTCATGACTTGAATCCTTCCGTAACAGGACTATTTATGGAACGGTGGAGTTTACCGGAGCGACGGGCCCAGCGGCTCGTCCACGGCCTATAATCGACGTCCCGCCTGGAGGAATGCATGGCCATCACCCTGACCCCCGTCGCCCTGGAGCGCGTGCAGCGTTTCGTCGAGCAGACGCCGGGTGCGCTGGGCCTGCGTTTCGGCGTTGCCCGCACCGGCTGCTCCGGTTGGGGCCATGTCGCCGATCTGGCCCGCGAGGAGCGCGAGGGCGACACCGTGTTCGAGTTCGAGGGCGTGCGCATCTACGTTGACGCGCAGAGCCTGGCGCTGGTGGACGGCACCGAGATCGACTTCGCCAAGCAGGGCCTGGGCGAAACCTTCCTGTTCCGCAATCCCAACGCCACCGCCGAGTGTGGCTGCGGCGAAAGCTTCACCACCCAGGCCGACGCCGCCTGATCGACGCCGCTTGATCCGGGTTCCCGCCGCGGCACTGCCGGTGGAGCGGGGCAGACGTTAAGCTTGCCGGCTTTCGCACAGGGAGCCGTCGATGTTCCGTTCACTGATGCTGGCCGCGCTGGCGGCCGTCACCGTGGCCGCGCCGCTGCGCGCGCAACCCGCGACCGACAAGCACGCGGCGCTGGAGGCGCTGTTCGCCGCCGAGTGGGAACGCGGCCTGCGCGAAAGCCCCGAGAACGCCAGCTACAACGGCGACAACCGCTACAACGACCGCTGGAGCGACCGCAGCCTGGACGCCATCGCCCGCATCGAGGCCAACGATCGGGCCGCGCTGGAAAAACTGCACGCCATCGGCCGCGAGGGCCTGTCGCCGGCTGACCAGCTCAACTACGACACTTTCGAGTGGAACCTGCAGCAGGCGGTCTCCCGCCAGCACTTCAAGGAATACCTGCAACCGATCGGCCACCAGGGCGGGGTGCAACTGGCCGATGGCATGGCCGAGGTGGTGCCGTTCGCCAGCACGCAGGACTATCGCAACTGGATCACGCGCCTGGCCGGCCTGGACACCCTGATCGACCAGACCCTGGCGCTGATGCAGCAGGGCGTGGCCGAAGGCTACATGCCGCCCAAGGTGCTGATGCAACGCGTGCCGGCGCAGATCGCCGCGCAGATCGTCGACGACCCGTCGAAGAGCCCGTTCTACCGCCCGTTCCTGAAGTTCGCCGACAGCGTGCCCGAGGCCGATCGCGCCGGCCTGCAGCGGGAAGCCCGGCAGGTCATCAGCGCCGAGGTGGTGCCGGCCTACCGCAAGCTGCAGGTGTATTTCAACCAGACCTACCTGCCGGCCAGCCGCGCCAGCATCGCCGCCACCGACCTGCCGGACGGGCAGGACTTCTATGCCGCCATGGCGGCGTATTACACGACCACGCCGCTGACGCCGCGGCAGATCCACGACGTGGGCCTGAAGGAGGTCGCGCGCATCCGTGCCGAGATGGAGAAAATCAAGGCGCAGGTCGGCTTCAAGGGGGATCTGCACGCCTTCTTCGACCACCTGCGCAGCGACCCGAAATACTTCTACAAGACTCCGGCCGAACTGCTGGAGGCCTACCAGGCGCTGTCCAAGCGGATCGACCCGGAACTGGTGAAGGCGTTCCACACCATTCCCCGGTTGCCGTACGGCGTGCGGCCCATCCCGGACAACGCCGCGCCCGACACGACCACCGCCTACTACCAGCCCGGCGCCGCCGACGGCAGCCGCGCCGGCTATTACTACGTCAACCTGTACAAGCCCGAGACCCGGCCGAAGTGGGAAATGATGGCGCTGTCGCTGCACGAGGCGGTGCCCGGCCACCATTTCCAGATGGCGCGCGGCATCGAACTGCCGGACCTGCCGATGTTCCGCAAGACCGCCTATTTCGTCGCCTACGGCGAGGGCTGGGGCCTGTACGCCGAGCGGCTGGGCTACGACATGGGCCTGTACGACGACCCTTACGACCGCTTCGGCCAGTTGACCTACGACATGTGGCGGGCGGTGCGGCTGGTGGTGGACACCGGCATGCACTCGATGGGCTGGAGCCGTGAGAAGGCCATCGCCTATTTCAAGGACAACGCCGCCAAGACCGACCAGGACATCGTCAACGAGATCGACCGCTACATCGCCTGGCCGGGCCAGGCGCTGGCCTACAAGATCGGCCAGTTGAAGATCTCCGAACTGCGCGAGCGCTCGGCCAGGGCACTGGGCCCGAAGTTCGACCTGCGCGACTTCAACGACGAGGTCCTCAACACCGGCTCGGTACCGCTGGAGGCGCTGGAGAAGCGCATCGACGCGTGGATCCAGGAGCAGATGGGCGCTGAAGCCGGCAATGGCCCGAGGGGGCGCACCGGGAATGCCGGCCGCTGAAGCCCCGTCGTCCCGACGAATGCTGGAACCCATTTCCGCGGCCACGCAACACCATGAATAACAGGAAAAAATAAGCAAAATCAAATATTAACTGGATGTTTTTAGAGTGATTTCACGGAAACCCGATATCCATCGCGGATGCCGCGTTCCTACGCCGACGGCTTCCCGTTATCGCCGCCTGCCTCTCCATTTGCCTGCAAGTCATTGACCTGCCATAATTTCCAGCTCCCTGACGCCCATGCGGGCAACGGGGTCCTTGCTCCACCGCGCCCATCCGGGTGACGGGGGGCTGTCCCGCCCGGCGCCGCGAGGCCGCCGGGCCCACATCCGAAAGGTAAAAACGATGCGTCACTATGAAGTCGTATTCCTGGTCCACCCGGACCAGAGCGAGCAGGTGCCCGCGATGATCGAGCGCTACAAGGGCTTGATCGAGAACGGCAACGGCAAGATCCACCGTCTGGAAGACTGGGGCCGCCGCCAGCTGGCCTACCCGATCCAGAACCTGGTGAAGGCCCACTACGTCCTGCTCAACATCGAGGCCGACCAGGCCGTGCTGAACGAGCTGGTGGAAACCTTCCGCTTCAACGACGCGATCCTGCGTCACCTGGTGATCAAGCGCGATGGCGCCGACACCGAGCAGTCCCTGATCATGAAGAACAAGGACGAGAAGGGTGAGAAGTCGGAGCGTGGCGAGCGTCGCCGTCGCGATGACGACGAAGGCGAGAGCAACGAAGCCGCCGCCGAATCCTCCGACAACGCTGAAGCCGCTTAAGGAGCACACCCATGTCCAAGTTCTTCCGTCGCCGCAAGTTCTGCAAGTTCACGGCCGAAGGCGTGAAAGAGATCGACTACAAGGATCTCAACACCCTGCGCCAGTACCTGACCGAGACCGGCAAGATCGTCCCGAGCCGCGTCACCGGCACCAAGTCCCGCTACCAGCGCCAGCTGGCCACGGCGGTCAAGCGCGCGCGTTTCCTGGCGCTGATCCCGTACACGGACAACCACGACGTGTAAGCGTCGATGGCCGGGCGCCCAGGCGCCCGGCGGTGGAGCCTCCCCGCAAGGGAGGTTCCTTTCTTCACTGTCATTCGGACAGCCCACGCTGCGGGCAAACCCCGCTAACGAATACGGAGCAATACGATGGAACTGATTCTTCTGCAGAAAGTCACCAACCTCGGCGTCCTCGGCGACAAGGTCAACGTGAAGCCCGGCTACGGCCGCAACTACCTGGTCCCGCAGGGCAAGGCCGTGCCGGCGACCGCCGCCAACCTGGCCGAGTTCGAAGCCAAGCGCGCCGAGTACGAAGCCAAGGCCAAGTCCGTGCACGATGAGGCCGAAGGCCGCCGCGCCAAGCTGGAAGGCGCCAGCGTGACCATCAAGGCCAACGCTTCGACCGAAGGCAAGCTGTTCGGTTCGGTCGGCCCGCGCGACATCGCCGATGCGTTCACCGCCGCCGGCCTGCCGCTGGAAAAGAGCGAAGTGGTGATGGGCGAAGGCCCGATCCGCAATATCGGCGAGTTCGAAGTCATCGCCAAGCTGCATGCCGACGTCGAAACCCCCATCAAGGTGGTCGTCGAAGCCGAAGCCTGATAACCCGGGCCATGCGGTACCGGAACGGGCGCCTCGCGGCGCCCGTTTCCATTTGTATTCCGACGTGTTGTCTCCACACACGTCTCGTCGAACGGGGCGCGCGGGCATCACGTTGCCGTCCGTCGGCGCACTGCTTCCTTCACCGGCCGGGTCTCAGCTGCTGAGATTCCCACCGGTTATCCACATGGTTATCTGCAACCACCCTGCGGTGGAGCGACTACCATGACCAGTCCCGTTCCGTTCGTCCCGCACCGGTCACAGGAGTCCGTCACCCCCATGTCCGCCCGCCAAGGTTTCCGCAACGACCCGCAGGATGCGCGTATCGAACAGTTGCGGGTGCCGCCGCACTCCATCGAGGCGGAACAGGCGGTGCTGGGCGGCCTGATGCTGGCGCCGGAAGCCTATGACCGGATCAACGACAAGCTCACCGACAACGATTTCTACCGGCGCGATCACCAGCTGATCTACCGCGCCATCAGCGAACTGGCCGAACGCAATCGTCCCTACGATGCGGTGACCCTGGGCGAATGGTTCGAATCGCAGGGACACCTGGAGCAGGTCGCCGGCGGCGCCTACCTGGTGGAACTGGCCAGCTCCACGCCATCCGCCGCCAACATCGTGGCCTACGCGGAAATCGTCCGCGACAAGGCGGTGATGCGCCAGCTCATCGACGTCGGCACCGGCATCGTCAACGACGCCTTCCTGCCCGAGGGCCGCGAGAGCGCCGAACTGCTGGCCGTGGCCGAGCAGAAGGTGTTCGCCATCGCCGAGGCCGGCGCGCGCGGACGCACCGATTTCGTCGGCATGAATTCGGCGTTGAAGGACGCCTTCGAGGTCCTGCAGCACCGCTTCGAGAACGGCGGCAACGTTACCGGCCTGCCGACCGGCTACACCGACTTCGATCAGATGACCGCCGGCCTGCAGCCGACCGACCTGATCATCCTGGCCGCGCGTCCGGCCATGGGCAAGACCACCTTCGCCCTGAACATCGCCGAGTTCGCCGCCATCAAGTCGAAGAAGGCGGTGGCGGTGTTCTCGATGGAAATGTCCGCGGCCCAGCTGGCGCTGCGCCTGATTTCCTCCAACGGCCGCATCAACGCGACCCGCCTGCGCACCGGCCAACTGGAAGACGAGGACTGGAGCCGCGTCACCAGCGCGATCCGGATGCTCAAGGAAACCAAGATCTTCATCGACGACACGCCCGGCCTGTCGCCGGAGGTGCTGCGCTCCAAATCGCGCCGGCTCAAGCGCGAGCACGACCTGGGCCTGGTGGTCATCGACTACCTGCAGCTGATGTCCGTGCCCGGCAACAGCGAGAACCGCGCGACCGAGATTTCCGAGATTTCGCGCTCGCTCAAGGGCCTGGCCAAGGAACTGAACGTGCCGGTGATCGCGCTGTCCCAGCTCAACCGCTCGCTGGAAACGCGTACCGACAAGCGCCCGGTGATGGCCGACCTGCGCGAATCCGGCGCCATCGAGCAGGACGCGGACATGATCGTGTTCATCTACCGCGACGACTACTACAACAAGGAAAACTCGCCGGACAAGGGCCTGGCCGAAATCATCATCGGCAAGCAGCGTAGCGGCCCGACCGGCTCGTGCAAGCTGAAGTTCTTCGGCGAGTACACCCGCTTCGACAACCTGTCCCACGATTCGATCGGCAGCTTCGAATAAGCGCCACGATGCCGCTCGCCCTGGTCTGGTTCCGCAACGATCTGCGCCTGGACGACAACCCGGCGCTGCGGATGGCGCTGGAGGAGGGCTACACGCCGGTGCCGGTGTACATCCATGCACCGGACGAAGAGGGCGGTTGGCTCCCCGGCGCGGCGTCGGATGCGTGGCGGCATCGTTCGCTGCGCGCACTGGACACCGACCTGCGCACACGTGGCTCCGCGCTGCATCTGCGCACCGGTCCGTCCGACGCGGCGTTGCAGGCGCTGTTACGCGACAGCGGCGCGCGCGCGGTGTTCTGGAACCGCAAATACGAACCGGCGACCCAGCCGCGCGACGCCGCGCTGAAGAAGCGACTGCGCGGGCAGGGATTGCGGGTGGAAAGCGCCAACGGCAGCCTGCTGTTCGAGCCCTGGGATCTGGCGACCGGGCAGGGCACGTCGTACCGGGTGTTCACGCCGTTTTGGCGCAATGCGCGGGCGCGCTGGGAGGCGCTCGCTCCGCGCTGGCGGGATCGATGGCGCGCACCGGCGCGGTTGCCGGCGCACGACGTGGCGGCCGGTGTGCCGCTGGAAGCGCTGGGACTGGCCCCGGCCATCGGCTGGGATCGGGGATTCTGGGATCAGTGGCAGCCCGGCGAAGCCGGCGCGGCGGAAGCGCTGGAAGTGTTCATCGAGGGCGCCTTGCGCGGCTACCGCGAGGACCGCGATCGGCCGGATCGGGTGGGAACCTCGCGATTGTCGCCGCATCTGCACTTCGGCGAGATCGCGCCGTGGCGCATCGCCGCCGCGCTGGAGCAGGCGCGCACGGCGGCCAACGCCGCCGACGTCGAAGCCTATCTGCGCGAACTGGGCTGGCGAGAGTTCGCCTGGCACCTGCTGCATCACTTCCCGCACACCGCCGAACGCAATCTCAATCCGCGCTTCGATGGATTCGATTGGGCCCCCCCCGGGGCCGGCGTTCTGGCGGCCTGGCAGCGCGGACGCACCGGCGTGCCCATCGTCGATGCCGGCATGCGCGAGTTGTGGGCCACCGGCTACCTGCACAACCGGGTACGGATGATCGTCGCCAGCTTCCTGACCAAGCACCTGCGCCTGCACTGGTTGCATGGCGCGCGCTGGTTCTGGGACACGCTGGTCGATGCCGACCTGGCCAACAACACCCTGGGCTGGCAATGGACCGCCGGCACCGGTGCCGACGCGGCGCCGTATTTCCGCGTGTTCAATCCGGTCGCCCAGGCGCGCCGGTTCGACCCGCACGGGGATTACATCGCCCGCTGGGTGCCGGAACTGCGCGGACTGCCGCCACCGGCCCGCTTCGCACCGTGGGAATCGCCGGCGCTCGCCGCGCGGCTGGCACCGGACTATCCCGCCGCGCCGCTGGTGGATCTGGCCGAAGGCCGCGAAGCCGCGCTGGCCGCGTACCGGGCCAGCGGCGGCTAGCCGCGTTGACGCCTTTCGCCGCCGCGTGCTTCACTCGAACGCAGCGAAGGGAGGGCAGCATGGCGACCAAGAAAGGGCCGGGCAAGCCGCGCCGCGAGGCGATGTCGCGGGTGGATACCGCCTGGCTGCGGATGTGCCGGCCGACCAATCCGATGATGATCACCGGCGTGTTGATGTTCGACGAGCCGATGACGCTGGAGCGGCTCAAGCAGGTGATCCGCAAGCGCTTCCTCGCCTATCCGCGCTTCCTCCAGAAGGCGGTCGACACCGCCGCCGGCGCGGCCTGGGTGGAAGACGCGAATTTCGACATCGACTGGCACGTGCGCCTGTCCGCGCTGCCCGGTCGCAGCGATCCGCAGTCGGAAAAGCGCGCGCTGGAACGCTTCGTCAGCCAGATGGCGTCCACGCCCCTGGACAAGACCAAACCGCTCTGGCAGTTCCACCTGGTCGAGCGTTATCGCGGTGGCTCCGCGCTGGTGGCGCGCATCCACCACAGCTATGCCGACGGCATCGCGCTGGTGCAGGTGCTGCTGTCGCTGACCGACACCACCCGCAAACCGGATCGCGGCAGCGAACTGCGCGCCGCCTGGCTCAAGCAGGATGGCGTGGAAGTGGTGCGCCGGGTCGGCGCGATTGATCGCTACGTCAAGCTCGGCGGCAAGATGCTCGGCAAGGGCATGGAGATGTACCGGGATCCGACCCTGGCGACGATGCTGGCGAAGGAGGGCGGCGAAATCGGCCGCGAGCTGCTGGCGGCACTGGCGCTGTCCGACGATCCGCCCACGCTGCTGCGCGGGCCTTTGGGCGTGAGCAAGCGGGTGGCCTGGGCCGAGCCGCTGGATCTGGAGGAGGTCAAGGCAGTGGGGCGCGCCTGCGACTGCACCGTCAATGATGTGCTGATGGCCACCGCGGCCGGCGCGCTGCGCAGTTACCTGCTCGAACGCGGCGAGAACGTCGATGGCGTGACCCTGCGCGCGACCGTGCCGGTCAACCTGCGGCCGCTGGAACACGCGCGCAAGCTGGGCAACCATTTCGGCCTGGTGTTCCTGGATCTGCCGGTCGGCGAGGCCAATCCGATCCGCCGGGTGGAGCGGGTCGCCAATTGCATGAACAACTTGAAAAACTCTCGCCAAGCCATTGTTGCATTTGGACTTCTTGCGGCACTCGGAATGGCGCCGGCGGCTTTGCAGGGCGTCGCGCTGGAGCTCTTCAGCCGCAAGGCCACCGCGGTGGCCACCAACGTGCCCGGGCCGCAGCAACCGCTCTACATGGGCGGCAGCCGGGTGCGCGACATGATGTTCTGGGTGCCGCAGACCGGTTCCATCGGCATCGGCGTATCCATCCTAAGCTACAACGGCCGCGTGCACTTCGGCCTGATCGCCGACGCGAAGCTGGTCCCGGATCCCGACGCGGTGATCCGCCGTTTCGGGCCGGAGTTCGAGAAGCTGCTGTACCTGGCGCTGATGGGGAACTGGGATTACACCCTCGACGCCGGCGCGGCCGAGTCGATGCTGGAGCAAACCGCGCCAGCAAGCTGAACAGGAAGGTGCATGCTTTTCCGGATCTTCACGGCGCTTTAGCTATCAGACAGAACGGACTCGGTATTTTTCGCCGACGCTGAATGATTTGGCGGGATGCGTTCCCACACGACGAGGAGATGTCCATGAACAAGTACACCGTCAAGACCACGCTGATCGCGCTTGGCGCCGCGGTGGTGTTGAGTTCCTGCGCCAGCTATACCGGCCAGACCAACGATCCCAATGATCCCAACCGCACCCGCACCGGTGCGCTGATCGGTGCCGGCATCGGCGCGGCGGTCGGCCTGCTGAGCGGCAAGGATGCGACCGATCGTCGCCAGCGCGCGCTGATTGGCGCGGGCGTCGGTGGCCTGGCCGGTGGTTCCATCGGTGCCTACCAGGATCGCCAGGAAGCCGAACTGCGCCGCCAGACCGCGGGCACCGGCATCGACGTCAGCCGCGATGGCGACGTGATCAAGCTCAACCTGCCGGACGGCGTGACCTTCGATTTCGGCAAGGCGGACCTGAAGCCGCAGTTCTACCCGGCGCTCAACAACGTTGCCCGCACCCTGTCCGAGTACAACCAGACCATCGTGGAAGTGACCGGGCATACCGACAGCATCGGCAGCGATGCGGTCAACCAGCGGCTGTCCGAACAGCGCGCCGCGTCGGTCGGCAACTACCTGATCGGCCAGGGCGTGATGCGCGAGCGCTTCGAGATCGTCGGCATGGGCAAGCGCTATCCGATTGCCAGCAACGACACCGATTCCGGCCGCGCGCTCAACCGCCGCGTCGAGATCCGGGTGCTTCCGGTGCGTTCCTGAACATCGCGGCATTCGCGGAATGAAAGAGGAAAGGGCCGCGCAAGCGGCCCTTTCTGTTTGCGTCTTCCGCCGCGATTGCACATGCCCGCGGGAAGATCAGAATCCGCGCCGCCGGCATTCGCCATCCAGTCGCCTGGCATCGACGTTGCGGCTGTAGTTCGCCGCCTCGTTGGCCGGCATGCCTTCGATCAGTGCCTGGTACATGCCGAGCCGCTTGATCCGCCGGCCAAGCGGGCCGTTGACCTTGTTCTCCTCGGCGACCATGCCCGCGTAGAGGATGGTGAACAGCTGATCCACCAACAAGGCGTCCTCGCCATAGGCGGCGGACAGGCCGGTGATCCACGCCAGCACGGCGGGACTGGCCTGCGCGCTGGTGCGGTCGTATACGCGCACGAAATCCTCGTACAGGCGGTAGGCGCCGTGGCGCGCCGCCAACGCCTGCAATTCGCCGAAATACCAGGCATCGCGCGGGGCGAAGCGCGATGCGCCCGGTGGCGTCAGGTAGACGCACCAGTCGTCGAACTGGCCGCGATCGAATTCGATCAGCGCGCCATCGGAGAGGGTCTTGAAGTGCCGGCGCATGCCGCTCAGGCGAAGCGGTCGGCCAGCGCGTCGGTGGCCTGCACCAGCGCGTCGACGATGGCCGGATCCGCGGCGCTATGGCCCGCCAGCACCACCCGCAGATCGGCTTCCGGCCACGCCTGCGCCAGATCGTGGGCGCTCTTCATCGGGCAGATGATGTCGTAGCGGCCGTGCACGATGGTGGCGGGGATGTGGCGGATGCGGTCGACGCCGCGCAGCAACTGGTCCGGTTCCAGGAACACGTTGTGGCGGAAATAGTGGGCCTCGGCGCGGGCGACGCTGACCGCCACCTTCGGATCCTCGAAGTTGCCGGCTTCGGCGGGATCGTGGAGCAGGGTGGTACTGCCGCCCTCCCAGTCGCTCCACGCGCGCGCGGCCTCCAGCCGGACCGCCGGATCCGGGCCGTCCAGGCGCCGCCAGTAGGCTTCGACCATCTCGTCGCGCTCAGGCTCGGGGATGTAGGCCAGGTAGCGTTCCCAGCGTTCCGGGAAGATCCAGCGTGCGCCGCCGTCGAGTTCGTTGAACCAGCGCAGTTCGCCCGGCCGGCCAAGGAAGATGCCGCGCAGCACCAGGCCGAGCACGCGATCCGGATGCGCCTGCGCATAGGCCAGCGACAGCGTGGAGCCCCACGAACCGCCGAACACGACCCAGCGATCGATGCCGAAGTGCTCGCGGATCCGCTCGATGTCGGCGACCAGGTGCCAGGTGGTGTTGTCGCGCAGTTCCGCTGACGGGGTGGAACGGCCGGCGCCGCGCTGGTCGAACAGCACGATGCGATAGCGCGCCGGATCGAAGAAGCGCCGATGGTAGGCGGACAGGCCGGCGCCGGGACCGCCGTGCAGGAACAGCACCGGCAGGCCGTCCGGATTGCCGCATTCCTCGATGTACAGCATATGCAGGTCGTCCACGGCCAGCCGCTGGGTGCGGTAGGGCTCGATCTCTGGGTACAGCTCGCGCACGTGCGGGATCCTTTTACGTTTGCGCGAAGGATAGCGCAGGCGCGTCTCCGGCCATGGGCATGAGCTGAATTTACTCGCCTGTCAACCCGTTTCGCGCGCGGTCCGGGGTTGCCACAATCGGCATCCCACCCGGACGCCCGGGTCTTTTTCGACGGAAGCAATGCAAGACAAGAATCCGAAGCTGGCCCTGCAGATCGCCCGGACCATCGCCACCGAGATCGGCGCCCAGACCTCGCAGGCACAGGCCGCCATCGCGCTGCTCGACGAAGGCGCCACCGTCCCCTTCATCGCGCGCTACCGCAAGGAAGTCACCGGCGGGCTGGACGACACCCAACTGCGCAATCTGGAAACGCGCCTGACCTACTTGCGCGAGCTGGAGGATCGCCGCGCCGCGGTGCTGGCGAGCATCGAGGAGCAGGGCAAGCTGACCGACGAACTGCGCGCCGACATCGAAGCCGCCGACAGCAAGGCGCGGCTGGAGGATCTGTACCTGCCGTACAAGCCCAAGCGCCGCACCCGCGCCCAGATCGCGCGCGAGGCCGGGCTGGAGCCGTTGGCCGATGGCCTGCTGGCCGATCCCTCGCAGGTGCCGGAAGCCGTCGCCGCCGCCTACGTGGATGCGGAGAAGGGCGTGGCCGACGTCAAGGCGGCGCTGGAAGGTGCCCGCGCGATCCTGATGGAGCGCTGGGGCGAGAACGCCGCACTGGTCGGCGAACTGCGCGACTGGATGCACGAGGTCGGGGTGATCCGCGCGCGCGTGGCCGATGGCAAGGAAAACGAGGGCGTCAAGTACCGCGACTATTTCGACCACGCCGAATCGCTGGCGAAGATTCCCTCGCACCGGCTGCTGGCGCTGTTCCGCGCGCGCCGCGAGGAAATCCTGCTGCTGGATCTGGATCCCGGCAACGAAGCCGAAGCGGGTCACCTGCTGGCCGAGGGGCGGGTGGCCAAGCATGCCGGCGTCGCCGCGCAGGGCCGTCCGGCCGACAAGTGGCTGCTGGATGCGTGCCGGCTGACCTGGCGCGCCAAGCTGCACATGCACTTGCTGCTGGATCTGTTCAACCAGGCACGCGAGAAGGCCGAGGCCGAAGCCATCGCGGTGTTCGGTGACAACCTGAAGGATCTGCTGCTGGCCGCGCCGGCCGGTCCCAAGGCCGTGCTGGGCCTGGACCCGGGCCTGCGCACCGGCGTGAAGGTGGCGGTGGTGGATCGCACCGGCAAGCTGGTCGATACCGCCACGATCTATCCGCATGAGCCCAAGCGCCAATGGGATCAGTCGCTGCACGTGCTGCGCGCGCTGTGCATCAAGCACCAGGTGGAACTGATCTCGATCGGTAACGGCACCGCCAGCCGCGAGACCGACAAGCTGGCCGGCGATCTGATCAAGCTGGCGCCGGAACTGAAGATGCAGAAGATCGTGGTCAGCGAGGCCGGCGCGTCGGTGTATTCGGCTTCCGAGTTCGCCGCCCGCGAATTCCCCGGCCTGGACGTGAGCCTGCGCGGCGCGGTGTCGATCGCCCGTCGCCTGCAGGATCCGCTGGCCGAACTGGTGAAGATCGAGCCCAAGGCGATCGGCGTGGGCCAGTACCAGCACGACGTCGATCAGTTCCGGCTGGCACGCGCGCTGGATGCCAAGGTCGAGGACTGCGTGAACGCGGTCGGCGTGGACGTGAACACCGCCTCGGCGGCGCTGCTGACCCGCGTATCGGGCCTGTCCTCCAGCGTGGCCGACAACATCGTGGTCTATCGCGACGCCAACGGCGCGTTCAAGTCGCGCAAGGAACTGCTGAAGGTGCCGCGCCTGGGCGAGAAGACCTTCGAGCAGTGCGCCGGCTTCCTGCGCATCGCCGACGGCGACCAGCCGCTCGACGCGTCCTCGGTGCATCCGGAAGCCTATCCGGTGGTCGAGCGCATCCTGGCCAAATGCGGCCGGGAGGTGAAGCAGATCATCGGAGACGCCGGCTTCCTGCGCGGCGTGCGCGCCGAGGAGTACACCGACGAGAAGTTCGGCGTGCCGACCGTGCGCGACATCCTCAAGGAACTGGAGAAGCCCGGTCGCGATCCGCGTCCCGAGTTCAAGGCCGCGCGCTTCGCCGACGGCGTGGAGGACATCAAGGACCTCAAGCCGGGCATGATCCTGGAAGGGGTGATCAGCAACGTGGCCGCGTTCGGCGCCTTCGTCGACATCGGCGTGCACCAGGACGGCCTGATCCATATCTCCGCGCTGGCCGATCGCTACGTCAAGGATCCGCGCGAAGTGGTCAAGGCCGGTGACATCGTCAAGGTGCGGGTGCTGGAAGTGGACATCCCGCGCAAGCGCATCGCGTTGACCCGGCGCCTGGACGACACGCCGCCGCCTGTGCGCGAGGAGCGTGGTGCGCAAGGTGCGCGTGGGAACAATGGAGGCGGAAGCGGTCCGCGCAACGGCCGCGATGGTGGCGGGCGCGGGCAGGGCGGTGCGTCGCGTCCGTCGGCGCCTCCGGCCGACAATGCGCTGGCCGCGGCTTTTGCGCGGGCGCGCGGGAAGGATTGATGCCTCGTGCTTGATGGAATTGCCGAAGGCGGGTGAGGGCGAACCGGCAGGGTGGCATCGCGCGAAGAGCGCCCCCATCCGGCGCTTCGCGCCACCTTCCCCCGCAAGCGGGGGAAGGGCATGTTGCGGATGTAACTGACGCTATCCGCTTGCGTCCGCAGCCAGATGGTCTTGCGATCCAGCATTGGATGATCCCTTCCCCCGCAAGCGTGGGAAGGGCATGTTGCGGATGTAACTGACGCTATCCGCTTGCATCCGCGGTCAGATGGTCTTCCGACCCGGCATTGGATGCTCCCTTCCCCCGCTTGCGGGGGAAGGTGCCGAAGGCGGATGGGGGCAAACCGGCAGGGTGGCATCGCGCGAAGAGCGCCCCATCCGGCGCTTCGCACCACCTTCCCTCGCAAGCGGGGGAAGGGCATGTTGCGGATATAACTGATGCTATCCACTTGCGTCCGCAGCCAGATGGTCTTGCGACCAAGTATTGGATGATCCCTTCCCCCGCTTGCGGGGGAAGGTGCCGAAGGCGGATGGGGGCAAGCCGACAGAGCGGCATCGTGCGAAAGGCGTCCTCATCCGACGCTTCGCGCCACCTGCTCCTGCAAGCGGGAGCAGGGCGGTGCCATTTAAGGCCAGCGCATCTCGCCCTTGCTGACCTTGGCGCTCAGTTCCAGCGAGGAAACGCCGCCCAGTTGCGGGTAGCGTGTCTTCATCGCCGCGATCAGCGCGGCGGAATCCTTCGCCTTGGCCGTTTCCTCGTCGTAGGCGCGGATGTAGTCGGCGGTGAAGCGCACCGCGTCCAGGCCCTGCGGCGCGTTTGGTTCGAAGTGGCCCGGGATCACCGTCTCCGGCTTCAGCGCGGCAATCCGATCCAGCATGGCCAGCCAGTCGGCATGCGATTGCGGCGTCTGGGTATCGGCCATCCACACATGTTCACCGGCAATCACCGGGATGCCGCCAACCACCGCGCGGATCGAAGGAATCCAGACGACGCTGCGATCCGGCGTGGGCCCGTCCAGACCGATGATTTGCAGTTCCCGGCCTTCCAGGTCCAGGCGGTCGCCGGCCAGCGGCTCGGGCACGACGATCTGTTTCGGCGCGCCGGCGCCGAGAATCGGACCCCAGTGCGCCAGCTTGCCCGCGCTGGTTTCGCGGATGTGGGCGATGGTCTGCGGCGTGGCCAGGATCTTCGCGTCCGGGAAAGCGGCTTTCAATGTCTCCAGACCGAAGTAGAAATCCGGATCGCCATGGCTGATGTAGATCGTGGTCAGCCGCTTGCCGGATGCCTTGATCCGTTCGACCAGTTTCGCCGCGTCGGCGGTGGAGAACTGCGCGTCGATGAGCACGGCGTCTTCGCGGCCGGTGACCAGCACGGAGGACACCGCGAAGATGCCATCCGGGCCGGGGTTGTAGACCTCCAGCTTCAGCGGTTCTGCGACCGGTTCGGTCGCTTTGGGCGCTTCGACCAGGGGCGTGTCGGCGCTCGATGGTGCCTGGCCACCGCAGGCGGCCAGCGACACGGTGAGCGCCAACGCGCCCACGGATTTCAGGACAAGGGGTTTCATGGACATCGTCTCCTGCTCGATGGACGCGTTCAATGGACGCGGGTGAGGGTGGATTCGCCGCTGAAGAAACTGCCGTCGGGACGGGTGATGTGGGTGTACACCCGTTCCCGCGCGAAGTCTTCCAGGTGCACGACCGTGGTCCGGTCCGCTTCCTGCCAGCGCACCAGGTACAGGCCTTCGCGGATCCGCCGGTGATCGAAACGGATGGTTTCCACCTGGCCCCGCGAGGGTGGCTGCAGCTTGGTGAAGGTCATGCTGTGGTCGGAGGTGAAGTCGATGTCGAAGGCGTTGCCGCTGCCGAAATCGACGCGATAGACATGGCCGGTCGCGGGAAAAACATCTGTATCGGCCACGCTGCTTCCGGCATGCGCCGGCAGGTTCTGGCAACCGCTCAGGGCGCCTGACAGCGCCAGCGCGAACAGGAAGATGCTTCGCATGGGAATGCTCCGGTTAGTCGGCGGAATCAGTAGGCCGCGGTGATGATCTGGCGCGGGTGGCGCGCCTGTTCGAGTTCGGCGACGAAAGCCTCGGCATAGTCGGCGTAGCTGATGGCGCTCTTGCCGTCGGCATCGGCCAGCAGCGCGCCGACCTGGGTGCGGAATTGCCCGCGCGCCTCGCCCGGGCCGATTTCCGCGGCCGGCGAGAAGAACGTCCAGGCCAGATCGTCGGCAGCCTGGTAACGCTTGAGCGCATCACGGTGGGCCAGTGCGACCGGCTTGTAGGCGGCTGGGAAATCCGGCACGTCGACCAACTGCACGCCGGGCGCCACTTGCAGGCTGCCGGCACCGCCGACCACCACTACGCGCGGGATGCCGGCCTCGCGGGCGGCGGCGATCAGGGCATCACTGACGTCGGCGAGGCTGGATTCGGCGCCGGGTTGCGGGCCGTAGGCGCTGGCCAGCACGTCATGGCCACGCACGGCGGCGACCAGGGCGTCGGCATCGTCCAGCGGGGCGATGACGATGCGGGCGCCGTCCAGTTCCGGCGGCAGATCGGTGTCGCGGCGGACGATGGCGGTGACGTCATGGCCGCGGGCGATGGCCTGGGCCGCGATCTGGCGACCGATTTTGCCGGTGGCGGCGGCGAGGGCGATTTTCATGGGGGACTCCGGGTGAGGTGGGAAAGTGGAGTCACTGTAGTGGGCTGAAAGCGGACGAAAAACCGCGTATAAGGCATTTGTTTGTTGCATGAATCGAGCAAGTCATGGACCGGATGACCGCAATGGGGGTGTTCGTCGAGGTCGCCGAGCGCGGCAGCCTGACCGCCGCCGCCGAGGCGCTGGACATGTCGCGGGCGATGGCCACCCGCTATCTGGCCGAACTGGAGGACTGGCTGGGCGTGCGCCTGTTCCATCGCACCACCCGCCGGATCAGCCTGACCACGCCGGGCGAGCAGGCGCTGGAGCGCTGCCGCAAGCTGCTGGAACTGGGGGCCGACCTGCAGGCGGCGGTCGCCAGCGACACCGACGCGCCGCTGCATGGGCAACTGCGGCTGACCTGCAGCACTTCGTTCGGACAGAGCCAATTGGCCGCGGCGGTGGTCGACTACGTCGGCCGGCATCCGGGCGTGCGCATCGACATGCTGCTGCTGGATCGCACGGTCAACCTGATCGAGGAGCGGGTGGATCTGGCCATCCGCATCAGCCACGAACTGGACCCGAACCTGATTGCCCGCCGGTTGACCACCTGCCGTTCGCTGCTGTGCGCATCGCCGGATTACCTGGCCCGGCGAGGCGCGCCGGTGCGCGCGGAGGATCTGGCCGCGCACGACTGCCTGACCCATCACTTCGTAGGCAAGAGCCTCTGGCACCTGCGCCGCGATGGCCGCGAGGTGGCGGTCGCGGTCGGCGGCGGCATCAGCGCCAACGAGGCCAGCGTGCTGCTGCAGGCGGTGCGCAACGGCGGCGGCATCGCCATGCTGCCGACCTACCAGGCGGCCGGCTACCTGGCGCGCGGCGAACTGGTCGCGGTGCTGCCGGACTACGACATTCCGCCGATGGGCATCTTCGGTGTCTACGCCACCCGCCGGCTGATGCCGCCGCTGGTGCGCTCGTTCCTGGACTTCCTGGCCGGGCGCTTCGGCGAGGAACCGGAGTGGGATCGGGATCTGTTCCCGGCGGGGCCCGGCTGAGGGAAGGCGGCGGGTCCAATTCAGGTTTTCACCATTGGCTTTCACCTGATTAGGTGAAAAGATTCTCGCGTGAGCCTGACCCTGACCCATCGCCAAGCCGCCGTCCTGGAAGCCGTGCGCCAGCACCTGGCCGAGACCGGCAGCGCGCCGACCCTGCAGGAAATCGGCGCCGCGGTCGGCATCGGCCATGTCAGCGCGGTGTTCAAGCACCTCGATGCGCTGGAGAAGAAGGGCTACCTGAGCCGCGATCCCAGCCGGCCGCGCGGCATCCGCCTGATCGAACCGCGACCGAATCGCGACGACGTGATCAGCCTGCCGCTGGTGGGGCGGGTCGCGGCCGGACAACCGATCCTCAACGATGGCGAGACCGAGGCATTCCTGCACGTGGACGCGGCGCTGTTCCGCATGCGTCCGGATTACCTGTTGCGCGTGCAGGGCGACTCGATGCGCGACGACGGCATCCTCGATGGCGATCTGGTCGGCGTGCGCATCACGCCCGACGCGCATCACGGACAGACGGTGGTGGCCCGGCTCGGCGACGCCGGCATCACCATCAAGCGGCTGCACCACACCGCCACCGAACTGCGGCTGCTGCCGCGCAGCGCCGGCCATGCACCGATCGATCCGGATCCCGACGAGGATTTCGCCATCGAGGGGCTGTACTGCGGTTTGATCCGGCGCGACTGATGGGCAGCGTCGTCGCCCTGGAATCCCTGCTGGCCGCGCAGACCCTGTGGCACGCGGGACGCAGCGCCGTCGCTCCGGCCGACAGCGAGAGCACCGGCCATGCCGCGCTGGATCGCCTGCTGCCGCAGGGTGGCTGGCCGCGCGGCGCGCTCACCGAACTGCTGCTGCCGGCCGATGGCGTGGGCGAGATCGAACTGCTGATGCCCACGCTGGCGCGGCTGACCCGCGCGGGGAACGAGGTGGTGCTGATCGCGCCGCCGTATCTGGCCTACGCGCCGGCCTGGCAGGCGGGCGGCGTGGAACTGGCGCACCTGCATCTGGTCGAGGCCGCGCCGCGCGATGCCTTGTGGGCCTTCGAGCAGTGCCTGCGCAGCGGTGCCTGCGCCGCGGTGCTCGGCTGGCCGGCGACCGCCGATGGACGCGCCTTGCGGCGCTTGCAGGTGGCGGCCGACAGTGGCGATTGCCTGGGTTTCGCGCTACGGGATCGCCGGCATGCGCTCAACGCCTCGCCGGCATCGCTGCGGCTGGAATACGCGCGCGAAAGAGGCGGCGCGGCCGGCGCCTGGCACGTGCGCAAATGCCGCGGCGGGCATCCACCCGCGCAGGCGTTCGCCTGGACCGGTTCGTGAGTCGCGCATGCTCTGGGCCTGCATCTTGCTGCCGCAGCTGGCGCTGGACGCCGTCCTTCGCCGTTGCCCCGATCCCGACGCGCCGCTGGCGCTGGTGACCGGACCGGCGCAACTGCGCACGCTGCATGCCGTCAATGCCGCGGCCGCGCAGGCGGGCCTGCGGGCGGGCATGCGGCTGACCGCCGCGTACGCGCTGCTGCCGGATCTGGCGCTGGCCGAGTACGAACCGCAGGCCGAAGCGCGCTGGCACCGCTTCCTGGCCGCATGGGCCTATCGCCACAGCTCGCTGGTGAGCGCGCAATGGCCTGGCTGCCTGGTGCTGGAAGTGCGCGCCAGTTTCCGCCTGCTGGGCCCGTGGCCACGGTTCGAGGCACGCCTGCGCGAGGAACTGCACGCGCTCGGCTTCAGCCATCGCATCGCGCTGGCGCCGACGCCACGCGCGGCGCGCGTGTTCGCCGGCCTGCGCGACGGCCTGGCGATGATGCAGGCGCCGGGCATGAACGAGGTGCTGGATCGCGTGCCGATCCGGCGCGCCGTGCTGCCCGACGATGCCGGCGAGCGCCTGCACCGCATGGGCATCCGCGATCTGCGCACCCTGCGCGGCCTGCCGCGCGACAGCCTGCGCCGGCGCTTCGGCCTGGAAGTGCTGGAACATCTGGATCGCCTGTATGGCGAGGCCGACGATCCGCTGGTCCATTACGCGCCGCCGGATTATTTCGACGCGCGGGTGGAACTGGGCTACGAAGTGGAAAGCCACACAGCGCTGCTGTTCCCGCTGCGTCGCCTGATCGGCGATCTGTGCACTTACCTGTCGATCCGCGACGGCGGCGTGCAGCGGTTCCTGCTGCGGCTGGAACACGAGGAAGGCCACACCGACGTGGAGGTGGGGCTGCTGTCAGCCGAACGCGAGCCGGCGATGCTGTTCGAACTGACCCGCAACCGGCTCGAACGGGTGTCGATTCCCGCGCCGGTGGTGGCGGTGCGCCTGCTGGCGCGCGAGTTGCCGCCGTTCGTGCCGACCGTACGGGACCTGTTCGACCTGCGCGCGCAGCAGACGCTGCCCTGGCCGCAATTGCGTGAACGCCTGCGCGCGCGGCTGGGCGACGACGCGGTCCACCAGGTGACGCCCACCGGCGATCCGCGTCCGGAGCGGGCGTGGCGGCGACTGCGTGGCGGCGATCATGTGGACATCACGCCGGCGCCCGCGCGTCCGCCGCGCCCGGCCTGGCTGTTGCCGCAGCCGATACCGCTGCGGGATCCGCGTCCGCGCATCCTGTCCGGACCGGAGCGGCTGGAAAGTGGCTGGTGGGATGGTGAAGACGCCCGGCGCGACTACTACGTGCTGGAAACCTCGCAGGGCCAACGCGCCTGGGCGTTCGCGCCGCCGGGCGAGCGGGAACACTGGATGCTGCACGGGTGGTTCGCATGAGCCGCGAACAGGAACGCGATACCGACTCGCCCGGCGGCCGCCCGCCGCGCGCCTGGGAAGTCGCGCAGCGGCTGGGACTGGCGGCAGCCAACGACGACACCGTCGTCGCCGACGATCTGCCGGCCTATGCCGAACTGCATTGCCTGTCGGATTTCTCCTTCCTGCGCGGCGCGGCCAGCGCGGAGGAATTGTTCGCACGGGCCAAGCTTTGCGGCTACGAGGCGCTGGCGATCACCGACGAATGCTCGCTGGCGGGCATCGTGCGGGCGTTGGAAGCCTCGGAGGCCACCGATTTGAAACTGGTGGTGGGCAGCGAGTTCCGGTTGCTCGACGGCCTGCGGCTGGTGCTGCTGGTGGAAAACCATCGCGGCTACACGCAACTGTGCCGGCTGATCACCGTGGGCCGGCGCGCCACCACCAAGGGACGCTACCGGCTCACCCGTCAGGACGTGGAAAGCGTGCTGTGCGAAGACGAGTGCGGACTGTTCGCGCTGTGGCTGCCGGCGCGCGCGCCGGAACCGGAACAGGGAAGGTGGCTGCAACGGGTATTCGGCGAACGCGCGTTCCTGGCGGTGGAACTGCACCGCGACGAGGACGACGATGCCCGCCTGCAACAGCTGCTGGCATTGGCGGTGGAGCAGGGCATGACGCCGGTGGCCGCCGGCGACGTGCACATGGACGTGCGCCGCCGGCGCGTCCTGCAGGACACCATGACCGCGATCCGCCAGGGTCTGCCACTGGCCGAATGCGGAGAGCATCTGTTCCGCAACGGCGAACGCCATCTGCGCACGCGGCGCGCACTGGGCAACATCTATCCGGCGGCCTTGCTGGAGGCGGCGGTTCAACTGGCGCGGCGCTGCATCTTCCATCTGGACCAACTGGAATACCGCTATCCCGTTGAACTGGTGCCGGAAGGCCACACGCCGACCACCTGGCTGCGTGAACTGACCGAGCGTGGCATGCGCGAACGCTGGCCGGAGGGTACGCCCGACAAGGTCAGACGGCAGATCGACGGCGAACTGGCGCTCATCGAAAAGAAGAAATACGAAGCGTTCTTCCTGACCGTCGAGGACATTGTCCGTTTCGCCAAATCGCAGGACATCCTCTGCCAGGGACGCGGCTCCTCGGCCAATTCGGCGGTCTGTTTCGCGCTGGGCATCACCGTGGTCAATCCCGACGAGACCCGCCTGCTGATGGCGCGATTCCTGTCGGAGAACCGCGACGAGCCGCCGGACATCGACGTGGACTTCGAGCATGCGCGGCGCGAGGAGGTGCTCCAGTACGTCTACAACAAGTATGGCCGCGAGCGCGCGGCCATCGCCGCCACGGTGATCCGCTATCGCGGCAAGAGCGCGGTGCGCGATGTCGCCAAGGTGTTCGGCCTGCCGCCGGATCAGATTGCATTGCTGGCCGACTGCTACGGCTGGGGAAACGGCGAAACGCCGATGGAGCAGCGCCTGCGCGAGGCCGGTTTCGACCCGGACAATCCGCTGATCGCGCGGGTGCTGGCGGTGACCGCGATGCTGCGCGGGCATCCGCGCCATCTTTCCCAGCACGTCGGCGGATTCGTGATCAGCGACGCGCCGCTGTCCACGGTGGTGCCGGTGGAGAACGCGTCCATGGACGACCGCACCATCATCCAGTGGGACAAGGACGATCTGGAAACCATGAAGCTGCTCAAGGTCGACTGCCTGGCGCTGGGCATGCTGACCTGCATCCAGAAGGCGGTGAAGCTGATCGAGGAACATCGTGGTTGCGTCATTGACTTGGCCCGGATACCTGGCGATGACGCCGGAACCTACGACCTCATCCAGGCCGCCGACACGGTTGGCGTTTTCCAGATCGAATCGCGCGCGCAGATGAGCATGCTGCCGCGGTTGAAGCCGAAGTGGTTCTACGATCTGGTGATCGAAGTCGCCATCGTTCGCCCGGGTCCGATTCAGGGTGGCATGGTGCATCCCTACCTGCGGCGACGGCAGGGTAAAGACCCGGTGGTCTATCCCTCCGAAGGCATCAAGGAAATTCTCAAAGATACCTTGGGCATTCCGTTGTTCCAGGAACAGGTGATGGAACTGGTGATCCACGCCGGCTACACGGAAGCCGAAGCCGACGGGCTGCGCCGCTCGATGGCGGCCTGGGGGCGCGGCGGCGACATGGAGCCGCATCGGGCACGCATCCGCGAGCTGATGGAGGGCAAGAACTACTCCTCCGAATTCATCGACCAGATCTTCGAACAGATCAAGGGCTTCGGCTCCTATGGCTTCCCGCAGAGCCACGCGGCCTCGTTCGCCAAGTTGGTCTACATCAGCAGCTGGCTGAAGCGGCACGAGCCGGCCGCCTTCACCTGCGCGCTGCTCAACGCGCAACCGATGGGCTTCTATTCGCCCAGCCAGATCGTGCAGGACGCGCGGCGCGGGCGGGGCGGGCGCCTGCCGGTCGAGGTGCGGCCGGTCGACGTGCTGCACAGCGACTGGGACTGCACGCTGGAAGGCGGGCGTTTCCGCATGGGCGACGAGGATGACGCCGGCCAGCCGGCGATCCGGCTGGGCATGCGCCAGATCAGCGGATTGTCGGAGGCGATGGCGAATGCGATCGTCGCCGCCCGCACGCGCCAGCCGTTCCGCGACGTGCGCGATCTGTGCCTGCGCGCGCGGCTGGATGAAAAGGCCCGGCATGCGCTGGCCGAAGCCGGCGCGCTGGAAGCGCTGGCCGGAAACCGCCACGCCGCGCGCTGGGCGGTGGCCGGCATCGAGCGCCAGCGGCCGCTGCTGCCCGGCAGCCCGGACGAGGGCGCCATCGCGCTGCCGGCGCCGCGCACCGGCGAGGACGTGCTGTCGGATTACCGCGCGCTGGGACTGACCCTGCGCACGCATCCGCTGGCGCTGCTGCGTCCACGGTTGCAGGGCGAGCGGGTACTGGATTCGCGCCAGTTGCAGGACATGCCGCACGGGCGTGGTGTGCATGCCGCCGGCATCGTCACCCAGCGGCAGCGGCCGGGCACCGCCAGCGGGGTCATCTTCGTGACCCTGGAAGACGAGCACGGCGTGGTCAACGTGGTGGTCTGGCCGCACCTGGCTGCGCGCCAGCGCAAGGCCCTGCTGGGCGCGCGCCTGCTGTCGGTGCGCGGACGCTGGGAGCACGTGGACGGCGTGCAGCACCTCATCGCCGCCCAGTTGCGCGACATGAGCGACTGGCTGGGCGACCTGGTCACCCCCTCGCGGGACTTCCACTGAGATGGATCTGTTCGCCACGCCCATGCAGCAATTGGCCGACGATGCCCAGGGCGGCATCCGCTACTGGCCGGATTTCATCGACGAGGCACGGGCGTGGCGGTGGTTCCAGGCCCTGCAGGCGGGCGCCAACTGGACCCACCTGCAACGGCCCATGTACGAGAAGGTGGTGGACGTACCACGCCTGCTCGCCAGCTATGATCTCGACGCCTTGCCCGAGGACCTGCCGCTGGCCGAGATGCTGGCGCGGGTGCAGGCCGTGGTGCCCGCGCCCTACAGCCGGGTGGGCATGAACCTCTACCGCGACGGTCACGACAGCGTCGCCATGCACAGCGACAAGCTGCACATCCTGCGCGAAGGCCATCCGATCACCCTGGTCTCGCTGGGCGCGCCGCGCCGCATGCTGATCAAGCGCAAGGGCGAGGGGCACAAGGCCATCGCCATCGATCTGTTGCCGGGTAGCCTGCTCAGCATGAGCCACGCCTCCCAGCTCACCCACGAACACGGCATTCCCAAGACCCGCCGCCCGCAGGCGCCGCGCATCAGCGCGGTGTTCCGGGTCCGGCCCTAGTCCCTGCGGCGCCTTTCACCAGGGCCGGCATTGCCGGACAATCCGCCGGCATGAGCCGCCGACACGCCCGGATGCCATCCCGAAACTGGAAGCGGACCGCCGTGTACGGCGTGGCGCTGGCGCTGGCGGCGCTCGGCCTGCAATGGCTGGATTACCAGCGGCTGGCGCGCACCCATTGGGACGACTTCTACGTTGGCCTGATCGCGCTGGCCTTCCTCGTGCTGGGGGTGTTCGTCGGCGCCCGCCTGTTCGCTGGCCGCCATCGCCCACCGGCCTTCGACGGCAACCCGCGGGCGCAGGACAGCCTGGGCATCAGCGATCGCGAACGGGCGGTGCTGCTGGAACTTGCGGCGGGACGCTCCAACAAGGAAATCGCCCGCGAGCTGCACATCGCGCCCAGCACGGTGAAGACCCACGTGGCCCGGCTGTACGAAAAGCTGGGTGCGCGCCGGCGTACCGAGGCGGTGCGGCGCGCGCGCGAACTGGGGCTGGTTCCCTGAACAGGTGGATCGCATGCCATCCTTGGGCGGAAACGGGCCGAATCACCCGTTTGGCCGATTGCCGCACGCCGGGCCGGGCCGCCCAATGACGCCGCCATTCCCGACCCGAGAGGTGTCCCATGCTGCGCAGAATCCTGTCCTATGGCCTGCTCGCCGGCCTGATTGCCGGCGGCGTCCTGTCCCTCATCGTGCTGACCGTGCAGGACGCCATTCCCTCCGGCTACAGCATGGCGATCGGCTACCTGACCATGCTGGTGGCGCTGAGCCTGGTGTTCCTGGCCATCAAGCGCCACCGGGATCGCGAACTGGGTGGGGTGATCCGGTTCTGGCCGGCATTCGGCCTGGGCCTGGGCGTGAGCTTCATCGCCAGCCTGATCTACATGCTGTCCTGGGAGGCGGCGCTGGCGATCAGCGGCCTGGACTTCGCCGACACCTATGCCAGGGCGATGATCGAGGCACAGAAGGCCAAGGGCGCCAGTCCCGAAGCACTGGCCAGACTGGCCGCCGACATGGAGACGTTCAAGGCGCAGTACGCCAATCCGCTGTTCCGGCTGCCGATGACGTTCATTGAAATTTTCCCGGTCGGCGTGCTGGTCTCGCTGATTTCGGCCGCCATCCTGCGCAACCCGCGCGTCCTGCCGGCGCGGCGGGGATGAGGCTCAGGCCTTGCGCAGGTAGCGCACCAGCAGTGCGGTGACCTCGTCGATGTAGGCGTCCGCGCGATCGCCGGACACCATCTCCGGGCGCAGCACCACCGCCGCGTGGGTCAGTGCTTCCACCGTGGACACGGCGATGAAGGTCGCCGTGTCCAGATCCTGCACGCGCAGTTCCTGCCGGTGGCTTTCCAGGTACAGGCGGATGAGCGCGTAGACCTCGCGATCGATGGCCTCGATGTTCTCCAGCAGTCCCACCCGCGGGGTCTGTTCGACCAGCACCCGGTGCAGGCGGGGATTGATGCGATGCGCGTCGATCATCACCCGCACCAGTTCGCGGGTGGCCAGATCCAATGGCTCCTGCGCCACCCGGGCCAATGCGTCGCGGATGCGCTGCATCATCTCCTGCATGTGCTGGCCGATCACGCCTGCGACCAGCGCTTCCTTGCTCGGGTAGTACTGGTACAGCGAACCGATGCTCACGCCGGCCGCCTGGGCGATGCGATTGGTGCTGGCGCGGTCGTAGCCTTCCTTGACCAGAATGCGAGCGGTGGCTTCCAGCAGCGCGTCCACGGTGGCGCGGGAACGTTCCTGGCTGGCGGTTTTGCGTGGTTTCGTGGCGGGTTTGCGGGCCATGGCGGTCGACGGAAAAGCGAGTAGACAAGGCGAGCGATGACTCACATTCTATGCATGCTTTCATCAGGCGCACAAACCATGCTGACGTTTGATCCACAGGAACGCGTGGTCGGTTTCGACGATACCCGCCGCGCGTCCGATATCCCGCTGGCCAGGCTGAGCGAGGCGACATCCGAATGGATGGTGGCGTTGATCGATATCATTGATGAGCCGTCGGTGGACGCGCGGTTCTGGGAACGCCATCCCGGGGGCGACAAGATCCTCTACGTGCTGGAAGGCGGAATCGCGGTGACGCTGGCCCCGGAAGGCGGGGAAGAAACCACGGCCAGGGTGATCGCGCCCGACGCCTGCGTCATACCGAAAGACAACTGGCACCGCCTGCAGGTGCTGTCGCCGGGCCGGATGCTGTGCGTGACGCCGCGGGTGGGGACAGAGGATCGCAGGTACGAGTGAGGCGTCCTCCCGCGCTCAATCCGCTCCCGCCGCTTTCTCCAGGAATTCCGCCGAAGGCACGAAGAACAGCGCGCCGGTCACCGCGGTGCTGAAATCCAGCAGGCGATCGTAGTTGCCGGGCGGGTTGCCGATGAACATGTTCTCCAGCATCTTCTCGATGCGCGAGGGAGAGCAGGCGTAGCCGATGAAGTAGGTGCCGAATTCGCCCTTGGCGGCGTCGCCGAAGGACATGTTGTCGCGCAGGATTTCCAGTTCGCGGCCATCCTCGACCAGCGAGGTCAGCGCGTTGTGGGCGTAGCTGGGCTTGGTCGCGTCGTCCAGTTCGATGTTCGACTGCTTGCTGCGGCCGACGATTTTTTCCTGCTCGGGTTCGGGCACCGCGTTCCAGCCGCGCAGGTCATGCAGGTACTTCTGCACGATGACGTAGCTGCCGCCGGCGAAGACGGGATCCTCGGCGCCGACCAGGGTGGCATCCAGCGCCGCCTGGCCGACCGGATTCTCGGTGCCATCGACGAAGCCGATCAGATCCCGGTTGTCGAAATAGGTGAAGCCGTGGACCTCGTCCGCGCCGGTCACCGCGTCGCCCAGCCGCCGCATGATGTGGGTGGCCAGTTCGAAGCACAGATCCTGGCGGGCGGCGCGGATGTGGAACAGCAGGTCGCCGGGCGTGGCGACGGCATGGTGCCGGCCGTTGATCTCGCGGAACGGATGCAGTTCGCGCGGACGCGGCGCGCCGAACAGTCCGTCCCAGGCGTCCGAGCCGATTCCCAGCACGCACGACAGCGCCGCGTCGGGCACGCGGGAGCCGATGGCGCGTACCAGCCCGCCCAGATCGGCGCACAGGGCGCGGCAGGCCTGCGCCGGCGCGTCTCCGCGCGCCAGGGTGACGACCAGGAAAATCGCGGCGCGCGTCAGCGGCGCGGTGACGGGCTGGGCCAGGATGGGTTGCACGACATCTCCTGCGGAAAGAGAAGGAACAGGCTCACGGCGAGGCCACGAGGCGTTCGGGAAAGGTGTAGAGATTGCAGCCGTCGCCGCGCGCGAAACCGATCAGGCAGACGTTGGCCCCGCGTGCCAGTTCGATCGCCAGCGCCGTGGGCGCGGACACGGCGGCGATGAAGCCGATGCCGGCGCGGGCGGCCTTGGTCACCATCTCGTAGCTGGCGCGGCTGGAGATCACCAACATGCCGGTCGCCGGATCATCGCCGGCGCGCGTCATCGCGCCGATCAGCTTGTCCAGTGCATTGTGCCGGCCGACATCCTCGCGCACCCGCAGGATGTCGCCCCCGGCGTCGGTCCAGGCGGCGGCGTGGGTGGAGCCGGTGGCGGCGTTCATGGGCTGGTGCGCGTCGAGCGCCGCCAGTGCCCGCCGCAACGCCTCGACGGTGAAGCTGGGCGTGTGCGTGATCGGGGCGGCGGGACGTACCACATCCTCCAACTGGCGCGTTCCGCACAGGCCGCAGCCGCCACGGCCGGGCAGCCAGCGTGAATCGCCTTCGTCCAGGGTCGCGGCGGGCGCGCCGTCGGCGACGGTCATTGCCAGCTCGATGCCTTCCAGCTGCCAGTGCGTGCGGACGCCCAGCAGTTGTCCGGGCGCGGTAATCAGGCCCTCGCTCAGCGAGAACCCCAGCGCGAAATCGTCCAGATCGCAGGGCGACGCCATCATCACCGCGAACGGCCGGCCGTTGTAGCGCATGGCCACCGGCATTTCCTCGGCAAGCCGATCCAGCACCGCCTCGGTGGCATCGCCCTGGCGACGCAGGACATGCCGATCCACCCACCCGGAGGTGGCGGAAGGCGGGGCGTCACCGCGTTCGGGCATGGCGTTTCATTTCCGCTGGCTGGCAATTTCCATTTCGTTCGCCGGCCACCGGATGGAACAACCGGCCGCGGACGAACCGTCGCAGCGTAGCTCATCCGTTTCATCGCGGCGAGGTGGAGCGGGACGGCGTAAAGTGCTTAACTGGCCGCGACGGTTCGCATATGGAGGTATCCGGTCATGAGCGCGCAGAAACCTCCCCGCTACAAGCCCTACCATCAGCCGGCGGGCGGCTGGGGCGCGGCCGCCGCGACCGCCAAGGTGCTGCTGGAACAGAGCGTGGTCAGCAAGGGCTCGCGCGCGCTGCTGGCGATGAACCAGCCCGGCGGCTTCAAGTGCCCGAGTTGCGCGTTTCCGGACGCCGACTGCACCAAGAAGCTGGAGTTCTGCGAGAACGGCGTGAAGGCGCTGGCCTTCGAGGCGACCCAGGCGCGGGTGACCCGCGAGTTCTTCGCCCGGCACAGCGTGTCCGAATTGATGGAACAGTCGGACTACTGGCTGGAGATGCAGGGCCGGCTGACCGAGCCCATGCGCTACGACGCCGCCACGGATCACTACGTACCCTGCGACTGGGACACCGCCTTCGAGATCATCGGGCGCCATCTGCGGGGGCTGAAGAGCCCGCACGAAGCCGAGTTCTACACATCCGGGCGCACGCCGAACGAAGCGGCGTTCCTGTACGCGATCTTCGTCCGCCAGTTCGGCACCAACAATTTTCCCGACTGTTCCAACATGTGCCACGAGCCGACCAGCCGCGGCTTGCCGCCGGCCATTGGGGTGGGCAAGGGCACGGTGGTGCTGGAGGATTTCGAGCACGCCGAGGCGATCTTCGTGATCGGCCAGAACACCGGCACCAACTCGCCGCGGATGATGACCCACCTGGTCGAGGCGCGGAAACGCGGCATTCCCATCGTCGCGGTCAACCCGATGCCCGAGCGCGCCCTGATCCGGTTCACCGAACCGCAGGACGTGGTGCAGATGGCGACGTTCGGATCGACGGAGATCTCCAGCGAGTTCGTGCATGTCCGCATCGGCGGCGACCTGGCGCTGCTCAAGGGCATGATGAAGGTGCTGTTCGAACGCGAGGCGGCGGGCGAGCCGGTGCTGGATCACGAGTTCCTGCGCGAGCACACGACGGGCCTGGAAGCGGTCCGCGAGGAAATCCTGTCCCTGGACTGGGCGGACATCGTGCGGGTGTCCGGCGTGGCGGAGGAACAGATTCGCCGTTGCGCGGAAATCTACATCCGCTCCGACGCCACCATCATCTGCTACGGCATGGGACTCACCCAGCACCAGCAAGGCTCGCGGCTGGTCCAGCAGGTCGCCAACCTGCTGTTCCTGCGCGGCAATTTCGGCCGGCCAGGCGCGGGGATTTCGCCGATTCGCGGCCACTCCAACGTGCAGGGCGATCGCACCGTCGGCATCGACGAGAAGCCATCGGCGGCGTATCTGGACCGGGTGGGCGAGGTGTTCGGTTTCGAACCGCCGCGCGCGCACGGTCACCACACCGTCGAGTCCATCGCCGCGATGATGGACGGTACCGCCAAGGTGTTCATCGGCCTGGGCGGCAACTTCGTGCGTGCCGTGCCCGACACCGAACAGGCGTATGCGGCCATGCGCAAGCTCGACCTCACCGTGGGCATCACCACCAAGTTGAACCGCGGTCATCTGGTGCACGGCAGGGAGGCGCTGATCCTGCCGGTGATCGCACGCTCGGAACGCATCCAGACCGCCGCCGGCGAGCAGTTCGTCACCATCGAGGACTCGATGTCCAACGTCACCGCCTCGCGCGGGGTGCTGGAACCGGCCAGTCCGCAACTGTTGCCGGAGGTGGAGATCGTCTGCCGGATGGCGATGGCGACGCTGCCGGACAGCCGGATTCCCTGGGCCGACTACGCGGTGGATTACGATCTCGTCCGCGCGCGCATCGCCGATGTCTATCCGGCATTGTATGCCGGCTTCGTCGAGCGCATCCGCGCCCCGAAGGGCTTCCATCTGGATGTCGCGCCACGCCGGCGGGTCTGGCTCACGCCCAATGGCAAGGCCAACTTCCTGCCGCTGCCGGGGCTGGAAGTGAATGATCAGGTCGCGGATCCGTCGATGCTGCGATTGGCCACCGTGCGTTCGCACGATCAGTTCAACACCACCATCTACAGCTACAACGATCGCTACCGCGGCGTGTACAACGATCGCATGGTCCTGTTCATGAACGAGGAGGATCGCCGCGAGCGCGGGCTGCGGCCGGAACAGCAGGTCGCGCTGGAAACCTTCAGCACCGATGGCCGGCAGCGCCGCGTCGAGGGGCTTACGGTGCTCGACTATCCGATGCCGCGCGGCTCGGTGGCCGGCTACTACCCGGAACTGAATCCGTTGCTGCCGCTGGATTATCACGATCGCATCAGCGGCACGCCGGCGGCCAAGTCGATACCGGTGCGCGTGATCGCGATGGATGCGCCGGCGGCGGCGCAAGCGGAGGCTGGCGCGTGAGCAATCCCTACGAGATCCTGGGCGTCCCGGCGAGCGCTTCGGCCGACGAGATCAAGAAGGCCTACCGGCGATTGGCGCGCAAGCTGCACCCGGACCTCAATCCCGGCGACAAGGCGGCCGAGGACCGCTTCAAGGACGTCGCCGTCGCCTACCGCCTGCTCGGGGACGCGGAGCAGCGCAAGCGCTACGACGCCGGCGAGATCGACGAAACCGGCGCCGAACGGCCGCAGCATCGCTACTATCGCGACTATGCCGGCGCCGATCACGGCCATGCCTACGGCAACGACACCGACCATGCCGCCTACGCGGATTTCGCCGAAGGCGATGACCCGTTCGCCGAACTGCTCCGGCGCAGCGCGCAGGCGCGCGCGCACCGGCGCGGACAGGACATGCACTACCGCCTGCCGATCAGCCTGGCCGACGCCATCAACGGCACCCGGACCCGGCTGACGCTGCCCACCGGCGATACCCTGGACGTCACCGTGCCGGCCGGGATCGTACCGGGGCAGACTTTGCGGCTGCGCGGCAAGGGCGCGCCCGGCGGCGAGCAGGGCCAGCCGGGCGACGCGCTGATCGAACTGGACGTGATGCCGGATCCCCGTTTCAGCCAGGACGGCGAGGATCTTGGCCTGGAAGTGCCCATCTCGTTGCGCGAAGCGGTGCTGGGCGGGCCGATTCGCGTGCCCACTCCCACCGGACACGTGGACCTGAACGTGCCGCCGGGCTCCGACGGCAGCAGCCGGCTGCGGGTGAAGGGCCACGGCATGCCGCGCCGGGGCGGCGGGCGAGGCGACGAGTACGTCCGCCTGCGCATCGTGCTGCCCAAGGGCGGCGATCCCGAACTGAAGGACTTCGTCTCCGGATGGCACGCAGGGCAGGGCCATCATCCCCGCGAGGAACCGCAGGCATGAACATCGATCTGGAAGAATTCCTGAGCCAATCCGGCATCCGCCGCGAAACGCTGACCGTGTGGATCGAGAAGGCCTGGATCACGCCCGCGCGGACCGCCAGCCGCGTCGAACTGACCGAAATCGACGTCGCCCGCGCCTATCTGGTACGCGACCTTTCCGACGATCTGGGCGTGAACGAGGAAGGCATCGACGTGGCCCTGCATCTCATCGACCAGATCCACGGGCTGCGCCGCCTCCTCGCGCGACTGCGCGGGGAGATCAAGGGCGAGTAGGGAAGGTCCGTACATCTGCGCGAATGGACTTACTGCGGACATGGGGACACGGCGCGTCGCGGCTCCGCCTCCGCATGCTGATCAGCACTCCGTCCAATCCCGCATGCCCGCTTTGCCTCCCCCTTCGAAGAAGGGGGACCGAGGGGGATTGGCTCTTCGCGGCAGGGCCCAATACCGATGAACCGCATGCCCGATCCCCATGGCCCGGTGTGAACCCACCCCACGAACCACAGGAACATCATGTCCACTCGCGAAGAACTCCTGGCACACCTCTGGGCCGAGGTAATCAACATCCAGCTCAGGCCGGATGGTTTGGCCCAGGTGATCGCCCATGCCAAACAGCGACCGGATGATCCGCTGGCCGACAGCGGACCGGCCCTCGAGCGGCTGCTTGCTCTCGGAGCCGATCCCCGGGACATCTGCCTGCTGATGCGGAACACGGCCTACGAGGCGGTGTTTTCGACGCTCTACGCCATCGGCGATCCCGGCGTCGACGGCAACGACGTCTTCATGCTGCACGAGGATCTGCTGTCGGCCGATCCCAGTGGCATGGAGGGAAGGCCTGGCTCCACGTCCTGGCCTGCATGATGTCGCTGGAGAACGGCAACTCCATGCCGGTTACTTTCCTCCGCGCGCGGCGACGAGAATCCGCGGCCAGGCACACCGCAGTTTCAAGGGAACGATGATGGAGGCCAGCAACCCTGTCGCCAGGCAGGCGATGTCGGAACCGTATTCGGCCAGGACGAGAATCGCGTTGGCGGTGCGCATGTGACCATCGACCGACCATTGGGGGGCAAGATAGATCGCCGCAAGATCCAGCGGCAGGAACAATCCGCCTGCGAGCGTGACAAATCCAAACGTCAGCAGCAGGCACGCCAGGATGAAGGAGCGACGGGCCTCGACTGGCATGCGGGAGCGGCAGGCGATGAACCAGGCGACCCAGGCGGGCAACGCCACCACCAGCATCAGGGCAAGCGCGCCGAGTCCGACGACGAGCAGGGAAATGGTGTCCAGGCTGGCGTTATCCCTTGCAGGAAAGAAGGTCGAGCCGGCATTGGACGCCTGGCATAGGCCAGTGCGCATTCTGCGGACGCGCCTCATCCTACGTCGGCATGATGGCGCCAACAACGGACAGGGAAAGGGATTCCACTCCGGCCTGCCACCTGAACACGCCGCTGTCTGGTTCGAGGGCATTGCGTTAGGCTGGCGGCGGCATCCCGTCGACGGCACCCGCATGTCTTCAGAAACCCACGTCCGGACTCCATACCCGTACAGCCACCTTCTGAAAATCCTGTTGGTCGCCGTGGCATGGTCGGCGGTCGCACTGGCATCCCTCGAATTCCTCTCCATCGCCTACCAGAAGTACACCCAACTGAATGCCGGCAGCTACGGCATGTTCTGGACCCGGCGCGAGTGGCTGTGGACGCATATCGGTGGTGGCGCGCTGACGGTCCTGCTGGGCGCGCTGCAATTCCTGCCGCAACTTCGCCGCAACTGGCCGCGGGTGCATCGCTGGACTGGCCGGACTTTCCTGCTGGGCATGCTGGTCGCCTGCGTGGGCGCGGTGGGACTGATCCTGACCAGCCCTGCGCCGGCCGCGATACGCACCGCATTCGGCGCCACCGCGCTGGCCTGGCTGGTCACCGCCTTCCTGGGCTATCGCGCCATCCGCCGTGGGCAGGTGGACGTGCACCGGCGATGGATGATCGGCTGCTACCTGGTGACGCTGGCGCCGATCACCTTCCGGGCGCTGATCCGGATTCCCGGCATGATGGAACTCGCCTCGCCGATGGTGATGATTCCGACGCTGCTGTGGTTGAGCTGGGCCGCGCCGTTGCTGGTGTACGGAGCGGGCGTGTCCTTGATGCGCGGGATGCAGGCGCAGCGCGGATTTCCCGGACGCACGCTCCGCAGCAACCCGGAAGTCGAATCCGCATGATTGCAATCCGGCTTTGGCCCGTGTCCTTCGAGCGCCGGACATGAGCGGAATGCTTCCCCCACAGCACCAGGCGTTTGTCGAAAGGGTACGGGCCGGGGTTTCCCGCGACCCGCGGCTGAAGGCCCTGCTTGCGGGCGGTTCCTATGTCCACGGCGGCTTCGACCGCTATTCGGATCTGGATTTCGTGGTGGTCGTGGAGTCTGGCGGGTATTCCGAGGTCATGGCCACGCGCAGGCAGTTCGCGGAAAGCCTGGGCGACCTGCTGTCAGCTTTCAGTGGAGAGCATGTCGGCGAACCGAGGTTGCTCATCTGTCTTTACGGTCCTCCCTTGCTCCATGTGGATCTCAAATTCATCGTTGCGGAAGATCTGGGCCGGCTCGTAGAACGACCCGCGGTGCTGTTCGCCCGCGACGCCGCCGATATCGAAGCCCGACTCGACGCGGCGATCATCCATTGGCCGGAGCGCTCCCCGGAATGGTTCGAACAGCGGGCCTGGATCTGGCTGCATTACGGTGCGGCCAAGCGGGGGCGCGGCGAACTGTTCGAGGCCATGGGGATGCTCGCCTTTTTCCGCGATCAGGTATTGGGGCCGATGCTTCATCGCAGGGCCGGGCGCGCGCAGCGGGGCCTGCGGCGAATGGAGACGTGGGATGATGCGGCGATCCAACTGCTGGCACGTACAGTGGCCGTGCATGACGCCGGTTCGGTTCGCGATGCCCTGTCCGCTGCGGCAGAAATCTACCTGGACCTTCGCGACGACGAGCCGCCGGGCGAGGTGACAAGCGGGATGCCCGAACTGCTGTTGGCCTATCTTGAGGGTGGCACCGGTGCGTCAAGCCAGGTGCATGCCGGCGGATGAACATGTCGATGGGTAAGCAAGCCAGGCCCTGGCCTGCCGAATCACTCGCGTCGACTGCCGAACGCATTCTGTTCACTCCATCGGGCTAGCTTGGGACACCTCTCTCCAGGAGGTGTCCGCCATGAGCAAGAAGCAAACCCCCTCCAAGCGGTCGGCTACGGGGAAGAAAGCCCGCCCCCGTACCGATTCCGGCCCGGCCGAGGGACGGTCCGGGGGGCTGGGCGTGCCGCAGGCCGAGGTCGCCCGCCTGGCCGAAGCATGGTCAAGCGAGCGCGAGTACAACGCCGGCAAGGCGGCCGAGCACGGTCTGGAACATGCGCTGGATCCGCCGGAGGGCGAGCATGTTCCAGCGCCCGCGCCGGACGCGGCCGCCAGCACGGTGAGCGAGCGCAACGACACCGGAAAGTCCGGCGAACCGGCGTTGCCGGGCATGGACGCCGGCAGCGGCCCGCTGCTGCGCGTGCGCAACGATGCCGGTGATCGCCGCTTGACCACCAACCAGGGCGTGCCGGTGGCGGACAACCAGAACAGCCTGAAGGCCGGTCTGCGTGGGCCCGCGCTGCTCAAGGATTTCATCCTGCGCGAGAAGATCACCCATTTCGACCACGAACGGATTCCCGAGCGTATCGTGCATGCGCGGGGTTCCGGCGCGCACGGCTATTTCGAAGCCTACGAGAGCCTGTCCGAACTCACCCGAGCCGCCCCGTTCGAAGCCGCCGGCAAGCGCACGCCGGTATTCGTGCGCTTCTCCACCGTGGCTGGCGAGCGGGGCTCCAAGGACACGGCTCGCGATGTGCGCGGTTTCGCGGTGAAGTTCTATACCGACGAGGGCAACTGGGACCTGGTGGGCAACAACATGCCGGTTTTCTTCATCCAGGACGCGATCAAGTTTCCGGATCTGGTGCACGCGGTGAAGCCCGAGCCGCATCATGCGATGCCACAGGCCGCATCCGCCCACGACACCTTCTGGGATTTCGTTTCGCTGATGCCCGAATCCACCCACATGTTGATGTGGCTGATGTCCGATCGCGCCATCCCGCGCAGTTTCCGGATGATGCAGGGCTTTGGCGTGCACACGTTCCGGCTGGTGAATGCGGACGGCGATTCGGTGTTCTGCAAGTTCCACTGGAATCCCGTGCTCGGCACCCATTCGCTGGTGTGGGACGAGGCGGTGAAGATCTCCGGCGCGGATCCCGATTTCCACCGGCGCGATCTCTGGGAGGCAATCGAGGCCGGCGATTATCCCGAATACGAATTGGGCCTGCAGATCTTCACCCCGGAGCAGGCCGAGGCCTTCAGCTTCGACGTGCTGGACGCGACCAAGATCGTGCCGGAGGAACTGGTGCCGTTGCGCGTCGTCGGGCGGCTGGTGCTAAACCGCAATCCGGACAACTTCTTCGCCGAGACCGAGCAGGTGGCGTTCTGCGCCGCGCATGTGATCCCCGGCATCGACTTCACCAACGATCCGTTGCTGGCCGGACGCATCCATTCCTACGTGGATACCCAGATCAGCCGGCTGGGCGGGCCCAACTTCCACGAGATTCCCATCAACGCGCCGCTGGCGCCGGTACACAACAACCAGCGTGACGGAATGCACCGGCAGGCCATCCATCGAGGGCGTGTCTCGTACGAGCCCAATTCGTTGGGCGGCGGTTGCCCGTTCCAGGCGGGTGCGGCCGGTTTCGTCTCGTTTTCCGAGCCGTCCGAAGGCGACGAGGTACGGGCAAAACCCGAGAAATTCGCCGAGCATTTCGCCCAGGCCACCCTGTTCTACGAGAGCCAGACCGCGTTCGAGAAACGCCACATCGCCGCCGGTTTCCGCTTCGAGTTGAGCAAGGTGACGGTGCCGGCCATCCGGCGCCGGGTCGTTTCGATGCTGCGCAATGTCTCCGAGACGCTGGCGGCTGAAGTCGCCGCCGGGCTGGGCATGGCACTGCCACCGGCGATGCCGCGCGCACTGGAACGACCGCCGGCGGCGGAAGTGACCCTGTCGCCCGCGCTGTCGCTGACCGCCAGGCCGGGAGACGGCGGCATCCGCAGCCGGCGGGTGGCGATCCTGGCCACGCGCGGCGTGCGCGCCAAGGATGTGCGTGCGCTGGTGGAAGCGCTGGGCGGTCGGGGCGCGGGCGTGCGCGTGCTGGGTCCACAGGTCGGCGCGCTGGAAACCGAGGAGGGGGAAACGCTCGACGCGGACGCCTCGGTCGAGAACGAGCCCAGCGTGCTGTTCGACGCGCTGGTGCTGCCGGCCGGCGAGGAAGCGGTGGCGTTGTGGTCGGCCGACGGCCGGGTACTGGAATTCGTGCGGGATGCCTGGCGCCACGGCAAGGCGATCCTGGCGCTCGGCACGGCCAGCGAAGTGCTGTCGGTCGCCGGCATCGATATCGAATCCAACGCCGACGATGCCCTCGTGATGGCCGAGTTCGCCGGCGAGGAGGCGTTGTCCCGATTCGTCGGCGCGATTGCCGGACATCGCAACCCCGAGCGCGAGACGGATCCGCCCCGGGTCTGAGGCAATCTCCGTGACACAAGGAAAACGCGGGCCCGCGGCCCGCGTTTTCCTTCCTCGCAAGACGACGGAGGAATGACCTGGCGAGTGGTCGCCGCGGCCGCCTTCGGCGGCGATGTTGCGCTGCTTGTCCGGGTCCATGCTGGCGAAGCCACGACAATCCTGGCCCGAGTTCTGGTTGCGGTTCTGGGTTGGCATTGAAAGTCTCCTGTTTGCGGGCAGGGAAGTGCCCGAACGGATCGCCGCAATGCCCATGCCAGCTTTCAACCGGTCGGCATGACGCCTGGTGCACGCCGGGACGGGAAGGCGGAAAATTTTCCAACCCGAGCTCGCGCAGATTCGGCCGACGTGGCGGGTGCTGGTGGAGGCTTCACTTTATTTTTTTCCGGGGTGGGCTAAGCCAAGCCCATCCTCGCAGCAGGGAATCCGCCATGGGTACCGCACGCACGCAACCGCTCTGGACGCCGGTGGACACGGCTACCGCGGACTGGTTTCTCGAAGGCCCGGTCAGCGAAGCACAGGACGTCGTGATCGTCGGCGCGGGCATCGCCGGACTGAGCACGGCACTGTGCCTGTGCCGCGAAGGCAGGAGGGTGCTGGTCATCGATCGCGCCGGCCTTGGCGCGGGCGAAACCCTGCGCACCACCGCGCATCTGGCGTCCGCGCTGGACGATCGCTACTACCGTCTGGCCCGCCAGCATGGCGAGGAGGGGGCGCGACTGGCGGCGGCCAGCCATGCGGCCGCCATCGACTGGATCGAGGAGCTGGCCCTGGCCTCGGATCCGCCGTGCGGATTCCGCCGGCTGCCCGGCTATCTGTTCTCGCATGACGGGGATACCGACAACCTGCGCCGCGAGGAGGAGGCGGCACGGGCCGCGGGATTGTCGGCCGAACTGGTGGGCGAGGGCGAGGAGGCACCTGCCGCGCTGGGGCCGGTGCTGCGGTTCGATCAGCAGGCGCGGGTGGACATGGGCCTGTACCTGTTGGTGCTCGCCA
The DNA here is from genome assembly GCF_014851695.1 of Pseudoxanthomonas sp. PXM04. NCBI lineage: Bacteria > Pseudomonadati > Pseudomonadota > Gammaproteobacteria > Lysobacterales > Lysobacteraceae > Pseudoxanthomonas > Pseudoxanthomonas sp. PXM04. The sequence continues at coordinate 1,159,736 of NZ_JACVAG010000001.1, forward strand.
AGGCCGTGCGTGATGCAGGCGGCGCGTTCCTGCGCGCCGAGGCCAGCGCGGTGGAAGGTGGTGCGCAGCCATGCGTGCACCTGCGTGACGGCGAAGTGCGCGCGAACGCGGTGGTGGTCGCCAGCAACGTGCCATTCCACGAGACCGGAGCGACCTATACCAAGCAGGCGCCCTACCGGACCTACGCCGTGGTCGCGGAGGCGCCGCCGGAGACCTTGCCCGACGCGTTGTATTGGGACGACGGCGATCCTTACCACTACGTGCGCCTGCAGATGCCGGGCGACGCGGCCGATCCGGTGCAGGTCATCGTGGGCGGCGAGGATCACAAGACCGGACAGGAGGATGACCCGACCGCCTATGTGCGCCTGCAGGAATGGGCGAAGGCGAGATTCTCGGGAATAGGACGATTCACCCATGCATGGTCGGGCCAGGTACTCGAGCCGGCGGACGGTCTGGCCTTCATCGGCCGGGATCCCGACAACGAGAATGTTTACCTGGTGACCGGTGACTCCGGCAACGGCATCACCCACGGTACCCTGGCCGGGTTGTTGATCACGGATCTGATCCAGGGGCGCGACAATCCATGGACCGGACTCTACGACCCGGCTCGCAAGCCGGTGCGTGGCGGCGGCGAGTGGCTGCGCGAGAACGCCAATGCAGCACTGCAATACCGCGACTGGATCCGGCCGGGCGAGGTGGCCGACGCCGACGCGATCGCGCGTGGCACCGGCGCGGTGCTGCGCCGCGGCCTGCATCGGGTAGCGTTGTATCGCGGCGCGGATGGACACCTGCATGCCTTCAATGCGCGCTGCCCGCACCTGGGCTGCGTGGTGCGCTGGAGCAGCGAGGAAAAATCCTGGGACTGTCCTTGCCATGGTTCGCGCTTCGATGCGGCCAGCGGCGCCATTCTCAATGGCCCCACGAGCGAACCGTTGTCGCCCTTCCCATGGGAAAAGGCTTCCTGAGCCATGCTCGCCGCCGAATGGGCCTATGCGGGCTACATCCTCTGGCTGTGCGCCGGCCTGGCCGACTTCACCCTGCACTGGCGCGAGGACCTGGCCCATACCTCCGGCTGGGCCGAATCGCGCCTGCACCTGGTGCAACTGGGGCTCATCGGCACCGGCGTGCTGCTGTGGCTGTATCTGCAACCGTCATGGACGGTGCTGCTGGTGTTGGCGGTGCTGGTGACGATGCATGCGGCGATAGGCTATCGGGATACCCAGGTCGCCTATCCGCTGCGCCGGATCGGGCCATTGGAGCAGCATGTCCACAGCGTGCTGGACATGGCGCCCTGGTTCGGCCTGATCGCGCTGGCAGTGGCGACCGGAACAAGCCAGGATACGTGGGGCTGGCGGGTCGCGCTGCGCGACCCGATGCCCTCCAACGCGAAGCAGGCGTGGGTGTTGCTGCCCGCGGTGCTGCTGGTGATGTTGCCGGCATTGGCCGAATCGCGGGCCGCCTGGCGCGCGCGCGATGCCTAGCGACGCGTATCCCTCCGCCGGTCGGCGAGGTACAGCCCGAGCGCGAAGGCGGCGTAGGTCATCAGCATCCCCGGACGAGCGATGCGGTGTTCGAAGCCCGGGCTCAGCCGCGGAGGCACCACATGGTAGTCCACGACGTAGGCGAGGGCGGCGATCACGGATGCCTTCGCCAGCGGCCGGCCCGGATGCCGGTGTCGCCAGCCTTCGTACATCAGCGCCCAGAACACCGAACTGGCATGATGCACGCCGTAGCCGATGGCCGTATGCCGCCACGACCAGCCGCGCGCGCGGCGTGCGGAACGATCCCAGACCCACTGGCTGGCGGCATTGGTACCGGCGGGCGTGGCGCCGTCGATGCGCCGGCTCCATCCCATCACCATCAACGTGGAAATGATGCTCGCGACCGAACCCGATACCCATGCACGCCGGAACACGCGCGGCCAGGAGAACGGCTGATGCGCGTGCTCGTTGCCGGCGGCGATGGACTGCTGGGGGCGGCGCTGGTGCGGCGACTGGCGGCGGCGGGGCATACGGTGATCCTGGCGGGGCGCGCGCACGGCGGCGCGGATGGCGACAGCGCGACGCTGGCACTGGACTACACCGCGCCGCCCGCGCACGCGGCGCTGGTCGAGCGATTGCGCGGCGTGGACACGGTGGTCAACGCGGTGGGCATCTTTCGCGAGAAAGGGAAACAGAGCTTCGATGCAGTGCACGTGAAAGGCCCGCTGGCGCTGTTCCATGCCGCGGTGGAGGCGGGGGTGCCGCGAATCGTGCAGATCTCCGCCCTCGGCGCGGATCCGGGCGCAAACGAGGAATTCCTGGCGTCCAAGGGGCGCGCCGATGCGCAGGCGCTCGCGTTGCCGGTATCGGTGAGGGTGGTGCGGCCTTCATTGGTGTTCGCGCCCGAAGGCGCCAGCACGCGCCAGTTCGCGCGATGGGCGGATTTGCCGCTTACGCCCCTGCCGGGCGACGGACGCCAACGCATCCAGCCGATCCATATCGACGACATCGCGGCGTTGCTGGAATGCCTGGCCGTCGACAACGAAGCGCCGGCGATGACCGCCGCGGTCGGGCCGCGTCCGCTCGAACTGCGGGAGTATCTGGACATGTTCCGGCGGGCATTCGCGCGCCGGTCCGCATTCCTGTCCGTACCGTTGCCGCTGCTGCGCCGCATGCTGTCTTGGGCGGGACGCATGCGGGGCGGACTGGCCAGCGCCGACGCGCTGGCGATGCTGGAACGTGGCAACACCGCCGACCCTTCAGCGTTGCGCGTGTTCCTGCGGCGGCCACTGCGCGATCCCGCCACCTTTTTCGACCGCAGGGCGGCGCACGGACTGGCGATGCACGTCCGCCACTTGCGCTATCTGGTGCTGATGCGCTGGGCACTGGCGGCGATGTGGCTGGGCACGGCCTGGGTCTCGCTGTTCGCCTATCCGCGCGCGGCCAGCCATGCGCTGCTGGCGCGGCTGGGCCTGCACGGTGACTGGGCAGACCTCGCGCTGTGGAGCGGCGCGCTACTGGATGCCGTGCTGGGCCTGGCACTACTGGTCCTGCGCCGGCGCCGCGGCATCTACCGTGCGCAACTGGCGCTGGTGCTCGCCTATACCCTGTTGATCAGCATCGGCCTACCGGAATTCTGGTGGCACCCGTTCGGCCCGCTGCTCAAGAACATTCCGTTGCTGGCGATGATTCTCGTCCTGCACGCATTGGACCGGCCCGATGGATCTGATCCTCGTTAAATACCTGCATATCCTGTCGTCCACGCTGCTGTTCGGCACCGGCATCGGCACGGCGTTCTATCTGTTCTTCACCAGCCGCACCCGCGACGCCAGGCTGGTGGCGGCAGTCGCGCGCCTGGTGGTGATCGCCGACTGGATCTTCACCGCCACCACCATCGTATTCCAGCCCGCCAGCGGGCTGTACCTGGCCCATCGAATGGGCGTTCCGCTGGCGACGCCATGGTTGTTCTGGTCGCTGGTGCTGTTCGTGATCGCCGCGGCCTGCTGGCTACCGGTGATGTGGCTGCAGATGCGGTTGCGCGATATCGCCAAGGCGGCGGCGGAGCAGGGCACCGAATTGCCGCCGCGTTATGCGGCGCACCTCGGCGCGTGGACCGCGCTGGGGGTGCCAGCACTGCTGTCATTCCTGGCGATCTTCTACCTGATGGTGGCCAAGCAGGTGCCGTGGTTCGACGGTTGAGCCCGCCTGGAGATTTGCATCCGCTTCACCCGGGCATGGCTCCACGCTAACGGCGCGCGCGCTAGCGTCGATGGCGGTTCCCTCCCTGGAGTCCGTCATGACCGCGACACGTGGCAACCGCGAGCGCCATCATCCACCGGCAGGTCCGGATCGCTCCGACGATCATGCCCGCGTCCTGCGCGCGGGAAAAAAGGGCAGTTCACCCCGCAAGCAGCCGCAGGAGCGTGAAACGCCCACACGCGACAAGGGACGTGATGACCACCGCAGCGGCAGTGACAGCAACCGCCATTGAGCCTACTGGACAGGGATGAGCCATGGATGCCCTGCTGCTCTCGCGCATCCAGTTCGCCTTCGTCATCAGCTTCCATATCCTGTTCCCGGCCTTCACGGTCGGCTTGTCCAGCTGGCTGGGTTTCCTGGAATGGCGCTGGCTGAGCAGTCGCCAGACGGTATGGCGCGACCTTTATTTCTTCTGGCTGAAGATCTTCGCGGTGTCCTTCGGCATGGGCGTGGTGAGCGGCATCGTGATGAGTTTCCAGTTGGGGACCAACTGGGCGGGTCTGAGCCTGCGTGCCGGTGGCATCCTCGGGCCGTTGCTGGGTTACGAGGTGCTCACCGCGTTCTTCCTGGAGGCCAGTTTCCTCGGGGTCATGCTGTTCGGTTGGGGACGGGTGCCCGAGAAGATCCATTTCCTGTCCACGCTGCTGGTCGCGCTGGGCACGTTGTTTTCCACGTTCTGGATACTTTCGGCGAACAGCTGGCTGCACACGCCGGCGGGGTTCCGGCTTGACGACGGCATCTTCCGGCCGATCGACTGGTGGGCGCTGGTGTTCAATCCCTCGTTCCCGTTCCGGCTGGCGCACATGAGCCTGGCCGCGTTCATCACCACGTGCTTCGTCATCGGCGGGGTCGGGGCGTGGTACCTGCGCCGGGATCTTCATGCGGCTGCCGGTCTGCGGATGCTGCGGCTGGCCATCGCCTTCGCCTGCATCGCGGTTCCGCTGCAGGTGGTGGTGGGTGATCTGCACGGACTCAATACGCTCAAGTACCAGCCCATCAAGATCGCGGCGATGGAAGGGCATTGGCAGGCCGAGCCGGGCAAGGGCCAGCCGCTGGTGCTGTTCGCGTGGCCGGATGAAGCGGCCGAGCGCAACCGGATGGAACTCGCCATACCACGCGCCGGCAGCCTGGTGCTGACGCATAGCTGGGATGGGCAGACGCCGGGCCTGAAGGACGTGGGCGCGGACGAGCGGCCGCCGGTGGTGCCGGTGTTCTTCGCGTTCCGCCTGATGGTCGGCATCGGCGTACTGATGCTGTTGCTGGCGCTGGCGTCGCTCATCGCGTGGCACCGGGGCCGTCTGGCGCAAGCGCACGGCCTGCAGCGCGCATGGATTCTCATGCTGCCTTCGGGTTTCGTGGCGATGCTGGCGGGCTGGCACGTCACGGAACTCGGGCGCCAGCCCTACGTCATCTACGGCTGGCTGCGCACCGCCGAAGCGGTCAGTCCGGTGGGGGCGGCCAGCGTGGCGCTGTCGCTGGGTATCTACGCGGTGGCGTATGCCATCGTGTTCGGTTTCGGCCTGACCTATCTGGTCAAGATGATCCGGCGCGGACCGGTGCCTTTCGAACCGCCGCCGCAGACCGAGGGCGGCGAGCACACGCCGGCGCGTCCCTTGTCGGCGGCCGACGAATCGCTGGAGGAAAGGTGAACATGGAAACGATCCTGCCGGTCATCTGGTTCGGCATCATCGGGTTCGCGGTGCTGATGTATGTGCTGCTGGACGGCTTCGTGCTCGGCCTGGGCATTCTGGCGCCGTTCGCCGAGGACGAGGCGCAACTGGACCTGATGATGAACACCGCCGCGCCGATCTGGGACGGCAACGAGACCTGGCTGGTACTGGGCGGCGCGAGCCTGCTGGCGGCATTTCCCGCCGCGTACGCCCTGCTGCTGTCGTCACTGTACCTGCCGGTGCTGCTGATGCTGATTGCCCTGGTCTTCCGCGGCGTGGCTTTTGAATTCCGCTTCAAGGCCCGGCGTTCGCGACGCGTGTGGGGCGCGGCGTTCCTGCTGGGATCGCTGGGCGCCGCGTTCTGGCAGGGCGTGATCCTCGGCGCGCTGGTGGAAGGCCGCGCCGCCGATCCCACGGCCGGGCCGGCCGCGTGGTTCAGTCCCTTCTCCATGCTTACCGGCGCCGCGCTGATTGCGGGTTACGCGTTGCTGGGCAGCACCTGGCTGGTGATGAAGACGGAGGGCGAGGTCCAGCAGATGGCGCGCCTGCTGACCCGGCCTCTGGCCGCGCTGGTGGTGACGTTCATGGGACTGGTCAGTGCCTGGCTGCCGTTCCTGGACTCGCGGGTGATGGCGCGCTGGTTCGAACAGGACAACTTCTGGTGGTTGTCGCCGGTGCCCGCACTGGCGCTGCTCAATGCGGCCTGGCTGTGGCGCAGCGCGTTCGCGCACGGCCGTGATGCCCGCCCGTTCGTGTTGACCCTGAGCTTCTTCGGGCTCGGTTTCGCCGGCCTGGTGATCGGCCTCTGGCCCTATCTGGCGCCGCCCCGGCTGACCCTGTGGGAAGCGGCGTCGGGCGCGGCTTCACAGGGTTTCCTGCTGGTGGGCGTGGTGCTGTTGTTGCCGGTGATCCTGGGTTACACGGCATGGTCGTACCGCGTATTCCGCGGCAAGGTCCGCGCGGGGCAGGGCTATCACTGAAGAAACGCCATGGTCCGCACTCTCTGCTCACGCCATCCACCCTGGCGTTTCCCAAGGCGCCGGATAGAAATGCCGGCGATGTCGACCAACGGAGGTTGCCATGAAACCGCAAGACGCACGACGCGAGCTGTCGGGCAGTCCGCGCCACGAAGATCCCACCGACCCGCGCGATTTCCATGCCTGGTCGCAGACACAGGGCCACAACCCCGGCGGGTATTCACAGATCCATGGCGGGCGTGAACGCTCCGATCTCAGGGGTTACGCCAATTCTTCCGAGCACGAGGAGCGCGCATGGCCGGGTGGCGCACGGGCATCCGCGCGGCAACAGCGGGAGCAGGGACGATACGCCCCCTACCGCTCGATGGGTGGCATGGATTGGGACGATGCGGAACTGGAGCCCTATCCGGGCGGATACCACTATGAAGACCGGCGCGCCGGGTTGCCGGAACCGCGCAGCTATCGTGGTCGCGGGCCACGCGGCTACAAGCGTTCGGACGAGCGCATAGGCGAGGACATCCACGAACGCCTGACCGACGATCCAATGCTCGACGCAGGGGCCATCACGGTGGAGGTCAACGAAGGCCAGGTGACCCTGAGCGGCCAGGTCGAACAGCGCTGGCTCAAGCACCACGCCGAAGACCTCGTGGACGCGTGCAGCGGCGTACGCGGAATCCGCAACGATCTGCGGGTCGCCAGTCCGACCGGAAGCGACGCGATGTCATAGTCGTTCCGGATGATTGCCGCCAGACCTGCATGTGATGGCGGCTGGCTCCCTGCTCAGGTCCCGGTCTGGCGATGCGGCGCGGCCAGGGGCTTGGACTCGGGCGACTTGTCCTGGCGCAGGAAGATCGACAGCACGACGATTGAAAGCACGGCCAGGAATTCGCTCTGCCAGTTCTGGAACGACTCGAACCAGAACTGCGCGCCACCCAGGTGCTCCGCCAGCGAAATGAGTGGCTTGCCCGCCATCCCGCGTTCGTCGTTCTCGTGCTGCCAGCTGCCGCATGCGTGCAGAACGAACGAAAGGACGAACAACACGAGGAACGCGATGGAAAGCGAATGCGCGTACATCCACCGCCACACACCGCCTGCAAGGACCGGGGCAGGCGTGGGGCCGGGATCGACCCGCTCTTCTTCCTCGGCCGGGTCGAGGGGGCGTGATTCGGCCGAACCGCGCTGGCGCAGCCAGACGGTGAGCAGGACGTACATTCCCATCTGCAGGAATTCGCTTTCCCAGTTTTCGAAGGTCGCCGAAAGAAAATGGCCGCTGGTCAGGTAAATCGCCAGGGTCTCCGGCGGCAGGTGACCACCCAGCCGGTCTTCATTCCACGCCGCGTAGCCGGCCATGATCTGGCCGAACAGGAACATTGCGAACAGCGCGACCAGCACCAGCGAGAGGCCGTTGCGCTTCCAGAAAGAAGGTGATGGTGGAGCGTTCATGGCGTCCTTGTGTGGAATGGAACAGGCATCCGGCGTTTCGCCGGAAACAGCATGAAGTTCGATCCCGCAGTGGCAAGAACGCGTGAAAACGGCTGGGCCGATCATGCTGGACCCGCGCGCTTCCAAAACAGCGCGCGTCGCAATGGATTCCAGCCGTCAGTGGGGTCAGGCCGGCACGCGTCCCGGCGCGTCCGTAGCGTGGTCCGCTTGGCATCCTCCGTGGCGCAAAGCGGTGGAAGGGAGTGGATTCGGAGCTTCGCTGCTCCATGGCGTCGGGTTCGGCAGGCTGAGCGAACAGATGGCGGAAGAGGCGCGCACGGGCATATCGGCGCTTCGAAACGAAAGCTACGAGGTCGGCAAGGTGCGGGGCCCCTTTTGGCTGCGCCCGCGATGGCGACCGATGACGGAGTATGGATTTACGAGCCGGCGTCCGCCGTCCGCGGCCTGGGCACTGACGGGCTGCGGGCATCGCTCCGCGCCCTGCCGGAACGTGCGCCTGATCGAGCGCGCGTGACGTCCGGCGACACCGTCCCCGGCGTGCCGGGGACGGTGTCGCATCCGTCATGGAGCGGCTGAGTTGTGCCCGGCTGGCGCCGGATCGGTGTTCCGGCAGGACGTGGCGGCTGCGCAGGACAGCAGCGCGAAGAGTACGAGCAATGCGGTCTTGATCTTCATGGCTTGCCTCGGATGAGTGCCCGATCGGCACTGATCGCAGGGTTCCGCAACCACGGTGGAGAGAACGTTCGCGGACTCGACCACGGCAATGCCGTGTCCGCTGCATATCCGGACGAGGTCCAGAGCGGGCAACTGGAATGCCTGGTTGCGAACCATTTCCTGCCAATACCCGAAAACCGGCGGGTACCCATGGTTCATCCCGGCCATCCTCCTTCACCACGCGAACATGCGGAAGCGTCCACAGTCCCGCTCCAACCGGACCGGACAAACAGGATTTGGCCATGAACAACAAACTTTCCGCATTTACCCGCCTGGCCAAGCAGGCCTCCACCTTCACCGGTCGCCCCGCATGTTTCGGACTGGCGCTGGCGGTGGTCATCGCCTGGGCGGTCAGTGGCCCCTTGTTCGGCTTCAGCGATACCTGGCAACTGGTGATCAACACCGGCACCACCATCATCACCTTCCTGATGGTGTTCCTGATCCAGAACACCCAGAACCGCGACACCCAGGCGATGCAGATCAAGCTGGATGAACTCATCCACGTGACCTCGCGCGCGAACAACGAGCTACTGGATCTGGAAGAACTGGAAGAATCCGAACTGGAACGCCTGCGCGCGCACTACGAAGCGATGGCGCAGAAGGCGAAGGACGCGCGCCAGCGCCGGCGGGAACACGGCCGGACGCAGGCCGATCATTAGCCCGCTTCTGGACGGAAAAGAAAAAGCCCGCCGAAGCGGGCCTTTTCCTGTGAATGGTGGAGGTGGGCGGAATTGAACCGCCGTCCGAAGGCACTCCATCCCCGGTACTACATGCTTATCCCGCCGTTAAGTCTCGTCCTGTGGCAGCACGGTGGGCAAAGCGCACCCCAGGACCAGCCTGTTAGAGGTTGACCGGGAGCTGACAGGCAGCGGCCCCCGGCGATTCCGTGATAATGACCCTACGCTGCGAGCACGGACACAAGCAGTTTCGGGGCTTACGCCTTAAGCGGCGAGAGCGTAGTTGTCGTCGTTGGCAACTAGAGTTTTGCCGCTGGATTAACGAGGAAAGCTGCCCCCTCGGCATGCACCAGGCAACTTCGCAACCCCCGTCGAAGCCAGTGCACCCCCGGGAGCCAGAATGTTTCCTGACCGCGACAGTGTAGGGGCGGGGTGGGGTGGTTACAAGCTCGTGACGGCGCGGCGGTCAACGGGCGGTTAGCGGGGTGAGGGGCGTCGTGCCGCCTCCGTAGGAGCGACGTGAGTCGCGACCGGGATTCCGGGCCGACATGTCCTGACCGGGGCACGATCCGTTCATGAGGTTCTTGGCTGGAGGGGCTGTTCGCACGGTCGCGACTGACGTCGCTCCCACAAGAATCACCACTCGAATCAGGCGTCGCGGTTGTGCTGGCGCATCACGCGCGATTTTTCGCGGGCCCAGTCGCGTTCCTTGCTGGCGGCGCGCTTGTCGTGGGTCTGCTTGCCCTTGGCCAGGGCGATTTCGGCCTTGACCTTGTTGCCCTTCCAGTAGAGCGAAGTGGGCACCAGGGTGTAGCCGTCGCGCTCGACCTTGCCGATCAAGCGGTCGATTTCGCGCCGGTGCAGCAGCATCTTGCGGGTGCGGCGGTCGTCGGCGACCACGTGGGTGGAGGCCTGGATCAGCGGGGTGATCTGCGAACCGAACAGGAAGATCTCGCCATGGCGGATGGTCGCGTAGGCCTCGGTGATGTTGGCCCGGCCGGCGCGGATGGCCTTGAGCTCCCAGCCCTGCAACGCCAGCCCCGCCTCGAGGCGTTCCTCCAGGTGGTACTCGTGGCGGGCGCGCTTGTTCAACGCGATCGTGCCAGTTGCTTTATTCTTGTCCGGTTTCTTGCCCATCCGTTTATTGTCGCCGAAGGCGGAACCACAAGCGAGTCAAATGCAAACCATCCGCCGCAGCGCCCTGGTCGAACACGCCGCCAGCCGCATGTTCGACCTGGTCAACGATATCCCCGCCTATCCCCGCCGCTTCGACTGGTGCCGCGGCGCCGAAATCATCGAGACCGGCGAGCAGCGGCTGGTGGCCCGGCTGGACCTGGGGCTGGGTTCGCTGAGCACCTGGTTCACCACCGAGAACACCCTGGACCGTCCGCACCGCATCGACATGAAGCTGGTCGACGGGCCGTTCCGCAAGCTGCACGGGCAGTGGGAATTCCACGCGCTGGACGAAAGCGCCTGCAAGGTCAGCCTGACCCTGGAATTCGAACCCTCCAGCCGCCTGCTGCTGCCGGCGCTGACCCTGGGTTTCCAGGGACTGGCCGACCGCATGGTGGACGACTTCGTGCGCGTGGCCGACCGCGGCGAGTGAGATGAAGGTCGAGGTCATCCGCGCCTGGCCGCACCGTTTCGACACGGTAACGGTGGAATTGCCGGATGGCGCGCAACTGGCCGACGCGGTGCGGCTGGCCGGATTCGCCGGCGACCCGGACATCACCGGCTATGCCATCCACGGCGTGGTGGCGCGGGCCGAGACAGCCCTGCGCGAGGGGGATCGGGTGGAACTGCTGAGGCCCCTGACGGTGGACCCCAAGGAAGCGCGGCGACGCCGCGCCCGCAAGGACTAGCGCCGGACCGGCTCAGCGGCCGCCGCGGCCGCCCTTCTTCTTGTCCTTGGCCAGGTTGGGACCGAACTTGCGCACGTCCGAAGCCAGCTGCAGGTCGTTTTCGGGGAAGTATTCGCCTTCCCAGCTGGCCAGCGTGTCGCCCTGGAAGTGCAGGGTCAGCGTCTTGACCTCGGTGGTGCCGCGGCGGTTGGTGCGCTCGCTGGCCGCGTAGTCCCAGCGCTGGGAGTGGAAGGGATCGGCGATGGACGGGCTGCCGATCAGCGCCTGCACCTGCTGCTTGCTCTGGCCCACCTGCAATTGATCCACCGCGGCCTTGTCCAGCAGGTTGCCCTGGTAGATCGGCTGCTTGTAGAGGATGCCGCAGCCGGCAGTCAGGGAGGCGAGGGCGGCGACCAGCAGGAGTTTGCGCATGGGACGGCTACAGGTGGAAAACATGCCGATGATACACTTCCGGCGACCGCCGCAACCCAGCTTCAGGCAGCCGGCGCTAAACCGGTTATGAACGGAGACGCCGATATGGAATCCCAAGAACTTCGCAAGGTTGGCCTCAAGGTCACCCACCCGCGGATGCGCATCCTGGAACTGCTGGAGCAGAAAACCTCGCAGCATCACCTGAGCGCCGAAGACATCTATCGCCAGTTGCTGGAACACGGCGACGAGATTGGCCTGGCCACGGTGTACCGCGTGCTGACCCAGTTCGAGGCCGCCGGCCTGGTGCTGAAGCACAACTTCGAGGGCGGCCAGGCCGTCTACGAACTGGACCGCGGTGGCCACCACGACCACATGGTGGACGTGGACACCGGCAAGATCATCGAATTCGAAAGCCCGGAAATCGAGAAGCTGCAGCGCGAAATCGCCGCCAAGCACGGTTACCTGCTGGAAGAACACTCGCTGGTCCTGTACGTGCGCAAGAAGCGCTGAACCCCGCAACGCCTGAAGCCGCAGTGGGAGCGGCCTCCCGGCGGCGAGCCCTTTCCGCCCTTCCACGGGTGTCCCGACCGAAACCGGGACGCCCGAAAAGGGCGTGCGAACGGATTCCTCAGCCCGCGACGTCGGCCAGCAACCGCTTGGCCGCGGCGTGGGCTTCCTTGCTGACCTCGACGCCGCCTAGCATGCGCGCCAGCTCTTCCTCGCGCTGGCGGGCGGTCAGTACTTCGACCGCGCTCTGGGTCATGCCGTCGACCGGGGCCTTGCTGACCCGGTAGTGGGCGTGGCCCTGCGCGGCGACCTGCGGCAGGTGGGTCACGCACAGCACCTGCCGCTGGGCGCCGAGCGCGCGCAGTTTCTTGCCGACGATGTCGGCGACCGCGCCGCCGATACCGGAGTCCACTTCGTCGAACACCATGGTCGGCACCGCGTCCACGCCCAGCGCTGCGACCTCGATCGCCAGCGAGATGCGCGAGAGTTCGCCGCCGGAAGCGACCTTGCGCAGCGGGCGGGGCGGTTGGCCGGCATTGGCGGCGACCAGGAACTCGACCCGCTCGGCACCGGCCGGGTCGGGACGGTCGCCTTCGTTGGGTTCCAACGCGATTTCGAAGCGGCCGCCGCCCATGCCGAGTTCGGCAATCAGCGCGGTGGTGGTCTTGCCGAGTTCGCGGGCGGCGCGCTGGCGGCTGCGGGTGAGCCGGGCGGCGGCCGATTTCCAGCTTTCGCGGGCGGCCTCGATGTCCTTGTTGAGGCTGAGCAGGCGTTCGCCGGCGCCGCGCAGGCTGTCCAGTTCGGTGGCGATGGCGTCGCGCACGCGCGCCAGATCGTCCGGTGTGGTGCGGTGCTTGCGGGCCAGATCGTGGATGCGGCCGAGTCGGCGCTCCAGTTCCTCGAACTGTTCCGGATCCGCGTCGAGATCGTCGCGGACCTGGCCGAGCAGGCCGAGCGCCTCGTCAATCTGGATGTGCGCGCTTTCCAGCATGCCGTCGATTTCGGCCAGGCGCGGCTCGTGCTGCACCAGTCGCGCCAGTTCGCCGCGGGTCTGCTGCAATTGCCGGGACAGGGAAGGCGATTCGTCGTCGCCCAGCCGCGCCAGCGCCGCCTCGCAGGCCTGGATGAGGCCGGCGGCGTGGGCCTGGCGGCGATGTCCGGCCAGCAGGTTCTCGATGCTGGCTGGGGCCAGGTCCTCGCGCGCCAGTTCGCCGAGTTGGTGCTCCAGGTAGTTGATGCGGTCGGACACGTCGCCCTGGCGGGACAGATGCTCGCGTTCCCGCAGCAGTTCGGACCAGCGGTCGGCGGCGGCCGCCACCGCCTGCCGTTCGGTCGCGTTGCGGGCATGGCCGTCCAGCAGGTCGCGCTGGCTGGCCTTGTCCATCAACGCCTGGTGTTCGTGCTGCCCATGGATTTCCACCAGCCGCCCGGCCAGGTCGGACAACTGTCCGAGGGTCACGCTGCGGCCGTTGATCCAGGCGCGCGAACCGCCGTCGGCGCGGATCACCCGGCGCAACTGGCAGGCCAGTTCGTCGTCCAGTTCCTGTTCGCGCAGCCATGCCAGTGCCGGCGCATTGGCCTCGATGGCGAATTCGGCCGACAGTTCGGCGCGTTCGGCGCCGTGGCGGACCACGCCGCTGTCGGCGCGCAGGCCGGACAGGAAACCCAGGGCATCCACCAGCAGCGACTTGCCGGCGCCGGTTTCTCCGGAAATGACGGTCATGCCGGGGCCGAATTCCAGTTCGGTGGCGCGGACGACGGCGAAATCCTTGATCGCGAGGTGTCTGAGCATGTTCGTATTGTAAGGGCCAGCCATGACACGCATGGCACGCGGCGCCAGCATCGGGGCGCGCCGTCGCAGGAGCCGCGACGGACTACGCGGGCAGCTTCAGTACCATCGCCGCCAGCGCCAGCCAGGCCGGCAGCAGGCTGGCGAGGCCGATGCGGTTCCAGCGGCGCAGCAGCGGTTGGCAATCCTCCCAGCGGGTATCGGCGCGCGCGGCCAGCACCTGCAGGCGGTGCTGCAGCGGCGCCAGCGCGGCGAACACCAGTCCGGACAGCACGAACAGGCCGATGCCCAGACCGAGCCAGCCAGTGCGCAGCAGTGGCCAACCGCCCAACCAGGCGGCCAGGCCGCCGCTGGCGATGATCACCAGCACCGCCGGCACCGTGAATACCCGATCGCTGCGGATGACCCCGGCCATCGCCTCGGCCAGGTGCGGCGGGGAACGGTGACGGGCGGCGTGGCGCACCCAGAACACGCCGGTGGTGACGTTGCCCAGGAACAGCACCACGGCGACGATGTGCAGCAACTTGAACAGCAGATAGGCCATGGCGGCGGGATCGGTCCGTGCGGGAAGGCCATTGACGCGCACCGGCCGGCCGTCGCCAAGGGGCCGGAAGTCACTTCAATGCTTGCGGTCGCCGGGCGATGCGGCTATCTATTCGCCGATGATGTCCGCATCCGCCGACGCTCCGCTGGATCCCCGTGCCCGCCAATTGCTGCGGGCGCTGATCTCCCGTTACATCCGCGACGGCGAGCCGGTCGGTTCGCAGACCCTGGCGCGTTCGGCCGGGCTGGACGTGAGCCCGGCCACCATCCGCAACATCCTGGCGGAGCTGGAGGAAGTGGGCCTGCTGAGCTCGCCGCATACCTCCGCCGGACGGATTCCCACCGCCCAGGGCTACCGCGTGTTCGTGGACAGCCTGGTCCAGGTGAAGTCGCTGGGCGAGGGCGAGATCACCCGCCTGCGCGCCGAACTACCCGCCGGGGCAGGCACCCAGGCGCTGCTGGGCAATGCCTCGGAACTGCTGTCGGCGATGACCCATTTCGTCGGGGTGGTGAGCGCGCCCCGGCGCGAGCAGTTCGCCTTCCGCTACATCGACTTCGTGCCGCTGGACGGGCGCCGGGTGATGGCGATCCTGGTGTTCGCCGACAACGACGTGCAGAACCGGGTCATCGAGCCACGCCGGGTCTACGACCGTTCGGAGCTGGAGCGGATCGCCAACTACCTGAACACCCATTTCGCCGGCCGTCCGCTGGCCGACATCCGCGCGACCCTGTTGCGCGAGCTGCGCGACGCCCGCAGCGAGATGGAAGGGCTGCTGGCGCAGGCGGTGGATCTGGCCGAGCAGGCGCTGGCGCCGCCCGGCGACGACGTGGTGCTGGCCGGCCAGACCCGGCTGATGAGCGTGCAGGACCTGTCGGACCTGGAACGCCTGCGCGACCTGTTCGAGACCTTCGCCCGCAAGCGCGAGATCCTGCAGTTGCTGGAGCGCACCCTGCGCGCGCCGGGGGTGCGGATCTTCATCGGCGAGGACACCGGCCTGGCCCGCCACGACAGCGTTTCGGTGGTCACCGCCCCGTACATGGCCGGTGGGCAGGTGCTGGGGGTGCTGGGGGTGATCGGCCCGACCAGGATGGCCTACGACCGGGTGATCCCGGTGGTCCAGGCGGCGGCCGATGCGCTGGGGGCAGCCTTGAATCCCGACAGCCCGTCCCAATAAGTGGCCTGTCATGCGGCAGGAACCGCCGCGACGGGACCCGAGATGAGCCAAAACGAACACGATTCCGAACTGGGCCAGACGCCCGAACCCCAAGAAGCCGACAACCCCCTGATCGCCGAGTTGGAAACCCTCCGCAACGAAGTGGACCAACTGCGGGCCGCCTCGCTGCTGGAGCGGGCCGACCTGGAGAACCAGCGCAAGCGGGTGGCGCGCGACATCGAGATGGCGCGCAAGTTCGCCAACGAACGCCTGTTGGGCGACCTGCTGCCGGTCTTCGACAGCCTGGACGCCGGGCTGGCCGCGGCCGGCGGCGAGGCCAATCCGCTGCGCGAGGGGCTGGAGCTGACTTACCGGCAGTTGTTGAAAGTCGCCGGCGACAACGGCCTGACCGTGCTCGACCCGGTCGGCGCGCCGTTCAATCCCGAACACCACCAGGCCATCAGCCAGGCCGACGCTCCCGGCGCCGCACCCGGCAGCGTGGTGCAGGTGTTCCAGAAGGGCTACCTGCTCAACGACCGCCTGCTGCGCCCCGCGCTGGTGGTGGTGGCCAGGCAGGACTGAATGCCCGGGCCGCCGGCGCTTGAACCGCGCCGGCCGGACCCCACATCCAGACCATCCCCGGCGCAGCGCCGGACCAAGACAGACACTTTTTAGGGAGCGAACCCGACAATGGGCAAGATCATCGGCATCGACCTGGGCACGACCAATTCGTGCGTGGCGATCATGGAAGGCGGCAAGGCACGCGTCATCGAGAATTCCGAAGGCGACCGCACCACCCCCTCCATCGTCGCCTACACCAAGGACGGCGAAGTCCTGGTGGGCGCCTCGGCCAAGCGCCAGGCCGTCACCAACCCCAAGAACACCTTCTTCGCGGTGAAGCGCCTGATCGGCCGCAAGTTCACCGACGCCGAAGTGCAGAAGGACATCGGCCTGGTGCCGTACTCCATCGTCCAGCACGACAACGGCGACGCCTGGGTGGCGACCGCCGACGGCAAGAAGCTGTCCGCGCAGGAAATCTCCGCGCGCATCCTGGAGAAGATGAAGAAGACCGCCGAAGCCTTCCTGGGCGAGACGGTCACCGAGGCGGTCATCACCGTGCCGGCCTACTTCAACGACAGCCAGCGCCAGGCGACCAAGGACGCCGGCAAGATCGCCGGCCTGGACGTCAAGCGCATCATCAACGAGCCGACCGCGGCGGCGCTGGCCTATGGCCTGGACAAGGCTGATGGCACCGATCGCAAGATCGCCGTGTACGATCTGGGCGGCGGCACCTTCGACGTGTCGATCATCGAGATTGCCAACGTCGACGGCGAGAAGCAGTTCGAGGTGCTGGCCACCAACGGCGACACCTTCCTGGGCGGCGAAGACTTCGACAAGCGCGTCATCGACTACCTGGTGGAAGAGTTCCAGAAGGACCAGGGCATCGACCTGCGCAAGGATCCGCTGGCCCTGCAGCGCCTGAAGGACGCCGCAGAGCGCGCCAAGATCGAGCTGTCCAGCTCGCAGCAGACCGAAGTCAACCTGCCGTACATCACCGCCGACGCGTCCGGTCCCAAGCACCTGAACATCAAGCTGACCCGCGCCAAGCTGGAAGCGCTGGTGGAAGACCTGATCAAGAAGAGTATCGAGCCGTGCCGCATCGCGCTGAACGACGCCGGCCTGCGCGCCAGCGAGATCAGCGAGGTGATCCTGGTCGGCGGCCAGACCCGCATGCCGAAGGTGCAGCAGGCGGTGGCCGAGTTCTTCGGCAAGGAACCGCGCAAGGACGTCAATCCCGACGAGGCCGTGGCGCTGGGCGCTGCGATCCAGGGCGGCGTGCTGGCCGGCGACGTCAAGGACGTGCTGCTGCTGGACGTGACCCCGCTGAGCCTGGGCATCGAGACCCTGGGCGGCGTGTTCACCAAGATCATCGAAAAGAACACCACCATCCCGACCAAGGCCTCGCAGACCTTCTCCACGGCCGAGGACAACCAGTCCGCGGTGACCGTGCACGTGCTGCAGGGCGAGCGCGAACAGGCCCGCTTCAACAAGTCGCTGGCCCGCTTCGATCTGGCCGGCATCGATCCCTCGCCGCGCGGCCTGCCGCAGATCGAGGTGTCGTTCGACATCGACGCCAACGGCATCCTGCATGTCTCGGCCAAGGACAAGAAGACCAACAAGGAACAGAAGGTCGAGATCAAGGCCGGTTCGGGCCTGTCCGAGGAAGAGATCCAGCGCATGGTCGCCGATGCCGAAGCGCATCGCGACGAGGACAAGAAGTTCCACGAACTGGTGCAGGCGCGCAACCACGCCGACGGCCTGCTGCACGCCACCCGCACCGCCATCACCGAGCATGGCAGCAAGGTGCCGGGCGACGTGATCGGCCGGGTCGAGGGCGCCATCGCCGAGCTGGAAACGGCGATGAAGAGCGATGACAAGGCGCAGATCGAGGCCAAGTCCAAGGCGCTGGAGGAGGCCGGCCAGTCGCTGTACGCGGCCGCCGCTTCCGGCCAGCAGCCCGGCGCCGACGCCGGCGCCGCCCCGGGCGCGCAGCCCGCCGGCGACGACGTGGTCGACGCCGAGTTCACCGAAGTCAAGGACGACAAGAAGTAAGTCCGGGAATCGGGAATGGGGATTCGGGATTCGGAAACGGCGTTTCCGGTTTCCGGATCCCCTTCCGGTATCTGAAGTTGCGATGCTGTCCGCCATCCCCAATCCCGAATCTCCAATCCCTGCTTGCCGATGAAACGCGATTACTACGAAGTCCTGGGCGTGGCCCGCACCGCCAGCGATGACGAGCTGAAGAAGGCTTATCGCCGCTGCGCGATGAAGTTCCATCCGGATCGCAATCCCGGCGACAAGGCCGCCGAGGCGTCGTTCAAGGAATGCAAGGAGGCCTACGAGGTGTTGTCGGACGGCGCCAAGCGCCGCGCCTACGATGCCCACGGCCATGCGGCCTTCGAGCACGGCATGGGCGGTGGTGGTGCCGGCGGGCCGGACATGGGCGACATCTTCGGCGACATCTTCGGCAACATCTTTGGCGGCGGTGGCGCGCGCGCCGCCCGTCGCGGCGCCGACATCGGCTACGTGATGGAGCTGGATCTCGAGGAGGCCGTGGCCGGCATCGAGAAGCGCATCGAGATTCCCACCCTGGTGGCCTGCGAACCCTGCCATGGCTCGGGTTCGGAGGATGGCCAGGTCGAAACCTGCGCCACCTGCGGCGGCCGCGGCAACGTGCGCATGCAGCGCGGCATCTTCGCCATGCAGCAGACCTGTCCGGCCTGCGGCGGCCGTGGCCAGACCATCAAGAATCCCTGCAAGACCTGCCATGGCGCCGGTCGCGTGGAGGAAGAGAAGGTCCTGTCGGTCAAGATTCCGGCCGGCGTGGACAACGGCGATCGCATCCGCCTGACCGGCGAGGGCGAGGCGGGACCGCCGGGCACCCCGCCGGGCGATCTGTACGTGGAAGTGCGCGTGCGCGAGCACGATATTTTCCAGCGCGACGGCGACGATCTGCATTGCGAGGTGCCGATCCGGATTTCGCAGGCGGCGCTGGGCGATACCGTGCGCGTGCCCACGCTCAACGGCGAGGCGGAGATCCGCATTCCCGCCGAAACCCAGACCGGCAAGCTGTTCCGCCTGCGCGGCAAGGGCGTCAAGTCGGTGCGCAGCCGCAGCGAAGGCGATCTGTATTGCCGCGTGGTGGTGGAAACCCCGGTCAACCTGACCAGCGAACAGCGCGAGTTGCTGGAAAAGTTCGAGGCGACCTTCGTCGGCGACGAGGCGCGCAAGCACTCGCCGAAGTCGGCGACCTTCCTGGATGGCGTGAAAGGTTTCTGGGAGCGCATGACGTCCTGATCCACGCCGACGCTCTGACCTAGAATGAGGGCTCCCCCAAGGAGCCCTTTTCGTGTCCCCACCCCTGATCGGCATCGTCGGCAGCGCCGGCGCCTACGGGCGCTGGCTGCGCCGCTTCTTCGAGACCCGGATGGGGCTGGCGGTGATCGGACACGACCCGGCGGATCCCGCTTCGCTGCCGGAAGCCGAACTGGTGCAGCGCGCCGATGTGCTGATTTTCTCCGCGCCGATCCGGCATACCGCCGCGATCATCGGGCGCTACGTGGAGCTGGCCGCCGGCACGGAAGCCGGCAAGCTGTGGCTGGACGTCACTTCGATCAAGGCCGCGCCCATCGCCGCGATGCTGCATTCGCGCGCCGAGGTGGTCGGCCTGCATCCGATGACCGCGCCGCCCAAGGCGCCGACCCTCAAGGGCCGGGTGACGGTGGTGTGCGAAGCGCGGCTGGAGGGCTGGCGTCCCTGGCTGGACGCGCTGCTGCGCGCGCTGGAGGGCGAGTACGTCCACGCCGAACCCGAACAGCACGATCGGATCATGGCGCTGGTGCAGGCGATGGTGCATGCCAGCCACCTGGCCCAGGCCGGCGTGCTGCGCGGACAGGCCCCGGCAGTTGGCGCGCTGGCCGAACTGCTGCCGTTCCGTTCGGCCTCCTTCGAGATGGACGCGGCGATCCTGTCGCGCATCCTGTCGCTGAATCCGGCGATCTACGAGGACATCCAGTTCGGCAATCCGCACGCGCATGAAATCCTCACCGCGCTGCACGCGCAGATTGGCCGGATGGCGGCGCTGGTGGGAGAGGGGAGCGACGCCGCGCGCGCGGCGTTCCGCGAGGAATTCCTGGACGGCAACCGGGAAGCGCTGGGCGCGCGGGCGCTGGCCGACGGCAACTACAGTTACGAGCGCTTGGGCTACCTGCTGGCCGACCTGGCCGGCGCGCAGTCGATGAGCGTGCATCTGCCGGAGGATCGTCCCGGTTCGCTGCGGGCGCTGCTGCACGTGTTCGAACGGCACGGCGTGAGCCTGTCGTCGATCCACTCCTCGCGCACCCCGGAGGGCGAGGTGCATTTCCGTATCGGCTTCGATGCGGACGTGGACGCGGACGGCATGCGCCGCGCGGCGGCGGAAATCGACGCCAGCGGCATCGGCCGGGTGCTGGCCGCCGGCCGCTGACGCGGTACGGCGGCGTATTGGCGCAGTGCGAAACGGCACGCGCCGATATCCCCGTTACACTGCGCCGATGAACAGCCATTTCACCCTGTCCCGCCGTGCGCAGGCGCTGACCAGTTCGGCGATCCGCGAAATCCTCAAGGTCACCGAACGTCCGGAAGTCATTTCCTTCGCGGGCGGATTGCCGTCGCCGGCCACGTTTCCGATCGCGCGCATGCAGGAGGCCACCGACAAGGTGTTCGCCGAGGCGCCGCAGGCCGCGTTGCAGTACGGACCGACCGAAGGCTTCACTCCGCTGCGCGAATGGGTGGCCGCGCGCCACAGTCGCGATGGCGTGACCGTCCGCCCCGGCCAGGTGCTGATCACCACCGGTTCGCAACAGGGCCTGGATCTGCTGGGCAAGGTGCTGATCGACGAGGGCAGCAAGGTGCTGGTGGAAACGCCCAGCTATCTCGGCGCGCTGCAGGCGTTCTCGCTGTTCCAGCCGGCGTTCTCGCCGATGCGCAGCGACGACGAGGGCATCGTGGTGGATGCGCTGGACGAGGCGCAACTGCGCGGCGGCCGCTTCATGTACTGCCTGCCGAATTTCCAGAACCCGACCGGCCGGCGCCTGCCGCTGGAACGCCGGCGCGCGCTGATCGCGCGTGCCCGCGCCGCCGGTGTGCTGGTGGTCGAGGATGACCCGTACGGCGAGCTGAGTTACCGGGGCGAACAGTTGCCCAGCCTGCTGTCGATGGATCCGGACAACGTGGTCTACATGGGGTCGTTCTCCAAGGTGCTGGCGCCGGGCCTGCGGCTGGGCTATCTGATCGCGCCCGAACCGCTGCACGCCAAGCTGGTGCAGGCCAAGCAGGCGGCGGATCTGCATACCCCGTCGTTCTCGCAGCGGATCGTGTTCGAGGCGGTGCAGGGCGGGTTCCTGGATCGCCACATTCCCGAGATCCGCAAGCTCTACGGCGATCAGTGCGAACTGATGCTGTCCGCGTTGCAGCGCCATTTCCCCGCCGAGGC
Organism: Pseudoxanthomonas sp. PXM04; assembly: GCF_014851695.1. Lineage (NCBI taxonomy): Bacteria > Pseudomonadati > Pseudomonadota > Gammaproteobacteria > Lysobacterales > Lysobacteraceae > Pseudoxanthomonas > Pseudoxanthomonas sp. PXM04. The sequence goes on from NZ_JACVAG010000001.1 coordinate 1,181,257, forward strand.
GAAATGGAACCGCCCGGCCGGCGGCATGTTCATCTGGGTCACGCTGCCGGAAGGCGTAGACGCCGGCGCGCTGCTGGCCCGGGCGATCGAACAGAATGTCGCATTCGTGCCGGGCGCGCCGTTCTTCGCGGTCGATCCGCAACCGAACACCCTGCGGCTGTCGTTCGTGACCGTGTCGGCCGAGAAGATCGAGCAGGGCATGGCGCGGCTGGGCACCCTGGTGCGCGAGGAAATCGCTGCCGCGGTGGCGTGAAGGCAACCCTCCGCCAATCTTGTAGGAGCGACGTGAGTCGCGATACCCAGGAAGTCCTGGCGGCCCGTTCGCGACTCACGTCGCTCCCACAAGGAAAGCAGGCCGCCATCTTCGCCCATGGGGCCGGCTCGGCTACCATGCCGGGCATGGAAACCACGCCCACCCGCATCCTCATCCACGGCGCCTCCGGGCGCATGGGCCAGGCCCTGTTGCGCCTGGCCGCCGAACAGCCGCAGCGGTTGCAGGTGGTCGCGGCGGTGATGCGCAAATCGCCCGCGCAGCGGGTGGTGGAAGGCGTGCCGTATTTCGCCGCCAGTGAGCTGGGCGGCGTGCCGGCGTTCGACGTGGCCATCGATTTCAGCCTGCCCGAGGGTTTCGACCCGGTGCTGGCGCTGTGCGTGCAGCGCGGCGCGGCGCTGGTGTCCGGCACCACCGGTCTGGACGAGGCGCAGCGGCAAGCGCTGGCGCAGGCGGCCGGCCGGATCCCGCTGGTGTGGGCCTCCAACTTCAGCCTGGGCGTGGCGGTGCTGACCGAACTTGTCGAACGCGCCGCCGCCGCGCTGGGCGGTTGGGATTGCGACGTGGTCGAGTCCCACCACGTCCACAAGAAGGACGCGCCCTCGGGCACCGCGCTGACGCTGGGCGAGGCGGCCGGTTCGACCGGCGCACCGGTGCATTACGCCAGCCTGCGTGCCGGCGACATCGTCGGCGAGCATCTGGTGCAGTTCACCGGCCTGGGTGAACGCATCGAACTGGTCCACCGTGCCACCAACCGAGACATCTTCGCGCGCGGTGCCCTGCATGTGGCCGGGCGCCTGGCCGGCCGCGCAGCCGGTCAATATCGCGTCCGCGATCTGCTCGACTGAGCCTTTGCCCGCATGAGCGAGCCATCCGCCTGCGGGGACGGGCGTGGCGCGCGTGGAAACGAAACCGGGAAGCGGAGTCGCTTTCGCATCGCCGACCGCGCGCTCCGCCGCTCGCGGGTGCGATGAACCATGCGTGCCGCTTGCGTCCACGGACGCGGGCGGACGCTGCGATGCGAAGCCGGGACCACCTCGCCGCGGCGGCCGAGGGAATTGCGCCGGAAGGCATCGCTTCTATGCCGAAAGTCATTTGACGGACCATTCAGCCACCGGCAAGAATCCGGCACGCACCCGCCACATCGCAATTCCGCTTCGTCCCGCTTCATTCCGTTCCGTTCCAGCTCCGCGCTGCGGGGCTCATCGCTGGAGAGCAAGCCTTGCGCAGACGTGACTTCCTGGCCTACAGCGGCCTCAGCCTCGGCGGCCTGATGCTGCCGGCCTACTTCGGCAAGGCCATCGCCGCCGAGGAATTGCAGACCTCCCTCGATGTCGGCCTGAAGAAGCGCCTGGCCGACACCGCCATGACCGCGGCCAAGGAGGCGGGCGCCAGCTACTGCGACGTGCGCATCGGACGCTACCTGCGCCAATTCGTGATCACCCGCGAGGACAAGGTGCAGAACGTGGTCAACACCGAGTCCACCGGTGTCGGCATCCGCGTGATCGCCAACGGCGCCTGGGGTTTCGCCGCCACCCACGAGCTGACCGCGCAGGGCGTGGCGAAGGCCGCGCAGCAGGCCGCCGCGATCGCCAAGGCCAACAGCAAGGTGCAGGGCAAGCCGGTGCAACTGGCGGCCACGCCGGGCGTGGGCGAGGTGGCGTGGAAGACGCCTATCCGCAAGAACGCGATGGCGGTACCGATCAAGGACAAGGCGGATCTGCTGCTGGGCGTCAACGCCGCCGCGATCAACGCCGGCGCGGATTTCGTCAACTCGATGCTGTTCCTGGTCAACGAACAGAAGTACTTCGCCAGCACCGATGGTTCCTACATCGACCAGGACATCCACCGCATCTGGGTGCCGATGACCGTCACCGCCATCGACAAGGCCAGCGGCAAGTTCCGCACCCGCGACGGTCTGTCCGCGCCGATGGGCATGGGCTTCGAATACCTGGACGGCGACGCCTCCGGCAAGGTGACCTCGCCAAACGGCGTGGTCAACTACGGCCTGTCCTACGACATGAAGGAAGACGCCATCGCCGCGGCCAGGCAGGCGCGCGCCAAGCTCAAGGCGCCTTCGGTGAAGCCCGGCAAGTACGATCTGGTGCTGGATCCCTCGCATACCTGGCTGACCATCCACGAATCGGTCGGCCACCCGCTGGAGCTGGACCGCGTGCTGGGCTACGAGGCCAACTACGCCGGCACCAGCTTCGCCACCCTGGACAAGCGCGAGGCGGCGTTCCAGTACGGCAGCGACAAGGTCACCCTCTTCGCCGACAAGGTCCAGCCCGGCAGCCTGGGCGCGGTGGGCTACGACGACGAAGGCGTGAAGACCAAGCGCTGGAACCTGATCACCGACGGCAAGCTGGTCGACTACCAGACCATCCGCGATCAGGCGCACATCCTCGGCAAGACCGAATCGGACGGCTGCTGCTATGCCGACTCCTGGTCGAGCGTGCAGTTCCAGCGCATGGCCAATGTCTCGCTGCAGCCGGGCAAGCAGAAGCTGAGCGTGGCGGACATGATCAAGGATGTCGAGAACGGCATTTACATCATCGGCGACGGTTCGTTCTCCATCGACCAGCAGCGCTACAACGCGCAGTTCGGCGGCCAGCTGTTCTACGAAATCAAGAACGGCAAGATCACCCAGCAGATCGAGGACGTGGCCTACCAGATCCGCACGCCGGAGTTCTGGAACGCCTGCGCGGCGGTGTGCGACGAAAGCGATTACCGCCTGGGCGGTTCGTTCTTCGACGGCAAGGGCCAGCCCGGACAGGTGTCGGCGGTCTCGCACGGTTCCTCCACCGCGCGTTTCAACGGCATCAACGTGATCAATACCGCCCGCAGCCTGGGTTGAGGTGTGGAGCCGGGCTTGCCCGGCTCCGCCGAACCCCGAGGTCCCCGACAGCGAAAGGCAGCGGAGCGCGCTCCGCTCTACGAGAGAATCCCAGAACATGAGCATCCTTACCGAAGCGCAGGCCAAGGCCATCCTGGACAAGGTCATCGCGCTATCCAAGGCCGACGAGTGCACGGCAAGCCTGAGCGGCAGCATCAGCGGCAACATCCGCTTCGCGCTCAACGACGTGTCCACCAGCGGCATCGTCAGCAACGCCGATCTGGCGGTGCAGGTGGCGTTCGGCAAGCGCGTGGGCGTGGCGACCATCAACGAGTTCGACGACGCCGCACTGGAACGCGTGGTCCGCCGTGCCGAGGATCTGGCCCGGCTGGCGCCGGAGAACCCCGAGTTCATGCCGGCCATCGACAAGCAGACCTACCAGGCCAGTCCCACCTTCAGTGAATCCACCGCCGCCATCACCCCGGAGTTCCGTGCCGAGGTGGCCAAGGCGTCCATCGATCCCTGCAAGGCGGAGAAGTTGATCGCCGCCGGTTTCCTTGAGGACGGCCAGAGCTTCGTCGCCTTCGCCAACAGCAAGGGCAACTTCGGCTACCAGCGCGCCACCAGCTTCGACTACACCTGCACCGTGCGCACCGAGGACGGACGCGGGTCCGGCTGGGTCGGCCGCAACCTGAAGGACGCCAATGCGTTCAAGGCCGACAGCGACATCCGCACCGCCATGCGCAAGGCCAGCGAATCGGCCGATGCCAAGGCGCTGGAGCCGGGCAAGTACACCGTGATCCTGGAACCGGCCGCGGCCGCGGGCCTGATCTCCTTCATGATGAATTTCTTCGATGCGCGCCAGGCCGACGAGGGCCGCAGCTTCCTGTCCAAGAAAGGCGGCGGCAACAAGCTGGGCGAGCAGGTCTACGACCCGCGGGTGAACCTGACCGCCGATCCCTGGCATCCGGACGCGCCGGTGCTGCCGTGGGATGGCGAGAACCTGCCGCGCGAGAAGATGGCGATCGTCGAGAACGGCAAGATCGCCAACCTGGACTATTCGCGCTTCTGGGCGCAGAAGCAGGGCAAGCGCGCGGTCGGCTCGCCCGGCAACCTGCTGATGGCCGGCGGCGACAAGTCCACGGCCGAACTGGTGAAGAGCACCCAGAAGGGCATCCTGGTCACCCGCACCTGGTACATCCGCCTGGTCGACCCGCAGACCGTGCTGCTGACCGGACTGACCCGCGACGGCACCTTCTACATCGAGAACGGCGAGATCAAGTACCCGGTGAAGAATTTCCGCTTCAACGAGTCGCCGGTGATCATGCTCAACAACATCGAGGAACTCGGCAAACCGGTGCGCGTGGCCGGCGACGAATCCTCGTTCGTGATGATGATCCCGCCGATGAAGCTGCGCGACTTCACCTTCACCTCGCTGTCCGACGCGGTTTGAACCGTTCGCGTCCTCTCCCGGTGGCGGGAGGGGGCCGCGCGGGCGGGGAGGCGTCTTCCCGCGACAGGCCGGCGTCCGCAATTCCGTATCGTTCCGAGATGCCCGTGCCGTCGATGGATTCCGCCTTGTCCCCGCCGCGCCTCCCGCTTGTGCGTGAAGGCACGGCGGCATGGGCGACGGGGGCGCGGGCATGACCCGCGCCGAGTTCCTGCGCCTGATGGCCGGCGGCCTCGCCGGTGCGCTGCTCGGCGCTTCGCCCCGCGCGGCACGGGCGGCACCCGTCTACGATTTCTGGTTCACCCGCCTGCGCTATGACTCCGGCGACTGGGACGTGGATCAGCGCATGCCGGCCAACCTGATCACGTCGCTGATCGACTACACCCAGTTGCGGGTGGATCCGAAGGAACACGTGCTGGCGCTGTCCGATCCCCGGGTGCTGTCGGCACCGTTCTGCTACCTGGCCGGGCACAAGCTGGTCGAATTCAATCCCGCCGAGCGGCGCAACTTCGAGCGCTACGTGCGCAACGGCGGCTTTGTATTCGTGGACGACTGCAACCACGACATCGATGGCCTGTTCGCCAAGTCGTTCGAGGCGCAGATGGCCTCGATCTTCGGGGCCAAGGCGATGAAGAAGCTGCCGAACCAACATCCCCTGTACCGCAGCTTCTTCACCTTCGACGGTCCCCCGGCCACCGGCTTCGAACTCAATGGCTGGGGCGACGATCTGGTCCACGAGTACCTGCAGGGCATCGAAATCAATGGCCGCCTGGGCGTGCTCTACAGCAACAAGGACTATGGTTGCGAATGGGACTACGACTGGCGCAACAAGCGGTTCCTGGCCGAGGACAACACCAGATTCGCGGTCAATATCGTCATGTACGCGCTGAACTCATGAACCGGACCTTCGCCACCGCGCGGTCGTGGTCCTGCCGCCTCTCTTCTCCACGGGATTTCCGATGAGCGAACTTTCCGAAACCGACATCCGGGCGCAACTGGATCGGCTGGCCTCCCTGCGCGACGCCATCGGCCGCGCCATCGTCGGCCAGGAAGCCGTGGTCGAGCAGCTGTTGATCGGCCTGCTGGCCGGCGGCCACTGCCTGCTGGAAGGCGTGCCGGGATTGGGCAAGACCTTGCTGGTGAGGACCCTGGGGCAGGCGCTGGAACTGCAGTTCCGGCGCGTGCAGTTCACTCCCGATCTGATGCCCAGCGACATCCTCGGCACCGAACTGCTGGAGGAGGAACACGGCACCGGCCATCGTCGCTTCCGTTTCCAGCCCGGTCCGGTGTTCACGAACCTGCTGCTGGCCGACGAACTCAACCGCACCCCGCCCAAGACCCAGGCCGCGCTGCTGGAAGCGATGCAGGAACGCACCGTCAGCTATGCCGGCGTCACCCACGCGCTGCCGACGCCGTTCTTCGTGCTCGCGACCCAGAATCCGCTGGAGCAGGCCGGCACCTATCCGCTGCCCGAAGCGCAGTTGGACCGCTTCCTGCTGCACATCCGGGTGGACTATCCCAGCGAGCAGGAGGAGCACGACATCCTGCTGCAGACCACCGGCAGCCAGTTGGGCGAGGTGCCGCGGGTGATGCAGGGCGCGGACGTGCTGATGCTGCAGCGGTACGTGCGCCAGGTCCACCTGGGCGAGGACCTGCTGCGCTGGATCACCCGGCTGGTGCGCGCGAGCCGTCCCGCCGATGGCGTGCCGGAGGAAGTGCGCAAGTACATCAAATGGGGCGCCGGTCCGCGCGCCGGGCAGTCGCTGGTGCTGGCCGCCAAGGCGCGGGCGCTGCTGCACGGGCGCCTGGCCGCGACCCGCGAGGACGTCGCCGCGCTGGCCGCGCCGGTGATGCGCCATCGCCTGCTGTTGTCGTTCGCCGCCGAAGCCGAGCAGAAGAGCGCCGACGACGTGATTGCCGCGCTGCTGCGTGACGTGCCGCTGGCACGGTCCTGACCGTCCACCTCCGATGTCGTACGACCCGATCCCGCCCGACGTACGGAGCCGCCTGAAGGATCTGCGGCTGACCTCGCGTCGCGCGATCGGCGGGCAGGGCATCGGCCTGCATCGCAGCCGCAGCCGCGGGGCGGGGCTGGAGTTCGCCCAGTACCGCGCCTACGAGCCGGGCGACGAACCGCGCCAGATCGACTGGAAACTGTACGCGCGTTCGGATCGCTTCTTCGTGCGCGAGGCCGAACGCGAAAGCCCGCTGGCGCTGTGGATCCTCATCGACGCCAGTGCCTCGATGGCGCAGGCGGACGGCGCGAATCCCGGCTGGTCGCGGTTGCATGCGGCCAAGGCGCTGGCGGCCTGCCTGGGCGAACTGGCGCTGCGGCAAGGCGACCGGTTCGGACTGGTGGCCTTGCGTGCGGACGGGCTGCGGCTGGTCGCGCCGGCCACCGGCATCCGCCAGCGCGATCGCCTGCTGCTGGAACTGCACGGCCTGGCCGCGCAGGGGGCGTTTCCCGAGCCGGAACAGCTCACCCCGCTGTGGGAGCGCGTCGGCGCCGGTGATTTGGTGGTGCTGCTGGGCGATTGCTTCGACGAGGCCAGCGTGGCCATCGCCGAGCGCCTGGCGGCGGCGCGGCGCGAGGTGCTGGTGATCACCCTGCTCACCGTGGAGGAGCGCGATTTTCCGTTCACCGGCGGCCACCGTTTCCGGGATCCGGAAACCGGCGAGGAACTGCTGGGCGATGGCGCGGCGATGCGCGCCGACTATCTGGCGCGTTTTACCGGAGCCCAGCGCGCGCTCAAGGCGCGCCTGGATGCCAGCGGCATCCGCCATGCCGAGCACTTCCTGGATCAGCCACTGGATCTGCCGCTGCGACGGCTGTTCGGCGCGCGTGACGCGGCGGAATACGCATGAGCCTGGCGTTGCTGCTGCCCGCCGCGCTGGCTGCCCTCGGCGCGCTGCTGCTGCCGCTGCTGGTTCATCTGGCGCGGCGCAGCGAACAGCGTCCGACCGATTTCGCCGCGCTGCGCTGGCTGCGCCAGAAGCCGCGCCCACGCCATCGCATCCGCTTCGACGAACGCGGGTTGCTGCTCCTGCGCCTGCTGCTGCTGGCCCTGCTCGCGCTGTGGCTGGCGCGGCCGGTCCTGCAAGGCATCCATGGCGGAACACCGTGGGTCGTGGTGTCGCCGGAGGTGGACGCGAGCGTCGCGCGCCAGTGGGGCGGAACGGATTCGGAATCGCGTTGGCTGGCGCCGGGATTTCCACCCCTGGATTCGCCCGCGCCGGCTTCGCCGGCACCCACCGCCAGCCTGCTGCGCGAACTGGATGCGGATCTGCCGCCGGAGGTCGCGCTGACGGTGGTGATGCCCGCCTGGTTCGATGGCGCGGACGGTGAGCGCCCGCGGCTGTCGCGCGCCGTCGACTGGCGCGAGCTGCCGCGTTTGCCGCCATCGGCGTTCCAGCGCGGCGCGACCGAGCCGCCCGTTCTGTCCGTGCGTCATGCGCCAGCTCGGCAGGACGCGCTGCGCTACCTGCGCGCGGCGATCGAGAGCTGGAGTGGCGGAACCGCGATCGCGACCCGAATCTCGGTGGCGGATACCGGGCAGCCATTGGCCGGCGATGCACGTGCATTGATCTGGCTGGCGCCGGGCGAGGTTCCCCCGGCGATTCGCCGATGGATCGCTGCGGGCGGCACGGCATTGCTGGATGCACAGGCACGGATCGGCGATGTCGGCGCGATGACGCCCTACTGGACCGACGAAACCGGCGCGACGATCGTCGAGGGTGGCGCGCTGGGGCAGGGACGCGTACTGCGCTTCACCCGTCCGTTGCAGCCTTCGGTCATGCCGCAACTGCTGGAACCGGTGTTTCCGGCGCGGCTGCGCGAACTGTTCGCCGAGCCGATGCCGGCGCCTGCGCGGGTGGCCGCGCGTGACTACGCACCGCTGTCCGGCGCGGCGGCCTATCCGCAAGCGCCCCGCGATCTGCAGCCCTGGCTGACGATGTTGATAGCGCTGTTGCTGGTACTGGAACGTGGCTGGGCGACCTCGCGCAGGCGGAGCGCCGCGCCATGAGTTCAGCCGTGCTGCCAGGTCTGCTGGCCACCGCGCGACGGCGCGCGGTCCTCGATACCGCACTGGCCGGGTTGCCGTGGCTGGCGGTGGCGATGCTGTCGGGCTGGCGATGCGGTGGCGCCAGCGTGGTGCTGATCGCCGGCGTGGCTGGCGCGGTGTTGCTGGCGACGATGGCCGCCTGGCGCGCGCGCCGGTTCGATGCGCATTGGCTGGTGGAACGGCTGGACGCGCGCGGCGAGATGGAGGACAGCAGCGATCTGCTGTTCGCCGAACCGGCGCGGCTGAATCCGTTGCAGCGCTTGCAGCGCGCGCGCTTGCAACCGCGCCTGGCCTCGGTGCCCGCGTCCGCACTGCGGCCTGCCTGGTCGCGGCGCTGGCTGATCGCGGGCTGGGCCGGTGGCCTGCTGGCGGCCACGCTGCTGCTGGCGTGGCCGACGCCGAAGCCGACGCAGGCCAGGCTCGCGCCCAGTGACGAACAAGTGCCGGTGGTCGCCGGCGTCCCGCGCCTGGTCGGACAGCAGCTGCGCATCGTCCCGCCCGCCTATACACGGCAAACCGCACGCGACGAAGCCCGCCTGGACACCCGCGCGCCGGCCGGTTCCCGCCTGACCTGGACGCTGCGCTTCGCCCCGCAGCCGGCCGCGGCCGAACTGGTTTTCCATCAGGGCCGGCGCATCGCGCTGACCCGCGACGGCGATCTCTGGACCGCTAGCATGACCCTGGACCAGTCGGTGCTGTACCGGGTGTTGCCGCAGGGCGTGCCCGCGCAGCCCGCACCTCGCCTGCATCGCATCGACGCCATTGCCGATCGCCCGCCGCAGATCACGGTGCTGGCGCCGGATCGCGGCCTCAGCCTGCTGGCGCCGGGACAGCGTCGCTGGCCGCTGTCCTTCGAGGTGAAGGACGACCATGGCGTCGCCGCGCAGGCGCAGTTGCGGGTGACCCTGGCGCAGGGCAGCGGCGAGAACATCCAGTTCCGCGAACGCACGCGGGTCGTGGCCGGCAAGGGCGCCGCGACCGCGCGGCGCTTCGACATCGCGCTGGATCTGGCGGAGGCGGGTTTCGCGGTCGGTGACGATCTGATCGTCCAGCTGACGGTGGCGGACAACCGCCAGCCACGGCCGCAGTCCGCGCGCAGTCCCGGCCTGATCCTGCGCTGGCCCGCCGATGCGGGCAACGAGAGCGGCGCGCTGGAAGGGATGGTCAAGAAGGTGCTGCCGGCCTACTTCCGCAGCCAGCGCCAGATCATCCTCGACGCCGAGGCCCTGCAGAAGGACAAGCGCCGGCTCGCCGCGGATCGCTTCCTGCGGCGTTCGGACGAAATCGGCGTGGACCAGCGCATCCTGCGACTGCGTTACGGCCAGTTCCTGGGCGAGGAGGCCGAAGGCGAGCCCGAGCCGCCGCCGACCAACGACGCCGAAGAAACGCATCACGACGACGACGGCCACGATCATGGCGACACCGCATCCGCACCCGTTTCCGCGGAGGCACCGCAAGGCATGGGCCGGGAACAGGACGTGCTGGCCGAATACGGCCATACCCACGATCACGCCGAAGCGGCGACCCTGCTGGATCCCGAAACCCGCGCGACGCTGAAGCAGGCGCTGGACCAGATGTGGCAATCGGAGCTGCACCTGCGCCAGGGACGTCCGGATCAGGCGCTGCCGTTCGCCTACAAGGCGCTGGGCTACATCAAGGAAGTGCAGCAGGCCAGTCGCATCTACCTGGCGCGGGTGGGACCGGAACTGCCGCCCATCGACGAAAGCCGCCGGCTCACCGGCAAGCGCGACGGACTGGCGCGCCGCGAACTCGCCATCGCGCCGGCGGCGACGGGCGACGCGGTGCCCGCCGCTGCATGGAAGGCGCTGGAAGAGGCCGCGGAGGGAACAAAAGGCGCCGCGCCGGATCTCGACGCGCTGCAACGTTGGCTGCGCGACAACGAAACCCGCGTGGCCGATCCGCTGTCGCTGTTCGCCGCCATCGACGCGGTGCGCGGCGATCCGGCCTGCCTGGCCTGCCGCCAGCGCCTGCGCGAACGGTTGTGGCCGGTGCTGGCGCGTCCGCCGGCACAGGTGCAACGCCGTGCCACCGATGCCGCCGGCGAACGCTACCTGGATGGGTTGCGACGGGAGCGGGCGCCATGACCCCGGCCATGCTGCTGGCGGGTTTGCTCGCGCTCGCCGCCGTGCTCGCCATCGCGCGCCTGTTCTGGTGGCAGCGGCGTGCGTCCGAACCCGCGCGCCGCTGGCGTCTGCTGGTGCTGTTGCTGGCGCAGCCGGTTTACGCGCTGCTGCTGTACTTCGCGCTGATGCCGCCAACGGTTCCAGGCCAGCGCGGCACCCTGACCGTGCTCACCGCCGGTGCGCAGGCACCGCGCACCGCGCGCGTTCTGGGCGATGGGGTGATCGCACTCCCTGAAGCGCCCGCCACGCCGGATGCGGAAAGGGTACCGGATCTGGCCACCGCGCTGCGGCGGTATCCGGGCATGCGACAACTCCATGTCGTCGGCGCCGGCCTGGAACCGCGAGATCTCGAAGCCGCACGCGACTACAGCCTGCGCTTCGCCGCCACGCCGTTGCCGCGCGGGCTGGTCCGCCTGGACGCGCTGGCGCAGGTTGCGCCCGGCGCCGCATTCGTCGTCACCGGCCGCGTGCACGCGCTGGAGGGCGGGGTGGTGGAACTGCTGGATCCGGCCGGCCGCCGGGTGGATGCGGCGACGCCGTCGGCGACAGGTGACTTCAGCGTCGGCGGCACCGCGCGCGCGCCGGGACAAGTGGGGTTCCGCCTGCGGTTGTCCGATCGATCGCGCCGTGCGGTGGAGACCGTGGAGGTGCCGATCCGGGTGGCGGGCGAACCGCCGCCACGCGTGCTGGTGCTGGCCGCCGCGCCCAATCCCGAACTGAAATACCTGCGTCGCTGGATGGTCGATGCGGGGATGACGCCGCACGTCCAGATCCAGGTCGGCGCGGGCATGCAACTGGGCGATGCGCCGCTCGCGTTGAACGCCGCCACCTTCGAACGCTTCGACCTGCTGGTGCTCGACGATCGCAGCTGGGCCACGCTGGGTGATGGGTCGCGCACGGCGCTGGTGACCGCCGTGCGCGCAGGATTGGGCGTGCTGCTGCGGGTGGAAGGACCGTTGTCGGACGGCTCCCGCCGGCAACTGCGGGCACTGGGCCTGGCGGTGTCCGGAGGCGGCGACGGCAACGAAGTCCGACTGGTGGTTCCCGAACGCGATGACGACGGCCTGCGCGCACGCCAGGGCGCCGGCAGCCGGGACACGCCGGTCGATACCGACGCCATCGGCGCGCCGGCATTGAGCCGGCGCAATCTGCGCGATGACAGCGCCGACGCGGTCTCCCTGGTGCGTGACGCCGCGGGAAAATCGCTGGCGAGCTGGCGGGCGGAGGGACGCGGCCGGATCGGCGTGTGGCCCCTGACCGACACCTACCGGTTGACGCTCGCCGGCCGCGACGATCTGCACGCGGAACTGTGGAGCGGAACCTTCGCCACCCTGGCGCGCGCGCGCGGTGGCGCCGCACCGGTGTTCGAACAGGATGCACGCGCCGGTCAGCGCGTGCGCGTGTGCGGCATCACCGGCCAGGCGCGGGTGATCGCGCCCGATGGTGCCGTCGCGACCCTGTTGCCGGATCCCGCCGGTGGTGCGGCGGGCTGTGCCGGCTATTGGCCCACGCGCGGGGGATGGCATCGGCTCCGCATGGGCGAGGCGGAATGGCCGTTCGCGGTCCGCGCGCCCGGCGAGGCGCCTGGTTTGCGGGCGATGGCATTGCGCGAGGCCACCCTGCGGCTGGTCGGTGACCGGCCCGCGCGCGTGGCGGCCACCGGCGGCGTGCCGGAGCGGCGCGGCAGCGCCTGGCCGTGGTGGCTGGGGTGGCTGTGTTTCGCCGGCGTGCTGTGGTGGTTCGAGCGCTCGCGCCTGGGGCGTCCGGTGCCGGCCGGGACGTCGCGAGCGGACGGCGCGGAGGCGCCCTGACGCAGGAAACGCGGTCCCCGTGAAAGCGGCCTTTCCCGCGCGCCCGCAGACTGAACAGCGGGCGCGCCGCCGGCGGACGGCGTGTGGATCGGTCAAAAAACTGTAGCGCGGGCGGGGGCTCGCCCGTATAATTCCCGCTCGCCTGTTACCTACCGCCCCGGACCGGAAAAACGCCGAGTCCGCGGTTTCTTGCAGCCGCAAGTCGGAGGGGCAGGGTTCCTCCACCCCAAGGCGAACCCCGTGACTCAACCCGCAATCCTCGTACTCGAAGACGGCACCGTATTCGAGGGCGAATCCGTAGGCGCAGACGGCCTTTCCGTTGGCGAAGTGGTGTTCAACACCGCGATGACCGGTTACCAGGAAATCCTGACCGACCCGTCCTACGCCCGCCAGCTGGTCACCCTGACCTATCCCCACATCGGCAACACCGGCTGCACCGACCAGGACGACGAAGCGCGCCAGGTCTGGGGCGCCGGCCTGATCGTGCGCGACGTACCGCGCCGGCCCAGCAGCTGGCGCAGCCAGGTGGCGCTGCCGGAGTGGCTGATCGCCCGCGGCATCGTCGCCATCGCCGGCATCGACACCCGCAAGCTCACCCGCATCCTGCGCGACCGCGGCGCCCAGAACGGCGCGCTGATGGCCGGCGCGGACGTGGACGTGGACAAGGCGCTGGAAGCGGCGCGCAAGTTCCCCGGCCTGAAGGGCATGGATCTGGCCAAGGTGGTGTCCACCACCGAACGCTACGCCTGGAAGGACGGCCAGCTGGATCTGGATCGCGGCGAGTTCGTCCACGCCGAACCGAAGTTCAAGGTCGTGGCCTATGACTTCGGCGTCAAGCACAACATCCTGCGCATGCTGGCCGAACGCGGCTGCGAGGTGACGGTGGTGCCGGCGCAGACGTCGGCCACCGACGCGCTGGCGCTGAATCCGGATGGCATCTTCCTGTCCAACGGCCCCGGCGACCCGGAACCCTGCGATTACGCGATTGCCGCCATCCGCGAGTTCGTGGCGAAGAAAATCCCGACTTTCGGCATCTGCCTGGGCCATCAGCTGCTGGCGCTGGCCGCCGGCGCCAAGACCCTCAAGATGGGCCACGGCCACCACGGCGCCAATCATCCGGTGCAGGACCTGGATTCCGGCCGGGTGATGATCACCTCGCAGAACCACGGCTTCGCGGTCGACGAGTCCAGCCTGCCGGCCAACGTGCGGGTCATCCACCGCTCGCTGTTCGATGGCACCAACCAGGGCATCGAATTGACCGACGCGCCGGCGTTTTCCTTCCAGGGCCACCCGGAAGCCTCGCCCGGCCCGCATGACGTCTCGCCGCTGTTCGACCGCTTCGTCGCCAGCATGGAACGCGCGGCGTGAGCCGTGTGCGGCTGCGTCTCCTGCTGGCCGCGGGATTGCTGGCCAGCGCCGGCACCGCCGCGGCCGCGCCGGCCACGGTCGATGCCGTGGCCCGCGAGCGGATGACCGAGTATCTGGTCGACATGTTCCCGATCCATCGCATCTTCGCCCAGTTGATGGAAAAGGATCCGAAGGCGCTGGAGACGGAACTGGATGGCAAGCAGCGCGCCTGCTTCAGCCAGCAGGTCGCCCGGCCGGCGTTCGTGGCCCGCAAGCGGCGCGCCGTCGATGCCTACGCCGACCAGGCGCCGGACGAGTTCCAGGCCGCGCTGAAGCTGCTGGACGAAGGCGCCGGCGACACGATGAAGGAACTGGGTGGATTTTCCATCGACAACGCGCTGGCCGGGGAAGGGCAGGGATTCGACCCGAGCAGCATGCCGCCGGATCGGCTCGTGTCCTTCATGACCTTCGCCTACGGTTCGCAGTACCGCCGCCTGCGCGAGCTGTCCGGCTACGGTGAATTCACCGATCAGGATGAGGACCAGCCCTCGGCCAGCGATGCCCAACTGGCGGCGATGGCCACCGAAATCTCCGATGCCTGCGGCATCCCCCCGAAATTCTTCGAGTAAGCCCATGCCCAAGCGCACCGACATAAAGACCATCCTCATCATCGGCGCCGGCCCGATCGTCATCGGCCAGGCGTGCGAGTTCGACTATTCCGGCGCCCAGGCCTGCAAGGCGCTGCGCGAGGAGGGTTACCGGGTGGTGCTGGTCAACAGCAACCCCGCCACCATCATGACCGACCCGGAAATGGCCGATGCGGTCTACATCGAGCCGATCAACTGGCAGACGGTCGAGAAGATCATCGCCAAGGAAAAGCCCGACGCGCTGCTGCCGACCATGGGCGGGCAGACCGCGCTGAACTGCGCGCTGGACCTGGCCGACCACGGGGTGCTGGAAAAGTACGGCGTCGAACTGATTGGCGCGTCGCGCGAAGCCATCCGCATGGCCGAGGACCGCGAGCTGTTCCGCGTGGCGATGGGTGAAATCGGCCTGGAGTGCCCGCGCGCCGCGGTTGCCCACACCCTGGAAGAAGCGATCGAGATCCAGGCCCGCGTCGGCTACCCGACCATCATCCGCCCCAGCTTCACCCTGGGCGGCAGCGGCGGCGGCATTGCCTACAACCGCGAGGAACTGATCGACATCGTCACCCGTGGCCTGGAACTGTCGCCGACCACCGAAGTGCTGGTCGAGGAATCGGTGCTGGGCTGGAAGGAATTCGAGATGGAAGTGGTCCGCGACACCGCGGACAACTGCATCATCGTCTGCTCCATCGAGAACCTGGATCCGATGGGCGTGCACACGGGTGATTCGATCACCGTGGCGCCGGCGCAGACCCTGACCGACAAGGAATACCAGCGCCTGCGCGATGCCTCCATCGCGGTGCTGCGCAAGATCGGCGTGGACACCGGTGGTTCCAACGTGCAGTTCGGCGTCAATGCGCAGACCGGCCGCGTGGTGGTCATCGAGATGAACCCGCGCGTGTCGCGTTCCTCGGCGCTGGCCTCCAAGGCCACCGGCTTCCCGATCGCCAAGGTCGCGGCCAAGCTGGCGGTCGGCTACACGCTGGACGAACTGAAGAACGAGATCACCGGCGGCAAGACCCCGGCCTCGTTCGAGCCGACGATCGATTACGTCGTCACCAAGATTCCGCGCTTCGCGTTCGAGAAGTTCCCGCAGGCCGATGCCCGCCTGACCACCCAGATGAAGTCGGTGGGCGAGGTGATGGCGATGGGCCGCACCTTTCAGGAATCCTTGCAGAAGGCGCTGCGCGGGCTGGAGACCGGCAAGGTGGGCCTCGACCCGACCGGCCTGGATCTGTCCAGCGAGGACGATCTGGCCCAGCTGCGCCGCGAACTGAAGTCGCCGGGCCCGGAACGCCTGTTCCATGTGGCCGACGCGTTCCGTGCCGGCATGAGCGTGGAGCAGGTCCACGCGCTGTCGTTCATCGATCCGTGGTTCCTCGACCAGATCGAGGAAATCATCGCCGACGAGAAGCAGATCGCCGCCGATGGCCTGGGCTCGCTGGACGCGCGCCGCATGCGCCGCCTGAAACGGATGGGCTTCTCCGACGCGCGCCTGGCCCAGCTGGCCGGCACCGACGAGGCCGCCGTGCGCGTGCTGCGCAAGGCGCTGGGCGTGAAGCCGGTGTACAAGCGGGTCGACTCGTGCGCGGCCGAGTTCGCCACCGGTACCGCCTACCTGTACTCCACCTACGAGGACGAGTGCGAAGCCGAGCCGACCTCGCGCGACAAGATCATGATCCTCGGCGGCGGCCCCAACCGCATCGGCCAGGGCATCGAGTTCGACTACTGCTGCGTGCACGCGGCGCTCGCCCTGCGCGAGGACGGGTACGAGACCATCATGGTCAACTGCAACCCGGAAACCGTCTCGACCGACTATGACACCTCCGACCGCCTGTACTTCGAGCCGCTGACGCTGGAAGACGTGCTGGCCATCGTCGAGCTGGAACAGCCCAAGGGCGTGATCGTCCAGTACGGCGGCCAGACCCCGCTGAAGCTGGCGCGCGCGCTGGAAGCCAACGGCGTGCCGGTCATCGGCACCTCGCCTGATTCGATCGACCTGGCCGAGGATCGCGAGCGCTTCCAGCAACTGGTCGAAAAGCTCGGCCTGAAGCAGCCGCCGAACCGCACCGCCCGCACCGACGAGCAGGCGCTGGCGCTGGCCCGCGAGATCGGCTATCCGCTGGTGGTGCGTCCGTCCTACGTGCTGGGCGGCCGGGCGATGGAAATCGTCTACGGCGAGTCCGACCTGGCGCGCTACGTGCGCGACGCGGTCAAGGTGTCCAATGACTCGCCGGTGCTGCTGGATCGCTTCCTCGACAACGCGGTCGAAGTGGACGTGGACATCATCGCCGACCGCACCGGCAAGGTGCTGATCGGCGGCGTGATGGAACATATCGAGGAAGCCGGCGTGCATTCGGGCGACTCGTCCTGCTCGCTGCCGCCGTACTCGCTGTCCGCGAAGACCCAGGACGAGCTGCGCCGGCAGGTGGTCGAGCTGGCCAAGGCATTGAACGTGGTCGGCCTGATGAACACCCAGTTCGCCATCCAGTCCAACGATGACGGCGACGACACCGTCTACCTGCTGGAAGTGAACCCGCGCGCCTCGCGCACGGTGCCGTTCGTGTCCAAGGCCACCGGCATGGCGCTGGCCAAGATCGCCGCGCGCTGCATGGCTGGTCGAACCCTGGAAGAGCAGGGCGCCACCGCCGAGATCGTGCCCGACTACTACTCGGTGAAGGAGGCGATCTTCCCGTTCGCCAAGTTCCAGGGCGTGGATCCGATTCTCGGCCCGGAAATGCGCTCCACCGGCGAGGTGATGGGCGTGGGCCGCAGCTTCGGCGCGGCGATGGCGCGCGCGCAGGAAGCCGGCGGCATCAAGGCGCCGCAGCCGGGCAAGGCGTTCGTGTCGGTGCGTGATCCGGACAAGAAGCGCGTGCTGCCGGTCGCCCAGGCGCTGGTCGAGCGCGGCTTCAGCCTGGTCGCCACCCAAGGCACGGCGGCGTGGCTGCGCGAGCACGGCTTCGCCTGCGAGCAGATCAACAAGGTGGTCGAGGGCCGTCCGCATATCGTCGACCTGATCAAGAACGGCGAGATCGTGTATATCGTCAACACCACCGAAGGGCGGCAGGCCATCGCCGACTCCTTCTCCATCCGGCGCGAGGCCCTCCAGCATCGCGTCACCTACTCGACCACGATCGCCGGCGCCCGCGCGCTGGTGCATTCGCTGGAATTCCGCGGTACGGGCCCGGTCTGGGCCCTGCAGGAACTGCACAAGGAGCTGCAAGGGTGAGAGCACCATTGACCATGAAGGGCGCGCAGCGGCTGCGCCAGGAACTGGATCTGCTGAAGACGGTGAAGCGGCCGGAAGTCATCACCGCGATCGCCGAGGCGCGCGCGCACGGCGATCTGAAGGAAAACGCCGAATACCACGCCGCGCGCGAGCAGCAGGGATTCATCGAAGGCCGCATCAAGCAGCTGGAGAGCGAGCTTTCGCACTCGGAGATCATCGACGTCACCAAGCTCAACGCCGGTTCGCGCATCGTGTTCGGCGCGACGGTGACGCTGGCCGACGTGGAGACCGACGAGGAGAAGCGCTACCAGGTCGTGGGCGACCTGGAGGCGGACATCAAGCAGGGCCTGATCGCGATCTCCTCGCCGCTGGCCCGCGCGTTGATCGGCAAGCACGAAGGTGACGCGGTCACCATCGACGCGCCGGCCGGCCAGCGCGAGTACGAAATCGTCGGCGTCAGCTACACCGACTGACCCGGGCGATGGCGACCGCCACCCTGTTGCTGCCCACCCGCGCCCGCCTGGCCGGCCAACGCCTGCCCGACGAGGTGGCGAGGGCACTGGGGCGAGCGGATCGCCAGACGCTGGACGCGGGCGAGCGGGAACAACTGCGCCGGCACTTCCGGCTGGTGCCCGATCACTGGCCGGTGGCGGCGCTGACCCGGCAATTGGATGCCGGCGATGCCGAAGGCGCCACCTGGCTGCGCGCGGATCCCGCGCGCGTGTCGCCGGACATGAATGGCGCGCGCATGCTCGCCTACGGCGAGGCATTGGCGCTGGACGCCGAGGATACCGCGCAGTTGCTGCCGGCATTGAAGCCACTGTTCGGCGATGCCGGCGTGCTGCTGGATGCGCCACAACCTTCGCGCTGGTACCTGCGCCTGCCGCCGGATGCGCGGCTGCCGGCGTTCGCGCCGATCGGCGACGTGCTCGGCGATGACCTGTTCGCGCATCTGCCCGAGGGCGACGACGGCCGCCGCTGGCGCGCGTTGCTGACCGAGGCGCAGATCGTGCTGCACAACCATCCGTGGAACGCGCGCCGCGTGGCTGCGGGCAAGGCCCCGGTGAATTCCCTGTGGTTCTGGGGCGGCGGACGCCTGCCGCAGTCGGTGGGTACCCGGTTCCGCCAGGTCAAGGGACAGGACACGCTATTGCGCGCGCTCGCGCTCGCAGCCGGCGTGACCGCCGAAGGCGAGGGCGGCGCGGTCGACGCGCTCATCGATCTGCGCCACCTGCGCCAGCCGGAGGTGTTCGCGCGCGACGCCCTGCAACCCCTGCTGGCCGCGCTGGCGCGCGGCGAACTGCTTGCGCTGGAACTGGACTTCGAGGACGGCGAGCGCTTCACCCTGCGCCGCGATCAACGCTGGCGCTTCTGGCGTCGTCCGTTGACGCGCCTGGACGGCGCGGCCGCCGGGCTGACGGCGTGACCCCTTCGCCCCGGATCCGCCGGCGGGAAGCGGTGGTCGCCGGCGAATGGCCGGCGCAGATCCTGCCCTTGCTGCGACGCGTGTACGCCGGTCGCGGTGTCAGTGCCGCCGCCGGGGCGCAGCCGCGCCTGGCGCAACTGCTGCCCCCCGATGCGCTCGGCGGCCTCGATGCCGCCGGTCGCCTGCTGCAGGCGGCCATCGACGAAGGTCGGCACATCGTGGTGGTCGGCGATTTCGATTGCGATGGCGCGACTGCGTGCGCCTTGATGGTGCGAGGTTTGCGCGCGTTGGGCGCGGCGCGGGTCACCGCGACGGTGCCCAACCGGATGGCGCATGGCTACGGCCTGTCCCCCTCGCTGGTGGACGAACTGGCGACGCTGCAACCCGAACTGCTGGTCACCGTGGATCACGGCATCGCCTGCCATGCGGGCATTGCGCGCGCGCGCGCACAGGGCTGGCAGGTGCTGGTGACCGACCACCATCTGCCCGGCGAGACGCTGCCGCCGGCCGATGCCATCGTCAATCCCAACCTGCGCGAGGACGGCTTCCCCAGCAAGGCGCTGGCCGGCGTGGGCGTGGCCTTCTACGTGCTGCTCGCGCTGCGTCGCCGTTTGCGCGAAAGCGGCCGATGGCCGCAAGGCGAACCGGACCTGACCCCGCTGCTGGATCTGGTCGCGGTCGGCACGGTGGCGGATCTGGTGCCGCTGGACAGCAACAACCGGGCCCTGGTCGGCGCCGGCCTGCGGCGCCTGCGCGGCGGGCAGGGCAGCGCGGGCCTGCACGCCCTGATCGAGGTCGCCGGCCGCGATGCCCGCCATCTGACCGCGTCCGACATCGGTTTCGCGATCGCGCCACGGCTCAACGCCGCCGGACGCCTGGAGGACATGTCGCTGGGCATCGAATGCCTGCTCTGCGATGACCCGGAGCAGGCGCGCGGGATGGCCGCCACCCTCAACGAAATCAACGCCGAGCGGCGCGGCGTCCAGCAGCAGATGGTCGACGAGGCGCAGATTGCGCTGGCGAAGCTCGCGGCGGTGGAAGCCGAACCGCCGCTGGCGCTGTGCCTGTTCGATCCCGAGTGGCATCCCGGCGTGGTCGGGCTGGTCGCCTCGCGGATCAAGGATGGCCTGCATCGCCCGGTCATCGCCTTCGCGCCGGCCGAACCTGGCGCGAGCTCATTGCGGGGCTCGGCGCGTTCGATTCCCGGCTTCCATATGCGCGACGCGCTGGCGGCGGTCGATGCGACGCATCCGGGCCTGATCGAGAAATTCGGCGGCCACGCGATGGCCGCCGGCCTGAGCCTGGCGCAGGCGAACCTGGCGGCCTTCGAGATCGCGTTCCGCGACGTCGCCACGCGCTGGCTGGACGATAGCCTGCTGCAGGCCGAATGGCTGAGCGACGGCGAACTGCTGCCGGAAGAGTTCGACCGCGTCCACGCCGAGGCGCTGCGCGACGGCGGGCCCTGGGGACAGGGCTTTCCCGAGCCGCTGTTCGACGGCGAGTTCGAGGTGATCGACTGGCGCGTGGTCGGCGCGAAACACCTGAAGTTCTCGCTGCGCCTGCCCGGGCGCGCGCAGCCGCTGGGCGCCATCCAGTTCGGCGGTTGGCGTGAACAGGCAAGACCGAGGCGCGTCCACGCCGTCTTTCAGCTCGACACCGACGACTACCAGGATCGCCGGGGAATCCAGTTGCTGGTTCGCCACTGGGTGGCGCTGCCGTAGCGGGGCGCACGGGGGCGCACGCACCTACAATGCGCCAATGGCATCTTCCTCCGACACGCTCTACCGCCGTTTCCAGCCTTGGCGCCGCAGCCTTGAAGTCGGCTTCTGGGTAATCGGCATCCTGGTCAACGTGGTCGGCAACAGCATCACCACGGTGATGGATGTCCATCGGGCCGGCTTGCGGATCGCGGACTGGGAACCGGTGGTCTGGGAAAGTTCCAGCGGCATCGTGCTGCTGGCGCTGGTGCCGGCGGTGGTCGCGTTCACCCGCCGTTTCCCGCTGCACTGGGATACCCTGCGGCGGCAGTTGCCCTGGTACCTGCTGGCCAGCGTGGTGTACTCGCTGCTGCACGTGGCGGGCATGGTCGCGCTGCGGGTGCTGGCCTATCGCTGGCAGGGCTCGGAGTACGACTTCGGTCCCTGGGCGCGCGAATTCTTCTACGAGTACCTCAAGGACATACGCACGTTCATCTGGGCGGTCGCGACCATCGAGGTCTACCGTTTCCTGCTGCGCCGCTGGCAGGGCGAGGCCAGCCTGCTCGATGTGCCCGACGAAGGCCCGCCGCTGGAGCCGGTGGAACGGCCGGAACGGTTCCTGGTCCGCAAGCTGGGCCGCGAGTTCCTGGTCGCAGCCAGCGACATCGAATGGGCGCAGGCGGCGGGCAACTACGTCAACCTGCGCGTGCGCGGCCACGACTATCCGCTGCGCAGCACCATCGCCGGCATCGAGGCCAAGCTGGACCCGGCGCGCTTTGCCCGCATCCACCGCAGTTATATCGTGAACCTGGATCAGGTGGCTTCCATCGAACCGCTGGATACCGGCGATGCGCGCATTCATCTCAAGGACGCGACCGCGTTGCCGTGCAGCCGGCGCTATCGGGCCGATCTGCGCAGCCGCACCGGAGCGGATCCCGGCTAAGCGCGCGCACCTGTGCGAAAGCAGATGCGTAGCGGGCTTTCGTTTCGCCGCATCGAGTGATGTTCACGAAACGACTGTGTGCTTGGTCAAGATTCAGCCCTGAAATCCCATCGGTTGCGCGCAGGTGTGCGGAAGCGTGCACTTTCTTCATGCATCGCGAACGAACTTTCCGCTACGGTCGATACGGGATGGCGGGACAGGGGGAATCGAAGATGGCCATGACGGCCCCGATGGAGCACGCAATGCCCTCCGTGGCCTTGCTGGAGGACGATGCGCTGTTGCGCGAGCGGATACTGTTGCCGGGACTGGCGGGGTTCGGCTTCGCGGTCACCGGCATGGATTCGGCCGCGGCGCTGCACGTGCATCTGGCGAGGCACCGCTACGACATCGCGGTACTGGACGTTGGCCTGCCCGATGCCGACGGTTTCACGGTCGCACGCGAACTGCGCGAAGCGTTTCCGCATATCGGCATCGTCATGTTGACCGGGCGCGCCGAGACCCTGGATCGCGTGCGCGGCCTCAGCCAGGGGGCGGACGCGTACCTGGCCAAACCCGTGGAAGTGGAATTGCTGGCCGCCACCCTGTACAGCCTGCTGCGGCGCCTGCAGGGTGTGGCGCCGGTGCGGGCGGCCGCGCCGGCCGTACGTGGGGCTTGGCAACTGGACGAGGGTGGTTGGTGCCTGCTGTCGCCTGCCGGAGGAACGGTCGCGTTGACCCGCACCGAACGCCGGGTGGTGGAGCGCCTGACCGCCGCGCCGGGCCAACTCGTCACCCGTGATCAACTGGTGGCCGCGCTGACCGACAACGTCTACGATTTCGACCCGCACCGACTGGATTCCCTGATCTATCGATTGCGCCGCAAGGTCGCCAACATCTGCGGTGAACCACTGCCACTCAACGCCGTGCACGGCGAGGGCTACGTGCTGGTGGCGCACTGAAACCCGCGTGCGGCGCGGTGCGATGCCTCGCCCCGTCCCGCCGACTCAGACCGCGTGGTCGGGGCCGACGCCGGCCCACGGCAACCGGATCGTGAAGGTCGTGCCCAGGCCGGGGGCGCTGTCGACTTCGATGTCGCCGCCGACCGCGTTGACGAGGTCATGCACGATGGACAGGCCCAGGCCGGTTCCGGTGCTGCTGGGCTTGGTGCTGAAGAACGGCTCGAACACGTGCGCGCGGACCTGCGCGGACATGCCCTGGCCGCTGTCGCCGAGATCGATCCTCACCACATCATCCTGGCGGGCGGCGGAGATCAGGAAACGCCCGCCCTCGGGCATGGCATCGCGCGCATTGGCGGCGATGTTGAGGATCATCAGCTCGAACTCGCTGCGATCCAGGTGCACGGGCAACGCTTCGCCGCTGGTGGCGAGCTCCAGCCTGATCGAAGCGGGGAACAACTGGCGCAGCATCGGCCGCATGCCGTCAATGGCGTCGCGGACATCGAAAGTCTCGATGCGCAGGCGATCATTGCGACTGAAACCAAGCAGTTTGCGGGTGACCGCCGTTCCGCGCTCCGCGGCTTCCTCCACGCCTTCCAGCGCCGCTTCCAGGCTCGCGCTGCGGGCGAGGGGATCGGCGAGGTCGAGGGCGCGATGGCGTTGCGCGGCGAAACCCCGGATCACGCCCAGGACGTTGTTGAAATCGTGCGCGACGCCGCTGGCCAGGCGGCCGCTGGCTTCCATCTTCTGTGCGTGGATGAGCTGGTTCTGCGCGCGCTCGCGTCGCGCCATCTCCTCCTGCAGTTCCCGGCCGCGTGCATTGGCGTCGTGCAGGCTTTCGCGCAGCGCGGTGACCGCCCGATCCAGGATCGCGGTGATGATCAGGTAGCTGATCACCAGCGAGGGCGCGTTGCGTAGCGCATTGCTGACCCATTGCGGCCCCCTGGCGATGTTCTGCGCGTCGGTGGCGAAGCCGAACGCGAACACCGCCAGCAACAGCGCGAATACGGTCCAGAGCGCGCGCCGGCCCAGCACCAGGCCGGAAATCACCAGGCACAGGATCACCGCGGTCTGATCGATGAGCTGCGCCTGCGCGCCCAGTTTGTGGAAAGCCAACGCCAGCGAGAACAGCAGCGCGCCGAGGAACAGGGTGATGGCGGGACGGAAATGGCCACGCCGGATCAATCCCACGCACAGCAGGGCCAGCGCCGCGGTGGCGAAGTCCAGCAGCAGGACGATGGCCCAGCCGGGCGGTATCGGCCGCGACGAAAGATGCCAGGCCCAGTTGGCCGGCAACGCGGTGCCGTAGAACATCAGCAGCAACTGCATGGCCGGCGCATTGCGCCGGTCGACGGCATCGGCGACCGGCGCGCTGCGCAGCCAGTGCGCGAGGGAACCCCAAAGGGTGTCGGGCGAAACGGCGGGGGTCGACAGGACGGGACTCCTTTGCATGCCTGCATGCCCGCAGGCGGGTGCCACCAGCATCCGCTGTCGCCGGTGAGATATCGGTGATTATTCGGCGAGAACGCGAGCGTGACAACGCCGGCGCGCGCAACTTAGTTTCGCGGTCAGCCCGGCGGCGTTGCAGACGACGCGCAGTTCCATCCAGCGGCAAGCCCGGGGCAGGGCGCGCCACCCATCCACACGGCAATGCGATGCGACGGCCGCACGCGGATTTTCCGCATGCCCTGGGCCGACGGGCGTGGCTTGCCTATCGAAATGACAAAGCAGGAGCGGAGATCGAGATGAACAAGATTTTCTGTCGTGTATGGAGCCATGCCAGGCAGGCGCTGGTGGTGACCTCGGAACTGGCTTCGGCACGCGGCAAGCGCGATGCGCGCCGCCGCTCCGGATCCGGTGCGGGGATCGGGCTGATTACATCCGCCTTGCTGATCGCGCTCGGCGCGCCCCCCGCGTTCGCTGACGATACGGATGCGCCGGCGTCCGCCGTGGGCGCCGACGAATGCGCAAACCAGGTCTCCGCGAATGACGGCGGCACGGATGCGCGGCAATGCGATCAGACCGCGCCGCCGACGATGGCTGCGGCCGGCGCGGTACCGTCCATCCTCGATCTCTATTTCCTCAAGATCACCGGACCACAGGATCTGCCGTGGACACCCGAGATCGAGGGACCGGTGCAGGCGCTGGCCAACGGCTACAGCGCCATCGCGATGGGATCCGGCGCCAAGGCCGAGGGCGACTACACCATGGCGATGGGCGACAGCAGTTGGGCGGCGAGCAACGCCGCGACCGCGGTCGGCGGGCAAAGCGTCGCCTACGGCATCGGTGCCAGCGCTTTCGGCCAGGGCGCGTTCGCCTATGGCGATGCCAGCACCGCGCTGGGACAGAGCTCGCTTGCCGCGGGTTTCGGCAATACCGCGGTGGGCGCGAGCGCCGAAGCCACGGCCGAGCAGGCGGCCACCGCGATTGGCGCGCTGAGCACCGCGGCCGGCATGGGATCGACCGCCATCGGCGGTGCCGCGCAGGCGTATGGCGACGGCAGCCTGGTGGGCGGCTTCAATGCCGGCGCCAATGGCGAAGCGGGTGTCGCGCTCGGCGCCAACTCGCGCGCCGTGGCCGGCGATTTCGGCGTCGCCGTCGGCGGCTACGCCACCGCGGTGGGCGGCGGCAGTGTCGGCATCGGTGGCAACAGCCTGGCCTACGGCGCGCGCGCGGTGGCGGTGGGCAACAATGCCGCCGCCACCGGGGAGGGCACCATCGCCATCGGCGGCAGCGAATGGGTGGATCTGGACGGCGACGGCGAGCCCGATGTCGGCGAGGCCACTTTCGCCGAAGGCCAGAACGCCACCGCCATCGGCAATGCCGCCGGTGCCAGCGGCATCGGCGCGCAGGCCATCGGCGATCGCGCCAGTGCGCTGGGCAACAACGCCACCGCCACCGGCGCGCAGAGCATGGCCGCGGGCGAATCGAGCACCGCCACCGGTGCGTACAGCGTGGCCAGCGGCGCCGAGAGCAGTGCCTACGGTTACCAGAGCCAGGCGGCTGGCGACTACAGCACGGCCGCCGGTGGCTCCAGCCTGGCGCTGGGCCAGGGTTCCTCGGCGTTCGGCACCGGCGCGAATGCCATTGGCGATCACAGCGTGGCCAGCGGCTACGGCAGTGTCGCCAATGGCGGTGACGCCGTCGCCCAGGGTCATGGCGCCAATGCGGAAGGTGGCGCCTCGGTGGCCATAGGCAATGCCGCCAGCGCATTGCATGGCAGCGGGGTGGCGATAGGCAACCAGGCATTGGCGCAAGGCCTGGGCGCGATGGCGCTGGGGGGGCAATCGGAAGCCAACGGGCTGTTCGCGACCGCCGCGGGCATGTTCGCCTGGGCCGACGGCCGCGAGAGTTCGGCGTTCGGCGCCGGCGCCGTGGGCAGTGGCTGGAAGGCCACCGCGCTGGGCGCGGGCAGCTGGGCGAACGGCCTGTTCGCCACCGCGCTCGGCGCCGGTGCGCAGGCCGCCGACGTATCCGTGGCGGTCGGCCAGGGCACCATCACCGGCATTGCCGGTACCGGCGTCGGCGTGCAGGCCAAGGCCGGCGAAGGTGGCGTTTCGGTGGGCAACAACACCCTGACCGGCCTCAACGGCGTCGCCCTGGGCCGCGAAAGCTGGTCCACCGGCGAGGAAGCCACTTCGGTCGGCTACAACAGCTACGGCTTTGGCAACGGCGCGGCCGCGCTGGGTTCCAACGCCTGGGCGATGGCGGACAACAGCACCGCGGTGGGTTCGTACACCTCGGCGACCGCGGACAACAGCGTCGCCCTGGGCCATGGTTCCAGCACCGGTGATCGCGCCAACACCGTATCGGTCGGTGCGGCGCAGGCGTGGACGGATCAATACGGCAATACCTTCGCCGCGATCGATCGCCAGATCACCAATGTGGCGGCGGGTACCGAAGCCACCGACGCGGTGAACAAGGCGCAGCTGGATGCGGTGGCCGACAGCGTGGGCGATGCCAACCACTACCTGGCGGCCGAGGGCGCGGGCGATGGCAGCGACGCGGCGATCGCCGACGCCGAGCACGCCGCCGCGGTGGGTGCCAACGCCGTGGCGGGCGGCGTGGAAAGCACCGCGATCGGCTACCAGAGCAACGCCGTGGGCGATCACGCGACTGCCGTGGGCGGCTCCAGCCTGGCGCTCGGACAGGGATCCTCGGCTTTCGGTACCGGTGCCAACGCGGTGGGCGACCAGAGCACCGCCACCGGTTATGGCGCGATCGCCAACGGTGCCAACAGTGCGGCGATCGGCAGCAACGCATTGGCCGAGGGCGATGACAGTTTCGCTGCCGGCAACGGCGCGCAGGCCAACGGCGGCGGATCGGTGGCGGTTGGCCCGAGTGCGGTTTCCAACGGCGCGATGGGCGTCTCGGTGGGGGCCGGCGCCCAGAACAACGGCTTCCTGTCCACTGCGGTGGGTGGAAACTCGCTGGCCGACGCGCCGTTCGCCACCGCGCTGGGCGCATTCGCGACCGCGTCGGCGTGGCAGGCCACGGCCGTGGGCGTGGGTGCCTTTGCCGAAGGTTGGAACTCGACCACCGTCGGCGCGGGCGCGACCGCCGGTGGCGGTGGCGTGGCGATCGGCGCGGGAGCCACGTCCGGCTACTGGCAATTCGACGAGGAAACCGGCGAGAACGTCTATGTCTCCACCAACGGCACGGCGGTGGGCGAGAACGCGGCAGCCACGGGTCTGTTCAGTACCGCGTTGGGCGGCTTCTCCGAAGGCTCCTTCAGTTCGGCCGGCGCCACCGGCAAGTACAGCACCGCGCTGGGCGCGGGTGCCTACGCCGGTTCGTACTGGGACAGCGAACTGGTGGGCGACCACACCACGGCCGTCGGCGCGGAGAGCTGGGCCATCGGCGGCTCGGCGACCTCGCTGGGCTTCAACAGCTTCGCCCAGGCCGATCGCGCCACGGTGCTCGGTGCCAACGCCTGGACCACGCCGGACGCGGCCAACTCGGTCGCGTTGGGCGAAGGATCGCTGGCCGATCGCGCCAACAGCGTGTCGGTCGGCGCGGCGCATGACTGGACCGACGCCGGCGGCACCGTGCACGCGGCCATCGATCGCCAGATCACCAACGTGGCGGCCGGCACCGAAGCCACCGATGCGGTGAACAAGGCGCAGCTCGACGCGGTGGCGGATGCCGGCAGCCAGGCCAGCCACTACTTCAAGTCCAGCGGCAACCGGGATGGCAGCGACGATGCCCGGGTCAATGGCCAGGGCGCGCTGGCCGCGGGCGAAGGGGCGGCGGCGGGTGCCAATGGCACCACCGCGGTGGGCGCTGGCAGCCAGGCGGGAAAGATCAGCGCGTCGGCCTTCGGCAACAACGCGCGCGCCACCGCGACCAACGCGACCGCGCTGGGCGCCAATACCCAGGCGATCGCGGCGACCGCGACCGCGGTGGGCTCCAATGCGCAGGCACGCGCGCAGGCCGCCACCGCGCTGGGCTACGACGCGCGGGTGGCCGACAGTGCCCAGGATGGCACCGCGATCGGTGCGCGTGCCCGGGTCACCGCCGCGAATGCGGTGGCATTGGGCGCGGGCTCGATCGCCGATCGCGCCGGCAGCGTTTCGGTGGGCGTGGCGGGCGGCGAGCGCCAGATCACGCACGTCGGGGCGGGCAGTGCCGACACCGATGCGGTCAATGTCGGACAGTTGAAC
The DNA here is from genome assembly GCF_014851695.1 of Pseudoxanthomonas sp. PXM04. NCBI lineage: Bacteria > Pseudomonadati > Pseudomonadota > Gammaproteobacteria > Lysobacterales > Lysobacteraceae > Pseudoxanthomonas > Pseudoxanthomonas sp. PXM04. The sequence goes on from NZ_JACVAG010000001.1 coordinate 1,209,720, forward strand.
GCCGCAGTGGGCGAAGTCGATGAAGAACTGGCCTCGGCGGTGAAGTACGACGACGAGGACAAGGACTCGCTGACCCTGGCGGGCGCGGAAGGCACCGTCATCGGCAATGTCGCCGACGGCCGCCTGGCGGCCGGCAGCCGCGAAGCCGTCAACGGAGGCCAACTGTTCCAGGTTGGCGATGGCATGGCGCAGGCGCTGGGCGGTGGCGCCTCGATGGGCCCGAACGGCCTGGTCGGACCTGTCTACGGCATCCAGGGCGGGAGCTACTACAACGTCGGCGATGCGCTGGGGGCGCTGGACGGCGCGATCGACGGGCTCAACACCCGGGTGGATCAACTGGAGCAGAAGCCGGGTAACAGCGGCAACGCCGGCAATGGCAACTCGCCCGGCAAGGAGCCTGGCAAGCCAGAGGGCGGCGCTGTCGCGTCGGCGTCTCCCGGCCAGGAAGAAACGGTAGGCGTCGCCAGTGGCGGCGGCGCGTCCACCGCGTCGGCCGCGCCCGTGTCGCCGGGGCCCATTGAAACGGCGGCAGGCACCGCCGGATCTCCGCCGGCCGCCGCCGCGCCGCCGGTGAGCGCGGCGCCGGACGCCGAAACAGTCGCCAGCGCCAACGCCTACACCGACGCGACCGCGACCAAGACCCTGACCTCGGCCAACGCCTACACCGACAGCCGGGTGAAGGCGCTCAGCGACGAGTTCAGCGGCCTGCGTGGCGAACTCGATCACCGCCTGAACCGGCAGGACGAGCGTATCAATCGCCAGGGCGCGATGAGCGCGGCGATGTTGAACATGGCGATCAACGCGGCCAACAGCCGCAGCTCGCGCGGACGCGTCGCGGTGGGTGCCGGTTGGCAGGACGGCGAAAGCGCGCTGTCGGTGGGCTACTCGCGTCCGTTGGGCGAGCGCGCTTCGCTGAGCATCGGCGGTGCCTTCAGCAGCGATGAATCGTCGGCCGGCATCGGCTTCGGTATCGACCTGTAGGCATCCAGCGACGTTCGCCGTACCGCATCCGCATCACCTGTTTCCTGTCACGGCGCGTCGCCGGCGGGCCAAGCCCCGCCGGCCGCGCCCGGTCCCTGAATCCTTCCGGAGAACGCAATGAAAAAGAGCACCCGCATCATCTGCACCGGCACCCTGGCCACCGCGGTGGTGGCCGCCCTGTCGGCATTCGCATCGGGCTACCTGACCGGTGGCACGCCCTGGCCACCTGCGGGCCTCAGCACGCTGGCCACGACCGCTTCGACCAGCGGCGGCGCCATGCAGGGTCCCGCCGTCCCCGGGGCGTCGACCGCGTCGCGCGGCAAAAGCATGCTGCCCGGGGCGCCCGCGCAATCCGGATTCGATCGCTTCATCGTGCGCCAGCGTGATGGCGCACGCGCCGTCCTCAGCGGCGCTTCCGTGCGCGATGCGGTGCAGGCCGCCGCGCGGCGCGCGGGCGTGGCCGGCCCGCGCGCTTCGGCGCGAGGTGCCGCCGCGTTGGACGTACAGCATCTTCGCCGGATGGCGAGTGGTGCCGACGTGGTCCGGTTGTCGCGAAAACTCAGCCGCGGCGAGGCCGACGCCCTGCTGGCGGAACTGCGCGCCGATCCGGCGGTGAAGTACGCCCAGCCGGACTACATCAAGCACCGGCTGGATTTCATCCCCGATGACCCGCGCTTCGATCTGCAATGGCACTACACCCATCCCACCGCCGGCATCGGCATGCCCGCGGCCTGGGACCTCAGCCACGGCGACGGCGTGGTGGTGGCGGTGCTCGATACCGGCTACCTGGACCATGCCGACCTCAATGCCAACATCGTGCCGGGCTACGACTTCGTGCATGACCCGGAAGTCGGCGGCGATGGCGACGGCCGCGATCCCGACGCGCACGATCCCGGCGACTGGTACGGCGGCGATCCCAGTTCCTTCCATGGCACCCACGTGGCCGGCACGGTCGCGGCCACCACCAACAATGGCGCGGGCCTGGCGGGCGTGGCGTTCGGTGCCAAGGTCCAGCCGGTGCGCGTGCTGGGCCATGGTGGCGGCTACACCTCGGACATCAGCGACGCCATAGTGTGGGCCTCCGGCGGCCATGTCGACGGCGTGCCCGACAATTCCGATCCCGCGGAAGTGGTCAACCTCAGCCTGGGCGGCAGCGGTTCCTGCAGCCAGGACCCGGCGACCCAGGAGGCGATCGATGGCGCGGTGGCGCGCGGCGTCACCGTGGTGGTGGCCGCCGGCAACGACGACGCCGATGCCGGGTTCTATTCGCCGGCCAGTTGCAAGGGCGTGATCACCGTGGGCGCCAACGGCATCGACGGCGCGCGCTCATGGTTCTCCAACTACGGCGCCTCCGTCACGGTCACCGCGCCGGGCGGCAATGCCACCAGCGGATCGGATCCGGATGATCGCTGGATCTGGTCGCTCGGCAATGCCGGCACCCAGGCGCCGGTGCCGAGTCCGGAGGGCGATCGCCTGATGGGCATGATCGGTACCTCGATGGCCAGTCCGCACGTGGCCGGCGTGGTCGCGCTGATGCAGGCCGCGGCGAACGCCGCCGGTCGTCCGCCGCTCACGCCCGAGCAGGTCAAGCAATTGCTGAAGGGCACCGTGAAGCCCTTCACCGTGCCGCCGCCGGTCAGCAAGCCGCAGGGGCCAGGGATTGTCGACGCCACCGCCGCGGTACAGGCGGCGACCCAGGAGATTCCGGAAGACGAGGGTGAACTGCTCAGCAATCGCGTTGCCCTGACCGCGCAGACCGGCGCGGCGGGCGACTCGCTGCTGTATCGCATCGTGGTGCCGGCGGGTCGGACCAGCCTCAACCTGCGCAGCTACGGCGGCAGCGGCGATGTGTCGATCTACGTGGCGCGCGAGCGGGTACCCACGACGACGCTATACGACCGCAAGTCGGTCAAACCCGGAAACAGCGAAGCGGTACTGATCACCAACCCGGCGCCGGGAACCTACTACCTGCGCGTCGTCGGCGAAACCGCCTTCGGAGGCGTATCGGTGATGGGGCTGTATTGATGGCCGGCGGGCGGGTGGCGCATCGGCGTCATCCGCCCGCACTCCGATCTCCGGTCGCGAGGGGCTTTGCTCATGCGGCGAGGCCACCGGCGCGAGCGTCGTTCAGAACATCTTGATCGAAAGGACGCGGCCGCGCTTGCGCGCGTAGGGCTGGTAGCCCTGGAGGATGTCGTAGCGTATCGGCGAGCCGTTTCCTTCCGTCTCCACGTAATAGCAATTCGCGCTGAGCTCGCCGTCGAACTCCATCGCCTGGGTAACGCCGTGACCGGTGCTGCCGTCAATCCAGGTGAATTCCAGAGCCTGCGGCTTCGTATACAGCCTCAGATCGCATGCCGCTGGGGCCATGTGCCGAAGCGCATAGGCGGCGTGGGTCAGTTCTCCGCGATAGTGGTACAGGTGGCGGCGCCGGGGTTGGGACAGGTTACCCGCGGGAATGAATTGACCATAGCCGCGGATGGTGATGACACGGCCGCTGACTTCGGTGAACTGGAACGGCGGGGTGTCCTCGTCGGGAACCTGCTGCCGCGCCAGGATGGCGCCGGCCCGCTCTGGCGACAGCAGGGTATTGTCCTCGCGGCCCCCGTGTCCGGTGACGTGGAAACCGTTGATGTCCGACAGCATCTGGCGGAGCAGGGCTTCGTCGGGGGCAGGGTGCCTCCAGCGCACGTTTCCGGCGCAGCCGGCGGCCAGCAGCGCCAACAACGCTGGCGCGAGGATGGGGCGGAACTTCGATTTCATGACGGATCGGGATTCGGAAAAGCGGAGATTCTGGGTCGGGCGGCGGCCCGGCCCCATAGGAATGCTCCCAGAAGCCGCCGCTCCACGCTTCGGGCGGGCGGGGTCGGCGGCGGCTTGTTACAATCCCCGGTTCCTCTGTGTGCCCCCCACCTCCCGCCATGATCGAACTGAACCCCATCCGCCAGCGCATTGCCGACCTGCAGAGCCGGCTGGTTTCGCTACGGGGGTATCTTTGACTACGATTCCAAGCGCGAACGCCTGGAAGAAGTGAACCGGGAGCTGGAAAGCCCCGATATCTGGAACAACCCCGAATACGCCCAGCAACTGGGCCGCGAGCGCTCGCTGCTGGACAAGACCGTCAACGGCATCCGCGAGATCGACGAGGGGCTGATCGGCTCCAGCGAACTGCTGGAACTGGCCGAGAGCGAGAACGACGAGGAAACCGCGCAGGCGGTGGTCGAGGACGTGGAGCGCTTCGCCGGCCGGGTGGACAAGCTGGAATTCCAGCGCATGTTCTCCGGCGAGATGGACAGCGCCAACGCCTTCGTCGACATCCAGGCCGGCGCCGGCGGCACCGAGGCCCAGGACTGGGCCGAAATCCTGCTGCGCATGTACCTGCGCTGGGCCGAATCGCGCGGCTGGAAGGTCGAACTGATGGAAGCCAGCGACGGTGAAGTGGCCGGCATCAAGTCGGCGACCTTCCGGGTCGAGGGCGACTACGCCTACGGCTGGCTGAAGACCGAGATCGGCGTGCACCGGCTGGTGCGCAAGTCGCCGTTCGATTCGGACAACCGCCGCCACACCAGCTTCACCTCGGTGTTCGTGGCGCCGGAAGTCGACGACAACATCGACATCGAGATCAATCCGGCCGACCTGAAGACCGACGTCTACCGCTCCTCGGGCGCCGGTGGCCAGCACGTCAACAAGACCGAATCGGCCGTGCGCATCACCCACGTGCCCAGCGGCGTGGTGGTGGCTTGCCAGACCGAGCGCAGCCAGCACGCCAACCGCGATCGCGCGATGAAGATGCTGAAGGCCAAGCTGTACGAGATCGAGATCCAGAAGCGCAACGCCGAGAAGAACGCGCTGGAAGCGACCAAGGCCGACATCGGCTGGGGCAGCCAGATCCGCAACTACGTGCTCGACCAGAGCCGGATCAAGGATCTGCGCACCGGCATCGAGCGCACCGACACCCAGAAGGTGCTGGACGGCGACCTGGACGAATTCCTGGAAGCCAGCCTGAAGGCAGGCCTGGAAGCCGGCGCCAAACGCATCGACGCATAATCACCGGGCGGGGCGGCGTCCCGCCCGATCCCGCGGTCCCGGCCGCATCCACCACGTTTCCCCATCCCAATCCCTATCCCGCCATGACCGAACAGACCCCCGTGCCGACGCCCCACGCCGACGAGAACAGCCTCATCGCCGAGCGCCGCGCGAAACTGACGGCGCTGCGCGGGCAGGGCATCGCCTATCCGAACGATTTCCGCCGCGCCGATTACGCCGGCGATCTCCAGGCCCAGTACGCCGATGGCGAGCTGTGGACCGCCGAGAGCCTGGAGGCGGCCAACCGCCGGGTCAGCGTCGCCGGCCGGCTGATGGCCAAGCGGGTGATGGGCAAGGCCAGCTTCGTGCAGATCCAGGACGAATCCGGCCGCCTGCAGCTGTTCCTGCAAGCCAATGCGCTGGGTGACACCTACGACGCCTTCAAGGGCTGGGACATCGGCGACATCGTCGCCGCCGAGGGCGCGCTGACCCGCACCAAGACCGGCGAGCTGTCGGTCAAGGCCGACCAGTTGCGCCTGCTGACCAAGGCGCTGCGCCCGCTGCCGGACAAGTGGCACGGCCTTTCCGACGTCGAGCAGCGCTATCGCCAGCGCTACGTGGACCTGATCGTCACCCCGGAGGCGCGCGACGTCTTCATCAAGCGCTCGCGCATCATCCGCGCGATCCGCGAATGGCTGGACGCGCGCCGCTTCCTGGAAGTGGAAACGCCGATGATGCATTACATCCCCGGTGGCGCCGCGGCCAAGCCGTTCGTGACCCATCACAACGCGCTGGACATGGATCTCTACCTGCGGGTGGCGCCGGAGCTGTACCTCAAGCGGCTGGTGGTCGGCGGCCTGGAACGCGTCTACGAGATCAACCGCAACTTCCGCAACGAGGGCGTCAGTACCCGCCACAATCCCGAATTCACCATGCTGGAACTGTACGAGGCCTATGCCACGTACAACGAGATCATGGATCTGACCGAATCGGTGATCCGCGATGTCGCCCATGAAGTGCTGGGCACGGGTGCGGTGAGCTGGGAAGGGCAGGCCATCGATCTGGAGCCGGCGTTCCGCCGCTGGCGGATGGACGAGGCGGTTCGCCACCACAATCCGGAGATCAGCCTGGCCGACTGCACCGATCGCGAAGCGCTGGCGAGCCATTGCCAGCGCCTGAAGATCGCGGTCAAGCCGTCCTACGGCTGGGGCAAGCTGTTGCTGGAGATCTTCGAGAAGACCGTCGAGCACACCCTGATCCAGCCGACCTTCATCACCGATCATCCGGTCGAGGTCTCGCCGCTGGCCCGCGCCAACGATCGCGACCCGGGCTACACCGATCGCTTCGAACTGTTCATCAACGGCAAGGAGCTGGCCAACGGCTTCTCGGAGCTCAACGATCCGGAAGACCAGGCGGCCCGGTTCCAGGCCCAGGTGGCGGCCAAGGAGGGCGGCGACGACGAGGCCATGCACTACGACGCCGACTACATCCGGGCGCTGGAAGTGGGCCTGCCGCCGACCGGTGGGCTGGGCATCGGCATCGACCGGCTGGTGATGCTGCTGACCGGTTCGGATTCGATCCGCGACGTGTTGCTGTTCCCGTACATGCGTCCGGAACACCACGGCTGACGCGAACGGTCGCGCCGCGACAGGCCAGGTGACGCGCTGGGGCGATTTGCCTGCCCGGAACCCGTCACCCGCCATGTCCGGACCTGGCGTGCGGCTCCCCTCCGGCCGCCGGAACCGCCCATCCGTTTCCCACGAAACGCCCGCCCTGCGGGCGTTTTATGTGACTACTATCCCGATTTTCCGGTTCCGTCGGCGACCTGAACCGCACTGGCACGCTTTCTGCGTCAAAAATCCCACGCTCCGTGGTCCGGCGTCGGGTTCATGACCCCGCCAACGGCCGCGGACCCCGCAGCAGTGGTCAGCGATACACGCAGGAAACGGTTCCCATGCTAGATGCCAGCGCAGCCATCGCCGGAGTATCCTTGCCCGACAGTCACTTCATGTGGCCACAAGGGGCGGGAAGCGCTTTGAATATCGTCATCGTCGATGACCAGACTTCGGCGCGCACGATGCTGCGCCATGTAATCGAGGACATTGCCTCGGAACTGAGCGTGCACGACTTCGGGGATCCCCAGGTCGCGCTCGAATGGTGCGAGAAGAACCGCACCGATCTGCTGCTGCTGGACTACCGCATGCCGGGCATGGACGGACTGGAATTCGCCCGTCGCTTCCGCCGGCTGCCGCTGCACCGCGACATTCCCATCATCCTGATCACCGTGGTCGGCGACGAGCCGATCCGGCAGGCGGCGCTGGAAGCCGGCGTCATCGATTTCCTGGTCAAGCCGGTCCGCCCGCGCGAACTGCGCGCCCGTTGCCGCAACCTGCTGCAACTGCGCCAGCAGTCCGAGAACGTCAAGCAACGGGCCCTGTCGCTGGAACAGCGCCTGCTGTCGAGCATGCACGAGGTCGAGGAGCGCGAACGCGAAACCCTGTCGCGGCTGGCCCGCGCCATCGAGTACCGCGACAGCGGCACCAGCGCCTACCTGGAGCGCATGGCCCACGTGGCGGCGCTGATCGCCGACGAACTGGGCCTGCCGGAAGACGAGGTCCGCGCCATCGAGCTGGCCGCGCCGCTGCACGACATGGGCAAGATCGCCATTCCCGATTCGGTGCTGATGAAGCCCGGTCCGCTGACCGAGGACGAGACCGACGTCATGCGCCGGCATCCCAAGATCGGCCACCAGTTGCTGTCCGGCAGCCAGAACCGTTTCATCCAGACCGGCGCGATCATCGCGCTGCGCCACCATGAGCGTTACGACGGCAGCGGCTATCCTGATGGCCTGGTCGGCGACGAGATTCCGTTGGAAGCCAGGATAGTGGCGGTTGCGGACGTGTTCGACGCGCTGATCTCGCCCCGGCCCTACAAGAAGGCCTGGGAGAAGGACGCGGCGCTGGCGTACCTGTACGCCCAGCGCGGCCGCCTGTTCGACCCCTCCTGCGTGGATGCGCTCATCCGCGGGCGGGAACGTCTGGACGACATCTGCGAGCGCTACTCGACGGTGCAGAGCCGTCCAGGGATGGAATGAGTCATGGAACGCAATCTGGTCTCATGGATCAAGCATCGTCTGGCCAACCGGCCGGACAGTGAGCACGGCCAGACGGCGATCCGCGTGATCATCTTCACCGGCGTGATCGTCTACATGGGCGTCGCCGCCCTGTATGGCACGCTGCCGCCGGACGTGTACCGCTGGTCCGCGACCATGAGCGGGGTCGGTGCCGCGATCGGCCTCATGCTGTTCATCGCGATCCTGCTGGAGCCGGGCAAGTCGCACGTCCGCCGGGTCATCGGCATGCTCACCGACTACGGCCTGATGACCGTGGCGATGGTGCTCAAGGGCGAGCCGCTGGCCTGGCTGTACGTGATCCTGATGTGGGTGACGGTCGGCAACGGCCTGCGCTACGGCAACCGCTATCTGCTCGGCGCGGTGGCCTCGGCCTGTATCAGCTTCGGTATCGTGCTGATGGTCAGCCCGTACTGGCAGCAGAACCTCAATCTCGGCCTGGGCCTGTGGGTCGGCCTGATCGCGGTCCCGATGTACCTGTCCGGCCTGCTGCGCGATCTGACCCGCGCCACCGAGGAAGCGCGCCGGGCCAACGAGGCCAAGAGCCGCTTCCTGGCCAACATGAGCCATGAATTCCGCACGCCGCTCAATGGCCTGGCCGGCATGTCCGAACTGCTGGCGACCACCCGCCTGGACAGCGAACAGCGCGAATGCCTGTCGACCATCCAGGCTTCCACCCGCAGCCTGCTGGCGCTGGTGGAGGACGTGCTCGACATCTCGGCCATCGAGGCCGGAAAACTCAAGCTCAACGTGGTCGATTTCTCGCCGCGCGAGCTGGTCGAGAGCATCGGCCTGATCCTGCTGCCGCAGGCGCGCGGCAAGCAGCTCAACTACGAAGTGCACTTCGACGACGACGTGCCCGCGGTGCTGCGCGGCGATTCCGGACACCTGCGCCAGGTCCTGCTGAACCTGGCCGGCAACGCGGTCAAGTTCACCGACAAGGGCGAAGTGCGCCTGCAGGTCGCCCTGGCCGGCAGTCCGAACCGGCTGCGCTTCACCGTCACCGATACCGGCATCGGCATTCCCGCCTCGGTCCGCGAACGCCTGTTCGAGGCCTTCGAGCAGGCCGACGTCAGCCTGGCGCGCCGCTATGGTGGTACCGGCCTGGGCACGACCATCGCCAAGGGCCTGACCGAGGCGATGGGCGGCACCATCGGTTTCGAGAGCAGCGAACAGCGTGGCAGCTCGTTCTGGGTGGAATTGCCGTTCGAAGCCGTGCAGCCGCGCGAGATCACCCCGGCCATCCAGGTGCCGGCGAACTGGCTCGACGACGCCAACGCCAAGCCCGGCGCCGAAAACATCATCGCGTTCTCCGATCCGTTCCTGCGTCATCGCGCGCGGGTGCGCAGCATGCAGATCCTGGTCGCCGACGATCACGAGGCGAACCGGATGGTCGTGCAGCGCCTGCTGCAGAAGGCCGGTCACCGGGTGACCTGCGTCAATGGCGGCGAGGACGTGCTCAACGCCCTGGATTCCTTCGACTACGATGCGGTCATCTGCGATCTGCACATGCCCGATGTCAGCGGCCTGGATCTGTTGAAGCAACTGCGGGTGATGGAAGCCGGCTCCGGCCAGCGCACGCCGGTGGTGATCCTGAGCGCCGACGTCACCCCGGACGCCATCCGCAACTGCGAACGCGCGGGTGCCCGCGCGTTCCTGGCCAAGCCGGTGGTGGCGACCCGCCTGCTGGATACGCTGGCGGAAATCGCCACCAATGGTTCGATCACTTCGCAGGCACAGACGCAGGCGCCGGTGCCGACCACCGCGATGCGGGCGGGCGACGAGATCCTCGACATGACCGTGCTGGACGAACTCGGCGCGCTGGGCATGGGCGAAGCCTTCGAGCGCGAATTCATCGCGCAGTGCCTCAACGATGCCGACGGTTGCATCGGCGCGATGGCGCACGCGATGGAACATGGCCAGGGCGAACACCTGCGCGATCACGCGCATGCGCTGAAGGGCGTGGCCAGCAACCTGGGCCTGATCAAGCTGGCGGCGGCGGCGAGTGAACTGATGCGCCTGGCCGACTGGCAGATCGCGCGCGAGTGGCGGCAACGCCTGGCGGCGGTGAATTCCTATCTGGCCCAGGGCAGGGCGGCGCTGGAAGCACGCGAACGGTCACGCCATTCGCCCGATCACGGCAGCCACGAGCGCAACTGATCGGCGGTTGCGTGATGGCTGAAAGGGGATGGCTCAGGCGGGCGGCCACGGCCGTCCCGCCATCCGGGGAAGCATCGCGCCGTCCCCGCCCCCTGTAGTTGGCTGCGATTCGATCGTCGATCAGGCGGCCTGCATGGCACGCTTTTCCTGCGCGCGCACGATGCGCTCCATCATCCGCAGGGACTTGTCGCCCAGCGCCAGCGCGGTATCGACCCACACTTCGGTGATGTTCATCAGCTCGTCGTAGCTGACCCGCTGGGCCAGGCCGCGCACCGTGTTCATCGCCAGGTGGGAGTAGGGCGCACGCTGCTGCTGGCGGATCAGATCCTGCACGGCGGCTTCGCCCTGGCCCTTCGGCACCAGGATGTCGACGATGCCCATCTTGTGGAACTCCTCGCTGGAATACATGTTGCCTTCCAGGATGATGCGTTCGGCCAGTTGCGGCGAGACGCGCTTGCACAGGAACGAATAGGCGCCCATGCCCGGGAACAGTCCGAACAGGACTTCCGGCAGGCCCATTTCGACGCCTTCCTCGGCGACGATGGTGTGGCAGGCCAGCGCCATCTCAAGGCCACCGCCCAGCGCGTCGCCCTGCAGCAGCGCGATCGTGCGCACGTCGCCGCCCAGTCCGGTGTGCAGGGTGTACACGCCATCGATGCAACGGCGGGCGTACGACAGCAGGTGTTCGCGGTCGTTGCTGCGGATCAGCTTGGCGAACAGATCCAGGTCGCCGCCGAGGTTGAACGCCGGCGCGGACGAGGCCAGCACGAAATGGCGCAGGCGACCGGACTGGCGCTCGCTCTCGCGCAGGGTGATCGAAGAGGTGAAGCTCCACATTTCATCCAGCAGTTCGCTGCGGAAGCACGGCCGGGAACCCTTGCCAGCGTCGTTGTGCATGTACATCCAATGGCTGTTGCCATCGGGCGCGGACTCCACGCGGATGGTGGAGAAATTGCGGGTGCGCTGAAGTTTTTCGACGTTGTTCATGACGACTCCTGGTGGCCTGTGGCCGATGGTGTGGGGATTGGTATTGGGGACGTGCTGGGCACGGCGCGATGCTACACCTGAACGGATAGTGAAAAGACGACGCACACTGACTGACCGGTCGGGGACAGCATTTATCCCTTCCCATCGTTCATAAATGTGATGAAAATCTCAAATTTAACCCTAAAGTTTTGACGGACAAAAAGAAAGGCCGGCTTGCGCCGGCCTTCCGATTTCAGTGGGTGGCCCCGGTCTGGGGCGGCTCCCGGAGCTCCTTGCGGAGGATTTTCCCGACGTTGGTCTTCGGGAGCTCGGTCCGGAATTCGATGTAGCGGGGCTGCTTGTACCCGGTCAGGTTGTCCCGGCAGTACGCCTTGATCTTCTCTTCGGTCAGGGCCGGGTCCTTCTTGACCACGAATACCTTGACCGCCTCGCCCGAGCGTTCGTCCGGCACGCCGATGGCGGCCACTTCCAGCACGCCTTCCAGGCCGGCGATGACGTCCTCCACCTCGTTGGGGTACACGTTGAAGCCGGACACCAGGATCATGTCCTTCTTGCGATCGACGATATAGAAGAAGCCCTCGGCATCCATCTTGGCCATGTCGCCGGTATGCAGCCAGCCCTCGGCGTCGATGACCTTGGCGGTCTCCTCCGGACGCTGCCAGTAGCCGCGCATCACCTGCGGCCCCTTGATGCACAGTTCGCCGACCTCGCCGAGCGCGACCAGGTTGCCGTCGTCGTCCTTGAGGCAGGCGTCGGTGGAGGGGATGGGCAGGCCGATGGCGCCGTTGTAGTCCTTCAGATCCATCGGGTTGATGCAGGCCGCCGGCGCGGTTTCGGTCAGGCCATAGGCTTCCACCAGGGTGATCCCGGTGACCTTCTTCCAGCGATCGGCCACGGCGCGCTGCACCGCCATGCCGCCGCCGAGGGTCAGGTGCAGGCGCGAGAAATCGACCTGGTCGAAGCCGGGCGTGTTCAACAGGCCGTTGAACAGCGTGTTGACGCCGGTGATCGCGGTGAACTGGATCTTGCTGATCTCCTTGACGAAGTTCGGCATGTCGCGCGGGTTGGTGATCAGGTGGTTGGCCGCGCCGAATTTCATGAACACCAGGCAGTTCGCGGTGAGCGCGAAGATGTGGTAAAGCGGCAGCGCGGTGACGATCAGCTCGCCGTCGGCCTTGACGTCGCGGCCGATCCAGGCCGAAGCCTGCTGCATGTTGGCGACCATGTTGCGATGGGTCAGCATCGCGCCCTTGGCCACGCCGGTGGTGCCGCCGGTGTATTGCAGGAAGGCGATGTCTTCCGGTGCGATGTCGATATCGGGCAGGGCATGCAGGCGGCCCAGGGTCAGCGTGTCCTTGAAGCGGACCGTGCCGGCGATGTCGTAATCGGGCACCATCTTCTTGACGTACTTGAGCACGAAGTTGATCAGCGGTCCCTTCGGGAAGCCGAGCAGATCGCCCAGGCCGGTGGTGATTACCTGCTTGAGCGAGGCCAGTCCGGGAATGGCTTCCTGCACGGTCTTGCCGAAATTGTCCACGACCAGCAGCACGCTGGCGCCGGAATCGGACAACTGGTGGCGCAGTTCGCGCGGGGTGTACATCGGATTGACGTTGACCACCGTCAGGCCGGCACGCAGCACGCCGAAAATGGCGACCGGGTACTGCAGGCAGTTGGGCATCATGATCGCGACCCGATCACCCTTCTTCAGTTTCAGCTCGCCGAGCAGGTACGCGGCGAACTGCTTGCTGAGGGTGTCGATCTCGCCATAGGTCAGGCTCTTGCCGAAGTTCGAGAACGCCGGACGGTTGCGGTAGCGGTCGATGGCCGTCTCCAGCACCGAGACGATGGAGCGGTATTCATCCAGATCAATCTCGTGCGGAACGCCTTCCGGATAGCTCTTGAACCACGGACGGTCTTGACTCATCTTCTACTCCCTCCCCAGGGCCATGCTTCGGGTATGTTTGCAGTGTCGGCGCCTGCGCGCCGCGTGGGGTCCACGACAGGGAGCATACCGTTCCGGATGGAAAAGGCGAAGGGTGCGAAGGGCGTAATCCCGATGCTGCGGCGGCACGCTGCGTTGCCCGGATGGATCGGCGCGATGCTGGCGGTGATGCTGGTACTGGCCGGATGCAGCCGGAGCTCGCCGGAACAGCAACTGCGTGATCAGTTCGCGGCCTTGCAGCAGGCGGTCGAAGAGCGCCAGCCGGCCGAGGCGATGGACGGGGTCGCCGAAGATTTCTCCGGCCCGGCGGGCATGGATCGTGCTGCGTTGCACAACCTGCTGCGCGCGCAATTGCTGGCCCGAGACAGTATCGGGGTGACCACGGGGCCGCTGGAGGTCAGCCTGCAGGGCGACACCGCGACGATTCGTTTCGACGCACTGCTGACCGGTTCCGGTCGCGGGCGTTGGCTCCCCGACAGCGCCCAATCGTATCGGGTCACCACCGGTTGGCGCCGGAATGGCGACGACTGGCGGCTTTACTACGCGGAGTGGCAGGCGGGCCCGTGAACCTGCCGGGTCAGCGGCAGCGCAGGTAGGGGGAACCGGCCACCAGCGCACGATTGCGCGGCGACAGCGGCGGGCCACCGGCGTATCCCTCGTCGTGCGGCGTCAAGCTCAGCACCCCCGGCTTTTCGTCCGCGTTGAAGGTCATCAGCACCGGATAGGCGCCCTCGCGGCCGAACGGAAAGAACCACTGGCTGCTGCCTTCGTAGAAGTTGCCGCCGTAGCTGGCCGCGTACTCCAGTCGCGCCACCCGTTCGCTGCGTCCTTCGAGCTCGAAGACCATACCGCTGGCATCGACGGCGATCCGCGGTTGCCGTTGGCAATCGCCGCCCGGCGCGTAACGGCCATGCAGGTTCGGGAAATCCTTCATGCCGGTGATCTCGACAGCGTGTACAGCCGGGATGCAGGCGAGCGCCAGCGGCAGGAACCAGCCGGCCAACGATGGGGTACGCATGATGTTTCCCGGCGGACCGGCGAATCCGGTCCTGTCAACGGATGCCACGCCGAAGCCGCCCGGAACCGGCAACCGCCGGGCGGATCTTCCGTAAGTTGATCCTCACGCAGTACTGGCGGTCACCCGCCTTGCGGGAAAAGATCCTGTCGCTGCAGGAGCGACGTCAGTCGCGACCGGGATGCCCATCCAGCCGTACCCGTCGCGACTCACGTCGCTCCTACAGGGAAGACAGCGGCGTCCGCCCCAGTCACGCTTGCTTGAAACCAGAAACCGCTGTGCGGATGTGTCGGGACACGATAGAAACCCAGGCAGACTGCTGCATCCCACCTTGTAGGAGCGACGTAAGTCGCGATAGCCGGCACGCAAAGCATCGCGACTCACGTCGCTCCCACAGAGAGAGACACCACCCCCGTAGGAGCGACGTAAGTCGCGACCGGAATACCCGCCAGCCTTTACCCGTCGCGACTCACGTCGCTCCTACAGGGAAGAGAATGGCGCCCGACGCTCGTGGGAGCATCGGGCGCCGTTTCGTTCCCGCCGCCTTGCGCGCCGCCAGCTGGCGTAGCACGTAGTGCAACAGGCCACCGTGGCGGGCGAAACCGGCGCGTTTGCGAGCCATGGCTCGCGCGCCGGGAGAGCGCCCCGCGTGCTTCGCGGGGCGGGGCTTCCGTTGTTTCAGCGTCTGATCACGCCGCTCACGCCGCCTTGCGCGCCGCCAGCTGGCGGAGCACGTAGTGCAGCAGGCCACCGTGGCGGAAGTACTCGACTTCCTTCGGCGTCAGCAGCAGCACCTTGACCTGGAAACGGATCTCCTGTCCGTCGGCGCGGCGCGCGGTGACGGTGGCGACCTTCGACGCGCCGTCCTGCAAACCGGCGATATCGAACACCTCCGAACCGTCCAGTCCCAGGGTCTGCGCGTTCTGCCCGTCGATGAACTGCAGCGGCAGCACGCCCATGCCGACCAGGTTGGAGCGGTGGATGCGCTCGAAACTCTCGGCGAACACCGCCTTCACGCCCAGCAGGTTGGTGCCCTTGGCCGCCCAATCGCGCGAGGAGCCGGTGCCGTATTCCTTGCCGGCCAGCACCACCAGCGGTACGCCATCGGCCTTGTACTTCATCGCCGCGTCGTAGATCGACAGCTTTTCCGGCGTCCCGCCGCCCGGCGGGTGGTACAGGGTGTTGCCGCCTTCCTCGCCGCCGAACATCAGGTTCTTGATGCGGATGTTGGCGAAGGTGCCGCGCACCATCACGTCGTCGTTGCCGCGGCGGCTGCCGTAGCTGTTGAAATCCACCGGCTGCACGCCGCGCGAGATCAGGAAGCGACCCGCCGGCGAATCCTTCTTGATGTTGCCGGCCGGCGAGATGTGGTCGGTGGTGATGGAATCGCCGAACAGGCCGAGCACGCGCGCGCCATGCACGTCGTCGATGCCGCCGGTCGCCATCGTCATGCCTTCGAAGTACGGCGGATTCTTGATGTAGGTCGAATCCGAATCCCAGGCGTACAGATCGCCGTCGGGCGAAGCGATGGTGTTCCAGCGGGTATCGCCCTTGAACACGTCGGCGTAGTTCTTGGCGAACATCTCCGGCCCAATGGTGCGGGCGATGAAATCGCCGATCTCGCCGTTGCTGGGCCAGATGTCCTTCAGGTAGACCGGCTGGCCATCGCTGCCGGTGCCCAGCGGCTGGGTGGTCAGGTCGATGTCGGTGGTGCCGGCGATGGCGTAGGCGACCACCAGCGGCGGCGAGGCCAGGTAGTTCATCTTCACTTCCGGATGCACGCGGCCTTCGAAGTTGCGGTTGCCCGACAGCACCGACGTCACCACCAGGTCGCCGGTGGCGATGCCCGCGCTGACTTCCACCGGCAACGGGCCGGAGTTGCCGATGCAGGTGGTGCAGCCGTAGCCGACCACGTAGAAGCCCAGCTTCTCCAGGTCATCCAGCACACCGGCCTTTTCCAGGTAGTCGGTGACCACGCGCGAGCCCGGTCCCAACGAGGTCTTGACCCACGGCTTGCGGTTCAGACCCTTGGCCGCGGCGTTGCGGGCCAGCAGGCCGGCGCCGATCATCACCGCCGGATTGGACGTGTTGGTGCAGGACGTGATCGCGGCGATCACGACGGCGCCGTCCTTCAGCCGGACCTTCTGGCCTTCGGTCTCGATGTCGGCGTAACCGCGGCTCAGCGCCTCGTTGCCCACCGCCGAGCCGCCGCCCTCGGCGACGAAATCGGAGATCGCCTCGCTGCGCTTGTCGCGCGCCTCGGCGAACGGCTGCAGGTTGTCGCGGAAGTTCTGCTTCACGTCTTCCAGCAGCACGCGATCCTGCGGACGCTTGGGACCGGCCAGCGACGGCTTCACGTCGCCCATGTCCAGGTGCAGGGTCGCGCTGTACTGCGCATGCGGGCTGTCGGCGTCGTGCCACAGGCCCTGCGCCTTCGCATAGGCCTCGACCAACGCGATCTGCGCCTCGCTGCGACCGGACAGGCGCAGGTAGTTCAGCGACTCGGCGTCGATTGGGAAGATGCCGCAGGTGGCGCCGTACTCGGGCGCCATGTTGCCGATGGTGGCGCGGTCGGCCAGCGGCAGGTGCTGCAGGCCGTCGCCGTAGAACTCGACGAACTTGCCGACCACGCCCAGCTTGCGCAGCATCTGGGTGACGGTCAGCACCAGGTCGGTGGCGGTGGCGCCTTCGGGCAGCTTGCCGGTCAGCTTGAAGCCGACCACCTGCGGGATCAGCATCGAGGAGGGCTGGCCGAGCATGGCCGCCTCGGCCTCGATGCCGCCGACGCCCCAGCCCAGCACGCCGATGCCGTTGATCATCGTGGTGTGCGAGTCGGTGCCGAACACGGTGTCCGGATAGGCGAGGGTCTCGCCGTCCTTCTGCGCGGTCATCACCACCCGGGCGAGGTTCTCCAGGTTCACCTGGTGGACGATGCCGGTGTTGGGTGGCACCACCTTGAAGTTGTCGAACGCCTTCTGGCCCCAGCGCAGGAAGCTGTAGCGTTCCTTGTTGCGATCGAATTCGATCTTGCCGTTCAGATCCAGCGCGTCGGGCTTGCCGAACACGTCCACCTGGACCGAGTGGTCGATGACCAGTTCGGAGGGGATCAGCGGGTTGATCTGGTCGGGATTGCCGCCCAGCTTCACCACCGCGTCACGCATCGCGGCCAGATCGACCACGCAGGGCACGCCGGTGAAGTCCTGCAGGACCACGCGCGCCGGCATGAACGCGATTTCGGTGTCCGGCTCGCGGGTGGCATCCCATTTCGCGACCGCCTCGATGTGCTCGGGAGTCACGCTGACCCCGTCCTCGCAGCGCAGCAGGTTCTCCAGCAGGATCTTCATGGAGTAGGGCAGGCGGGCGATGTCGAAGCGCCGGCCCAGCGTAGGAAGGCTGAAGTAGGTATAGGACTGGCCGTTGACGTCGAGACGGCTGCGGGTGGAGAAAGAGTCGCTCATGCGGGGTGCTCCTTTGCGAATGCTGGCGATGGCAACGGCCATGGACCGAATGCTTGCGGGACGCAGGCGCCGGCGTGGGGAACCGCGGGCGGCACATGGCATTGTCCCCCAAATGGTGTTGCAGATGGAATCAGGCAAGGGCCGGCGGTGGATCGCAGTGTTGCCGGAAAGGGCTTGCCACGAGATCCGGGGCCGGAACGGGGCCCCGGATGTTCATCCTCCCTTCCAGAGGCGCTTGAGGGTATGCAGGAACTCCTCGGCCACCGGTGACAGCTGCGCGCCGCGGCGACGCACCACGCCGATCGTCCGCGAAACCACCGGATTGGCGAGCGGGCGCGTCACCAGGGTGGCATGTTCGCCGCGCGGCGTGGCCATCTTCGGCAATACCGAGATGCCGACGCCGGCTTCGACCAGCCCGAGCGAGGTGGACAGGTGGGTGACCTCGTAGAACCAGTTCAGCCGCAGGTTCTCGCGCGCCAGCGCGCCATCGAGCAGGGTGCGGTTGCCGCTGGTGCGGTGCACGGTGATGAGCCGGTGCGGCGCCAGGTCGCTCCAGCTCACCTTGCGCTTGCGGGCGAGCGGATGATCGCGCCGGCAGGCCAGCACGAACGGATCCTCCACCAGTGTGTCGAAAATCAGATCCGGATCCGAAGCCCCCATGAAGTTGATGCCGAACTCGACTTCACCGCGTTCCACCGATTGCAGACCCTCGGTGGCGGGAAGATCCAGGATGCGGAAGCGCACCTGCGGATGGTCCTGCTGGAAGCGCGCGATGACGCTGGGCAGGAAGTAGAACGCCGCGGTCGGCAGGCAGGCGATGGTGACCTGCCCGCCACGATGCTGGTCGCTGCCACGCAATGAAAACAGCGAGCCGTCGAACTCTTCGATGAGTCGCCTCACCAGCGGCAGCAGGTCCTGCCCGAGCGCTGTCGGCACGACATGGCGGGTGGTCCGCTCCAGCAAGGGGGCACCGACGTTCTGTTCGAGCTTCTGGATGCGCCGGCTGAGCGCGGGCTGGGAAAGATGCAGGGTTTCCGCGGCACGATGGAAGCTGCGGGTTTCGCTCACCAACAGGAATGCACGCAGGTCGAGGATTTCGCAATTGATGCTCATGGCCTATCAATAATCGAAAAATTTGCAATTCTCAAATCGGCCGTGCCCATGCCAGTATCGAATCATGTTCTTGAATTAATGTGATTTTTGCATGGATCTGGCCGTCGATTCGAATGACCTGCTCAGCCTGCCTTGCGTGCTCATGCGCGGCGGCACCTCGAAGGGGCCGTTCTTCCTCGCATCGGATCTGCCCACGGAACCGGCGCTGCGCGACCGCATCCTGCTGGCGGTGATGGGGGCCGGGCATCCACTGCAGATTGACGGCATCGGCGGCGGCAACGCGCTCTCCAGCAAGGTCGCCATCGTCGATCGCGCCAGTCGCCGGGATGCCGACGTCGATTACCTGTTCGCCCAGGTGGTGAATGACCGCCAGATCGTGGATACCAGTCCCAATTGCGGAAACATGCTCGCGGCGGTGGCGCCGTTCGCGATTGAAGCCGGTCTTGTGGCCGCCCGCCATCCCCAGACCCAGGTGTGCATCCACAACGTCAACACCGGCAAGCTGATCCGCGCCACCGTGCAGACCCCGCAGGGCAGGGTGTCCTATCGCGGCGACACCCGCATCGCCGGTGTGCCGGGGCAGGCCGCGCCGATCACGTTGTCGTTCCTGGACGCGGCGGGAACCCGCACCGGCGCGCTGTTGCCCACCGGCACGCCACGCGAACGGATCGACGGCGTGGATGTCAGTTGCGTGGACTGCGCGATTCCGATGGTGCTGATGCAGGCCTCGGACCTTGGCCTGTCGGGCGATGAATCGCCGGCGCGGTTGAATGCCGACGCAGCGCTGTTGCGCCGCCTGGAAGCCATCCGGATCGAGGCGGGTCGGCGGATGGGCATCGCCGACGCCGGCGAACGGGTGATTCCCAAGCCGGTGCTGCTGTCGCGTTCGGACTCCGGCGCCGCGCTGCGGGTGCGCTATTTCATGCCGCGTCAATGCCACAGCGCATTGGCCATCACCGGTGGTGTCGGCATCGCGACCGCTACCGTGACCGACGGTACCGTCGCGCATGCGCTGGCGGGACGGAGGGAAACCGTCGGCCCGCTGCTGCTGGAACATCCGGGCGGATGCCTGGAAGTGACGCTGGAGCGCGACGCTCCGGACGCGCCCGTCGTGGCCAGCGTCGTGCGTACGGCGCGACGCCTGTTCGAGGGCCGCGTGTTCGCCAACGAGTCGCGCCGGGACGCGCGGCGCAGCCAGGCGGCCTGAGCCGGCCCGCGACGCGGCCACATTCCGATTCACCAACGCTCCGGGAGGGGAACATGTACAAGACAATGCTGGGTATCGGCGCGACGGCGCTGTTGCTGTTGGGTGGTTGCGGTGGCGCATCCGCGCCGGGAGGCGGGGCGGAAGGCGGCAGGCCGGCGCAGGGTGAGCAGGAAGTGCGCATCAGCGTCGGTTCCTACAACCTCAACAACCTGCCGTTCTTCATCGCCGACGCCCAGGGCTACTTCAAGGACGAGGGCCTGAAGGTGCGCACCGAGAACTTCGCCCAGGGCGGCTCCAAGGTGCTGCAGGCGCTGGTGGCCGGTTCCACCGACGTGGCGGTGGGTTTCTACGATCACACCATCCAGATGCAGGCCAAGGGCAAGTCGGTCACGGCCTTCGTATTGCTGTCGCGCAATTCCGGACTGGTGCTGGCCGGCGGCAACGACAGCCGTTTCGATCCGGCCAGGCCGGACACCATCCGTGGCGCGCGCGTGGGCATCACCGCGCCGGGGTCGTCCTCGGATTTCTTCGTCCGCTATTACCTGGAACGGCACGGCATCCCGGTGTCGGAAGTGTCGCTGATCGGCGTGGGTTCCGGCGCGGCGGCGGTGGCCGCGCTGCAGCAGGGCAAGGTCGACCTGCTGGTCAATTACGACCCGGCGGCGACCCTGATCCAGGAGCGCGGCATCGGCCGGATCCTCATCGACGCGCGCAGCGATGCGGGCGCGCGCGAGGTCTACGGCGGCCTCTATCCGACTTCGGTGCTGTACGCGCAGCAATCCTTCATCGATGCGAATCCCGAGGCCATCGGGAAGATCGTCCGCGCCGAACAGCGGGCCCTGAAGTTCATCGCCGAAAGCAGCGCCGACGCCATCGTCGCCGCGCTTCCCGACAGCTACGTCTCCGGCGATCGCGCCACCTATGCCAAGGCGGTGGAAGCGGCCCGCAGCATCTTCTCCGTCGACGGCCGCTTCACGGAAGCCGACATGGCCACGCCACTGGCCGTACTCAGCGAATTCAATCCCGATGTCGCCGCGGCCAAGGTCGATCTGGCGCGTACGTATACCAACCGATTCGTCGAGCAGGACTCGGCGAAACACTGACGATCTTGTCTGGGAGGGCAATGTCATGACAGCAATTGCACCGGCGCGTCCGCACCAGGACGCGCCAGCGGCGGCCATCGCGGTCGCCGAACCACCCCGCACGATGGTCGCGATCGAACGGATGACGATGGCGTTCGGCGACTTCGTGGCCGTGCGCGATGTCGACATCCGGGTCGGCGACGGCGAATTCCTGGCCATCGTCGGCCCCACGGGCTGCGGCAAGAGCACCATCCTCAATGCGGTGGCGGGCTTGCTGGCGCCGGCATCCGGCGGCGTGGCCATCGACGGGCGCGCGGTGGCCGGCGTGCAGGACAGCGTGGGCTACCTGTTCCAGCAGGATGCGCTGCTGCCGTGGAAGACCGCGCTGGAAAACGTCGAACTGGGCCTGCGTTTCCGCGGCGTGCCCGCGGTCGAACGGGGCCGGCGCGCGCGCGATTGGCTGGCCAAGGTCGGACTGTCCGGTTTCGAAAACCGCTACCCGCACCAGCTTTCGGGCGGACAGCGCAAGCGCGTGCAGATGGCGCAGGCGCTGATCGTGAAGCCCAAGGTGATCCTGATGGACGAGCCGTTCTCGGCGCTGGACATCCATACCCGCCACCTCATGCAGAACGAACTGCTGCGCCTGTGGCAGGAGGATCGGCGCTCGGTGATCCTGATTACCCATGATCTGGAAGAAGCCATTGCCCTGGGCGATCGGGTGGTGGTGCTGGCGTCGGGGCCCGGCAGCCGGGTGGTGGAGAGTTTCCACGTGCCGCTGGAGCGGCCGCGCAACGTGGCCGAGATCAAGCTGGATCCGCGCTTCACCGATCTGTATCGCGACATCTGGGCCTGCCTGCGGGGCGAAGTGGAGAAAAGCTATGCGTACGGGGACTGAGCGGCTAATCCAGGCCGTCCTGGTGGTGGTGGTGTTCGGGGGCTGGCAGGCCGGCGTGGCCACACGGGTCATCGATCCGTTCTTCTTCCCGGCGCCCTGGGACATCGTTGGACAGATGTACGAATGGTTGAGCGACACCGGCTTCTACAAGCACGTGTCGGTGACCCTGACCGAGACGGCGCTGGGCTATGTCATCGGCACCGTGCTGGGCGTGGTCGGCGGCGTCTGGCTGGGATTGAACCGGACGGCGGCGCGGATCCTCGATCCCTTCATCAAGAGCTTCAACGCGATTCCGCGCGTGGTGCTGGCGCCGATCTTCGTGCTGTGGCTGGGCCTGGGCCTGTGGTCGAAGGTGGCGCTGGCGGTGACGCTGGTGTTCTTCATCACCTTCTTCAACGCGATGCAGGGCGTGCGCGAAGTCAATCCCACGGTGCTGGCGAACGCGCGCATCCTCGGGGCCAGCCGGCGTGATCTGTTGCGCCATGTGTACTTTCCGGCCGCCGCGAGCTGGATCCTGTCATCGCTGCGCACCTCCGTGGGTTTCGCGGTGGTGGGCGCGATCATCGGCGAGTATCTCGGTGCCTCGGCCGGACTGGGTTATCTGATCGCGCAGGCCGAAGGCAACTTCCACGCGGTCGGCGTGTTCGCCGGCATTGTGATCCTGGCGATGTTCGTCCTGGTGATCGATCGCATCCTCGATGTCGCCGAGAACCGGCTCATCACCTGGCGTCCCGACGCGCAGGGCGCGAACCGCTGACGTTTCCCGGCCCGTGCCGGTCCCGGCGCGGGTCCCTCATTCCCACCGTTGCCGGCGGCAGCCATGCCGAGGGTGGCGGCTTGCCTGGAGAAACCGACCATGACGAACCTTGTGGGCAATACCCGCCGGCTGGCGGCCGCGATCACGTTGACCCTGAGTGGAGCGCCATTGCTGGCGTGCGCGCAGGAAGCAGCCCGGCACCCGGGTTCCGCCGATGCATCGAACGCCGGACTGGTCCGCTTGATCGAGCAGCAATCGCAGCGCATCGCGACGCTGGAAGCGCGACTGGCCGCGCTTGAAGACGCGACGGGCGAGGGTACGCCAGCCGGACAGGCACAGGATGCCGGTTCCGTGGAGGCGCGACTGGCCACGCTCGAAGCCGACCAGGCGCGGCAACCGAAAGTGAGCTGGTCCAAGGGCGCTCCCGAATTCGCGAGCGCGGATGGCAAGGCGCGGTTTCGCCCGCGTGGCCGGTTCTTCGTCGATGCCTCCTCCACCGGCGGCTCCGATCACGCAGGGCGGAATCTGTCCGGTGCCGAAATCCGCTCCGCGCGCCTGGGCGTCGAAGGTCGCCATGGCTCGCTGGGCTACGTGGTGGAAGGGGAGTTCGCCGGCAACACGGTGGCGTGGAAGTCGGCGTATGCGGCCTTCGACCATCGCCTGTTCGGCCATGACGCGGAGTTTTCCGTGGGCCATCGCTTGAACGAGCGCGGCCTGGATGGCAGCAGCAGTACGGCCAACACCCCGTTCCAGAGCCGCAATCTGGTCGGTGCGGTGATCATGCCGCAGCGCGGTTCGTTCGGATTGGGAGTGATGCAGAAGATCCACGGCGCGAACTGGCATGCCGCGCTGCAGGTCAGCGGCAACAGCCTGGATAACCCGGGCGACGGCAACGACGGACTGACCTACGCGCTGCGGGCGCACTGGAACCCGGTGCGCGCGGACGCCGCCACCCTTCATCTGGGCGGCTGGGCCTTCCACGAGGAGATCCGCGGCACCGCGCGGGTGTTGCGCAGCGCGGCGATCGCCGGCCCCTTCAACGATCAGGTGCGGATCGGCAGCGGGCGCGTGCAGGGGGCAGAGCGCGGCGACGGCCATGGACTGGAACTGGCCGGCTTTTCCGGGCCGTTCTGGGCCTATGCCGAATGGGGCCGGCGCAGCCTGAAGGGACGCGAGGCCAGTGGCGACTACCACCGGCATCACGACGCCCACGCGTTGTCGATGGGCTGGTTCCTGCGGGGCGCCGGTCCGGCGTACTCGGCCAAGGCGGGCACCTGGGGGCGGGTGAAGGTCGCCGATCCGGTCACCGCCGGAGGCGGGGGTGCCTGGGAGCTGAAGGCCCGTTACGAGACGGCCGACTACCGGGATCTGCCCCGTGGCGGGCAGGGCAGTGGCTGGACCGTCGGCACCAACTGGTATCTGAACGACTGGAGCCGGGTGATGCTGGACGCGGTGCGCTGGCGCAGCGACAACCGTTCCGGTGCCTGGCCGGGCCTGGATCGGGGCTATACGGTCAATCTGAGGTTCCAACTGGCGTTCTGACCTTGCGGCGAGGGCCTTGTGACGGACTTCACGGCCCGTTTCCGTTGCCTGGGTCCGCTTGGGTATGCATCCTGAAGTATGTATAATTCGTGCATACTTTCCCGGAGCCGCCCATGGAAGCGACCGTCGCCGAACGTGGCCAGATCACCCTGCCCAAGGCCGTGCGTGACGCCCTGGGCCTGACCAAGGGCAGCGTGCTCAAGGTCGAACTGGAAGGCAGCCGGATCATCCTGCGCAAGAGCGTGGACGATGCCATCTCGCGCGCCCGCGGCCGGTTCAAGCTGGACGGTTTCGACAGCACCGACGCGGCCATGCGCGCCCTGCGCGGCCACTCGCCCGGCGAGACGCCGGAACAGTGAGGCCGACGCGATGATCGCCCTGGATTCCTCCGTCCTCATCGACCTGCTGGCCGACGGTCCGCAGGCCGACGCCGCCGAGGCCTGCCTGCGGCAATGCCTGAGCGCCGGACCGGTGGTGATCTGCGAGGTCGCGCTGGCCGAAGTGTGCAGCGCGTTGCGCGATGGTTCCGAGGCGCTGGCGGTGCTGGAGGAGATGAGCATCCGTTTCAGCGCGCTGGAAGCCAAGTCGGCGCTGCGCGCCGGCGAGATGCAGCGCCGCCACCGCCAGCGCGACGGTGCCAGCCACCGTGCCGCGCCCGATTTCCTGATCGGCGCCCACGCGCTGCTCCAGTGCAATGGCCTGATCACCCGCGACGATCGGTTCTACCGCGAATACTTCAAGGGACTGAAGTTGATCGTTCCCGCCGCGGAATAAGTCCCACCCGTTGTTTCCCGTCACCTCACCGCATTCCGGAGTCACCATGTTGGAAGCCTATCGCCACCACGTAGCCGAGCGCGCCGCGCTGGGCATCCCGCCGCTGCCGCTGTCGGCCCAGCAGACCGCCGAGGTCATCGAACTGCTGAAGGCGCCGCCGGCCGGCGAGGGCGACTTCCTGCTGGACCTGATCACCCATCGCGTGCCCGCCGGCGTCGACGACGCCGCCAAGGTCAAGGCTTCCTACCTGGCCGCGGTCGCCTTCGGCAGCGAGCAGTGCCCGCTGATCAGCCGCGAGCGCGCCACCGAACTGCTGGGCACCATGCTCGGCGGCTACAACATCCATCCGCTGGTGGAACTGCTGGACGACGCCTTGGTCGGCACCATCGCCGCCAACGCGCTCAAGCACACCCTGCTGATGTTCGACGCGTTCCACGACGTTCAGGAGAAGGCGCAGAAGGGCAACGCCAATGCCCAGTCGGTGCTGCAGAGCTGGGCCGACGCCGAATGGTTCACCAGCCGTCCGGGAGTGCCGCAGTCGCTGACCGTCACCGTGTTCAAGGTGCCGGGCGAGACCAACACCGACGACCTGTCGCCGGCGCCGGACGCGACCACCCGCCCGGACATCCCGATGCACGCGCTGGCGATGCTGAAGAACAAGCGCGACGGCGCGCCCTTCACCCCGGAAGAGGATGGCAAGCGCGGCCCGATCGCGTTCATCCAGTCGCTGACCGAAAAGGGCCATCCGGTCGCCTACGTCGGCGACGTGGTCGGCACCGGCTCCAGCCGCAAGTCGGCCACCAACTCGGTGCTGTGGTGGACCGGCGAGGACATCCCGTTCATTCCGAACAAGCGTTTCGGCGGCGTCTGCCTGGGCAGCAAGATCGCCCCGATTTTCTACAACACGATGGAAGACGCCGGCGCGCTGCCGATCGAACTGGACGTGTCGAAGATGGACATGGGCGACGTGGTCGAGCTGCGTCCGTATGAAGGCAAGGCGCTGAAGAACGGCGAGGTGATCGCCGAGTTCCAGGTCAAGAGCGACGTGCTGTTCGACGAAGTGCGCGCCGGTGGCCGCATCCCGCTGATCATCGGCCGCGGCCTGACCGCCAAGGCGCGCGAGGCGCTGGGCCTGCCGGCATCGACCCTGTTCCGCCTGCCGCAGAACCCCGCCGACACCGGCAAGGGCTACACCCTGGCGCAGAAGATGGTCGGCCGCGCCTGCGGTCTGCCCGAAGTCAACGGCGTGCAGCCGGGCATCCGCCCGGGCACCTATTGCGAGCCGAAGATGACCTCGGTGGGTTCGCAGGACACCACCGGCCCGATGACCCGCGACGAACTGAAGGATCTGGCCTGCCTGGGCTTCTCCGCGGATCTGGTGATGCAGTCGTTCTGCCACACCGCCGCCTATCCGAAGCCGGTCGACGTCAAGACCCACCACGAACTGCCGGCCTTCATCAGCAACCGCGGCGGCATCTCGCTGCGTCCGGGCGACGGCGTGATCCATAGCTGGCTCAACCGCATGCTGCTGCCCGACACCGTCGGCACCGGCGGCGACTCGCACACCCGCTTCCCGGTGGGCATCTCGTTCCCGGCTGGCTCCGGCCTGGTCGCCTTCGCCGCCGCCACCGGGGTGATGCCGCTGGACATGCCCGAGTCGGTGCTGGTTCGCTTCAAGGGCCAGATGCAGCCGGGCGTGACCCTGCGCGATCTGGTCAACGCGATTCCGCTGTACGCCATCAAGCAGGGCCTGCTGACGGTCGCCAAGCAGGGCAAGAAGAACATCTTCTCCGGCCGCATCCTGGAAATCGAAGGCCTGCCGGATCTGAAGGTCGAACAGGCGTTCGAACTGTCCGACGCCTCGGCCGAGCGCTCGGCCGCCGGCTGCACGGTGCACCTCAACAAGGAACCGATCATCGAGTACATCAACAGCAACATCACGCTGCTGAAGTGGATGATCGCCGAGGGCTACCAGGATCCGCGCAGCCTGCAGCGCCGCATCAAGGCGATGGAAGCCTGGCTGGCCGACCCGCAACTGCTCAAGGGCGATGCCGACGCCGAGTACGCGGCGGTCATCGAAATCGACCTGGCCGACGTGCACGAGCCGATCGTGGCCTGCCCGAACGATCCGGACGACGTGAAGACCCTGTCGGAAGTGTCCGGCGCGGTCATCGACGAAGTGTTCATCGGTTCGTGCATGACCAACATCGGCCACTTCCGCGCCGCGTCCAAGCTGCTGGAAGGCAAGCGCGACATCCCGACCAAGCTGTGGGTCGCGCCGCCGACCAAGATGGATGCCGCCGAGCTGACCAAGGAAGGCCACTACGGCACTTTCGGCACCGCCGGCGCACGCATGGAAATGCCGGGCTGCTCGCTGTGCATGGGCAACCAGGCGCAGGTGAAGGAGGGCGCCACGGTGTTCTCCACCAGCACCCGCAACTTCCCCAACCGCCTGGGCAAGAACTCGAACGTCTACCTGGGGTCGGCGGAACTGGCGGCGATCTGCTCGCGCCTGGGCCGCATCCCGACCAAGGCCGAGTACATGGCCGACATCGGCGTCATCAACGCCAACGGCGATCAGATCTACCGCTACATGAACTTCGATCAGATCGCCGACTACAAGGACGTGGCGGACACCGTCGCCGCGTAAGCGTCCAGGTGGTGGTTGCCATGCGAAAACCCCGGCGAAAGCCGGGGTTTTTCGTTGCCGGGAAGGCGTCTCCCGCCACTGCGCATCGATGCGCGATCACGAATGGTCGCGCAGCAGCCGCACGAACTCCTCGTCCGCCGCGGTCTGCTCGCCGGGGCGGCGCACCAGCACGTACTCGGCCTTCGGCAATGCCGGCAGGCCCAGTTCGTCGTTGACGATCTTCAGGCCCGGCACCAGTTCGGTTTTCGTCATCACCGCCACGCCCAGCCCGGCCAGCGTCGCCGCGCGCAGGCCCTCGTTGCTGGCCGAGGTGAAGGTGAAATGCCAGGGCTGGGCGGCGCGCTCCAGCGCGGCCAGGCCGATCTGACGGCGCAGGCAGGGAGAGGGCGCGAACGCGAGCGGCAACGAATCGCCGGCGGGCGGCGCGAAGTTGTCCGCGGCGCTCCAGACGAACTGGGTGCTGCGCAACAGCAGATCCTCATCCTGGCCCGGTTCGGCCAGCACCACCGCCATGTCGAGTTCGCCGGCGGCGACCATCGCGCGGAAATCCGGGCTGGAGGAGACATTCACCTCCAGCCGCACGCACGGATGGCTGCGCGCGAACTGGCCCAGCAGGGTGGGCAGGCGCGAACCCAGGTAGGTATCGGCCACGCCGAAGCGGATCACGCCGGACACCGGCGAGAGATGGAAGCGCCGGGTCAGCGCGTCGGACGCATCGAGGATGCGCTGGGCGTGGCTGAGGAATTCCTCGCCGTCCTCGGTCAGGGTCAGGCGACGGGTGGTGCGGTGGAGCAGGGGACGCCCGACCTGTTCCTCCAGCCGGCGGATCTGGTGGCTGATCGCCGACTGGGTCAGGTGCAGGCGCTCGGCGGCGCGGGTGAACCCGCCGGTCTCGGTGACCGCGATGAAGGCGCGCAGCAGGGAGGGGTCGAAGTCCATGGCTGACCAATGACGAAAATTACTGGATGGGAATAAATTAAATCATTTCCCTCATTTAATGGGGTTTCCGACAATGGCTCCACGTCCCGAGTGGCCGCTCCGCCTCCCTTTGTGGAGGCTGCCCGCGGCCCTGTCCACTGGAGCCCCCATGTCCGCTTCCCTGTCTTCCCGGAACAGGACGGCGCTGTTCGCCGTCTGCCTCGCCTCGCTGATGTTCGGCCTGGAAATCTCCAGCGTGCCGGTCATCCTGCCGACCCTGGAGCGGGTGCTGGGAGGCGATTTCCGCCAGATGCAGTGGGTGATGAATGCCTACACCATCGCCAGCACGACGGTACTGATGGCGGCCGGCGCGCTGGCCGATCGGTTCGGCCGCCGGCGGGTGTTCCTGGTCAGCGGCCTGTTGTTCGGTGCCAGCTCGGTGATGTGCGGACTGGCGGGCGACGTGACGACGTTGATCGTGGCGCGCGCCCTGCAGGGCATGAGCGGCGGCGTGCTGCTGATCTGCATGCTGGCGATCCTCTCGCACCAGTTCCGTGATGGCCGCGAACGCGGCAAGGCGTTCGCGGCATGGGGCGTGGTATTCGGTTTCGGGCTGGGCTTCGGACCGCTGATCGGTGGCGTGATCGTGGCCGTGTCCGACTGGACCTGGGTGTTCCTGGTGCACGGGCCGATCGCCGCGCTGACCCTGCTGCTGGTGCTGACGAGCGTGGAGGAATCGCGGGATCCGCAGGCACGCCGGCTCGACTGGGCCGGGATGGTTTCGCTGTCGCTGGCGGTGCTGGGCCTGGCGTTCTACCTGACCCAGGGCGGCGAGATGGGATTCGCGCGACCGGCATCGCTGGGCGTGCTGGCGGCGACCGTGTTCTTCCTGGCGATGTTCATCGTGGTGGAGCGGCGGGTGCCGCATCCGATGTTCGACTTCTCGGTGCTGCGCAACCGCGGGTTTTCGGGCGCTCTGCTGGGATCGATGGGCATGAACTTCAGTTTCTGGCCGCTGATGGTGTACCTGCCGCTGTACTTCCATGGCGTGCTCGGCCTGGGCGAACTGGCCTCGGGCGTGGCGCTGCTCGCGTATACCTTGCCCGCGCTGGTGTTCCCGCCGGTGGGCGAGCGCTTGTCGCTGCGTTACCGGCCCGGCCTGGTGATACCGGGCGGATTGTTCACCATCGGTGCCGGCTTCCTGCTGATGCACTGGGGCGTGGGCGCGAGCGAGCCGGGACTGTGGAGTGTGTTGCCGGGCGCACTGGTCGCCGGCATCGGCCTGGGCATCACCAACACGCCGGTCACCAACACCACCACCGGTTCGGTATCGCCGGATCGCGCCGGC
This sequence comes from Pseudoxanthomonas sp. PXM04, assembly GCF_014851695.1. Classification (NCBI taxonomy): domain Bacteria; kingdom Pseudomonadati; phylum Pseudomonadota; class Gammaproteobacteria; order Lysobacterales; family Lysobacteraceae; genus Pseudoxanthomonas; species Pseudoxanthomonas sp. PXM04. The sequence continues at coordinate 1,239,705 of NZ_JACVAG010000001.1, forward strand.
ATGGCATCGGGCCTGGACATGAGCGCGCGCCTGATCTCGCTGGCGGTCAACATCGCCCTGATGGGCCTGCTGCTGGTGCGCGGCGTGCAGTCGGGCCTGGGAGGGATGCCCACTGACGCGGGCGAGGCGGCGAACCTGCGCGTGCTGGCCGAGCGGATCGCCGCGGGTGACGTGGCCGGGATTGCGGCGGCGCCGGCCGCGCTGGCGCACGGATTCGGCTGGATCACCCTGTATGGCGGGCTGAGCGTGTGCCTGCTCGCGTTCGCCAGCCTGGTGCTGTTCGGCGTGCCGGCCGCGGGACGGAATCGGCGGGCCACCTGCGCCGGTTGAGCCGGCGGCCTGCCCCGTTCAACCAGCCCTCAGTTCAACCAGCCGTCGACGGCCGCGGCCATCGCGCGGCGCGAGAACAGGAAGTCCCAGTAGCTGCCGCCCAGTTGCCGCCACAGCACCGCCGCGCGCACCGCCGCCAGCAGGATCGCGCGGATTTCGGCGACCACGCCGGGCTGGCCGAGGTAATGCGGATTGCCCTGGACCATCACCCGCGGGCGCAACTGGCTGAGGGTTTCGGCGTAGAGGTTGCCGAGCGCGGCGATCACTTCCGGGTGGGTGCTGCCGAGCTGGCCGGATTGCGGGGACAGCTTCTCCACGCCCTGTCCGATCGCATCGATCAGATCGTTGCGGCGGATGAAGCGACGCTCCAGCTGCAGCACCGCCATGCCCAGGCGGGGCAGGGTGTCTTCCTTGTTCTCGCCGGTCAGGTAACCGCGCAGCAGGCGCAGGCCAGGATTCAGTTCGGAGGCGCGGCCAAACACGCCCGCCGTGTCGACGGCGTCCAGGCGGAACACGCTGTCCAGCGCGGTCTGCACCACGGCGGCTTCGGAATGGCCGGTCTCGGCGATGCGGCGGACCTGGTGCAGCGCCTGCGCCAGTCCGGCCAGGGCCAGGACACGTTCGGAAAACTGGTTGCTCAAGCCGCTTGCTCCGCGATTCTTCGTTCCAGGGGGGCGTCGGTGGCGGCGATGACCGCGCCGCCGAGACAGACGTCGCCGTCATACAGCACCACCGACTGGCCGGGCGTGACCGCACGCTGCGGCCGCGCGAACGCGACCTCCAGCCGGCCATCGTCGGCGACCGTCACCGAGCAGGGCTCGTCGGCCTGGCGGTAGCGTGTCTGCGCGGTGCACTCGAAGCGCGTGGACAGCGCACTGCCGGTGGTCCAGTGGGCCGGCTCGGACCACAGCCGGTTCGATTGCAGGTAGGGACTCAGGGTGTCCTGGTCCACGTACAGGATGTTGTTGGCCACGTCCTTGCCGACCACGTACCAGGGCGCGGCGGGACGCCCGCGCACGCCGCCGATCTGCAGGCCCTCGCGCTGGCCGAGGGTGAAATAGAACACCCCCGGATGCTCGCCGATGCGCTGCCCCTGCGGATCCCGCATCTCGCCGCGGCGGGCGGGCAGGTAGCGGCCGAGGAACTCGCGGAAATCGCGCTCGCCGATGAAGCAGATGCCGGTGGAATCCTTCTTGTCGTGGGTCGGCAGGCCGGCCTCGCGTGCGACCGCGCGCAGATCCTGCTTCTGCATTTCCCCGATCGGGAACAGGGTCGCCGACAACTGTTCCTGGCCCAACTGGTGCAGGAAGTAGCTCTGATCCTTGCCGCGGTCGATGCCGCGCAGCAACTGCCAACGTCCGCCATGGAAACCGATGCGCGCGTAGTGGCCGGTGGCGATCTTCTCGGCGCCCAGTTCGCGCGCGGCATCAAGGAAATGCTTGAACTTGACCTCGCGGTTGCACAGCACATCCGGATTGGGCGTGCGGCCGGCGGCGTATTCGGCGAGGAAATGTTCGAACACGCCCTGCCAGTACTCGGCGGAGAAATCGCGGAAATGAAACGGAATCCCGAGCCGGCCGCACACGGCCACCGCGTCGCGGCGATCATCCTCGGCCCGGCATTCGCCGCTGCCGTCGTCGGCCCAGTTCTGCATGAACAGTCCGGCCACGGATTCACCGGCCTGGACCAGGCGCAGCGCCGCCACCGACGAGTCGACCCCGCCCGAGACCCCGACGATGACGCGCGGCGTGCTCATGCCAGGTGGTGGAGCATGTCCAGCGGGTAGCGGCGGCCGCCCAGGTAATCCTCGACCGCCTGCCACACCAGCGGGCTGCGATGGCGCGCCTGCGCCTGTTGCAGCTCGGCCGGGGTCAGCCAGTGGGTCTGGACGATGCCTTCGTCCAGCGCGCGCTCCGGATCGTGGCGCACCGGCTCGGCGGCGAAGGCGAAGCGCAGGTAGTGGCGGCCGGTTTCGGTGGCCTTCCACTGGTAGGCGCCGACGAAAGCGGTCAGGCGCACGTCCCAGCCGGTTTCCTCGCGGGTCTCGCGCAGGGCGGCGTCGAGCAGGGTCTCGTCCGGTTCCAGGTGGCCGGCGGGCTGGTTGAACACCAGCCGGCCCTGGGCGCGTTCCTCGACCATGAGCAGGCGGCCGTCACGCACCACGATGGTGGCGACGGTCACGTCGGGTTGCCAGAATCGGCCTTCGCGATAGCTCATGGGCGTATCCCGGAATCAATAGTCGTCGGAAGCCGGATCTTCGGCCAGTTCGACTTCCATCGCGTCGGCCGAAACGGCGGCGGCGGAAATGGCGTCTTCCAGCAGTTCGGTGCTGGCGTCGGCCGGCAGCTTGACCACGTAGACGGCGCTGCGATCCTGCTTGACCCAGGAACCGAGGATCAGCGCGTTGGAGGCGTCCAGCAGGCGGTTGGCGACCACCGCCGGCAGCGATTCGCTCGGCGACTGGTAGGCATACGACCACAGCTCGCGGACCCGGTGCTTGCCGTAGGTCTCCACCGTCGAGCGGATATAGACGATCTGGCTGCGCTCGTCGTTGTCGCCGGTGGCCATCAGCAGCTTGTAATCGCCATCCTCGTCCACCTCGTACTCATAGCCGAGCCCCTTGAGTTGCTTGGCGATGGCCGGATCGGCATCGGCGGCGTGCGCGGCGGGCAGGCCCGCGACGGCGGCGAGGACGAGGGCAAGGGCGGCGTATTTCATCAGCGGGCAGTCCATTGGGGGGAAAGGGGTTAATTGTGCGTGCAAGCTCGTTGGGCGTCCAATCCGTATAATTGCCACATGTCCCGCAAGCATGAAAACGAACGCGACCACGCCGTCCTGGTGGAAACCGGAAAACCGGAGGTGGCGCCGCCGCCGCTCTACCAGGTGGTGCTGCTCAACGATGATTACACCCCGATGGATTTCGTCGTGGTGGTCCTGCAACAGTTCTTCGGCATGGACCTGGAAAAGGCCACCCAGATCATGCTGCACGTCCACACCCGGGGCCGCGCCGTCTGCGGGGTCTACACCCGCGAGGTGGCAGAATCCAAGGTGGCCCAGGTCAACGAATTTTCGCGGGTGAACCAGCACCCGCTGCTGTGCACGATGGAGAAGTCCTGAGGTTTTGATGTTTGGGCGCCGCCGGCCCTTGCAAGGCAACGATTCCTGAACACTGAAATCCGGATGGGTGATGGAAATCCACCCCTCAGGCCGCATATTGTCGGCATCGGCCCCGGAGGCGACCATGTTCAGCAAAGATCTCGAGCAAACCATCGGCCAGTGCTACAAGCGCGCCCGCGAAGCACGGCACGAGTTCATGACGGTGGAGCACCTGTTGCTCTCGCTGTTGGAGAACCCGTCCGCGCAGGCGGTGCTGAAGGCGTGTGGCGCCGATTCCGGCCGCCTGCAGCAGGAACTGGAACAGGCCATCGAGGCCTCGGTGTCCCGTCTGGCCGAGGATGACGGCCGCGACACCCAGCCCACCCTGGGCTTCCAGCGGGTGCTCCAGCGCGCGGTCTACCACGTGCAGTCCTCGGGCAAGAAGGAGGTCACCGGCGCCAACGTGCTGGTGGCGATCTTCGGCGAGAAGGACTCGCACGCGGTCTATTTCCTCAACCAGCAGGACGTCACCCGCCTGGACGTGGTGAATTACCTGTCCCACGGCATCGCCAAGCAGGGCGAGGACGGCGAGGCCCAGGGCGCCCACGAGGGCGAGGGCGGCAAGACCGAGGCCGGCGAGGGCGACGGCAAGGGCGATGCCCTGACCGAGTTCGCCAGCAACCTCAACGACCTGGCCCGGCAGGGCAAGATCGATCCGCTGGTCGGGCGCGCCGACGAGATCGAGCGGACCATCCAGGTGCTGTGCCGCCGCCGCAAGAACAATCCGCTCTACGTGGGCGAGGCCGGCGTGGGCAAGACCGCCCTGGCCGAGGGCCTGGCCAAGCGCATCGTGGACGGCGAGGTGCCGGAGGTCCTGCTGGACGCCACCATCTACTCGCTGGACCTGGGCGCACTGGTCGCCGGGACCAAGTACCGCGGTGATTTCGAGAAGCGCCTGAAGGGTGTGTTGGCGGCGATCCGCAAGATTCCCGGCGCAATCCTGTTCATCGACGAGATCCACACGATCATCGGCGCCGGTTCGGCCAGCGGCGGCACCATGGATGCCAGCAACCTGATCAAGCCGGCGCTGGCGTCGGGCGAACTGCGCTGCATCGGTTCGACCACGTTCCAGGAATACCGCGGCATCTTCGAGAAGGATCGCGCATTGGCGCGGCGCTTCCAGAAGATCGACATCGTCGAGCCGACCGTGGGCGAGGCGTTCCAGATCCTGCAGGGCCTGAAGCCCCGCTACGAGGCCCATCATGGCGTCACCTACGCCGACGAGGCGTTGCAGGCCGCGGTGGATCTGTCGGTCAAGCACATCGGCGACCGCCTGCTGCCGGACAAGGCCATCGACGTGATCGACGAGGCCGGCGCCCGCCAGCGGCTGCTGCCGGAAGGCCAGCGCAAGGATCTGATCGACATCGAGGAAATCGAGACCATCGTGGCGAAGATGGCGCGCATTCCGGCCAAGCAGGTCACCTCGTCCGACAAGGACGTGCTGCAGCACCTGGAGCGCAACCTGAAGATGGTGATCTTCGGTCAGGATCCGGCCATCGAGACCCTGGCGTCGGCGATCAAGCTGGCCCGTTCGGGGCTGGGCAATCCGGACAAGCCGATCGGCAATTTCCTGTTCTCCGGTCCCACCGGCGTGGGCAAGACCGAGGTGACCAAGCAACTGGCGCTGCAACTGGGCATCGAGTTGGTCCGCTTCGACATGTCCGAGTACATGGAACCGCATTCGGTGAGCCGCCTGATCGGCGCGCCCCCGGGTTATGTCGGTTTCGACCAGGGCGGCCTGCTGACCGAGAAGATCGTCAAGACCCCGCACTGCGTGCTGCTGCTGGACGAGGTCGAGAAGGCGCATCCGGACATCTTCAACATCCTGTTGCAGGTGATGGATCGCGGCGTGCTCACCGACACCAACGGCCGCGAGGCCAACTTCAAGAACGTGATCCTGGTGATGACCACCAACGCCGGCGCGACCCAGGCCTCGCGGCGTTCGATCGGCTTCACCCAGCAGGATCATTCGACCGACGCGATGGAGGTCATCCGCCGCAGCTTCACCCCGGAATTCCGCAACCGCCTCGACGCGGTGGTGCAGTTCCAGGCGCTGGGCTTCGACCACATCCTGCGGGTGGTGGACAAGTTCCTGATCGAACTGGAGATGTTGCTGCAGGAGAAGCACGTCAGCCTGTCGGCGACGCCGGCGGCGCGCGACTGGCTGGCCCAGCACGGTTTCGATCCGCTGATGGGTGCGCGCCCGATGGCGCGCCTGATCCAGGACAAGGTCAAGCGCCCGCTGGCGGACGAACTGTTGTTCGGCAAGCTGATCAACGGCGGCCGGGTCAGCATCGACGTGCGCGACGGCGAACTGGTGGTGGAAACCCAGGCCGAACCGGAGAAGCTGTTGCCGGTGACGGTCTGAGGCCGGAGTCCGTCCCGGTGACGGGATGGCTCGTTCGAAGCCGGAGCGGCCACGCTCCGGCTTTTTTGTTGCCGGGGGCGGGGTGCGGGACCGGCAGCCGCCGATGCGCCAGCTGACGACAAAAAACAAAAAGGGCGCCAATGGCGCCCTTTTTAATCAAAAGCTTATCGCAATTACTTCATGCGATACGTGATGCGACCCTTGGTCAGGTCATAGGGGGTCATTTCGACCTTGACCTTGTCGCCGGTCAGGATGCGGATGTAGTTCTTGCGCATGCGACCGGAAATGTGGGCGATGATTTCATGCCCGTTTTCCAGCTTGACCCGGAACATGGTGTTGGGCAGCGTTTCGGTAACGGTGCCTTCAAATTCGATGGAGTCGTCTTTCGACATGCAGACCTGTGCTGTGCGGCCGGAGACGGCCAGGGCGATAAAGTCCGCCATTGTACGCCGCTGAGGCGCCGCGCGCAAAAATACCGTTAATGCCCGGTGGCGTCCGCCAATCGGGCGGCGGGAAACTCGCCAAAGCGAGTGGTCCAGGCCGCCGTCGGCTCGGGCTGGTCCACCAGGCCGCGGACCTGGTGCAGGAACCCGGCGCGCGGGAGACGCTCGGCGCCCAGGCTCAACAGGTGGGGGTTCTCCACCTGCGCATCGATCAGCGGCCAGCCCCAGCCGTGCAGGGTATGGGCAAGTGCGGCGATGGCGACCTTGGAGCCGCCGCTGTCCGCGCTGAACATGCTCTCGCCGAAGAACATCCGGCCGATGGCCACCCCGTACAGGCCACCGACCAGGCGGGCGCCGTCGAACACCTCGACGGAATGCGCGTGGCCCGCCCGGTGCAGGGCCACGTAGGCGTCCTGCATGGATGGAGTGATCCAGGTGCCGTCCTGGCCCGGACGCGGACGGGTGGCGCACTCGGCGATCACCGACTCGAAGGCGGTATCGGCGCGGACCCGCCAGGTCGAGCGGCGCAGGCCGCGCCGGAACCGCGAGGCGAGATGCAGCCGGTCGGTGCGGAACACCATGCGCGGGTCCGGCGACCACCACAGCAGCGGCTGGCCCTCCGAGAACCAGGGAAAGATGCCGCCGCGGTAGGCGTTGAGCAGCCGCGGCAAAGTCAGGTCGCCGCCGACCGCCAGCAGGCCGTCGGGTTGGCGCAGGGCGAGCTCCGCGGGCGGAAACGGCGCATCGGGTTCGGGCGCGAGCAGGAAGGGACGCTGGCTCATCGCGACATTATCGGCATCGGGCGCGGCATGTCGCCACGTGATCGGGTTCAGCGCGCGCTGGCCTTGAATGGCGAATGCGCGGCCAGGGTGGCGGCGTAACGGCGCACCGCCAGGGTTTCCTCCTCGCACCAGCAGCCCAGCGCCTCGGCGAACGCGGGATCGGCGATGCGGTGGCGGCTGCGCACGAACACCGGCAGGAAGCCGCGCGCGATCTTGTGCTCGCCCTGTGCGCCGGGTTCGAACACCCGCAGGCCCTCGCGCAGGCAGTACTCGATGCCCTGGTAGTAGCAGGTCTCGAAATGCAGGCCCGGCAGGTTCTGGCGGCAGCCCCAGTAGCGCCCGTACAGGGTGTCGCCGCCGCGCAGGCACAGCGCACCGGCGATGGCTTCGCCGTCGCGTTCGGCCAGGAACAGCACCAGTTGGCGTGGCAGGGCCCGGGCCAGATGGCGGAAGAACTCGCCGGTGAGCGCGGGCGAATTGCCGTAGTCGTGGAAGGTCTGCAGGTAGAAGCCGAACATGGCGTCCAGCTCGGCGTCATTGGCATCGCCGCCATGGACGGTCCGGAAGGTCACGCCGGCACGCGCGACCCGCGCGCGCTCCTGGCGGATGTTCTTGCGGTGCTTGTGGTCGAAGGCGGCCAGGAAGGCGTCGAAATCCGTCCAGCCGGCGTCGTTGCGCCAGTGGTACTGCACGTCGGTGCGGGACAGCCAGGTCGGGTCGAACGCGGCGTCTTCCGCCTGCGGATGGAAATTGACATGCACCGAGGACAGCCCGTCCTCGTCCGCGCGTTCGGCCAGTGCGTCGATCAATTGCCGGCGCGAGGCGGCGGTGGGCGCCAGCAGGCGCGGGCCGGTCACGGGCGAATAGGGCACCGCGCACAGCCACTTTGGGAAGTAATCGCGTCCATAGCGCGCGTACGCCTGTGCCCAGGCATGATCGAACACGAACTCGCCGTGCGAATTGTCCTTCAGGTACGCCGGTGCCGCCGCGACCAGCGTGTCGCCTTCCCACAGCGTCGCGTGGCGTGGCGTCCAGCCCCAGTCCGCGCGCACGCAGCCGTGCCGTTCCAGCCCGGCCAGAAATGCGTGCGAGACGAACGGATTGCGGCCATCGTGCAGCGCGTCCCACGCGGCGGCGGGAATCGCCGACAGATCCTCGAGCAGGCGGAGACGGGGAGGGGCGGACACGGTTTCAGCCGCCGCGGTAGACGTCCGGATCGTGCTTCTGCATGTGCCGCTCCGGCTGGCTCAGCGCCTCGAATCCGAATCCGGCGTACAGCGGCTGCATGTCGCGGGTGACCAGGTGCAGCCGGCGCAGCCCTTGCAGGCGCGGATCATCCAGCAGTGCGCGCACGATGGCGCGGCCATGACCCTGGCCGCGATGGGCCTCGTCGACGAACACGTCGGCGAGGTACGCGAAGGTGGCCTGATCGGTCACCGCGCGCGCGAAGGCGATCTGCGAGCCGTCGAGGAAACCGCAATAGCAGATCGAGTGATCCAGCGCACGGCGCAGGGTGGCGGCGGGAATGCCCGCCGCCCAGTAGGAATCGCGCAGGAACGCGTGGACCCGTTCGAAATCCAGCTCCGCCGGGTCCGCGCTGATGCGCAGCATCAGGCGTCCTTGTCGAGGAACCGCTCGGCGTCCAGCGCGGCCATGCAGCCGAAGCCGGCCGAGGTGATCGCCTGGCGGTAGTGCTGGTCGGCCACGTCGCCGGCGGCGAACACGCCCGGCACGGTGGTGGCGGTGGCGCCGCCGTCCAGCCCCGACTTGATGGTCAGGTAGCCGTTGTTCATCCCCAACTGGCCCTCGAACAGGCTGGTGTTGGGGGTGTGGCCGATCGCCACGAAGAAGCCGTGCACGTCCAGGTCGCGGGTGCTGCCGTCCTGCACCGACTTGACCCGCAGGCCGGTCACGCCGGCCTCGTTGCCCAGCACCTCGTCCACGGTGTGGTGCCAGACCGGCTCAATCTTGCCGGCCTGGATTTTGGCGAACAGCTTGTCCTGCATGATTTTCTCCGCGCGCAGGGTGTCGCGGCGATGCACCAGGTAGACCTTGCGGGCGATGTTGGCCAGGTACAGGGCTTCCTCGACGGCGGTGTTGCCGCCGCCGACCACGGCCACGTCCTGGTCGCGGTAGAAGAAGCCGTCGCAGGTGGCGCAGGCGGACACGCCGCGGCCCTTGAAGGCCTCTTCCGAAGGCAGGCCCAGGTACTTGGCGGTGGCGCCGGTGGCCAGGATGAGCGCGTCGGCGGTGTATTCGCCGTTGTCGCCGATGAGCTTGAACGGACGCTGGCCCAGGTCGGCGGTGTGGATGTGGTCGAAGATGACTTCGGTGTCGAAGCGCTCGGCGTGGGCCTGCATGCGCGCCATCAGGTCCGGACCCATCAGGCCGTGGGCGTCGCCGGGCCAGTTGTCCACCTCGGTGGTGGTCATCAGCTGGCCGCCCTGCTGCAGACCGGTGATGACGACGGGCTTGAGGTTGGCGCGGGCCGCGTAGACGGCGGCGGTCCAGCCGGCCGGGCCGGAGCCCAGGATCAACAGGCGGCAGTGCTTCGAAGTGCTCATGTATACTCGCGGAGAAGGTGGATTGGCCTTGCGATTGCAACGGCTGGCACGCCGTCGCAGGCGACATAGAGTGCGGGTGTGATCAGGTTCGATCAAGGCGCGCGGATGGAATGCGGTGATGCGCAACAACACGCGAGCGGCACGCGGGCCACGGCCCGGCGACAGGCTGGCGATCAGCGACAGGGCGCCACGGTAGCGCCTTTTTTTCTGCGGGCTTTCCCGGGCCGGACGCCGAGACGGCGTGATTCCGAGGGCTGAAATCTGCCAATGTTTCGTTTATTATCAAAGACTAATGGCATATTCCTAAGGTCTCATCGAAAGGTGGCGAAACCAGCATCCGAAAACGGCAAGGGCAAGGGCGCCAACGCGGCCGCGCGCAAGCAGGCAACCGCGACGGCGAATCCGCGCCGGCAACGCCTGTGGCGCGATCTCGCGTTGATCGTGATCGCGCCGCTGCTGCTCTATCTCTTCGCCAGCCTGTTCTCGTATTCGCCGGACGATCCCAGCTGGTCGCAGGCGGGCAGCGTCACCGCGCCGATCCAGAACTGGGGCGGCAAGGTCGGCGCATGGCTGTCGGCGCTGCTACTGTCGTTGTGCGGTTATGTCGCGTTCCTGCTGCCGGTGATCCTCGGCGCGGTCGCCTGGATCGCGTTGTTCGGCATGGACACCGATGGTGACGGCGAAGCGGATCTGGGGCCGGCGCTGCGGCTGGTCGGCATGGTCGGCTTCCTGATTTCCTCCACCGGCCTGCTGTTCCTGCGCGGGGTGCCGGCCCAGCATTTCTCCGACGGGCCGGGCGGCATCCTCGGCACCCTGGTCGGCAAGTCGCTGCTCAGCGGCTTCGGTGGATTGGGCGGCAACCTGTTTCTGCTGGCGCTGTTCCTGGTCTCGGTGACCCTGGCCACCGGCCTGTCCTGGTTCGCGGTGATGGAGCGCATCGGCAAGGGCGTGCTGGCGCTGCCGGGCATGTTCCGCAAGGGCAGCCAGCAGGCCGCCGAATGGCAGCAGACCCGGGTGATGCGCGAAGAACGCGAGGAAGTGCGCCGCGCCGACGCGGTGCTGCGCGCCAAGCGCGAGCCGGTGAAGATCGAACCGCCGCCGGCACCGGTGATCGAGAAGAGCGAGCGGGCCAAGCGCGAGCAGCAGATCCCGTTGTTCCATGGTACGGGCGGGGATGCCTCCGGCTTGCCGCCGTTGTCGCTGCTGGACGATCCCAAGCCGCAGACCAAGGGCTATTCCGAGGAAACCCTGGAAACCCTGTCGCGCCAGATCGAATTCAAGCTCAAGGACTTCCGCATCGACGCGCAGGTGGTCGGCGCCTATCCGGGCCCGGTGATCACCCGCTTCGAGATGGAACCGGCGCCGGGCGTGAAGGTCAGCCAGATCAGTTCGCTGGACAAGGACATCGCTCGCGGCCTGAGCGTGAAGTCGGTACGCGTGGTCGACGTGATTCCGGGCAAGTCGGTGATCGGCCTGGAAATCCCCAACACCAGCCGCGAGATGATCTTCCTCAGCGAGCTGCTGCGTTCGAAGGAATACGACAAGTCCGGCAGCGCGCTGACCCTGGCGCTGGGCAAGGACATCGCCGGCCGCCCGACCGTGGCCGACCTGGCGCGCATGCCGCACCTGCTGGTCGCCGGCACCACCGGCTCGGGCAAGTCGGTGGCGGTCAACGCGATGGTGCTGAGCCTGCTGTACAAGGCCTCGCCGAAAGAACTGCGGATGCTGATGATCGACCCGAAGATGCTGGAACTCAGCGTCTACCAGGGCATCCCGCACCTGTTGGCGCCGGTGGTCACCGACATGAAGGAGGCCGCCAACGGCCTGCGCTGGTGCGTGGCGGAGATGGAGCGCCGCTACAAGCTGATGAGCGCGGTGGGCGTGCGCAACCTGGCTGGCTTCAACAAGAAGGTCAAGGACGCGCAGGACGCCGGCCAGCCGTTGATGGATCCGCTGTTCAAGCCCAATCCGGATCTGGAGGAGGCGCCGCGCCCACTGGAACCGCTGCCGTTCATCGTCATCTTCATCGACGAATTCGCCGACATGATGATGATCGTCGGCAAGAAGGTCGAGGAACTGATCGCCCGCCTGGCGCAGAAGGCGCGCGCCGCCGGCATCCACTTGATCCTGGCCACCCAGCGTCCGTCGGTGGACGTGATCACCGGCCTGATCAAGGCCAACATCCCGACCCGCATCGCGTTCCAGGTCAGCTCGAAAATCGACTCGCGCACCATCCTGGACCAGTCCGGCGCGGAGACCCTGCTGGGCCACGGCGACATGCTGTACCTGCCGCCGGGCACCGCGATGCCCGAGCGCATCCACGGCGCCTTCGTCAGCGACGACGAGGTGCACCGCGTCGTCGAGCACCTCAAGGCCACCGGCACCGCCGACTACATCGAGGGCGTGCTGGAGGAGATCCAGACGATGGGCGATGGCGTGGTGGTCGGACCGACCGGCCTGCCGGAAACCAGCAGCGGTGGCGGCGACGAGAGCGACCCGCTCTACGACGAGGCGGTGCGCATCGTCACCGAGAGCCGGCGCGCGTCCATCTCCGGCGTGCAGCGCCGGCTGAAGATCGGTTACAACCGCGCCGCCCGCCTGATCGAGGCGATGGAGGCGGCCGGGGTGGTGTCGCCTCCGGAACACAACGGCGATCGCCAGGTGCTGGCGCCGCCGCCGCCCCGTTGATGCGCCGGGAAACCTTCGCGCGCCGGCAGCCTGAACGCCGGTTCATGGCGTGCGGAATCCGGGCCAACGCGATGCGCCTCATTCAGACTCGCCGGGGCACACTCGGCGCCGAATCCGAACCCCAGACCTTGCAGACGCCATGATTCGAATCGCCCGTCCCGCCGTCCTCATCGCCGCCGCGCTGTTCGCCGGCAACGCCTTCGCCGGCGCCCGCGACCAGCTCAAGGCCTTCACCACCGGACTCAAGGGCCTGGACGGCCAGTTCGTCCAGCAGGTCCATGACGGCGGCGGCAAGCTCAAGGAAACCTCCAATGGCCGCGTCGCGCTGTCCGCGCCGCGCCTGTTCCGCTGGGAATACAACAAGCCCTACGAGCAGTTGATCGTGGCCGACGGCAAGCAGGTGTGGGTCTACGATCCGGATCTGAAGCAGGCCACCGTGCGCGAGCAGGGCATCGAGGAGCAGAACAGCCCGCTGTCGGCGCTGATCGATCCCGGCAAGCTGGACCAGCAGTTCAACGTCAAGGAAACCGGCAACCAGGGTGGCCTGGAATGGCTGACCCTGACCCCCAAGCGCGAAGGCGACGCCAACTTCCAGTCCGCGCGGCTGGGTTTTGATGGGAAGGGCCTGGCGCAGATGGAAGTGATCGACGCGGTCGGCCAGCGCACCACCATCAAGTTCAGTGGCTGGAAGCGCAATCCGTCGTTCCCCGGTGGCACCTTCAAGTACGCGCCGGGTCCGGGCGTGGACGTCGTTGGCGGCTCCTGAGCCGCTACCGCAAGCACGCATCCGCCGGACCATCCAGGACCGGGTTCCCATCGGGAATCCGGTCCTTTCATTTTCGCCGGCCGGTTCAACGGCGCGAATGCGCCGCGTGGACGGTAGAATCGGCGGGTGGCACGATCCCCGAAAACACGAAATCCGTTCCCGCAGGAAGCGGATCTGCTGAGCGTCGATCGCTCGGCGATGCGGCCGCTGGCCGAACGCATGCGGCCACGCACCCTGGACGAGATGGTGGGGCAGCGCCGGCTGCTCGCGCCCGGCAGCGCGCTGCGCCGCGCGGTCGAGTCCGGGCGCGTGCATTCGATGATCCTGTGGGGACCGCCGGGCTGCGGCAAGACCACCCTGGCGCTGCTGCTGGCGCAGTACGCCGATGCCGAATTCCAGGCCATTTCCGCCGTGCTGTCCGGGTTGCCGGACGTGCGTGCGGTACTGGCCGAGGCGGCGCAGCGTTTCGCCGAAGGACGGCGCACCGTGCTGTTCGTGGACGAGGTGCACCGCTTCAACAAGGGCCAGCAGGACGCGTTCCTGCCGCACATCGAACGCGGCACCATCCTGTTCGTCGGCGCGACCACCGAGAACCCGTCTTTCGAACTGAACTCGGCATTGCTCTCGCGCTGCCGCGTGCACGTGATGGAGGCGGTCTCGGCCGATGACATCCGCCACGCGCTGCGGCGGGCGGTGGATGACGGGGAACGCGGCCTGGGCGGGCAGGGCCTGCAGGCCAGCGATGAGGCGCTGGGTGAAATCGCCGGCGCCGCCGATGGTGACGTGCGCCGCGCGCTGACCCTGCTGGAGATCGCCGCCGAACTGGCGACGGGCGAGGACAACACCATCACCCCGCAGACCCTGCAGCAGGTGCTGGCCGATCGCACGCGCCGTTTCGACAAGGGTGGCGAGCAGTTCTACGACCAGATCTCGGCGTTGCACAAATCCATCCGCAGTTCCAATCCGGATGGCGCGCTGTACTGGCTGGCGCGGATGCTGGACGGTGGTTGCGACCCGGTCTATCTGGCGCGGCGGTTGACCCGGATGGCGGTGGAGGACATCGGCCTGGCGGATCCGCGCGCGCTGCAGATGGCGGTGGATGCCTGGGACACCTACGAGCGATTGGGCAGTCCGGAAGGCGATCTGGCGCTGGCGCAGGTGGCGATCTACCTGGCCAGCACGGCCAAATCGAATGCCGGCTACAAGGCCTTCGGGATGGCCAGGCAGGACGTGCGCGAACACGGCACCCAGGAGGTGCCGCTGCACCTGCGCAACGCCCCGACCAAACTGATGAAGCAGCTTGGCTACGGCGGCGGCTACCAGTACGACCACGATGCCGAAGGCGGCATCGCGCTGGACCAGACCGCGTTTCCCGATGCGATGGGGGAGCGCGTGTACTACGAACCGGTCGAACGCGGGCTGGAAATCAAACTCAAGGAAAAACTCGATCGCCTGCGCGAGGCCAGGCGCGAGGCGAGGGCGGGCAAACCCCGCAAGTAAGCGGGCGGGAATGCATTGTCCGGATGTGGGGAATCAACCCGTCAAGCCGCGCAGCAGCCGCACCGTCACCAACCCCAGGCCGGTCATCAGCAACGAGCCCAGCACGTGCATGGCGATGAGGGCGAACGCCCAGCCGTACTGCAGCCGCAGGATCAGCTGCATGGCTTCGGCGGAAAAACTGGAGAAGGTGGTCAGCCCACCGAGCAGGCCGGTGATCACGAACAGGCGCCATTCCGGCGCCAGCGCCGGATGGTGGGCCAGCCAGCCCATCGCCACGCCGATCGCGTAGCCGCCGATCAGGTTGGCGGCGAGCGTGCCGAGCGGCATCTGCGCATGCTGCGGATTGAGCCAGACGCTCAGGCCCCAACGCGCCCACGCGCCGAGCGCGGCGCCCACTGCAACGGCCAGGAAGGAATGCATCGCCGACTTCTCCAGAAAGGGAGCGATGGCGCATGCCCACCGCCCCGGATTGCGGGTTTCGGTAGGCATCATCAGCCGGCGCGCCGGCGGTTGGGGGAGGCATGCCATCTCCCGGGGCGCACAGCCTAGCATCGCCGCCGAGGTCCGTCGAAGACTTCGGACGATACGCAAGAACGGCGCCTATCGGCTTGATCCGGCAACCGATTGTCGGCGCGCCAGGGGGCGTATTCGGCGGCAGACGAGCGGCATGACGGTTAACGAAACCCTAACAAACACCCCCCGGCTGACTAACGTTTCCTATGTGAGCGTGACCAACGTCGTTTTTTAGCGCCTCCCCTGGGCGCCAGAACGACTCAGGAGATAAATCATGTGCACGCGTAAGACTCTCATTGCATCTGCAGTGCTACTCGGACTTGGTCTCACGGGACAGGCTTTCGCACAGGCAACCAACACGGAAAACGGACCTGGGGCCGATACGCTCGTCGCGGTGGACTTCGACGCCACCGACAGCAGCACCCACGACGGCGACAATCGCAACAACGACGGCGTGGCGTATGCCGATGGCTACGGCACGGCCGCCGCCAACAATGGCGGGACGGCGACCGCCACTTTCTCCAACGCGTTCAACCACAGCAAGGCGGTGGCCGAAACCAAGCTCATCGGCTCCGTCAGCGGGGTGACCGTGCATGACATCGGCAACGTCGCCAAGAACTGGGGCGATGCCAACGGTGGAAGTGGCGGACGCGGTGGCGCCGGTTACGGTGGTGACGGTTATGGCGGTGAAGGCAACGGCGGACGCGGCGGCAACGGCGGTGCCGGCGGCAGCGGCGGCAGCGGTGGCGATGCCATCAACGGCAGCGCCAGCGCCGGCGATGTCAGCAACGGCGGCGCGTCGGTCGGTGACGCGGTGGCCGGCAATGGCGGCAACGGCGGACGCGCCGATCACAACCGCGGCGGCCGTGGCGGAGATGCCGGTGCGGCCGGTGGCTGGGGCGGTGGCGCCAGCGGCGGCTGGGGCGGCGATGCCGCCAGCGGCAGCGGCGACACGCTCGCGGCCGATGGCGCGGCGGGTGGCGATGCCAGCTCCAATGCCGGACGCGTGCGCGAGCGCGGCGCGGGTGCGGCCACGGGTGGCACCAGCACGGCGACCGGCGGCGACGGCACCTCCGGTGGTGCGACCGCGACGGGTGGATCCAGCAGCGCGACGGCGGGCGCGGGTACGGGTGGTTCGGCCACCGGTACCGGCGGCGACGGCACCGCGACCGGTGGCGCGGGCGGCAGCCTGACCGCGACCGCGGGTGACGGCGGTGCGGGCGGCTCGGCCACCAACGGCGACGCCACCAATGGCAGCGCTTCGTCCACGGCCAGCAATGGCGACGCCACCGCCGGCGACGGCGCGATGGGCGCGGTCGGTGCCGAAGGCGGCACGGGCGGCGATGGCAACGGCGGTGTCGGCAACGGCGGCGTCGGCAACGGTGCGACCGGCGGTGCCGGCGGCATGGGTGGCTCCGTCGCCAACGACGCGGGCACCTTCAACATGTCCAACACCATGAGCAGCGTCGGCCAATCGGCCGCCGGTGTGATGGTGGCTGCGCAGAACAGCGGCGTCGCGTCGCTGATCCAGCAGGGCATCACCGTGCAGGCCAACCTGACCGTAGGTCCGTAAGCGCTCCCCGGGCGCGCCGGGGCCGCTTCGGCGGCTCCGCGTGCCATGCGCAGGACGATCCCGCCGCCCCCGCGGCGGGATCGACAGGGGGCGCGTGGCAAGGGCGTGCCTGGATGGAACGCATGGCAAGGGAGCATGACCATGCAGACCCGATATCGCTTCGTGCGGCGCCAGCGCGCCGCACCCGCCTTGCTGTTCGTGTTGTTCGCGCTTTTCGCCGGAGGAAGCGGCAGGGCCGCGGCGGATGAACCCGTCGCCCCTGCAACCGGAACCGCCCCGGCGATGCCGGAAATTCCGGTCTCGGCCATCGATCCGCCGGCGAGTTGGCTGGTGGTGAAACCGCGTCCGGTCAGTGACATCGGCGCACCGGTGGACGTGGCGCGACTGGCCGGGATGCGCGGTGGCGAGGATGACCACGGCAGCGTGGTCGTCATCGATGTCGACGGCACCGTCGACGGCAACACCGCGCATCACATCGACAGCGGTGGAAACACCATCACCCAGGGCGCCTTCGACAATGCCAACGGCATCAACACGGTCATCCAGAACACCGGCACCAACGTGCTCATCCAGAACGCGATGGTGGTGACCGTGAATTTCGCGGATCCCGCGCGGTGAACGCCGCCCGGGCCGCCGTGGCGCTGGCCATCGCCGCATTGGCTTGTGGCGGCGTGCCGGCGGCCGCGGCGGACATGGACGTGCGCGCGCCAGGTGGTGCGTACCAGGTGCGGGTGACCAGCCTGAAGGAAGCCCGCTTCCGCACCACCATCCCCCAACAGTTCGATTTCAGTTGCGGTTCGGCGGCGACCGCGACCCTGCTGACGTTCCAGTATGGCCATGCGGTCAGCGAACAGGACGTGTTCGTGCGCATGTACACCTACGGCGACCAGGCGCGCATCCGCAAGGAGGGTTTCTCGCTGCTGGACATGCGCCGCTATCTGCAGTCGCAGGGATTCGAGGCGGACGGCTTCGAACTGCCGCTGGAGAAACTGCAGGAGGAAGGCGTGCCGGCGATCGTGCTGTTGAACGATCGCGGCTATCGCCATTTCGTGGTGGTCAAGGGATTGAAGAACGGACGCGTGCTGCTGGGTGATCCGGCACGCGGCACGCGGGCGATGCCCAAGTCGCGGTTCGAGGCGCTGTGGGACAACCGCGTGCTGTTCGTCATCCACAACCGGCGCGCGCAGGCGCGCTTCAACCAGGAACGCGACTGGCGCACGGCCCCGCCGGCCCCGCTGGATATCGGTATCCAGCGCGATGGCCTGCGTGGCGTCGCGGTGCCACGACGCGGTCCGGGAGACATCTGACATGGACAGAGCATTGTTTTCGAGCCTGCTCGCGCTGGCCGTGCTGCTGCCCGCGGCGGCCGCGCCGCTGGGCGCGCGCGGCGACGACGGGAACGGCTTGGGCGCCGAGTGGACACCAATCGATCCGGCGCGGCTGGACGGCATGCGCGGCGGCTTTCAGTTGCCGTCCGGCGCGACCCTGTCGTTCGGTATCGAGCGGGTGGTGTACGTCAACGGTGAACTGGCGGCCAGCACCGCGGTGCGGGTGGCCGATCTGTCGCGGCTCAGTGCGGAGGAGGCGCGCGCGTTGGGCGAGTTCAGCCAGGGCATCGTGATCCAGCGCGGCGACGGCAACCGTTTCGAGCCGATGCGCCTGCCCGGTGGCGTGGTGATCCAGAACACCCTGAATGACCAGCGCATCACCACCATCACCCGCCTGGAGATCGACAGCCCGGTGTTGGGTGCCTTCCAGGGCATCAACGCCGGGGGAGCACTGCAGGACGCCCTCAACGGCACGGCCGGTACGCGCTGAAACCACCATCGCCAAGGAGACACCCGATGAAACGGACGTCGAATGCTCGCCGCAAACCGCTGGTTCTCGCCCTGGTCCTCGCGTTGACGGGCGGTACGGCCTGGGCGCAGGAGGCCCCCGTCACGGGCGCGCGACCACCCGGCGATGGCGAGGAGCGGCTGGATGGCCTGCAACGCCAGATCAACGAACAGACGCGCCAGCTGGAGCAGACCCGGCGGGCGCTTGAGCAACAGCAGCAGGCGCTGGCTCAATTGCAGTCGGCGCTCAACGAGGAGGTCCTGGCGAACGCGCGTGCGCGCGGCGCCCCCGCGCCGGCGGTGATGCCGGTGCTCGGACAGGCACCGGTGCTCGCCGCGCAGAGCGCGCCGGCGCAGGCCACCCCGGCCGCGCGGCCCGCCCCGCAGCCGGTGGGGCAGGCCCCCGAATCCGATTCGCGTCCGCCGGAGGTGGCGCAGATCTTCGACCAGCCCGGCGTGCTGACGCCGCCCGGAAAGTTCGTGCTGGAACCCTCCCTGCAGTACGGCTATTCGGCGAACGATCGCGTCGCGCTGGTCGGTTACACCGTGATTCCCGCGATCCTGATCGGGCTGATCGACGTGCGCCAGGTCAAGACCACCACCGCGGTGGCGACCCTGACCGGACGCTACGGCCTCAACCGGCGCTTCGAGCTGGAAGCCAAGCTGCCGTATGTCTACCTCGACGGCGACACCGTCAGTCGCGAAATCTTCACCGGATCGGCGCAGGACCGCGTGTTCAACGCCAGCGGCAATGGCATCGGCGATGCCGAACTGACCGCGCGCTACCAGATCAACCGCGGTGGCCCGGACAAGGCGTTCTACATCGGCTGGCTGCGCTACAAGAGTCGCACCGGCAAGGACCTGTTCGACGTGGTCACCGATTGCGTGACCCGTTGCGTGGGCAACACCACCGGCACCGGCCTGCCGCTGGAGCTTCCCACCGGCAGCGGTTTCGAAGCGCTGCAGCCGGGCGTGACCTGGCTGTATCCCTCGGACCCGGTGGTGTTCTTCGGCAGCCTGAGCTACCTGCACAATTTCAAGCGGCGCAATGTCTCGCGCCTGCTCGTCGACGGCCAGCGCGAGCCGCTGGGCGACATCGAAGCCGGCGACATCATCGGTTTCAACCTGGGCATGGGCCTGGCGCTCAACGAGAAGGCCGCCATCAGTATCGGTTACGACATGAACGTGGTCGGCAAGACCCAGCAGAACGGACGCGACGTGGCCGGCGCGGTGCGGGTGACCCTGGCCACGTTGCTGCTCGGCGGCACCTATCGCTTCAGCGACAGGGTTTCGCTCAATGTCGCGCTGGGCGCCGGACTGACCCGGGACACGCCGGATGTGAGCTTCACCGCGCGCGTGCCGATCACCTTTTGAGTACGGGTCGGACGGCTACAGCAGGAACAGGCAGTCGCGCAGGTGTTCGGCTAGGCGCATGCTGAGCGCGACCAGGGTGAAGGTGGGAAAGGCCCAGCCACCGGTCGGAAACACCGAACTGCCGGCGACGTGCAGGTTGTCCACGCCATGCACGCGCAGGTTCCGATCGACCACGCCATCGGCGGGGTCATCGGCCATGCGGGTGGTGCCCATGTGGTGGGCGGTGCCCTGCAACTGCGGCGCGCGTTCGTCGTGCAACCAGGCGTCGGCCTGGAAACGTCCGCCGCAAGCCCGCGCCAGTTCCTCGCCGAACAGGTGCGTGGCGGTCCGGTAGGTGTGCCAGTCGAGCGGCGTCAGCCGCCAGTCCACGCGCACGCGGCGTTGACCGAGCGGGTCCAGATCGTCGCCCAGGCGCACCCGGCTGTCGGGATTGGGCGCCTGTTCGAAATAGCCGACGACATCGACATGGTCGGGCGGAACGATCGGGCGATCGGTCAGCCGGTTGAACATGCCGCGCGCCAGATCGCCCATGCCTGGCGCCAGTTGCAGGGCGAGGCGGGCGAGGTTCTCCTGAGGAGGCGGCGGTGCCTCGTTGCCGCTGCCGAAGCGCAGCGCCTGCGACATCTGGCCTTCCAGCGAACCTCCCTCGTCGGGACGTGGTTTGCGCAGCGCCGAACGCAATCGCCGCGCCGCGTGGATGCCGCGCGGCACCTGGCCTTCCACCGCCACCGGCCGCACGCGTCCGCTGAGCATGCGATGGGCACGCATCGCGCCCTCGGACAGGCACAGTTCGGGAAATACCGGCGTGGGACCCTTGCCCCCGGAACGATCGTAGGGACGGGTAAGCGGGGTGACCGCGCGCGCATGCAGCGTGCCCAGCCGGCCACGCGGGTGATCCATGAAGTAGCGTCCGACCAGGTCCTGTTCGTTGCCCAGCCCATGCGGCACGGACGAGTTCGACAACAGCAGCAGGCGCGCGTTCTCGATGCCGCCGCAGGCCAACACGTAGCGATGCGCGCGCACTTGGCCGCGCTTTCCTTGCAGTGAGCCGATGCGGGCGGCATGCACGTGCTCGCCACCTGCATCGGACAGCAGTTCCAGCACGTTGGCGTGCAGTACCACCTGGATGTTGGGCGCGCGCTCCAGTTCGGCGCGATAGGCTTGCCCGAAAAATACCGGACTGAGCACGAAATTGCGGTTGACCAGGCGATCGCCCCTGAAACTGGGCGGGCGCCGCGCCGGTGCGCTCAGGAAACCGCCCGCCTCGAAGTCGTGCCCGTCGATGGCAAGCAGATCGCGCGCGCGGGCGTAATGGGGTTCCAGTTCGGCATAGGAGATCGGCCAGCCGCTGTGCGGCACCCAATCACGCGCGGCGAGATCCATCCGGCTCAACGGGATGCAACCGCCGCCCCAGGCATTGGTACTGCCACCGAATGCGCGCAGGCGGCTGGCGGCGGGATCCAGTTGCGGATTACCGATCGAATCGCCCGCGTAGAGGTCCTGGGTCTCGGCATCGCCGGCCATGCCGCCGCCCACCAGCAGGCAGACACGGACCGCCGTGTCGAGGTAGTGGCGCGCGATGGCGATGCCGGCGGGTCCGGCACCCACGATGCACAGGTGGGCATCGAAGTCGTCCGGCGTCGCGGCGTGGCGATAGTCGATCAACACGCCCGGGCCTTCCGCTTGCGACGGTTGCGTGGCTTCCTCATCGGAATCGCCTCGACCAGCCGGGAAGGGCCGGCACACTAGGACTGTTACGCGAAGTGCGGCAAAGGCAGGCCACCGCGTCGATTCCTGGCCGCCATCTCCCTGTCATGCAAGGCAGGCAGAGTCATCGGGTTTGGAACGGGAATCCGCCGATGAACGGCCTGCAAGACGAAAGGAAAGACCGGCCGACGCCGCAACCGCAGGCGGGTGCCGACACGACGCGAAACGGAACGGGCGGCTGGCTGCGGCGCCTGCTGGGTGCGGCCATAGCCTGGACCACGCTTGGCGCCACGGTCGGGGCCACCGCACAGGATCCGGTTCCCCAGCACTGGCTGGCGTATGCGCAGCAAGCCGGCACCGAACTGCAACGCAGGCTGGGCGAGGACAGCGTTCCCGCCAATCAATTGCACGACTGGATGGAACGTTCCGCCAGCCTGCCGCAGCGGCAGGATCCGGTGGTGGTGAAGCTGTGGATCGCGGCCAATGGCCGAATCATCCGCAGCGAGTTCACCTCGCTGGGCGACGCGGAAGCGGACGCCGCGCTCGAATCGTTGTTGCAGCCGCCGCTGGCGCAACCGCCCGCCGACATGCGCCAGCCGTTGGTGCTGGGCCTGTCGCTGCGCGAATCGGCGGAACCGATGGAGCCGGCGGGTCCGGGTGCCCACGCGGGCACCAGCGGCACTTCACTCTGAGGCATCCGTCGCGTCGCTTGCCTGGCGCAATCGCTCAGCGTCCGGGAATCACCGGCTTGGGCGACGGCGGCGGTGGTCGCTGCGGCTGGGTCGACGTGCCGAAAGTGTTGCCCATCCGCTGCTGGGTGGCGGCGCGATTGGCCAGGCCTAGCTTGGTGGGCGGCTGGCGCACGATGCGCTCGGAACCGGTGAGGTTCGCATCGGGGGAGGCGGGCGGCGTGGGCGAGGTCATCAGTTGTCCCAGGCACGCGTAGTCGGGCACGCGCTCGCCATTCACTTCCACGTCGACGCAGCGGGTGTCGGCGGGCTTGGTGGATTTGGCGGGCGCCGGTGTCGATGCGGAGTCGGTCGCCGGTGGCGTGGCGGGTATCTGCGTCGCCTGCGGTTCGGCGGCCAGCGCGGAGGAAACGAGCAGCGCCGCCGCGAATGGCAACAGGCGATGTGGGGAAAGATGGGGCCGGAGCGGATTCATGGCGTGTCACCGGACTGCAACGAAGGCGGAATAGTGTGCCGTGCTCGGCGTTTCGATACTGGCGCGTTCTGCCTGCAGTTTGATGACAGCTACTTGCGGAACGACCGCTGAACCCATCGCCGCCTGCGTGCGCGCGCCGACCGCGCGGCGAATGCCGATGCTTGCCATGCTGCTGGCCGCCGCGCTGGCACCGTTCGGCGTGGCGGCGAGGGAACCGGACGCATCGCATGACTTCAATCTGTCGGCGCAGCCGCTGGATCGCGCCTTGCAGACCTACGGACGGATCACCGGACTGGCGGTGCTGGTCGATGCGCGACTGCTGGCCAATCTGCATTCGGCAGAAGTGATTGGCCGCTATCGCGATGACGAGGCCCTGCGGAGGATGCTGGTGGGAACCGGATTGACCCCGCGCTTCGTCGGCGACGATGCGTTTACCCTGGTGATGTCGGGTGCCGACGCCGCGATGGACGAGCCCGCGCCGGAAACCATCGCGCCGGCGGCCACCGACAACCAGGACGCCGCCGCGCGCCGCCGTGGCGCGCGCATTCTCCAGCGCTCGCTGGAAGACGCGCTGTGCGGCGACGAATCGACCCGGCCCGGCGGCTATCGCGCCGCGATCCGGTTCCGGCTCGATGCGAGCGGCCGCATCCGGCAAGCGGAAATCAGCGAATCCAGTGGCGATGTCCTTCGCGACGCCGCGATCCTGGCGCGCCTGGCGGATCTTCCGTTGACCGGCCTGCCGCCGGATCTGCCGCAACCGATCACCCTGACCCTGTTGCCGGAAACCGGCCAGTCCACGCCGCCATGCCGGGGGCGGGAACGATGAGTGCCGGCCTGCGGGTACTGTTGCTGGATCACTACGAGGAATTCCGTCGGCGGTTGCGACGGCGGCTGGGTTCGGACGATCTGGCGCTGGATGCCCTGCAGGAAACCTGGCTGCGGGTGGAACGGATGCGCGAGGCCGCGCAGCCGGAACGCAATCCCATGGCCTACCTGTTCCGGATGGCGATCAACGCCGCCGCCGATCAGCGCGTGGCGCAGTCGCGGATCCTGACCGGGCTGGAAATCGACGCCTTGATGGACGAAGTGATCGACGAGCAGGATCCGGCGATCGTCGCGCTGGGCCAGGCCGATATCGCCGCGCTGGCGGAAGCCTTGCAGGAGTTGCCGCGCCGCCAGCGGGCGATCCTGCTGGCAGCGCGGGTGGAACAGGAACCGCTCGACGCCATCGCCGTCCGCCACGGTATTTCCCTGCGCATGGTCGGCAAGGATCTGAAGAAGGCGTTGCAGCACTGCGCGGACCGGCTGGACCGCCGGGTCGTGCAGCGGTTCGGTCCCGGCGCGGGAAAACAGTCGTGATGAATATGAAACCGGTCGAATCCGCTTCCCGGGAATGCGAACTGCGCGAACAGGCGCAGGCGTGGCTGCTGCGCCTCCAGTCCGGCCAGGCCACGGCCGCCGACGCCGATGCGTTCCGCCAATGGTGCAAGGCCGAGCCGGCGCACGTGCGTGCGTTCACCGAGGCGCGCCGGCTATGGAACGCGCTGGCGCCGGCCGCGGCATTGGCGGCCACCACCGCCATGACGGTGCCCGCGGCAGGCGAAGTGAACAGCGGAGGCGTCGCGGCATTGCCGCCCGCCGGCACGCATCGTGATGGCCGGCGTCCGCGCGCGATGCGGATGGGCCGGCGTGCGTTCCTGGGCGGCGCGGTGGCGGCCACGGCGGGCTGGTTGATCGCGCGTCCGCCGCTTGGCCTGTGGCCGGGCTGGGAGGAAGCCGCCGCCGACTATCGCACCACCGTGGGCGAATTGCGTGACGTCGACATCGCCGGAGTGAAGGTGGCGATGGGCGCGCGCACCGCGCTCAGCCGCGAAGGCGGCGCCGGCAACGAACTGCTGGAACTGGTCCAGGGCGAAGCACAATTCCGCACGCCCGAATCACCGGCCTCGCCGCTGCGCGTGCGGGTTGGCGATGGCCTGGTCACGCTGGCGCCGGGATCGCGCGTCAACCTGCGCTGTGTCGCCGAGGATCGTCGAATCACCTGCCTGTCCGGGCAGGCGCGGGTGGAGCAGGGCGGACGCGCAGTGGTGCTGGGGCCCTCGTGGCAGGCGCGGTTGGCGGAACGCCGGATCGCGTCGGTGGCGCCGGTGGACACGTCGCGGGTGGACGCATGGCGGCATGGTTTCCTGGTGTTCGACAACGAACCGCTGGCGCGGGTGGTCGACGAGATCAACCGCTACCGACCGGGCCGGATCCTCATCACCCGCGCCGAACTGGGCCGGCGCACCGTGCAGGCGCGCATTCCGATCCGGCAGGCCGACACCTTCCTCGATCTGGTCAAGGACGTCTACGGCGCGCGGGTGGTGCAGATGCCTGCTGGCGTGACCCTGTTGGGCTGATCGCATGGCCGGGCGACGGTGATGCCGCGCCTTTCGAATCTCGCGCTCGAATCCACGAATGCGCCTGCATCGAGGGCGTGGCGCGCTCGCGTGCACGCCGATTCGCTCGTCCGCACGGGCCCATTCGAAGCCATGCATCTTTCGCGGACGATCATCGTGCGCGTCTACCCAATGCAGTCGTTAGCAGGTGTAGATGACAGAAACATGAAATTCATCCGGCGAGTTGCCGCCCATTTTCGCGTGCATGAATTTTTTGTTTCAGCAGTTCAGTCGTCACCGGCCCCGTCGGTCTTACCCATCGTAACGAGCACAACCCATTCCAACGCGATGATCCGGGGACGGACGCGGGAAGGCGGGAAGTGCATCCAGCGAACGACATTCCACGGGTGGAAAACAATGGTGAATCAGCCGCAGCGAACGCGCACTCCTTCCACGGCCGATGGCTTGGGCATCAAGCCGCTGGCGCACGCGATCACCGCGTTGCTGGTCGCCGGCGGCATGATCGGAACCGCCAGTGCGCAGCAGGCGTTCAGCGCGGCCTGGTTCGCCAACAAGGGGGCCAACCAGCAGTCGGCGGCCCAGTCCGGGCGCCTGCCCAACGGGCAGCCGAGCAACCTGCCGCGGCCGGAACAACAGAACCGCGAGGCGCGCGACAAGCTCAAGACCTCGATCGAGAACCTGGCCACCGCCGCGCAGGCCATCGCCATGCAGCAGCGGCTGCAGCAGGCGGCGCGCGACGCCGCCAGCCTGCGCGCGCCCACCGTTCCCGACGGTCTGGGCGAGGGGGGGCTGAAGGTTGATCAGGACGCGCTGACCCGCGGCTGGCACAACGCCAAGGATCCGACCCAGCAGGTGGCGGACGGCAAGACCACCGTCACCATCGAGCAGACCGCCGACAAGGCCATCCTCAACTGGGAGACCTTCAACGTCGGCCGCAACACCACTGTCGATTTCAAGCAGGATGCGGCGTGGTCGGTGCTCAACCGGATCAACGATCCAAGTGCGCGGCCGTCGCAGATCCAGGGCCAGATCAAGGCCGATGGCACGGTGTTCCTGATCAACCGCAATGGCGTGGTGTTCAACGGCACCAGCCAGGTGAACGTCAAGAACCTGGCCGCGTCCGCGGTCGGCATGACCGATGCGCAGTTCCGCAGCGGGCTGTACAGCCAGGCGCAGGGCAAGGACTTCATTCCCACCTTCGCCAACGATCTGACCTCCACCGCCAGCAGTTTCCAGCATGGTGCGGCAACCGGTGCCGTCACCGTGGAGCAAGGTGCGCGGATCACCACGCATGTGCCCACTTCGGTGACCGAAGGCGGCGGCTATGTGCTGCTGGTGGGCCAGCAGGTGCAAAACCATGGGCAGATCGCCACCGCCAACGGCCAGACCACGCTGGCCGCGGGCGACGCGTTCGTCATCCGCAAGGGCATGGACACGGATGGCAACCAGGCCTCGACCACGCGCGGCAATCTGGTCTCGACCCTGCGACTGCCGGCAACTTCCGGCACCGGCACCGAGGGCAGTGCGCCAGCGACCGGCATGGTCACCAACACCGGTCTGATCCAGGCCACCACCGGCGACATCAGCCTGGTCGGCCACGAAGTCCGCCAGCAGGGCGCGGTGATCGCGACCACTTCCGTGCACACCCGCGGCACGGTCCATTTGACCAGCGATGCCACCGACGCAGACAGCCGCATCGTCCTGGACAAGGACAGCACCACCGCGGTGGTGCTGGACGAAAGCGCGACCACCGCCCTGGACGTGCAGCGCGAAACCCTCGTGCGGGACACCGACAAGCCGGACGGCAATGCCACCCACCGACGCGACCAGTCGCTGATCCGGATCAGTTCCGGTGGCGACGTCGATTTCCAGGGCCAGTCACTGACCCTGGCCACCGGTGGGCAGGTGCTGGTGGACGCGGCGGGCCGGTCGACCGTCGCCGATGGCGCGCGCATCGACGTGTCCGGCGCGGTCGGCGTGCGCATCGCGATGGAAGCCAACAATGTCCTGATCAACGTACAGGGCAACGAGCAGCGCGACGCGTCCGGCAACCGCGACGACAAGAGCCTCAACAACAGCAACATCTGGCTGGATCGGCGCGATCTGGTGCTGGTGCCGGCCGGCACCAACGGCTACGAAACCGATCGCTGGTACACCGCCGGCGGCCTGCTGGAAGTCGGCGGCTACCTGGGCGTCACCGGCCACGGCATCGGCGAATGGTCGGCGCAGGGTGGCACCGTGCAATTCAGCGGCGGCGAGGTGGTGACCCGCCAGGGTTCGCACATCAACCTGTCCGGCGGCACCCTGGACGTGCAGACCGGCTACGTCAACCAGACCTTCCTCAAGGGCGCCGACGGCAAGCTCTACAACGCGTCGAACGCGCCGGGTGATCTTCTCTACACCGGCCTGTACAAGGGCTTCGAGGATCTGCACGAGCGCTGGGGTTCGCAGACCACGTCCTACTACTACAACCCGCTGATCGCACCGCGGACGCGCCTGGAAGGCGGCTACGTGGTGGGACGCGACGCTGGCAAGCTGGTGGTCGCGACCCGGGGCGCGGTACTCGAAGGCGATGTCGAAGGCACCACCTTCCAGGGCGACCGCCAGCAGCGGACGCGTGATGCGGCGCTGGATGGTTATCAGCAGGCGCAGACCGCCGCCGCACGCGGCGCCAGCCTGATCATCGGCAGCCACCGCCCGGTGTACGACAAGAACACCGGCGATCTGCGCTATTCGCCCGACGCGGTGGTCAGCGCGGTGACGATCGGCGACGCGGTGCCGGGCGCCGAACCGGAGGCGGGCCGGATCGCGCTGGACGCGGACTGGCTGAATCGCCAGGGATTGGGGGGCCTGGAGGTGTATGCGCGCGGTGGCGTGCGCGTGGACGAAGCCCTGACCGTATCGCCCGGCGGCGAAATCGCGCTGCACGCCAGCCAGGTGGACGTCAATGCGGACCTGACCGCACGCAGCGGCAGCATCCGCCTGGGCAACATGGTCGTCCGCCACATCAGCGCCGAGGGCGGCAGCTGGCAGGAAACCGCGATCAGCGAAGTCACGCCGCCCGGTTATGCGCGCCAGACGAACCTGGCCGACGGAGTCACCCTGGACGCACGCGGCCTGTGGAACAACCGCCAGCACGATCCTCTCGCCATCGGCGGCCTGCCGTACGTGGATGGCGGCAGCGTGTCGTTGCGCAGCGACGGCAACGTGGTGCTGGGCAAGGACAGCCTGATCGACGTTTCGTCCGGCGCCACCCTGGGCGCGGACGACCGCCTGCATGGCGGTCGCGGCGGCAACGTGAGCCTGGCGGCCGGCCTGGTGGGCGGCGCCGGCGTGCTGTCGCTCGACGGCACGCTGCGGGGCCACGGCGTCAACGGTGGCGGCAAGCTCGATATCGAGCACGGCACCCTGGTCAGCATCGGTGACGGCGTTCCGCAAATCATCGAGCAGTTGCAGGCCGGTGAAACCAGCGATCTGCCGCTGCGCCTGGCAAACGACTACGTGATCCCGGCCGGGCAGCCGATCCCGATGGACTTCTCGGTCGTCATGACCCGCGTGCTGGGCGACCAGCCGGTGCCGGTGCGCACCCGCCCGCTGATCAGCGAAGCCAATCCGGTGACGTTGCAGGCCGAGTGGCGCTTGCCGACCGCGGTGCTGCTCGCCAATGGCACCTACCAGTACGCCGGCACCGTGCTGCCCGCCGGCACCGTGCTGCACGCCATCACCGAACTGGAAGCGGGCTACGTGGTGCCGCGCGACGTGTTCCCGGATGGCTTGCCGATCACCGCGTATACGGCGACGTACCAGGGCGGCAGCATCGCCGCCACCGACATCGTGGTGCCGCGCGGCCAGCGCATTCCGCCCGGCACCGCCTGGCCCGAGACCGTCGAAGTGCAGTCCTTCCTGGCATTGGACGGGGCGCTGTTCCAGTCCGGTTTTGGTGCCTATGCGATCCATGGTCGCGACGGTGTTTTGGTGCAGCCGGGCACCGAACTGTCGGTGCTGATGCCGCTGCTTGACTACGACCGCGACACCGCGCGCCGGATCGCGAGCGGCGCGGACCCCTCGGAAGCGCTGTCGGTATGGCTGCCGCCGACGCAGGCCGACGATCCCGACCAGGGCCGGACCACGCTGCGCCGGGGCGCGAGCCTGTCGCTCACGGCCGGTTCGATCTACGCCAATGGCGTGCTGGAGATGGGCAAGGACAGCCGCATCGAGGTGGATCCGGGGCAATCGATCACCTTGACCGGCAACGACCAGATCACCATCGAGGGCGAACTGCGGGCGCATGGCGGGCGCATTTCCATCCTGCCCGGCGCGTGGGGGCAGGGCCTCGACAGGAACCGGCCGAACGGGAAGCCGAACGGACGCTCGATCTGGATCGGCGACGACGCGGTCCTGGATGTGTCCGGACGCGCCTACACCGGCGTCGACGCGAACGGGCGCCGCTTCGGCCAGGTGCTCGACGGCGGCACCATCGAAATCGGCGCGCGCCATGACCTGGAGGCGCGCGAATTCAACGCTGTGGACGCGTTCCTGGTGGTGCGTCGCGGCGCGCGACTGGAGGCGTCCGGTGCGCAGGCGACGCTGGATCTGCCCGGCCTCGGCGGCACGCTGATTCCCAGTCATGGCGGCGTGATCGCGCTGAGCGCGAGCAATGGCCTGTATATCGACGGCCAACTGCGCGCGGCCGCGGGCGGTGCCGGTGCGGCCGGCGGTACCCTCGCACTGAATCTGGAAACCCCGCTTTACCGCGAAGTGGGGCGCTGGGATTACCTGGGGGATGACGTCGACGACGCCGTGCGCGTGCCGCGCGAGCTGCTGCTGGAGCAGAACTACGGCGGCAGCGGACTGGCCGACGATGCCGAAGCCGGGCAGATGCACGAGAGTCTGGTCTATGGCCAGGCCCGCTATGGCGTGGACGCGATCCGCGCGGGCGGATTCGACACCACCGCGCTGCACGTCAACGGCCTGCTGAGCTTCGCCGGCGATATCGACCTGCGCATGCGGCAGGCGCTGTATCTCACTGCCAGCGGCATCGGACTGGGTGCCGATGCCGCCCGTGACAGCCGGGTGACCCTCGCCGCGCCGTACCTGCGACTGTCCGGCTCCACGCGCCGCCAGGGTGATGGCGAGATGATGCCGAATCCGGTATTCGGCTCGCGCAACATCAGCGCCGGAAACGGCACCCTGGGCGCGCCCGGCATCGCCGAAGGCTCCGCGCTGCGCCTGGATGCGGATCTGATCGACATCGTCGGCGAAGTCGGCATGGGCGCCAATGGCGCGATCATCCACAACAGCGGCACGCCGCTGGAGGTCCGGCGCGACGCGTTCGAGGCGCTGCAACTGCATAGCCGCGGCGACCTGCGCCTGCGCGGCGCCAAGCTGTTCTCGCCCGGCGACACCTTGCTGGAAGCCCGCCAGATCTACGGCAATGGCAACGTCGTCGTCGGCCTGCGCAGCCGTGTCAACCAGTGGAACAATCTGGAGCAGTACTACGACCCGGACAGTCGTCTCGACATCGCCCGGGTCGGCAGCGAACTGCCGCCAATGCCGTACAGCGTGTTCGGCGCGATGAGCTTCGCCGCCGCCACCGTCAACCAGGGCGGCGTGCTGCGGGCACCGCTGGGCAGCATTACGCTCGGCAGTGCGGACAGCAACGGCAAGACCGGTCTGGTCAACCTGTTGCCAGGCAGCGTCACCTCGGTCAGCGCACGCGGCCTGATCATGCCCTACGGCGGCACCGTCGATGGATTGGTCTATCAGTACGAAGGCACCGACGTCGAATTCCGCGGACTCGGCAACGAGCCGAAGGTCGAGTTCCAGAGCCATGCGGTGAACGCACAGGCCGGGGCAACGGTGGATCTGTCCGGTGGCGGCGAACTTGCCGGTGCCGCATTCCTGTCCGGCCGTGGCGGCTCCACCGACGCGCGCCTGCATCCGTTGGTGCAGATGGCCGCCGATGGCAGCGGTTTCACTTTGCCGGGCCTGTCGACCAATCCGGTCTATGCGATCGTCCCGGGCGTGCAGGCGGGACAGGCCCCGGTGGGAGGAGAGCAGGGCGCCGGTGCGCCGGCGCTGGGTCGCCAGATCACCATCGGTGCTGGCATGCCCGGCCTGCCGCCAGGCACCTACACGCTGCTGCCTTCGACCTATGCGCTGCTGCCGGGCGCTTTCCGCGTCGAGATCAACGGGCTGGCCAATTCCGCGGCCTCGTTCGGCAGCACCACCGCGATGCGCAACGGCTCGTGGAGCGCGGCGGCGCAGCTGGGAACCGCCAATACCGGCCTGCGCGACGTGTTGCCGACCCAGGTCATCCTGACCTCGGCCGACACCCTGCGCAGCTATTCGCAATACAACGAGACCAGTTACGCACAATTCGCCATCGACAGCGCCGCGCGCGACGGAGTCCCGCGTGCGCTGCTGGAACGCGATGCCAAGGCCATCAGCCTGCGCCTGATCGAACGAAGCGAGGAAGGTTCGCGCGGCGAACCCTCGCTGCGCTTTGACGCCACCGTGCTGGCAAAGCCCGAGCAGGGCGGGCACGGCAGCCTGACCAATCTCTGGTACGCGCGGAACTATGAAGTCCTGGCCGACGGCGCCGCGCCCACCGAGGGCTTCACCGGCGTTTCGATCCATGCCAGCGAACTCAACACCCTCGGTGGCACGCGCCTGGTCATTGGCGGACGCCTGACCAGCACGCAGCGGGATCACACCGGCAGCCAGCAGCGGGCCAACCAGATCGGCATCTTCGGCAACTCGACGGCAAACATCGTGCTGCGCGAGGGCGCGGTGCTGGAGGGCACCGACGTCTTCCTGATCAGCAGCCGGGTGGACGGCGCGATCACGCTGGAGCAGGGCGCCGGCATCAATACGCTCGGCAAGGGAGCTTCGACGCTGGGAGCCGAACAGGGCTACGTGTATACCCCCGGCCAGAACTCCGTGCTGGCGGTTTCCAACGGTGCGCTCGACCTGCTGGCACCGGACGCGCCCAATTCGGACGGCGGCGGCGCCGGCGCGATCGAGATTGGCGTGTGCGCGGCAGGGGGAAGCTGCGCGGGTGAAACCCGGCTCTATTCCGAAGGCACGATCGCCACCGCGACCGACAACCGCTTCGTGCTGGGCGACGAGGTGCGCTACGGGACCCGCAACCTGGTGCTGGCGGTGGGCGGCATCAATGTGGGCAGCCAGGCCGCGCTGGCCGACGCCGCGGCGCGCGGCGCGCTGCCCGCCGGCATGACCCTCAACCAGCAGGTCCTGGACCGGTTGCTGCTCGGCGATACCCGCAATGGCGCGCCCGCGTTGCAGAACCTTGCGCTGACGGTGCGCGAATCGATCAACTTCTACGGGTCGGTCAGCCTGTCCACCTTCAATCCGGTCACCGGCAAGTCCGCGCTGGAGCAACTGGTCCTCGGTGCACCGGCGATCTACGGCTACGGCGATGCCGGCGACGTGGCGCGCATCCATACCGACACCCTGGTCTGGACCGGATCGCGGCTGGCGGGTGGCAACGTGGTCGCGCAGGGCCCCGGCACTGGCAGCGGGCAGCTGACGGTCGATGCGCGGGTGATCGACTTCGGCCATGCGACCAAGAGCCAGCCGGATACGGTGCGCAGCTACGACCGGATGACGCTTGGCTTCGCCGGCGTGAACCTCAACGCGAGTGAACGGGTCACCGCCTCGCACAAGGGGACGCTGTCGGTGTACCAGTCGCAGGGCGCGTGGGATCCGGCCGCCAAGGCGTTCACCTATCACGGCGGTGATCTCAACATTAGCACGCCGCTGTTGACCGGCGCGGCGGGTTCGGTCAACCGGATCACCGCCGGTGGCGATGTGCGCGTGACCGGAACTGGTGGCGTGGCGCTGGCGGTGGCCAGCGATGCGCTCGGCGCCGAGATCGCGCTGGACAGCCGCGGCGGCCGGCTGCTGTTCGACGGACTGGCGTGGCTGCCGAGCGGCAAGCTCACCCTGAGCGCGCAGGACGACGTGGTGCTGGGGGATGCCGCACGGCTTGATCTGGCCGGACGCAAGCTCGAATTCTTCGATGTCAGCAAGTACAGCTGGGGCGGCGACGTGGTGCTGGAAAGCCGCACCGGTGACGTCCGCCAGTCCGCGGGTGCGCAGATCGATCTGTCGGCGCGCTTCAATCGCGCCGGCAAGCTGGGCGCGTTCGCCCAGGCCGGCACGGTGGACCTGGCCGGTCGCATCCTCGGCGCCAGCAGCGGCCACTACGACGCCGGTGGCACCGAGGTGCCGTTCATGGCCGGTCGCATCGACGTGCATGGCCTGCACATCGCCGATTTCGGCGGGCTCAACGCGCGGCTGACCGCCGATGGCGTCACCGGTGCGCGCAGCTTCCGGCTGGGCGAGGGTGATCTGGTCGTGGGCAACGAGATCAAGGCCCATGAAGTCAATGTCTCGCTCGACAAAGGGCATCTCACGGTCGATGGCGTCATCGATTCCAGCGGCGAACAGGCGGGCAGCATCCGCATGGCCGCGCGCGATGGCGTCACCCTGACCGGCGGCGCGGTGCTGGATGCCAGCGCCGACGTGCTGCGCCGGGACAGCTACGGTCAGGTCATCGAGGCGCCCAACCGCGCGGTCATCGAGGTGGATTCCGGTGCCGGCCTGTTGCGGATCGACAGCGGCGCACGCATGGATCTGCGGGTGGCAGGTGCCGATCGTGGCTATGGCACGGTGGCGCTCAACGCGCCGCGCATCGGCGGCGACGATGTCGCCATCGATGCCCGCGGCGACATCGCCATCGAAGGCGCCAAGACCATCACCGTCAACGCTTTCACCAGCGACGACAGCGCCCGGCCCGGCGTGGATGCCACCACCGACGGCGGCAGCTACCAGATCATCGACCAGGACTATCTGGACCGCCTGCACGGGCAGAACACGGCATTCATCACCGCCGCCCTCGGCAACGCGGATCTGATGGAGCATCGTCTGGGCGGCCTGCGCGGCTATCGCGATCAGTTCCATCTGCGCCCGGGCGTGCAGATCGTCAGCAGTACGGATCCGGCCATCAATCCGGATGGCAACCTGCATGTGGACGGTGATCTGGATCTGTCCGGCCATCGCTACGTCAGCGTCAACCCGCATTCGCAGCAGACCACCACGCGCGGTTCCGGCGAAGCCGGCGCGCTGGTGATCCGCGCGCGCGGCGATCTGGAAGTGTTCGGCAGCATCAGCGACGGCTTCGACGGCTCGCGCCTGACCGCGGGCTTCGATGACGAGGGCTGGATCCTGACCAAGGGGCGGCAGCCGCATGGCGCCGACGTGGTCGTGCCGCACGGCGGCAAGGTCACGCTGGTGGCCGGCACCGTGTTCCCGTCCGGCAAGGTGCTCAACTACGACGTGCGCATCGTCGGCATGGAAGTGGCCGCGGGCACCCAACTGCCAGCGGAAGCGACGCTGGCGCAGCCGTTGACGCTGCCGCGCGGCACCGTGCTGGGCGGCCCCGTGTTCGATGCCGGCGGCACTCTGCTGTACGCGGCGGGCACGGTGTTGGCCGACACGGTCACGTTGCCGGCCAATACCCTCCTCGGCGCGGGCCTGCGGCTGCCGACGGCGGCGCGACTGGGCGAAATGATCTGGCCGGCCGGTATCGCGCTGCCGGCGCCTTCGCGCGGTTCCGGCGTGGCACTGGCCGCCGATCTGGCGCTGGCCAAGGGGGCTTTCATCCCCAGCGAGACCGAAGTCAAGTTGCCGGGTGACGTGCAAACCGTCGACCTGCGCGACAAGGACGCGGATGGCCATCAGGGACTCCAATGGGCACTGGCGCCGATGCTCGCGGCCGGATCGCAGTCCTGGGACATCACCCTGGTGGGTGGCGCCGATCCGGATGCGGCGGATCGCCTGGCGGTCGCGCGTGAGCGAACCGGCGGTCTGCGTCTGTCCGACAACCATTACGGCATGGGCATGCAGCAGTTGCCGGTACCGGGTACGGGTTCTCCAGCGGTGTATCGCTGGGGCGATGCGCCCCACCAGGAATTCGTCGACCTGCTGTCGATGTTCGGTTACTCGTTCCCGATCATCGCCGGCGCGGTGATTACGCCCGCGGAAGTCGAGGAACTTCAGCTGCTGGGCATCATCGGTGTCGACGCGGGCGAGCTGAACCTCTGGGGTTATGGCGATCTCTCCGCGCTGGTCACGCCTGCCACGCCGCCGGACATGGATTACTACACGTTGCCGGTGCGCGAGCAACTGGCCAGTGTGGTGCGCACCGGCACCGGTGATCTGAAGCTGGTGTCCGGCGACGACATCCTGACCACGTCGCTGTACGGCGTCTACACCGCCGGCACGCCGTCGGCGCGCATCACCGCGGCCGATGGCAGCGAGCCGTTCAACCTGCCGCGGGGCGCGGTCGTGGATGGGACCATCCTGGGGCCAAGTGGCGGCGACCTGTTCGAACATCTGGTCGACGGCGGCAGCCAAAGTCTGTACCAGGCGTGGTTCCCGGAGGCCGGTGGCAACCTGCTGCTGCGCGCACGCGGGGACATCATGGGCGATAGCGTCGGCAAAACAACGGCCGTGATTCGCCCGGATGCGCTCGGTTACCGGAATGGCCCGCTCACCGGCAGCGCATCGATCGGCAACTGGCTGTGGCGGCAGGGCAGCGGCAGCGTCGGCGATGCCGGCGGCAACGTGGCCACGGCATGGTGGATCAACTTCGGCACCTACATCGCGTCGAACCGGGATAACGGCATGTCCGGATTCGAAGGCATGCCACGAATGATGGCGTTCACCGGTTTCGGCACGCTGGGAGGCGGCAACCTGCTGCTGGAAACCGGCGGTGACGCCGGCATGCTTCAGGGACGCGGCGACAAGGGCTACGTGATCGCCCGCAGCCAGGGCGTGAACCTGGCGGTGGCCAGCACCGGTCGGGTGACCGCGTCCGGTGAACTGGTACAGACCGGCGGTGGCGATCTGGATATCCGCATCGGCGGGGGCCTGAACCCTGATCCGTACGAGCGCAGCTTCCCCGTCGGCAACCTGGTTCCGGAAGCCAATACCTTCCCGGCCAACAACGTCCACCGCCTGGACCTCAACGGCAGCTTCACCAACCTGCGCGGCGCGCTGCGCATGGAAGCCGGAGCGGTCGGCGGCGTCGAACTTCGCCATGGCGGCATGGATCCCAAGGAGTCACGCGCCAACGACGTGTACACCGCGACGGCGGCGACCTCCGGTGGCGGTCCGTTGCTGGTGCTGGGCGACGCCACCGCGCGCATCGATACGCGCGGCGATCTGGTCCTGACCGGCGCCGCCGACGGTGGCCGGGTGCCGCAGTTCCACGGCGGATCCCCGTACCGGATCAACGACACGCTGCACGATGGTGGCGGCTGGAACTGGTTCTCGCTGTGGACACCTTCCACCGCGGTCGACCTGTTCGCCGCCGGCGGCAACCTGACCCCGACCCTGGGTGAACTGGATCGCGGCAGCTTCAGTGACTTCCAGGCCACCGACGGCAATTTCATCTATCCCTCGACCGTGCGTGCGGTCGCCGCCAGCGGCAGTCTGTTCTATGGCATCAACGGCCTCGCCAACGGCGTGGTCCTGGCGCCTTCGCCGGTGGACGGGCGTTTCGTGGTCGAAAGCGCCGGCCAGCTCGAATTGCTGGCGCGCGATTCCATCTACGCGGGCGGCAATGGCTTCTCGGTGTCGGGTGCGGATCCGACCCGCTTGCCCAGCCCCTTCAATCCCGGTTTCGTCGGCTTTGATGACAACGTCTGGTACGGGCGTCGCGTCTGGCACAACGTCAGTCCCGATGCGCTGGCACCGTCGGCACTGTTCGCCTTCGGTCACGACGGGCCGCTCGGTACTTCGCAGGCCTATCCGCTGTTCTCGTTCACGCCGCCCACCGCGTCGGGCCATGTGTACGCGGGTCGCCAGCCCGCGCGTTACTACGCGGTGGAAGGGGATCTGGTGGGGCTGCAGCTTGGCGGCATCGTCTATCGTGGCCTGCATACCGGGGAGCGCGGCAACTATCCGTCCTGGTACGACGGCGGTGGCGCGGTCGCGGTCCGCGCCGGCCGCGACATCGTCAACGCGGGCACCCAGTTAGGCCAGTTCGATACGCTTGGCCAGAACTACGGGCAGGAGACGGGCGCGCTCGGCTGGTTCGGTGTCCCGACGACCCTCGACCTTTCCGCGCCACACAAGCCGAATTACGTCGGCACCGGCACCTCGCGCGGCAATCTGATCGTGCACACCAGCGCCGACGACGTGTCGGTGGTCGAGGCGGGACGGGACATCCGCTTCAGCTCCTTCTACATCGCCGGCCCCGGCGAATTGGAACTCACCGCCGGCCGCGACGTGTACATGGCCGACAAGGCCGAATTGCGCAGCATCGGGCCGGTCTACAACGTTACTCCGGGTGATCGGGGCAGCGGCGCCGGCATCACCGTCATGGCCGGGGTAGGCGAGCACGGTGCGGACTGGGCGGCCTTCGCGGCGCGCTACCTGGACCCGGCGAACCAGGCCGATCCGGAACGCCCGCTGGGCGATCAGCCCGGCAAGGCGGTGCGCATCTACGACGGCAGCCTGACCCTGGCGCAGTGGCTGGCGCGCGAGTTCGGCTACACCGGAGACGAGGCCGGCGCGACAACATTCATGCTCGAAAAGCAGGCCGAGCTGGATCAGGTCCGCAACACCGCGCTGGCAGCAGGCAAGAGCGCAAGCAACCGCAACCTGACGCGCGAGTTCCAGCGCGAGAGCGATCTGCACCTGGTCAACTGGCTCACCGCGCGTTTCGGCGGCGCCAACGGCCTGGGCCTGCACTTCGACGCCGCCGTCATGGACGCCCGCGCCTTCTTCGCCGCGTTGCCGCCGGAACAGCAGCGCGTGTTCCTGCGCAATGCCTACTACAACGAACTGAAGACGGCCGGCCGCGAGTACAACCAGGACGGCGGCCCGCGCGAAGGCAGCTACCTGCGCGGACGCGAGGCGATCGCCACGCTGCTGCCGGCGAAGGACAGTGCCGGCAACGCCATCCGTTACGAGGGTGGCCTGACGATGTTCAGCAGCGCCTTGTACTACGAGACCTTCGGCGAGACGCCCTCCGCACGCCCCCGGCCGGGCCAGAGCTACATCCGCGAGGACGAATGGTTCGCGCGCGGCCGTCCCGGCGGCGTGCCGTTCTACAAGGTCCTCGACGCCGGCATCCATACCGACTTCGGCGGCGACATCAACCTGCTGGTGCCCGGCGGCCGCACGCTGGTCGGCGTGGATGGCGGATTCACCCCGGCGGAAGGTTCCGGCGTGCTGACCCAGGGCGATGGCGACATCAACATGTACTCGCAGGGCAGCATCCTGCTGGGCCAGAGCCGCATCTTCACCACCTTCGGCGGCAACATCCTGGCCTGGTCGGCGGAGGGCGACATCAACGCCGGCCGCGGCAGCAAGACCACCATCGTGTACACCCCGCAGCGTCGTGCCTATGACGCCATCGGCAATGTTTCGCTGTCGCCGACCACGCCGAACACCGGCGCGGGCATCGCCACGCTCAATCCCATCGCGGAAGTGCCGCCCGGCGATGTGGATCTGATCGCGCCGTTGGGCACCATCGACGCGGGCGAGGCGGGCATCCGTGTTTCCGGCAACGTCAACCTGGCCGCGCTGCGGGTGGTCAACGCCGAGAACATCCAGGTGCAGGGCGAGGCCAAGGGTATTCCGGTGGTCGCGGCGGTGAACGTCAGTGCGCTGTCCAACGCCAGTTCCGCCGCCACCAGCGCGGTGCAGGCGGCGCAGGACGTGGTCAAGCGGCAGAACGCGCGGAATCGTCCGTCGGTGATCAGCGTGCAGGTGCTCGGCTTCGGCGCCGACGCCAGCGGCGCAGCGCCGCGCGGTGGCGAAGGCGAGGGCTACGACGCCAACAGCGTGGTGCAGGTGAGCATGGGCGATCCCGCGGCGGAACCGCGCAAGCGCCCGGCACCGTCAAACCCGCGTCAAGGACGGCATTGAGAATGAAACGACGCCCGATGGGGATCGGATTCGTCCGCACGCTCCGCAATCCGGAAATCCCGCTGCCGCTGGTCTCGATGACGCCACCGCCCATGCAGCGGCGTCATCGGATGAAGGTCGCTGCCGATTCGCTTTTGTCCTTCCTTACGCATTGAGAACCCGACCGATGTTCCCAGACAAGAAGGCGCCGAGGCTGGCGCCGTTGACCCTGTGCCTGCTGGCCGCGAGCACATCCACGTTCGCGCAGGACGCCCCGCCCGCAGCCGAGGCACCGGAGGCGTCGAGCGCGCCGCCGCAGCGGGTGAGCATCCAGGAGTACCGGGTGCGCGGCAACAGCGTGCTGGCGGCGCGGGAGATTGAGCAGGCGGTGATGCCGTACCTGGGCCCGGGGCGGACGCTGGCCGACGTGGAGGCCGCGCGCGATGCGCTGCAGGCGGCCTACCAGCAGCGCGGCTACCAGTCCGTGTACGTGGACCTGCCCGAGCAGCAGGTCAGCGGCGGGGTGGTGGTGCTGCAGGTGACCCAGACCCGGGTGGGGACGGTGAACGTGGTCGGGGCCCGGCACCACGACCCGGCACGGCTGCGCGCGGCGGTGCCGGCGCTGGCCACCGGGCAGGTGCCGGACTTCCGCCGCGCCCAGGACCAGCTGGCCGCGCTCAACCGCACCGCGCGCCGGCAGGTGGTGCCGCTGGTCAAGCCCGGGGCCACGGAGGGGACCATGGACGTGGACCTGAAGGTGG